>NZ_JBHSMK010000002.1:0-1139400 GCF_042654965.1 Rhodanobacter umsongensis | reverse complement strand
CGACGTCAGCCTCGCGCAGGAAGCCGATGATCTGTTCTTCGGTAAACCGCTTCTTCACGTCCAATCTCCTTCAGTTGGGGGATTGGACTCCAAACCGCGGTGCTACTCAAAAGAGGGGGGACGTCGGAGGCAACAAAGCGCTTTAGGTCAGCCATGGCCTTGCCACACACTCTGGTCGTGCTGGAAGATGGGAGTGATGCCGGCGCGGTCCTGCTGGACACCGCGAGCGCCGTCGGCTCCGTTCTCTGGGTAGACTCGCATGCGCTCGAAAAGGTCGGTCGCGAAGAGCTTGGCCGTTCCGAGCACGATGTCTACCTAGAATTCTCCGATTGGGTCGCGTACTGCGTTGAAGAGGCGCAAGATGCGCTCTAACTAATCGTCCAAGCGGACGCGCGTACCGGGTGCCGCTTAACTCCAGCGTTAGGCCGCTCGAAGAAACTATCCCACTGAGATGGCGAGTATCCCTCCCACAGGCCGATCGGACGGCTACGAGTCCGTCTCTGGAGACTTCATGTCTATCCGGAGCAAATCTATGGGTGTCGCAACGGTCCGCAACTGGGCCGAATCCCTGCCACCGGGCGGCTCTGTCCTGGATCTGGGCTGCGGCCATGGCATGCCGATCTCAAAAGCCCTCATCGACGAAGGACTTACCGTTTACGGCATCGATGCCTCGCCGAGTCTGATCGCAGCATTCCGCCTCCGCTTTCCCAATGCCCCGGTTGAGTGCAGCGCAATCGAAGACTCGCAATTCTTCGCCCGCAAGTTCGACGGCATAGTTGCTTGGGGCTTGATGTTCCTTCTTGCACCTGATGTTCAGGCAACTCTGATTCACAAGGTCGCACTGGCATTGAGGCCAGGAGGTAGATTTCTGTTCACCGCGCCGCATCAGGCATGTGAGTGGCCAGACAACCTCACTGGACAGAAGTCCAGTTCTCTTGGATCAGCAACGTATCGCAAGATGGTAGAGTCGGAAGGCTTGGCCCTAGTTGGTGAAACCGAGGATGAAGGGCAGAACCACTACTACTTTGTTTGCAAACCAGACAGCGCGTGCAGTGCGGTCTAACAATTCGTCCAAGCGGACGCGCGTACCGCGCGCCGCTTAGCTCCAGCGTTAGGCCTCTGATGGGCCCCGTGCTAGCTTTGCAACGTCGAAAAAGGCAGGGACGGTTCCTGGTAAGCCCGTCCCCTTCTCGCCCTGAGAAGCTCTGCTCCGTGCTTGCACGAGAACCCACGACGAACCCGGCACATCCGTGTCTCGGGCTCGTCCGTGCGTTTGGATGAGCCCATAACTAGGAGCTCATCATGCAACTCAATCATCTTCACATTTGCGTTCAAGACGTAGCGGCTGTTTCGTCCTTCTTCGTCAACCATTTCGGCTTTAACTTGCGTGAAACACGAGGCCGCAACGGTTTCGCCATCCTCAAAGGTGATACAGGCTTTGTTCTTACACTCATGCGGTTGCCGTCCGAGGTCGCATCGGAACACGCATATCCACCGATGTTTCATGTTGGTTTTTTGGTCGCGGATGAGGCGCTTCTGGAAAGCACCCGTGCTAGTCTCGTTATCGCTGGTTGTGATCCATCGGCTATCGAGCATATGCGCGGCTCCAGAAGGTTTTACTGCAAGGCACCTGGTGGCCTACTCATTGAAGTGGGTCATGAGCCAGAGGCCTAACAATTCATTCAAGCCGACGCCGCTTCGCGGCGCGGCTTAATTCAGGTGTTAGGCGGCACACATGCAGTTTCAGCTGGTCCCAAATTTTGATCCAGACGTCATAGAGTGCACCGCCGGCATCACGGACGTTAGAGATTCAATGGAGCTTGCCTATGCCTGTAGCGACGCCGACACTGACTTGCTGCTGATACACGCTGGAGCGCTGCCCTCGGAGTTCTTTCAACTTCGCACCGGGTTCGCTGGGGAGTTCGTGCAGAGACTTGTCAATTCCCGCCTACGTGCCGCTGCTGTCTTTGACCCAGTTGGATCCTATCCGGAGAGGTTCTGTGAGTTTTTGCTGGAGGCTCGTCGCCACCCGCAGTTCCGCGCCTTCGATAGCCCACGGGACGCGCTGGCTTGGTTGGCGGCATCGGCAGTACAGCCGGATGCCACCTAACAATTCGTTCAAGGCGGACGGCTACGCCGCCGCTTTACCCAGGCGTTAGGCGGCATGGAAAGAGTTCAGGTAATCATGCTTTCTGCCTCGCCAGAGCCGGGCGGCCCTGACTTTGGCCGTTACGCCGGCACCGCAGTAAACGTCTATGCCACTGAGCCGTCAGAGCCGGCGGCCTTGGCGTTGGCTGCGCGCGAGGTTGCTGCTGCGGGGTGGGTACCCGGACCCGTCGAGGAACAATTTTGGCTGGTCCGGGCGGATCTGCGCGAGAGCACCGAGGGTCTGGCGTACTTTGAGCAGGCACTCCAAGATGGTCTCGTTCTCGTGTTCCATACCTATGGCAACGAGCCTACCTGCAGGCGGCGCACGTCACTAGACTGCTGGCCACCTAACAATTCGTCCAGGCCGACGCCTCTTCGCGGCGCTTAACTCAGGTGTTAGGTGCCATGGGGAAATCTCCAGCAATCTTGCTTGCAGTTATCGCGCTAGCCGGCTGCGGCAAGACAGCCTCCTCTGAGCCAACGGCGGGCATCGTAGACGACGTTGATTTTGCGTATCTCCTTGCGCATATCTCAATCGTCAAAGAGAGTCCGCTGTCGTACAAACTTCCAACAGGTAGCAATTCTTCCTACCGGATTCTCGGTGTCACGCAGCAGGGAAATTGTGTTGGCGGCTGCCCACCGTCGACTATTTACGTTGCAGCCTACAATTACATGGATCACCCTGATGGTCACATCCGGCTTTGTAGAATCGACGGGATCAGGTGGTTCTCACAGGTTCGTGTTACCTCATACAAACCAGTGGTGAAAGACGACGTCTTCCTCGTGTTCGATGTGAGGTCAAACATTGCGCCTGACACGTATCGCCTCTACCAAGTGAGCGTCGCTCCTGACGAGTGTTCGATCGAGTTCGTTAAGGAGGTCAGGCGCGGCACCTAACATGGCGTTCAAGCCGAAATTGCATCGCTACGCCGTGAACATGGCAGGTATAGCTTGCCATGTTGCCAGCTACGCGCTGCAATCCGGCTTAACTTGAGCGTTAGACGCGCATAGAAGCAACTCGGAGACTCAGTAAAGCATGAGCCGAATCCTCTACACCGGGACAAAGAATGCCTCTAGTTGGGCTTTTAGGGCTTGGCTGGCTCTGAAAGAGCAAGACGTTGAGTTCGATGAACGTGTTGTTGATATTCGTAAGCCACAACGCCTTGGCAATCTTGCTCTTATAGCCGAGTTTTCACCGCCTGGCGCTGTACCTGTACTCATTGATGGTGACGCAATCATCTACGACTCGCTTGCCATTATGGAATACGCCAACGAGCTGGGTGATGGATCCCTACTGCCGACGGATATGAAGCTACGAGCCCAAACGCGCTCTTTGGTTGCATGGCAACACTCAGGACTTTCCAATCTTTGTCCGCGACTCTCATTTGAAAGTTCGTTCTATCCTGATAGGCGAGCAATGAGTGCTAATGAGCGTACGGATACAAAGCGGCTATTTGACGTTTTCGAGATGTTACTTCAACGCAATGGTGGCCCTTTTCTAGTTGGCGGTCTATCACTCGCTGATTTAATGTTTGTCCCCACCTTGATTCGTATCATGTCGCATGCACAAAATTTGGATACATGGCAATTGACACAGGATTGGTACAGGCTGCTCATGTCCAGGGACTCCGTGCAAGAGTGGATGCAAGAAGCGATGCGCCTTCCACCTGTTTTTCTGGACGGCTATAGGGATTAGCTCAATGGCTTGCGCGTCTAACAATTCATTTAAGCCGAACCCGCTTCGCGGGTCGGCTTAATTCAGGCGTTGGGCGTCAGATCGGAGAACACTGTGACCGACGATGAAAGAAGTATTCGAGCTCTTATCGAGCGGTGGCATAACGCTACCGCCGAGGGAGATGTGGATACGGTCCTGACCCTCATGTCCGAGGACGTTGAGTTCCTCGTCCCCGGACGGGATCCGATGAGAGGCCGGGCCGCCTTCGCGGCAGGGCTTCGCACCTTGCTCAAGACACACCGGATTCACTCCAGCGGCGACGTCCAGGAGGTCAAGGTATCGGGCGATTTAGCCTTTGCCTTGACTCAGCTCAAGGTGCGGGTCATTCCGCTTGGCACAGACCAGGAGAATGCTCGTTCCGGCTATGCCTTGTCCGTGTTCCGTAAGCAAGGCGACGGTGTTTGGCTGTTGGTTCGCGATGTAAATCTGTTGCCATCGTCGGCTTGACGCCTAACAATTCATTCGAGCCGAAGCCGCTTCGCGGCTCGGCTTAATTCAGGTGTTAGGCCGCACGAGGCACATTCCATGCTATTCGTCACTCGACGCTCTTTCGCCACTTTCTTCGCCGCAGCATTGCTGTGCTTCATCGCGCGAGCCCAGGCTGGACAACTGACAGCACAGCCGGAGAAGTCCGCTCTTGTGATCGTCGACGCGCAGATCGGCGTGCTGTCCACTGTGTGGGACTCTGCACGAATCATTCGGAACATCGAGTCCCTGGTCGCAAAGGCAAGGGCGAAGCACGTACCTGTGTTCTGGGTGCAGCATCAAGACGATGATGAGCTCAAGCTAGGCTCCAAGTCCTGGAAATTGGATCCCCACTTCAAGCCAACAGCCAACGAGGTGGTCATCCACAAGAGATTCAACTCATCGTTCGCGGAGACAGATTTGGGCAGCCGTCTCAAGTTGCTGGGCATCAAACGCATCGTCCTTGCGGGAGCGGCCACGAACTGGTGCATCCGTTCCACCGCATACGCGACGCTCGATCGCGGCTACGACCTTACGCTGGTGTCTGACGCGCATTCCACGGAGTCATTGAATACGAGCGATGGAACCGTCGTCCCGGCCAAGTTGATCGTGGCCGATCTCAACACTGTCATGCAATGGATCAGTGCGCCTGGCGTCAAGACAGAGGTCAAGCCAACCGCCGAAATCCGCTTTTAGCATCTTGTTCCCGGGACGCGCCGAGTGCAGCCTACCCGCGCTCGAGCACCTCGTCGCAACCGCCCACCCAAAGCTGTTAGCGTTGTGTTCTGGTGGGGTTCGCGGTCGTGCCGGCACAGTTGCTCAAGCGTGGCGCGGCGCAAGCCCCCGACTCTTCATTCCAAGCGTTAGGCCCCAGGTGTGATTGCATGACAAACGAAGAGCAGATTCTCGCCGTGCTGACCGATATCCGCGACGCGCAGCGTCAGGCCCTGATCAACCAAGAGAAAGCCCTGGCCACTCAGCAACTGGCCATTGATCGGCAGAAGTCGCATATCGCAGTGTATAAGGCAGCGCTGGTCATTGGCGCGCTGGTTGTGACGGGTCTTGTTTACGTCTTTCTGCGAGTGACACGGCCTTACTGGTAGCGCACCGACTATTCAATCAAGGGGAACCATAATCGCACCGATTATGTTCCCCTTGTCTCAGGCGTTGGCGCTCACAGGCCAGAATTTTTGGCAATCCGCGCATGGGAGCGATAGACGTGGCCAAGTTCCTGATCTCTTTCCCCAGTGCCGCAATGGACGTTTCCAAGGAGATCTTCCGGCCGTCTCAGAGGCAGCTCATGCGGTGGTGCGTGAGGCAAAGAAGGCGGGAGTATGGGTTTTCGGCGGTGGCATCAACGAGAATGTCCCTCCCGTGCTGGTTGCCGGCGACGGGACCGTGACTGCGACGACCTATCCGCAAACGGCCCTGATCGAGGGCGGTTACGCCATCTTGGAACTGCCCTCTCGTGAAGAAGCGTTCAAGTGGGCTGCAAGAATTGCTGCTGCGTGTCGTGGGACAAGAAAACTCGCGCATTGGCGTCAACGCGTGGCTCTTTGATGATGTTGATGCGGCGAGCGCCACTGTTTCAGTCATCGACGGAAAGAACCTGTGGTGATCGGCACGCAGCCGAACAATTCATTTAAACCGGAGCCTCTTTGTGACTTGGCTTAAATCCCGCATTGGGCGGCTCAATCTACTATTTTTTATTGAACTGAAAGAGAAGAAGATGACGACTCAGTACTACACTGCATCGAGCATTGATGGCTTCATGGCTACTGAAGACGATTCGCTGGACTGGTTGTTTCCGCTAGCGGATCTGGAGAAAACGAGCTATCCAGCCTTTATTTCGCAGATCGGCGCCATCGCAATGGGCTCGTCAACCTACGAATGGTTGCTGAGGCACGCTGTCAAACCCGGTTCTGTGGACGAGGGCGCGTGGCCTTACTCGCAGCCCACATGGGTATTCTCCAGCCGTAAGCTTGACGCTCCAGCGGGGGCAGACATTCGCTTCGTTCAAGGCGATATCCGGCCTGTTCATACCCAGATGAAGGAAGCCGCTGGCACCAGGAATATCTGGGTCATGGGTGGAGGCGATCTTGCAGGGCAGTTTTTTGACGCCGGTCTTCTGGATGAGGTCATCGTCCAGATAGGTTCGGTTTCTCTCGGTCACGGCAAGTCCGTTTTCCCACGCCGAGTCTTCAGTCCTGCCTTTCAGCTCGTGTCCGTAAATCGCGTCAACGAGGGCATGGCTGAGCTGCGCTATAAAATCGACAAGGCGGTCCAGACGGGTGCCGCCTAGCAATTCGCCCTGGGGGAAGCCACTCGCGGCTCCCCTTGATTCAAGCGTTAGCCAGCATAAGCACCGCATCTCGTAGGCCATACAACATGAAGTGTCTTGTCGTAGTCGCCCACCCAATCACCGACAGTCTGTGCCATTCCTTGGCGCAGTTTGCTATCCAAGCCCTGACCGAGGCTGGCCACGAGGTGGAAGTCGAAGATCTCTACCAAACCGAATTCTTGCCTTCGCTCACTGTCGGCGAACGCCAGAGCTACTACAACGCCCCGTTTGATTCCTCAGCCACGCCATCCCAGATCGAGCGTCTGCTCTCCGCAGACGCTCTCGTTCTGGTGTTCCCTACCTGGTGGTTTGGCTTTCCCGCCATCCTGAAAGGGTGGTTCGACCGTGTCTGGGCGCCGGGCATCGCCTACGACCACGCCACCGATCTCGGCCCGATCAAGCCAAGGCTTCACAAGCTGCGGCGGGCGCTTGCCATTACATCGCTGGGCTCGCCGTGGTGGGTGGATCGCCTGTTGCTGTGGCAACCGGTGAAGCGAGTGTTGAAGACCGCGCTCCTTGGGACTTGTGCTCCCGCATGTCGGTTCGAGATGTTGTCGCTCTACAAGGCAGAGCGTCTTTCTCCCAAAGAGGTCGAGTTATTCTGTTCGCGTATTCAAGGAAAGCTTGCTATATGGCCGTAGCTCACTGCTTGCCAACCCCGCAGTCCGCACGGACGCTGCACGTAAAAGCGGCGCCGCGTCGGTGACCACCACGTTGGGCCTCACACAGGTATGGCATGAACGACCTCAAAATCACGCTCACTAGTCAGGAAGACTGGGAAGCATGGCTTAGCGCAAATGGAGAGGTTGTCACCGGCGTTTGGCTGCGCATAGCGAAGAAGTCTTCGAAGCAGCCAACCCTTACTTATGCTCAGGCACTCGAAGGCGCCATTTGCCATGGCTGGATAGATGGCCAGAAGCAGGCGGAAAGTGAGCACTATTGGCTACAGCGGTTCACCCCCAGAACTACTAAAAGCATCTGGTCGAAGATCAACAAGGCAAAAGCCGAGGCGTTGATATTGGCGGGAAGGATGCACCCAACCGGGCTTCGCGAAGTCAATCGCGCCAAGCAGGATGGACGCTGGGAAGCCGCCTATTCATCTGCAAGCACATCAACAGTGCCTGACGATTTACAGCAAGCTCTGAACAGCAATCCGAAGGCAAAGCAATTCTTCGCAACCCTCAGCAGTCAGAATCGGTACGCAATTCTGTTCAGAATCCAGAATGTGAAAAGGGCTGAAACGCGTGCAAGGAAGATCTCTCAATTCATCGATATGCTGAACAGTGGCAAAAAAATCCATCCGTAGCTTGGGCCGGCCTTACAAGGCTGTCGCAGCCGACCGCCATCCCGTTACTCGGTCTGTCGACGGCTGAGCTTCGGCGTTGGATTCTTATGCCCGCCAATTTTTTGTGGCATGACTTTGACAAACCGTGTTTTCGGAAGAGCAACTAGCTTGGCGGCTTCGTGAGTTTCGTGCGGATGTCCAAGCTTCCAGAGCAGTCCAACTTCTCTGTAATAGACGTTCCGTCAACACCACGCTTGATGCTTTTTCCCTGAGCTTCCGTCCGATGCTGGTCAGCGTGTTGTCTTCTTTGCTGCATCGTGCGTGTCCACGCCGAGCGGGTTCAAGATTGCCGGGCCGCATTTCGTTTCGAAAGGGGATTTCCTTCGGTCACAGTGGGTCTTTGCTACAACAGTCGCAGCAATTCCTTCATCAGCGGCAACCGGCGCACGCGCACGGCGCTGGCGCGGAATACCGCATTGGCCAGGGCGGGTGCGGCGGTGGGCATGGCCAGGAAGCTGGCGCCGGAGGGTGGGCGGTCGCCGGGTACGGTGATGACTTCGACGTCTTTCGGCAATTGCGCCATGCTGGCCAATGGATAATCCTTGTAGCCGTGCTGCTGCACCTGGCCGTCCTTGAAGGTGATGGCTAGATTCAGCGCGCTGGACAACGCATCCAGCGTGGCGCCGGCCACCTGGCCTTCGAGGCCCAGCGGGTTGATCACACGGCCCACATCGACGGCGCAGACGACGCGCTGGATGATCAGCTTGTCGCCCTGCATCGCCACCTCGATCGCGTGCGCCACATAGGCGCCGTCGAGGTGCCAGCAGGCGATGCCCAGGCCGTTGACGGTGCGCAACCAGTTCTTCCAGTCGATGCGGTTGGCAACCAGCTTGAGCACGTTGGTCAGCCGGCCGGTATCTATCGTGCCGCCGCTGCTCAGCGGCAACTCGCGCGGATCGCCGAGCACGCGCAGACGGGTGACCAGCGGGTCCTCCTTCATGCTGTGCGCGATCTCGTCGATGAAGCTCTCCACCGCGAATGCATTGCTCAGGTGCGGCATGCCACGGGCGGGCCCGCGCGGCATGGCCGAGTCCAGTGCGTACCAGTCGCTGCGATAGTTCGGAACCAGCGCGGCGGGCAACTGGTCGGCCTGCAGTTCGGACGTCCACAAGCGGCTGTCGGGCACGTTGCGATGCGCCAGTGCGGACGCGCTGGCCATGCGTTGCGTCCAGCCGAGCAGCTGCCGTTTGCGGTCGATGACCACGCTGAGCTGGTGCACGCTGCCGGAACGGTAGTAGTCGTGCCCGAGATCCTGCTCGCGAGTCCACAGCAGGCGTACCGGCTTGTCGACGGCCTGGGCCAGCATCACGGCTTCGGCCACGTAATCGTGATCGAGCCGGCGACCATAGCCGCCGCCGATGCGGGGCACCTTGATGTCGATCTGGGCGGGGCTGAGGCCGGTCAGCCGTTGCACCACCGCCCAGGCTTTCTGCGGGGCCTGGGTCGGCACGACGAGGCTGGCGTGGTCCTTGTCCAGCCGCACCAGGCAATTCATCGGTTCGGCGGTGGCGTGAGCCAGCCACGGCTGGAAGTAGGTGGCTTTCAACCGGCGCGAGGCTTTCTTGCCGGTGGCATCCACGTCGCCGTCGTCGCGCACGCGATGGGTCGGATCGGCGTTGCCGTCGAGCAGCGCGCTTGCCTGCTGCTCCAGGGCATAGCTGCTCCCGCTGCCGCTGGCGCCGGGGTTCCATTCGAGCTTGAGTTTCTGGCGGCCCTGCAGTGCGGACCACGTATCCTCGGCGACCACAGCCACGGCCGGCGCGATCACCGTGTCGCCCCATGCCTGGCCCGGCTCGGGTTTCAGCTGCAGCACCTTCACCACGCCCTTGACCGCCAGGGTCGCCGCGGTATCCATATGTGCCAGCGTGCCGTCCGGCCAGGGGCAGTGCACCAGCACCGCGACCAGCGCGTCGGCGTAGTGCTCGTCGATGGCGTAGCGGGTGAGGCCGGTCACGATGCCGCGCGCGTCGACATCGCCCACCGGCTTGCCGATCAGGTGGTAGTCCGCGGGATTCTTCAGCGGCGGCACGCTGGTGGGCAGGGCGATCTTGCCGGCATCCGCCGCCAGTTCGCCATAGCTCAGACGCCGGCCGTCCTGCGAGACCACGGTGCCGGCATCGCAGCGCAACTGATGGCCCGGCACGCCGAGGCGTCGCGACGCTGCCTGCAGCAGCAGCCAGCGCGCTACCGCACCGACCTGACGCAGGTCGTTCCAGGCGGCGGGAATGGATCCGCCGATGCCGCCGATCTGGCGCCCATAGGTCCAGCGCGGCTGGCCGTTGTCGCCGGTAACGCCGAGACCGAGCAGCACCACGCTGACGCGCGTCCAGTCGGCGTCGAGTTCGTCGGCGATGATGCGCGGCAAGGCCGTGGCCACGCCGGTGCCGGTGTCCGGGTCGCGCGCGCCGATCAGCACGCTGCCGTCGGCGTCGATGCGCACGTACGCGCCGAGATCGTGGAACTTGTCGCCGAGCAGGGCTGCCGGCAGTGGCGCATCGGCGGCATCGGCCATGCGGATGCCGATCACGAGTGCGCCGGCGGTGCCGGCGATCACCTGCAGAAAGCGGCGGCGCGACAGCCGGATGCCGTGGCCGCGGCTGTCAGGCGTAATCCGTTCGTGGCTCATGCCTTGCCCGCCTTGCCGGCGGCGACGCGCTTGATCGCGCGGCGCACGCGGGTCTGGCAGCCGCAGCGGCACAGGTTGGGCAGCCGGTCGATATCGTCGTCGCCGGCATGCGGCTTGCGCCGCAGCAATTCGACCGCGGCAATCAGCCAGCCGGGCGTGCAGTAGCCGCAGCCTATGGCGTCCTCGTCGATGAAGGCCTGCTGCACCGGATGCAGCGTGCCGTCATTGCCGGCCAGCCCCTCCACCGTGACGATCTGCCGGCCCGCCACTTTGGCGAGTGGCTGGGAGATCGCGGAGACCGCCTTGCCATCGAGCAGCACCAGGTCGGCGCCGCTGTCGCCTTGCTCGCCGCCGTACTTGGTGCCGGTCAGCCGCAGCACGTCGCGCAGATACCACAGCAAGGGCATCTGCGGATCACCGGTGTGGCGGTAGTGCTCGCCATTGATCTGCAGGTCGATGCCGTCGCGTATCTTCTCCGGCACGATGTTGCTGTTCGGGGTGGTCGGCATGGCCTGGGCTTGCACGGACGCCATCAACATCTCCTTGAATTCGTCCGCGCATTGTGACATCGCCGCTGCCGGATTAGGACGGGGTGCGCCTGAACAACCGGCGCCAGACCACGTACACCGGCACCCCCGACAGCATGATCAGCGCGCCGATGCCCGCATTGTGCGGGTTGTCGCGCATCGTCACGATCACCACCCACGCCACCACGCCGATGAACAGCAGCGGCAGCCATGGATAACCCGGCACCCGGAAACTCGCGTCGGCGCCATCGCGGCGGCGATACCAGAACAGGGTGGCAACGCCCGCCGCGCAGGCCAGCCAGTCGCCGAACGTGGCGTAATCCAGCAGTTGCCCGTAGCTGCCGGACAGCGCCAGCACGATGGACCAGCCTGCCAGCAGCAGCAGCGCGTTGTTCGGTGTGCGGTAGCGCGGGTGCAGCGGTGCCACCATGCGGAAGAACAAGCCGTCTTCGCCCATCACCTGCAGCACGCGGGCGCCAGCGACCAGGGTGATGTTGCAGAAACCCAGCGTGGAGATCGCCACGCCCAGCGCGATCACTTTCGCGCCGACCGGGCCGGCCACCCGCTGCATCACGTCCGCTGCCGGCGCCGTGCTGGCGGCGAGCCCGGCGTGGCCGAGCACGGCGAGGTAGGCCACGTTGACCAGGGCGTAGGCGCCGATCACCAGCAACATGCCCAGGGTCAGCGCGCGCGGCAGCGTGCGTTGCGGATCGCGTACCTCACCGGCCAGGTTGTTGAGGTAGGTGAAGCCGGAATAGGCGAACAGCACCGGCAGCGCCGCGCCGATGAAGCCGACGCCGTGGCGCGCCGGATCGGCGGCAAGCACCCGGCCATCGCCGGCGCCCGCGAAAAAAAGGCCGCACACCACCAGTGCCGCCACCGCCAGCAACTTGAGCACGGCAAACAGGTTCTGGATCTGCGCGCCGAGGCGGATGCCGAACAGGTTGATGCCGCTGACGAAGACCAGCGCGCCGACCGTCAACGGCAACGCCAACGATGGCGGCAGGCCGAACAGCGACGACGCGTAGCTGGCGAAAATCGTCGCCACCGCCGCGCTGGAACCAGAGTAGATCACCAGCAGCATGGTCCAGCCGAACAGGAAGCCGGCCAGCGGGCCGAAGGCTTCACGCAGGTAGACGTAGGTGCCGCCAGCGTGCGGGCGGCGCGCACCGAGTTCGGCAAAGCACAGCGCGCCGATCAGCGTGAGGACGCCGGCAGCCACCCACATCAGCAGCAACGCCAGCCCGGACTCCGTGCGCTGCGCCACCACACCCGGATTGAGGAAGATGCCGCCGCCGATGATGCCGCCGACCACCACCAGGGCGGCGTCCCAGGGGCGCAGGCTGCGCACATAACCGGGCTTGTCGTTCATGCGGTGGGTCATCGAGAGGAGGGAGGCGCAGCATGGCGGGCGCCATGCCGGCGGGCAAGATGCCCCGAGGCTTTCAGTCCAGGCGAAGCTCGCCACGAATGCCGACGGCGCAGGCGCCGCCGATGCTGATGGCGCCGGTCGCCGCGTCGCGTCTCACCTCGACGAAGCCATTGCGGGCCACCTCGCGGCCCTGGCTGGCGCGGTAGGCCAGGCCATAGCCGTCGGGGTCGCCGAGTTCGGCGAGGAACGCCATGATCGCGGCGTTTGCGCTGCCGGTGACGGGATCTTCGGGAATGCCATCGGCCGGACAGAACGCGCGCACGGCCATCGCCGCATCGGCCGCGGCACCACTCGCGGACTCGCGGCCGAACACGCTGACGCCGACCGCGCCGGTGGCCTGGCTGATCGCGGCGATCAGTGCCAGATCGGGTTTCAACTGGCGCACGTCTGCTGCGCCGTGCAGGTCGCAGACGAGCCAGAGCGGACCGTTGTCGACCAGCCGCATCCGGGTTGGCGCGGGATCGAGCCGCAGGGCTTGCGCCAGCTGGGTGCGTTCGGGTGCGTCCACCTCTTGCAGGCGGGCAGGCGGCGCCTGCACATGGATGATCCGCTCGTCGCCGCTGCCTTCCACGTGCACCGGCAGCAGACCGGCGGCGCATTCCTGCACCAGCTCGAACTTGCCGGGCGGCACCAGCGAGGCATCGATCGCGGCATACGCGCTGCCCACGCTGGGATGGCCAGCGAAGGGCAGTTCCTGGCGCGGGGTGAAGATGCGTACCCGGTAATCGGCGTCGGTACGCGTGGGCGGCAGCAGGAAGGTGGTTTCGGACAGGTTGGTCCAGCGCGCGAAGGCCTGCATCGTGGCGTCGTCCAGGCCATCGCCGTCGACCACCACGGCCAGCGCGTTGCCCAGCAGCGGCTGGCGGGAGAACACGTCGAGCTGCATGAAACGACGGGTGGGCGACATGGTGGTTCCGAACGTGGCGATCGTTCGACGATGCCAGCCGCGGGCGCCCGTCACAAGTGCGGCAAGCGGAGGTATGGGTGCACCTTCAAGCGGAAAGCCGGCGCCTTGCGGCGCCGGCTTTCCGTGCAGCAAGCACCTCAGCAGCGGTTAGAACACGTCAAGGAAGATGGCCAGATTGGTCACGTTGAGCGCGCCGATGCCGGCGCCTGGCTCGTATCCTTGTTTGCCGGCATAGAACCAGTTGTCACCCGAGCGGATGTCCTTGAAGGCCGAGAACGGGCCATACCCGAAGATGTTCTGCAGCGCGTAGATCTGCGGGTTCCAGAAGCCCACCCGACCGCGGGTCGACTGCCTCAGCAGGGCACTGATGCCGTTGAGTTGCGGTGCGACGAAGCTGGTGCCGCCGGAGAAAGTGAGCAGGCCCGGGCCATCCAGCGACGAGACGAGGCTGTAGCCGGTCTCCGGGTCGGCATTCAGCGAAACATCGGGTTCGTTGCGGCCGCGATAGTTGGCCGGCAGCGTGTAGTTGATGTTGAACGGCGGGAAGAACAGGGTCTGGTTCTTCTCGCTCCTGCGGATGCCGCTGGTGAACCGCTGATAGTGCGGCAGCGGCCAGAACACGCTCACGCCGCCACCGCCGCCGACCGAAAACACCTGGTCGGTGATATCCACGCCGAAGTTGGTCTGGAAGTAGCTGGCGATGTAATCCCAGCCCCATACGCCTTCCTTGGTGAGTGACGCCGTGGGACCGCCGCTGAAGCTGTAGGAGAACGGTACGGTGGTGCCGCCGGCACTGGTGATGAAAGGATCGGAGCCCGGAGCGTTGACGGCGAGCGGCGGCGGCACCGGGTCGGTAAGCGAGCCGCCGAGCGAGCGCACGGTGTCGTAGGCGCCGGAATCGCCCGAGGTCGCGAACATCGAGATGCCCTGCGCCGCGGCTTCCAGAAAGACCTGGTGGAACGCACGCAACTCGGCGGTGAAATCGACGCCGTCATTGAGTTGCGGAAAGTAGAAGATCTCCGGCGAGCCCCAGCTTACCGACAGGCTGTCGACCTTGTTGTCCGACACCGCCTGGTTGAACACGTCGAAGAAGCCGGCGTCGGTATTGGGCGCGTCGTACACGATGACGTCTGCCCACGGCGCCACGCCGCCGGACTGTTCGACATCCAGCGACGTCTCGCCGGACCCGGCCGAGCCGCTGAGCGGTCCGCCGCCGTCCACGTGCACCTGGGTGATCCGGTTGGGTTTCACCGGCAGGCCGATCGCGCTCCAGTACGCGTAAGCGTCGGCGGGGACGAAGTTCGCCAGCGTGGCGATGCCGATGGTCGACCCCTTGCCGTTTACCCCGACCCGATACAGCGGATTGATGTTGTAGCGGTTGGCCACGTCGCCCACGGTGAACTCGCCGGGCGTGCAGGTGGCGGTGGGGTTGCCGGTGCATGCTGGCGCGGCCGCCGCCCTGGCCAGTGCCTGGGCACTGGGGCCCGGCTGCGGTGGCGCGATGGCCTGGACCCGGTGCGAGCGGTAGCGCGCTTCGCTGCTGAGCCCCGAGGCCACGATCAACGTGCCGGAAAGTGCCCCGGGCAGGGTGGGCGTCGCCTTCGGTTGATGGAAGGTCGTTCCATCGCTGTTGCGGTAATCGTGGATCGAGGTGTGGAAGGCCGCGTTGAACTGGCCGACCGTGCCCCTGACCTTGATGGCCAGATGGTTCGGCAGCAGCTCGACCTGGGTCAGGCCCTGCTGCTTCACGAACGCCTGCACCCGGGCGATCTCCTCACGCGTGGCGCCATAGCGATCGGCGAACTGCGCCGTGGTGAGAAAGCGGTGGAATGCGGGATTGCCCCGCGTCACCGTGCTGTAGACGTATTTTTCCAGCGCGGCCTGATCGTGCACCCCCAGCACCAGGGTGACGTTCATGACCTGGGCCGGGTTGCTTGCGCCCAGATCGGCGGGGCGGCCATCCGCGGCGAAAGTGACGGTGGCGATGCCGCACAGCATCAATGCCACCGAGGTCGCGAGCGCCTTGCGATGCAAATTCTTGAGCATGTGATTCTCCAAGGGTAGAAGCGGTCGCCGGTGCTGGCGCTGGCGTCACGTTTTTGTGGCGCCTCGTTACCGGCCGGCCGTGAGCCATTAGGTCGAGTCGATCCCCACCCAGGCGTGGCCCCTGAAGACACTCCGCGTCTGGTCGGGCCAGACTAATCCCGCGCAGCCACGCTTGGAAGAGCCCGCAGAAAGAAAAACGTGAAGGTCCTGCGAAGCTTGCGCGCGGGCAGGCCACGGCGCGCACGCGGCCGCCCGGCAGCCTTCGGTCGCCCGCCGGTTTGCGGCACAATGAGAGGGTTGTGCGCCGCGAACAGTCATCGGCGGCGCGATATTTCCCCGACTTCGAAGCCGCCGCCATGACCATCATCAAGCAAGCCGACCTGATCCAGTCCATCGCCGACGCGTTGCAGTACATCAGCTACTACCACCCGGTCGACTACATCAAGGGACTCGCGGCCGCCTACGAGCGCGAAGAAAGCCCCGCCGCGAAAGACGCGATGGCACAGATCCTGATCAACTCGCGGATGGCCGCCGAGGGTCACCGGCCGTTGTGCCAGGACACCGGCATCGTCACCGTGTTCCTCAAGGTCGGCATGGGCGTGCAGTGGGACGCCACGATGTCGCTGGACGAGATGGTCAACGAGGGCGTGCGCCGCGCCTACAACGACCCGGACAACAAGCTGCGCGCCAGCATCCTGGCCGATCCTGCCGGCAAGCGCATCAACACCAGGGACAACACCCCGGCGATCATCAACGTCTCGATCGTGCCGGGCGACAAGCTCGACGTGATCGTGGCGGCCAAGGGTGGCGGCTCCGAGGCGAAATCGAAATTCGCCATGCTCAACCCGTCCGACTCGATCGTGGACTGGGTACTGAAGACGGTGCCCACGATGGGTGCCGGCTGGTGCCCGCCGGGCATGCTCGGCATCGGCATCGGCGGCACCGCCGAGAAGGCGATGCTGATGGCGAAGGAGGCATTGATGGAGCCGATCGACATCCAGGAGCTGATCGCCCGCGGCCCGGTCAACCGTGCCGAGGAACTGCGCATCGAACTGTTCGACAAGGTCAACGCGCTGGGCATCGGCGCGCAGGGACTGGGCGGGCTCACCACCGTGCTCGACATCAAGATCAAGGACTACCCGACCCACGCGGCGAACCTGCCGGTCGCGCTGATCCCCAATTGCGCCGCCACGCGCCATGCGCACTTCACGCTGGACGGCAGTGGCCCGGTGATGCTCGATCCGCCATCGCTGGAAGACTGGCCCAAGCTCACCTACGACGCCTCGAAAGGCCGCCGGGTGAATCTCGACACGGTGACCAAGGACGACGTGGCCAACTGGAAGCCGGGCGAGACGCTGCTGCTCAACGGCAAGTTGCTGACCGGCCGCGACGCTGCGCACAAGCGCATGGTCGAGATGCTGGACAAGGGCGAGCCGCTGCCGGTCGATTTCCGTGGCCGCTTCATCTACTACGTCGGCCCGGTCGATCCGGTGCGCGACGAGGTGGTCGGCCCGGCCGGCCCCACCACCGCCACGCGGATGGACAAGTTCACCGAGCAGGTGCTCGCGCAAACCGGCCTGCTCGGCATGGTCGGCAAGGCCGAGCGCGGGCCGGCGGCGATCGAGGCGATCAAGAAACACCATTCGGTCTACCTGATGGCGGTCGGCGGCGCGGCGTATCTGGTAGCCAAGGCGATCAAGGCCTCGCGCGTGGTCGGCTTTGCCGATCTGGGCATGGAGGCGATCTACGAGTTCACCGTGCAGGACATGCCGGTGACCGTGGCGGTCGACTCGCTGGGAAGTTCGGTGCACCAGACCGGTCCGCGCGAATGGCAGGCAAGGATCGGGAAGATCCCCGTGGTTGTCCAGTAGAGCAGGAGCGCGGCGCGCACGCCTGCTTTCCACCCGTGCCGGCTGGAGGCATTCCCCTGCGGGGCAGGGCTCGGGTGGGGGTTTAGCGTCTGCGGCATATTGTTTGGAAGTCTAGACGTCCAAAATCGGGATCCGGCAAGACCATTGCAATTGTATTGCCGCAGCGCAACACTGGCGCGATGTTTTCCCCCCAACCATCCATAGCGAATACCCGTGAACCCGCCGACCCCCGCACCGTTGCCCGAAGACGCCCCATGGATCGTGATGAAGTTCGGCGGCACCAGCGTGGCCACGCTGCCGCGCTGGCAGAACATCCTGGAGCTGGTTGCCAGCCGGCGTGCCGAAGGCGCGCGCGTGCTGGTGGTGGTCTCCGCGCTCACCGGGATCACCGACGCCCTCAGGCAGCTGTGCAGTCATGGCGATCGCGGCCTGCGTGTGGAATCGGCCAAGGCCATTGCGCGGCGGCACTATGAGTTGCTCGAGCACATGCAGCTGTCGCTGCCGGACACGCTCGGCGATCGGCTCGGGGATCTGGCCAGGCTGGCCGACGAGGGCGCCGCGGCGCTGGGCGAGCTGGCCTGGCAGGCGCAGGTGCAGGCGCATGGCGAGCTGATGTCCAGCGCGCTCGGCGCCGCGTTTCTCAGCCACAGCGGGTTGCGCACGCACTGGCTGGACGCGCGCGACTGCCTCGCCGCGATCGCGCTGCCGAACCAGAACGAGCGCACCCGATTGCTGTCCGCCATGGTCGAGGCGAAGCCCGATCCCGCCCTGAGCGCGCGACTCGCCGCGCTCGGCGAAGTGTTCATCACGCAGGGTTTCATCGCGCGCGAAGCGCGTGGGCGCACGGTGCTGCTGGGCCGCGGCGGCTCGGACACGTCGGCGGCGTACTTCGGCGCGCTGCTGAAGGCGCAGCGGGTGGAGATCTGGACCGACGTGGCCGGCATGTTCAGCGCCAACCCGCGCCAGGTGCCGGGTGCGCGCCTGCTGCAGCGGCTGGATTACGAGGAGGCGCAGGAAATCGCCTCCACCGGCGCCAAGGTGCTGCATCCGCGCTGCCTGTCGCCGCTGCGCGAACCGCGCGTGCCGTTGCTGATCAAGGACACCAACCGGCCAGAACTCGACGGCACCGTGATCGGCCCCGAAGTGCGTGCGCACGCGCCCAGCGTCAAGGCGATCAGCGCGCGCAAGGGCATCACCCTGGTGTCGATGGAGTCGGTCGGCATGTGGCAGCAGGTCGGCTTCCTCGCCGACGTGTTCGCGCATTTCAAGCAGCACGGGCTGTCGGTCGACCTGATCGGCTCGGCCGAAACCAACGTCACGGTGTCGCTCGACCCCACCGAGAACCTGCTCGACTCCGATGCGATCGCCGCGCTGGCCACCGACCTGGCGAAGGTGTGCCGGGTCAAGGTGATCGCGCCGTGCGCGGCGATCACCCTGGTCGGTCGCGGCATGCGCTCATTGCTGCACACCTTGTCGGGCGTGCTGGCCGAGTTCGGCCAGCTGCGCGTGCACATGATTTCCCAATCATCGAACAACTTGAACCTCACCTTCGTGGTGGACGAGGAAGTGGTCGATGCGCTGCTGCCGCATCTGCACGATCTGCTGATCGCCGCCGGTGCGTTGCGCACCGACGACAGCGCACTGTTCGGCCCGAGCTGGCAGACGCTGTACGGCACCGGCGAAGCGCCTGGCGCGGTCGCCGCCTGGTGGCGCGACGCGCAGCGGCAGCAGCTGCTGGAGCTGGCGGCCCAGACCACGCCGCGCTACGTCTACCACCTGCCCACGGTACGCCAGCAGGCGCGGGCGCTGAAGTCGCTGGCTGCGGTGGATCGGCTGCACTACGCAGTGAAGGCGAATACCCATCCGGCGATCCTGCGCGTGCTGGCGGCGGAAGGCTTCGCGTTCGAATGCGTCTCGCCGGGCGAGCTGAAAGCGGTTGGTGCGATCGTGCCGGAAGCCACGCCGCTGCTGTTCACGCCGAACTTCGCGCCGCGCGAAGACTACGTCTACGCGCTGGGCACCCGCGCCACCATCACGCTCGACGCGCTGCACCCGTTGCAGCACTGGGGCGAGCTGTTCCGCGGTCGCGAGATCGTGCTGCGGATGGATCTGGGCCGTGGCCTGGGCCATCACGAGAAGGTGCGCACCGGCGGCAGCGGCAGCAAGTTCGGACTGCCACTGGACCAGCTGGCGGCATTCCTGCAACTGGCCGATGCGCACGGTGCCACGGTGCGCGGCCTGCATGCGCATCTGGGCTCGGGCGTGCTCGATGCCGGCCACTGGGGCGAGGTGTACGTGCAACTGGCCAGCCTGGCCGAACGCATCGGCAGCGTGGCGTTCCTCAATATCGGCGGTGGCCTTGGCGTGCCGTCGCATCCGGGCGAGGCGCCGCTGGACATGGTCGAACTCGACCGGGTGCTGCGCGAGGTCAAGGGCGCCTATCCGCAATATCAGTTGTGGATGGAGCCGGGTCGTTACCTGGTCGCCGACGCCGGCGTGCTGCTGGCGCGCGCGACCCAGCAGAAAGACAAGGGCGCGTTCCGCTATCTCGGCATCGACACCGGCATGAACAGCCTGATCCGGCCTGCGCTGTACGACGCCTGGCACGAGATCGTCAACCTGAGCCGGCTGGACGAGCCGGCTACCGCGCTGTATCAGGTGGTCGGCCCGATCTGCGAGAGCGGCGATGTGCTGGGTACGGATCGTCGCCTCCCCGAGGGGCAGGAGGGCGATGTGATCCTGATCGCGCAAACCGGCGCCTACGGCAAGGTGATGTCCTCCCACTACAACCTGCGCGACGAGGCCGACGAGGTGGTGATCGACACCTGATCCGGAACGCGCCTGTTCAAGGATGCGAGCAGGGCGAAAGTCACGGGATCGTCGCTTGACCCGCCCTTTGCCCGCCAAAAGCCATCGAGCCGGTATCGCTCGAAGCTAGAATCAGCCTGTTCGCTCGCGATGAAGCGGGCGATGGAGAACGATGTGAGCAACACGATCCAACCGCGCCTGACGCAGGTGTTCCGCTTCGTGCGTTGCAACTACACCGACGGCGTGGCCGAACTGGGGTATGCATTCGACGACGGCGACGAACTGGTCGAGCGGATCCGCTTCCCGAACGCACCTGCGGTGCCGGCTGCACGCACGGCGGCGTTCGAGGCGGCGCTGAAGCTGCTGCACCTGATCGCCGGCATCAGCTACTACAAGGCCGGTGTGCCGCCACAGATCCACTTGGCCAGCGGCCCGCTCGACCACGCCACGGCCGACTTGCTCGACGCGCTGTACCTGCACGGTCTGGCCGAGTTCGCCTATCGCAACGGCCTGGACCTGCGCGGGCGCATCGCCTTTCCGCGCCTTGGCGCGGAAAGATCGGCAGGTTCGCATGGTGGCGTCGCGCCCGCGGTGGGCGCGCTGGATCTGCCCAGGCGCACCCTGGTGCCGATCGGCGGCGGCAAGGATTCGCTGGTCGCGGTGGAGGCGATCAAGGCGATCGGCGGCGAGGCGACCGCGGTGTGGGTCGGCCAATCCGCGCTGATCGCCGCCTGCGCCGAACGCACCGGCTTGCCCACGCTGAACATCCAGCGCGAGCTGGCGCCGGGCCTGTTCGAGTTGAATCGGTTGGGCGCGTGGAACGGACACATCCCGGTGACCGCGGTGAACTCGGCGATCCTCGCCGTGGCCGCGGTCCTGTACGGCTACGATTCGATCGCGTTCGCCAACGAGCGCTCGGCCTCGGCCGCCACGCTGGAGTACGACGGCCAGCAGGTGAACCACCAGTGGAGCAAGAGTCTCGCGTTCGAGACACTGCTGGGCGACTGGCTGCATACGCACGTGGCCAGCGACCTCGACTACTGCTCGCTGCTGCGGCCGTACTCCGAGCTGGCGATCACCCACGCGTTCGCGAAGCTGACGCCGTACTTCGACGTGTTCTCCAGCTGCAACCGCAACTTCAAGCTGCTCGGCCCGAAGCCGGCCGACCGCTGGTGCGGACAATGCCCGAAGTGCCACTTCGTGTTCCTCGCGCTGGCGCCGTTCCTGCCCAAGCCGCGGCTGCTGTCGATCTTCGGGCGCAACCTGCTGGATGACGAGAGCCAGGCCGCCGGCTTCGACGCGCTGCTGGAGTACCAGGACCACAAGCCGTTCGAGTGCGTGGGCGAGGGCGCCGAGGCGCGCGCCGCGATGTACGCGCTGAGCCAGCGCCCGGAATGGCAGGAGGACGCCGTGGTCGCGCGCTTCCGCAGCGAAATCCTGCCGCAGCTGGATGCGTCATTGCTGGCGCTGGAGCCATGGCTGCAGCCGTCGCCCGAACACCGCGTACCAGTCCGATTGCAGGGCGCGCTGGCGGCGATCGGCGGATGAAACCTTTCACATTTCCCGCAGGAGCCCGCTGGCGGGCGATGCTCTTGTGGGTTCGATCAAAGGCATCGCCCGCCAGCGGGCTCCTGCGAAAGCGCTGCGTGGGCTTGCATGCGCATCGCTGACCTCATCGATCGTCGTGTCGCCATCTGGGGCTTCGGCCGCGAAGGCCGTGCGGCGATCCGTGCACTGCGTCAGCGCGGCGGCGAGCAGCATTTCACGCTGTTTTGCAGTGCGGGTGAAGTCGACGCGGCGCGTGCGTTCGATCCCGCGCTGGACATCGTTGCCGGCGAACCGGATGCTGCCGCGCTGGGCCGTTTCGACGTGGTGGTGAAATCGCCTGGCATCTCGGCGTACAAGCCGGCGCTGCTGTCCGCACAGATGCAGGGCACCCGATTCACCTCCGGCACCGCGCTGTGGTTTGGCGAGAATCCCGACGCACGCGTGATCGCGGTCACCGGCACCAAGGGCAAGAGCACCACCAGCGCGCTGATCGCGCATCTGGCACGTGCGCTGGGTGTGCGCACCGCACTGGCCGGCAATATCGGCCTGCCGTTGCTGGAACTGCTCGACCAGCCTGCGGAGCTGTGGGTGATCGAACTGTCCAGCTTCCAGACCGGCGAGGCCGGCCCGCTGGAACTGGGCGTGGTCACCAGCCTGTACGAGGAACACCTGGACTGGCACGGCTCGCGCGAGCGCTACGTGGCCGACAAGCTGAAGCTGGCCGATGCCGCGCGCACGCTGCTGGTCAATGCGTTGCAACCGGTATTGCTGGAACGCACGCAGGATCACCCGCATCGGCTGCTGTTTGGCACGCCGGAAGGCTGGCATATCGGTGACGGTTTCATCTGCCGCGGTACGCAGGCGGTTTTCGCGATCGAGCAACTGGCCGCACCGGGCCTGCACAACGCACTCAACGCCTGTGCCGCGCTCGCTGCACTGGAATCCATCGGCATGGATGCGTTGGCCGCTGCACCGGCGCTGGCGCAATTCCGCCCATTGCCGCATCGCCTGCAGCCGCTCGGCGCACACGGTGGATGGCACTGGGTCAACGACTCGATCAGCACCACGCCGCTGGCAACCCTGGCCGCGCTGGAAAGCCTGCACGGCCGCGCGGTGACCGTGCTGGTCGGCGGCCACGACCGCGGCCTCGACTGGACGCCGTTCGTTGAGGCGATGCGTATCGCGCCGCCGAACGCGATCGTCTGCATGGGCAGCAACGGCGCACGCATCGAGGCGGCGCTGCGTGGCGCGGAAATCCACTGCCCGATCATGCGCGTCGACGACCTCGCCGGCGCCGTGGCCGAGGCGAAGACGCACATCCCGCGTGACGGCGTGATCCTGCTCTCTCCCGGCGCGCCCAGCTTCGACCAGTTCAAGGATTACGCCGAACGCGGCCGGCGATTCGCTGAATTGGCCGGGTTCGATGCGGCAGCGATTGCCGGCATCGAAGGCTTGGGCATTGGCTGATCGCGGATGAATGCACCGCGCGCAGCCTGACTCGCCGGGTCGGCCGACAGAACAAGTATGGCGTGCATCATCACTCCGATCCGGTTCCGAAGATTCCCCTGTTTCCTTCGTCGCGTGCGCAGGAACGCACCGCTTCCGGTCGTGGGTCGAGGCGCGGACAGGCCGTTGCGCTGCGATGCGACTGCCCGACGACCGCCATGCGTGCGGATTATCCCTGGCGCCGCTATCGTTCCTTTCTTTTTATTCCATTGACATGCCGCAGCCATGACCGACCAGCCCACCTTCGAACACCTGACCGCCTTGTTCAATCAGCGTGCATGGCCGCAAGCGCTGGCCATGGCCAGGACACTGAAGGCCGGCTCGTCGTCGCACCCGATGCTGTACTACATCGCAGGCATCGCCAGCCTCGAGATGCAACAGCTTCCCGAAGCCATCGACTACCTTGGCAGGGCGGCGACCATGGCGCCCGACAATGCCGAATTCGCGGTACACCACGCCAAGGCGTTGGTCCTGGCGCGCCGCACGCGGGATGCACGGCAGGAAGCCGATCGTGCACTCGCGCTCGCACCCGGACGTGCCCCGACGCTGGACACGCTGGGCGTGGTCTATACGCAGATCGCAGCCCATGATCAGGCCGTCGAGGTATTCCGCCAGGCCGTCTCCAGTGCGCCCGGTCACGCTGTCTACCACTACAATCTGGCCACCGCGATGATTGCCGTTGGCGACATCGATGGCGCCGAGCGCGAGATTGAAGCCTGCCTTGCACTGGAACCGCGTTACTGGCGGGCGCATCTGACGCTGGCCCAGCTGCGGCGCCAGACCCCCGCAGCCAACCACGTGGTGCGTTTGGAAGCGGTACTGGGCGAGGCTGGCCCCGACGCCGGGCAAACGCAGGCCCAGGTGTGCCTGAACATGGCGCTGGCCAAAGAGCTGGAAGATCTGGGCGAGTACGCCAGGGCTCTCGATCACATGGCCAGGGGCAAGACCGCCGCCGGCCAGGGCCACGATTATCGGGTCGCGCGCGATGAACAGCTTTTTTCCGCGCTGCAGGCGCGGTTTCCGGAACCACCCCCGCCGAGCCGAGGGTGCGCCAGCGGGGAGCCCATTTTCGTCGTGGGGATGCCCCGCACCGGCACCACCCTGGTCGAACGCATCATATCCAGCCATCCGGACGTCCATTCGGCGGGCGAGATGCTGAACTTCGGCATGGCGCTGAAGTTCATGTCCGGCACCCACACTCGCTCGCTGGTGGATATCGAGACCGTCGCCGGTACCCGTCACGTTGATTTCCGCACGCTGGGACAAACCTACCTGGACAGCACCCGGCCGGCCACGGGCAGAACGCCGCATTTCGTGGACAAGCTGCCGCACAACTTTCTCTATGTGGGCTATATCGCCCAGGCATTGCCCAACGCCAAGATCGTGTGCCTGCGCCGCAACCCGATGGACACCTGCTTGAGCAACTTTCGCCAGTTGTTCGCGCCCAATTCGCCGTACTTCGATTACTCCTTCGACCTGCTCGATACGGGCCGCTACTACGTCCTTTTCGACGCGATGATGCACCACTGGCAGCGCGTGTTTCCCGGGCGGGTGCTCGAGGTGGATTACGAGGCTCTGGTGGACGACCAGGAACGCATGTCCCGTCGCATCATCGAGTTCTGCGCTCTGCCGTGGCACGAGGATTGCCTGCGATTCGAAGCCAATCCGTCGCCGGTGGCCACCGCCAGTGCCGTGCAGGTGCGCGCTCCAATCTATCGCAGCGCGCTGCAGCGCTGGCGGAAGTACGGCGAGGCGCTGGCGCCGCTGCGCGAGTTGCTGGCCGGCGCGGGGATCGAGGTCTAGCGGCACCCCCGCTGCCCGAAAAAAAAACGGCCCCGCCAGAGCGGGGCCGTCGCGTTCCGCATCCAGGTACGGCTACTGGCCGAACTTGTAGCTTGCCTCGACATAGATCGCGCGCCCGAACACGTTGTAGTTGAAGATGTTGTACGGCTCGGCGCTGAGACCGCTGTAGCTGGTGTCCCTGGGCGGCATCCTGTTGAACAGGTTGTTCACCATCAGCGACAGCCCAAGCGCCCTGGTCGGCTTGAACGTGAGGCTCGCGTTGTACAGCGTCCACGGGCCCAGCCGGCCCGTGCCCGGGGAGGTGTAGTTGTCGAGCGAACTGGCCAGGTAGTTCGGCGTGCTTCCGAACCGGTTTGCGTACAGCGTGGTGCTCCACTTCACGTTCGACCAGGTGATCGAGCCGTTGGTCTTGGACTTGAAGTCCGTGCTCCAGTAAGGGTGGCGCAGCAGGTCCACCGGCTCGTCGGTCGGGTAATCCTGGTAGGTGTGCTTGAACATGTCCGAGTAGGACAGATTCAGTGCCAACTGGCCGAAGCGGCCGATGTCCTGCACGTAGCTCATCCCGGCCGTAAGTGCGTTGACCTTCTCGTTTGCCACGTTCTGCTTCGGCGTGGCGATCGAAATGATGTGCCCCAGCAAATTGCCCTGGCCCGGGCCGCGGGTGATCAAGCTGAATGCCATGCTGCAAGTGGTCGAGTTCATGTCCAGCGTGCCGATATCGCACAGGTACTGGGTGTTCGACAGCTGGTCCGCGCTGACCTTGGCGACCTCGTTGCTGATGTCCCAGTGCAGATAGTCGACGTTGAAGGACAACTTGGGAATGGGAGCCCATACGAAGCCGTAGGTCCACACCTTGGCGGTGATCGGCCTCAGGGTCGGATTGCCGGAGGTTTGACCGTTGAACTGCTCGTTGTCGTAGGGCGTCGGGCATTGGTCGATGTTTGCCCCGGAGAAGCCGAGGCGGCCACAATTGAGATAGTCGGTGACACTGCTGTAGTAGCCGCTGGGGCCCTGGAATTCATCGCTCAGGGTGGGCACCTTGAAGGCGGTGCCGTAGCGGCCGCGCAGCAGCAGGGTTTCGAACGGCCGGTATTCGATGCCGAAGTTGTAGGTCTTGTGGCTCACGCGGCTGGAGGCCACGTTGTAGCTGTCGTAGCGACCCGAAACATCGAGCGTGAGCTGGCTCAGCACCGGCAGGCGAAGCTCGGTGGTGGCCGCGTAGCGCGAGCGGTGGCCGGCACCCGGCGTGGCACTCCAGCCCCACACATACGGGACCTGGTTGCCGTTGTAGTTGATGTCCTGCAGCAGCCGGGGATCCGGGGTGCTGTTCCAGCCTTCGTTGCCACCCTCGAGCACCATTGCAATGCCTGCGTCGCCGCCGGGGAGGGAGAACAACGACCCGTTGGTCAGCTGGGCGCGCAGCAGGTTGTCCCAGGTCTTCGCGTTGTCTTCGGTGTAGCCGGTAAAGGCGCGGAAGTCGGCATTGGAGACGGGATGGTAGAGCGCCTCGTAGTCCGGCTGGAACACGGGATAGCCGTAGTAGGTGCCCATCTGCGGCCCCATCACGTGGGAAGCGAAGTAATCCTCTATCGGCTTGGTGAAGCGCTGGAACACGCGACTCTTCAGCTTGTCGTCCGAATGCATGAAAGACAATTCGTAGTCCCAGGTGGACTGGCCGAACGTGCCCTTGGCGCCGAGCGTGAGCATGTAGGAGTTTTCGGTGTCCTTGCTCATGATGTTCTTGTAGCCGCCAACTTCTTCCGGAGAGAAGTTGCGCTGCACCAGCATGTAGTCACCGATGCGCGGATCCCAGAAGTAGCCGCCACCCGCAGCGGCGGTCACCACGTTGGTACCCCACCAGGTGTAGTCGGCGCCGTTGGTGTATTTCTGCTCCTGGTAGTTGTAGAGCAGGTCGCCGTACAACTGCAGGTTGTCGTTCACGTCGAACGTCGCATGCGTGTAGAAGTTCGCCTGCTTGTTGTCGGTGGTCAGCGTCGCGTAGCCGGGGCTGGTGAAGGAACCGCAATAGTCGCCTTTGCCGGCGCGGTGACGCTTGCCCTCGTTGCCGTACCACTGGTCGGTCAGGCCGCTGCAGTTGTCGGGGTCGAAAAAATGGTAGCCGGTGAAGTAGCCGAGTACCAGATAGTCGCGTGACGCCACCGCGGGACTGGTGCCGTGGGTGTAGTAGTGGGCGGTCAGGTCGCGATCGCGGCGCCAGATCGGCTGGGTGCTCTCGTACTGGCCGCCGACCAGCAGGTTGAAACGGCCTGCGCTGAAGCTGTCCGCCACGCTGATGCGACGGCTCGCCCCGCCGCCGTCGCTGTGCCAACCGTAGCGCGCGTCGACGACCGGCCCACCATCCAGGTGCTTCTTGAGAATGATATTGACCACGCCGGCGATCGCGTCCGAGCCATACAGCGAGGATTGCCCGCCCGGCAGGATCTCGATGCGCTCGACCATCTCGGTCGGAATGCCGCTGAGGTTGTTGAAAATATCGCTGCCGTTGTACAGGCCGGGGAAGTTGCCCATCGGGCGCCCGTCGATGAGGTACTTCACGAAGCCTACCGGCATGCCGAACATGCTCAGGGTCTGCGCTGTCGGCGTGAAGCCCGCCGAGAACTGCGACCCCTGCACCGAGCCGGTCGCGAACGAGGACTGCTGCAGGGCTTCCGCCACCGTGGTGAAACCACGAGCCTTGATGTCTGCGGCCGTGATGGTGGTGATCGGCGTGGCGGTCTCGATCTCGGTTTGCGGGATCAGCGAACCGGTCACCGTGACTGCTTCGAGCTTCTTGGCCTTGGTGCTGTCCGGCGTCTGGTGGTTGCCGCCATCGGCGGACTGCGTGGCATCCTGCTGCATGCCGGCCATGCCTGCCTGTCCAGTTGCGTCATGCGCGAACGCTGCGCACGGCCCGAAGCTCAACGCGACCAGGACGGCGGCCGCAAGTTTGGTCTTAAGCATGGATTCCCCCCCAGTATCATTTTCAAAGGACGACCGCCCAGTGCCACCGGGCTTCCCCTGTGGTCAGGGGCTGTCTGGCCGGGTGCAGCTACGCGCTCCGGTGCCTCGTCGGACGTGGATGATTAATGGCGCATTTGTCCACGTCTCGCACCATCGACGCGGACACGTTGCCAACAGACAGCGGGTGGGTGAGTCGGATCCCCTTGATTCCCAGCACCATGCCGCCCCCGCGGTCATGGGGCATCCCCCGTGAATTGCTAATGCGATCCCCGCTGTTGCCGTCATGGTGGACGGGAATTCCCGCGACCGTCTTGTTCTTTGGCAACGCATGTGGTGCGGATTTGAGCATAATCATGTGCACGCCAGTCGATCACTCGATCCTGCGCTCCATCCGCTACGCTCGATCAAAAGGCCCGAATGGCGAGGCATGATTCACCGAGGGAAACTCCCCGGCTCCGCCGAGGCTCCCCAAGTTCAAAGGTTCGGGGGGATTTCGCCCCGCATTGCGTTGCATCGGCCGATGATCTTCACCGGTTGCGGGCCGGCCCCTTTGGAGTGGCGGCGGCCGCAAAGCTTCCGGCTTTGCCGGGAGACCCCTGCTTCCCGAGCGCCTTCACCGCGCCCAGCGTCTCTTGTAGGTGCTGCTTCGAGTTCAGGGTCGAATGGAGGTGCACGATCATCCACGACGGGGCGATCAGGTCATCCCCGACACTTTTTTGCTGAATGGCACTTACTCAAGCGCTGCACTCCCGAGAAAAGTGGATATCCGCTGACGGCCGCTCCGGCAGCTGTTCCGATTCACGCAGAAGGGCCGCGCTCACGCACGGCCCTTCGTGTTTCGCACACCCGGACTCCCTACCAGATCTTCACACGGTCCTTCGGCGCCAGGTACAGCTTCTGGCCCGGCGTCGGCGAGAACGCGTCGTACCAGGCGTCGAGATTGCGTACGGTCTGTGCGCGGAAGCTGCCGGGAGCGTGGCCGTCACCGATCACCTGGGCGCGCAGGGCGGCAGGGCGGGTCTTGCTGCGCCACGACTGGGCGAAGGCGAGGAAGAAACGCTGGTCGCCGGTGAGCCCGTCGATCACCGGCGCGGGCTTGCCGTCGAGCGACTTGTGATACGCGATCCAGGCGATGGTGAGGCCCGACACGTCGGCGATGTTCTCGCCCAGCGTCTGCTGGCCGTTGATGTGCAGGCCGGGCAGCGGCTCGTAGGCGTTGTACTGCTCGACCAGCTTCTGGCCGGTGGCCTTGAAGTGGGCCTGGTCTTCCGGCGTCCACCAGTTGGCCAGGCGGCCTTCGGCATCGAATTCGGCGCCGGTGTTGTCGAAGCTGTGGCTGATCTCGTGGCCGATCACCGCGCCGATCGAACCGTAGTTCGACGCCGCATCGGCCTTTGGATCGAAGAACGGTGCTTCGAGGATCGCGGCGGGGAAGTTCAGTGCATTCTGCAGCGGCAGGTTCACCGCATTGACGGTCTGCGGCGTCATCCACCACTCGCCCTTGTCGATCGGCTGGCCGAGCTTGGCCAGCTGGTGCCGGTACTCGTGCTGCTCGGCGCGCAGGCGGTTGCCGACCGGATCGTCGCGGCGGATCTCGAGGTCGGAATAGTCACGCCAGGTTTCCGGATAGCCGACGCCAACGCGGACAGTGGCGATCTTCGCCTTGGCCTTCTGCTTGGTCGCCGGAGTCATCCAGTCGAGCTGGTCGACGCGGTCGTTGAAGGCGGCGAGGATGTTGTCGACCATCTGCTTCACCTGCGCCTTGGACGAGGCCGGGAAGTACTTCTTCACGTAGATCTGGCCGACCGCGTCGCCGAGGTCGTTGTTGACCGCGCCGAGTGCGCGCTTCCAGCGGTCACGCTGCTTCGGCGTGCCCTGCAGCGTGTGGCCGTAGAACTCGAAACTGGCGTCGGCGAAGGCCGGCGGCAGCAGGCCGGCGCTATGGTTGATGGTGTGGAAGGCGAGGAAGGCTTTCCAGGTGTCCAGCGGTTCGCTGGCGACCAGTGCGGAGATTCCCTTGATCGCGCTCGGCTGCCACACGGTGATTTGCTTCTGCGTGTCGATGCCGGCGGCGTGCAGGTAGGCGGGCCAGTCCAGGCCCGGCGCCTTGCTGGCGAAGTCGCTGGTGTTCCAGGGGTTGTTGGCCTTGTGCACGTCCTCGCTCTCGACCAGGCTCTCCTGCACCTTGGCGATCTTCATCTCCAGCTCGAACACGGCCTTCGCCTTGGCGTCCGCACCGGCGATGCCGGCGTTCTTCAGCTGGGCGGCGATGTAGGCCTGATACTTGGCGCGGATGCCGGCCATGTCCTTGTCGGTGGCCAGGTAATAGTCGCGGTTGGGCATGCCGAGGCCACCCTGCAGCAGGTAGGCGACGTTGTGCGCGGAATCTGCCAGCCCCTGCGTGACGAACAGGCCGAACAGGTGTTCGGTGCTGAAGTTGGTTGCGTTGACCGGATCGACGTCGGCGCGCAGCTGGCTGCCCAGCACGCCGGCGAGATCGGCCGGCGTCTTGATCGCGTCGATGCTGGCGAGTTCCGGCTTGAGCGGGCTCAGGCCATGCTTGGCGATGCCGGCCTGATCCATGAACGCGGCGTAGTAGTCGGCGATCTTGCGCTCGTTGGAGCCGGCGGGCGCGTTCGACGCCGCAGCGGCCTTGATCAGTTCGGCGTTGCGCCGCTCGGCTTTCTGGAACACCTGCAGGAAGATGCCGGTGCTGGCGCGGTCGGCCGGGATCACCGCGGTCTTGCGCCAGTTGCCGTTGGCGTAGCCGTCGAAGTCGTCGCCCGGTTTCACGCCGTGGTCGATCCCGGCCAGGTCGATGCCGGTAGGCGGGTTGGCCGGCGTCGCCGCCCATGCCGCCGGACCGCACAGGATTGCCGCCGTCAGTACCCATCGCATGCGCTGCATGGTCGTTCCTCTGCCTTGGGAGGCGCCCACGATAGTCCGCCCTGCCGGCCGTGTGTGCATGACCTATGGACTAGGCGGCAGGCCTTCGTTGCCGCGACGCTACTTTTCGATGCGGTAATTGAAGCTGGCGCGGCTGAAGTCGGTGGCCTGCTGCGCTTCGAAGTTCCAGCGCCTGCCCAGCCGGTAGCGCAGCGTGATCACCTCCCCCGGCTCGAACAGGCCCACGCCGTAGCTGAGGTACAGCCGCGGCGACAGGTACTTGCCGACGGTGAACGCCGAGCCGCCGCCAAGCGCCTCGTTGCTGGAGACGCCGATGTCGTCGAGGCCGAGCTTCGAGCCCACGCTCTTGGCCAGCAGGTCGCCGGCGGCCGAACCCAGCGCCTGCGCGGCGGCGCTGACCATGTTGCCCTCGCCACCCTTCACCTCGGACAGCGGCTTGCCGGTGATCAGGTAGGACAGCGCGTCGGACTGCTCCATCACCGGATTGGAGAACACCGTGAGGATCGGCCGCTGCGCGGTGCCGGATACCAGCAGACCGACTTCCTGCCCTTCGTCGATGGTGGCGTTCGGGTTGAGCTTGCGCACGGCGCGGATGTTCAGCCCGGGGTTGTCGATCGGCGTGCTGGCGAACAGCAGCTGGCCGCGCTGGATCTGCAGGCTCTGGCCGTAGGCGCGATAGGTGCCGTCGACCGCGAGCTGGCCCCGGCCGGTGGTCGCCCGGCCAGGGCGTTCGCTGACCGTCAGCAGCCCGCTCACGCGACCGTCCAGGCCCATGCCGATGATATGCGCCTGGCGGCCGAGATCGACCCTGACCTGCGCGCTGACCGGCAGTTTGCGGGCGGCCTGTTCCTGTTGCTTCTGATCGACCACCACCACATCGGGCGAAGCCTGGGTAGCGCCGGCGCCGGGCAACTTGTCGGCATTCACCTCGGCGCTGTCGATGGCGAGGCCGCCGCTGATGTCGATGCCTTCGGCGTCCTGCTTCACCACCAGGTCGGGCGAGATCACCACTTTCGCAGCGGGAATGTCGGCGGCGGTGACCTGGCTGCCCTTGAGCGTGATGGCGGTCTTCGCGGCGGCGCCGAGGCCGACGCTGCCGTTGATCGCCAGCGTGCCCTTGCCCGACTGCACGTTGCCGTTGACGAGAAGCTGGTGGGCGTCGACGGTGCTGACGCTGAGGCGGCCCCGGGTCAGCCTGAGTCCGGCCGAAGGCACTTCGGCGGCCAGCTCGCGGACGTCGGCCTGGCCGGTGATCGCCGGCTGCTTCAAGGTGCCGGCAAAACGGAAACTGCCGTCGACGCGGCCTTTGACGTTCGCCACTTCGCTACTGAACAGCTCGATGAAAGCGAGGTTGTTCAGGCGCAGATCGAGCTGGCCACCCAGCGCCTGCTGCGCGCCGCTGATGGTGATCCGGCCATCCAGACGGCCGCCATCGTCGAGGCCGCTGTGCACGTCGATACGCTGGCCGGCGGGTGCGAGTTCCGCGCTCAGGCTCAGCTGGTCGTAGCGCAACAGCGGCGCATCCGCCTGATGGGTGTAGGTGATGCTGCCGCGCGCCGAGCTGATCGAGGCGTTGCCGCTGAGCGCGCCGGCGGCGCTGCGGCGAATTCTGCCGTTGCCTTCCAGCGTGCCGTCGGCGCGCATCGGCAGGTCGGCGTCGGCGGCCGCGTTCAGCAGCAGCGCCAGCGGCAGCGCATGCAGCCGATAGCTGGCGTCGAGGTTGCCGGGCTTGTCCCGCTTCGCCGTCACGCACAGTTGCGGATCGCCGGCGCGGAGGCAGAGTTCGGACAGGCTCATCGCGCCGTCGATGTAGCTCAGCCGCGATGGCTGCTGCAGGCGCCAGCCGGGCATGCCCTGCGGTTGCAGGTCGAGGGTGGCGAGCGTGCCGTTCCATGCCGAGCCCTGCAACGCACCGTGCAGGGCCAGCTTGCCGGAGAGCTGGGTGCCGCGCGCATCCAGGCTCAACCGATGGTCGCCCTGGCTGCCTTCGGCGAGCAGGCTGACGTGCCGGAACGCCAGCCCATCCAGGTGGACGTCGCTGGTCTGCAGATCCACCTTGCCGGTCGGATGGCTGAGGTCGGGCAGGCCGACGACCAGTTGCAACGTGTTCGCCTTCTGTTGCTGCCAGGCCAGCGACTGGCCATGCAGCCGACCATTGAGGCTGAGCTTCGGCTGCCTGCCGCGGATAGTGAAATGGCCGTCCAGACGGCCGCCAGCATTCGGCAGCCAGTCGCCCAGCGAGGCGATCGACAGTTGCAGGTCCGCATTGTTCTCGGCGCCGGGCCTGGCATCCAGCTTCACGATGCTGCCGCCCGAGGCGAGTTCGAGCCGGCCATCGATCACCTCGTTCGATGACAGGTGCAGCGTGCCGTTGCCGCCGACCGTACGGTCGCGCAGCTTGCCGGCCAGCTTGCGGATCTCCAGCGTGGCGTCGGGGCCGGCCTTGGGCAGCGTGCCGCGGCTGGCGATGTCGAAGTCCAGTGCGCCGTTCCAGCCGGCAAAGAGCTGGCCGGGATCGAATCGGTGGGCACGGGCCTCGGCTTGCCACGCGAAGGCCGGTTGCAGGGTCAGCGTGCCGCTCGCCTGCACATCGCCTTGCGGCTGGTTCAACGTCAGCGTGTGCAGGGCGATGCGCTGCGCGCTGCCGTCGAGGTTCAGCGCCAGCCTGGCCAGCTTGCCGGGTGGCCCGATCTCGACATCGCCTTCGGCGTGGTAGTTGCCGGCCGTGCCGCTGGCCTTGAGCGAGCCACGGCTGGCCAGTACCTGGCCGGCCAGATGCTGCGGCAGCAGCAGATCATTCCAGTGGATGTCGAACTGGGCGCTGACCGGCTTCGCATCGAGTTGCACCACGCCGCTGGCGGCGACGCTGCCCTTGATCTGCGGCGAGCCGAGGTCGAGCTGCTGCACGCTCAGCGTGTTGAAGTCGTGGCTGAACTGCGCGCGCAGCTGCCGCAGCAACAGCTGGTAGTCGTTGAGATCGATCCGGCCATCGAGCGCGCCGCCGTAGCGGTCGCCATGCCCCTGCAGGGAAACCGACAACGCCTTCAGCGAGCTGTCGCCGAGCAGCGGTTTCGGGTCGAAACGCGGCACATCGAGCTTGCCGGTCCAGGCGTAATCGCCGCTCGGGCGCAGATCCAGCTGCAGCTGCGCGATGGTCGGCGAGCTGAGCGCGAGATCCAGGTGTGCCTGTTTGCCGTCGCTGTGCGCGACGAGTTCGCCGGCATAGTCCGCATCGCCGGCCCTCCACGCGAATGCGGCCTTGCCGTTGCCCTGATGATGCTTGCCGATCGCCAGCGTGCCGGCAAGGTCGACGTGGCCGGCCGGCGCCTGGAGGGCGAGCCGGCGGAGCTCGATGCCGTCATGGGTCCAGCTGCCGGCCAGGTCGAGCCGGCTGGAGGCGAACAAGGGCTGGCCGGCCCGGGTCACCTTCGCCGTGCCGACGTGGACGCGGTCGAGGATCAGCTCGACCGGTAGCCGCAGCGAGAAGCCGCCCGGGCTGGCGGCCTGTTCCGGCGCAGGCCTGGGCAACGCCACCTCGACGCCATCGAGATCCAGCACGAGTACGTGCACGCGTTTGGCCAGCAGCGGCCAGACGCGCAGGTCCAGGTGCGCCTTCGCCACGTTCGCGACAGTGCCCTTGCCGTCGTCGTAGCGCACGCCAGCCAGATCCAGCGGACCGATCAGGCGACCCTGGGCATCCCGTACGCTGAGCGCGCCATCGGTGGCGGCCTGCACCCGCGCCAGCGCAAAACGCAGGCCGGAGCGGGTGCCGAGCAGCCAGCCGGTGGTGATGGCGAGCAGCACCACCACCACCAGCAACGCGCCGCCGAGCCAGCGCAACCAGCCGAGGCGACGGGGGGTGGCAGCGATAGTCGTGGTCGTGGTCATCTCAGAAGTCCGGCCCGATCACCAGGTGCAGCTCGATGCCATGCGCGCGGTTGTCGTGGATCGGCGTGCCGAGATCGACGCGGATCATGCCCACCGGCGACAGCCAGCGTACGCCCAGCCCGGCGCCGATCTTCGGCCGGTAGTCCGTGCCGCTGAATGCATTGCCGGTGTCGACGAACGCAGCCATGCCCCAGTTGCGGTTGAAGTAATGCTCGACCTCGGTACTGGCGATCAGGACGCTGGTGCCGCCGATCACGCGGTCGTCACGATTGCGCGGGCCGATCGACTGATAGCCGTAGCCGCGTATCGAACGGTCGCCGCCGGCGAAGAATCGCAGCTGCGGTGGCAGCGCGGCGAAATCGTTGGTCCAGGTGTAGCCGGCGCTGCCGCGCAGAATCAGCCGATTGCGCTGCCGTGCGCCGAACGCGCGGATCCATTTCGCGTCGGCGATGACCTGGCTGAAGCTGGCGTCGGACAGCAGCCCCCCCGCGGTGCTGCGGGCGGCAAGGCTGATCGACCATCCGCGCCGCGCGAAGCTGGGATTGTCGGCCTGCTTGCGCGTCAGCGAGGCCTCGCCGAACACCAGCGTGCTGCGGCCATGTTCGATGCCTGGCGTGCTGTCCGGTTCGTTGCCGCGCTTGCCGACGGTGAACGTCCCGGACAGCGCATGTGCGCCAAGGGTTCGGACCCAGCCGTGCCACTGGCGCGCTTCATTGCCAACCAGTTCGAGCGTGCGCGATTGCGAGGTGTCGGTGTTGGCGTCGCGAAAATTCGCGCCGAAGTTGAAGCTGCGCTGGTTGGGGCCCGGCATCGGGATCGAGTACAGCGTGGCCAGCGTCTTCAATCGCTGCGCCACGACCAGTTCGTTCTTCCACTTGTGTCCCCGCCGGTTGACCCAGCGCCGCTCCATGCCGCCGCGGAGGCCGAAGCCGGTATCGGTGCCAATGAACGGGCCACCGGTGTAGATCGTGCGCTTGGCCGGCGCCAGCTGCACGGTGACGTCGATCACGCCATTCCTTGCTTCGTCCACGTCCGGCAGCACGTTGACCACCGCGAAATAATCCGCGCCGTTCAACGCCTGCTGAAGTTCCAGCAGCTGCTCCTGCGAGAAATAGTCGCCGGACTGGAATGGCACGTAGCGATCCAGAAAGCCCTCGTCGAACTGCGAGCCCTCGAAATGCACGCGGCCATAGCGATAGCGCGGGCCGGCCCGCCAGGCCAGCTTGATCGTGGCGCTGCGGTTGGCGCGGGTCACCTCGACCCGATGGGTGAGCAGCCGGGCATCGAGAAAGCCGTTGGCGGTGAGCTGCGCGCTCAACGCGTCGCGCGCGCTGTCGTACGCGCCGTGATCGAGTGTCTTGCCCTTCATGTGCTCGAGCACCCGCTGCGCGCGACGGATCGGCGCGATGGCGGCAGCGGACCGGTCCAGTTGCACATCGACCGCAGCGACTTTCACCGGCTCGCCCGGTTTCACGTGCAGCGTTACCCGCCAGTTCTTGCCGACCTGCTGCAGATCGCCGGTGGCCGTGGCCTCGTAGTAGCCGTAAGGCTCCAGCGCCGACTTCACCTGATCGGGAGCGCGCTCATACAGCCGCCGTACCTGGGCGTCACTGACATCGCGCGTGGCGTACTGCGACAGCTCGACGCCGGCCACGACAGCGCCTTTCAAGGGATCCGCGACGCCATCCACGGTCAGCTGCACGCCGGCATGGGCCAACAACGGAAGCAGCAATGCAGAAACGGCGAAAACCCGGTGGGCGAGGTTCAGGCGTCGGTGGGGGCGGCGCATACGGCGGGATCCCGTCCTCGGTCGATTCAAGTCATGACCTGTGCCGCGGCGCAGGCTGATACAAGCGCGAGATTAACGTCCCGGATGTTGGCAATGCATCAAGCCCGCCGCGACTCGATCATTTCACCGCCCGGAACAGCAGAGGCAGCATGCGCCATGGTTGCTCAGCGGCCGGATCGGCCGAGGTCAGACCTTCGTCAGGAGCATGACACAGGCCGATTTCGACGCGGGTGAAACCCGATTCACGCAGCAACTCGAAAAAGTCCCAACCAAAATTGTGGAACGTATAGATGCCGCCGCGCGCCATGCCGTCGCCGTGGTATTCCGGTGGCTCGAGGTGTTTGATCTGGCCGTCGTCCTGCAGGCGCCCGCGCAGTATGGAGTCGTGCCTGTCCGCAAAGAACGGTGCGGTAAACAGCATCACGCCGCCCTTGCGAAGGATGCGAGAGCATTCCCGCAGTGCCTGTTTCGTGTCGTAGACATGTTCAAGTATGTCGCTGTGCGCAAGCAGGTCGATCGAATGCGAGGCGTAAGAGAACGAGGTGATCGATTCGTGCCGCGTATGTCGCCAGCGCCACCAATGGGTTGACCACCAGTACTGTCCGCCGCCGACGTGGTCGTCGCCGAGATATTCCGAACCGACAATCCAGCGCCATCGTGCATGGGCCACGCGATACAGTCGTGTGGTCTGCTCGAGCATGGCGCCGCGCAAGGGACTGGCCAGACTGTCTATTTCCTGCTGCATCGCCAGCATGATCAGGCGCTGTCGCGCGGTCAGCTTGCAGTGGGAACAGCGCAGGCCTTCACGAAGGTTGGGCCGCTCGGCGAACATGGCGCCGGGGTTGACCTCGAACAGCGTCTGCCTATCGCATGTCGGGCAATGGCCGTTGACGAAGGCCGCTTCGGCGATGGGAATGTCCCATTGCGCGATCGCTTTCTGCATGCCTTTGGCTGCGACGGTGAAGCTCTCCTGGTTCTGGAACCAGCGGATCTGCGCCATCAGGTTTTCCTTGATCCTGGATCAGTAACGTATGCGGAGGCAGTCGATTGCCCTCGCTTCCTCCGGATACGTGCCGTCAGCCCGCCTTGTCGCCCGCCTTGTGGGCGATCCACGCCCCGATCACCGCAGAGACATAGGGGATCGACTGCGCGGCGAGGATGAACATCCACAGCGTGCCCTCGATGTAGTGCGTGCCGTAGTTCAACGCCATGCCGACGATGCACAGCATCAGCGCGATCGCCATCAGCCCTTCCTCGCGCACCGGCGCGAAGGCGGCGAAGTTGCTGCCGCCCAGGCGTCGGCTTTTCGCGGTGACGACGAACGAGGTCTTCTCGCGGGTCAGGCCGTGCAGGATGCCTCGGGCGATCGCATGCGACAGACCCATGCTGGCCAGCGAGGCCATCAGCGTGTCGTACCAGCTGCACGGCACGCGGGCGCGGTACAGCACGATGCCGAAGATCGCCTTGGCGAAGAAGAAGCCGATCACCGGGATCAGGAACAGCTGCATCGGAAGGCTGAAGTATTGCGGGTAGGCCACCATGCCGGCGGTCCAGAACAGCGCCATCAGGGTGAAGATCAGGTGCAGCGCGTCGGCGAACCAGCTGAACCAGCCGGTGAGGAAGTGGAAGCGCTGGCCGGCCGACAGCGGCCCGGCCTTGGTCATCCAGCTCCAGCGACCCTTGAGGATCTGCATCGCGCCGAAGGCCCAGCGGTAACGCTGGCTCTTGTACGCCTTGAAGTCGGCCGGAGTCAGGCCCTTGCCCATCAGCTCATCGACGTAGACCAGGTCGTAGCCGGAGTGCATCAGGCGCAGGCCCAGCTCGGCGTCCTCGCAGATCGTCCACTCCGACCAGCCGCCAGTGCCTTCCAGCGCGGTGCGGCGGACCATCGTCATGGTGCCGTGCTGGATGATCGCGTTGCGCTCGTTGCGGTGGTGCATGCCGATGCGGAAGAAGCCGTCGTACTCCCATGCGGTCATCCGGCGGAACGTGTTGTGCTCGAACTCGCGGTGCGCCTGCGGGCACTGCACCACGGCCACCTTGGGGTCGTGGAAGTAGCCGGTGAGGCTGGCCAGCCAGTCGGCGCGCACTTCGTAGTCGGCATCGATCACCGCCACCACGTCGGCCTGCGGATCGGTTTCCTTCAGGCCGAAGTTCAGCGCGCCGGCCTTGTAGCCGGGCCACGGTTCGAGATGGAAGAAGCGGAAGCGCTTGCCGAGCTTTTCGCAGTAATCCTGCACCGGCTGCCACACCGCTGGGTCCTTGGTGTTGTTGTCGATCACCAGCACTTCGTAGTTGGCGTAGTCCAGTGCCGCCAGCGAATCGAGCGTGATGATCACCATCTCCGGCGGCTCGTTGTAGCAGGCCAGGTGGATCGACACGAACGGCTGTTTCTCCGGCGGGTCGGGCGTGAGCATGCCGGCGTGACGGATCCATTCGCGCCGCCACAGCACTTCGGTGAACTCGAAGCCGTTGATCAGCAGGATCGCCAGGATCGCGATCTGCGCCGGGAACAACAGCACCAGCATGGTCCAGTCGATCCAGCTGAGATAGAAATTGAACGGCAGCGTGGCCGACCAGGTGATCAGGCCGCAGGCGAGCTGGATCAGCATGCAGAAGAACAGCCGCCCCATCAGCTTGAAGCGGCTGAAGCGGCGCGCGAAGAAGATCATCGGCAGCAGCGCCAGCAGGCTGGCGGCAATCGCCTTCCACGGCCAGGCGGTGTCCTCGGTCACCGGGCCGGTGAACGGGAATTTCGGCTGGCGATCGGCGTTGAAGATGCCCCAGTATGCCTCGGTGCGGCCCGACAGCTGCTCCTTCCAGGGCTGGTCGAACGCTTCCATCAGGTAGTAGTCGATGTTGCGCTGCTTCGCCGCGAGCAGCCACTCGCGGATGAAGATCGCCTCGTTCGATACCGACGGATCGGCGTGCTCGTGGCGGTCTCCATTGGAGGGCCAGCCGATCTCGCCGACAACGATGTGCTTGTAGGGAAAGCGCTGCTGCAACGTCTGGTACGAGCCCAGCGCGGCGCCCAGCGCCACACCGTTGGCGACCGGGATGCCGTTCCAGAACGGAAAGATGTGGATGGTGATGAAGTCGACGTGATCGGCCAGCTCGGGATACTTCAACCAGATGTATTCCGGCTCGGCGATCGACACCGGCTGACGCACGGCGGCACGTACGCGATCGAGATAGACCATCATCTGTTCGGGCGTGAGGTCGTTGCGGAACAGCACCTCGTTGCCCACGATCACGCGCTTGATCGAGTCGGGATAACGACGCGCCTTCGCGATCAGCGTGTCGATCTCCTTCTCGTTGTTCTCCATGCGCCGACTGATCTCGGCGCCGGCCATCACGTCCAGGCCGTCCTTGGCGGCCAGCCGATACGTTTGCGGGTTGACCTGCATCGAATAGGTACGGATGCGGTCCGAGTACCTGGCGATGAACTTGAGATCCCGATCGACCTCGTCGTCGCTGGGATAGTCCTGCTTGATCGGATCCTGATAACGCTGGAACGGCGAGAACGCGAAACCGCCGATCTTGCCGTGCCAGTCGTCCGGACCGTGCGGCAGGTTGCTCCACCACCACAACCCGAAATTCATTGCGGCCACGATCAGTGCCAGCACGATTGCCGTGAACAGCGGATACCGACCGTTGTGCTTTGCTGCGGAGGCGCTCAAAAAAATTCCCGACGAAAGCCTGCGCAACAGGCGGTAAAGCCTGTGAAGCTTAACCAATGCGGGGCGCCGGGCTCAATGAAGATCGTCGCCGGCGGTCAGCCCAAGCTCAGCAGCGGCGCCGTGGTGGCACCCTTCATCGCTCCGGCGAAACACCAACGGAGGTCCCGGTGAGTCTGCCTGGCTGCTGTCCGGCGGCAACCGCGCCGTGTCGCCGCGCCGGCGGGCGCCTTCTGCGGCTGATGCTGATTCTCCGGGAGTGCGCCGGTTGGGTCCTTGCCTGTGGCGGGGCCGCCGCCGGCGGGCGGGTGCCGGCCGGCGATCTCCGATGGCCGGCCGCTGGCTGGCCAGGGTCCGTGCGGTGCCGCTCCTGTTGCCGCCCGGGCTGGGCCGGCCCACCGGCGCTGGCCGCGTGTCGGTGTCGGCGCATGCCGTGGCACACGGCTACGAGGATGTGCTGCCGGCCGTGCCAATCGGGCTGGTCGTGCCCGGATGGAGCGGATTCCGGCCGCTGCGCACCCGCCGGGCTGACGCGCGGATGCGGATGCGGCCGCTTGACCGTGCTGGAATGCCAAAAAAAACCCGCAAGTCGCGGGTTTTCCTTGACGCGCATCGGTGCGGCTTACTTGAGCAGGGAGCGCAACATCCACGCCGTCTTCTCGTGCTCCATCAGGCGCCCTGTGGCCAGGTCCGCGGTGCCCTGGTCGCCGGCGGCGTCGGCGGCCTTGATGGTGGCGCGCGCGGTGGCGGCGGCGACTTCATGTCCCTCGACCAGCTGGCCCACCATCTCCTTCCATTCCGGCACGCCGGCTTCCTCCTTGATCGAGGTGAGCTTGCCGAACTGGCTGTACGAGCCCGGCGCGAACACGTCGAGCGTGCGGATGCGCTCGGCCACCTGGTCGGCGGCCAGCCACAGTTCGTTGTACTGGGTCTCGAACATGAGGTGCAGGCTGTTGAACTGCGGCCCGGTGACGTTCCAGTGGAAGCTGTGGGTCTTCAGGTACAGCGAATAAGTGTCGGCCAGCAGCTTGGACAGATGCTTGGCGACGGCTTCGCGATCCTTCCTGGCGATACCGATGGAAATGGCCATGTGCTGCTCCTTTCGGGTGATGGTGCGTTGGAGCGACAGTAGCCGTTCGACCGGGTGCGTGGAAATGAATCCTGCCGATGCGGCCGATAGCCGGGGGCTATCAGCCCGCTCACCCTCGACAGGTGCGACCCATGCGGCCCATGCGGCCACGGGGCCGACCCGGCAACGGCTATCATGTGCGGTCCGATGAACGACGCCCGCCTCCCCCATCCCGCTACCGACCCCCGCCTGCGCCAACTGCACGGGCAACTGGAGCTGGTTTCCAGCCGCGATTTCGGCCGCCTGCTGGGTCGTTGGCGCACGCTGTCGCGCCGGTTCGATGAGCGCAAGCTGGCGGCATTGATCGCGGATATCGAGCGCTCGGCGGCGCAGCGCCGGGCACGCGTCGCCGCGAAGCCGGCGATCAGCCTGGACGATTCGCTGCCGATCAGCGCGCGCGGCGAAGACATCATCCGGCTGATCCGCGCGCACCAGGTGGTGGTGATCGCCGGCGAGACCGGCTCGGGCAAGACCACCCAGTTGCCCAAGCTGTGCCTGGCCGCCGGTCGCGGCGAGGCCGGCATGATCGGCTGCACCCAGCCGCGAAGGCTGGCCGCGCGCTCGGTCGCGCGCCGGGTCGCCGAGGAGCTGGGCACACAGGTCGGCGACATCGTCGGCTTCCAGGTGCGCTTCAACGACCAGGTATCCGAGCGCAGCCTGGTCAAGTTCATGACCGACGGCATCCTGCTCGCCGAGACGCAGGGCGATCCCTGGCTCTCTGCCTACGACACCATCATCATCGACGAGGCGCACGAGCGCAGCCTCAACATCGACTTCCTGCTCGGCTATCTGAAGCAGTTGGCGGCGAAGCGCCCCGAGCTGAAGATCATCGTCACCTCCGCCACGATCGACACCGCGCGCTTCGCCGGCCATTTCGACGGCGCGCCGGTGGTGGAAGTGGAAGGGCGCGCGTATCCGGTCGAACTGCGCTGGCGCTCGCTGGACGAGATCGCCGTACGGCAGGGCCGCAGCAGGGACATGCAGCAGGGCAGCGCCGAACACATCGCCGCCGTGCTCGATGAAATCAGCCACGACGATCCGCGCGGCGACGTGCTGATCTTTTTGCCCGGCGAGCGCGAAATCCGCGATGCGCATCAGCTGCTGTCGCGCCGCCAGTATCGCGAGACCGAAATCATGCCGCTGTACGCGCGGCTGTCCGCCGGCGACCAGGATCGCGTGTTCAAGCCCGGCATCAAGCGCCGCGTGGTGCTGGCGACCAACGTGGCCGAGACCTCGCTGACCGTGCCGCGGATCCGCTACGTGATCGACACCGGCACCGCGCGCGTAAAGCGCTACAGCCAGCGCAGCCAGCTCGAGCGGCTGCATGTGGAGCCGATCTCGCAGGCGGCCGCCGATCAGCGCAAAGGCCGTTGCGGACGCGTGGGGCCGGGCATCTGCTATCGCCTGTACGACGAGGCCGACTTCGCCGGTCGCGCCGCGTTCACCGATCCGGAATTGCTGCGCTCGTCGCTGGCCAACGTGATCCTGCGCATGCTGGCGCTGCAGCTGGGCGACGTGGAGGCGTTTCCGTTCCTGGAGGCGCCGGACCCGCGCGTGGTGGCGGACGGCTACCGCCGCCTCGCCGAAATCTCGGCGATCGACGACGCGCGCAAGCTCACCGCGATCGGCCGCACGCTGGCGCGGCTGCCGATCGACGTGCAGCTGGCGCGCATGCTGGTCGAGGGCGAGAAGCTGCATTCGCTGCGCGAGCTGCTCACCATCGTGTCGTTCCTGAGCATCCAGGATCCGCGCGAGCGTCCGTCGGAGGCGCGCCAGCAGGCCGACGCCGCGCATGCCGTGTTCGCCGATCCGAAATCCGACTTCGTCGGCGTGCTGAACCTGTGGCGCGCCTATCACGATGCGCACGAGGAGCTGACCCAGTCGAAGCTGCGCGACTGGTGTTCGCGCCATTTTCTGAGCTTCATGCGCATGCGCGAATGGCGCGAGCTGCATCGGCAGCTGCTGCTGGTGGTGCATGAGATTTGGGGAGCGGGGAGCGGGGAGCGGGGGACACCGATTGTCCGGCAACCTGCGATTCCTGGCTCTGGCGAGGGCGGTGGTTTGATTGGAAAGCGCAGCGCATCCGGCAGCGCGCAACTCCCTGTTCCGGGTTCCCCGTTCCCTGTTCCCGATCTTGCCTACGAGAACATCCATCGCTCCCTGCTGGCCGGCTTGCCCACCCAGGTCGGGCGCAAGGACGAGAAGGGTGTCTACCAGAGCACGCGCGAGCGCAAGTTCCACGTATTTCCCGGCTCGGCCTTGTCCAAGGCGCCGCCGAACTGGATCTTCTCCGCGCAGATCCTCGACGTGGGCGGGCGCGTGTGGGGCATGGCGAATGCGCGCGTCGAGCCGCTGTGGATCGAGCAGCAGGCGGCGCACCTGCTGCGCACGAGCTGCCGCGACGCGCACTGGTCGAAGAAGCGCGGCTGCGTGGTCGCATACGAGCAGGTCAGCCTGTTCGGCCTGGTGCTGGTCGAGAAGCGGCCGGTCACGTTCCAGCAACAGGATCCCGCCCTGGCTCACGCGATCTTCCTGCGCGAGGCACTCGTGCGGGGTGACGTCGAGAGCAAGGCGGATTTCGTGCGCGCCAACCAGCGCGTGCTGGAAGAGGCGCTGGGCATCGAGGCGAGGCAGCGTCGGGAGGGCCTGGTCCGCCATGAGGATGATCTGGTCGCGTTCTTCGAGGGCAAGCTGCCCGAGGACATCGCCAGCAGCCGCGCGCTGGATGCGTGGTACCGCAAGGCGCGCCCGGCAGAGCAGGCCGCGCTGCGCTGGTCGCTGGGCGATGTGCTGGTCGGTGGCGCGGGGCTGGATGCGAAGGCGTATCCCGCAACACTCGATATTCCGCCGCTGGCCATGGATGGCCGAGTGCCGCGCGCACGGGCGACGGCAGGGATGCCGGAGGCAGAGCCATGCACGAAGCAATGGCCGGATGCGCAGGAGCGGCCACAGCGCTACAAGCTCGAATACCGCTTCGTGCCCGGCGACGAAGCCGACGGCGTCACCCTGCACCTGCCGCTGGCGATGCTGAACGCGCTGCCGCCCGCACGCTGCGAATGGCTGGTGCCCGGCCTGCTGGGCGACAAGGTGGCCGAGTTGATCCGCGGCCTGCCCAAGGCACTGCGTCGCAACTTCGTGCCGGCGCCGGATTTCGCGCGGGCCTTCGTCGAGGCCGAGCCGCCCCGCGACGAGCCGCTGGCGAAGGCGCTGGCCGCGTTCCTGAAGCGCGCCACCGGTGTCGACATTGCCGCGTCGGAATTTTCTGCCATCGAACTGCCACCACACTTCCTGATGCGCTATCGGCTGCACGACGAGCGCGGCGAGATACTGGCCAGCGGCCGCGACCTGGCCGCGTTGCGCGGACAATGGGAGGGCCAGGCGCGCGAGGCATTCTCGCGCAAGACCGACATCGAGCTGACCCGCGAGGACGTGACCAGCTGGGATTTCGAGGAGATCCCCGCCCAGGTGCGTTCCGAGGCCGGCCTGATGGCATTCCCGGCGCTGGTCGACCTGGGCGAGACGGTGGCGTTGCGTGTGTTCGAGCGCAGCGACGAAGCGCGCGCGGCGCATCGGCAAGGCGTGGTGCGGCTGCTGCGCAACGCGCTGGCCAGCGACACCAAGCAGGCGCGTCGGCGCCTGCCGATCGGCAATGCGCTGGCACTGAAGTACGCGCCGCTCGGCGGCGTGGATGGCTTGCGCGAGGACCTGCTCGAAGGCGGCTTCAGCGACCTGCTGGAACAGCATGAGCTCGACGTGCGCACGTCCGGCGCATTCGAAAAGCTGCGCGCGCAGTTGTCGCGCGAGCTGTTCGGCGCCGGCGTCGAGCGACTGAAGCTGGCCGAGCCGATCGTCGAAGCGCAAGCCGAATTGAAGCCGTGGCTGCAGCCGCCCCTGATGGGTTTCGCTCGTGCCAGTTACGACGACCTGCGCGAACAGTTCGACGCCTTGCTGACGCCGGGCTTCCTGCGCGAACTGCCGGCGGCACGACTGGCGCATTACCCGCGTTACCTGAAGGCGATGCGCCTGCGCGGCGAGCGGCTGCGCCAGGATCCGGCGAAGGATCAGCAGCGGATGCTGCAGGTCATGCCGTACTGGCGTGCGTACCTGCAGCACCGCGCCGCCGGCGCCGACGCGACGGATCTGGCCGAGCTGCGCTGGCTGATCGAGGAGTGGCGCGTGTCGCTGTTCGCGCAGGAGCTGAAGACCGCCGAACCGGTGTCGGCCAAGCGGTTGGCGAAGGCGCTGGCCACGCTGGGTTGAGCACGATGGCGTGCAGGCTGCCGGGAAAGCTGCGCCACTGCGGCTACCATGGACGTCCATGACAGGACTTTCTCGCATGGCTCCGCCCGTCACATCCCTCAGCCTGCAGCAATGGCGCGATCGCGCCGGCACGCTGCCGCCGCTGCTGGACGAGGCGTTGCAAGCGTGCGCGACGCATGCCGTTCCCGAGGCCGAATGCTGCGACGTGCTGGACCTGCTCGGCATGCTCGGTTGCGACGCGCAGACCCAGGCGGCGGCGTTGTGGTTCGAACTGGCGCGGGTCGATCCCGCACGGTGGAAGACGCAGGCCACGAAGTTGCCGGCCGAGTTGCAGCGGCTGGTCGGTGGCCAGCAGGCCGCCGAGCAGGTGTGGGCCCTGCACGCGCAGCGGGCGCCGGAGGGGGCGGCCGAAGGCCTGCGCCGACTCTTGCTGGCGATCGTGCGCGACCTGCGCGTGGTGTTCGTGCTGCTGGCGCGGCAGCTGGCGCGGATGCGAGCGGCGGCGACCGCGCCGGAGGCCGAGCGCCAGGCGCTGGCACGGCTGACCCGCGACATCCACGCCCCGCTGGCGAACCGGCTCGGCATCTGGCAGCTGAAGTGGGAACTGGAAGACCTGGCGTTCCGTTACCTGCAGCCGGAAACCTACCGCCGCATCGCGAACCTGCTCGACGAGCGCCGCGCCGACCGCGAGGCGTTCATCCGCGACTCGCTGGACGAACTGCAGCGCGCGCTGGAAGCGGCCGGCATCCATGCCGAACTGGCCGGGCGGCCGAAGCACATCTATTCGATCTGGAAGAAGATGCAGCGCAAGTCGCTGGATTTTTCCGACCTGTACGACATCCGCGCGGTGCGCGTGCTGGTCGACAACATCACCGACTGCTACGCCGCGCTGGGCGTGGTGCATTCGCTGTGGCCGCACCTGCCGGGCGAGTTCGACGACTACATCGCGCGGCCCAAGGCGAACGGCTACCAGTCGCTGCACACCGCGGTGCTGGGGCCGTCCGGCAAGACCCTGGAAGTGCAGATCCGCACCCACGCGATGCACCGCGCCAACGAACTGGGCGTGGCCGCGCACTGGCGCTACAAGGAAGGCGGCAGCAGCGATGCCGAGTTCGAGGCCAAGATCGCCTGGATGCGCAAGCTGCTGGATACGCGCGGCGAGGACGACAGCACGCTGGCCGCCGAGCTGCAGACCGAGCTGCTGGAAGACCGCGTCTACCTGCTGACCCCGAAGGGCGAGGTGTTCGACCTGGCGCGCGGCGCCACCGTGCTGGACTTCGCCTACCTGGTGCACACCGAGGTGGGCCATCGCTGCCGCGGCGCCAAGGTCAACGGCCGCATCGTGCCGCTGACGTTCCAGCCGCAAAGCGGCGACCGGGTCGAGATCCTCACCACCAAGCTGGGCGAGCCCAGCCGCGACTGGCTGTCGCCGCACCACGGCTACCTCAACACCGCGCGGGCGAGGGACAAGGTGCGCGCGTGGTTCCGCCGGATCGCGCACGACGCAAATCTCGCGGTGGGCCGAAGCATGTTCGAGCGCGAGCTGAAGCGGCTGGCGCTGTCAGGCGCGGACGTGAGCAAACTGCCGGCCCACTTCCACCTGCAGACCCACGACGAACTGCTGATTGCGCTGGCCCTGGGCGAGATCACGCCGGGCCAGATCGCCCGCGTGGTGCAGGAGGCCGCCCAGCCGCCGGCACCTTCGCCGCCGCCGGTGACGACGGCGCGACCGGTCACGCTGGATCACAGCGCGCTCAGCATCGAGGGCATCGGCAACCTGCTGACCACGCTGGCGCGCTGTTGCCAGCCGCTACCTGGCGATCCGGTGCGCGGTTTCATCACCCGTGGCCGCGGCGTGTCGGTGCACCGCGCCGATTGCGGCAGCCTGGCGCGGTTGCTGCGACGCGATCCGGACCGCGTCATCGAGGTGAGCTGGGGCAATGCCGCGGCGCACGCATACGAGGTCGACATCGAACTGCGCGGCTACGATCGCAAGGGCCTGCAGAAAGACGTCACCAGCGTCATCAGCAACGCCGGCACGCACATCATCGCCTCGTCCAGCCGCCAGTTTGCACACACCGGCGAGGTGGAGATGCGCTTCACCCTGCGCGTGCGCGACTTCGAGCAACTGTCGACCCTGCTCGGCAAATTGCTGGCGCTGCCCAACGTGATCGACGTGCGCCGGGTCGGCATCGGCTGAATGACCGCGCAATGCCGCGTCGTCGCGGCCAAAGCTGCCTGCAGGCCAATGCTAAGCTGGGCTGACAGCCTTTACAGCCGTGCACCATGAGCGAACGCCGAGACCAGCAAGACGCGAATCCCCCCCGCCGCACCGAGCCCACCCTGGGTGATCTCGATCGCATGGATCCGCTGAACCTGCCACCCGCCGACGACCTGCCCCAGATGCCGGTCGAACCGCGCCAGCCGCGCGGCAGGCGCGGCGGCTACAACCATCGGCACCGCCGCCGCCGTGGCTGGCTGGTTCCGTCGTTGCTGATGCTGGTGGTCGTGCTGGTCGGCATGCTCTGGTTCAACCAGAACCGCCTGCGCGGCATGCTGCCGCGCACCGACTTCAATACCGTGCTGACACAGGCGCAGCAGGCGCTGCAGGATGGCCGTCTGGACGGCCAGAACGGAACCAGCGCGCGCGAGCTCTTCCAGGCTGCCGTGGCGCTGGAGCCGGACAACGATCGCGCCCATGCCGGCCTGCGCCAGGTGGGCCAGGCCGAGCTGGCGCAGGCCGATGCCGCGTTGCAGGCGGGCCATCTCGATCAGGCCACGCAGCAGGCAGCGACGGCGCGCGAGCTGCTCGGCGGCGGCAGCGACATCGACCGGCTCGATCGTGCGATCGCCAGCGCCCGCGCGGCACAGATGCATACGGGCGACCTGATCGGCCAGGCGCAGCAGGCCCTGGCGGCGGGCCAGCTGGACGGCCCCGCCGGCGCCGGTGCCCTGTATCAGCGCGTGCTGCACGCCGACCCCGGCAATGCGGTAGCGGCGCACGGGCTGGATCAGGTCGGCTACGCACTGGCCGTGCAGGCGCGCAAGGCGCTCGATGCGAAGGATACGGCCGCCGCGGACCATGCCATCGAACAACTCGCTGCGCTGCAGCCGAACAATGGCTCGCTGCCGGCACTGCGCGCATTGCAGGCGCAAACGCGCAAGCAGGACGACAGCGCGCTGGATGCGGCACTCAGTCAAGGCGAGAACGCCTTGCGCGACGGCCGCATCGGTGGCCCGGGGGAGAACACCGCGCTCGCCCATTTCCAGGCGGCGCTCAAGCTCGATCCGGACAATGCCCGGGCGCGGGCGGGCCTGGGCAAGGTGGCGCAGGCGATGACGGTGCAGGCGAGCGCAGCGATCGATGCCAACGATATGGCGCAGGCGAGAAGCCTGCTGGATCAGGCGGCGGCGCTGGCGCCGAGGTCGGCGGATCTGGCCGCCGCCCGCGCGCGCCTGGACAGCGCCGCGCCGAAGCCGCCTGCCGCCGCGCAACCGGACGCGGAAGAGGCCGAAGCGCCGCCCGCACCCGTGGTGCTGTCGCCGCAGCAAAGTGCGGCGGTGGCGCAACTGGTGCAGCGCGCGCAGCTGGCCGCCAGCAACGGCAACATCATGTTGCCGCCGGGCGACAGCGCATACGACCTGTATCGCAGCGCGCTGGCGATCGATGGCAACAACGGGCCCGCGCTGAACGGGCTGCAGGCGCTGCCCAGGCAGGTCGAGGTGCAGTTCAACGAGGCGCTTGCCGCGGGCAAACTGGCGCGGGCCGACGAGATGCTGGCGAACCTGGCCGAACTGGCGCCGGGCGATGCGGCGCAGAACGGGCTGAGCGACCGACTGGCCAGCGCCTGGCTGGATCAGGCCGAGCAGCAGCTCGGACGCGACGATTACGTGGGCGCCAGCCAGTCGCTGGATCGCGCGCGCAAGCTGGCGCCGAACCATCCCCGGGTGGTCGATCTGGCGGCCCGCTTGCAGGGTCGAAGGTGAGCATTGCATGACAGTACTGGTGTTCGGCGGCAGCAGTCAGATCGGCCACTTCCTGCTGCCGCGACTGCTCGCCACCGGCGAGCAGGTACTGGCGCTGAGCCGGTATCCGCGCCCGCCGCTGGCCGGCGTGACGTGGGTGGTAGGCGCGCTGCCCGCCAACGTGCCGATATTGCCGCCGGTGTCGGCGATCATCAGTTTCGGCCCGCTGCCGGGGCTGGCCGAATGGCTGGCGCGGGCAGCCCTTGGCAATGCGCCGCGGGTGGTCGCCATCAGTTCGATGAGCGCGGAAACCAAGCGCGACTCCCGCGTGCCGGCCGAGCGCGGCATATCGCAGCAATTGCGCGATGGCGAGAAGGCGCTGGCTGCGGCGTGCGCGCGGCACGGCTGTGCGTGGACGGTGTTGCGGCCGACCCTGGTCTACGGCGCCGGCCTGGACAAGAGCCTCACCCCGATCGCCCGCCGTGCGTTGCGCCTGCGATTGTTTCCGCTGCCTTCGGCTCGTGGTCTGCGCCAGCCGGTGCACGCGGACGATATTGCGCAGGCGGTGATGGCCGCGCTCGAATGCCCGGCTGCGGCCGGGTGCATCCTGCCGATCGGCGGTGGCGAACGCCTGGCCGCCCGCGAGATGTTTGCGCGGGTGCGCCGCAGCCTGGCACGCAGCACCATGCCGCTGCCGCTGCCGGCATGGCTGTTGAGGCTGGGCCAGCATGCGCTGCCGCCGCTACGCGGCCCGCTGAGCCGCCTGCATGCCGACCTGGTGGCCGACAACGGCGAGCTGCAGCGACTGCTCGGCGTGCACCCCCGACCATTCCGGCCGGATTCCACCATGTGGACGCCGCCCGGGTAGGAGCTCAGCCTGTGCGCACTGCTCTTCGCTTCGATCGATATCGAGGCATGCGCAGGCGCGCGCCTGGTGCTTCCTCGATCGGCATTGCCCGCGTTTCGCCACAAAACTCCCGCTGCGTTCATATGCCCGCCGGGTGGCAGGCCCTATGATCGAACCCACTTGATTGCCGGGATTCCCCACGTTGGACTTCTTCACTCGCCTTCGTTCGTTCGCGCGCCGGAGCTGGCCGTGGCTGCGCATCCCGTTCTGGATCGGCATGGGCCTGCTCTTCGGCTTCGTGCTGCCGTACACGCTGGTGCTGAACAAGCGCGTGCAGGATCGCTTCAACGACCTGGTATTCGCCGTGCCCACCCGGGTCTATGCGCGACCGCTGCCGCTGGCGGCCGACATGCCGATGACCCCGGCCGCGCTGGAGCTTGAACTGACTTTCGCCGGCTACAGCAAGGACGGCCATGGCCAGGTCGCGGGCAGCTGGCTGAAACAGGGCGAGCGCTACACGATTACCTCGCGCGGCTACGCCGGCCCCGACGGCGGCGAGTTGCCCAAGCGCATCCGTGTCAGCCTCGGCAAGGGCACCGTGCAGTCGGTGCAGGACGCTGCCAGCGGCAAGAAGATCGCGCTGGCGCATCTGGATCCGGCGCGCATCGCCACGCTGTATGGCGCGACCCAGGAAGAGCGCCGCTTCGTCCACCTCGCCGACGTGCCGCCGCTGTTGCTGAGCGGTTTGCAGGCGGTCGAGGATCGCGATTTCAAGCATCACATCGGCATCGACTTCAGTGCCATCGCGCGCGCCGCATTCGCCAACCTGCGCGCCGGCCACACCGTGCAGGGCGGTTCCACGCTGACCCAGCAGCTGGTGCGCAACCTGTTCCTCAGTCGCGACCAGAACTTCACGCGCAAGATCAACGAAGCGCTGATGTCACTGCTGCTGGAGGCGCATTACAGCAAGGGACGGATCCTGGAGGCCTACGTCAACGACGTCTTCCTCGGCCAGCAGGGCAGCCAGGCGGTGCACGGTTTCGCGGCGGCCTCGGAGTTCTATTTCGGTCGCCGGCTCGAAGACCTGCGTCCGCAGGAGATCGCGCTGCTGGTCGGCATGGTGAAGGGGCCGAGCTATTACGACCCGCGCCGTTCACCGGAGCGCGCGTTGATCCGGCGCAACCTGGTGCTGCAGGAATTCGCCACCACCGGCCTGCTCACCGCCGCGCAGGAGAATGCCGCGCAGGCCGCGCCGCTGGACATCGTCAGCAACGGCCAGTTGCCGCACAACCGCTTCCCGGCCTTCATGCAACTGGTGCGCACGCAGATCATTGCCGACTTCGACGAGCAGGCCTTGCGCGACGGCAACCTGTCGATCTTCACCACGCTCGATCCCGCCGCGCAGTTGTATGCCGAACAGGCGATCACCAGCGCGATGAAGAGCCTGGGCAAGCGCGCCGATCCGCTGCAGGCCGCCGCGGTGGTGACCAACGCGCAGACCGGCAGCGTGCTGGCCGTCGTCGGCAGCCGCGACCCCGGCGACCAGGGCTTCAACCGCGCGCTCGATGCGCGCCGGCCGATCGGTTCGACGATCAAGCCGTTCGTCTATCTGGTGGCGCTGACCCAGCCGGATCGCTGGAATCTGGCCAGCCTGCTCGACGACAGCCCGATCAGCATGCGCCAGCCCGATGGCAGCGTGTGGACGCCGCAAAACGACGACAACCAGAGCCATGGCCAGTTGCCGATGGTCGACGCACTGGCCAAGTCCTGGAACCTTGCCACCATCCATCTGGGGCTCGCCGTCGGATTGCCGCGCATCCAGTCGTTCCTGCAGTCGTTCGGCTTGGCCGACGTGCATCCCAGCCCGTCGCTGCTGATCGGCGCCCTCGACCTCGCACCGCTGCAGCTGGCGCAGCTCTATCAGTATCTCGCGGCCGACGGCCATGCCCTGCCATTGGTGGCCGTGCGCGGCGTGGTGGACGGCAACGGCCGCACCATCAAGCGCTATCAGGTGCAGGGCGGCAGCGGCGAGTATCAGCAGGCCGTGCGCCTGACTACCTGGGCGATGCAGCAGGTGGCGGTGTACGGCACAGCCAGTTCGATCGGCAACTCCGGGTTGGCGTGGCTGCATGCCGCCGGCAAGACCGGCACCAGCAACGACACCCGCGACAGCTGGTTCGCCGGCTTCACCGGCGAGCACCTGGCGGTGTTCTGGATGGGGCGCGATGACAACAGATCGACGGGCCTGTTTGGCGCCACCGGCGCATTGCGCGCATGGCGCGACCTGTTTGCCAAGCTGCCGACACGGCCGTTGTCCACGTCGCCCGGCGACGGGCTGGAGATGGCCTGGATCAATCCGGCCGACGGCAAGCGCACCGACCCCCAGTGCACGGGCGCGCGGCAGGTTCCGGTCGTTGCCGGGTCGTTGTCCGCCGATACCGAAGGCTGCTTCTGGCAGGGCGTGCGAAGCCTGTTCGGTGGCGACAATCCCCCCGCCACCAGCAGCGCTCCCTCGGTGCCGGCTGACTCATCCATGCGGAATTGACCATGCGATTCTTGTACCGGAATGCCACGTTGCTGGTGGCGATCAGCCTGCTTGCCGGTTGCGGCATCCTGGCGACGACCCCCGACACGACCCGGCACTCGTCCGTGCCGGGCTATGACCTGGTCGCCGCGATTCGCGCCGCCGGCGATCGCGAAAAATCCATCATCGATGTCAATCCGCTGCGCGACCCCAGCGTTACCGCGCTGCAGGATGCCGCGCAACGCGACGAGCAGACCGGCAAGTATGCCGATGCGGCTGCCAGGCTGGACCAGGCGATCAGGCTCAGCCCGACGTCGCCCGACCTGCTGCAGGAGCGCGCGGAGATCGCCGTGCGCCTGCGCGATTTTGGTGCGGCCGAGAAGCTCGCCCACCAGTCATGGTCGCTGGGCCCAAAGCTCGGCCCGCTGTGCGCGCGCAACTGGCAGACCGTGGTCGAGATGCGCCTGCAGGCCAGCGACGTGGCCGGCGCACAGACCGCGCGGAAGTGGGTGCAGCAGTGCCACAAGGCGGGCATCCCACGCTACTGAGCGCCATCGTCCACGGCCCTTATCGTTCGATCGACGGCGCGGCGACGGCCTCCCGTAAACCGCCACAGGGCAAGATTCCGCCCAGCAACGGCAGGACGAAACCCGCGCCGAAGCGCTGGCGGGCAACCGCGATGCACGGGCATGGCTCGCTTCGCGGCGGCAACCAGGGGAGGCGGGAAAACGGCCAGCCCGCAGGCCGATGCAGCGCCAGCGCCAGCTACCGTCGACTACGCCCGCCTGCACTCGTTGCGACTCGCGCCGCGCCCCCGTCCATCCGCCGTCCTGCCAATGGCCGCGCTCAGAACAACGCCCCCAGCAACATCACGATGCCGACGATGCTCACCGCCCAGATCAGCGTGCGCAAGTACGGTATGCCGGCGGCGTAGGCCGGCAAATGGGCCAGCCGGGCCCAGAAATAGAGCTGGGCGCCGAGCACCGTCGCGCCATCGTGTCGCTGCAGCAGATGGGCGGCCAGCACGACGGCGAGAAACAACGGAAAGGTTTCGAGAAAATTGGCGCGGGCGCGATCGAGTCGCCCGCCGATGCCGGCAAGCGGCGGCTTCGCCTCGTCGCGCGCACCCGCGGCCCAGGCCAGTCCGCGCTGGCCGACTGAACAGATCGCGGCGAGCGCGATCTGCAGCAGGCCCAGCACGACGCTCCACATCAGCATGCTCAGTTCGGTCGTCATGATGCATTCCCCTGGCGAAGTTGCCGCATGGTGAACCATCGCCAGGGTGGCCGCCAGTGGGCGTCGTCAGGCGGCGCGTTTCATCCCCGCTCGCAGAAATTGCTCGACGCGCTGCAGCGGGATGCGGTCGCCGGCATCGGTGCCGTAGTAGGCGTCGACGAGGCGGCCGTGCTCGTCGATCAGAAAATCCGCGGGCATCAGGTTGCTGGTGCTGAGGCCGGCCAGGCCGACCAGCCGCATGCCCTTGAGCAAGGTGGGCACCCGCGTCGCGATCGCCTTCAGCTTGCGCCACAGCGAACGCTCGATGCCGTAGGTCTCGTGCGCGTCGGAGGTGGGGTCGGCGGCCAATGGAAATGGCCGCGGCCGATGCCCGGCAAAGCGCAGCACGTCCGCCTGCGACGCGCTGAACACGGCCACGATGTCGAGCCCACCGGCGGCGAGCTGCGCATGCTGGCTGGTGAGTTCGTAGATGCGGAAATTGCAGAACGGACAGGCAGCGTCGCGAAAGAACGACAGCAAGGTGAGCCGGCCGCGGCTGCTGATCATGATGGGCTGGCCATGGATGTCGACCAGATCAAGCGCGGGCGCCAGTGCGGGTGCGATCAATTTCACATTGGTTCTCCTTGGGCGGGCGGGGCATGCTGTCCAGTGGATGCGCCGGCGAGGGTCAAGGTTCCCATCGCGGTTTCGTCGCGCGCTTCCGCTCCGCCATACTTGGCGGATGACCCACCTCGATGACACCGAGTCCGACGACATCGGCACACTGCTCGGTGCCGATGGACCGTTCGCGCGCGAGCTGCCCAATTTCGCGCCGCGGCTTGCCCAGCAGGCGATGGCGCGGGCGGTGCAGCAGGCGATCGCCGGGCGCGACACGCTGATCGCCGAAGCCGGCACCGGCACCGGCAAGACGTTTGCCTACCTGGTGCCGGCGCTGCTGTCGGGCGAGCGGGTGATCATCTCCACCGGCACCAAGACGCTGCAGGACCAGCTGTACTTCCGCGACCTGCCGAAGGTGCGCTCGGTGCTGGGCGCGCGCCTGAAGACGGCGCTGCTGAAGGGCCGCGCGAATTACCTGTGCCTGTACCGGCTCGATCAGACCGTGCGCGAAGGCGCGACCTTCGAGCGCACGCAGGCGGCGCAGCTGGCGACAATCCGCGCGTGGTCGGCGCGCACGCGCCGCGGCGACCGGATGGAGCTGGCCGAGGTGCCGGAGGAATCGCCGCTGTGGCCGCGCGTTACCTCCACGCCGGAAAACTGCCTCGGCGTGGAGTGCCCGTTCTTCGAGGACTGCCACGTGGTGAAGGCGCGCCGCGAGGCGCTGGAAGCGGACGTGGTGGTGGTCAATCACCATTTGCTGTTCGCCGACCTGGCACTGAAGCAGGAGGGCTTCGGCGAGATCCTGCCCGGCGCGGCGGCGTTCATCCTCGACGAGGCGCACCAGATCCCCGAGCTGGCCGGGCAGTTCTTCTCGCAGAGCATCAGCGCACGCCAGCTCACCGACATGGCCAAGGACGTACTGACCGAATGCACCGGTATCACCGGCGCGATCGGCCTGCTGCTGGAACCGGTCGAAGCGCTGCAGGATGCGCTGCGCAAACTGCGCCTGGCACTGGAACCGCTGCCCACGCGCGGCGCGTTCCAGTTGCTGGAGGATCGCGCCGACGTGCGCGCCTCGCTGCACGAGCTGCGCGAGCTGCTGGCCACGCTGGAGGAGCTTCTCGCCTCGCAGGCCGAACGCTCGCGCGGCTTCGCCAACCTGCGCGAGCGCGCCGAGCTGTTCACCGAACGGCTGGAGCGCATCGTCGAATCGCATGGCGACCAGGACGTGCGCTGGTACGAAACCTTTCCACGCGGCTTCGCGCTGTACGCCACGCCGCTGGATCTGGCGGTGCCGATGCGCGGCCTGCGCGAGCGCACCCACGCGGCGTGGATCCATACCTCGGCCACGCTGTCGGTGGCCGGCAACTTCGACCACTTCGCCCGCCAACTCGGCCTCGACGATCCGCGCACACTGAGTCTGGGCAGCCCCTTCGACTATGCACGCCAGGGCCTGTGCTACCTGCCGCCGGACCTGCCAGATCCGAATGCGCGCGACTACACCGAGCAGGTGATCGAGTCCGTGCTGCCGGTGCTGCATGCCTCCAACGGCCGTGCGTTTCTGCTGTTCACCTCGCATCGCGCGCTGCGTCGCGCGGCCGAACTGCTGCAGGACAAGGTGCCGTGGCCGCTGTTCGTGCAGGGCACCGCGCCGCGTCCCCGGTTGCTGGAAGAGTTCCGCGCCAGCGGCCACGGCGTGCTGCTGGGTGCGGCGAGCTTCTGGGAAGGCGTGGACGTCGTCGGTGAGGCATTGAGCGTGGTGGTGATCGACAAGCTGCCGTTCGCCGCGCCCGACGATCCGGTGCTGATGGCGCGCCTCGCCGCACTGGAGCAATCCGGCATCAATCCATTCATGGGCTGGCAGGTGCCCAGCGCGGTGATCGCGCTGAAGCAGGGCGCCGGCCGCCTGATCCGCGACGTGCACGACCGCGGCGTGCTGGTGCTGTGCGACCCGCGCCTGACAAGCAAGGGTTATGGACGTCTATTCCTGGCCAGCCTGCCGCCGATGCCGCGCACGCGCGCGCTGGCCGACGTGCAGGTATTCTTCGCCAATGCCCTCTCCCCCGACGCGCGCGATGGAGGTGAGGGCCGGGCTGGGGTGTGAGGCTGGTCGCGCGTCGGACACCTCGGATCAGCCGCGCCCACGCCCCAACCCTCTTGCCTCGACGGTGTCGGGGAAGAGCAAGCCGACTTCAGCGAGGATCGAACGATGGCGAAAGTAACCGGGCTCGGCGGCGTCTTCTTCAAATCCCGCGATCCCGCCGCACTCTCGGCGTGGTACGCGAAACATCTGGGGCTGAGCGTCGAGGACTGGGGCGGCGTGCGCTTCAACGAAGACGAACAGCGTGCGGGCTACGCGCTGTGGTCGCCCTTTGCCGCCGGCACCACCTATTTCGGACCGGGCTCCCAGCCCTACATGATCAACTTCCGCGTCGATGATCTCGATGCGCTGCTGATGCAGCTGCGCAACGATGGCGTCGAGGTGGACGAGCGCATCGAGAGCAGCGAGTTCGGCCGCTTCGGCTGGATCACGGATCCCGAAGGCACACGCGTCGAACTGTGGCAGCCGGCGACGTAGGCCCGTGGAAAGCTGCCTGACGATCACACTCGATGCGATGAGCGCCGCTATGGAACCCGATCTGGCCACTGCCCCCGAACTGACCGGCGTGCTCGACGAACTGCGCCGCCGCGAGCCGATCTTCCACCGCCCGGAATACGGAACGTCCCGCGCCGATTTCGAGCGCATGACTGCCGCCGACTTCTGGGAAATCGGTGCCTCCGGGCGGCGCTACAGCCGCGCCCACATCCTCGACGTGCTGGACGCGCGACGCGATTCGCCCGAACCGGATGTATGGGAGACCTTCGGGTTCCACTGTCGCCGGCTCGCCACGGGTCTCTACCTGCTGACTTACACGTTGCGACAGGGTTCGCGGCTGACCCGGCGTTCGACCATCTGGCGACAGCTGCCTGACGGCTGGGAGATCGTGTTCCACCAGGGTACCGAAGTGGCTGCGGCCTGAGGCGTCAGTCCAGTGGGGCGCCGAAGCGCTCCCCGCGTGGCAGGTAATGATGATCGGGATTGAGCGAGGCGACCACGTAGCGCGAGCGTCCGACGATTTCGTCGCGCGGGAAGAAACCGAAGTAGCGCGAATCCATGCTGTTGTCGCGATCGTCGCCGAGCAGCAGGTACTGACTCCGCGGCACCGTCACCGGCCCGAAGTTGCTGGCCGGGCTTGGCCAGTTCAGCGACGGTCGTACCGCGTGACGCGTGACCGTGCGTATGGTGCGAAGCTTCATTGACACGACAAGGCCATCCTGCGCAACTGCTCCGCCGTTTCAGCATCGGCCGGCACGAACGCTTCCAGCGCCAGTTCAGCGAGGGTGATGTCGACCGGACTGCCAAAGACGGTGGTGGTGCTGAGCATGGAAAGCACGACGCCGTCGACCTCCAGTTGAATCGGTACGGCGATGGCGGCGGGTATGGCGACTTCGGCGGCCGCATCGAGTGATGGCGCGGGTAGTGCCTGCAATTCGCGCAACAGGACCATGAGTTGCGGGTCGTGGCTGGCATCGATTTGCTGGCGCAGGCGATGCAGCAGGTGGGCGCGCCATTGCTGCAGGTTTCGGATACGCGGAGCGAGGCCGGCGGGATGCAAGCTCAGACGCAATACATTCACCGGCGGCTGCAGCAGTTCGGGAGCCACGCCGGTCAACAGGCGCAGCGTGGCCTGGTTGCTGGCGACGAGTTGCCAGTGGCGATCGACGGCGAGCGCTGGATACGGCTCCAGCCCTTGCAGCAGCAGGTCGACAGTGGCTCGCGCGGTGGCGAGTGCGGGGTCGTCCAGCCGGCGCTCCTTGAACGCCGGGGCGAAGCCAGCGGCGATCAGCAGGACATTGCGCTCGCGCAGCGGCACGTCGAGATATTCGGCCAGGTGCAGGATCATGTCGCGGCTCGGTTGCGAGCGGCCCGACTCGACGAAGCTCAGGTGCCGGGTGGAGATTTCCGCGCCGCTGGCAAGGTCGAGCTGGCTCAGGCGTCGATGGCGCCGCCATTCTCGCAGCAGGTCGCCGACGGGGCGTGTGGTGTCGCTGGGCAGGGCGTTCATGGCGTGATGATGCCAGTGCGCGTCCGTGCCGTGGTGCGCGGCCGCGGTCATGCAGCTGCTTGTCGGTGCGAGGTTCCCGCGTGCACGGCGGTCGGCGTGTCCCGCATGAAGGCGAACATGTCGGCGACGAGTCGCTCGAAGTGTGTGTGATACAGGCCGTGCGGCGCGCCGGCGTATTCGAGGTAGCGACTATGCGGCACCAGCGCCGCGATGGCGCGGCCCTGTTGCACCGGCTCGCTGACGTCGCGGTCGCCATGCACGACGAGCAGCGGCACGTCGATGGCGCGCAGTTCGTCGCGTTGATCCACGTACTTGGCACGGAAGCACTCGATCAGCGCGTGCAGCGAGGCGTCGAGCACCATGTCGATGGTGTGACGAATGGTGTCCGGCGAGGTGCCGGTTTCGGCAGGCAGGAAGAAGCCGTCGGCGCTGTCGGCCAGCCATTTCGGCAGGTCGCGGCGCATGTCGGCCAGCACCGGTTCGGCGGTGACGCTGTCCATGCTGCAGGCGTCGCGGCTACCGTCGAGATAGCTTGCCGCCACCGGAGCCAGGTACACCACGCGGGCGATACGATCGCTGCCGTGGCGAGTGAGGTAGCGCGTGCATTCGCCGGTGGCCATCGAGTGGGCAACCAGGGTGACCTCGCGCAGATCCAGGTGATCGAGCAGTTCGGCCAGGTCGTCGGCGAGGCGGTCGTAGTGGTAGCCGCGGCCGGGATCGTCGGAACGGCCATGGCCGCGGCGATCCATCGCGATGCAGCGGCAACCCAGCGCGTTGAAGTACTGCATGTGCGATCCCCAGGCGCGCGAGTCCAGCGCCCACGAAGCGACGAACACGATGGGCCGGCCGCTGCCCCAGTCGCGATAGAAAAGGCGGGTGCGATCGCTGGTGTCGAAATGGCTCATGGCGAAAATCCTCTTGCGAAGGTGGCTATAACGGCGGTGCGTCGTCCTCAAGCGGCAACCGGCACCTTGTCGAGGAAGCCGTGCACCTGGCGGATGCGGCCCGCATCCAGCACGGCGACGTCGAAGCCGATCACCAGCGGTTCGTCCGCGCCCGGCTCGGCCAGGTGCCATTGGAAACGTGCGATATCGTGGTGCGCATCGACGTCGCCGGCTAGGGTGAATACATGGCCGGGGAACATGTCCTGCACCGCGGCGATGGTCGCGTCGATCGCCTCCCAGCCGCGCGCTTCGATCATGGGATCGACATAGGCGGCGTGTTCAGCGTAGACGTCTTCGATCAGCGCGCGGCGGCGCAACGGATCGGTCTCGTTCCAGCCTTGCAGATAGCGTTCGACGAGTTGGCGGGTGGCGGTCATGGCATGTGCTCCGTTGGTGGGTGGACACAGCTTGCGACCGGTTCGACGGTCTGGCGATTACGCCGCAGGTAATGGGATTCACGTTGCGCGACAGGCGAGGGTCGCCGGATTGCCCGCGTTTTTCCCGCGATTGCCCGCTGAGCTGCCGCGCCCATTGCTGCAATGGACGCTCCGAATGATTAAGGAGTGCAGGACATGGTCACATGGATACAGACGGTCACGGCCAAGGTGCTGGGGGCCAGCCGGTGCGCTTCGATCCGTTGGCCGATCGTGTCGGTACGTGGCCGAACGTGGTGGTGCCGATCGACCTGGATGTGCTGGCCGATCAGCCGATCGATGTCGACGCTGACGATGTACCTGACCTGCCGCATCGATTGGCACGCGTACGTACCGACGTCATCCGAACCGACCGAGGCGCCAGCCGCTATCATGGACAAATCATGAACCTGCTCGCGATCGAAACCGCCACCGAAGCCTGCTCCGTCGCCCTGATCCACGGTGACGAACTGATCGCCCGCAGCGAGATCGCGCCGCGCCGGCATACCGAGCTGGTATTGCCGATGGCCGACGCACTGCTGGCCGAAGCCGGCATCGGCCGCCATGCGCTGGATGCGATCGCGGTGGGCCGCGGCCCTGGCGCGTTCACCGGCGTGCGCCTGGGCGTGTCGCTGGCGCAGGGCATGGCGCTGGCGCTGGATCTGCCGGTGATCACCATTTCCTCGCTGGCCGCGCTGGCGCTGGAAGCGCCGGAGGAAGAAGGCACCGCGATCCTCGCCGTGATCGACGCGCGCATGGGCGAGATCTACGCCGCCTTCTACCGCCGCGACGACAATGGCGGCCTGATCGCACTGGACGAGGAGCGCATCTGTACCGCCGGGACGCTGGTGTTGCCCGAAGCCGCTGCCTGGCAGGTGGTCGGCACCGGCTGGGCCACCTACGCCACCTCGCTGAGCCAGCGCCTGACCGGCCTGTTGCACTCGGCGGATGGCCTGCGCTATCCGCAGGCCGCGCATGTCGCCGAGCTTGCGCTGCGCGAATTCCAGGCCGGCCACCTGCAGGCGCCCGAGCTGGCGTTGCCGGTGTACCTGCGCGACAAGGTGGCATTGACGCTGGTGGAGCAGGGCAAGGCGTGAATGGCCGCTGGCGCTGACCTCCGCCGGGATAGTGAATGACCAACGAATGAGTCGCGTGCTGCAAACTTTCATCAGCGAGCTGGAACAGGACCGGTCGCTGCGTGAACCGGATCGACTGCGTGAGCGCAGCCATGCGCTTGACCGCCTTGAGGCTTATTGCCTCGACGGGTCGCTTCACGAGGCTCATGCCGATGCGGCGGCGGAGGCGGGACTTCGCCACCGGATCGACATCTTGCGCGCCGAGCTTGAAGCCATCGACGGCCAGCTTTACCAGAGCATTCGCCTGGATATCCAGTGCGGCGCGGGGGCGCACAGGCTGCTCGAATGGGCGCACGCAACCGCTCCGGGTCACGCAGGCACTCCAGCCGATGGCGAAAGCTATGACCATCTCGACGGATTGGTCAGCGGCGTTCTGCAGATCGATGAACCCGAACTCCAGCTTGCCGGGCTGTCGGCAGAGATGGTGTTTTACCAACCCACGCCGGCGCGCCATATCTTCGACATGATCGCCCGCACGGCACTCGACGAGCGCGACGTGCTGATCGATCTCGGTTCCGGCCTGGGCCAGGTCCCCGTGCTGGCCGCCATCTGCACCGGCGCACGCTGCATCGGCATCGAATGGGAATCGGCCCATGTCGAGTGCGCGCAGCGCTGCGCCCGCGCACTGAATCTCGACCAGGTGACGTTCGTGCAGGGGGATGTGCGGGTGGCCGACCTGTCAGCCGGCACGGTGTTCTATCTGTACACGCCGTTCGAGGGCGCGATGCTGCGCGACGTGCTGGACCTGCTGCGGGCGGAGGCAGCCAGGCGCGCGATCCGCATCTGCACGCTCGGGCCCTGCACCGCAGCCATCGCGCGAGAGCGGTGGCTGCAGGCTGTCGGCCCGTGGGAGATGCATCGGCCTGCCGTGTTTCGCAGCGCTTGAATGCCTGGCGCTGCAGCCGTCACAGCTGCCCGATCACCCACTGCACCAGCAGGCTGCTCACTGCCACCGCGATCCACACGCCCAACCCCAGCAGGATCGGCCGCGCGCCGCTGGCGGCCATCTTGCGCAGGTTGGCGGACAGGCCGATCGCGGTGAGCGCCACGATGATCAGGAACTCGGCCAGCAGGTGGATCGCCGGCTGGATCGCCACGGGGATCAGGCCGGCGGTGCGTACCGCCGAGGCGACCAGGAACCACAGGATGAACCACGGGAAGATGCTGGCGAGGCTGAAGTGGCTGACGCTGCCGGCCTGCGCATGCTTGCGCTTCTCGCGGGCAGCGACCACGAAAGCGAGCACCAGGCAGACCGGGATGATCAGGGTGGCGCGGGTCAGCTTGACGATGGTGGCGTAGTCGCCGGCGGCGTGGCTGTAGCTGTAGCCGGCGGCAACCACCGAGGAGGTGTCGTTGATCGCGGTGCCGGCCCACAGGCCGAAGCCGAGGTCGGACAGATGCATCAAGTGGCCGAGCAGCGGGAACAGCAGCACGGCGACCAGGTTGAACAGGAAGATGGTGGAGATCGCGAACGCGGTGTCGTGGTCGTCGGGGCGGATGATGGGAACCACCGCGGCGATCGCCGAGCCGCCGCAGATCGCGGTGCCTACGCCGATCAGGATTCTCAGCTTGTCGTGCACGCCGAGCCAGCGGCCGAGCAACCACGCGGCGAGGAAGGCCACGGTCATCGTCACCAGGGTGACCGACAGCGACTCCAGGCCGGTCTTCGCGACTTGGTTGAGGCTGAGCCCGAAGCCCAGCGCGATGATCGACCACTGCAGCACCTTCTTGCCCGCAAACGCGATGCCCGGCGTGTAGCGCGCGCCAGGCGACAGCAGGTTGCGCACCACGATACCCAGCACGATGCCGATCACCGGCCCGCCGATCAGCGGCGCCCAGCGCCCCAGCAGCAGGGCCAGCAGGCCGATGCCTACCGCCAGCAGCAGGCCGGGCGCGCGCATGCGCAACGTGGGGCGGATCAGGGGGGCGATGGACGAGGTGGTCATGCATGGGCTCCGGCAATGCCGCCATTGTCCGCTGGCACATCAATCAGCAAAACTTGGAATATGTGATCGGATGTATAAGCCACGCTGATAACATCGGCTGATGATCAATATCAGCCCGCGCCAACTCGAGGTGTTCGTGCAGATCGCGCTGCATGGCAGCGTGCGTACCGCCGCCGGGCGATTGCACCTTACCCAGCCTGCGGCCAGCATGGCGCTGGCGGAGATGGAGCGGCAACTGGATGCGCCGGTGTTCGCGCGCGAACGCGGTCGCCTGCGCCTTAACGCACGCGGCCGCGAACTGCTGCCGCTGGCGCAGGAGTTGCTGGAGCGGCACGCCGAATTCGGCCGGCGTGGCCGTGAGGAAGGAGCGGCGCTGAGCGGCGAGTTGCGCATCGGCGCCAGCAATACGGTAGGCAATTACCGCGTAGGCGAATTGCTGGGCACGTTCGTGCGGGCGCATCCGCAGGTGGCGATTCGGCTGCGGGTGGCGAATACCGAAATGATCACGGCAGGCATGCTCGATCACAGTCTCGACATCGGCTGCGTCGAGGGGCCGGTGGCACACCCGTTGCTGCAAGTGCGGCCCTGGCGCGACGACCTGCTGGTGGTGTGCGCGCCGCCGGAGCATCCGCTGGCACGCAAGCGCAGCCTGAAGCCAGCCGATTTTGCCGGCGCCCGCTGGGTCCTGCGCGAACCCGGCTCGGCCACGCGCGCCACCAGCGAGCGCGTGCTGGCGCAGCTGCCGCCGGGCGAAACCGTGCTGGAACTGGACCAGATCGAGGCGATCAAGCAGGCCGTGGTGGCCGGGCTGGGCATCGCCTGCCTGCCGGCGGTGGCGGTCACCGATGCATTGGCGACCGGGCGGCTGAAGGCGCTGAAGACACCGTTCCTCGACCTGCGCCGAAAGCTCTCGCTGCTGCTGCACCGGCAGAAGTATCGCGGAGCGTTGCTGGACGCGTTTCTGGAGGGCATCGGCTTCGACGGCTGAGTCTGCCGCACGCGGCTACCCGCGAAATTCCCCCATCGGCTCCGGCGACCGGCGCCGGGAGCCCGCGGCGGGCTTACTGTTTCATCGCCACGAACGACATGGTGGTCCCGTGGAGCTTGTCACTGACGGCGATCTTCATCGTCTTGCCGTCGGCCGCGACCGTCATTTTCGAGACGCTGATGACCTTGCCGTCCCGCTTGTCGGTTTCCTGCAGGGCGTTCTTGCCGAGCTTCTTCACCGAGACGCTGGTGGTTCCGGGATCGCCCATGTAGGGCGCATCCGAGCCATCTGTTTTCGCGCTGTAGGACTGGCCGGTGGGGCTGGTCATGCTCAGGTTGTCGCCATCGACCTTGTAGGTGAAGGTCAGCGCGTTGTCCGAGACATCCCCGTAGCTCGTCGTTCGCCAGGAGCCGGACAGCGCATGTGCCCCGGCGGGACCCTTGGCAACACGGCTCATGGTGCCCTTGCCCGTCACCGGGTCGGCATTCGTGTTGCTGCTGTCGCTGAATTCGAACGCTGCAGTCTTCCCGTCGGGCGCCACCACGGTTTGCGACGTGGCGACGACCTTGCCGCCCTTCTTGTGCGTTTCCTGGACGGTGTGATCGTCGACGATCTTCACGGCAATCATGTCGAAATACGGATGGCCGGTGACTTTCTGATCCGTGCCGTCTGCCTTGATGGCTATCGGCGGGACGCAGGTCTTGCACTCGTACCTGCCATTCTGCAACAGCAGGACGTCCGGCTTCTGCGGCATCTTCGCCTTGCTCACGTCGATCTTCCAGGTGCCTTCGAAGGCATCCTGCGCTGCGGCCAGCGAGGGCATCAGGCATGCCCCCAGCAAGCCGCCGAGAAGTAGAGCGTATAGATATTTTTTCATGGTGGGGACTCCCTCTGGCCGTGATCGGTTTCGTGAGATGCGCGGAGGAGCCGTGCCGAAGTCCGGGCGGTCTGAACGCGCACACTGCTGCTTTCCCCTGGCCGCTGACAATGCGCCGGGAAATGTAAAGGGAGCTCGAACAATTCGTGACAAATTGGCAGTGACCGGAACGGTCAGTCGATGCCGTCGGAAACGATGAGCTTCAGCCCGGCGGCGCGCCCACGATGTCGTTCAACATCGCCTCGGCCTGCTCGTGCGTATGCGCGCGCAGCAACTGCGCGGCGTGGCGGCGCAGGTTGGCGTGGTCGAGCGTGCCGAGGCGGTCACGCACCTGCAGGATCTGCGCCGGGTGCATGCTGAATTCGTTGAGGCCAAGCAGCAGCAGCAGCGCGGTGAAGTTCACGTCACCGGCGATCTCGCCACACAGGCTGACCGGTTTCCCGGCGCGGCGGCCGGCGCTGAGCACGTGCGAGATCAGCCGCAGCAATGCCGGCTGCAGCGGGTTGTAGATGTTTTCCAGCGCGTCGTTGCCGCGGTCGGTGGCCAGCACGTACTGGGCCAGGTCATTGGTGCCGATGGCCAGGAAGTCGGCGTACTCCAGCAGGGCGCGCACGTTGATCGCTGCCGCCGGCACCTCGATCATGGCGCCCAGCGGCAGCTTCTCCGGCAGGTCGATGGCTTCGCGCTTCAGGTCCTGCCGCGCCAGCTTGAACAGCGTGCGCACCGCGATCAGTTCGTCCGGCTGGGTCACCATCGGCACCAGCACGCGCACCGGGCCGTAGCAGGCGGCGCGCAGGATCGCGCGGATCTGGGTGGTGAACACCGCCGGGTAGCGCAGCGACAGGCGCACGCCGCGCACGCCCAGCGCCGGATTGTCCTCGCCGCGCACCACCAGGCCGGCGGCGTCGGCCTTGTCTGCACCCAGATCCAGCGTGCGGATGGTCACCGGCAACCCGCCCATGCCCATCACCAGGTCGCGATAGGCGATGAACTGTTCGTCTTCGGACGGCAGCCCCTTGTGCTTGAGAAACAGGAATTCGGTGCGGTAGAGGCCGACGCCGTCGGCTCCGCGCGCGCGTGCCATGGCCACGTCGGCCGGCGTTTCGGCGTTGGCGAGAAGGCAGATATCGACGCCGTCGCGGGTGCGCGTGGGCGCATTGGCCAACTTGGCCAGGCGGCGCCCTTCGATCACTGCCTCGCGTTGCCAGGCGCGGTAGCGCGACAGATCCTGTGCGGTGGGGTGTACCACCGCTTCGCCACGTTCGGCATCGAGCAGGATCAGGTCGTCATCATGGATGTTCGACAGCGCATCGCGCGCGCCCACCAGCATCGGCAGGCCGAGGCTGCGCGCCAGGATCGCGCTGTGCGAATACACACTGCCGGAGCTGGCGACCACGCCGAGCAGCCCGTTGCCGGCCAGCTGCGCCATGTCGGCCGGCGCGATGGTGTCGGCGATCAGGATCTCGCCCACGCGCGCGGCCAGCTTGCGTTCCTCCGGGCTGGTCTGCCGCTGCAGCGCGGAGATCACCCGGTTGATCACCTGCTCGACGTCTTCCTTGCGACTACGCAGATAGGGATCGTCCATCGCCTCGAACACCGCCGAGAGCCGATCGCGCTGCTTTTTCAGTGCGGCGCCCGGGCGATAGTGGCCGATGCGCACCAGGTCGTCGAGGCCGCGCAGCAGCTCGGCATCGTCCAGCAGCAGACTGTGCGCGTCGATGAACTCGTTGACCTCCCGCGCCAGCGCGCCGTGGAGCTTGCCGCGCAGCTCGTGCAGTTCCTGCCGTGCCGTGTCCAGCGCGCGATGCAGCAGTTCGAGCTGCTCGTCGATCTCGTCCTCGGCCAGCGGCCGGGTATCGACGCTGTACCGGCTCGGCTGCACCAGCCGGGCGCGGCCGAGCGCCATGCCGTGTGCCGCAACCGTGCCGTTGAGCAGATGCCTCATGGATGGCTCCCTGCGGAGGCAGGAGCCGGGCATCGGACATCAGGGCTCGCCGAAAGCTCGGCGCGCGCGGGCCGGCATTTCACCGTAAGCCTCATGCTCCCGGCTTTGCTCGTTACCGATGCCCGATGCCCCATGCCCATGTGGATCACGCTCCCTCGTCGAACTTTCGCTCGAACAGTGCGGCCACCGCAGCCAGCGCGGCCTGCTCGTCCGGACCCTCGGCGCGGATGGTCAGCGTGCTGCCGAGCCCGGCAGCCAGCATCATCACACCCATGATGCTCTGCGCGTTGACCTCGCGGCCCTTGCTGATCAGCCATACGGTGGCCTTGAAACCCTGCACCAGTTGCACCAGTTTGGCCGAGGCGCGGGCGTGCAGGCCGAGTTTGTTGGTGATGACAACTTCCTGCTCAAGCATGATCGATGAAGATTCCCCCGCGGCCACCGCTGGCGGCGATTTCGGCCAGTTCGTCCAGTGGTTTTTCCGCATAGTTGAGTACGCGCAGCAGCATCGGCAGGTTGAGGCCGGAGACGCAGCGAAGATGGATGCCCAAAGCGCCGAGCGACAATCCGATGTTGCATGGCGTCGCGCCATAGAGATCGGCCAGGATCAGCACGCCGTCGCCCTGGTCCAGTTCACGCGCGTGGTGTGCGGTGAGCGTGCGCATCACGTCGGGGTCGGCTTCGGGTGGCACCTCGACCGCCGCCACCCGCAGCGGCAGCCGCGGCATCACGTGATGCGCGGCGGAGATCAGCGCCTTGCCGACCGCCTCGTGCGTCATCAGCAGCACGCCGACGCTCATGCGTGGCGACCTGCGGCGAAAGGGCAAGCCGGCGTGCCCATCATTCGAGCTCGCGATGGAAGGTGAGCACGCCTTCGCGACGATCGCGATAGTACGCGGCGAGCTTCTCGACCAGGTAGACCGAACGATGCCGGCCGCCGGTGCAACCGACCGAGATGGTCACGTAGCTGCGATCGTCCTGCTCGAAACGCGGCAGCCAGGCGTCCAGCCAGCGCGCGGTGTCGGTGAAGTACTCGCCGACGAGAGGTTCCGCGTCGAGGAATTCGCGCACCGCGGCGTCCTTTCCCGACAACGGACGCAGGCGCGGATGCCAATGCGGATTCGGCAGGCAGCGCGCGTCGAACACGAAATCCGCATCCAGCGGCAGGCCGCGGCGGAAGGCGAACGACTGGAACATCAACGTGAGCCCTTCGGTCGCCTGGGCGTAGCCGGTGGCGACCAGGCGACGCAACTGGTGCACGTTGAGCTCGCTGGAGTCGATCACCTTTTCGGCGATGGCCATCAGCGGGCGCAGCAGCCGGCGTTCTTCCACGATCGCGTCGGCCAGCGACAGCCCGCGGGTGGCCAGCGGATGGCGCCGGCGGGTTTCCGAATAGCGCTTGATCAGCACCTCGTCGCGGCAGTCCAGGAAAATCAGGTGCACCTGCACGCCGGCCGCGGCCAGGTCCGACAGCACGGTCGGCATGTGGGCGAAATCGGTGCCGCGGTTGCGCACGTCCACGCCCACCGCGATGCGCCGGTGCTTGCTGTTGCCCTCGATCACCGCGTTGACCAATTGCGGCACCAGGGCCGAAGGCAGGTTGTCGACGCAATAAAACTCCAGGTCCTCCAGCGCACGCAGCGCCACCGTCTTGCCGCCGCCGGACATTCCGGTCAGCACGATCAGGTGGATCTCGCGCGGATCAACCAGCGGATTGATCTGGGACTTGCTGTTGTCGCTCATGCGTTCACCATGGAGGCAGCCGGCGCAACTGGTGTGCCTGGCGATCTATGAAGGTCTGCGCCGGATCGATGCCTTTGCTCTTGAGCGCGTGACTGCGCACGGCGGCCTCGACCAGCACCGACAGGTTGCGTCCGGAGGCCACCGGAATGGTGATCATCGGTACCTGCACGTCGAATATCTCGCGATGGCCGATGTCGCCGGTAAGCCGGGTCAGTGCATCGCTGTCCTCGCCGTCCCGCAGGGGCTTGAGGTGGATCACCAGGCGCAGGTATTTGGACGGCTTGACCGACATGTGACCGAACATCTCGCGCACGTTCAGCACGCCCAGGCCGCGCACTTCCAGCAGATCCTGCAGCAGTTCCGGACAATTGCCGTCGATCACGTCCGGGGCGATAAGGGTGAACTCGGTGGCGTCGTCGGCCACCAGTCGGTGCCCGCGGCTGATCAGTTCCAGCGCCAGCTCGCTCTTGCCGGAGCCGGCTTCGCCGGTGATCAGCACGCCGATCGAGAACACTTCCAGAAACACGCCATGCAGGGTGGTCTTGGCTGCCAGCATGCGCGCCAGATGGTATTGCAGATAGGTCAGCAGCTCGTGGCCGCGCTTGGGGCTGATCCATAGCGGCGTGTTGGTTTCCTCGGCGACCTCGCGCAGGTCGGCTGGCACGGTCTGGTCCTTGGTCACGATCAGCGCCACCGGCTGGTAGGCGGCGACCTTGTGCATGACCTCCCAGCGCTGGCGCGAGTCCAGCGAATCGAGGAAATTCAGCTCCTCCGACCCGATGATCTGGATCTTGTTCGGGTAGATGACGTTGAGGTAGCCAATCAACGATGGCCGGCGCGCCTGCGCCGCGCCCGGCTCGAGCACGCGTGATTCCCCGCGCATGCCCGACACCCAGCGCAGGGCCATGCGTTCGTGGACGCCATCGTAGAGTTGTCGTGCGCTGATGCGGTCCAAGCGAAGATCCTTTGCGCCGCAAGGGAAGCCCGGTGGGCAACTGCGGCGGCACGACCATTGTGCCAGCTTGGGGAATCACGCGCCTTTGCAACGGGGCGGGCCGCCGCGGGCGGCCCTGGCAACGGAAGCGGCCCGCCAAGGCGGGCCGCAGGGGGATCAGCCGTACTGGCGCGCTTCACGCGCCTCCTGTTGATGCTTGTCGCTGACTTTCTCGCGATGCTTGCGCAACTGGTTGACCAGCTTGTCGAACAGCACATCGATGGATGCGTACATGTCGAGCTCGGTGGCCTCGGCATGCAGGGTGGCGCCGACCACGCCCAGCGTGCCCTCGGCCCGTTGCTGGAGTTTGTCGACGGACAGCACGATCGCAAGGCTGATCAGTTTTTCGTCGAGGCGGGTGAGGCGGTCGAGCTTGGCGGTGGCGTGGTCGCGCAGGGCCGGGGTGACTTCAATCTGCTGGCCGCTGAGTTGGAATTGCATGGGGCGCCTCCTCTGGTGGTGCAGTGCCGCTTTTCGCGGCGGGGGTGGACGTGCCGTGGCCGGAGCGGCTGCGGCGCATCGTCGATCGGTCAGTTACAGGTATGGGAACGCTTTTGGGATAACCAAGTTCCCGCGTCTGTGTGCGTTGTGACTCAGCTGGCGCGCTGGCGTTCGCTGGACGTGGGAATGCGCAGCCCCTCCCGGTATTTTGCGACGGTGCGGCGCGCCACCTGGATGCCCTTGCGCTGCAGTTCCTCGGCGATCGCCAGGTCGGACAGCGGCTTGCGCACGTCCTCGGCCTCGATCAGCTTGCGCAACATGGCCTGGATGGCGGTGGCCGACGCGCTGCCGCCATCCTCGGTGGAGACGCCGCTGGAAAAGAAATACTTCAGCTCGAACGTGCCACGTGGGGTATGCAGGTATTTGCGGGTGGTGACGCGCGAGATGGTGGATTCATGCATGCCCACTTCCTCGGCCACCTCGCGCAGCACCAGCGGATGCATCGCTTCGGGGCCGTAATCGAGGAATGCACTCTGCCGCCGCACGATGGCGTCGGCGACCTTGAGCAGGGTCTCGGCGCGCGATTCCAGACTCTTGATCAGCCAGCGCGCTTCCTGCAGCTGGCCGCGCATCCAGCTGGCGTCCTCGCCGCGCGCCTTGGCGATGAGGCCACAGTAGTGCTGGTTGAGGCCCAGCCGGGGCTGGGCGTCGGCGTTCAGGCTGACCCGCCAGCGGCTGCCGTCGCGCACGGCGTATACATCCGGCGCGACGTACTCCACCGGGGTGGCGTCGAGCGCCGCACCCGGACGCGGGTCGAGGCTGCGGATCAATACGGCGGCGGCCGTCACGTCGTCTTCGCTGGCGCGCAGGCGGCGCGCGAGTCGTGCGATGTCGTTGCGCGCGAGCAGTTCCAGTTCGGTGTCGACCATGCGCAGCGCCAGCTCGCGTTGCGGTGTTGCCGGGTCGAACTGCTCCAGTTGCACCCGCAGGCAGTCGCGCAGGTCGAGGCTGCCCACGCCGGCGGGGTCGAAGCCCTGCAGCCGGCGGCGCACGGCATCGATCTCCTCGATGGTGGCGTTGAGGTTGGCAGGCAGCGCGGCAAGAACCGCGTCCATGCCTTCGGCGAGATAGCCGGCGGAGTTCAGCGCGTCGATCAACACCGTGGCGATCAGGTGCTGGCGCGGATTGAACGAGGCCAGGTTGAGTTGCCACAGCAGATGCTGCTGCAGGGTTTCCGGCGCGGCATTCTGCGGCTCGAAATCCTCGTCGTTGCGCGAGCCGGCGCCACTGCTGATGCTGCTGCTGGAAAAGTCGATGGGCGATTCGGCGACACCACCGCCGTCGGCCCAATCGCTGACGTCGTCGTGGTCGTGCTCGCTGGCGCTGGTGGCGGCGACGCTTTCGGCGCTGGGGTACTCGCTTTCGGACTGGGCGGTGTCGATGGCCTCTTCGTCCTCGATTTCCTCGGCGAATTCCAGCAACGGGTTGCTTTCGGCGATCTGCCGCAGCTCCGCTTCCAGCTCCAGCTGCGACAGCTGCAGCAGGCGGATAGCCTGCTGCAATTGCGGCGTCAGGGTCAGCTGCTGGTGGAGGCGAAACTGCAGTGCGGGTTTCATGCCAGCCGTATCGAAGGAAATCGCGTCCATCCTAACGCGTGCCCGCAGGGGCAGCCATAGCCATTCAACATGCCGGAAGCAAACCGCGACAGGTGCCTCAGAGGCGGAACTCGCGCCCCAGATAGACCTCGCGCACCCGTTCATCCGCGAGGATGTGGGCCGGCGTGCCGCGCGAAAGCACCTCGCCCTCGTTCAGGATGTAGGCGCGATCGCAGATGCCCAGCGTCTCGCGCACGTTGTGGTCGGTGATCAGCACGCCGATGCCGCGCTCCTTCAGGTGGCGTACGATGCGCTGGATCTCGCCGACCGAAATCGGATCGACGCCGGCGAACGGTTCGTCCAGCAGCATGTAGCGCGGCTTCGCCGCCAGCGCGCGGGCGATCTCGACCCGGCGCCGTTCGCCGCCGGACAGGCTGATGCCCTTCTGTCCGGCGATGTGGGCGATCTTCAACTCGTCCAGCAGGCTTTCCTGCTCGGCCGTGCGCTGCTGCACGGTGAGGCCCTCGCGCAGTTCCAGCACGGCCATGATGTTGTCTGCCACGCTGAGCCGCCGGAACACGGAGGCCTCCTGCGGCAGGTAGCCGATGCCGAGCTTGGCGCGCGCATGCATCGGCAGGCCGGTAATGTCCCGCTTGTCCAGCTTGATGATGCCGGCATCGGCTTCGATCAGGCCCACCACCATGTAGAAGCAGGTGGTCTTGCCCGCGCCGTTGGGGCCGAGCAGGCCGACCACTTCACCCTGGCGGATCGAGAAGCCGAAATCACGCACGACCTGACGCGACTTGAAGCTTTTTTGCAGACCTTCGGCGGAAAGCATCTTTTAGGGGTGTTCCTGCCCGGGTGCCGAACCGGCTGCAGCCGGAGTCGCTGGCGTGGCGGCTTCGGCGGGCTTGGGCTTGGGTTTGAAGGTCATGTGCACCATGCCGTCACCGCCGCTTTCGCCGGTCATCTCGCTGGTTTCGGTGTTGTAGGTGAGCTTGTCGCCGCGGGCGTCGCCGCGGCCCTTCTGCGTGATCGAGGCGTTGCCGCTCAGCACGGCGATGCCCTTGAGATTGTCGTAGTCCAGCGTGGCCGCGTCGCCGAGCACGAGGTTGTTGTTCTCGTCCAGTTGCTCGAGATGGGCCGGGCTGCCGGTGATGACGACACGGCTGATCTGGCTTTCGGCATCGAAATACACCTTGGCCTGGGCGCCGGTGGCTTTCAGCGTGCCCTGCGTGATCACCACGTTGCCGGTCAGCGTGCTGACGCTGTTGGGTTTCTGGAAACCGTCGAAATGCTTCGCCGCGACGTGCATTTCCTGCTGGCGGTCGCTTTTCCGCGCCAGCGCGGGCTGGGCCGCGAGCAGGCCCAATGCCGCGGCGGCAAGCGCGAACCTAGCGCTTGCGCTGGCGCGGCGGGAACGTGGCATGGACATCATCGAGCAGCTCCAGGTGTTTGTCGTTGAGGTTGGCACGCATGCCGATACCGCTGATTCTAGTGCCGCCTTGCACCATCTGCGCCGGTGCCGCGGTTTCCAGGCGGTTTTCCTTCGGCCACGCGCTGACGTCGGCGGTATGGATCTCGGCGGCCGGGGTTTCGCCAAACGCCGGCCGGTGCATGTTGACCGGGCCCTGCAGCTTGAGCTGGGTGCCGCCCTTGTTGACCCAGCCATACAGCGACTCGCCCTGCCAGTCCGGCACGCCCGGCTGCTTGGGCGGCAACTGGAAGGTCGGCGAGTTGAGGTACAGCGAATCGTCGCCCTCGCGACGCTCCAGGTGCGGCGTCTGCAGGTGGAAGCTGGGCCGCCCCTCGGCGTTGTATTCGGTCACCCGCGCATTGGTCAGCGTGTAACCCGAGCGCGGCGGGCCGACGAAGTCATGGGTTCGCGGTGCCGGCCCGAACCACCACAACAGCAGTTGGGCCATGCCCGCGGCGAGCGCGACGGCGAGCGTCGCGGCCGGCAGTCGCCGGTCGCGCAGGTAGGCGCGCAGATTCACCGCCAGCGCTCCCGCTCGGCGTCGCTTTTCCCCTGTGCATGCAGGATCAGGTCGCACACCTCGCGCGCGGCGCCCATGCCGCCAGCATGGCGGGTCTGCCAGTGCGCCTGCTCGGCCACCCACGGATGCGCATTGGCCACGGCCACCGCCAGTCCGGCCAGGCCCATCGGCGGCAGGTCGGGCAGGTCGTCGCCGACGAAGGCAACCTGTTCGGGCGTCAGCTGCAGCGCGTCGATCAGCTCGAGCAGACAGCCGCGCTTGTCGCCCTGGCCTTGATAAACGTGGGTGATGTCCAGCTCCTCGGCACGCAGGGCGACTGGATGGCTGATCCGCGCGGTGATCAGCGCCACCTGCACACCGTTGGCCTGCAGCCGCTTCAGGCCGAGCCCGTCGTGCACGTGGAAGACCTTGGTTTCGCGGCCGTCCTCGCCGTACCACAGACGCCCGTCGGTCAGCGTGCCGTCCACGTCGAACGCCGCCAGCCGGATCTTGGCGGCGCGGGCGAGGATGTCGGCGGGAAGGTCGGCCAGGTACATGGAGTGGGCTCGTGCCGGGAGGAGAGTGAACGGGCGATCAGACCACGCGCGCGCGGAGCAGATCATGAATGTTCAACGCACCGACCACGCGCCGTTCATCGTCGACCACCAGCAACGCATGGATCTGGTACTTCTCCATCAGCTGGGCCGCCTCGGCTGCCAGCTTGTCGGCGGCGATCGTCTTGGGGCCGCGGGTCATCAATTCCGCCACGGTGGCGCCGCGCAGGTCGACGCCGTCGTCGTCCAGCGCGCGGCGCAGGTCGCCATCGGTGAATACGCCGAGCAGGCGCTGGTCGGCATCGACCACGGCGGTCATGCCCAGGTGCTTGCGAGTCATCTCGACCAGGGCGGCGGTAAGGCTGGCGTCCGGCGCCACCCGTGGCACGTCGTCGCCTTTGTGCATCACGTCGGCGATATGCAGCAGCAGCCGGCGGCCCAGGCTGCCGGCGGGGTGGGAGCGGGCGAAATCGTCGGAGGTGAAGCCGCGCGCTTCCAGCAGTGCGATCGCCAGCGCATCGCCCAGCACCAGCGCGACGGTGGTGCTGGTGGTCGGCGCCAGGCCCAGCGGGCAGGCTTCGCTGGAGATGCTGCCGTCCAGATGCACGTCCGCCTCGGTGGCCAGCGAGGAATCCGGCTTGCCGGTGATCGCGATCAAGGGAATGCCCTGGCGCTTGATCACCGGCAGGATCAGCAGCAATTCGTCGGTCTCGCCGGAATAGGACAGCGCCAGCACGACATCCTGCGGCGTGATCATGCCGAGGTCGCCATGGCTGGCCTCGCCCGGATGGACGAAGAACGCCGGCGTGCCGGTCGAGGCCAGTGTGGCGGCGATCTTGCGCCCGATGTGGCCGGACTTGCCCATGCCGCTGACCACCACGCGGCCGCGGCAGGCAAGGATCAGCCGGCAGGCTTCGACGAACGGGGCGCCGATCCGCGGCTGCAACGCGTGCACCGCTTCCGCCTCGGTGGCGATGACCGCGCGCGCGCTGCGCATGATGGCATCCGGGTCCAGGTCGATCGGGGCAGGCGGGGCGATACGTGCGTTCATGGACACTCGGGAAAGGGGGCGGATACCGCTGAAGCCGGGGCGAAAATGATGCCGGTGGCAGTGATCAGGAACCGCCGTCATTTCTGCGCCAGCGGATTTCCATTACCATGGCATGTCCGCATTTTAACGTCATAAGTCAGCGCAATGGATTCCGGCGACCGGGAATCCACCTCGCTGCCGACGGAAGCTCCCGCATGGAACACCCGATGGACCCAGCCAGCATCCAGGCAATGATCGAAAATGGCCTGCCCGGCGCGCAGGCGGAGGTCAGCGGCGCCGATGGCGTGCATTTCGAGGCCACCGTGGTGGCCAGCCAGTTCGCTGGCAAGTTGCCGCTGGCGCGGCATCGGCTGGTGTATGCCACGCTGGGTGAGCTGATGGGCGGCGCGATCCATGCGCTGGCGCTGAAAACCCTGACACCCGAGGAAGCCACGGCGCGCCGTTGATGGCTGCAGCCGCACTTCCCCCTCCTGTTTACCAAGGACAACGATGGCCAAGATCCTGATCAGTGGCGGCACGCCGCTCCATGGCGAGGTCGGCATTTCCGGCGCCAAGAACGCCGTGCTGCCGATACTTGCCGCCTGCCTGCTGGCCGATGAGCCGGTCAGCATCGGCAACGTGCCGCACCTGCACGACGTCACCACCTTCATCGAGCTGCTCGGCCAGATGGGCGTGCAGCTGGTGCTGGATGACCGCATGAAGATGCATGTCGACCCGCGTACCACCAGCACCTGCGTGGCGCCCTACGACCTGGTGCGCACGATGCGCGCCTCGATCCTGGTGCTCGGCCCGCTGGTGGCGCGCTTCGGCCAGGCCGAGGTGTCGCTGCCGGGTGGCTGCGCGATCGGTTCGCGTCCGGTCGACCAGCACATCCGCGGCCTGCAGGCGCTGGGTGCCCAGATCACCGTCGAGAACGGCTACATCAAGGCGAAGGCGTCGCGGCTGAAGGGCGCACGCATCGTGATGGACATGGTCACCGTCACCGGTACCGAGAACATCATGATGGCCGCCACCCTGGCGCAGGGCACCACGGTGATCGAGAACGCCGCGCAGGAACCCGAAGTGGTCGACCTGGCCCACTGCCTGATCGCGATGGGTGCCCAGATCGAAGGCGCCGGCACGTCGACCATGGTGGTCCATGGGGTCGAGCGTCTGCACGGCGCCGAGTACGAAGTGCTGCCCGACCGCATCGAGACCGGCACTTTTCTGGTGGGCGCGGCCATGACGGGCGGCAAGGTGCGCACGCGGCACGCGCGGGCCAACACGCTCGACGCCGTGCTGGCCAAGCTGGAAGAAGCTGGTGCGCACATCTCCACCGGCGACGACTGGATCGAGCTGGACATGGGCGGGCGTCGACCGAAGGCGGTCAACATCAGCACGGCGCCGTACCCGGCGTTCCCCACCGACATGCAGGCCCAGTTCACTGCACTCAATTGCGTGGCCGAAGGCACCGGCATAGTCACCGAGACGGTGTTCGAGAACCGCTTCATGCACGCGCACGAACTGCAGCGGCTCGGCGCGGACATCCGCCTGGAAGGGAATACCGCGATCGTGCAGGGGGTCGCCCAGATGAGCGGTGCACCGATCATGGCCACCGACCTGCGCGCCTCGGCCTGCCTGGTGCTGGCCGGCCTGGTGGCCAAGGGCGACACCATCGTCGATCGCGTCTACCACATCGACCGCGGCTACGAGAACATCGAGGAAAAACTTGGCGTGCTCGGCGCGAAGATACGCCGCCTGCCGAACTGAGCGGGTCAACGCCAGGAAGGAGAAAGCCCGGCATCGCCGGGCTTTTTCTTGTTGAGCGGGAGCAAGTCCGAGGTCAGCCGGAGTTGGCTTGGTAGCTCACCAGCTCCATCGTCAGATCACCGCCATCGTGCTGCGACAGTTTCACCGGCAGCGGATAACGAGCCGGCACGTACCACGCGCTGAAGCCGCGCTCGGCGTCGGTGCGGTCGATCCGGTCGGCGTTGAAACTGCCGGCGGGGACCTTGATGGTTTCCTTGCCGGTGACCTTGAAACTCTGCGTCTGTACCTGCTGGCGCACGGCGACCGGCAACGTGACCTGCTGGCTGCCATCACGCAGGGCCAAACCCAGCGCCAGCGCCGTGGTATTGCGTTCGACCATGCCGGGGCTGGCCGGATAGGCTTGTGCGCCCTTGCCCTCGTCGACGGTCACCTGATGCGTGGTCCAGTCCACCGACAAGTGCCGCTGCTTGTTCTTGATGCCTGTCTGCAACTGGTAGTCGTAGCCGATCGCTTCGGGCACATCGCCTTTCCAGCGGAAGCGCGAAGTCTCCTTCATGCTGGCGCCGAGCATGGCCGCCAGTCCGCCGGTGCTTTTGACGTCCTTGCTGTAGATCCATTCGCCATTGCCGGCGGCGCGCAGCGTGATGGTGGCAACGCCCATCGGTTCGCCGCCCTGGGACACGTTGTAAATGGCGGTGAAGGCAGGGGGAGTCGTGGCGATGGCGGCCTGCATCGAGAGCAGCAGGCCGAGGCCGAGTAGCGGGGCAAACGCGGTTCGGATAGTCATGCGCCGAGTCTGCCGGTGGCGGGCTGAACCGCGGATCACTTCGTCGACAGCTGACCGTCGTCGCCCAGCGTCAGCGGCCTCAGCAGGGGCTGGCCGTCGAAAAGCGGCGCGTGCTCGTGCCATTGCAGCCGCTGGCTGACCAGCAGGCCCAGCACGGCGGGCAACAACCGGTGCTCCAGCGGCAACAGGCGCTGCGCCAGTTGCTGCTCGTCGTCGCCGGCTTCGATCGACAGGCGCGCCTGCGCGATCACCGGGCCGCCGTCCAGCTCGGCCGTGACGAAGTGCACGCTGGCGCCGTGCTCGCGGTCGTTCGCTTCGAGCGCGCGGCGATGGGTATGCAGACCGCGGTATTTGGGCAGCAGGGAAGGATGGATGTTGATCATCCGGCCGATCCACGGCGTCAGCGCCTCGCCGTCGAGGATGCGCATGAAGCCGGCCAGCACCAGCCATTCGGCCCCGCTGGCGGCGAGACGGGCGAACAGGTCATGGTCGAACGCGCGACGGTCGGGATAGCTGCGCGGATCGAGCGCCAGCGTGGGGATGTTGGCCGCCTCGGCCAGGCGCAGTGCGCCGGCGCCGGCCTTGTCGCTGGCAACCAGCACGAAATCCACCGGCAGGTCGCCGCGTTCGCGCGCGGCGAGCAGCGCGGCGAGGTTGCTGCCGCGGCCTGAAGCGAGGACGGCGATGCGGGAGGGAGATGACATGGGGTGGTTCTCTGTCGTTCGCCCTGAGCGTAGATCCGCTGGATCGGAGTCGAAGGGCCCGGCACGGCGGTGCCTTCGGCCTCGCTGCGCCTCGCTCAGGGTGAACGATGTCCGGCGCAACGCGGGTTGGCACGATGCCTCAGCCGATATGTACGCGCTCGTCGCCCTGCGCCGGCACCACTTCGCCGATCACCGCACTGGCCAGGCCATGCGTGGCCAGCAGCGCCGATGCGGACGCCACGGCGTCCTGCGGCAGGATCACCGTGAAGCCGATGCCGCAGTTGAAGGTGCGCCACATTTCCTCGCGTGCCACGTTGCCTTCGCGCATCAGCCAGTCGAACACCGGCGGCAGCGTGATGGCGGATGCGTCCAGCGCGATGCCGAGGCCGTCGGGCACCACGCGGATGATGTTTTCCTTGAGGCCGCCGCCGGTGATGTGGGCCATGCCGTGCACGGTTCCGCTCTTCAGCAGGTGCAGCATCGACTTCACATAGATGGTGGTCGGCGCCATCAGCGCATCGACCAGCTTGACCCCGTCGAGGTCGAGATCCAGCCCGCCGTTGTCCGGCGTGCAGCCGGCGCGATCGAGGATCTTGCGCACCAGCGAATAGCCGTTCGAATGCGGACCGGATGAGGCCACGCCGAGCACCACGTCACCGGAAACGATCGCCGCACCGGTCAGCATCTGCGACTTCTCCACCGCGCCGACGGTGAAGCCTGCCAGGTCGTACTCGCCCGGCGGATACATGTCAGGCATCTCGGCGGTTTCGCCGCCGATCAGCGCGCAACCGGCCAGCTCGCAACCCCGGGCAATGCCGCCGACCACGGCCACGGCGGTGTCGACGTCCAGCTTGCCGGTGGCGAAATAGTCGAGGAAGAACAGCGGCTCGGCACCCTGCACCAGCACGTCGTTGACGCACATGCCGACCAGGTCGATGCCGATGGTGTCGTGCCGGTTCAGGATCTGCGCCAGCTTCAACTTGGTACCGACGCCATCGGTGCCGGACACCAGCACCGGCTCCCGGTAGCGGCCGCTCAAGTCGAACAGGCCGCCGAAACCGCCCAGGCCGCCCATCACCTCGGGACGAACCGTGCGCTTGACCAGCGGCTTGATGCGTTCGACCAGCGCATTGCCCGCGTCGATGTCGACGCCGGCGGCGCGGTAGGTGAGGGCGTCAGACATGGCGAAAACCGGCGTGGATGAAACGCGCAAGTTTAGCAGTATGCGGCGCCGGTGCCGGGGCGGGCCCCGGTTTGCGTCGTCGCAGTCTTGCTCCGATGGACGCTGGGAGCGCGATTGGGCAGACTTCCCGGGAGTTTCTTTCGAAGAATGCCACGTCCATGCGCCTGTCCCGCTTGCTGATCGCCACCCTGCTGCTGGTTTTTGCCGCACTGCCCCCGTTGCATGCCCAGGCTTCGGGTTCGCCGTATTCGGTCGTCGTGCCGGTGGCCGATACCAGCGATGCCCAGCGCGACCAGGCGTTCGCCACCGCGCTCGGGCAGGTGCTGACACGGGTGGCTGGCGGGCAGGATCTGCGCAGCAACCCCGGCTATGGCGATGCACTGGGCAAAGCCGGCTCGATCGTGCAGAAGTTCCAGTACCAGCGCGCCGCGACCGGCCTGATCCTGGACGTGGAGTTCGAGCCGGGGTCGGTGCGCCGGCTGGTATCGAAACTGGGCGTGGCCAGCGCAGGCATCAAGCCGCCGGTTCTGCTGCTGGTTCAGGGCAGCGACGGGAGCCTGTTCGACCAGGCGGCACTGGCAAGCCTGGCCGCGGCCGCCGCCGCACGCGGAACCAACGTGGTGTACCCGGACGCCGCCAACCCGCCAGACCCGGCCAAGGTCGCCGCGGTGGATTCTGCGGCGCTGGCGGCCATCAACCGGCAGTACCACACGGGCCTGGTGCTGCTTGGCAAGCTGCACGGCAGCAGTGCCGACTGGACCCTGATTTCCGGCGGCCAGCCGCAGCGCTGGAGCAGCCACGGCGCGACCGAGGATGCCTTGCTCGGCGATGCAGCCGGCGGCATGGTCGACCGCATCGGCAAGCAGCTCAACGTGGTTGGCGCAGGTCCCAGCGAGGGCAAACTGTGGATCAGCGGGCTGGCTTCGGCGGCGGATTACGCCAATCTGCTGAACGCGTTGCAGGCCGATCCTGCGGTCAGACAGGTGACGACCGTGGGCGCCGAGAACGACGCCGTGCTGCTGTACGTCAAAGCCTCGTTGCCGATGACCGGGCTCGCGGCGAACCTTGCCGCCGGTGGCCATCTGCTGCTGCAGGGTGAGCCGCACGCAGGCGCCGACGCCAACCTGCGCTGGCTGCATTGAGCCGGCCTCCCGCAGCGAACCCGGAAGCTGCCCGACGCGCCGAACGTCGCGGGCGTCGATGTCACCGGTCGAGCCGGACCACTTCGTTTCCATGAGCACGCCCATGACGTCTGATACTTCACGCCGCTGGCAGCTGTTCGCCATCACGGCGGTCATCGTTTACCTGCTCTGGCTGCTGGCGCCGGTACTGATGCCCTTCGCGGTGGCGGCCATGCTGGCCTACCTCGGCGATCCGCTGGCGGACCGACTGGAGCGGCTGGGGCTCAACCGCGCCTGGGCGGCCACCATCGTCTTCGTGGTGCTACTGGTGGCGGTGTGCGGCGTGCTGCTGCTGCTGATACCGCTGATTGCCCGCCAGGTCGAAAATCTCATCGAGAACCTGCCGCGTTACGGCGACTGGGCGCAGAACGTGGCGTGGCCGTGGCTGCAGGCGCGCCTGCATCTGGATCCGCACACCTTCGACAGCGACCGACTGCTGACCGGGATCAAGGAACACATCGGCTCGATCGGCGGCGTCGCCACGGCGGTGCTGGGCAGGGTGTCGCGCTCGGGCCTCGGCATCGCGATGTGGCTGACCAACCTGGTGCTGATCCCGGTGGTGGCGTTCTACCTGCTGCGCGACTGGGATCGACTGGTGGCCACGATCGACCGTACCCTGCCACGCTCGATTCAGCCGACCATCGCGCATCTGGCCCACGAATCGGACAAGATCCTCGGCGCGTTCGTGCGCGGCCAGCTGCTGGTGATGCTGGCACTGGGCGTGTTCTACGGCGCCGGGCTGGAACTGGCCGGCTTGTCGGTGGGGCTGTTGATCGGCCTGGTCGCCGGCCTGCTCAGCTTCGTGCCGTACCTGGGCTTCATCATCGGCTTCGTCGCCGCGATCATCGCCGCGCTGGTGCAGTACGGCGACTGGGCCCATGTGCTGGTGGTCTGCGGCGTATTCGTGATCGGCCAGTTGCTGGAAGGCTACGTGCTGGTGCCCAAGCTGGTCGGCGACAAGATCGGTCTGCATCCGGTGGCGGTGATTTTCGCGGTGCTGGCCGGCGGCTATCTGTTCGGCTTCCTCGGCGTGCTGCTGGCGTTGCCGGCGGCGTCGGTGATCATGGTGCTGCTGCGCTACCTGCTTGAGCGCTATCGCATGAGCGAGCTGTACAACGAAGCGGGGCCGGACGATCCTGTGATTGCCGAAGCGGACGTCACGGTGCATCGCGATGGCGAGGTCGACGCGGTCACTACGGTCGCGCCAGCTCCGCAGGGCGACCGAGCCGAGCCATGATTCCGCAGTTGCCGCTGGCCCTGCGCTGGCCACGTCGCCAGCGCTTCGAACATTTCCATGCGGGTGCCAATGCCGCTGCGGTGGCCGCGGTGCAGGTACTCGCGCTGGAACCTGCTGCGCCATGGGTCTACCTGCACGGCGCCAGCGGCAGTGGTCGCAGTCATCTGCTGATGGCGGCCTGCCAGGCGGCCAGTGCTGCCGGTCGGCGCGTGCAGTACCTGCCGCTGGCGGCATTGAGCGACCACGCAGCAGCCCTGCGCGGGGTCGGCGGCAGCGAACTGCTGGCGCTGGACGATCTCGGCGCCATCGCCGGCAACCGCGAAGCGGAACATGCACTGTTCGACCTTTACAATCGCGCCCGCGCCGAAGGCAGCGCGCTGCTGTTCGCCGCCGATGCCACACCGACCCAGCTCGGCATCGAACTGCCCGACCTGCGCTCACGCCTCGGTGCCTGCACCCAGTTCGCATTGAAGCCGCTCGACGACGACGAACGCCGCACCGTACTGAAAGCGCAGGCCGCCGCGCGCGGCATCGAACTGGACGACAGCGTGCTGGACTGGCTGTTCGCACGTCGCGCGCGCGATCTCGGTGCGTTGCTCGACCTGCTGGACAAGCTGGATGTGGCATCGCTCGCCGCGCAACGGCGGATCACGGTGCCGTTCCTGCGCGGGTTCCTGCGTGAAGGCGGCGAAACGGCGCCCTGAGAACAGCGAAGGCGCCCAGGAGCGCCTTCGTTCATTGCTCGTTGAAACACCGCTCAGGCCTTGAGCAACCCCGGCGTCGCCTGCTGCCCGATCGCATCGACCATCGCCTTGGCTACGTTGAGGTTGCCGGCGATGATGTTGCCGCTGGCGGGGATGCCATCGCGGCCGGCGAAGTCGCAGTAGCGCCCGCCGGCTTCGTGCACCAGCAGCACGCCGGCGGCCATGTCCCACGGCTTCAGGCCGATCTCGAAGTAGCCGTCGTAGCGGCCCGCGGCGACGTAGGCCAGGTCCAGCGCGGCGGAGCCGGAGCGGCGGATGTCCTCGGCCTGGCCGAGGATCGCGCGGGTCATGTCCAGCTGCGGCACCAGGTGCTCGCGCTGACGGAACGGGAAGCCGGTGGCGATCATCGCGCCGCCCAGGTTCTCGCGTTTGGATACGCGCATGCGGCGGTCGTTGAGGTAGGCGCCGTCGCCCTTGCTGGCGGTGTACAGCTCGTCGCGCAGCGGGTCGAATACCACCGCGTGGATCGGCACGCCTTTTTCCAGCAGCGCGATCGACACGCAGAAGTGCGGGATGCCGCGCAGGTAGTTGTGGGTGCCGTCCAGCGGGTCGATCACCCAGGTCAGCGGACCCTTGCCGGTCGCGCCGCTCTCCTCGGCGAGGATGGCATGGTCGGGGTAGGCGCGGCGCAATTCCTTGATGATTTCCGCCTCGGCCAGCTTGTCGACCTCGGAGACGAAATCCAGCTGCTGCTTCTCGACGATGTTGAGGCCGTCGATGCGGTTCATGTAGCGCAGGATCACATTGCCTGCAGAACGCGCGGCGCGCGCCGCGATCGTGACGTGTGGTCTGGCCATGGTTTCGACTTTGGAAGAGAGCGGGGTTGCGGCCGGCCATTCTAGCAGAGGCGGGCCTGAGCCGCCCCGTGTCCACTATCCTTGGGGCTCCAGCCGCCAAGCCGTTCTCCGCATGACCGATCTCCACAACCTCGCCGCCCGCGTCCGCTACGTGCTGGTGCGCACGTCGCATCCGGGCAACATCGGCAGTGCGGCGCGGGCGATCCGCACGATGGGATTCGAGCGGCTGGAGCTGGTGGCGCCGGCGCGCTTCCCCGACCGCGAAGCCAGTGCGTTGGCAGCCGGTGCCGACGACGTGCTGGCGCATGCCCGGATTCATGAAGAACTGATCGATGGTCTTGCCGGCAGCAGTCTGGCGCTGGGTCTATCGGCACGTCGGCGTGGAGTGAATCTGCCGGAGATATCTCCACGGGAGGCTGCGCAGCAGGCGCTCGCGGCCACGGCGCGCGGCGAACAGGTGGCGCTGGTATTCGGCAACGAGCGCACCGGGCTCGAGAACGAGGAGCTCGCGCGCTGCCACGCGATGGTGCGGATTCCCAGCGTGGACGATTTCAGCTCGCTCAATCTGTCGCAGGCGGTGCAGGTGATGGCCTATGAACTGCGTGTGGCGATGCTCGGCGACGCACCTGCGCCCACGCCGACCGTGCGCGACGACCCCCCGGCGGACGCGGCGCGCATGGAGCAGTTCTACGTGCATCTGGCGCAGACGCTGGACGATATCGAGTTCCACAAGGGGCGCGAGCCGACCACGATCATGCTGCGCCTGCGCAAGCTGTTTCAGCGCGCGCAGCCGGACGAACGCGAACTGCGCGTGCTCCACGGGATTCTTGCCGACGCGCAGCGGATGGCAGGATTGGCGAAGAACGACAGGTAACCAGGCTCCGCCCTCTCTCCCTTGTGCAGGCAGGGGAGGAGTCGAGGCTCGACTACTGCTCGTCGTCCGACAGCTCCATCGATGGTGCCGGGGTGACCAGCAGCTTGTCGATGCGCGCGCCATCGAGATCGACCACCTCGAAGCGGATACCGCGCCAGGCGAATACTTCGCCGGTCTGCGGCACGTGACCCAGGGCGGTCATCACCATGCCGGCGACGGTGCGGAAATCGTGTTCATCCTCGCCCGGCAGCTCGCTGATCTGCAGCAGTTCGCGCAAGTCGTCGGTGGACAGGCTGCCGTCGATCAGCCAGCTGCCGTCGGCACGCTGCATGATCGGGCTGTCCTCGGTGCCGCCGCCGTGACCGATCTGGCTGGCGCCGACCACCGCCGCCAGCAGGTCGTTGACGGTGACCACGCCTTCGATGTCGCCGTACTCATCGACCACCAGCGCCAGTGGCGTCTCGGCGTCGCGAAACTCTTCCAGGAGATCCAGCGCGCGAGCGGTGGCAGGCACGAACAGCGGCTTGGACAAATGCTCGAACAACTCCAGCTTGCCGTCGGCAAAGCTGTGCAGCAGGCGCTTGACCTCGACCACGCCGACCACGTCGCTCTCGTCGCCGCGATAGACGGGGTAGCGCGAGTACGGCGTCTGCCGCAGCACGTCGATGTTCTCCTCGAGGGTGCCGGCGGTGTCCAGCCAGGCGATGCGCATGCGCGGGGTCATCACGCTGTCGACCGTGCGGTCGCCCAGCCGCAGCACGCGGTTGACCATATTGTGTTCGTCGGGATCGAGCACACCCTGTTCGGCGCTTTCGGCCACCAGCAGGCGGATCTCGTCTTCGGTCACCACACCGCGGCCGTGCTGGTTGACCCGCAGCAGCCGCAGCAGCAGGTTGCTCGATACGTTCAGCAGCCACACGAACGGCGCGGTGATGCGCGACAGCACCAGCATCGGAATCGCCACGTACGACGATACTTTTTCAGGCGCCGACAGCGCCAGCCGCTTGGGCACCAGCTCACCGATCACGATCTGGATGAACGAGATCAGCACGAAGCCCAGCACGATCCCGAGAATGCGGGTGTACGGCAGCAGCCAGGCCAGCTGGCCGCCGCGCAGGGCATCGGCGATATGGCCACCCAACGCATCGCCGGCGACGGCGCCGGTAATCAGCATCACCAGGGTGATGCCGACCTGCACGGTGGACAGGAAATGCTCCGGCGCCTCGGCGTGGCGCAGCGCCAGCGCGGCCCTGCGGCTGTTTCTGGCCATCTGCTTGAGGCGGCCTTTGCGCGATACCACCAGCGCCATCTCCGACAGGGCGAAGAAGCCATTGCACAGGGCCAGCACGAGGACGAGCGCGATTTCGGTCAGCATCGCGGTGTTGATGGAGGAGGGCGCATGGGCACAGTGTAAGGGCAGCGGGGCCCTCAACTCACGCACGGCGATGCCGGGGCGGTGATGCAGGGCAGCACGGCGGTCCTGTAACATCCCTGCCATCCCGTTCTCTCAGGCATGGCACCGCATGTTCTCACTGCAGACGATCTTCGGCAAAGGCGACAAGTTCTACGGCCTGCTCGAACAGAGTGCCGCTACCGCCCATGAAAGCGCCAAGGCCCTGCACGAGTTGCTGACCAAGCCCGGCGGCGGTTCGGTGATGGCCGCGTTCACCGCCACCCGCGCCCGCGAAAAGGAACTGGCCGCCCAGATCAGCGAGGGGCTGGTGAACACCTTCGTGACCGCGCTCGACCGCGAAGATATCGAAGCGTTGAATTCGGCGCTGTACAAGATTCCCAAGACCATCGAAAAGTTCGCCGAACGCTACGAGATCGTGGCTGACCGCCTGACCGGGGTGGATTTCGCCCAGCGCGCGCGGGTGCTCGAGCGTTCCAGCGAGGTCGTTGTCGAGATGATCGGCGAGTTGCGCCGCGGCCTGCGCATCGACCCGGTCAAGAAGCTGCAAGATCGCCTGCAGGCACTGGAGTCGGAAGGCGACCGCATGCTGCTGGCACCCTATCGCACGTTGTATGTCGAAGGCGGGGACGTGATGCGCGCGGTGCTGGCCAAGGATCTGTTCGAGCTGATCGAAAAGGCGATCGACAAATGCCGCGACGTCGGCAACATCGTCTATTCGATCGTTCTCAAGAATTCCTGAGGCCGCGCCCCGTGACCCTGCGCATCCCGCATTCGCCGGCCATCGTGCTGCCGGCACCGCATCTCCGCGTGCGCCCGACCGGGGGGCGCGCATGAGCATCGTCATCGCCGTGGTGGTGATCGCGCTGGTCTTCACCTACATCAACGGTTTTCACGACACTGCCAATTCCATCGCCACCGTGGTGGCGACCAAGGTGCTCACCCCCGGCCAGGCCGTGTTGCTGGCGGCTGGCACCAACCTGGTCGGTGCGTTCATGGGCACTGCGGTGGCGGCCACGATCGCCTCCGGGCTGATCAATGCCGGCGTGATCGAGATGAGCTCGCAGTTGCTGATCTGCGCGCTGCTCGCGGCGATCGTGTGGAACCTCATCACCTGGTGGCTGGGCCTGCCGTCCAGCTCCAGCCATGCGCTGGTCGGTTCGCTGGTCGGCGCGGCACTGGCCGCGTCGGACAACAACTTCTCTTCGGTGATCTGGGTCGAGGGCAGCTGGCTGAAAGGCCATGGCGTGATCCCCAAGGTGATCATTCCGATGGTGCTGTCGCCGGCCGCAGGTTTCATCATCAGTTTCCTGCTGATGGGCGGGTTGTATGCGCTGTTGGCGTGGTTCGCGAACCGGCAGGGCTGGTCGCGCCGGTTCGGACGCACGCCATTCGTCAACTTCTTCTTCGGCAAGGCACAGATCGTGTCGGCCAGCGCGATGGGCGTGGCACACGGCATGAACGACGCGCAGAAGAGCATGGGCATCATCGCGCTGGCGCTGGCCGGCGCCACCGCGGCGCATCAGTTCGATCACTTGCCGGCCTGGCTGGGCTTCCTGCGCATCGCCGAGAATCCCGCCGGCGGTTTCGCCATCCCGGTCTGGGTGAAGGTGGTCTCCGCGCTCACCATGGCCGCCGGCACCGCCGGTGGCGGCTGGCGCATCATCAAGACGCTGGGCCACAAGATGGTCAAGCTGCATCCGATCAATGGCTTTGCGGCCGAGACCAGTTCGGCGCTGGTGATCCTCACTGCCTCTGCGTTCGGCATTCCCGTGTCGACCACCCACAATGTCTCGGCGTCGATCATGGGCGTGGGGGCGGCCAAGCGCTTCAACGCGATCCGCTGGTCGGTGGTCGAAAGGATGGTGTGGGCGTGGATCCTGACCCTGCCGATCACCGCGCTGCTGGCCTACGGGCTGGTGATGGTGTTCCGGCTGGTGTTCTGACGGAGCCCGTTTTTCCTACAGCGAGTCGCTGCCGTTGGCGATCACCTGTTCCAGTTGATCGCCGAGCACGCCCAGTTCGCGCACCACGCGCTGCAGCTCGGCGGCATCGAGAAACTCGTACGGACGGTTTTCGCACAGGTGCAGATAGGGTGAACCGTCCAGGTCGGCAACCGCCAGAAAACCGGTGCGCTGCTGCCAGTTGAAGCGCAGGCAGCGGTTGGGATCGGTGCCGGAGAGCGGTCCGATTGGCGTGGATATGCGCAGGTAGCGCCGCCCCGATTCGTCCTCCAGTTCCGCCAGATAGATGCCCTGGCAACGGTCCTGCGCCAGGTCAAGATCGAAACTGATCAGATACGGATCGTTGTGACGCAGCTCGTGCTGGCTGCCGATGTGGGAACGCACGGCTTCGAAGTGACGCATGCGGCGGCTTCCGCTGGCGGGGGCGCTGCTACTCTGCCACGTCTGCCTGCCTGCGTCGCGTCAAGTTCGAATGAATCCAGTCGGAATGAATCGGCATGAACCCTGAGGTCGCCAACCGCATCTACGCCGCCATCGCCGCGATTCCACCCGGCCGTGTGGCCAGCTACGGCGCCATCGCGGCCCGTGCCGGCGTGCCGGGCCGGGCGCGGCTGGTGGGGAGGCTGCTGGGCGAGGTTCCCGAAGGTTTGACGTTGCCGTGGTACCGCGTGTTGCGTTCGAGCGGGCACATCGCGATGCCGCCGGGCAGTCGCGGGTTCCGCGAGCAGTCCCGCCTGCTGCGCGCCGAAGGGGTCGAGGTCCGGAACGGCCGCGTGCCGCTGTCGCGCTTCGGCCTGGACGGTGATCTCGACCGTGCGCTGTGGGGCATGCCGTCGTTCTGATCACGCGCCTCACCACGGGTGAGGGTGCTCGCGGTGAATCCACGTACGGCGTGCAAGCCCATCGGCTACTGACGAATGGGCGCCGCGCCGACGGCTGTCTGCATGTGGTTTGTTACCATGTTGCCGATGAATGCTACCGCCCTCGACCTGCTTCAAAGCGTTTTCGGTTACCCCAGTTTCCGCGGCCAGCAACAGGCGGTCGTCGAACATCTGCACGATGGCGGCGACGCGCTGGTGCTGATGCCCACCGGCGGCGGCAAGTCGCTGTGCTACCAGATTCCCGCGCTGCTGCGCCAGGGCACCGGCATCGTGGTGTCGCCGCTGATCGCCCTGATGCAGGATCAGGTCGACGCCTTGCGCGAAGCCGGCGTGGCCGCTGCGTATCTCAACTCCAGCCTGGGTGCCGAAGAGCAGCGCGAGGTCGAGCGACAGCTGCTGGCGGGTGAGTTGAACCTGCTTTACGTGGCGCCCGAGCGGCTGCTCACTTCGCGCTTCCTGAACCAGTTGGAACGTACCGAGGTGGCGCTGTTCGCGATTGACGAAGCGCATTGCGTGTCGCAGTGGGGACACGATTTTCGCCCCGAATACCGCGAGCTGGCGATCCTGCACCAGCGCTTTCCGCAGGTGCCGCGGATTGCGCTTACCGCCACCGCGGATCCGCGTACGCGCGACGAGATCGTCGAGCGGCTGTCGCTGCAGGCTGCCCGTCAGTTCGTCTCCAGCTTCGACCGGCCCAACATCGGCTACCGGGTCGGCCTGCGCCACAACGCCAAGCGTCAGCTCACCGAGTTCCTGCAGGGGCATGAGGGTGAATCCGGCATCGTGTACTGCCTGAGCCGCAAGAAGGTGGACGACACTGCCGAATGGCTGGCCGAGATGGGTGTCGAGGCCCTGCCGTATCACGCCGGTCTCGATGCGCCGACGCGGGCGAAGAATCAGAAGCGTTTCCTGCGCGAGGATGGCGTGGTGATGGTTGCCACCGTCGCGTTCGGCATGGGCATCGACAAGCCTGACGTGCGTTTCGTGGCGCACCTGGACTTGCCGCGCAGCATCGAGGGCTATTACCAGGAGACCGGTCGCGCTGGCCGCGACAGCCTGCCGGCCGAGGCGTGGATGATCTACGGCCTGTCCGACGTGGTCACCATGAGCCAGATGATCGCGCAGTCCGAATCGGCCGACGACCGCAAGCGGGTCGAGCGGCAGAAGCTGGAATCGCTGCTGGCCTACGCCGAGGCCACCGATTGCCGTCGCCAGCTGCTGCTCGGGACGTTTGGCGAGATCTATGCCGGCCCTTGCGGTCATTGCGACAACTGCGTTGCGCCGCCGAAAACCTGGGACGCCACGGTGCCCGCGCAGAAGGCGTTGTCGGCGGTGTATCGCACGGGTCAGCGCTTCGGTTCCGGTCATGTGATCGACGTGCTGCGCGGCGAGGAAACCGAGCGCGTGCTGAGTCTGCATCATCATCAGCTCAGCACGTTCGGCATCGGTGCCGAGATGGACGAGAAGCAATGGCGCTCGGTGTTTCGCCAACTGCTTGCCGCCGGCCTGCTGGAAGCCGACGCCGAGGGTTACGGCACCTTGCGCCTCACCGCCGCCAGTCGCGCCGTGCTCAGCGGCAGCAAACCGGTGAAGCTGCGCGAGGATGCCCGGCCCGAGCGCGGCAGCCGCCGTCGCCGTGACAGCAAGGTCCCCACCGGCGGCAGCCTCGGCATCGAAGCCTACGAGCAGTCGATGTGGGATGAACTGCGCGCCCTGCGCGCGCAGCTGGCCAAGCAGCAAGGTGTGCCGCCGTACGTGGTATTCCACGATGCCACCTTGCTGGCGATGTTGCGCGCGCTGCCGGCGGACGAGGGCGAGCTGGCCACCATCAGCGGCGTCGGCGAAGCCAAGCTCAAGCGTTATGGACGCGATTTCCTCGCGGTGATCAACGCGCCGGCGGGATGACTCTCGCCTTGTGGCCGGCTCTCCTGCTCAAGCTCGGGTCGTTCACCTCAAGCGCGGGTCGGCCGGGTTGAGGTCGAAGGGCTGCGCACTTCGGGCCGCGGCCTTCCGGCTTCTTCGCTGCCGAACGAGCAGCCCTCCACTTGGCTGCTGCCCGTGCGCTTGGCCATGCTCTGGGTGAACGGAGCGGGATGAGGGGCAGTTGCTGGAAGCGGGACGGGTTCTGCGATACAAGACGTACCGGCGCGGCCGCTGCATACGTATTCAGCCGGACAGTGGAAAGACCACAGTGCAGACTCGGACGCACATCTTCGATGCCATGACGTGGGGAGACGCAATGAGCACAGTAGACGCGACAGGTGATGGGCTGGGCCAACGCGCCACCGTGCGGGTGGTGCTGATTTCGGCAGCGGCGGCGCTGGGCGGCTTCCTGTTCGGCTTCGATACGGCAGTGATCAATGGCGCCGTCGACGCGATCCGTGGCGGCTTCGCGCTGGATGCGGCGCAGACCGGTTTCGCAGTGTCGTGCGCCCTGCTCGGTTCGGCGCTGGGCGCATGGTATGCCGGCATGCTGGCGAACCGCTTCGGCCGCGTGCGCACCATGCAGGTGGCGGCCGTGCTGCTGGTGGCTGCCGCGCTGGGTTCGGGCCTGGCCTGGAGCGTGTGGAGCCTGATCGCATGGCGGCTGGTCGGCGGCATCGGCGTGGGCGTGGCTTCGGTGATCGCACCGACCTACATCGCCGAGGTATCGCCGGCGTATATCCGTGGCCGGCTGGGCTCGATGCAGCAGCTGGCGATCGTGCTCGGCATCTTCGCCGCGCTGCTCAGCGATGCGTGGCTGGCCGGCGTGGCTGGCGGCGCGGCGGCGCCGTTGTGGCTGGGGTTGGCGGCGTGGCGCTGGATGTTCCTGGTGGCGACGCTGCCGGCGCTGATCTACGGCACCTTGGTGCTGGGCGTGCCTGAATCGCCGAGGTACCTGGTGGCCAAGGGCTGTCTGGCCGAAGCGCGGGCCGTGCTGCGCAGCGTGCTGAACATGCACAGCGAGGCGGCGCTGGACACCAAGTTGAGCGATATCGAAGTCAGCCTGCGTTCGGAGCACAAGCCGCGCCTGAGCGACCTGCGGGGCAAGGCGGCGGGCCTGCTGCCGGTGGTGTGGATCGGCATCCTGCTGTCGGTGTTCCAGCAGTTCGTGGGCATCAACGTGATCTTCTACTACTCGTCCACCTTGTGGCATTCGGTCGGCTTCAGCGAGGCCGATTCATTCACCATCACCGTGGTCACCTCGATCGTCAACGTGCTGGTGACCCTGGTGGCGATCGCGCTGGTCGACCGCATCGGGCGCAAGCCTCTGCTGGTGGTCGGCTCGGCCGGCATGGCGATCACCCTGGGCGCGATGGCGTGGTGCTTTTCGCAGGCCACCGGCAGCGGTGCCACGTTGAGCCTGCCCGGCGCGACCGGCATGGTCGCGCTGGTCGCCGCGAATGCCTATGTGGTGTTCTTCGGCGTGAGCTGGGGGCCGGTGGTGTGGGTGCTGCTGGGAGAGATGTTCCCGAACCGGATCCGCGCCACCGCGCTGGCGGTGGCTGCGGCGGCGCAGTGGCTGGCGAACTTCGCCATCACCAGCACGTTCCCGGCGCTGGCCGAGCTGGGCCTCAGCTTCGCCTACGGCCTGTACGCAGGCTTTGCGCTGCTGTCGCTGCTGTTCGTGCTCGCCGGGGTGCGCGAGACCAAGGGCATCGAGCTGGAGGACATGCGCGCGTGAGGACGGTGCACCACCCGGCCTGCGCCAGTGCTGCCGGCGTGGTGCCCCATCACTGGCGTTGCACCGGGCAGCGCCGGACGGATTGCGACAGCCGCCGCGCAAAGCGGTTAGGATTCGGAGTGACCGGTCAGCTGCCGGCTGGTGTCACGTTGTCCGATCAGACCCTCCCGGATCAGGCCACCGATGAAGGTAAAAGCCACATCGATCGACATTGCCCACCTCACCGGGGTGTCCCAGGCCACGGTGTCGCGTGCATTGCGGGGCAGTCCGCTGGTCAATGAGGAAACCCGGCGGCGCATCCAGGCTGCCGCCGAACAGCTGAACTACAAGGTCGACAAGAACGCCTCCAATTTGCGCCGGATGCATGCAGGCACGCTGGCGCTCTTGTTTTTCGAAGACCCCACCGCCGACGAATCGCACATCAACCCATTCTTCCTGTCGATGCTCGGCTCGATCACCCGCGCCTGCGCGCTGCAGGGTTATGACCTGCTGATCTCGTTCCAGCAGTTCTCGCATGACTGGCACGCCGACTTCGCCGACAGCAAGAAGGCCGACGGCCTGATCCTGCTCGGCTACGGCGACTATCTGGCGTATACCGACAAGCTGGAAAAACTGGTTGCCCAGGGCACGCGCTTCGTACGCTGGGGCGCCGTGCTGCCGGACCAGCCCGGCGTGTCGATCGGCTGCGACAACTTTCGTGGCGGCCAGGCGGTAGCCGAGCATCTGTTGGAACGGGGCTGTCAGCGCATCGCCTTCCTCGGCGATGCATCCAGCCACTATCCGGAGTTCTTCGGCCGTTATCGCGGCTACGTGGATGCCCTGCAGCAGGCGCGCGTGGAGGTCGACCCGGCGTTGCAACAGAACGCCGAAAGCACCGAGCGCTCCGGCTACGAGGCGATGCGCATGCTGATCACCCGTGAGGTGGGCTTCGACGCCGTATTCGCCGCCAGCGACCTGATCGCGATCGGTGCCATGCGCGCGCTCAGCGATCACGGTCTGCGCGTGCCGCAGGACGTCGCGCTGGTCGGTTTCGACGATATCGCCACCGCCAGCTTCGTCAACCCGCCGCTTACTACCGTGTTGCAGGACACCCGGCAGGCCGGCGAAGTCCTCGTCGACAGCCTGCTTGCGCTGATCCGCGGCGAACCGGTGGACAGCGAAGTACTGCCCGTGAAGCTGATGGTGCGGCGCTCAAGCCTGCGCTAGGCGGATGCTTCGCGGGAATGGCTCCCCGTTCGCCTGGCGCGCCCCTGAAAGCAGGCGCCGTGCCCGAAGATTCCATGCCCATTATCATGGGCAATTCCCCTCGGCATTGCGCCCATGACTACTCCATTCCGCTTCGCGCTGGCCCAGTTCGATTTTCCCGTCGGCGCCGTGGCCGCCAACGCGGCCAGGGCGCGCGAGCTGATGGCGCAGGCCAGCGCCGGGAGCGCGGCGTTCATCGCCTTTCCGGAGCTGGCCCTGAGTGGCTATCCGCCGGAGGACCTGCTGCTGCGCCCGAGCTTCCTTGCTGCCTGCGCCAGTGAACTGGCCGCGCTGGCGACCGCGGCGCACGGCATCGTTGCGCTGATCGGCCATCCGCACAGCGAGGGCGAGGTCTACAACGGCGCCAGCGTGCTGCGCGACGGTCGGGTGGAGTGCACCGCGCACAAGCAGGCGTTGCCGAACTATGGCGTGTTCGACGACAAGCGCTATTTCCGCCCCGGACATGAAACGGTCACGTTGCTGGTCGACCACGTGCGCATCGGACTGCTGATCTGCGAGGACGTGTGGCAGCCGGAGCCCGCGGCGCAGGCCGCGGCGGCGGGTGCCGAGTTGCTGCTGGTGATCAATGCGTCGCCTTGGGATGGGGCCAAGCAGGCCGATCGCGAAGCCGTGCTGGTCGCGCGCGCGCTGGAAACCGGTTGTGCAATCGCCTACGTCAACATGGTCGGCGGGCAGGACGAGGTGGTTTACGACGGCGCCTCGCTGCTGGTGAACGGGAATGGTTCGATTGCCGCGCGGGCACCGGCATTTGTCGACGCGTTGCTGTGGGCCACCTTCGATCCGGCCACCCGTACGCTGCATGCGGACAACTGGCCGCTGGCCGCCGACAGCTCGGTCGAAGCCACGCTGTATGCCGCGCTTGTGCGCGGCATCCGCGACTACATCGACAAGAACGGTTTCGGCGGCGTGCTGCTGGGGCTCTCCGGCGGCATCGACTCGGCGTTGACGCTGGCGCTGGCGGTCGATGCGCTGGGTGCGCAACGCGTCACCGCGGTGATGATGCCGACACGCTACACCTCGCAGCTGTCGCTGGACGGCGCACGCGCGCAGGCGGACATGCTTGGCGTGGACTACCACGTGATCTCGATCCAGCAGACCTGCGAATCCTTTCTGGCCGCGCTGGCGCCGGCGTTCGGGGGCAAGGCTGTCGATACCACGGAGGAGAACCTGCAGTCGCGCACCCGTGGCGTGATGCTGATGGCGCTCTCCAACAAGCACGGCCGCCTGCTGCTGGCGACCGGCAACAAGAGCGAGATGGCGGTGGGCTATGCCACGTTGTATGGCGACATGTGCGGCGCCTATGCGCCGCTGAAGGATGTCTACAAGACGGTGGTGTACCGGCTGGCGCGCTGGCGCAATCAGGCCGCGGGCAGGGAAGAGGGAACGGGCAACCAAGACCCCGATGCCCATGGTGCGCCCGTGGGGTTCCCGATTCCGATGGAAGTGATCGACCGCCCGCCGTCGGCGGAGTTGCGCGACAACCAGACCGACCAGGACTCGCTGCCGCCGTACGACGAGCTGGATGCGATTCTCGAACGCTTCATCGAGGGCGAGCAGTCGCAGGCCGACATCGTGGCGGCGGGCCATGACGCCGGCACTGTGCAGCGTGTGGTGCGGCTGGTGCTGCTGAACGAGTTCAAGCGCCGGCAGGCGGCGCCCGGCCCGCGGGCGACAACCCGCGCGTTCGGCCGTGAGCGGCGCTATCCGATTACTTCAGGGTGGCGTTGACCCTCGAAGCAGAGGGTTGCCACGAGGACAACGAGGCCATCCGTAGGGCGCGTTGGCCTCTTTCCCCTGAGCGTGGGGCCGGCCGGTCCAAGAAAAAAGCCGGCCATAAGGCCGGCTCTGTTGCGTATCCACGCGGGCACCTTCCCGCACCGTCATCGTCCCGGAGGGACGCCGGCGCCGCTCAATGATGGCCCGAGAACGGCACCAGCTTGCGCAGGGTGGACGGCGCATGCGGCCACTTGGCGTCGCTGAGATAGGGGTGGTTCGGGTAGTTCAGCGCGAGCACCTGGCGGGACTGGTCGGCCAGGGTCTTCTGGTCCAGCGCCAGGTAGCTGCGGGTGAGAATCGCCAGCGCGTCGCCGGTCTGCGGCGCCTGCTGGTAATGCTCGATCACATACTGCGAGCGATCGGCCGCGGCGATGTAAGCCTTGTTGCGCAGGTAGAACTCGGCCACGTTGATCTCGAACTGGGCCAGCACGTTGCGCAGGTAGATCATGCGCTGGCGTGCATCGGCGGTGTACGCACTGTCGGGGAAGCGCCGCGACAGCTCGGAGAAGTCGTCGAACGCCTGCAGGTTGTAGCCTTGGTCGCGGCGGGCTTCGGAGCCGCCGCGGCCGATGAAGCGTTCGATCACGCCGCTGGTGCGATCGAAATTGATCAGGCCGCGCAGGTAATAGGCATAATCGACATGTTTGTTGGTCGGATACGTCTTGATGAAGCGGTTCACGGTCGACAAGGCATCATCCGGCTGGTTGTCCTTGTACTGCGAGTAGGCCAGGTCGAGCTGGGCCTGTTCGTTGTACTCACCCGACGGGAAGCGCGCGATCAGGCGCTGGTAGGCCTTGCTGGCGGCGGAGTAGTCGGCATTTTCCATCGAGGCATGCGCGTTGTTGTACAACGCGTCCACCGGCATGTTGTCGATGGTGTCGTGTTTTGCCTTGAACATCGAACAGGCGCTCATCGCCACGGCGAGCACGAGCACGGCAAGCACCTTGAGGGCAGGCAATTTGAACATCGGCAGCTTGGACAAGCCCATTGGTAGGCGCATAGGAATGAATTCGGATGTTTGAACGAAAAGGCATGATAGCCGAAACCGGCCGCGGCCCGCGGAGCATGGCATGACCACCATCCGGCACGAGGCCGAGGTGCCGCTGGCCGCCGCAGGACGCAGGTTCGACCAGGCTTTGGCCGAGATGTTCCCGGACTATTCGCGTTCGCGGCTCAGCGGCTGGATCAAGTCCGGGGCGGTCACCCTCGACGGCGCGCAGGCGCCGCCGCGGCAACTGCTGCGCGGTGGCGAGCAGGTACGGCTGCAGGTCGAACTGGAAACCGAGGTGACCAGCGCGCCCGAGGACATTGCGCTGAACATCGTGCACGAGGACGAACACCTGCTGGTGCTGAACAAGCCGGCCGGGCTGGTGGTACACCCCGGCGCCGGCAATCCGGCCGGCACCCTGCTGAACGGGTTGCTGCACCACTATCCGAAGCTGGCCGAGCTGCCGCGCGCCGGTATCGTGCACCGGCTCGACAAGGACACCTCCGGCCTGATGGTGGTGGCGAAGACCTTGCCGACCTGTACGGCGCTGATCGACCTGCTGTCGCGGCACGAGGTCGAGCGCCAGTACGAGGCGGTGGTGCTCGGCACGATGGTGTCCGGCGGCACGGTGGACGAGCCGATCGGCCGCAGCATGGGCGACCGCCTGCGCCAGGCGGTGCGTGACGAGGAGGACGGCAAGCGCGCCGTAACCCACTATCGGCTGCGCGAACGGTTCCGGGCGCACAGCCTGCTGCAGTGCCAGCTGGAGACCGGCCGCACGCATCAGATCCGCGTGCACCTGGCGCACGTGGGCCATCCGCTGATCGGCGACCCGTTGTACGGCGGCGGCCTCAAGTTGCCGAAGGGCGCCAGCCCCGAGCTGATCGCCGTGCTGCGCGGATTCCGCCGGCAGGCGTTGCATGCCGAGAAGCTGTCGTTCCTGCATCCGGCCACTGGCGAGGCGCTCTCGTTCACTGCCGAGCGGCCGGCCGATCAACTGGCGCTGATCGAGGCGCTGCGCGCCGATCTGGCCGAGCACGGTTCGGATCACTATTGAGGCAGCGGCAGAAACCGGAGCAGCGCGTATGCGATGCTTTCAACTCCCCCTTTCCGATTTCCGGATCTGATGACCGAGACCTGGATTTTCCCCGACTGGCCAGCGCCGCCGCAGGTACATGCGGCCGTCACCACACGCCAGGGTCCGGGAATCTCCGCGCCGCCGTACGATCGCTTCAACCTCGGCCTGCGCAGCGGGGAGGCGGCGGATGTGGTGGACGCCAACCGCAGTGCGTTGCAGCAGGCGCTGGCCTTGCCGGCGGCGCCACGCTGGCTGCGCCAGGTGCACGGCGTCAACGTGGCCGAGCTCGGGCCGCTGCGCAGTGCCGACGAACCGCAGGCGGATGCCGCGGTGTCACACATTCGCGGCACCGTGCTTTCGATTCTCACCGCGGACTGCCTGCCGGTGTTGTTCTGTGCCGATGACGGCAGCGAGGTCGCCGCGGCGCATGCCGGCTGGCGGGGCCTGGCCGAAGGCGTGCTGGAAGCCACGGTGCAACAGTTGCAGACGCCGGCCGCGCGCCTGCTGGCCTGGCTGGGTCCGTGCATCGGCCCGGCGTCATACGAGGTGGGCGATGAAGTGCGCGCCGCGTTCATGGCGCGCGGCGCGAACGCAGCGGCCTGCTTCATGTCGACCCGCCCTGGACACTGGCGCTGCGACCTGGCCGGACTGGCGCGCCAGCGTCTGGCGGCGACGGGCCTCACGCGGATCCACGGCGGCGGTTTCGACACGCGCGCCGATCCACGTTTCTATTCCTACCGCCGCGATGGTGCCCGCAGCGGCCGGTTCGCCAGCCTGATCTGGCTCGCGTAGGAACCTCAGCGCCCCAATGCCTGCAGAAACGCAACGCGCCACGCGGTGATGTCGTGCTTCTGCAGCACCGTCATCATCGCGTTCCAGCGCTGACGGCGTTCGGCCAGCGGCATGTCGAGCGCACGCTGCAGCGCGTCAGCGACTTCCTCGGTGTCGGCGGGATTCACCAGCAGGGCATCGGTGAGTTCTTCCGCGGCACCGGCGAAGCGCGAGAGCACCAATACGCCGGGATCGTTCGGGTCCTGGCAAGCCACGTACTCCTTGGCGACGAGGTTCATGCCGTCGCGAAGCGGGGTCACCAGGCCGACCCGGGCGCTGCGGTAGTAGCCGGTCAGCAAGCGATGCGGGAACGACTTGTTGATGTAACGGACCGGCGCCCAGTCCGGCGCGGCGTACTTGCCGTTGATGTGGCCGGCGCTGCGCTCCAGCTCGCGGCGGATCTGCCGGTATTCCCGCACGGCACCACGGGAGGGTGGTGCAATTTGCAGGAAAGTGATGTGCCGATGCAGCGCGGGCTCGCGTTCGAGCAGCCGCGCATACGCCTGGAATCGCTGGGGCAGCCCCTTGGAATAGTCCAGCCGGTCGACGCCGATGATCAGCAGGCGGCCTTCCAGGCTGTCGCGCAACTGGCCGATCTCACGGTTCGACAAGGCGGCGCGCGCCATCTCGGCGATGCCATCGGTGTCGATGCTGATCGGAAACGCCGCAGCACGGAACAGACGTCCGTTCGCGCTGCGCATGCGACCGTCGCGGCGCATCGTGGCGCCTGCTTCGTGCAGAAAATAATCCTCCAGTGCGCGCAGGTCGCGGGCCGCATGCACGCCGATCAGGTCGTAGCTGGCCAGCGTTTCCAGCAGCTCGCGATGGTTAGGCAGCGCGATCAGCAGGCCAGCGGCGGGGAGCGGCGTGTGCAGGAAGAAGCCTATGCGGTTCCTCACCCCGCGTTTGCGCAGCATCGCGGCCAGCGGAATCAGGTGGTAGTCGTGCACCCAGATGACGTCGTCGGGTGCAATGAGCTGCCGCAGGCGGTCGGCGAAAATCTCGTTGACCCGCAGATAGCCTGCCAGATGGCTGCGCTGATAATCGACCAGGTCAGGCCGGTAGTGCAGGATCGGCCACAGTGCGCCATTGGCGAAGCCGAGATAGAAATCGGCATGGTCGGCGCGCGACAGGTCCACGGTGGCGTAGTCGACCATTCCGTCGCGCAACCGGTGCACCTCGGCGGCGGTCTCGGCGGCCAGCTTTCCGCTCCATCCGAACCACAGGCCGCCGTGTTCGCGCAGGGCCGCCTGCAGTGCCGAGGCCAGGCCGCCAGCGGCGGCCTGGCGCGGCAGGGCGACGCGATTGGACACCACGATCAGGCGACTCATCGGGAGGGCTCCCGGCGCGGCGCGCCACCGACGGCGCTGCCCTGATCTTCAGGCCGACCCGGATCGCGCGGCCGACGGACTCGCTGCGGAGTCCCGATGCCCGACTCCAGGCTACCCATTGGCCGCTTCACAACGCATCCTCCCAGCGTCGAGACAGCCGCATTGCGGCCTGGATCAGGCCGACCATCGAATAGGTCTGCGGGTAGTTGCCCCAATGCTCGCCGCTGGCTGGCGCAATGTCCTCGGACAGCAGTCCCAGCGCATTGCGCTGCTTCAGCATGTGCTCGAACATCGCCCGCGCCCGTTCCTTGCGGCCGGTGGCGGCGAGTGCCTCGATGTACCAGAACGTGCAGATGTTGAAGCTGGTTTCCGGCGCGCCGAAATCGTCCGGTGCGAGGTAGCGGAACAGATAGTCTCCCCGGCCCAGAGCGGCGCCGATCGCATCGACGGTCGCGATGAAGCGGGGGTCGCTGGCTTCGACGAAGCCGATGTCGGCCAGCAGCAGCAGGCTGGCATCCAGGTGTTCGCCGTCATAGGCATCGACGAAGTGGCCCAGCTCTTCGTTCCACGCCCGCGCCTCGATTCGCGCGTGCAGTTGCACCGCCTCCTCGTGCCAGTAGCGCGCGCGGTCGTCCAGCCCCAGTTCGGTGGCGATGTGCGCCAGCCGATCGCAGGCGGCCCAGCACATTGCGGCGGAGTAAGTGTGCACGGCGACGCGGCCGCGATATTCCCACAACCCCGCATCGGTCTGCTCGGCCATGCGCAGCGCCATCGTGCCCATCCGTTCGAGCCGGCGAAACGTCACCTCGTCGCCGCGATGCTCCAGCCGGCAGTCGAAGAAAAGCTGCGCCGAGGCGAGCACGACCGAGCCGTAGACGTCGTTCTGCCGTTGCCGCCAGGCATCGTTGCCGACCCGAACCGGGCCCATCCCCCGATAGCCCTGGAGGGTATCCACCTGACGTTCGGGCAGTTCGCTTTCGAAGGTGATGCCGAACACCGGGCCAAGCTCGGTCAGTTCCTTGCTGGCGACCAGGTTGAACGCGAAGCGGATGTACTCCTCCATCGTGCGCGTGGCGCCCAGCCGGTTGAGCGCGCGCACGGTGAAGGCGGCATCGCGCAGCCAGCAGTAGCGGTAGTCCCAGTTGCGCACGGTGCCACCGGACTCCGGGATCGAAGTGGTCAGCGCCGCCACGATCGCGCCGGTGGCCTCGTACTGGCACAGCTTCAGCGTGATCGCCGCGCGGATCACCGCGGCCTGCCATTCGTAGGGAACCGACAGGTAGCGCACCCATTCGCGCCAGTAGTCCAGCGTGCGCTCCAGCGCCAGGTGGACGAAGTCGGCGACATTGTCGTTGAGCGTCTCGTCGGGGCCGAACACGAAATGCGCGGGCCGGTCGAGGCCGAAAGCCAGGCCGCGCTCGATCAGCGGCGTGGCCACGTCGCTGGTCAGGCGTTGCACCACGTCGCTGAGCAAGTAGCGGATGTGGTTGCAGCCCGAGGTGGTTTGCGCCACGCGTGCGCCGTAGTCGCATAGCGGGCGCATCCGCACGCGTATCCGGGGCGATCCGCTGAGGGGCGCCACCCGGCGGACAAGCATCTCGGGATGATATAGACGTCCATATGAGCGGTACCGCGGCGCGAAATCGGTGATCTCGATCGCGCCGCCATGGTGATCGAACAACCGTGTCACCAGAACCGCGGTATTGACCAGGTAGAACTGTTCGGTGCGTTCGAGGTCCTCCAACTCGATCACCCAGTCGCCGCCCCCGCGCGTGGGCGAAAGCAGAGAGCAGAAGCTGGCATCGGCATCGAAGCGCGGCAGGCAGCACCAGACAATGCGTGCTTCGCGATCGATCAGGGCGGCGACGCTGCCATTGCCGATCACGCCCAGCTCGAGGCTGGCGCGCAGCGGAATCTCCGTCGGTGCACGCTCCTTCGGCGCGCTATCCGTTCGCGTACTCTCCTGCGGGAAATCGGGCATGGGCGGGGCTCAATGTGTGAGCGCGTCGAGGACGCGGGACAGCCAGGCTTCCGCCGCGGCGGGACCAGGCAAGGTGAACTCCGCCAGGCTGGGCTGACGGGTGCCGATCCGGACGCTGAGTCCGTGCCGGCTGTTGATGCTGGCGAATGCGTGTTCATCGGTGAGGTCGTCGCCCAGGTAGACCGGCCGACGACCAGCAAAGGGCGCGCGCTGCAGCAGCTCGAGCACGGCGTGGCCCTTGTCCATGCCGACGGGCTTGAACTCCAGCACCAGGTTGCCCGGTTGCAATTCGTAGCCGGGCAGCTGTGCCACCAGTGCCGCTGCCGCTTCGTGCAGCGACGCCCACTGGGCTGGCGCGCGGCGGCAATGCAGGGCGATTGCTGCCTGTTTATCCTCCATCTGCACGCCTTCGAAATGCCCGGCCAACGCTCGCGCGGCCTCACGCATGTGCGCCTGATCCGCGGGGACGACCGCGAAGTTCCTGCGGCCGCCATCGGCGTGGCGCAACTGCAGCCCGTGCAGCCCGGCAGCGGCCCAGTGCGAGGCGGCGAACATGCGATCGAGGTCGGCCAGTTCACGCCCGCTTACCAGCGCCAGCGCGCCATCGAGCGCCTGGTGCAGTGCATGCAGCAGCGCCAGCAGCGAGGCGCCGGGGCGGACCGACAGCGGGTCGTCCGCAAAATCGAGCAAGGTGCCATCGACGTCCAGAAATACCGCCCAGCACGCGCCGGCGTCGGGCAAGGGGGGCGGTGGCAGCGGGTCGCGAGGTGCGCAGGCGATAGCGGGGATGGCCGTTGACATCGTCATCACCCTAACAAACCGAATGTGAAAATCGTCTCTGTGCGCGCGCGGTGAGCTTGATTCGCCACGCAGCGACCGCACTTTGCTGGCAGTGACGGGGCGGCAGTCGGATCCTCAGGCGCAAATCACCAGACGGAATCATCACCATGCGGATGGACAAACTCACCTCGCGTTTCCAGCAGGCGCTGGCTGACGCGCAGTCGCTGGCCGTGGGCCGCGACAACAACATGCTGGAACCGGCCCACGTGATGGCCGCATTGCTCAGCCAGCAGGGCGGCTCGACCGCTCCGATGCTGACCCAGGCTCAGGTCAACGTGCCGACGCTGCAGCAGCGCGTCAACGACATGCTGGAGCGGTTGCCGAGGGTCAGCGGGCAGGAGGGCAACATCAATCTGGGCAACGACCTCAACCGACTGCTCAACCTTACCGACAAGCTGGCGCAGCAGCGCGGCGACCAGTTCATCGCCAGCGAGCTGTTCGTGCTGGCGGCGCTTGACGACAAGGGTGAGCTGGGCGCTGCGCTGAAAGCGGCAGGTGCGACGAAGCCAAATCTCGAAGCGGCGATCGAGAAACTGCGCGGCGGCGAGAAGGTGCAGAGCGAGAACGCCGAGGAGCAGCGCCAGGCGCTGGAAAAATACTGCATCGACCTGACCGAGCGTGCCGAGCACAACAAGCTGGACCCGGTGATCGGCCGCGACGAGGAGATCCGCCGCACCATCCAGGTGCTGCAGCGGCGCACCAAGAACAACCCGGTGCTGATCGGCGAGCCAGGCGTCGGCAAGACCGCCATCGTCGAGGGCCTGGCCCAGCGCATCATCAAGGGCGAGGTGCCCGAGGGCCTGCGCGACCGCCGCGTGCTGGCGCTGGACATGGGCGCGCTGATCGCCGGTGCGAAGTTCCGCGGCGAGTTCGAGGAGCGCCTGAAGGCGGTGCTGAGCGACCTGTCCAAGCAGGAAGGCCGGGTGATCCTGTTCATCGACGAACTGCACACCATGGTCGGCGCCGGCAAGGCCGAGGGCTCGATGGATGCCGGCAACATGCTCAAGCCGGCGCTGGCCCGCGGCGAGCTGCACTGCATCGGCGCCACCACGCTGGACGAATACCGCAAGTACGTCGAGAAGGACGCCGCGCTGGAGCGGCGTTTCCAGAAGGTCTTCGTGGGCGAACCGTCGGTGGAAGACACCATCGCGATCCTGCGGGGGCTGAAGGAACGCTACGCGGTGCATCACGGCGTCGAGATCACCGACCCGGCGATCGTCGCCGCGGCCACGCTGTCGCACCGCTACATCGCCGATCGCCAGCTGCCGGACAAGGCGATCGACCTGATGGACGAAGCCGCTTCGCGCATCCGCATGGAGATCGACTCCAAGCCGGAGGAGCTCGACCGACTGGAGCGCCGGCTGATCCAGCTGAAGATCCAGCGCGAGATGCTGAAGAAGGAAAAGGACAGCGAATCGAAGCAGCGCCTCGCCGACCTGGAAACCGACATCGGCAAGCTCGAGCGCGAGTTTTCCGACTTGAACGAGATATGGAAGTCCGAGAAGGCCGCGTTGCAGGGCACGACGCGGGTGAAGGAGCAGATCGAGCAGGCGCGGCAGGACCTGGACGCTGCGCAGCGCCAGCAGGACTACGCCAGGATGAGCGAGATCCAGTACGGCAAGCTGCCTGAGCTGGAGAAGCAGCTGGCCGCTGCGCAGGCCGCCGAAGCGCAGGATTTTCAACTGGTGCAGACCCGCGTCACCGCCGAGGAGATCGCCGAGGTGGTCAGCCGCTGGACCGGTATCCCGGTCAACAAGATGCTGGAAGGCGAGCGCGAGAAGTTGCTGAAGATGGAGGACGCGCTGCATGCCCGGGTCGTCGGCCAGGACGAAGCGGTGCATGCGGTGTCGGATGCGATCCGCCGCTCGCGCGCGGGGTTGTCCGATCCGAACCGCCCGAACGGCTCATTCCTGTTCCTTGGCCCCACTGGCGTGGGCAAGACCGAACTGTGCAAGGCGCTGGCGGAGTTCATGTTCGACACCACCGACGCGATGGTGCGCATCGACATGAGCGAGTTCATGGAGAAACATTCGGTGAGCCGGCTGGTGGGTGCGCCGCCGGGCTATGTGGGTTATGAAGAAGGCGGCTACCTGACCGAGGCCGTGCGCCGGCGGCCGTACAGCGTGATCCTGCTCGACGAGGTGGAGAAGGCGCATCCGGACGTCTTCAACATCCTGCTGCAGGTGCTCGACGACGGACGTCTCACCGACGGCCAGGGCCGCACCGTGGACTTCCGCAACACCGTCATCGTCATGACCTCGAACCTCGGCTCGCAGATGATTCAGGACGCGGCCGACAGCGGCGGCGATGCGGAGGAGCAGTACACCCAGATGAAGGCGTCGGTGATGGGCGTGGTGCAGGCGCACTTCCGGCCTGAGTTCATCAACCGGCTGGATGAGATCGTGGTGTTCCGTCCGCTGGACAAGACGCAGATCCGCGCCATCGCTAGGATCCAGCTGGCCTATCTGGAGAAGCGCCTGGCCGAGCGTCAGCTGAAGATGGAGGTCAGCGACGATGCGCTGGCTCTGCTTGGCAACACCGGCTTCGACCCGGTATATGGCGCACGGCCGCTGAAGCGGGCGATCCAGCAGCAGTTGGAGAACCCGCTGGCCAAACAGATTCTCGAAGGCCGTTTCCAGTCGGGCGACACGGTCGAGGTCGCCGCCGAGGGCGGGCAGCTGGTGTTCCGCAAGGGTTGAGGTTGGCCGCGCGCGAATGCGCGGCTTCGATCAGGGAAGTACGCAGTCCGCGAAGCGGACCCATCGGGGGCAGCATGGAGCTGCCCCGCGGCCTGCTAAGAGCCAAAGGGACGCCGCCGTGTCCGCCATGCTGTACGGCGCCGGGGACTGCCCCCGGTTCGCCGCACGGCTTCGTCGCAAGCCGTCAGTCGAGGTCGAGCGTGTCCTTGCTGCTCTGGCGCCGACGCTGTTCCTTCTGCTCGTAGCGGGCTTCGCAGCCGTCGCGCTTGACCATCGTGCAGTCGAGGTAGTCGGTGGCCTCGATCAGCGCCGCCCGCACCGCCTTGCTGGCGGGGGTCTTCTTCGCATGGGCAAAGTCGCCGCCGACCCCGCTGATGTAACCGCGCAGGTTCATGCCGCCGCTGGAGCTGCGGCCTTCGACGGTGCGCGCATACACCACTTCGGACGTCTCCGCGTCGACCACGCGTAGGTCGATCGCGATATATGCCTCCGACTTGCCGCCGCCCACCCGGAAGCCGGCGATATTGAGGCCGCCGCCGGTGTTGGAGGTGTCCTCGGTATAGGCGCTGACGCTGCCGGTGACCAGGTACTGGGCACCGGTGATGTTGCCGGTGTGCGGGCTGCTTCCCGGTCGCATGCGGGAAGAGGCGGCCAGGTCCTGCTCGGCCAGCACGGCGTCGATCTTCTGCCGCTCGATCACCTTGAAGTCGCCGGTGGCGCTCAGCTCGTTGCTGAGCACGTCGGCAAGCTGCCTGCCCACATCGCCGTTCCACCAGTTGGCGGAGCTGGTCTCGTTCGTGAAGTCGATCACGGCGACGGTCATCGTCGGCGCCTCGCGGGCCATGGAGGCACCGCCCATGGTCAGTGCCAGGGCCAGTGCCACGCCCAGCATGCTTGTACGGTTCACAGGTTTCATGGATTCCCTCCAGTTGATGGCGTGGTGCTGTCCCCAATCAGTTGCCGGTCCTGCACTGACGCCGGCGCTGTTGCGCCGTGCCAAGTCGTGTACTGGATCCCCCTGGTGCCGGATGGCGAGTGTCGCGCGGGTGGCGAGGGCGAGGATGCCGTCGCGCGAACACGGGGGGATGCTGTCCATGCTGGATTGGCGTTGTCAAGTGACGGCCCGTCTGGGCCGTCACTTGACGCTGGGCGGGGCGATTATCCGGAGCTGCCGTCCTCCCGGCTGTCAGCGCGGGAGGCATAAGCTGTCAGCGAAATCCGTCAATGGCTGGCGGCGGGGATGACATGGAGCGGCGGGAGCCGGTGTCTGCGGCGCCGTCGGCGCCTGCCGATGGCGCCGGCAATGAAAAGCCCCGGTCCGGCCGGGGCTTTTCTCCTCCCCGCCGCAGGGGCTTACCAGCGGTACGCCACCTTGCCGTAGACATAGGCGCCGTTGAAGCCGAACGGCGAGAACACCGAGTAGGGGAAGGTGCCGTTGTTGTCGTTGTTGAGTGCGGCGGAGGCCTTGTCCGGATAGGTGTCGAACACGTTGTCGGCACCGAGGCTGAAGGTCCAGCGGTCGAGGCTGTAGTTCAGCGCCAGGTCCAGCAGCCATTTGCTGCCGTAGGTCTGGTCGAAGGTGGGGTTGGATGAGTTGTAGGCGGTGAACTTGTCGTAACGGGTCAGCGTACCGTTGAGGCTCCAGTTGCCCACGCTGTACAGGCCATTGAGGATCAGCTTGCTGCGCGGCGTGGTGTCGGCGAGCAGGCCGTACTGGTCGCGGCGGTCGATGCGCTTGAGGTTCAGGCCCAGCGAATCCAGGATCGCGGGATTCGGCTTGACGTCGGTGACCTTGTTCTTGTTGTAGTTGTAGCTCAGCGTGGTCTGCAGCGTGCCGGCCTGGCCGAAGTCGAACAGGTAGCTGCCGACCAGATCGACGCCGCGCGTGCGCGTGTCCACCGCGTTGGTGAAGTAGGCGATGCTGCTGTAGTTGGTGTTGGTGATGCCGTTCGCCGCCAGATAGGCCTGTACGGCCGGTGCGGTGATCGCCAGGTTGCTGGACAGGGTCACCCGGTTGTCGATGGTGATCTGATAGACGTCCACGCTGAGGGTCAGCGGATCGACTGGGTTCCACACCAGGCCGGCGGTGTAGTTGCGCGACTTTTCCGGCTTCAGCGGTTGCCCGCCCAGCAGCAGCGCGATCGGGCTGGTGGCGCCGACCAGGCCGGTGTTGTAGATGCCCGGGGCCAGGCCGGGAGGCGCATTGCCCGGGCCGTAGTACAGCGATTGCGTATACGCGTAGAACTGCTGCGCCAGCGAGGGCGCGCGGAAGCCGGTGGAGGCGCTGGCGCGCAAGGCGAAGCGGTCGGTGAAGTCGAAGCGACCGGCCAGCGAGCCGGAGGTGGTGGTGCCGAAGTCCGAGTAGTCCTCGTGGCGCACGGCCAGCGACGTGCCCAGGCGGTCGGTGAGATTGGTTTCCAGGCTCAGGTATTCGGCCACGCTGTGCCTGGCATGCGAACCGGCGTTGGCCGGCTGGTAGCCGCCGAAGCCCTGCGCGCCGCCGGATACGCCGGACGTGCCGACGTAGTAGGAAGCGGGGTCGCCGGCGACGATCTCGTAGCTCTGGCGCAGGTACTCGGTGCCGAAGGCCAGGGTGACCGGGTTGGGCAGCCAGCCCACCGACAGCTCCTTGGCGAGGTCGATGTCGAAGGATTGCTGGGTGGCTTTCAGGATGCCGTCATGGAAGCGGGTGGGGCTGCTGCCGAAATCATTCAGGAAGGCGCGGTTCACGCTGTTTTCGGTGGCGTACGAGACCCGGTTGGCGCCGTAGTTGCCGCTGATGTCCCAGCGCCACCCGCCGCTGGTCTTGCCGCGCAGGCCGGCCACCAGCGACTGGTCGGTCGAGTCCGAATTTTCCAGCGGCAGGTAGCCGTCGGGGTAGATCGTGGGAGCGGAGTTGCTGTTGGTCACGCTGCGGAAGAATGCCGTGGACGTGCTGTCGCGCTTGCCGTAATGCCCGAACGCGTATAGCTGCACGCCCGGGCTGAGGTCGTACTGGCTGTTCAGGAAGAGGTTGTGATCGCGCACGGCGGGGTCGCCGAAGCGCTGACGCACGCCGTCCTGCGGGCGCCGGCGATCCACGCCGGCGCGATTGGTGATGTTCTGGTGGCCTTCCTGCAGGCTGAAACGCAGCCAGCCCTTGTCGTTGTTCAACGGCAGGCCGAAGTTGGCCGAGCCCTGCCAGATCTGGCCGTCGCCGGCCGAGTACTGCCCGCCGCTGAGTTCCACGTCGCCGCCGGTGGCGCCCTTCTTGAGCACCACGTTGATCACGCCGGCGATCGCATCGGAGCCGTACTGGGCCGAGGCGCCGTCGCGCAGCACTTCGATGTGGTCGATCGCTGCCATCGGGATGGTGTTGAGGTCCACCGCCTGCGAGCCGCGCCCGAGTACGCCGTTGGTGACGATGATCGCGCCCGGATGCCAGCGCTTGCCATCGACCAGCACCAGCACCTGATCGGGCGAAAGGCCGCGCAGTTGCGCGGGCCGCTGCGAATCGGCGGTATCGGCAGCCGATGGGCGCGGAAAGGTCAGCGACGGGATGATCCGCGCCAGCGCGGTGGACAATTCGCTGGTACCGGTCTGCTGCAGTACCTTCGCCGACACCACATCGATCGGCGTCAGGGAGCTGCTCTCGGTCCGATTGTCGGCGCGCGTGCCGGTGACGATCACCGCGCTGAGCTGCTTAGCCTTGGCTGGCGGCGGCGCGCCGGTGTCCTGCGCCACGGCAGGGCCGGCCAGGGCCAGCAGCAGGGTGGCGGGCAGCCAGGCCGGCGCGACCGGGTGGGGACGTTTGCTCATGAATGAACTCTCCGGGGTCAGGGGCTGTTGCGTCGCAACAATCGCAGCCTAGTGAGGTGAGCCGTCCACGTCAATGGACGTATAGACGGCTATATCGATATGCCTGGTCGGATGACAAAGTGCCGCTCATTGCGATTCGCCGGCCCGGTCCATCCTTGCAGGGCCGCAGGCTACTCCCGCGGCAGGCCCGGCGCGACAGGATGGATGGGACGTTGAAATCCGGCCAGACGGGCCGATAATGACCAGCTGCCAACCCTCCGCGGGCTGGACTGTCTGGAGTTTCCATGCCCATCTACGAATTCGAATGCAGCAGCTGCGGCCACCGTTTCGATCGGCTGCAGAAATTGTCCGATACCGATCCATCCATTTGCCCGGCGTGCGATGCGCCACATCTGCGGCGCAAGGTCAGCGCACCGTCGTTCCGGCTGGCCGGCAGCGGCTGGTACGAAACCGACTTCAAGAAGGACGGCGACAAGAAGCGCAACCTGGCTGAAGGCTCCAGCGTTGAAGCCAAGCCGGAGGCTCCCGTGGCCGCCACGCCAGCGCCGCCCGCCGCGACGCCGGCACCCGCACCCGCGCCTGCAGCCAGCAAGGCGACCGGCAGCGACTGAATGGCGGCTGGCCGCAGGCGCAAACCGACGGCCGCGACCGGTGATGGTTCGGGTACGGTTTGTCAGCCGCGGTGACGCGGTATCAACCTTGGAGTCAGGCCATGCATGCATTACAAAGGATTCTGCTGGGCGCGGCGGCGGGCCTGCTGGCCGCGCTTTCGGCGACGGTGCCCCGGCCTGCACAGGCTCAATCGCAACAGGCGATCCGCTGCGAGAGCATCGATGGCCGGTTCAACCGCTGCGCCGTGCCATGGAACGACGCCGAGCTGGCGCGGCAGGAATCGAAAGGCGCGTGCATCCGCGACCAGAGCTGGGGCGTTGACCGGCAGGGGCTGTGGGTCGATCGCGGCTGTCGCGGGCAGTTTGTCGAGGCTCGCCGGGGCTGGAACGATCGCGACGACCGCGGCGGCTATCGGGGCGACGATCGAGGCGACTATCAAGACGGCTATCAGGGCAGCCGTCGGGACGACTATCAGGGCAACTATCAAGGCGGCCATCGAGGCGAGGACCGCGGTGGCTGGCGCCCCGGCCCGGGTTGGGATCGCCAGATCCGCCTGCAGTGCGACAGCAACAAGAAGCGCTATCAGATGTGCGAGGTCGATGTCGGCCGGCGTGGTCACGTCCAGCTGGTGAATCAGATGTCCGACACGCGGTGCACCGAAGGTTACAGTTGGGGTTGGAACCGCGCCGGGGTATGGGTGAATCACGGCTGCCGCGCCCAGTTCGTGATCGATCGACGCTGGTGACGACCCGCCTGCCGGTAGCCGCGGAGCGTCCCGCGGCGCCGCGCAGGACCCGTCTGCCAGCATCGCGGTGGTAAGATTCCGGGCCTTTTCCATCTGATTTTTCCATCTGAATCGGCCGCCTTGCGGCCCGCCCGGAGTTTCAAGCGCATGCGCACGCATTACTGCGGCCTCATCGATGAGTCGCTGGTCGACCAGACCGTCACCCTGTGCGGCTGGGTCAACAAGATCCGCCTGCAGGCCCATGTCGCCTTCGTCGACCTGCGCGACCACGAAGGCCTGGCGCAGATAGTCATCGAGCGCGACAACGTGGCGGGGTTTGCGGCCGCCGGCGACATCGGCAACGAGTACTGCCTGCGCGTCACCGGCACGATTCGCCGCCGGGTGTCGGTCAACGACAAGCTGAAGACCGGCACGATCGAACTGGTAGCCGACACGGTGGAGGTGCTCAACTCCGCGAAGGATCTGCCGTTCGCGCTGCACGAGAACCCGAACGAGGACATGCGGATGACCTACCGCTACCTCGACCTGCGCCGTCCCGAGATGCAGGCGATGATGCGCAAGCGCATCCGACTGGTGCAGGCGCTGCGCCGCTACCTCGACGAGCGCGGCTTCCAGGACGTGGAGACGCCGATCCTGACCAAGGCCACACCCGAAGGCGCGCGCGATTACCTGGTGCCCAGCCGCGTGCATCCGGGCCAGTTCTACGCATTGCCGCAGTCGCCGCAGCTGTTCAAGCAGATCCTGATGGTGGCCGGCTTCGACCGCTACTACCAGATCGCCCGCTGCTTCCGCGACGAGGACCTGCGCGCCGACCGCCAGCCGGAGTTCACCCAGCTCGACCTCGAGTTCGCCTTCGTCGGGGAAAAGGACGTGCAGGACTTCGTGGAGGAACTGATCCGCCACGTGTTCAAGGAAGTGCAGGGCGTCGAGCTCGATGCCACGTTCCCGCGCATGACCTGGGCCGAGGCGATGCGTCGCTTCGGTTCGGACAAGCCGGACCTGCGCATCGCGCTGGAGCTGGTCGACGTCGCCGACGCGGTGAAGCACATCGAGTTCAAGGTGTTCGCCGAACCGGCGAACGACGCCGGCGGCCGTGTTGCCGCGCTGCGCGTGCCCGGCGGCAGCACGCTGTCGCGCAAGGACATCGACGGCCTGGCCGAATATGCCGCGCGCTACGGGGCGAAAGGCCTGGCCTGGCTCAAGGTCGAGGACCTGGCGAAAGGCCGCGAGGGTATCAACTCGCCGGTGGCGAAGTTCCTCGACGACTCGGCGCTGGACGGCGTGCTCCGGGCGACCGGTGCGCAGACCGGCGACATCGTGTTCTTCGGCGCCGGCGGCTGGAAGACCGTCACCGACTTCATGGGCGCGCTGCGGCTCAAGCTCGGCAAGGATCGCGGCCTGGTCGAGAACAGCTGGAAACCGCTGTGGGTCACCGATTTCCCGATGTTCGAGTACGACGCCGAGGCGCAGCGCTTCGTCGCCTTGCATCATCCGTTCACCGCGCCGAAGGTGGACGACGCCGCGCAGCTGCGCGCCGACCCGCACAACGCGGTGAGCCGCGGCTACGACATGGTGCTGAACGGCAACGAGATCGGCGGCGGCTCGATCCGCATCCACCGGCCGGAGATGCAGAGCACGGTGTTCGACCTGCTCGGCATCGGTGCCGAGGAGGCCGAGATGAAATTCGGCTTCCTGCTGAAGGCGCTGAAATTCGGTGCGCCGCCGCATGGCGGGCTGGCGTTCGGGATCGACCGCATCGCCGCGCTGCTGGCCGGCACCGAGTCGATCCGCGACGTCATCGCGTTCCCCAAGACCACCAGCGCGCAGGATCTGATGACCGACGCGCCGTCGCCGGTGGGCGAGCCGCAGTTGAAGGAATTGCACGTACGCGTGACCGCCAGCAAGGAGGTCGCCGGCTGATCCGGCGATTGCCCGTGCGGACTTCCGGCGGCATGCCATGAGCGAGCACGTGATCCTGCTGCATGGCCTGTGGATGCGCGGCTTCGCGCTGTCCATGCTGCATCGCCGGCTGATCGAGGCGGGCTTTCGGGTGCATCGCTTCGACTACCTGAGCGTCGCTGCCACCCAGCAGCGCATTCTCGACCGCCTGCAGGCACGCATGGCGGCGCTGGGGGCGGAGGGCGAAGCGGTGCACCTGGTCGGTCACAGCCTGGGCGGCCTGCTGGCCTTGCGCGCCTGTCTGGAGGGCGAGTTGTTGCCCGGGCGGATCGTCTGCCTCGGTTCGCCGCTGAAAGGCAGCGCCGCCGCCCGCGGTTTCGCCGCCTGGGGGCGTGGCGGCGAGGTATTGCTCGGACACAACCGCGAGCTGCTGGAGCAGGGTTTCGAGCGCTGGGACGGGCCGCGCGAGGTAGGCATGATTGCCGGCTGCACGCCGCTTGGTCTCGGCGCCATGCTGGGCCATTTTGCGGGCGAGCACGACGGTACCGTGGCGGTGGAGGAAACCCGCCTGGCCGGGCTGACCGCCCATTGCGTGGTCGAGGTGAATCACACTGGCCTGCTGTTTTCCGCCGAGGTGGCGCAGCGCGTCGCCCGGTTCCTGCGCCAAGGCCGATTCGAGGCCGAATGAGCGGCAGGAGCTGCGCTCTTTCGCCTCATGCCGGGATTCCGGCACGCGAGCCGAAATCAGGTAAAATTCCCGGTTCGTTCATCGGAACCAGGCGCAGGCACTGTCATGGGTAGAGGCCCGTCCATCGAAGGTCGCAAGAATGCCGAAGACGCCAAGCGCGCCAAGGTGTTCACCAAGCTGATCCGGGAAATCACCGTAGCGTCGCGTTCTGGCATGGCCGATCCCGCGCTCAATCCACGCCTGCGCGCCGCGGTCGACAAGGCGTTGGCGGCGAACATGACACGCGACACCATCGATCGGGCGGTCAAGCGCGGCTCCGGCGCCGACGACGGCGCCGACATGCACGAGCTGCGCTATGAAGGCTACGGGCCGGCCGGCATCGCGCTGATCATCGACTGCGTCACCGACAACCCGGTGCGCACGGTGGCCGACGTGCGCCACGGGTTGACCAAGCATGGCGGCAATCTGGGCACCAGCGGCTCGGTGGCATTCCAGTTCAGCCGTTGCGGCGAGCTGGTGTTCGCCTCCGCGGGCGATGCGGCGCTGGAGGAAAAGATCCTCGAAGCCGCGCTGGACGCCGGCGCCGAGGACGTGATCAACGAAGCGGGCGAGAGCAGTGTACTGTGCGCGCCGGAGAACTTCGAGGCTGTGCAGAAGGCGCTGCTCGGCGCCGGGCTCAACCCGCTGCGCGCGGACGTGGTGATGCGTCCGGCCAATCGTGTGGAGATCCCCCCCGAAGCGCAGGAGACCTTGCTCGATCTGCTCGACTGGCTGGAAGAACTCGACGACGTGCACGAGATCTATCACAACGCCGTGTTGCCGCCCGAGGCCGCCGAATAAGTCGCGAGGCCAGGCGCCTTTCGCATCGCATCGGCAGATGACCCGCATTCTAGGTATCGACCCGGGCAGCCAGCGTACTGGCGTGGGCATCATCGACGTGGATGGTGCGGGCAAGCTCACGCACGTGTTCCACGGTGCGCTGGTGGTGGCCGGTGAGGCCACGTTTCCGCTGCGCCTGAAACGCATCTTTGACGAGCTGTGTGACATCATCGCCGCGCATCAGCCGGCCGAGTGCGGGATCGAGCGTGTGTTCATGGCGCGCAACCCGGACTCGGCGCTGAAGCTGGGCCAGGCACGAGGCGCCGCGATCTGTGCGGTGGTCAGTCGGGGAATCGCGGTGCATGAATACGCAGCAACCGAAGTGAAGCAGTCCGTGGTTGGCAGCGGCCGCAGCGACAAGACCCAGGTGCAGCACATGATCGGCGTGCTGCTCGGCCTGAAGGGGCCGCTGCAGGCCGATGCCGCCGATGCGCTGGCCATCGCCGTCACCCACGCGCACACCCGCGCCAGCCTGGCCCGCGTCGGCATCCCGCGCACGGCCTGGAGGCGGCGGCGGTGACCACTGACATGAAGACGGCGCCGACCAGGCGAGCGTCGACCAAAGGAAGACAGGGCCGATGATCGGACGTTTGCGCGGCATTCTGGTCTCCAAGCAGCCGCCATCGCTGCTGGTGGAGGTCGGCGGCATCGGCTACGAAGTCGAGGCACCCATGTCCACGATCTACGACCTGCCGGGACTCGGCAAGGAAGTGGTCCTGCTCACCCATCACGCGGTGAAGGAGGACAGTGTCACGCTGTACGGTTTCCTGCATGAGAGCGAGCGCGCGCTGTTCCGCAGCCTGCTGAAAGTCAGCGGCATCGGCGCAAAGATCGCGCTGGCGGTCTTGTCCGGCGTATCCACCGATCATTTTGCGCGGCTGGTGCACGCAGGCGACATCGTGGCATTGACCAAGATTCCAGGAATCGGCAAGAAGACCGCCGAGCGCATCGTCGTCGAGCTGCGCGACCGCGTCGACGGCCTTTCCGGTCCGCCTGGCGGATCGATGCACGCCGCCGGCGCACCGCTGGATGCCGCCGGCGAAGCCGCCGTGGCGCTGCAGCAGCTCGGTTACAAGCCAGTCGAAGTCAGCCGGCTCGTGCAGAAGGTCGCCGCCGAAGGCGACACCGCCGAAGCGATCATCCGCAAGGCATTGCGCGCGGCACTGGGGAGCTGACCGTGACCCAGGAGCATATGCAGGCCGAACTGCCGTCGGAAGCCCGTCGCCGATTGACGGCGCTGGCGCTGGGCGCGATCGGCGTGGTGTTCGGCGACATCGGTACCAGTCCGCTGTACACGATGAAGGAAACCCTGGGCACGCACGGCATGACGCCGACGCCGCCGGCCGTTCTCGGCGTGCTGTCGCTGGTGTTCTGGTCGCTGATCATGGTGGTGTCGCTGAAATACGTCACCTTCGTGATGCGCGCGGACAACAAGGGCGAAGGCGGCATCATGGCGCTGATGGCGCTGGCCCAGCGTTCGGTGAGCGGCTCGGCGCGGGCGCGCTGGGTGCTGGCCGCATTCGGCATCTTCGGTGCGGCGCTGTTCTACGGCGATGGCGTGATCACCCCGGCGATTTCGGTGCTCGGCGCGGTGGAAGGCCTGGAAGTGGCCGCGCCCGGGCTGGGCAAATATGTGGTGTGGATTGCGCTGGCGATCCTGCTGGCGATGTTTGCGGTGCAGCGACATGGCACGCACAAGGTCGGCAAGGCTTTCGCGCCGGTGATGACGTTGTGGTTCGTGGTGCTGGCGGTGCTCGGCGTGCGCCAGATCATCGCCAACCCGCAGGTGCTGTATGCGATCAATCCGTGGCATGCGGTGCGCTTCTTCGTCAGCCACGGCGATACCTCGTTCATCGCGCTGGGTGGCGTGGTGCTGGCGCTGACCGGGGCCGAGGCGCTCTACGCGGACATGGGCCATTTCGGCAAGAAGCCGATCCGGTTCGCCTGGTTCGGTTTCGTGCTGCCCTCGCTGCTGCTCAATTATTTTGGCCAGGGCGCCCTGCTGCTGGGCAACCCGCGGGCGATCGAGAGCCCGTTCTACCTGATGGTGCCTGAGGCGCTGCTCTATCCGATGATCGCGTTGTCGGCCGCTGCCGCGGTGATCGCGTCGCAGGCGGTTATCTCAGGTGCGTTCTCGATGACCCGCGAGGCGATGTCGCTGGGTTACTCGCCGCGCATGGCGGTGGTGCACACCTCGCGCGAAATGTCCGGGCAGATCTTCGTGCCATGGGTGAACCGGCTGCTGATGGTGCTGGTGATCCTGGCCGTGCTTGGCTTCCGCAGCTCCGACAACCTGGGCGCCGCCTATGGCATCGCGGTGACCGGCACGATGACGATGACCACGCTGCTGGCGCTGGTGGTGGCGCGCAAGCGCTGGAAATGGAGCCTGCCGGCGGTGATCCTGGTCGGTGTGCTGTTCCTGATCATCGACCTGTCGTTCTTCGGCGCGAACCTGCTGAAGATCGCCCGCGGTGGTTGGTTCCCGCTGGTGCTGGGCGTGGTGATCTTCACCGTGATGACGACCTGGCGTCGCGGTCGCGAATTGGTGGTGCGCGAGATCAAGCAGGGTGGACTGGCGCTGACGCCGTTCATCGAGAACATTGCCGAGCACCCGCCGCTGCGCGTGCCGGGAACTGCGATCTTCCTCACCGCGAACCAGCACGCGGTGCCGCACGCGCTGCTGCACAACCTCAAGCACAACAAGGTGCTGCACGAACGCAATGTGCTGTTGACGGTGGAGACGCTGGAAACACCGGTGGCGGATGCCGACGAGCGCATCGAGATCACGGCGCTGGAAGGCAACTTCTTCGGGCTGGAACTGCGTTTCGGTTTTGCCGAGGATCCGAACATCCCGCTGGCGCTCACCCTGTGCACGCGCGAGGGCCTCGGCTTCGACATGATGGACACCACATTCTTCCTGTCGCGCGAAACCATCGTCGCCGACGCGCGCCGCCCCGGCATGGCGCTGTGGCGCGACAAGCTGTTTGCGTTCCTGTCGCGCAACGCGATGCCGGCCACCGCGTTCTTCCAGATACCGGGCAACCGGCTGATCGAGCTGGGGGCCCAGGTGGAGATCTGAGTTGTCGAGCCTCGTGTATCGTGGGCCTGCGCAGTGGCTCGCGCGCTTCCCGAATCCCGATCGACGAATCCCGACACCATGACCGAGCACCGCATCATCACCGCCGCCGCCCAGTTCGACGACGACGCGCTGGAAGCCACCATCCGGCCGAAGCGGCTGACCGAATATCTCGGCCAGCAGGCGGTGCGCGAGCAGCTGTCGATCTATATCGAGGCTGCCAGGAAGCGGGGTGGCGCGCTGGATCACGTGCTGATCTTCGGACCGCCAGGGCTGGGCAAGACCACGCTGAGCCATGTGATCGCCAATGAACTGGGCGTCAACCTGCGCTCCACCTCCGGTCCGGTGCTGGAGCGCGCCGGCGACCTGGCGGCGCTGCTGACCAATCTCGAAGCCAACGACGTGCTGTTCGTCGACGAGATCCACCGCCTGTCGCCCGTGGTCGAGGAAGTGCTCTATCCGGCGATGGAGGATTTCCAGATCGACATCATGATCGGCGAGGGCCCCGCCGCACGCTCGATCAAGCTGGACCTGCCGCCGTTCACCCTGATCGGCGCGACCACCCGCGCCGGCATGCTCACCGCGCCGTTGCGCGACCGCTTCGGCATCGTGCAGCGGCTGGAGTTCTATACCGCCGACGAACTCACCGCGATCGTGCGTCGCGCCGCGAAGATCCTCGGCATCGTCTGCGCGCCGGAAGGTGCGCAGGAGATCGCCCGCCGTTCCCGTGGCACACCGCGTATCGCCAACCGCCTGCTGCGCCGGGTGCGCGATTACGCCGAAGTGCGCGCCGGCGGGGAGATCACGCTGCCGGTGGCGCGTGCCGCGCTGGACATGTTGAAGATCGACCCGGAAGGTTTCGACGAACTCGATCGGCGCCTGCTCACACTTATCGTCGAGAACTTCGATGGCGGCCCGGTCGGCGTAGAGTCCCTGGCCGCCGCGCTGAGCGAGGATCGCGGCACGCTCGAGGACGTGGTGGAGCCGTACCTGATCCAGCAGGGCTACCTGATCCGCACAGCCCGCGGACGCATGATCAGCGCCAAGGGATGGCGCCATCTCGGGCTGGCGCCGCCGGCGCGTCAGGTACAACCGGCGGACCTGTTCGATGCGGGCTTGGGCGATGTCTGAAGTCTCCCCGAGCCCTGCTTTCAGCTGGCCGGTGCGGGTCTACTGGGAGGACACCGATGCGGGCGGCGTGGTCTATCACGCCGGCTACCTGCGTTTCATGGAGCGCGCCCGCAGCGAGTGGATGCGCGCGCTGGGCGTCGACCAGATGGCGTTCAAGCAGGCCACCGGGCTCGCCTTCATGGTGCGCGACATGCACATCGATTTCCTCAGGCCCGCCCTGCTGGATGATGAACTGTCGGTAACGGTGGAAGTTAAAGAATGGCGAACAGCCAGTATCCTGTTCACCCAAACGATCATCGGGATGGACGGCAGTTGCCTGATCCGCGCAAGCGTGCGGGTGGCTTGCGTCGATCTGCAGCGCATGCGGCCGGCACCGATTCCAGCCGACCTGATCCCGCAACCTGCACCCTAGACAACCAAGCGAACGGCGGAGAACCTTCAAGCAATGAACGGTGGACTGAACATTTTCACGCTGATCGCGGATTCAAGCGTGCCGGTGCAGCTGGTGCTGCTGGTGCTGCTGGTGTTCTCGTTCCTGTCCTGGGTGATCATCATCCGCAAGTACACCCAGACCAAGGCAGCGATGGAAGACGCCGAGGCGTTCGAGGAGCGCTTCTGGTCTGGCGGCGATCTGGCCCAGCTGTTTCGCGAGGTGAGCAATCGCGGCGGCAACAACGGCGGCATCGAGAACATCTTCGAGTCGGGCTTCCGTGAGTTCGCTCGCCAGCGTCAGCGCAAGACTTCCGATACCCGCAGCGTGATCGAGGGCTCCGAACGCGCCATGCAGGTGGCGGGCACGCGCGAGATCGGCCTGCTCGAACGCAACCTGGAGTTCCTCGCCAATGTCGGTTCGATCAGCCCGTATGTGGGCCTGTTCGGCACCGTGTGGGGCATCATGGGCGCGTTCCAGGGTTTGGGTGAAATGAAGGACGTCACCATCGCGGTGGTCGCGCCGCACATCTCCGAGGCGCTGATCGCCACCGCGATGGGCCTGTTCGCCGCGATCCCGGCACAGTGGGCGTACAACCGCTATGCCACCAAGGTGGAGCGGATTGCTTCGCGCTATGACGTGTTCCAGGAGGAGTTCTCCTCCGTGCTGCAGCGGCAGATCCAGACCGACGACGTCGCCTGAGCGGAGCAGCAGCCATGCGAACCTCCGGGCGCCAGCGGCGCTACAAGCTGAAATCCGAAATCAACGTCGTGCCGTACATCGACGTGATGCTGGTGTTGCTGATCATCTTCATGGTCACCACGCCGATGATGAAATCCAACGTCGACGTGAACCTGCCGCAGGCCGACGCCAAGTCGTTGCAGGACAAGAAGGACCCGGTACTGGTGACGGTCAAGCAGGACGGCCAGCTCTTCCTCACCCTGCCCGGCGCCGAGAAGGAGCCGCTGGACACCGATGCGCTCAAGCTCAAGGTGGGCGCGTTCGTGCGCCAGAATCCGGGCGTCAACGTGCTGGTGGCCGGCGACGACCAGGGGCACTATGGCGGAGTGGTCAAGGTGCTTGCCGACCTGCAGCAGTCAGGCGTCACCAAGGTGGGGCTGATGGCGCAGCCCGTCGCCTCCGATCGTCAGGACAAGAGCACGTCCAATGGACGAAAGTAAGGCGACGCCGAAGGCGGTCGTACTTTCCGCCATCCTGCATATTGGCATCGTGGGTTTTCTGTTCCTCGCGATCCTGCCGTGTTCGAGTTACGAGAGCGCCTTCCAGGCGCTGCACCTGCCGACGTGGATGAATCCGATCACCTGTTCCAAGCCGCTGGAACTGCAGGGCCCGATCATCGAGGCCACCCTGATCGGCCCCACCGGCAGTCCGCCGCCGAAGGCCGTGAAGGCCAAGCCGGTTCCCAATACCGTGCCACCACCGCCCGCCGTGCCACCGCCCACACCGCCGCAGCCTGAAACGCCCGTGGTCAAGACGCTGCCGCCGCCGCCCGAGCATGTCGATGTGGTGGACCAGGAGCGTGTGGTCGAGGATGCGGCACTGAAAGCGGAGGATGCCAAGAAGCTGCAGGAAGAGAAGGAACGTCAGCGGCAGGCCGAGCTGGATGCACAGGCGGCCAGGAAAAAAGAGGAAGAGAAGAAAAAGATCGATGCGCTGTTCGCCAAGATGGATGCGGCTTCGGCGCAGACCAAGCAGCTGGACAGCAAGGCGAGGCAAGCCAAACAGCAAATGGAAGACCTGAAGAACGCGCAGGACGACGGTCAGCCCGATCTGCCCGCCGCGGCCCAGCGCCAGACCGGCAACAACAGCCTAAACAGCAATCTGGCCGACGAATATGCGGCGGCCATTCAGAATGCGGTCACGCCCAACTGGCTGCGGCCGGATAACATACCGGCAGTTCCGTGTCAGGTTCATATCGTGCAATCGCCCGGTGGCGACGTGATGAGTGCCACCGTCGATTCGAGCTGCCCGTACGACGATGCCGGCCGGCGTTCGGTCGAAAATGCGGTGCTGCGAACCAAGACCCTGCCTTACAAGGGTTTTGAAAGCGTGTTCCAGCGCAACCTTACCTTCACCTTCAGGCCGCAATGATCAAGCCCATGCGCAAACTCAGCTCAAGCTTCGCCGTCATCCTGCTGGCCATCGCGGCGTTGCTCGCCGGCCCCGCAACTGCCCAATCCCTGAATGTCGACATCGTCGGTGGCGTGAAGACCGCCACGCCCATCGTGGTGGTGCCGTTCGCCCAGGCCGGCGGTGCGCCGCTGTCCACCGATGTCGCGGACGTGATCCGCAACGATTTCAACCGCTCCGGCAAGTTCCGCTCGCTGGCCAAGAGCGACATTGTCGAGTTCCCCGCCAAGGGCGCGGACATCAAGTTCGCCACCTGGCGCCTGCTCAAGCAGGACTACATCACCGTGGGCCGCATCAGCGATGCCGGCGGCGGCATGCTGCGGATCGAGTACGAGCTGTGGGATGTCAACAAGCAGCAGAGCCTGCTGGCACAGGCATTCACCGTACCCGCCGGCGACCTGCGAGGCGTGGCGCACCAGATCGCCGACCAGATCTACCAGAAGATCACCGGCGTGCGCGGCGCGTTCTGGACCCGCATTGCGTACATCACCGCTGTCGGGCTGGGCAACAACACGACGTATTCGTTGCTGGTGGCCGATTCGGATGGCTATAACCCGCAGGTGGTTGCGCGCTCGAAGGAGTCGCTGCTGTCGCCGTCATGGTCGCCGGACGGCAGAAAGATCGCCTACGTGTCCTTCGAGAGCGGCAATTCTAATATCTACGTACAGGACATCACCACCGGATCGCGCCAGCTGGTGGAATCGCATCGCAAGGGCATCAACGGCGCGCCGGCATGGTCGCCCGACGGCAGCAAGCTGGCGGTGGCGTTGTCTTACGTCGGCAACCTCGAACTGTTCGTGCTCGACCTGGCCAGCCATCAGGAAACCAGGCTGACCAACAGCCTGTCGATCGACACCGAGCCGGTATGGGCGCCGGACGGCCAGAGCATCTATTTCACCTCCGACCGCTCGGGCCGGCCGCAGATCTATCAGGTCGCCTCCAGCGGCGGCTCGGCGCAGCGGGTGAGCTTCCAGGGCCAGAACAACGCCGAGGCCTCGGTGAGCTACGACGGCAAACAGATCGCGATGGTACAGGGCAACGGGAACGTGTATCGTATCGTGGTCATGGATCGCAGCCTGGGTGACCAGGTGCGACCCCTCTCGCCGGGTCCGATCGACGAATCCCCGAGTTTTGCGCCAAATGCCAGCATGCTGTTGTACGCCGCTACCGAAGGACGTCGCGGCGTGTTGTATGCCGTTTCAGCCGATGGTCTGGTTCGCCAGCGCCTTGTACTTTCCGATGGCGATGTGCGCGAACCTGCCTGGGGTCCGTACCGACAACATTGATTTTTTTTACATGCTGCTGCGCGCAGGCGCGGCGGCAAGATGCCCAGGGATAGGGCCCGAACAGCGCCTGCCGGCGCGTTTCGGTTTCCGGTTGTGGCGCTTTGCCGCGCCATCGCCAGTCAGAACGGTCGTGCAGCGGCACGCACGGCCGTTCTTTCAAGTGTCAAAATAACAGCCGGTCAACCGGCGTCAGCTGTCCCGTAATCCCATCGTCATCGTTTGTCGGAACTCAACTCGTTAAGGAACGTCACCATGAATAAGACCGTTCGCGTCGCCCTGGTTGCCCTGCTTTGCGTAGGCGCGGCCGCTTGCTCCAAGAAGCAGGAAGTCAAACCGCAGCCTGCCCCGGAGCAGACCACCCAGACCCAGGCTCCTGTGTCGGATGGCAAGTACACCCCCGCCGATCTCGATACCGATGCCTGCCTGCGTCAGCGCGTCGTGTACTTCGATTTCGACAAGACCGAGATCAAGCCGGAGTTCCAGCAGATCATGGCGTGCCACGCCAAGTACCTGCAGGATCGCCCGACCTCGCACATCCGCCTCGAAGGCAACACCGACGAGCGTGGCACGCGTGAGTACAACCTGGGTCTCGGCGAGCGTCGTGGCAACGCCGTTTCCAGCGCGCTGCAGGCAGCCGGTGGTTCGGCCAGCCAGCTCGAGACGATCAGCTACGGCAAAGAGAAGCCGGTGTGCCGTGAGCACAACGAGGACTGCTGGGGCAAGAACCGTCGCGTCGAGATCGTCTACACGGCGCAGTAATGATGAAGCGACTGGCTAACAGCTTTGCGGCCAGGATCGGCATGGCGGGCGCGATTGCGTCCGCCATGCTGTTCGCGTTTCCGGCATTCGCGCAGGACTCGCGGCTGAGTCTCGCCGACCGTGTCGCGCGGCTGGAGCAGCAGGCACAGAACAAGGACCAGTCCGGTATCGGCATGGTCAACCAGATGCAGCAGTTGCAGGCCCAGGTGCAGCAACTGCAGGGTCAGCTCGAGGAACTGCAGCACCGGATGCAGACCCTCGAGGACAAGAACAAGGCCCAGTATGGCGACCTCGACTCCCGTCTGGGGCGTCTTGAAGGTGGCAATGCGGGCACCGGTGCCGCAGCGGCCAACGGCTCGCCGCCGAAGGCCCCGGCCGTGCAGCCGGCCACTCCGGCGGGCGGTGCGGCAGGGTCAGCGGCGGCAAGCAACCATGCGGCCCAGCCGTCGAAAGGTCAGCCGACTGCCGCAGGCGCGGCCGACCCGGCGGCAGCCCAGGCAGCCTACGACGTGGCGTTCAAGGCCATCCGCGCGGGCAACTACGTGGAGGCATCCCGCGGTTTTCGCAGCTTCATCCAGCAGTATCCGAACCACCCGCTCGCGCCCAATGCCTGGTACTGGCTGGGTGAGTCGTACTACGCCACCACCAACTATCCGGTGGCGCTGGAATCGTTCCAGCGGCTGTTGAGCCAGTTTCCGCAGAGTGACAAGGCAGCCGACGCGCTGCTCAAGGTCGGCTACAGCCAGCTTGAGCTCAAGCAGGGTGACGCGGCCAAGGCGACGTTGACGAAGGTCACCACCCAGTATCCGGGTTCCAAGGCGGCCAGTCTGGCCCAGGAACGGCTGCGCCGCCTGCAGTCGGGCAACTGAGCTGGTAACGATGAGCGGCAATGACGCACGCGTGGCGTCCACCACGCCTGCAGCGGTCGCTGAGCGCCTGCGCATCACCGAGGTATTCCACTCGATCCAGGGTGAGGCCGATGCGATCGGCTGGCGCACCGTGTTCGTGCGCCTCACCGGCTGCCCGCTGCGTTGTGTCTGGTGCGATACCGAGTATTCGTTCTACGGCGGCAATTGGCATGCGATCGACGACATCCTCGCCGAGGTGGCATCGTACGCCGCCCACCACGTCTGCGTGACCGGTGGCGAGCCGCTGGCGCAGAAGCGCTGCCTGATCCTGCTGCAGAAATTGTGCGATGCCGGTTACGAGGTATCCCTGGAAACCTCCGGTGCGCTGGATGTTTCCGCCGTCGATCCGCGCGTGCGCAAGGTGATGGATCTCAAGGCCCCGGACTCGGGTGAGAGCGGGCGCAACCTGTGGTCGAATCTCGATCATCTGCTCCCGCATGATCAGCTCAAGATCGTGATCGCCAGCCGCCGCGACTACGATTGGGCGCGTGCGATGCTGGCCGAACATGCGCTGGCCGAGCGCTGCATGGTGCTGTTCTCGCCGGTACATGGCGCGGTGCTGCCGCGTGAACTGGCCGAATGGATCATTGCCGACCGCTTGCCGGTACGGTTTCAGATGCAGTTGCACAAGCTGCTTTGGAACGACGCCGCGGGGCACTGAACGGCCGATGCAAAAGAAGGCGTTGAATGGCGCGCCGGCCTGTGTTGCCGGTGGCGTTTGCGGCTGGTGACCGGTCACTTCCGAGTGGAATACAACATGTCCAAAGATGGGTTGCGCAAGGCTGTCGTACTGGTTTCCGGCGGCATGGATTCGGCCGTCACCATCGCGCTTGCGCGCGAGCGGGGCTACCAGGTGCATGCATTGAGCGTGGCCTATGGACAGCGGCACAACTCGGAACTGGCGGCGTCCAGTCGCGTATCGCGCATGCTCGGCGCGGTGGAACACAAGATCGTCGGGATCGACCTGCGCAGCATCGGCGGTTCGGCGTTGACGGCTGACATCGACGTGCCGCTCGACACCTCCGACGGCAATGACATTCCCGTGACCTACGTGCCGGCACGCAACACGATCATGCTGTCGATCGCGCTGGGCTGGGCCGAAGTGCTGGGTTCCAGCGACATCTGGTGTGGCGTCAACGCGGTCGACTATTCCGGCTATCCGGATTGCCGTCCGGCGTTCATCGAAGCGTTCGAGGTCCTGGCGAATGTCGCCACCAAGGCCGGCGTCGAAGGCGCGGGCATACGCATCCATGCGCCACTGATGCGCATGAGCAAGGCAGACATCGCTCGCGAGGGCCTGCGTCTGGGCGTGGATTTCTCAGCCACGGTCAGCTGCTATCAGGCCGACGATGACGGCCGGGCGTGCGGTCATTGCGATGCCTGTCGATTGCGCGCGCAGGGTTTCCGCGAAGCTGGCCTGATCGATCCCACGCGTTACATCTGAGCTTCACGGATGCGGTTGCTTGTGCCGCTGTCGCGCAGCCCGTAAAATTGTCCGCTTGCTTGATGGGTCGTTAGCTCAGTTGGTAGAGCAGTAGACTTTTAATCTATTGGTCCCGGGTTCGAATCCCGGACGACCCACCAGTTTTCCGGAGCGCCCGTCGGGCGCTCTTTTTTTTGCCGCTACTCCGAGTGGCTGCCGGGTTGCCGGTAGCGGCGGGTAAGGCGGCCGATCAACAACGGCAGCAGCGCCAGCAGCGCGATGGCACCCATCGGCAGCAGAACGTCGCGGTGCATGAACAGGCCGACGCCGAAGCTGTCGCTCTGGCTCATCGCATCGCCCAGGCCCGCGCCGATCGACGTTTCGAAGATCAGCGTGATGGTACCGCCGAGCCAGCTGGCACCCAGGAACAGCCACAGCGGACAACGCAGCCAGGCCAGCGCGATGGTGACCGCGCCGAATGGCACCACCGGCACGAAGCGCAGAAACATGGTGTAGCTGACCGGATGCCGTTCAAAGCCATGTCGCAGCCGCGCCACCAGCGCAGGCGGCTGGCGGCTGCCCGCGCCGAACGCGTAACGGCTGGCGAGGTACAGGATCAGCGAGCCCAGGGTCAGCCCGACCGACGAAGAGAGGGTGGCGTCGAAGACTCCAAACGCGAAGCCGCCGGCAAGTATCACCACGATGGTGCCGGGTATGCCGGTGCAGACGGTGAGTGTCAGCAGGCCGATATAGGCCAGCCGGCTCAGCCAGGGGTGTGCGGCGATCTGCAGCTGCAATTCCGCTTGGTGCACCACCAGCTGCCGTGGGCTCAGCTGGTCCAGCGAGCCGGAGGCGAACAGCACGATGCCTGCCAGTATCAGCAGGACCAGCGGCAGCGCGGCGCGCCAGCGGCTCAATACGATGGACCGCTGGTGCCATAGGTGGCCAGCACGCTGCGTGCCTGGCCGCGCAGGATATCGCGGCGCACGGCGATGTGGCGGCGTTCCAGCTGACCGATCCAGTCGGCCGGCAGCGGGCCTTCATCGAACTCTATGAGCTCCTCGACATCCTCGGCTCGGGCGCCGATCAGCAGCTCATCGATCCCCGCCCATACGCTGGCGCCATAGCACTGGCAGCAAGGCTGCGAACTGGTAGCCAGCACGTAATGGCCGCCATCCTCGTTCAGCCGATGCCGGCCGAGCCGCGCCTGGGCGATCATGATCACCATCATTTCGGCGTGCGCCACCGAGCAACTTTGCGGCACAACGCGATTCACGCCCACGGCGACCAGCCGGCCACTGTGGCTGTTGAACACGGCAGCGCCGAACGGGCCGCCGCCGCCGCGCTCCACATTCTGCCGCGACAGCTCGATCGCCAGCCCGACCCGTTCCTCGTCGGTCTGGTAACGCCGGTTGCTGTCGGCAACATCGCCGATCCACGGTGGCAGGGTCAGATGAATTTGCAGCGGCAGCATGTGCTTGCTCCGTTCGTGGCGCGGACCGGCTACTGGCCGGCCGGCTTGGTCCATGCGTCGCGCAAGGTGACGGTGCGGTTGAACACGGGAGACCCAGGGCGATGGTCGGCACGGTCGGCCACGAAGTAGCCCAGTCGCTCGAACTGGAAGCGCTGCTCCGGATCGACGTTGGCGGCGGCCGGCTCCAGCCATGCCTGCACCACGCGCTTGGCCAGCGGGTTGACATGATCCAGCCAGCTCTTGCCGTCTTCCTCGCTGTCCGGCGCGGCCACGTTGAACAGGCGGTCGTAGAGGCGCACCTCGGCGGCGATGGCGTGCTTCGCGCTGACCCAGTGGATGGTGCCTTTCACCTTGCGGTCGGCGCCGGGCATGCCGTGGCGTGTTTCCGGATCGAGCGTGCCGTGCAGCTCGATCAGGTTGCCGTCGGCGTCCTTGATGATCTGCTCGCACTTGATGATGCCGACGCCGCGCAGGCGAACTTCACCATCCGGCTTCAGCCGATGAAAGCCCTTCGGCGGCACTTCGGCGAAATCCTCGCGTTCGATCCACAGCTCGCGCGCAAACGGCACCGCGCGCGTACCGAAACTGTCGTCCTTCGGGTGGTTGGCGAAGGCCAGGTTTTCCTCGTGGTCCTCCGGCAGGTTCGTCAGTACCAGTTTCAGTGGATCGAGCACCGCCATGCGCCGCGCCGCCGTGGCGTCCAGGTCTTCGCGGATGCAGCCTTCCAGCACCGCGTAGTCGATCACGCTGTTCTGCTTGCTGACGCCTACGCGGTCGATCAGCAGGCGCAACCCGGCCGGGGTGAAGCCACGCCGGCGCAGGCCGCGCAGCGTATTCATGCGCGGGTCGTCCCAGCCATCCACAAAGTTCTCGTTCACCAGCTGCGCCAGCTTGCGCTTGCTGGTGATGCAGTAGCTGAGGTTGAGCCGCGAGAACTCGATCTGGCGCGGCTTGGCCGGTACCGTCGGCAGGCCGGCATCGAGCAGCGGCTGCCACAATTCGGGGTGACTCGGCAGGTCGACCCTGTCGACGAACCAGTCGTACAGCGGCCGGTGATCCTCGAACTCCAGCGTGCACAGCGAATGGGTGATGCCTTCCAGTGCATCGGAGAGGCAGTGCGCGTAGTCGTACATCGGGTAGATCGGCCACGCGTCGCCGGTGTTCTGGTGGGCGATCGTGCGGATGCGGTAGATCGCCGGATCGCGCATGTTGATGTTGCCCGCAGCCATGTCGATCTTCGCGCGCAGCGTCCTGCTGCCGTCGGCGAACTCGCCCGCGCGCATGCGGCGGAACAGGTCCAGGTTCTCCGCCACGCCGCGCTCGCGATACGGCGAGTTGCGGCCGCCCTGGGTCAGCGTGCCGCGGTACTCGCGCATCTGCTCGGCGTCGAGGTCATCGACGTAGGCCACGCCGTCCTCGATCAACTTCAATGCGCAGCGGTAGAACACCTCGAAATAATCCGAGGCGTGGCGCAGTTCGTGCCAGTCGAAGCCCAGCCAGCGCACGTCGTCCTTGATGCCTTCGACGAACTCGGGGTCTTCCTTGCCGGGATTGGTGTCGTCCAGGCGCAGGTTGCACCAGCCGCTGAACTCGGCGGCGATGCCGAAGCTGAGACAGATCGCCTTGGCGTGGCCGATGTGCAGATAGCCGTTCGGCTCGGGCGGGAAACGGGTGTGGATGGCGGCGTGCTTGCCCGAGGCCAGGTCGTCGCGCACGATCTGGCGGATGAAATCCTGATGTGGCGCCGCCTGGTGTGGAACCGCCTGATGCGGGATGGCCGTGGGCGTGGCGGGGCGGTCAGTGGACATCGGGCGTGGCTCGCAGACGATAGCGGAAACATCCCAGTTTAACCTGTCGCCGCCATCGGGCGCAGGCCGTCGGGGACGCCTTGCCCCGCGTGGCTGCACGGGTTAGCGTGCAGGCCATGCACATCATCTATCGCGCCGAGAACCTGTTCGATGCCCATCTGGTGAAGGATGCGCTGGAAGCGGAGAGCATCCCGGCATTCATTGCCGGCGAGTACCTCACCGGCGCGATCGGCCAACTGCCGGCCATGGATTACATGGCGGTGATGGTGCCCGAGTCGAGCCTGGCTGTGGCCCGGGGCATCGTGAGCGAGGTCGAGGCCGGACTCAGCGAGGCGCGGCTGGCCATCCAGGACGACGACCGCTCCGGCGACCCGCTGCCGGCACCCTGCTGATTGCTGCGGCGGCGCGAATTCCGAGTTTGCGACACCTCCGGGAACCCTCATGCAAGATCTCGCCGCACTGATCCGCGCCGTGCCGGATTTCCCCAGCCCGGGCGTGATGTTTCGCGATGTCGCCCCGTTGCTCGCCGATGCCGCTGCGTTCGCGCACTGCATCGATGCGCTGGCGGAGCCGTGGCAGGGCCGCGGCGTGCAGGCGGTGGGTGGCATCGAGGCGCGCGGTTTCATCTTCGGCGCCGCGCTGGCACAGAAACTGCGCGCCGGCTTCGTGCCGCTGCGCAAGCCCGGCAAGCTGCCGCCGCCGGTGGTATCGGTGGAATATCAGCTCGAGTACGGCAGCGATCGACTGCAGGCGCAGCGCGATGCGCTGAAGCCCGGCGAACGGGTATTGCTGGTCGACGACGTGCTCGCCACCGGCGGCACATTGGCGGCGGCACGGCGGCTGGTCGAACAGCTCGGCGTCGACTTGGTGGGCGCCAGCGTGGTCATCGAACTGCCCGGACTGGGCGGGCGGGACCGCTGGCCAGGCAACAAGCCACTGCATAGCGTGCTGCGTTATTGACCTGCACCGATCGCTTGCGCCATCGGCCATGGCGTACCGCGGGCGCAAACCGGTTTGCCGCAGAACTTGCCGCGCCGCCTACGGCGCCATCACGCCGATGCTCTCCACGTAGACCAGTTCGCATGCCCCCGCGCCGGTATCGTCGCGGGTCATCGAGGTGTTCCAGTGCCAGCCATCGCTGCGGCTGGCGTCGACCAGAAAGCCTTGCAGATGGATCAGCTGGCCCTGGCGCACCTGTTCGAGCTGGCGCTTCACGTCGGGATCGGCGGGAATCATGTGCATGTTCGCGCTGGAGGTCTCGATCTCGCGGCGCGGGATCGGAAACTCATTCACATGCCAGTAGTAGAAGCGGCCGGACTGGCTGATGTCGATCTTCGCCAGGACGTCGGTGTCCGACATGCGACCCCAGCCGAGCGCGAGGTCTACCGGGATCAGCTCGGCATCGGCGCCCCAGGAGTAGTCCTTGCGCGAAAGCACGCGCGCGGTGATGTCGAATTGGGCGCGGGTGGTCAGGGTGATGTCGCCGCGTTGCAGTTGCGCGCCATGGTCGAGGTCGATCTGCGCGGGCAGGTCGGCGGCGAGCACACCCGGCAGCGGGTGCAGCGGGCGGTGACGCCAGTGCGATAGCGCGCCCAGGCACAGCAGGAGCGCAGCGGCACCGAGCAGCAGCCTGCGCACGTTCAGGCGAAACCGTTCCGGCGCGCCGTGTTGCGTGTCGGCGGCGAGGCTGCTGTCGACGGCATGGCGGTGGCGGCCGTATGGGCATCCAGCAGATCGGCCGGCAGCTGCCGGAGGACTACCGCCAGACGCTGGAGAAATCCGTCCATCGCTGAACTCTTGCGCCAGACCATCGCGATGCGCCGGCTCGGCGGGTGGCCCTTGAACTCGATCAGGTGCAGGTTGGCCACCGGGGCCACCGGCGGCTTCACCGCCGTGACCGGCAGCAGGGTGATGCCGACGTTCGCCGCCACCATCTGCCGCAAGGTTTCCAGGCTGGTGGCGCGGAAGCCGCCGCGCTCGCCCGCGCCGGCCATGTGGCATACCTCCAGCGCCTGATCGCGCAGGCAATGGCCGTCCTCCAGCAGCAGCAGGTTCTGGTTGGACAGGTCGCCCAGTTTCAGCTGGCCGCGTCGGTGCGCCAACGGATGTTCGGCCGATACCGCCAGCAGGAACGGTTCCTCGAACAGGAATTCCCGGTGCAGGCTGTCCTCGTGCAACGGCAGGGCGAGGATGCCCGCATCCAGCTTGCCCTCGCGCAACAGGCGCAGCACCGCTTCGGTCTTTTCCTCGACCAGCAACAGCTCCAGCTTGGGAAACGCCTTGCGCACCAGCGGCAATACATGCGGCAGCAGATACGGCCCCAGCGTCGGAAAAATGCCCAGCCGCACCGTACCCGATTCCGGATCGAGCGTGCGCCGGGCCACGCCGCGGATCTGCTCGATCCCATTGAGCACGTCGCGCGCGCGGATCACGATGTCGCGCCCCACCTCGGTCAGCAGCACCTTGCGCGGCGTACGTTCGACCAGCGGCACGCCCAGTTCCTCCTCCAGCTTCTTTATCTGGGTGGACAGGGTCGGCTGGCTGACGAAGCAGGCCTCGGCCGCGCGTCCGAAATGCCGGTGTTCGGCCAGCGAAACCAGATACTGGAGATCACGCAGGTTCATGGTCATCCTCGCAATAGCCTTGCGCTATGGGCGGGATGGTAACAATCAATGAAGGCAATACAAGCGAAGGTTCCACCGCGCCCACGTCGTTTGTTTGCGACGCCCTTGCGCCGAAGCTCGCTCTCCCGCCCTATGCGCGGGTTCTTCCAGGCAGCGAAGTTCAGCTTCGCCGCCCTTCCTCTATCCCGGGACTTCCGGGGCCGGGTCCGTTGACCGTGGCCGCGCCCTGGATACCGGGTCGGCGCCTGTGCCTTCCGGCACACGATCGGCAGGTCCCGGGCCGAAGCCCGCTGCAGACCGCCAGCCAGCCGAAGACCCCGGCGCGAGCCGGGGTCTCATCACGTCGACGATGAACGCCGGCTACTGCGTATAGATGCCCAGCAGCGAGAGGCCGCTGTAGCTGCTCACGCCTACCACGCGGATGTAGTAGGTGGTGGCCTGCGGCTTGGCGATCAACACGGCTTCGGCATTGCCCGGACGGGTCGACTTGAAGTCCGCATCGCTGCCGTTCTCGCCCGGAGCGATGCCGGCCTTGACGAACAGCGATACGTCGCCGGTGCCGCCGAAGCTGCGCAGGGTGAGGTTCTTCGCACCGGCTGGCACGTTGAGCGAATAGAGCTGCGAATCGCCGCTCGCACCCGCCTGGCCGCCCTGCAGCACGCCAGGAGCGAGCGGAGTGGCCGATTCGTTGCCGCCGCCGTTCAGTGCCTCGATCACGGCGGCGTAGGCATCGACAATGCCGGTGCCGATCGGCCGGTCGGCCTTGACCGGAAACGGTCGCGCGGTCCGCGCCAGCAGATTGCGGATCTGCGCCGGGGTCGAGATCGGCAGTCCAGCCTGCGCCTCGGCACTCAGGATCAGTGCCACGGCGCCACTGACGTGCGGTGCAGCCTGCGAGGTGCCGGCCATGCCGCCATACACGGCCTCCGCGGGCACCGTAGTGCCCTTGTTGATCGCCGACCACACGAAGCCGGTCGGATTGGCCAGGGTGCCGGTATTGGGATCGTCGTCCGTGTAGACGCCGCCGCCCGGTGCGGCGATATTCACGCGGGTGCCGTAGTTGGAGTAGAACGCGCGCTTGCCGGTGATGCCGCTGGACGCCACGGTAATGACGCCGGGACAGCTGGCGGGGGTGAAGTTGGCCGCATCCGCATTGCTATTGCCGGCCGACACCACCACCGTGGCGCCACGCGAAATCGCACCGGCGATCGCCTGGCCGCTGACATCGTCGGCCGAGCATGCGCCGCCGCCGCCCAGGCTCATGTTGATGACCTGCGCCGGATGCAGGTTATCCGGCACGCCATCGACGTGGCCACCCGACGCCCATACGATGCCGTCGGCGATGTCGGAGGTATAGCCGCCGCAATGGCCGAGCACGCGCACCGGCAGCACCTTCGCGTTGTGCGCCACGCCGGCCATGCCCACGCCGTTGTCGGTCAGTTCGGCGATCGTGCCGGACACGTGGGTACCGTGCCAGGTGCTGTCCTCGGGCGGATGGGAAGCGCTCGTGCACTCGCTCAGCCACGGTTCCTGCGTGGTCCAGTCGCCGGTGTCCCAGCCGCCAGGCACGCGGCCGTCCACAGCACGGCCGGAGACGAAGCGATCATTGATGAAGTCGTAGCCGGCATCGGCCAGCGACAAATCCAGATCCGGATGCTGGGTGATGCCGGTGTCGAGCACGGCAACCGTGATGCCGGTGCCATCGGCCAGCTCCCACGCCCTTTCGACGTCGGCGCCGCCGGTCGGGTTGTTGAAGTGCCACTGGTAAGTGGCATGCATCGGATCGTTCGGTGCCCCCGGCAGCAGTGCGGTCGGCCGCATCGTGGCCGTGGCCGGGATATCACGCACCGGATGCATCAGTGCGTCGATTTCGACGTGGGCTACCGCCGGGTCGGCGGCGATCTGCGCCATCAGGGTGCTGGCCTCGCTCTGCGTGAGCTTGCGCGAGGTGCGTACCAGCTCCGCCCCCACCGCCAGCTTGCGCTGGTAGCTGACGCCCAGCGGCGCGACGGTGGTGCGCCTGCCTGATGCGGCGTTGATACGGGTGCGGCTGATCGCGGCGCCGATGTTCTGCACCGCTGCATTGCGGCTGTTGCGCTCGGTACTGCCGTCACGATAGGTGACGATGAAGCGGTCGTACCGACCGTTGATGGTGAGTGCGCTGGCGTTGTAGGTGCCGCCGGCGGCGTGTGCTGCCGGCAGGACCAAGGCGAGTGCCACGGCGAGGGTGGCCAGACGGCAAGTACGCAATGTTTTCATGGAGGGTTTCCGATAGGACGGCAGTGGCTTGGGAAGAGGGCAGAAAGGCATCACAGGTCCACGCCGAAGCCGATGCCGGCGGAATTCTCGGAGCCGCTGAAGGCACCGCCGATGCTGAGGCGGGCGCGTTCGCCGAGGGGCGCCGCGTAGCCGACGGCGAGTGCGGCCTGGCCGTTCTGAACGCCGGCACCCATGGCCAGGCGGCCACGTGGATTGGTTACGCCACCGGCATTGATCGCCATCTGGGTATTCGCCGCACCGATCGCGCCGAGCTGGTCCATGCGGCGATCCTGCTGGTGGAAGCGGTCGTCGACCTGACCCCGGAAACCGTCGAATTCGCCGCGGCCCAGCAACTGCGAGAATCTCTGGTCGGTATAGGACTTGGCGGTAGCCAGAGCCTCGTTGACCTGGCTTACGTTGGCCGCATCGGTGGGCGCGGTGCCCTTGGCCACCCGGGTGAGCTGCCGCTCGTGGCCGGACGAACCCACTGCCACGCTGTTGGCGCGATCGGCGATCGACCCGGCGCCCAGCGCCACGCTGTTGGCGGCGGTGGACTGCGCGCCCTGGCCGAGCGCGGTGCCGGATGCGGCGGTGACCGAGCTGTCCGCGCCCACTGCCACGGCGTTGGTAGCCGCGGCGCTGATGCTGGAATGGCTGCCCAATGCCGTGCTGCCGTCGGCGCCGACGCGGGCGCCGGTGCCGACCGCCGTATCGCGGCCGTCGGTGGCCACGCTGCCTTTGCCCACGGCCAGACCGTTGCCGCTACCCACCGGAACCGTGCTGCCCGGGTCGCCCACGTGCTGCTGCAACTGACCGATGCTTTGCAGCGCGCCGCTCAATGCGCCGTCGAGGGCGCCAAGGGCATCGCCGACATTGCCGTAGCGACCGCCCTGCACGAGGTAGGACGGCGCCACCAAACTGCCGCCGCTGAAGCTGGCTCCCCCGCCAAGAGCCGCAGCCATCGCCGCGCCATGGGTGTTGGCGCCGTCGCCCACACCGGCAATGGCTTTGTTCAACTGGTCGAGGTTGACCGCGTCGGTAGCCTCGGTGCCGGCAGCCACATTGATGATCTGGCGAGTGAAGGCCGCATGCGTGCTGTTGTCCCAGCTGGTCCAGACCGACGAGGCGCCTACCGAGACCACATTGTCGCGGTCGGCCAGCGAGCCCGCGCCCAGGGCCGCGCTGTTCTCGCCGGTGACCATGGTGTAGTTGCCCAGGGCCAGGCCCCCCGTGCCGAAGGCCTGGGCCTGGTTGCCGATGGCGACGGCGTAGTCGGCGTCATCGGGGTTGCCGTTGGATAGAACACAGATCCAGCAGGGCTCGCCGGGGTCGCCAACGTAGGGGCGCTGACCGCCGGTTTTCGCACCGGCGCCCAGCGCGATGCTGCCCAGGCCCTTGGCTTGGGCGAGATAGCCGCTGGCCACGGATTCTTCGCTGTAAGCGTAGGCGCCGTTGCCCAGTGCGACCGCCGCTATGCCAAGAGCGTAGCTGTTGGCGCCCAGTGCGGTAGCCCATCCGCCGCTGGCTTCCGCGTTGTTGCCGATCGCGGTGTCGAAACCGTCATTGCTGGCCGCTATCGCATAGCCGCCGATCGCCGTGGCGGAGTCGCCTTGGGCGATGCTGCTGGCTCCATAGGCAGTGGCGTGTTCGCCATAGGCTTGCGTGTGGTAGCCGACGGCAGACGACCACAAGCCATCGGCAGTGCTGTAGACGCCGAGCACGGTGGAGGCGTCGCCCAGGGCGCGGGCGTCGAGGCCGACGGCGATGCTCTGGCCACCGCTGGCGCTGGCGCCCGCGCCGGCGGCGAGACTGTAATCGGTGGCGGCGTTGGCGCCGGGGCCGATGGCGGTGGCGCCGTAGCCGCCGGCGCTGGTCTGCATTTCGATCAGGGTTTGGTGGCTCGGGTCGTTGGGATCGGGCACCCACACATAGGTGCCGATGGCCACCGCGGATTCGGCGCTGACCAGGGTGCCGTAGCCGATGGCGGTGCCATAGTCCGCCGTGGCCACGGCCATCGGACCGAGCGCCGAGGCGTAATTGCCGTAGGCGCCGCTGAGCGAGCCGAGGGCCAGACTGCTGTCGCCGAAGGCCTGGCTGCCATAGCCAAATGCACTGCTTTCCTGCCCGCCTGCGGCACTGAGCGCGCCAGCGGCAACGGCGTGGGTGCCGGAAGCGTCGGCATCTTCGCTGCCGTCGGCCGCGCCGTCGCCCTGGAAGTAGCCGCTGCCCTGGATGGCGGATGCCGTCGCGTCGGTTTCTGGCGCGAGGCGAGCGAGCGTTGACACGGTCTGCGCCACGCTATGATGCGAAGCGATCGATGGACTTTCGCCGGCCAGTGTCAGCCGCGGTACGACCAGGGCCAGCGCGATCATTGCAACCAGGTGCAGGCGGCGCGGGGCATTGGCCAGCGGATGGCGCGTTGGGCGGATCGTTGTGCGATGGATCGTATTCAAGGTGGGTTTCCTCGGGAAAGTTGCATGGCGGCTCGTCGCATGGCGCGCGCAGCCGCTGCGTAAGGCTGTTGCGATTCATCTGGGTGCCGGCCCCGCCAGCGGTTGACGGAGCGCCGACAAATCCGTCGCTTGTTATAGAGGCGCGTGTCGTGAGGGACACGCACGAATCTGCACGGACGTTCACCAACGCTCACGGGGATGCGACAGGCATGAGGACGAACAGGCTGCATGCGGCTCTGGACTGGCTGCGCGAAGTGCCCGTGGCCGATGTGCTCGAGCGGCGCCACGCGCCCGTGCTGCAGCTGTTGATGCTTTTCATTGTGTTCAGCCTGCCGGCCAACTGGTGCTATCACCTGTTGCTGGTGCGCGCGCCGACGCGGCGGGACGTGACGCTCGACGTGGCGGTCGACGTGCTGGTGTGGGGCATGGCCTGGCTCAGCCTGGCGCTGATCCGCCGCGGCCGGCTGCGCACCGCCATCGCGCTGTTCGTGGGCGCCATGCTCACCGCCCTGACGGTGATGTATCTCTCCATCGGCCTGACCCGGCAATTGCTGGACCAGACCTATCCCGTGCTGACCATCGTGCTCGGTGGCCTGGTGCTCGGGCGGCGGGCGCTATGGCTGATCTATGCATTGCTGATGGCGATGTTCTGCGCCGGTGGCGTGGTCGATGTGATGGATCTGGGTCAGCGCGCCTATCCCCGGCCATGGCTCGGCGCAGCCAACCTTCCTTCGCTGGCACTCAGCTATTTCGTGATCACCCTGGTGCTCGACCGCTGTGTCGCAGCGATGCGCAACAGCCTGGACGAAGCGCATCGGATGAGCGGCGCCCTGGCCGCGGCCAACGCATCGCTGCGCGAGGAGATGGGCGCGCGCGAACGGGCCCGGGAGAAATTGATCCACGCCCAGAAGATGGAGACGGTGGGGCGGCTGGCCAGTGGTGTCGCGCACGACTTCAACAACGTGCTGGCGGTGATCGCCGGTTACGTGGAGCGGTCGCAGACCAGCGGCGACGCGGGCCAGTTGCGCCAGGCGATCCACGGGGTGTCGACCGCGACCCGGCGCGGCATGGCGGTCAGCCGCAAGCTGCTCAGCTTCAGTCGGCAGGACAGTTCGCGACCGGAGGTGTTCGACATCGCCGAGGCCGTGAGCGAGGTCGAACCCATGCTGCGCCAGCTGTTCAGCACTGGGGTGAGTTTGCAACTGGAGATCGCCGCGGAGACCACGTCGATCCGCATGGACCGCGGACAGTTCGAGCTGATATTGCTCAACATCGCGGCCAACGCGCGCGACGCCATGGAAGGGAGCGGTCATTTCCAGGTGACCGTGGGGCCGTGCGCGTCGGCGACCAGCGGTGCGCACGGCGTGGCGCTCAGCCTGGGCGATGACGGCTGCGGCATGAGCGAGGCGGTTCGCGCGCGCGTATTCGAGCCCTTCTTCACCACCAAGTCGGCGGAGATCGGCACGGGCCTTGGCCTGGCCGTGGTGCGCGATGTGATCCATGCCTGCGGCGGCGAGATCGCCGTGGAAAGCAGCGTGGGTCAGGGCACCACGTTCCGGTTGTGGTTTCCGCGCGCTGCAGAGCAGTGCCGGGCCGAGCCCGGAAGGCAGGCCGTGCGCGTGCTGCTGGTGGAGGACGACGACGAACTGCGCGAGTTGCTGCTCGCGGCGCTGGACGATGCCGGTTGCGTGGCGCTGGGGGCAGGTAGCGCGAGCGACGCCGGGCGACTGCTGGCCGAAGCGGGTGATTCGCTGGAAGTGGTCGTGACCGATTGCCGCATGCCCGGTGGCGACGGCAGCGGCCAGTTGCGCTGGCTGGATACGGCCGTGTTGCCGGTGGTGTTGATTTCCGCCAGCGGGGAAGCTGAGGCGCGTCGTCTGCGTGGCAACGGGCTTGACGTGGAATACCTGCCTAAACCCTTCCCGCCGACCCTGCTGGTGGAGCGCGTGCGCGCCATCGCGCGGCGGTACGATCAGCGCAACATCACGTAGCCGGTGCCGCGCACCGCGCGCAGCGGCAGCGCTTCGCCACTGCCGTCGGCGATCTTGCCGCGCAGCCTGTGCACCAGCATCTCCAGACGGTGCGGATCAAAATCGTAGGCATTGTCGGTGAGCGTGGCGATCAGTGTTTCGCGTTTTACCGGCGTGCCGGGCGACGCCATCAGCAGGGTCAGGATGCATCGCTCCGCCTGCGTCAGCGCGATGCTGTGGTCGGCCGGTGAGCGCAGGCACCAGCCATCCGTATCCAGCCGCCATTGGCCCGGCGCCGGCCCGGAAGCGGCTGGCCGCAGGCGGCGGGCGAGGCTGTGCAGGGTTGCCGCCAGCTCGGCCAGCACCACCGGTTTGGACAGATAGGCGTCCGCACTCTCGCTGAGCCCGCGGATGCGGTCGGCGCTGGTGGTGTGGCCGGTCAACATGACGATGCCCACTGACGAGCTGCCGCGCAGACGTTGTGCCACGCTGAAGCCGTCCTCGTGGGGCAGCCCGATGTCCAGCACCACCATGTCGAAGCGTCGGCCGAGCATGTGCCGATACAGCTCGTCCGCACTGCCGGCACCGCAGACGTCGAAACCGAAGTCGCGCAAGCCAGGCAACAGGATCGTTTCGCGCAGCTCGATGTCGTCCTCCAGTACGGCGATGCGCAATGCGTTGGAGGGCGTGCCGGCGATGGACGATGGATGGGCGCTCATCAACGGCTTCAGTTCAGGCGATGGATCGACCGGGGACTATAGCGCAGCCGGTCGCGGGCTCTGGCGCCACCGCCAGCCTGTGCCTTCTGGCACTGGGTCGAAAGTCACCCCGCCCCTAGCGTTGGAGTTCTCCACTTTCGGGAAACGCCCCATGCGCCGTCTTGTCCGCCCCCTCCTGCTCACCGCGCTTGCCACTTGCTGTGGCGCGGCGCTTGCCGCCACTGCCGATCAGGCACCGCAAGGCCGGTTGCCGGGTTGGGCGGTGCCGCAGTCGTACCAGCTCGCGTTCAAGGTCGATCCGGCGCAGCAGGATTTTTCCGGCACCACCACGATCAAGGTCAAGCTGACCCAAGCATCCGATCATCTGTGGCTGGACGGCAGCGAGTTGAAGGTGTCGAAGGTGGCCATCACCGACGCCGCCGGCAAGGTGCATGTCGGCAAGTACGTGAGCGTGGAGCCGAAGGCCGGCGTGGTGCGGGTGGATTTCGGCAGCACGCTGAAACCGCAACAACTGACCCTGAAGTTCGAATACACCGCGCCGCTCAACGCGCAGTTGCAAGGCCTGTACAAGGTCACCGCCAAGGGCCAGCCGTATGCGATGACGCAGATGGAGCCGATCAGCGCGCGCTTCGCGTTCCCCGGCTTCGACGAGCCGGGCTTCAAGACCCCGTTCGACCTCAGCATCACCGTACCCGACAGCCAGGCGGTGGTGGCGAACACCGATCAGGTGAAGGAGCAACCCGCCGGCAAGGGCTGGAAAACCGTCACGTTCGCGCAGACGCTGCCGTTGCCGACCTATCTGGTCGCGTTTGCGGTCGGCCCATGGGACATCGTGGCCGGCCCCGACATTTCACCGGATGCGTACCGTGCCAAGCCGCTGAAGCTGCGCGGCGTCGCTGCCAAGGGCGAAGGCCACCGCATGCAGCACGTGCTGGGCGAGACCCCCAGCATCATCCATGCGCTCGAGAACTACTACGGCTTCGGCTATCCGTTCGGCAAGCTCGATCTGCTCGCCGCACCGGACTTCGAGGCCGGCGCGATGGAGAACCCTGGCCTGGTGACGTTCCGCGACTGGCTGCTGCTGCTCGACAAGGATTCCCCCGCGCGCAACGTGCAGGGTTCGTTCAACGTCACCGCGCATGAGCTGGCCCACCAGTGGACTGGCGATACGGTGACCACCGAATGGTGGAACGACATCTGGCTCAACGAGGCCTTCGCCACCTGGATGCAGCAGAAGGTCACCATGGAAGTGCATCCGGAGTACCGCGCCGATCTCGACCGCGTGCGCGGCGCGCAGGGCGCGATGAGCAACGACAGCCTGGTCAGCGCGCGCAGCATCCGCCAGCCGATCACCGGCAACGGCGACATCATGACCGCGTTCGACGGCATCACCTACCAGAAGGGTGCCGGCGTCATCGCCATGTTCGAGAACTACGTGGGCGAGAAGACGTATCAGAAGGGCATGCGCGCCTACATCCAGAAACAGAAATTCGGCAACGCCACCGCCGATGACCTGGTCTCGGCGATCGCCACGGCGGCCGACAAGGGCGATGCGTTCAAACATGCGTTCAAGAGTTTCCTCGACCAGTCCGGCGTGCCTTACGTGACGACCAGGCTGGAGCAGAAAGACGGCAAGACCGTGCTGCACCTGAGCCAGAGCCGCTACCTGCCGATCGGCAGCGCCGGCGATGCAAAGCGCATCTGGGGTGTGCCGGTGTGCGTGCGTTACGGCACCGCCGCTGACGGCAAAGACAATGCACCGTCCAGCAAGGTCAGCTGCGACATGCTCGATCAGGCCACCGGCTCGATGACGCTGCCTGGCGCCAGCAACCCGACCTGGGTGATGCCGAACGCGAACGCCAGCGGCTACTACCGTTTCAGCCTCGGCAAGGCGGCCCTCGCCGGTCTGGTCAAACAGGTCGGCAAGCTCAGCGATGCCGAACAGCTGGCCTACGCCGATGCGGTCGACGCGAGCTTCCGCCACGGCGACCTGGACGCCGGCGACGTGCTGACCGCGTTGCAGCCGTTGACCGGGTCGAAGATCCGCGACGTGGCCACCGCGCCGCTGGACCAGCTCGCCTGGATCTATCGCCACGTAGCCACCACCGATGCGCAGCGTGCGCGGCTGGCCGCCTGGGCAAAAGCCGCCTATCTGCCGCGTCTGGAACAGCTGAGCTACCAGCGCAAGGCGGGCGAGCCGGAGGAAGACTCGCTGATGCGCAGCGAGCTGGCCGGCAGCCTCGGCTTCGGCTTCAAGCTGCCGGAGGTCCGCGCGGCCCTGCTCAAGCAGGGTGAAGCGGCGCTCAAGCCGACCGCGGCCGGCCACCTGAATCTGGCCGCGGCCGATCCGGACCTGCTCGGCGATGCGCTGGGCATGGCTGTGCAGGAACACGGCAAGAGCGCGGTCGACGCGTTGATCGCCGAACTGCCCAAGACCAGCGATCCGGCCTTGCGCAACGGCATCCTCGGCGGGTTGGCCAGCGTGGAAGACCCGGCGCTGACCGAGCAGGTGCGCAACTTCGCGCTGACCAAGCCGGTCAAGGTCGGCGAGATGGCCATGCTGCTGCGGGCCGGTCGCAACACGCGGGCCCAGCGCGATGCGATGTGGACGTGGTTTACCGCGCACTACCAGCAGATCCTCGATCGCACCGGCAGCTTCTCCGGTGGCCGCCTGCCGTCGCTGGCCGCTGGCGGCGGTTGCAGCACGGCCGAATACGACCGCCTGCAGGCGTTCTTCAAGACCCGCGAAAAGGATGCCGCCGGCATCGGCCGCGGCCTGGCGCAGATGGGCGAATCGATCCAGCTGTGCAGCGCGCTGAAGGCGAAGCAGGATCCGGCCGCGATCCTGCGCTGAGCGGCAAGGTGGAACCGAAACAGCCGGCACGCGCAGCGTGCCGGCTGTTTCATTTTCGTGGGCCGAAGAGCCCTTGGGCCAGCCGTTGTCAGGTCGTGGCGACGACATCCTCAGGCACGTTGGCCTCGATCCAGCCGGTGATGAAGACCTCCAGCGCCACCCGTGGCGGCACTTCGATTCCGGTCTCCCGCGCGAACGCCGCCGCCGCCCTGATGAAAGATTGCCTCGATTGGCTGGAGGCTTGCCGCGCGGCGGCCTGCTGCTGCCGCAGTTGGACGATCTGCGGCGACGGCTGGCCCGGCCGCGCGAACTTCTGGTACCGCCGCAATTCATCGGCCACCACGTCGGTATCGAACGACGCCTGCAGCACGGCGTGACGCGCCTTCAGCAGCTGGATCAGATGGCTAGCAGCTGGCGTCGGTCGGCCGGAGTCCCCCTCTATCAGAAGGACGCGGGCAAGCGACGGCGGCAGCGCGCCCGCAGGCACGGGCGCGGATGCGTTGATGCGCTCCAGCAGGCTCAGGAAGCCGGCGTGGGGGAAGGGCTTCGGGGTTGCCATGGGAGCCTGGTTCTGGAGAGGTTGGACGATACGTCCTTCATGGGCGGGATGCCACGGCGGCGTCGAAAGCCGCCGGGTAACGGCAAGCGATCATGCGGCACGCCGGCGTCTGGCATTCCTTCTTGTTGGCCCTAGAATCTCCACGTAGCGCGGACGTCTTCCGCTGCAGCTCATGGCCTGCCTGCGGCGACGTCATTCCACACAACGTGTTCCACCGGCATCGCCTACAGGGGGCTTGATGATCGAGCTGGAAATCCAGGGCCTCTCGGAAAATCGGGAGGGCCTGCTGATCGAGGTCGGCCGACTCGTCATGGCCAGCGGATTCACCTTGCAGCGGCAGCGTCTGCAACAGGATCACCACGGCATCCTGCTGACGATGGTCGTGCGCGGACCACCGCGCAAGAAGCGGACGCTCGAGGCGGCGCTGGACGCCTGCGACCGCTTCATCAGCGTCAAGGTTTTTCCCTTCGTCGAGGGCGAGCCAAATCCACATTTCGCCGCGTCGCCCAAGCGGGTGGGATCGGCGGCCGTGGTCCCGCCGGCGGTGGCCGTTGCTTCGACAGCAGCCGTGCACGCCGCGACGCCGATGGCTGAGGACCGGATCCGGAACGTCGAGCCGGTCGCGGCATCCGCGCCGGAGCCGCCTCGCGAGCCGCCGGCGGAGCCGGAGTTCGAATTCATCCTGCCCACGCCGCGCGCGTCCGCACCGGCGCCCGCGCCCGTGGTCACGACACCGTTCGTCGAGCTGGTGCCGCTGGAGCCGGATGCAGCGGCCGTCGAGAAGGCGCTGCGGGAACTGGAGTACGACTACCCGCAGATCGTGCCGCAGCTGCTGGCGCTGGCGCACTCGGTCGCCGCAGGCGCACGCGAATCCTCGCTCGCGCTGGCGGGGCAGCGCGCGGGTGCGTGGGTGTTCGCGCGCGAGTACGCGCTGGATGACGGGCTGGATTTGCGCGAGGCAATCGAGCACATCGGGACCCCCGCACTGCGCGCGCTGGTCGAGGTCGACCAGCAGGGCGCCCAGCTGCATATCCGCGACAGCCCGCTGTGCACGGAAGACGGCCATTCCGGCTGCAGCTTCTTCAGCGGTTTCCTGGAAGGGCTGCTCGGGCCGGCCATCGCACCCGGTGGGTTGTCGATCTTTCCAGTCTGTTGCCGGAGTTACGGGGCGGACGAGTGTGTGTTGGCGATTTCGGATTGAGTGAATGTGGCAGCGGAGAAGTGTCCTGCTGGTAGTTGAAGCAGAGTAGAGCTTTCGCCCTCCTTAGGCGCACGAAAGCCTTTCAAAGGAAGCTAGCAGATCTGCGGACTCCTAATGACCAAACATGGACATTGCTCTCTGCGCCGCAGGATCCTTGGAAGACGCTGATACGTTCCAATTGGCAACTGCCATCCCAAGATCATCCATGCAAGCTGTAGAAATTTTGTCCATGCAACTGGTCTTGGCCGGTAAGAATGCAGGCAACAAATTAACTAAAGCAATCCACTTCGAGTTGGGTTCGAACATCGGATTCGCCTCGACTTGATCAGCTCGGTCTTTAGCTAGTCGACCAAGCGTTATATCTGGATCGTCACAGTCACTCAACCAAACCAATCCATCTTTCGCACCAGCATGAACCGCACATGCGAGAAGGACGGCATCACTCTTCTCTTGGACCAGTGCCATTTGAGAGCCGCATAGACTTGCTTGCACACCTCGAAACTTTGCCACCGCACAGGAACTCGATGGCTGCTTCTCAATCGCCATGAGCTTGCCGGCGACGATTGCGACCTTGTTACGATAGTGGACATCGGCGGCCGCCGCATCCGCTTTGTAGGCCCGGGCCAGATCGATATCCCGCACGCTCAGAGCAAGCAATGGCCGGTAGTAGTCATAACCGCGGCCACCCACTAGATACTCATGAACCTCAGACAAAAACACATTTGCCATCAGAGTGTGCTGCTGCGGACTCAGCTTCGAAGCTGCCGCAGGGAAAGATGCGATGGGCTGCATCACCGTCAGCATTAATAACATCCAGAATGATTTCATCGACCGTGTACCCCATCTTCAAACTATACGATCAATGCGTCGTACGCGCACGATGGACTCCCTTGGCGATTCTCGCTGATCTCAGCGTTATCTGAACGCAGAACTCAGAGAGCATTGCCCATCATGCCTGCGCAGCCACCCGCAACACCAACTTCCCCCGATGACTCCCATCAAACAACCGGTTGAGCACCTCCGGCGCATTCTCCAACCCCTCCGCCACCGTCTCCTCCGCCTTCAACTTCCCCTCGCGAATCCATCCGCCCAGCGCCTGCACGGCCTCGCGCGTCTTGGTGTAGTCGAGCACCAGAAACCCGCGCATGCTCAGGCGCTTCATCACGAACACGCCGAAGTCGTCGCTGGGGCGTTCGGTGCTGTTGTAGCTGGAGATCAGGCCGCATAGCGCGACGCGGCCGCCGATGACCATGCGCGAGAGCACCGCGCGCATCACTTCGCCGCCCACGTTCTCGAAGTTGACGTGGACGCCGTCGGGGGTGGCCGCTTTGAGTTGCTGCTTGAAGTCGGCGGCCTTGTAGTCGACGGCGGCGTCGAAGCCGAGTTCGTCGGTGAGGTAGCGGCACTTGTCGGCGCCGCCGGCGATGCCGACGACGCGGGCGCCCATGATCTTGCCGATCTGGCCGGCGACGGAGCCGACCGAGCCGGCGGCGGCGGAGACCACCAGTGTTTCGCCGGGTTGCACCGGGGCGATCTCGGTGAGGCCGTAGTAGGCAGTGACGCCGTTCATGCCGGCGGCGCCGAGCAGGGTGGGGAGCGGGATGCCGGGGTCGGCGGGCAGGCGCACGTAGCCATTGGCGTTTTCGTGCAGGACCAGGTAGTCCTGCCAGCCGGTGACGCCCTGCACCAGGTCGCCTTCGTGGTATTGCGCCGAGCGCGACTGCACCACGCGACCCAGGCCGAGCGCGCGCATCACTTCGCCGATCGCCACCGGCGGCAGGTATTGCGGGATGTCGCGCATCCACACGCGGTTGGTCGGGTCCATCGAGATGTACAGCACGCGCACCAGCACTTCGCCGTCCTTCAGCGCGGGCACGGGCTGTTCGACCAGGTCGAAATCCTCGCGCCGGACCAGGCCTTCGGGGCGCGTCTTCAGGCGCAACTGGCGATTGATCAGGGACATGCGGTTCACCGTGATGAGGACGAGGCGGATCGCATTCCACTATACGGCGCTGTCGTTATCGCCATGTAACCCCTTTGTGTCGACGACTGCGTTCAATCATTGATCGGAAATGTTGGTGCGCGGACACCCCGAGGGCGCGACCGGGGCCGGGCAAGGCTGTTTGACTGTCGCGTTCCACTTACACTGTGCCGGCCGCACGGCACACAGGGAGAACTGCATGCTTGCTCGAATGCTCGGACTGCTGGGTCTGTGGCTGCTGCTCGCCACACCGTTGCCGGCACAGGATGTACCGCCGCCGTTGCGCGACTGGCAGAGCTGGGTGCTGCATGACGTGCCGCAGCACGACTGTCCGTTCCTCGCCAACCAGATGCCGGGCGAGGGCAGCTATCAGTGCGCCTGGCCCGGTCGGTTGATCATCGATGCCGGCAAGGACGGCGGGCGTTTCAGCCTGGACGTGCACGTGGATGCGCCGAGCTGGGTGGCATTGCCCGGTGACGCGAAGGCCTGGCCGCAGCAGGTCGGTGCGAACAACCAGCCGGCCACCGTGCTGGAGCGCGCCGGCCAGCCGATGCTGTGGCTGACACCTGGCGACTATCAATTGCGCGGCACGCTGCCGTGGACGGCGCGTCCGGCGCGCTTGCGCGTGCCGGCGTCGATCGGGCTGGTGGCGCTGAGCGTCGATGGCGCGGCGGTGACGCGCATCGAACGCAATGGCGAACAGCTCACCCTGGGCGAGGCTGCCGCCGCGCAGCGCGCCGCTGACGCGCTGTCGCTGCGCGTCTATCGCCGCCTCGCCGATGGCCTGCCGGCCACACTGGAAACGCAGCTGCAGTTCAACGTCACCGGCAGCGCGCGCGAGCAATCGCTCGGCCCGGTGTTGCCGGAGGGTTTCGTGGCCACCGCCTTGTCCGGCGACCTGCCGGCACGGCTGGAGAACGATGGCCGGTTGCGTGTGCAGCTGCGGCCAGGCCAGTGGACGGTCACGCTTGCCGCGCGTGGTGTCGCGCCGCTGGGCAAGGTGGCGCTGAAGCTGCCGACGGCACCGTGGCCGCGGCAGGAAATATGGAGCTACGACGACGATCCCGCCCTGCGCAATACCCGCGTGGAAGGCAGCGCCACCGACGCGGCCCAGGCTGGCGTGCCGGGCGAGTGGAGCGAGCTGCCGGCGTTCGTGCTGGACGACGGCGCGGGCCTGGCGATCGAGCAGGGCACGCGCGGCGACGAGGGCGGCAAGGGCGACCAACTGCACCTGCAACGCCAGCTGTGGCTGGACTTCGACGGCGGCGGCTTCAGCGTGGCCGACCGCCTCAGCGGCGAACTGCGCCATCACCAGCGCCTGGACGTGGCGGCGCCGTGGCAATTGCAACGAGCCAGCCAGGGCGGCGAGCCGCTGCTGGTCAGCAAGGGCGAGGGTGGCGGCAGTGGCGTCGAGTTGCGCGAGCAGCGGCTCGATCTCGACGCCGGCCTGCGCCTGCCCACGCACCGCGGCGCGATGCCCAGCTCCGGCTGGCAGCTGCCGCTGGAAAGCATCGACGCCACCTTGCACCTGCCGCACGGCTACCGCCTGCTCGGCGCGACCGGCGTGGACCGCTCGCCCGATTCGTGGGTCGGCCAGTGGAGCCTGCTCGACCTGTTCGTGGTGGCCCTGATCGCGCTGCTCGCCGGCCGTCTGCTGGGTTGGCCGTGGGCGCTGCTGGCGGCCGGCTATCTGGCGCTGGCGCAGCATGAGCACACGGCACCGCTATGGACGCTGGCCGTGACGCTGGCACTGGCGCTGCTGCTGCGCGCCTTGCCGGAAGGGCGGCTGCGCACGGCGGCGCGCGCCGGTGCGGTGGCGATCTTTGCGCTGGCGGTGCTGTGGACGCTGCCGTTCGCCGCGGCGCAGTTGCAGTACGCGCTGCATCCGCAGCTGGAAGGCGGCAGCCAGGGCGGCCGGATCGTCACGGCGGAATACGCCGAGCAGGCTGCACGGGAACAGGCCAATGCAAATGCACAGATGAAGGTGAAGCAGCAGGCGGGGCCGCTGCCGCTTCCCGCGCCGCCCGCACCGGCACCGGCGGCGGATGAGATGAGTTCGTCTGCATCATCGGCTCCGGGTGTGGTGTCACGCGATGGGTCGAGCGCGACATTGTCGGCAGTCACTGCTTCCGCTGCAGGTGTCCAGAATCTGGGTAGTGGATCGGTCGGTGTCCGCAATGACATCGACAGCCGCAGCGTGATCCAGGCCGGCGCCGGCATGCCGAGCTGGAATCAGGACAACGACTACCGGCTCGGCTGGTCCGGCCCGGTGACCGCGGAGCAGAGCACCCGGCTGGTGATCGCGCCGGCGTGGCTGGTGCGGCTGCTGCGGGTGGTCATGGTGGGACTGCTGGCGCTGCTGCTGGCGAAGCTGGTGCCGCTGCTGCTGACGCCTCTGCGCGGCCGCTGGCGCGACTGGCGCGGCGGTGCTGCGGTGGGCGGCGCCTTGCTGGCCATCGCGCTTTTGCCCGCTGGCGTGCATGCGCAGAATCTGCCCAGCCAGGATTTGCTGAACCAGCTGCGCGACCGGCTGACCGAGGCGCCGAAGTGCGCGCCGGCCTGCGCCGCCGTGGCGCAGGCGCAAGTGCAGGCCAGCGGCGACACGCTGGATGTCGCCTTGGAGGCGCATATCGGCGCCGCGGCCGCGCTGCCGTTGCCGCAAGCCGATGACGCCTTGCAACTGCTCGACGTCGGCGTGGACGGCCACGCGAATGCACCGCTGAGTCGTCGCGGCGATCAGCTGCTGCTGCGGCTGGAGCGCGGCGTGCATCGGGTCAGCCTGCGCTACCGCATCGGCGCGACCGACAACGCCAGCCTGCGCTTCGTGCTGCGCCCGCAGCGCATCGCGTTCAGCGGCCAGGGCTGGTCGCTGGCTGGCGTCGACGATGGCCGTCCGCTGGGCGACAGCATCGCCTTGCAGCGCATGCGCACGGCCAGCGACGGCAAGGATTTGCCGCCCGCGCAGAGTTTCCCGCCCTATGTGCGGCTGACCCGCCGCCTGCAACTGGGCGTCGACTGGACGGTCGAGAACACGGTCGAGCGCATCGCCCCGCAGGACGGCGGTTTCAGCGTCACGCTGCCGCTGCTGCCGGGCGAGCACCCGCTGGGCGACGACGTGCTGGTGAAGGATGGCCGCATCAGCATCACTTTCAACGCGAGCAGCGGCGCGGTGCGCTGGAGCAGCCGCCTCGACCATGCGACGACGCTGGCGCTCACGGCGCCGGCGCTGGGCGAGCGTGCCGAGGTGTGGGCCATCCACGCTGCACCGATGTGGCACGTGGACGCGAAGGGCGTGCCGACCAGCGCCAGCGACGACGGTCTGCTGTACCAGCCGTTGCCCGGCGAAAGCCTGCAGCTGGCCTTCAGCAGGCCGGTGGCGATCGCCGGCCACAGCCTGGCGTTCGATGGCGTGCAGGTAACCAGCCGTGCCGGCGAACGCGCCACCGAAACCACACTGAGCCTGCGCGCGCGCAGCACGCGTGGCGGCGAGCACGCGATCAGCCTGCCGGCCGGTGCCGAGTTGCTGGATGCGAATCGTGACGGCGAGCCGATCAACCTGGCCGTGCGCGACGGCAAGTTGAGCCTGCCGCTGCTGCCGGGCGAACACGGCTACACGCTGCGCCTGCGCGAGCCGCACGGCGTCGCCGCCCGCACGCGCACGCCGGTGTTCGCGCTGCACGCGCCGGTGGCGAACGTCGATCTCGCGTTGCAGCTGCCGCAGGATCGCTGGGTACTGTGGACGTGGGGGCCGGCCACCGGCCCGGCGGTGTTGTACTGGTCGCAACTGGTCGTGCTGCTGTTCGCCGCGTGGCTGCTGGCGCGCTACGCGCCGACGCCGCTGCGTTTCCGCCACTGGCTGCTGCTGGGGCTGGGTTTCTCCGCGTTCGCCTGGAGCGCCTACGCGCTGGTGGTGGTCTGGCTGATCCTGCTGGGCCTGCGCGCGCGCAGCACGCCATCGGAGCAACTCGGCAGCACGAAGTTCAACCTGATGCAGCTGGGCCTCGCGCTGCTCACCCTGCTGGCGCTGGTGGTGCTGATCGGCGCGGTGCCGAAGGGCCTGCTTGGCCTGCCGGACATGCACGTGGCCGGCAATGCGTCCAATGCGTGGAACCTGCGCTGGTTCGCCGACCAGAGTGCCAATGCGCTGCCCGCCGGCGGCGTGTTCAGTGTCTCGCTGTGGGTGTACAAGCTGGCCATGCTGGCGTGGGCGCTGTGGCTGGCATGGTCGCTGATCGACTGGCTGCGCTGGGCCTTCGACGCGTGGACGCGCGGCGGCTACTGGCGCAAGCCCGCGCCGAAGCCGGGCGCGGCGCCGCCGCAGCTGCCGCCGTCGGCGACGGAGCCGCCGCATGCCTGATGTCCGCAGCATGCTGGCCGCCGCCGCCGAGCGGCTCGGCGAGCGTGTCGACGCCGAGCTGCTGCTGCTGCATGTGCTGCAGCAGCCGCGCAGCTGGTTGTTCACGCATGCCGACGACGTGCCGGACATGGACGTCCAGACGGCTTACGCCGCCCTGGTCGAACGCCGAGCCGCGGGCGAGCCGGTGGCCTATATCACCGGCCGGCGCGGCTTCTGGTCGCTGGATCTGGAAGTGAGCCCGGCCACGCTGATCCCGCGCCCGGAAACCGAGTTGCTGGTCGAACTGGCGCTGCAGCGCCTCCCACTCGTCGCCATCTGCAACGTGGCCGATCTCGGCACCGGCAGCGGCGCGATCGCCCTGGCGATCGCGCGCGAGCGGCCGCGCGCGCGGGTGGTCGCCACCGACGCCAGCGCCGCCGCACTCGCCGTCGCCCAGCGCAACGCGCAACGCCACGCCATCGGCAACGTCGCCTTCGTGCACGGCGACTGGCTGGCGCCACTCACCGGCCAGCACTTCGACCTGATCGTCTCCAACCCCCCGTACATCGAAGCCGCCGACCCGCATCTGACGCAGGGCGACCTGCGCCACGAACCCGCCAGCGCCCTGGCCTCCGGTCCCGACGGCCTCGACGACATCCGCCGCATCGTGCGCGACGCCCGCGCCCACCTGCACCCCGGCGGCTGGCTGCTGTTCGAACACGGCTGGAACCAGGGAGCCGCCGCCCGCGCGCTGCTCGCCGAGTCCGGCTACACCGAAGTATTCACGAAGCAGGATCTGGAGTCGCGCGATCGGGTGAGTGGTGGGCGGTGCTGATGACTGGCCAACGTAGATTGGGAGAACCTATTCAGGCGCCCCGTTCACGCAGGTCTCCCGCTTTCATGTGCGTCTGGCCACGGTAGCACCCCTCTCAGCGGGTGTGCTTGAAATCGTAGTCGGCGGGCTTCGATGACGTTTAAGTGCTCTGATATTTAAAGCGCCGTGATCTCTGGAAATGAGAGGCCTACCTCATCGGTATCGCTGATAAAACCCTCGGTTGCTGGATTATGTGGCGTCCTCGGCGAGTACCAGTACCGAAGCGATGGCAATTCGGATTCAATGCGCTGCTTGGCAAGTGGCGATAGCCCTTTCCGCATGTGTACGACTTGGCGGACCTTGCTCCACCCCTCGGATATCTCCGCCAGGAAGTTTCCCTCCTCTATGGCGATTTCTGCGGCGCGGAAAATTTGCCTGGATTTTATATTATCCATCAGTTCCATAGTTGCACCTTCCCCACAAGTCGTAATTTGTTTCCATAGTCGCCGATAAAAAATTGTTGGGATCCACCCTTTCCAAATGCGGGATTCGCAAGGGCTTGGCCTGTGGGGATTTCAATTTCTTCCAGCACTTGGTAAATCCCGACTTCGGGTCTGTAGCCGAATACAGGGTGCGGTGCCACCTGCAGTCCGCGGAAAAGTTTGGCACTGTTCCTGCCGGAGTCAAGTATTGCCCTCTGAGTGGTGTAATAGGGTGATTGACCAGGCAGGCCACCATAAACGCGACTGCCTTTTGGGATCGTTGTCATGCTCCAATTGTCCGGCTTGTATCCCGCGCTTGTTTGGTTCTGTTGTGCCGCGGTTATCTCCGGGTGGATTTTTATTGCTGAATCTTGCTTGTTGAATGATCGACCTTTCGTCGAACCGGTCTGCGAGCCGCTGGTTTTGGAACCGTTGGCTCCTGACGGTTCGATCTTTTCGCGAGCCCGCAGCCGCGGCTCCGCCTTCAGTTTCCCCTCGTTCCTGACCATCCATTCCGCAAACTTCGGGCCGACCTTGCTGCTGCGCACGCTATCGGCGAGTTCGCGCATGCTGCCGCGACCTTTGGCGAGATAGGCGACGATGCCCATCAGCAGGAGGACGAAGACGGCAACGTGGGCGCGAGCGATCTTTTCGGCGGCGTGGCCGACGGCGAGCCGGTCGACGCGGACCGGTTGTTGCGGCAGCGGTGGCGGGGTGGCGGCCAGCCAGGCCTGGCGGATGCCGGCCCAGTAGTCGCGGGCGATGTCGGGCATGTCCTTGACGACGTACTCGGCCAGCGCCTTCAGGCCCATGGCGATGAGGATCCATTCACCGACCTGCGCGCCTGCGCCGGCGCCGACGACGACACCAGGGATCGCGCCGACCCCGGCGCCGCCGATGCTCCCGGCGACGCCGCCGATCAAGGCGCCGCCGCCGGTAGTCGTGAGCATGACGATGAGGCACTGGCGCAGCACGGCGACGATGTCGTCCACGACGCCCTGGAGGTCCAGCTCGCGGAAGTCGCGAAGGATCCAGTACGCCGCCAGTCCCTCGGAAAGCCGGATCGCCTGCTGCGCGCTGCCGGCGCGCGCCGAGATCAGTTTCGCCTGGCCGCGGATGCCGGTGGTGTGCCGGCTGGCCCAGTGTTCCAGTTGCTGCCACGAGTCGAGCATCCCGCCCATCGATACTCCCTGTGCGCACGATTCCTGTGCCTGGGCCGCAAGGTAGCTCAACGACCTCGGCCAATATCCCGCACCCGTTCAGGGAAATGCTGTCAGCCGCTGGCGTGTATTACTCCGCGTTCTTGCCGCCCGCGTGTAGGCAAAATCTGTCGACGAGTGAGCACGGCCTGCACCTGCATGGGAGGGCGCACGATGTTCCCGCTATCCGGCCCTGGTGGATCTGCGGCGGATATGGGTAGCGGCTACCGGAATGGCCGGTTCAGGCGCTGGCCTGGCTCTGCAGCCCCGCCTGCGGGAAGCGTGCGCGGATCGCGTTGCGGATGCCGGGCAGGTCGAGGCCGGCCATGCTCAGCACTTCCTCGCGGCTGCCGTGTTCCAGATAGATGTCTGGAAGGCCGAGATGCAGGATCGGCAGGGTGATGCCATGCGCGGCCAGGCACTCGGCCACGGCGGAGCCGGCGCCGCCGGCGATCGCGTTGTCTTCCAGGGTGACGAAGCCATCATGGGTTCTTGCCAGCTCCACGATCAGCGCCTCGTCCAGCGGCTTCACGAAGCGCATGTTGACCAGGGTCGCGTCGAGCTCGGCGGCGACCGTGGCGGCCGGCGCCAGCATCGCGCCGAAGCTGAGCAGGGCCAGGCCATGGCCGCGCCGGCGCAGCTCGGCCTTGCCGATTGGCAGCGTGTCGAGCTCCTGATGGATCGCGGCGCCGGGGCCGTTGCCACGCGGGTAACGCACCGCGGCCGGGCCGTGGTGCTGGAAGCCGGTGCTCAGCATCATGCGGCACTCGTTCTCGTCGGCCGGCGCCATGATCAGCATGTTGGGCAGGCAGCGCAGGAAGGTGAGGTCGAAGCTGCCGGAGTGGGTAGCGCCGTCCGGGCCGACCACGCCGGCGCGGTCGATCGCGAAGGTCACATCGAGATTCTGCAGCGCCACGTCGTGGATCGCCTGATCATAGGCGCGTTGCAGGAAGGTGGAGTAGATCGCCACGACGGGCTTTGCGCCTTCGCACGCCATGCCGGCGGCCAGGGTGACCGCGTGCTGTTCGGCGATCGCCACGTCGAAGTAGCGCTGCGGGTATTCCCTGGAGAAACGCACCAGTCCGGAGCCTTCGCGCATCGCCGGGGTGATCGCCAGCAGGCGTTCGTCGGCCGCGGCCTGATCACACAGCCAGTCACCGAAGATATCGGTATAGGCCGGCCTGGCCGGGGCGTTCTTCTTCACCAGGCCGGCCTGCGGATCGAACGGGCCGACCGCGTGGTATTCGATCTGGGCCTGTTCGGCCGGCGCGTAGCCCTTGCCCTTGGTGGTGATCACGTGCAGCAGCTGCGGGCCAGGCAGGTTCTTCACCGTGCGCAGCGCCTGCAGAAGTTGCGGGATGTTGTGGCCGTCGATCGGACCGGTGTAGTGGAAGCCGAGTTCCTCGAACAGCGTCGAGGGTACGAACATGCCCTTGGCGTGTTCCTCCCAGCGCTTGAAGAAGCGGCCCATGAAGGACTGCTTCGGAATCGCCCGTTTGGCCCGCTCGCGCCATTCGTTGAGCCGGCGGCTGGCCATGGCGCGGGCCATCATCTTGGTCATCGCGCCGACGTTTTCGCTGATCGACATGCCATTGTCGTTGAACACGACCAGCATGTCCGGCTCGGCGTCGCCGCCGTGGTTGAGCGCCTCGAACGCCATGCCGGCCGTCATCGCGCCGTCGCCGATCACCGCCACGACCTTGCGGTGGTCGCCCTTGCGCTGCGCGGCGAGCGCCATGCCCAGCGCGGCCGAGATCGAGGTGGATGAATGGCCGACGCCAAAGGTGTCGTACTCGCTTTCCTCGCGGCGGGGAAACGGGGCCAGGCCGTCCTTCTTCTTGATCGAGGTGATGCGGTCGCGGCGGCCGGTGAGGATCTTGTGCGGATAGCACTGGTGGCCGACGTCCCACACCAGTCGATCGTGCGGCGTGTCGAACTCATGGTGCAGCGCCACGGTCAGCTCCACCACGCCCAGGCCCGCGCCGAAGTGGCCACCGGAGCTGGCAACCGCTTCGATCAGGTACTGGCGCAGTTCGTCGGCCACGGCAGGCAGTTCGTCATCGGGGACGAGGCGCAAATCCGCCGGTGTCTCGATCGGTGCCAGGTGCGGGTAATGGGAGAGGTCGTTCATCTGCGTATTGTTGGCCCAGCGCCCGGGCGGAGCAAGGGCGCGGCCGTGAAGGCATCGGTCTATTCAGGGCGTTGCGCGTGCACATCCAGCATACGAGCGAGGTTGCATGCTGCCGGAGACCCTTCAGGACGCCAGCCATGGCCACTCTTTCACAGCATTTTCGCCAGTTTGCCGAAGTGACGGCCCGCAGCACCGGCCGGCCGGCGGCCTTTCTGCTTGCCGTGCTGGTGGTGGTGGTGTGGGCGGCGACCGGTCCGCTGTTCCACTTCGGCGACACCTGGCAGCTCGTCATCAACACCGGCACCACCATCATCACGTTCCTGATGGTGTTCCTGATCCAGAACAGCCAGAACCGCGACAGCGCCGCGTTGCAGATCAAGCTGGACGAGCTGATCCGTTCGACCGCTGCGCACAACAGCCTGCTGGATCTCGAGGACGCGGACGAAGAGACGCTGGAACGCATTCGTGAGAACTACCGCAAGCTGGCCAGCCGCAAGGAGAGCGCACGGGCTGCGGCGAGCAAGAAGGCCGGCGAGGAAGAGGTCGCCGAAGAAGCCTGCGCCGAGGTCGAGCAGATCGATCACGAGCTGGAGAGGCACCGCCAGAAGCAGGCCGCCGAGAACGGCAAGAGCAGTCGCGACTAGGCGATGCCGACCTGATCAAGCCGATCGCCGCGGCGCTGCCGTGGCAGCCGGCTCACCAGGAACTCCATCTGGTCGGCCAGAATGTTGCGGTTGGACAGGATCAGGTGCTCGACCCAGCTCGGCCGGTACGGTACGGCCAGCAACGGCATGTTGGCCTGCTGTGGGGTGCGGTTGCTCTTGCGCAGGTTGCAGGCAAGGCAGGCGCTGACCACGTTCTCCCATTCGTCCTTGCCGTGTTTCGAAATCGGCAACACGTGGTCACGGGTCAGTTCGGCGCGGCTGAAGTGCTCGCCGCAGTACAGGCAGAGGTGGCGGTCGCGGGCGAACAGCGCGGTATTGGTGAGCGCGGGGGCCGGATCGATCGCATGCTCGCGGCAATGGCCGGTGCTGGCGATGATCGGGTGCAAATCGATGTGGCTCTGCGCGCCGAGCAGGCGGTTGTGGCCGCCATGCACGGTGAGGCAGGGGTCGCCCAGCGTCCAGGCGACGGCATCGCGGACATACAGGCAAACCGCGTCCTGCCAGCTGATCCAGTCGAGGATGCGGCCGGTGGCGTCCAGTGACAATACGCGGGTCGCGTTGAGATCGGCCCGACTTGGCACTTCCATCAGCATGTAGATCGTCCTTCAGCCTGGGCTTCGAAAGAGCGCTTCGATAATGCGGAATGCTTGGTCCGTGTCAGCATAGAACAATTTCATTGCAATTCGCAGGCGAATACGGCAGGGCTGCCGTGGCGCGGCAGTCGCCGCCGCGCGGAAGCGCTGATATGATCACCAGTCAACACAGACCTGACGCCGGGTTTGGTAGGGGCGCTTGGTGGTGACCCGGCACGGCGGGGCAGAGGTAAGTAACGTGGCTGAAGTTCTTTTCTACGAGCAACCGGTGCCGCTCAACCGCGCCGAACACAAGGATCTGCGCCTGAAGGGCGTGCCGAACGTGAAGTTCGCGATGAACGCGCATTCGGTGCCGCTCACCGGCGTGGAGTTCGGCATTGCGGCACGCGATCTGCTGATCGTTTTCGCCGGCACCGACATGGCCAGTTCCGGCCCGGTGGCCATGCTGGGCCTGCGCCAGAACGAAAACCTGTATGTCGACGCCGAAGGCCAGTGGGCGCCGAATACCTACATGCCCGCCTTCGTGCGCCGCTACCCGTTCGTGCTGGCCGAGAAGCCGGCCGGGCAGGAGGGCGACGACTTCACCGTGTTCCTCGACGAACGCTATGAGGGCTTCAACAGCAGCGAGGGCGAGCGCCTGTTTCTGGAAGACGGCAGCGACAGCGAAATGCTGGCCAAGGCGGTCGGCTTCCTCGGCGAGTTCCAGCAGAATGTCGCGCGTACCAAGTGGTTCATGGAGCAACTGCTCAAGCATGACCTGCTCGAGCCGCGCAATGTCCGCCTGCAGAAAGAAGGCAAGGACGGCAAGGAAGGCAAGGCGATCAATCTCAATGGTCTGTACGTGGTCAGCGAAGAAAAGCTGCGCGCACTGGACGAGAAGGTCACCCATGAGTTCCTGCGCGAAGGCGTGCTGGGTTGGGTTTACGCGCACCTGCTCTCGCTGGCCAACATCGACCGTCTGGCCCAGCGGCTGGACGAGCGCGAGCAGGCCGAGGCAGCTGCCGGCGGCCTCGCCAACTGATCGCGCCATCCGTCGACATGATCGCGAAGAAGCCGCCCGAGGGCGGCTTCTTCGTTTCCCGGGTCATCGCGGTCCGCTGATCGTCAGCGTATCGGCTTGGCCAGCCGGAGCAGGTCGGGCGCGTAGCCGGCGGCTTCGTAAAGCGCCCGGGCCCGATCGTTGCCTGGAAACACGGCCAGCGTCACCAGCTGGCAATGATGTTCGCGCGCCCATGCCTCCGCGTGTGCCAGCAATGCCTTGCCGACACCGCTACCTTCATGTTTCGGCGTCACGGCCAGATCGGAAATGTGGCAATTGCTGCGGCCGGTGAAGAAATCGGCGGTGCGCTGCAGGTGGATGAAACCGACCCGTTCGCCATCGGCGTCCTCGGCCACGAACAGGTAGCTGTTGGCCGGTTGATCCTCCAGGTGCCGCAGCAGGTCGTTGCGGATGCCCTCGATGCATTCGTGACGCCGCCGCCATGGCGGCAGGTTGAAGTCCACGAAGCGCGGTACCAGCGCAAGGATGAAATCGTCGTCGTCTTCGGCCAGACGAATCAGCAGGGACGTATCGGTCATGGGGAGTCGATGGAGTGGCGGAGGTATCGACGCCGTTTCTACACCTTGTGCGGTGACCGGGGAAGTCCCTGCCGACCCGTGTATATTTTTTGAAAGCCGCAACAACCGGCAGGGCGAGGCAACGACCCTGGATCATCGACAGACACTGCGCCAGGGAATTCGCCCGTGCCGACAACCACCCGCCGCATCCGCATCCAGCCCAGCGACGACAACGTGCTCGTGCAAGGCATGCGCGACATCCGGAGTCAGCTGAAACTGCCGCTGGCGTTTCCGCCGGAGGTCGAGGCCGCGGCCGCCCAAGCCGCCGCCAATCCACGGCTGCCGGAGCTGGATCGCACCGACATCGCGCTGATCACGATCGACCCGCCGGAGTCGATGGATCTGGATCAGGCGATGTACGTCGAGCGTACCGACGGCGGTCATCGGGTGTACTACGCGATTGCCGACGTCGCCGCCTTCGTCACCGCCGGTGACCCGATCGATCTGGAGGCGAACCGGCGCGGCGAGACGCTGTATGGCGCGAATGCCAAGATCCCGCTGCATCCCAAGGTGCTGTCCGAAGGCGCCACCTCGCTGCTGCCCGGTCAGCAGCGTCCTGCCTTGCTGTGGACGATCGAGCTGGACAGGGCCGGCGAGATCGCCGCCATCGACGTGCGGCGTGCCAGGGTCAGCAGCCGCGCCAAGCTCAACTATGCCAGTGTGCAGCAGCAGATCGACGCCGGCACAGCCGATCCGATGTGGGCCGTGCTGCGCGAGATCGGCGAGCTGCGCAAGCGGCGCGAGCAGGCGCGCGGCGGCATCAGCCTGCCGCTGCCGGAGCAGGAAATCGACGTGGTCGACGGCCGCTGGTCGCTGGCATTCCGCGCGCGCTTGGCGGTCGAGGACTGGAACGAGCAGATCTCGCTGCTGACCGGCATGGCCGCGGCGCAGCTGATGGTGCAGGCAAGGGTCGGCCTGCTGCGCACCTTGCCCGCACCCGAGCCGCAAGCGCTGCAACGCTTGCACATCACCGCCAGGGCGCTCGGTATCGACTGGGCGGATGGCTTGAGCTATCCCGAGTTCATCCGTACGCTCGACCCATCGAAGGACACCCATGTCGCCATGCTGACTGCCTGCACCACGGTGCTGCGCGGCGCCGGCTATACGGCATTCAATGGCGAACTGCCGGCACAGCCGATGCAGTGGGCGGTGGCCGCGGAATACACCCATGCCACCGCACCGCTGCGCCGGCTGGTCGACCGCTACACCGGCGAAGTCTGCGTGGCGCTGTGTGCGAAACAATCGGTGCCCGACTGGGCGCTCGCCGCGTTGCCGGGCCTGCCCGCCACGATGCAGGCTTCCGGCCACCGCGCCAGCCAGTACCAGAATGCCGTGCTCGATCTGGCCGAAGCCGCAGCGCTGGCGCCGCGTGTGGGCGAAACCTTCGCTGGTTCGATTGTTGAAGTTGCCGCCAATGCACCCACCAAGGGTGTGGTCATCGTGCGCGATCCGGCGATCGAAGCCAGCGTGTCGAGCACCGCCAGCCTGTCGCTGGGGGCCGACGTCGAGGTCAGGCTGGTCGAGGCCGATCCGGTCAGGCGCAGCACGCGTTTCGAGTTGGCCGGCTGACCGGCATGCATGCGGCGATCAGTGAACTCCTGCGCGGATCGCCTTGGAGAAGTCGTCGCCTGGAGCCGCGTTTCCCGCCCGGTCGGCAATGCGACCGCGCTGACGCAACTGCTCGATCGGAACACTGCGGCCCGGCGCACCGCCCAATCCCGGATCTGTCTGCCGGGCCATGCGGTAGACGATCGTCGTGAAGTTCGAGGTGATCGTGTTGGAGAACTCGGGCGCATCGGACAACGTGTTCGCAGCCTGCACCCAGGATGATCGTGCCGAGAAGCGGGAGTCGGACGAAGCGCCGCCGCTCAGCAGCACCGGCCGCCGCCGCCCCTGTAGCGCGCTGCCTGCCGCTCGCGGAAGAATGCCTTGTAGTCGGGTACTTCGCGATCGGGATGGTGGTTGCGCAGGTGTCTCACGTAGGCGTCGTAGTCGGGTATGCCGCAGCAGAGGCGGGCTGTTTGCACCGCCCATTTCCAGCCGGGCTTGAGCGAGTTGAGAACCTGCATCGGCACGTTCATGGTCGGGCCCTCAGGGAGTGACGCTGCTGAGCGCCACGTACGGTTCTTCGTGTGCGGTGGGGCGATTGGTCTGCCAGGCGCTGATCAGTGCGCGCAGGCAGAACAAGACCATGGTCACGATCAGCAGCATGAACAATCCGGTCAACGCCATGTCGACGTAGTTGTTGGTGACGATGCGGCGCATCTCCACTGCCGTCTTGGCCGGCGCCAGCAACTGGCCCTGCTGCATCGCGGCCGAGTATTTGTTCGCGGCAGCGGTGAAGCTGATCGGGCCGGTGAGCTTCTGGTAACCCGCGGTCAGCGTGCAAACGATCAGCCACAGCGCCGGGATGCCCGGCACCAGCACGTAGCGCTCGCGTTTCAGCTTCACCACCACCACGGTGCACAGCATCAGCGCGATCGCGGCCAGCATCTGGTTGGCGATGCCGAACAACGGCCACAGCGTGTTGATGCCGCCGAGCGGATCGACCGCGCCCTGATACAGAAAATAGCCCCAGATGAAGACGCAGATTGCGGTGGCCAGCAGGTTGCCGGTCCATGATTCGGTTTCCTGCAGCGGCTTGTGGATCAGCCCGGCGATCTCCTGGATCATGAAGCGGCCTACGCGGGTGCCGGCGTCCACCGTGGTGAGGATGAACAGCGCTTCGAAAAGGATCGCGTAGTGGTACCAGAACGCCATCATGCCGCCGCCGGGCAGGATGTTGTGCAGCAGCTGGGCCATGCCTACGGCCAGCGTCGGCGCACCGCCGGCGCGGCTGAGGATGCTGTTCTCGCCGATATTCTTGGCCGTCTGAATCAATTCGTCCGGCGTCACCACGAAGCCCCACTGGCTGATCGTGGTGGCGGCGTCCTGCACGGTGGTGCCGATGATCGCGCTGGGCGCGTTCATCGCGAAGTAGACACCCGGGTGCAGCGAGGCGGCGGCGACCAGCGCCATGATCGCCACGAACGCCTCCATCAGCATGCCGCCGTAGCCGACCAGGCGTGCCTGGCCTTCATTGGCGAGCAGCTTGGGCGTGGTACCGGAGGCGATGATCGAATGCCAGCCGGAGACTGCCCCGCAGGCGATCGTGATGAACAGGAACGGAAACAGGTTGCCGGCGAATACCGGGCCGCTGCCGTCGATGAACCGGGTCACGGCCGGCATCTGCAACATCGGCGCGGACAGGAAGATCGCCAGCGCCAGCAGCGCGATGGTGCCGATCTTGAGGAAGGTCGACAGGTAATCGCGCGGCGCCAGCAGCAGCCACACCGGCAGCACCGACGCGCAAAAACCATAGGCGATCAGCAGCCAGGCAAGAGCCCTGGCGTCGAAGTCGAACAGCGTTGCCAACGTAGCCGATTCCGCCACGTAGCGACCCAGCCAGATCGAGACCAGCAGCAGCACCAGGCCGATGATCGACACTTCGAGAATCCGGCCCGGCCGGAACCAGCGCAGGTACGCGCCCATCAGCAGCGCGATCGGAATCGTGGCGGCCACCGTGAAGGTGCCCCACGGACTGTGCGTGAGCGCCTTGACCACCACCAGCGCCAGCACTGCGAGCACGATCATCATCAGCACCAGCACGCCGATCATCGCCACGACGCCGGGCAGCGGCCCCAGCTCCTCGCGCAGCATGTGGCCCAGCGAACGGGCATCGCGGCGCAGCGAGAGTCCGAGGATCATGAAGTCCTGCACCGCGCCGGCAAACACCACGCCGAACAGGATCCAGATCGTCCCGGGCAGGTAGCCCATCTGCGCGGCCAGCACCGGGCCGACCAGCGGACCGGCGCCGGCAATGGCGGCGAAATGGTGGCCGAACACCACCCATTTGTCGGTGGGCACGTAGTCGAGGCCGTCGTTGCGCAGCACGGACGGCGGTGCGCGGGTCGGATCCAGCTGCAGCACCGAGTGCTCGACGAACTTGCCGTAGAACCGGTAGCCGATCACGAAGATCGCGATCGACGCGGCGACCAGCCAGATCGCGTTGATCGGCTCACCCCGGCGCAACGCGACCACGCCCAGGCAGAACGCGCCGACGATGGCGATGGCGACCCACATGATCTTGCTGGCCGGACTCGGCTTGGGGATGACGGCTTGCATGGGCGCTCTCCTCGGCAATGCCGCAAGAGTCGTACCGTCGATGACGGTGGTCAATCCCGAAACCGGTCGGGCGGCATTAGCCATTGGTCGAATAGGGCAGTCGCCGCTGGTGGCTCCGGCAAGCTCCTGCAGGAATACACTGGTCTCCTGCCCGCTCCAAGGAGTACGTCATGCGCAATTTGCTTCGCCATGGTCTGCTGGGGCTTGCCCTGGCCGCGGCCACGTTGCCGGTGACCGCCGCCGGCTCGGGCCAGTTCAAGGATCTGCTGAACAAGGTCAAGTCGTCGACACACGGCTCGAAAGCCTCGCTCGGCAGCAACCTTCCCACCAGCGACATCGCTTCCGGCCTCAAGGAAGCCCTGGCCAAGAGCACCACCAATGCGATCAACAGCCTGGGTCGGGACGGCGGCTTCTGGAACAACGCCAAGGTGCGCATTCCGCTGCCCGGCAAGCTCGAGCAGGCCGGCAACCTGGCCCGCCAACTGGGGCAGGGCGCCAAGGTCGACGCGTTCGCGCTGAGCATGAACCGGGCGGCGGAAAAGGCGGTGCCGCAGGTGGCGCAGATTTTTGGCGACGCCATCCGCAATATGACGCTGAGCGACGCGCGCGGCATCCTCACGGGCGGCGATCACGCGGCCACCGAATTCTTTCGCCGGGTAGCCGGCGATGCGCTGACTGCACGCATTCGTCCCATCGTGGCCAAGGCCACCGACAGCGTCGGCGTCACCCAGAAGTACAAGGCCTTCACCGCCGGCATGGGCGGCGGCGCCCTGGGTGGCGCGCTGGGTTCGCTGGGGTCCCTGGGCGGCCACGCATCGAACAAGGGCGGCGGCTCGCTGGATCTGGACGACTATGTGACGTCGAAGACACTGGACGGGCTGTTCACCGAGATCGGCGATCAGGAGCAGTCGATCCGGCATAACCCGGCGGCACGCACCACCGACCTGCTGAAGAAGGTGTTCGGTGGTTGAACCCCGCCTGCGGGCACCAGGCTTTGCCCGGCGTCGGGCGGCTGAGGTGCACGGCCGCTCCGCTTGCATACCGGCCGCAGCGGCACAATTTCCCAGGCAACGGCGTTCGAACGCGAGGCACGCATGATCCGCGAAATCCTGAAAATGGGCGACCCCCGCCTGCTGCGCATCGCGCCGCTGGTGCCCGACGCCATGCTCGGCACCGCGGAACTGGATGCGCTGATCGCCGACATGTTCGACACCATGCACGCTGCCGAAGGCGTCGGACTTGCCGCGCCGCAGATCGGCGTCGACCTGCAACTGGTGATCTTCGGCTTCGACAATAACGAACGCTATCCCGAAGCGCCCGCGGTGCCGCGCACGATCCTGCTGAACCCGGTGATCACGCCGCTGTCGCAGGACATGGAGGAAGGCTGGGAAGGCTGCCTGTCGGTGCCCGGTCTGCGCGGCGCGGTAAGCCGTTACTCGCTGATCCGCTACGAAGGCATCGACCCGCAAGGTGTGCGCATCGAGCGTACGGCCGAGGGCTTCCACGCCCGTGTGGTACAACATGAGTGCGACCACCTCATCGGCCGGCTGTATCCCTCGCGCATCACCGATTTCAGCAAGTTCGGCTACACCGACGTGCTGTTTCCTGACATGGATCCCGCTTTGGACGAATGATGTGAGGCGTCCGATGGCGCGTGGCGGTCCGTCAGCCGCGGCGGATCCGTTGCGGTTGTGCGAAGCGGGCCTTGTAGCTGCTCGGACTGATGCCCAGCCTGCGGCGGAAGTGGTGGCGCAGCGTGATCGCGCTGCCGAAGCCGCATTCGCCCGCGATGGCGTCGATGGACAGTGAGGAACTTTCAAGCAGCTCACGCGCGCGGTCCACTCGCGCTGAAATCAACCAGTCCGCGGGGCTCATGCCAGTGGCTTCCTTGAAGCGGCGCATGAAGCTGCGTTCGCTCATCGCCGCCATTGCGGCCAAGGTGGCGACGGATTGATTCGCCGCCAGTCGTCGGTGCATGCTGTCGATCACCTTCGACAGTGCACCCGCCTCACGCTTGTGCACCGGCCGTTCGACGAACTGCGCCTGGCCGCCGTCGCGATGCGGAGGTATCACCAGCCTTCGTGCTACCTGGTTGGCGACGTCGGGGCCGTGATCGCGGCGAACCAGGTGCAGGCACAGATCCAGACCCGCGGCGCTGCCGGCGGAAGTGAGCAGGTGGCCCTCGTCCACGTACAGCACCGCCGGGTCGACCGTGATGCGTGGATATGCGCGTTGCAGCGCCTCGGCGTAGCGCCAATGGGTGGTCGCGCGCCTGCCGTCCAGCAGGCCGGTGGCCGCCAGCACAAACGAACCAGAGCAGATCGACAACAGGCGTGCACCGCGGGCATGCGCCTCGCGCAAGGCGTTCAGCACACGCGTGGGCACCGGCACGTCGATGCCCTTCCAGCCGGGGATGATGATGGTGCCAGCCTCGACCAGTCGATCCAGCCCAGCATCCGCAACGACCCGCAGGCCATGCTGTGCGTGCAGGGTGCCGCGTTCCGCTGCACAGGTTTCGAAACGGTACCAGCCCGGCTGCAGCTCCGGCCGTGGCAGGCCAAAAATCTCGGCGGCGCAGGCGAACTCGAACCCGCATAGGCCGTCATAGACCAGCGCGGCGACCAGCGGATTGATGGCTTTGGTGGTTCGGCAGCGAATTGGCAGAATTTGATCTAATGGTGGCATATCAGCCAATTGTGCGCTTGCCGGCGGAATCCAACAATGAGTCTCCCGATCAGCCCAAGGAGCCATCATGTCAAACGCCGTCACCCGGGTCGCCGCCGCTTCGCCCGCGCAGGCATTGCAGCACTTCGAGGCAGAATTCACCTTCGAGACCGATTGCTGGGATACCCACGATGCCATGGGGCAGGAGAGTCCGGGCTTTGTGCTCGTTGACGCACGCAGTGCCGCGCTCTATGAGCGCGGACACGTTCCCGGCGCGGTGAACATCCCGCATGGCAAGATCATCGAGTCGCGTTTAGTGAAGTATCCCGGGTCGACCCTGTTCGTGGTGTATTGCGCCGGCCCGCACTGCAACGGCGCGGCACGCGCTGCGGTTCGGCTGGCTCGGCTGGGTCGGCCGGTGAAGCTGATGGCCGGCGGTGTCGCCGGTTGGCTCGACGAAGGTTTCGAACTGGCAACCGGTCCCGGCCATGACTGAATCACTGCATGACGAAGCTCGGCTGACGTTGCTGAGGGCGACCAGCGATGTGCTGCCTGACGTGTTCGATCGTGTGGGCCACGAAGACATGCATCGCACGGCTGTGGCGGCGCCATGAGCGCGACATGCCTGGTGCGACGTGCGCAGCCGGGTGACCTGGATGCGCTGCTGATGCTGTGCACTGAACATGCGCGTCACGAGGGCACGGAGCATGCGCTTGCGGGCAACGCCGGGGCACTGGCACAGGCGCTGTTTTCGACGCCGCCGCGGTTGCACGCGTGGGTGGTGGAGGCACGAGGGCAACTCGTCGGATATGCCACGGCCAGTGCCGAGTTCTCCACTTGGCAGGCCGGCGAGTTCCTGCATATGGATTGCCTGTTCGTGTGCGTGGGCTGGCGCGGCAACGGCATCGGCGCTGCGCTGATGGAGGCACTGGTCGATTTCGCCCGCTGCGAAAATTTCATGGAAATCCAGTGGCAAACGCCTGACTGGAACGTGGATGCGGCACGCTTCTATCGCTGGCTCGGCGCCGAGGAAAAGCGCAAGCGACGATTCTTCCTCGGCACCTAGCCAATCCGGCGGTGGAGTTGCCGGCCACGCGGCGGTCGCGGATGATGCCGCACTCCCGCGAAAATATCCCCTGACATGCCGCCAGCAGAATCGGTCCCGGCACACGATACCTCCACCCGCAATCCCGGCATCGACCTGTTGCGCGGCCTGGCGATCGTGCTGGTGGTGTTCAACCACATCGGCCTGCGCATCCCGCTGAAGAAAACCGCGCTGGCCGACGTACTGCCGACGTGGTTCCTGAGTCGGCTGAACTACAACGGCTACGAGGCGGTATTCGTATTCTTCGTGATCTCCGGGTTCCTGATCGCGGGCAACGCATTGCGCCGCTGGGGCAGTCTCGGGCAGATCGATATGCGCGCGTTCTATGCACGGCGTTTTGCGCGCATCATGCCGTGCCTGCTGATGCTGGTGGCCGTACTCAGCGTGCTGCACCTGTTGGCCATGCCGGACTACACGATCGCCCGCGTCGGCCAGTCGCTGCCGCGCGCGATCGTTGCAGCGCTGGGCCTCCATCTGAACTGGTACGAGGGGCGGACCGGCTATCTGCCGGGCAATTGGGACGTGCTTTGGTCGTTGTCGATCGAGGAGCTGTTCTATCTCGGCTTTCCGTTGCTGTGTCTGCTGACGCGGCACCGCGCGATGCTCGTGCTGGTGCTGGTGCTGCTGGCTTTGTCGATGCCATGGACGCACGCGGCTTTGAGCGGAAACGAGATATGGCAGGAAAAGGCCTATCTGCCGGGCATGTCGGCGATCGCGATCGGGGTGCTCGGCGCGTTGCTCGCAGCGCGCTCCCGAACGCTTCCAGCGAGCACCACCGCCTTGCTGGGGTGGTTGGGTGCGGTCGGTCTGGTCGCGACGACGATCGATGGCGCGACGATGTGGCATCTGCTGCGCGACGGCTACATGCTGCTGCTGACGCTCTCGGTGCTGTGTCTGCTGCTGGCCTGCGAGCAACGCCAGCGCCGCGGCGACTGGCATCCATGGCGGGCACCGGGCTGGCTGCGCTCGTGGGGACGGCTCAGCTACGAGATCTATCTGAGCCACATGTTCGTGGTGTTCGCGGTGGTGCGCTGGTTCAAGCTCGGCGGCGCCGATGAGCGGTGGGGTTTTCTGTGGTATTTGCTGGCGCTGCCGTTGTGCTGGCTGCTGGGCGCGGCAGTCTTTCGCTGGTTGTCGTCACCGTGCGAACGCTGGCTGGGTCAGCGTCTTGCCAGGACGCGTATCGAGCCGAACGCGACGCGTCCAACAACCGCCGAACTTCCGGTAGCGTAAGCTGCACCAGGGCGGCTATCCGCCCGGGAGAAGTTCGGTGAAGAAAGAAGATGAAACGCACATGCAGATCGTCTCTGCGGATATCAGCTCGGAATCACTCACGGGCATGGTGATTTTTCGGCCGCATTGCGTATCGCGATCGGGCCGGAACGTGTCGGAAACCAAGACGGGAAACTGGTACGCGCTGCGTCCGGCCGAGGTGCGAAGCTTCGCGCGGGCGTTGCTGGATGCGGCCGATGCGCTGGACCTGAAGGCGAAAATGCTGCAGGCGGCGAAGATGGCGACGGGTTGACGGGTTGCGCGCGGGTATCCGCGCGCGACATTCAGCCAAGCCGGTATGGATTGATCGTGTCGCGCAATGCCTGTGTCGCCCTGCGGGCGGCGTCGGCGAAATCCTCGCCCTGACCGGCATAGAGGATGGCGCGTGAGGAGCTGATCAGCAGGCCCGTGCCATCGGCGGTGCGGCCCTGACTGACGACCGCCGCCACATCGCCGCCCTGCGCGCCGATGCCCGGCACCAGCAGCGGCATCTCACCGACCAGCGCGCGTACTTCACCGAGTTGTTCCGGCCAGGTGGCACCAGTGACCAGGGCACAATTGCCATGGCTGTTCCAGTCGCGGGCGATGATCTGTGCCACGTGCTGGTAGAGCGGCTTGCCGCCCACGTCGAGATCCTGCAGGTCGGCCGCACCCGGGTTGGAGGTGTGGCACAGCAGGATGACGCCCTTGTCGGCGCGGTCGAGGAACGGCTGCACCGAGTCGCGGCCGAGATACGGGTTCAGCGTTACTGCATCGGCCCCGTAGCGGTCGTATGCCTCGGTGACGTAATGCTGCGCGGTGCTGCCGATGTCGCCGCGCTTGGCATCCAGGATCACCGGTATGCCCGGATGGCTCGCATGGATGTGCGCGATCAACCGTTCCAGTGCGTCTTCGGCGCGCAACGCGGCAAAGTGTGCGATCTGCGGCTTGAACGCGCAGACCAGGTCGGCCGTGGCATCGACGATGGCGCGACAGAATTCGAACACGGCGTCGGGTGCACCGCGCAGATGCGCGGGAAACTTCGCCGGTTCCGGATCGAGCCCGACGCAGACCAGCGAGTCGTTGCGGGTCCATGCCTGCCGCAGGGATTGCATGAAGTGCATCGTGGTCCCCGATTGAGGAGTGAGTGAAGAGGAGTGAGAAAGGAGAGTGGGTGTGAGCTCGTGCTTTCTCTCACTCCTCACATCCCTTCACTCACTCCCGCCTTCAGGCCAGCTTCTTGTATTTCACGCGGTGCGGCTGCGCGCCTTCCTCGCCGAGGCGGCGCTTCTTGTCGGCCTCGTACTCGTTGTAGTTGCCGGGGAAGAACTCGACGTGCGAGTCGCCCTCGAACGCGATGATGTGGGTGGCGATGCGGTCGAGGAACCAGCGGTCATGCGAGATCACGATCGCCGAGCCGGGGAATTCGAGCAAGGCGTCTTCCAGCGCGCGCAGGGTCTCCACGTCCAGGTCGTTGGACGGCTCGTCAAGCAGCAGCACGTTGCCGCCCTGCAGCAGGGTCTTGGCCATGTGCAGGCGGCCGCGCTCGCCGCCGGACAGGCTGCCGACGATCTTCTGCTGGTCGGTGCCCTTGAAGTTGAAGCGGCCGATGTAGGCGCGCGACTGGATCTCGAAGTTGCCGATGGTGATGATGTCCGAACCGCCGGAGACTTCCTGCCACACGTTGTTCTTCGGATCGAGCGCGTCGCGCGACTGGTCGACATACGCCAGCTTGGTGGTGAGGCCCAGCTTCACCTCGCCCGAGTCCGGCGTTTCCTTGCCCATGATCATCTTCATCATGGTGGATTTGCCGGCGCCGTTCGGGCCGATCACGCCGATGATGGCGCCCGGCGGCACCTTGAACGACAGGTCCTCGATCAGCACGCGGTCGCCGAACGACTTGGTCACGTTCTTGAATTCGATCACCTCCTGGCCCAGGCGCTCGCCCGGCGGAATGAAGATCTCGTTGGTCTCGTTGCGGCGCTGGTAGTCGACCGAGTTCAGTTCCTCGAAGCGGGCCAGGCGGGCCTTGCCCTTGGACTGGCGGCCCTTGGCGGCCGAACGCACCCACTCCAGCTCCTTCGCGATCGCCTTCTGGCGCGACTTCTCCTGGTTCGCTTCCTGCTTCAGGCGGGCGTCCTTCTGCTCCAGCCATTCGGTGTAGTTGCCCTTCCACGGAATGCCGCGGCCGCGGTCGAGTTCAAGGATCCACTCGGCGGCGTTGTCGAGGAAGTAGCGGTCATGGGTGACCGCCACCACGGTGCCGGGATAGTCGTGCAGGAATTTTTCCAGCCAGTCCACCGACTCGGCGTCCAGGTGGTTGGTCGGCTCGTCCAGCAGCAGCATGTCCGGCTTGGACAGCAGCAGGCGGCACAGCGCCACGCGGCGCTTCTCGCCACCGGAAAGCGGGCCGATGACCGCGTCCCATGCCGGCAGGCGCAGCGCGTCGGCGGCTACTTCGAGTTGGCGCTCCAGCGCATGCGCATCGTTGGCGGCCAGCAGGTTTTCCAGTTTCTCCTGCTCCTTCGCCAGCTTGTCGAAATCGGCGCCGTCCTCGGCGTAGGCGGTGTAGACCTCTTCCAGCCGTTTCTGCGCGTCGAGGATTTCCGACACGCCTTCCTCGACCACTTCGCGTACGGTCTTTTCCGGATTCAGGTCCGGCTCCTGCGCCAGGTAGCCGATCTTGGTGCCCGGCTGCGCGCGCGCCTCGCCCTGGAAGTCCTTGTCAACGCCGGCCATGATCCGCAGCACGGTGGACTTGCCCGCGCCGTTGACGCCGAGCAGGCCGATCTTGGCGCCGGGGAAGAAGCTGAGCGAGATGTCCTTGATGATCTGGCGCTTCGGCGGGACGGTCTTGCTGACCCCGTTCATGGTGAAGATGTACTGCGAGCTCATGCAACCTCCGAAGGCGTGCGCCGCGCCGGTGGATCGGCACGGAAAGGGGAATTCGTGAAACCGCACATCATAGCAGTTTGTGCCGGCGTTCCGCGGGTCAGCCTGCCGATTTGCGGCGCCGGGGCGGCGCGGTTGTCGGCGCCAGGCCGGCCAGCAGCAGGTCGACCAGTTGCGCGAAGGCGGCATCTTCGCCCGGCGTGCCCCACAGGTGTGCCATGCCGGGGTAGTGGAAGCGCGAGGTGGCGTCGAAGATCGCCAGTGCGGTGGCCCTGGCATCCACCTGGCGGAAGTCGCCGCTGGCCACGCCCGCGGCGACGATCGAGGTGATCTGCTCGCGCAGGTGTTCGACGTGCTCGCCGATCACCTCCCGCGCATCCGCAGCCAGGGCGCCATAGGTGGCGAACAGCTCCGGTTCGCCCAGCGCCTTGTCGCGCTTGATCGAGCGCAGCGTGGCCAGCCACTGGCGCAACCGCGCCGGCGGCGCGGTGCGACTGGCGGCGATCGCGCGCAGCGGTGCCATCATCCGCTCCAGCCAGCCGCGCAGCACCGCGTCGCGCAGCGCCGCCTTGCTGGCGAAATGACGGTACACGCTGCCGTGGCTCACCCCGAGCGCCTGCGCCACGTCGACCACGGTGGCCTTGCCGCGACCGTAGCGGCGCAACACCTCCTCGGCAGCGGCGAGGATGCGTTCGGGGGTCAGCGCGGAGTCGTTCATGCCGCCGATTCAAGCATGTCCAGGCGGGCCAGGCGACCTTCGCGCTGTGCCAGGGCCACCTCCGGACGCAGCTTCCCCACGAACCACGCGGCGCGCATATGGGCGCGTGGCAGCGCATCGAGCGCCTGTTCCAGCAATTGCAGCCGCGTGATCAGGCCGAGATCACGCGGACCCTGGACGCCGACGGACGACAGCGCCCCGGCCCAGGCCGGAGCCCTTGCCCTGTCGCGCACGACGAGGCGGGTGCGCTGGCCGTTGTCCAGCCGATGCCTGGCGGTGGCGCCGCCGGCCTGGCCGGTGATGTCCATCATGGCGTGGATGCGGTTTCTCTCGGGTGGCTCGAAGGGAGTGGGACGGCGCCGCTTCAGTGCGCACCCCGTTCGCTGTCGAGCATGGCCATCTGCGCGGCAGCGTAGCGGTCGCCTGCGGCAGCGTCGGACGGCACCGCGCGTTCGATTGCGTCGAGATCGTCCGCGCCCAGCGTCACGTCGAGCGCACCGAGTGCCTCGCCCAGGCGTTCGCGGGTGCGTGCGCCGACCAGTGGCACGACGTCCGTGCCGCGCGCCAGCACCCAGGCGATCGCCAGTTGCGCCACGCTGCAGCTGCGTGCGTCGGCGAGGCCGCGCAGCACATCGACAAGCTGCAGGTTGTGTTCGAGGTTGTCGCCCTGGAAGCGCGGGCTGTGCTGGCGGAAATCGCGTGCATCGGTGCTGCGATCCTTCTTCCAATGGCCGCTGATCAGTCCGCGCGACAACACGCCATAGGCGGTGACGGCAATGCCCAGTTCGCGGCACACCGGCAGGATCGCCCGTTCGATGCCGCGCGAGATCAGCGAATACTCGATCTGCAGGTCGCCGACCGGCAGCACCGCATGGGCGCGGCGGATCGTATCCGCGCCCACTTCGGACAGGCCCAGCTGGCGCACGTAGCCGGCCTGTACCAGCTCGGCGATGGCACCTGCGGTGTCCTCGATCGGCACGCCCGGATCGAGCCGGGCTGGGCGATAGACGTCGATGTAGTCGGTGCGCAGGCGCTTGAGTGAGTACGCCAGCGCGGTCTTCACCGCCGCCGGGCGCGCGTCGAAGCCCAGCCACGCGCCGTCCGGACCACGCTGCGCCCCGAACTTAACGCTGAGCTGGTAGCTGTCGCGCGGGCGACCGGCCAGCGCCTCGCCGAGCAGCAGCTCGTTGTCGCCCATGCCGTAGAAGTCGCCGGTGTCGAGCAGGGTAATGCCGGCCTCCAGCGCGGCATGCACGGTGGCGATGCCCTCGCTGCGGTCCGCCTTGCCGTAGAGGTCGGACATGCCCATGCAGCCGAGGCCGAGTGCGGAGACTTGCGGGCCGTTCCGGCCCAGCGCGCGATGTTTCACTGGTGCACCTGCGTGGCATGGGGAAGGTGATCGTATTAATTGTGATGACAGATTTCAATATTTGTCATCATGTCGGTCCGGGACCAGGCCAAGTGCCGCATTGGTGGCTGGAAAAGCGCGCCGCGGCTACACTTCGGGACTTGCCCGCCCGCCACTTCACGAGGTCAGAATGTTCCCCAAGGACTGCACGATTGCCGGTTACGACGACGAACTGGCCCAGGCCATTGCCGATGAAAGCCAGCGCCAGGAAGATCACGTCGAGCTGATCGCGTCGGAGAACTACGCCAGCCCGCGGGTGATGGAAGCGCAGGGTTCCAAGCTCACCAACAAATACGCCGAGGGCTACCCGGGCAAGCGCTACTACGGTGGCTGCGAATACGTGGACGTGGCCGAGAAGCTGGCGATCGAGCGGCTGAAGCAGTTGTTCGACTGCGACTACGCCAACGTGCAGCCGCACTCCGGCTCGCAGGCGAACCAGGCGGTGTACCTGGCGCTGCTGCAGCCGGGCGACACCATCCTGGGCATGAGTCTCGCGCATGGCGGCCATCTCACCCACGGCGCCAAGGTCAACATCAGCGGCAAGCTGTTCAACGCAGTGCAGTACGGCGTCGACGAGAACGGCCTGATCGACTACGACGAAGTGCAGCGCCTGGCCACCGAGCACCAGCCGAAGATGCTGGTCGGCGGTTTCAGCGCCTACTCGCAGGTGGTCGACTGGGCGCGCATGCGCCGGATCGCCGATTCGGTCGGCGCGCTGTTCTTCGTCGACATGGCCCACGTCGCCGGCCTCGTCGCTGCCGGCGTGTACCCGAGCCCGCTGCCGCACGCGCACGTGGTCACCTCGACCACCCACAAGACCCTGCGCGGCCCGCGCGGCGGCATCATCGTGAGCAAGGGCGCGGGTGAGGAGATCGAGAAGAAGCTGCAGTCGATCGTGTTCCCCGGCATCCAGGGCGGCCCGCTGATGCACGTGATCGCGGCCAAGGCGGTCGCGTTCAAGGAAGCGCTGGAGCCTGCGTTCACCACCTACCAGACCCAGGTGGTGAAGAATGCCAAGGCGATGGCGAAGACTTTCATGGCACGTGGCTACAAGATCGTTTCCGGCGGCACCGAGAACCACCTGATGCTGGTCGACATGATCGGCAAGGACGTCACCGGCAAGGCCGCCGAGGAGGCGTTGGGCAAGGCGCACATCACGGTCAACAAGAACGCCGTGCCGAACGACCCGCGCAAGCCGTTCGTCACCTCCGGCCTGCGCGTGGGTACCCCGGCCGTCACCACCCGCGGCTACGGGGAAGCGGACGTGACCGAACTGGCGAACTGGATCTGCGACGTGCTGGATGCGCCCGCCGACGAGGCGGTGATCGCCCGCGTGCGCGGGAACGTCACGGCGCAGTGCAAGAAGTTCCCGGTCTACGGCTGAGCCACCGGCATGTACGCCCTGCAGGTCGGATTGATCGGCGACCACAGCGATGAGGTGGTCGCCCATCGCGCCATTCCGTTGGCATTGGACATGGCGGCCGCCGCCTGTGGCGCGACGGTCGAGCCGATCTGGATACCGACCGACCAGGTCGGTGATGGCGCCGCGCTGGCGGAGTTCGACGGACTCTGGTGCGTCCCGGCCAGTCCGTACCGCAGCATGGAAGGCGCGCTCGCGGCGATCCGTGTGGCGCGCGAGCGGCACGTCCCGTTCCTGGGCACCTGCGGCGGTTTCCAGCATGCCGTGATCGAATATGCGCGCAACGTGCTTGGCTGGGCCGACGCCGAGCATGCCGAGACGGCACCGCAAGCCCGCCGCCAGGTGATCGTGCCGCTGCTGTGCGCGCTGGTCGAGGTGACCGATGCAGTGCACCTGGCCGAGGGTTCGCGGCTGGCACGGGCCTATGGTGTCGATGCGATCGCCGAGGGTTATCACTGCAGCTACGGCTTGAGTCCCGATTTCCGTGAGGCGCTTGCGGATGGTCCGCTGCGGGTCTGCGCCGTGGACGCCGCCGGCGAGGTTCGCGGCATCGAACTGGAGGGCCACCCGTTCTTCGTCGCCACCTTGTTCCAGCACGAGCGAGGTGCCTTGCAGGGGCGGGTGCCGCCCGCCGTGCGTGCTTTCGTGCAGACGATGGTCGACACTTACTGACCATGCATTGTCCTTTCTGCCAGCACGAAGACACCCGCGTGATCGACTCACGGCTCACCGAAGACGGCGCCAGCGTGCGCCGTCGGCGCGAGTGCGAGCAGTGCGGCGAGCGCTTCAACACCTACGAAACGGCGGAGCTGAAGCTGCCGACGATCGTGAAGAGCGGCGAGCGGCGCGAGGTGTTCGACGAGCGCAAGCTGCGGGTGAGCTTCGAGCGCGCCTTGCAGAAGCGGCCGGTGGCCAGCAATGACGTGGACAGCGCCGTGCGCACCATCATCAACGACCTGCGCCGCAGCGGCGAGCGCGAGGTGCCGTCGCGCCAGCTCGGCGAACTGGTGATGCGCGAGCTGAAGAACCTCGACCAGGTCGCCTACGTGCGTTTCGCCTCGGTCTACCGCAAGTTCGAGGACGTGCACGCGTTCCGCGAGGAGATCGAGAAGCTGGAGCGCGACCTGCCCGGACTGGCCGACTTGCAGTTGCCCTTGCTCGGCGGCGGCAGGCGTGAAGGCAAGTGACCTCACCGTAGGAGCGCACCCTGTGCGCGAATGATGTCACCGCATCGCAAGTTTTCCGCGCACAGGGTGCGCTCCTACAAAGGCGCGGCGTCGTGACCGATTCTTTTTTTTCGGCTATTGACCACGCTCACATGGCGCACGCCCTGCGCCTGGCCGAACGCGGTCTGTGCACCACCCAGCCGAATCCGCGCGTGGGTTGCGTGATCGCGCAGGGCGCCGAGGTGGTCGGCACGGGTTTCCACCAGCGTGCCGGCGAGCCGCATGCCGAGGTATACGCGCTTCGCGAAGCCGGCGAGCGGGCGCGTGGTGCCACCGCCTATGTGACGCTGGAGCCCTGCGCGCACCACGGCCGCACGCCGCCTTGCGCCGATGCGCTGGTTGCCGCCGGCGTGAAGCGGGTGGCGATCGCCGCCGAGGATCCATTCCCGCAGGTCGACGGCCGCGGCATGAGCCTGCTGCGCGCTGCCGGCATCACCGTCGATGCCGGCCTGATGCGCGAGGCGGCGCGCGAACTCAACATCGGCTTCTTCAGCCGGATCGAGCGCAGCCGTCCGTGGGTGAGGGTGAAGCTGGCGATGAGCCTGGACGGCCGCACCGCGCTGGCCAGCGGCGAGTCGAAGTGGATCACCGGCGAGGCGGCGCGTGCCGACGTGCAGCGCTGGCGCGCGCGCAGCTCGGCGATCCTCAGCGGCAGCGGCACCGTGCTGGCCGATGACCCGCGGCTCACCGTGCGCCTGCCCGAAGGCGAGGCGTTCGCGCCGCCGTTGCGCGTGATCCTCGACCGCCAGCTGCGCACGCCGGCCGGCAGCCACGTGCTGGACGGATCGGTGCCCACCCTGCTGCTGCATGGCGCGGCGGCGTCCGCTGCGGACGAGCGCTTCGCGCGGGTCGAGCGGATCGCGCTGGCCATGTCGGGCGATGCCCTGGACCTGCGCGCCGTGCTCGCCCTGCTGGCCGGCCGCGGCTGCAACGAAGTGCAGGTCGAGGCCGGCCCGACCCTGTGCGGCGCGCTGTTCGCCGTCGGCCTGGCCGACGAGTTGCTGCTCTACGTCGCGCCCCTGCTGCTGGGCGACAGCGCGCGCCCGCTGCTGCACCTGCCCACGCTCGACGACATGGCCCGGCGCTGGCGGTTGCAGGTGATCGACCAGCGCATGCTGGGCCAGGACATCCGTCTGCGCCTGCGACCGAACTGATTCAATGCAAGCAGGCAGGAAAGCGCGGCAGCAGGCGGATGTCGGTTGACGCGTCGGTTGCGTGAACCGGCGTGGCGAGGGAGAGCAGCAGGGCGGACAGCAGCCTGTGCACGAAGCGGCCCGGAGAGGCGATGTACATGGCGGAAGTCCCTGCAAGCCGCAGCGGGGGCTCATGCCCGGAAGTCGATCGCGACCTTGCCGAAATGCTGGCCGGCGGCCAGGTACGCGAAGGCCTCGCGCAATTGTCCGAAGCCGAATATGCGGTCGATGACGGGTTCCATTCCGCACGCCTCGATCGCCGTGACCATTCGCTCGTGCGCCTCCAGCGACGCCACCGAGATGCCCTGCAACTGCACGCGCTTGAGGATCGCCCGGGTCAGCGGCAGGTTCGCGTCGCTGCCGCCGACAAAACCGACCAGGCCGATGAAGCCGTGCATGCGCACAGCCTCCAGTGACTGCGCCAGGCTGCCGCCGCCGACCGTCTCGACCACCGCGTCGACGCCGATGCCGCCGGTGGCTTCGCGCACCAGCGGACCCCATTGCGGGTGCTTCGCGTAATTGATGCCGACGTGGGCACCGAGCGCCTTGGCGCGTTCGAGCTTGCCGTCGCTGGAGGACAACACGATCACCCGTGCGCCGCGCAGCCGGGCGAACTGCAGCGCGAACAGCGAGACCCCGCCGGTGCCCAGCAGCAGCACGGTCTGGCCGGTGGTGACGTGGGCCTGCTCCAGCGCTTGCCAGGCGGTGAGCGCGGCGATCGGCAGAGTGGCCGCCTGCAGGCTGGACAGGTGCGTGGGCGCGCGTGTTAGCGAGTACTGGTCGAAGCAGGCCAGCTCGCGCATCGCGCCGTCGAACGGGCCGCCGATTTCCATGCCCTCCCATTCCGGTCGCATCGAGCCGGCGATCCAGCGCGACTTGTAGAACGTGGTGACGCGGTCGCCGGGCTTGAACCGAGCCACCGCTTCGCCGACCTCCAGCACCGTGCCGGCACCGTCGGATACCGGCACGATCGGCAACTGCACGCCGCGGTAGAGATCGCCGTTGACCAGCATCTGGTCGCGGAAGTTGAGCGAGGCCGCTTCCATCCGGACCAGCACTTCGCCGGGGCCGGGCCGCGGCGCGGGCAGGTCGACGGGATCCAGGTGATCCGGGCCGAACGCGGTGAGCTGGATGCTGCGCATGAGTTGCTCCTTGGCTGAAATGCGGAAGATGCGGCCATGGTCCGCTCGTTGCGCTTTTGTGATAATCCATCGCCATCGCATATCTTTTATTCATTCAATGAACAAGCCATTCGAGCTCACGCCGACCCGCCTGCGCCAGTTGCACGGCTTCGCTGCGGCGGCGAGGCGGCTGAATTTCTCGCAGGCGGCGCGCGAGGTCGGCTGCACGCCATCCGTGCTGAGCCGGCGCATCGCCGAGCTGGAAGACGCGGTGGGCGGCAAGCTGTTCCTGCGCACCACCCGGCGGATGACGCTGACCGCGCGTGGCGAGCAGTTGCTGGCGCATTGCCAGCGGCTGGAGGCTGTCGCGGCCGATCTCGCGGCCGACCTGCGCCCGCAGCGTGGCGAGCCTGCGGGGCGGCTTTGCCTGCACCTGCCGGCCGCCTACGGCCGCTACCGCATCGCGCCGCTGCTGGCTTCGTTCATGCGGCGTCACCCGCTGATCCGGGTGGAGGCGGTCTACGACGATGCCTATGTCGACATGGTCGAGGCAAAGATCGACCTGGCCGTGCGCGTGGGCAAGCTCGCCGACGCGCAACGGGTGGCGCGGCGGGTCGGCACGATGCGCCGCCTGCTGTGCGCCTCGCCCGAGTACCTGGGCGAGGTACCGCCACTGGTCGATCCCGCCGATCTGAAGGCGCACCGCTGCATCGCCTTCAGCGGCCTGCGCACCGGCACGTTATGGCAGTTCACCCGGCAGCGCCGGCGGCGCTCGGTGCGGATCGACCCGGTGCTGACCTGCAACGATGCGCAGGCCGTGCGTGACGCTGCGCTCGCCGGCGTGGGCATCGCACTGCAGGGCGATTACATGGCCGAGCCTTTGATCGCCGAAGGCCGCCTGGTCGAAGTGCTGCCGGACTGGCCGCTGAGCAGTTCGCCGATCCACCTGCTGTGGCTGCCTGGTGCGGATCGAACACCGGCGCTGCGGTACCTGATCGACGATCTGGTCGGCGCGTTGGCCGCGGAGTGAAACCCCGCCTTCGATCGTGCGCGAAACGGAACGCTGTTTCCCGCCGGCACGGCGGGCGCGGATGGCGGAGGTGGTAGACTGCCGCAGCCGGCTTGGCCGGCAGTACACGACGTCTTCAGGGCGGGGCGAAATTCCCCACCGGCGGTAGGCCTTTCGAGGCGAGCCCGCGAGCGCTTCCGGTCGCACCGGAAGGTCAGCAGATCCGGTCCAATGCCGGAGCCGACGGTTGGAAGCGGGTGACCGCTTCCTCACAGTCCGGATAAAGAGAAGACGGCACGGCGGACGCTTCGCGGCGTGCGCCTGGCCTCATGCCTTGGGGCGTTTTTCGCAGTTTTTGACGCGGGAAACGGTTCATGAAAGCCCATGCATCCATGCGGTCCATCGCCCTCCGTCCGGAGGTGCGCTGATGTTCACCGGCATCATCCAGTCCGTGGGCCGCATCGCGCGGCTCGAACCGCGCGGCGGCGACGTGCGCCTGGCCATCGATACCGCCGACCTCGACCTTGCCGACGTGCAGCTGGGCGATTCGATCGCCGTGTCCGGCGTGTGCCTCACCGCGATCGCGGTGGAGCCGCGCGGGTTCAGCGCCGATGTTTCCAACGAGACGCTGTCGCTGACCTCGCTGGGCCAGCTCACGCCGGGCGACCCGGTGAACCTGGAGAAGGCGCTGCGCCTGGCCGACCGGCTCGGCGGGCACCTGGTTTCCGGCCATGTCGACGGCCTCGGCAAGGTGGTCTCGATCACCCCGGACGGGCGCTCGCAGCGCTGGACGTTCGAGGTACCGGCGGCGATCTCGCGCTACATCGCGGCGAAAGGCTCGGTCTGCATCGACGGCACCAGCCTCACCGTCAACGAAGTCGCCGGATCACGATTTGGCGTCAATCTGATCCCGCACACGGTCGAGCACACCGCATTCCGCGCGCGCCGCGTGGGCGACGCGGTGAATATCGAAGTGGACGTAGTGGCCCGCTACATCGAGCGGCTGCTGTCCAGCGGCGAGACACCGCGGCTGGACGAGGCGTTCCTGAAACAGCACGGCTTCGCGTGATCCCCATTGCCGTCGTTCCAGCTTTCGCTGGAATGACGATTCCCCCCGTTCCCGGACCCCCGCCCATGAGCTTCAACACCATCCCCGACATCCTCGAAGACATCCGCGCCGGCCGCATGGTCGTCATCCTCGACGACGAGGACCGCGAGAACGAGGGCGACCTGATCATGGCGGCGCAGATGGTGCAGCCGGAGGACGTCAACTTCATGGTGCGCGAGGCGCGCGGCCTGCTGTGCCTCACGCTCACCGAGCAGCGCACGCGCCAGCTCGGCCTGCGCCCGATGGTCAGCGACAACACCTCCTCCTACCACACCAATTTCACCGTCTCGATCGAGGCGGCCGAGGGTGTCACTACTGGCATCTCCGCCCACGACCGCGCACGCACGATCCAGGTGGCGGTGAAGTCCGACGCGAAGCCGCAGGACCTGGCGCAGCCGGGCCATATCTTCCCGCTCACCGCGCAACCCGGCGGCGTGCTGACCCGCGCCGGCCACACCGAGGCCGGTTGCGACCTGGCCGCGCTGGCCGGGCTGGAGCCTTCGGCGGTGCTGATCGAGATCCTGCACGAGGACGGCTCGATGGCGCGGCGGCCGGAGCTGGAGATCTTCGCGCAGAAGCACGGCCTGAAGATCGGCACCATCGCCGATCTGATCCGCTACCGGCTGGAGACCGAGAAGACCGTGCAGCGCGTGCACGAGGAAGACGTGCAGACCGAGTTCGGTGGCTTCCGCCTGTACGCGTACCGCGACGCGATCCGGCGCGGCCTGCATTTCGCCCTGGTGCGCGGCGTGGTCGATGACGGCAAGCCGGTGCTCACCCGCGTGCATGTGCGCAATACCTTGTCCGATGTCCTGCACCTGCAGCGCGACGATCTCGGTCTCACTGTGACGTCGGCATTGCGCCGCATCGCCGACGAGGATCGCGGCGTGCTGCTGGTGCTGTCCGGCGAGGACACTCCCGAGGCGCTGCTGGCCCGGCTCAACCGCCAGCCGAGCACCCAGGGACCGGAAGAGGTGCAACAGCAGGAATGGCGCCAGCTCGGTCTTGGCGCACAGATCCTGGTCGACCTCGGCGCGCACCGCCTGCGCGTGCTCGGCACGCCGCGCAAGATGGTGGGGCTGGGCGGCTTCGGGCTGGAAGTGGTCGAGTACGTATGAGCCGCCATGTCCATGCCATCGGCTCGCCATGCGGCGGTGGCTCCGTCAACGCATAATCCGCTGACTTCCTGTTGAACCCGGCCATGCCTGAAACCCGTATTCGCCTGATCGCCCCTTCCGGCTATCCACACGACCCCGCTGCCCTGGCGCACGGTGTGGACCGGTTGCGTCACGCAGGGTGCATGGTGGATGGGCTGGAGGTGCTCGAACGCAGCGAATTGCGTTTCGCCGGCAGCGACGCCGAGCGCGCGGCCGATATCAATGCGCTGGCGTCGATGGAGACATTGCCCGATATCGCACTGGTGACCCGCGGCGGCTATGGCGCCTCCCGCCTGCTGCCGCATCTGCACTACGACGCCTTGCGCGAACGCTTGGCCGATGCGTCCACGCTGCTGGTGGGGCACAGCGATTTCACCGCGCTGCAGCTGGCGCTGTATGCAAAGAGCGGTTTGTGCACATTCAGCGGACCGCTGCTGGCCGATCTGGGCGGGGAGTCCTGCAGCGAGTTCACCTGGCAGCATTTCTGGGATGCCTTGACCTCTCCGGCATCCGCCGCGGCATGGTCGACCACGGCGACCAACCAGGTCGATGTGCGCGGCCCGCTGTGGGGCGGCAATCTCGCGGTGCTGTGCAGCCTGCTCGGCACGCCGTATTTCCCGCAGATCGATGGCGGCATCCTGTTCGTCGAGGATGTCTGGGAGCCGCCGTTCCGGATCGAACGATGGCTGTACCAACTGCATCTGTCCGGCGTGCTCGGCCGGCAGCGCGCCTTGGTGCTGGGCGACTTCAGCCACTGCCAGCCCGGTGCGCGCGACAACGGCTACGATCTGGCCGCGGCGTTCGCGCAGATTCGCGCGGTGGCTGGCATTCCGGTCGTGGCTGGCATGCCGCACGGCCATGGCACGAAGCAGCTGACCTTGCCATTCGGCGCTCAGGCGCGGCTGCGCGTGGGGGACGGCCGCGCGCAACTGGATTTCGCCGGCTATCCGCACCTCCATCGACCCGCGCCGGTCGGCGCCGTCGAAAACCCGTAAAATGGCCGACCAGCATGGGCTTGTCGCCCACAGGAACCGCACCGCATGAAGATCATCGAAGGCGATTTCGCCACGCCGGAAGGCCGCTTTGCCATCGTCGCCGGCCGTTTCAACGGCTTCGTCGTCGAGCCGCTGGTGGCCGGTGCGCGCGACGCGCTGGTGCGTCACGGCGTGAAGGACGACGCGATCGAGCTGATCCGCGTGCCGGGCGCGTGGGAGATCGCGCTGGCCGCGCACAAGCTGGCCCACTCCGGCAAGTACGCGGCGGTGATCGCGCTGGGCGCGGTGATCCGCGGTTCCACGCCGCACTTCGACTACGTCGCCGGTGAATGCGCCAAGGGCCTGGCCCAGGCCGCGTACAGCTCCGGCGTGCCGGTGGCGTTCGGCGTGCTGACCACCGACAGCATCGAGCAGGCGATCGAGCGTGCCGGCACCAAGGCCGGCAACAAGGGCGCCGACGCCGCGATCGCCGCGCTGGAAATGGTCAACCTGTACGGGAAGCTGGCATGAGCCAGCACCCGCAGGGCCTCGACATGCAGGCGCGCTCGCGTGCCCGCCGCCGCGCACTGCAGGCGCTGTACGCGTGGCAGTTGAGCGGCAGCCACATGAATGCGGTGATCGAGCAGTTCCGCCACGAGCAGGACATGGAAGTGGCCGATCTCGAATATTTCGAGGACCTGTTGCACGGCGTCGAGAAGTACGTCGATGCACTTGACGAGGCCCTGCGCCCGCACATCGACCGCGAAGTGGCGCAGATCGATCCGATCGAACGTGCCGCGTTGCGCCTGGCCGCGTACGAGCTGAAATTCCGTCCCGACGTACCGTACCGGGTGGTCATCAACGAGGCGATCGAGGTCACCAAGCGCTTCGGGGCCGACCACGGCCACAGCTACGTCAACGGCGTGCTGGACAAGCTGGCGGGCGAGTTGCGCGCCACCGAAAAACGCGGCTGATGGAGCCCGCCGGGGAAGGGCGCTACGAAGGCGCCGTGCCGGTGCTGGAAACGGCGCGACTGCGGCTGCGCGCCCACCGGATCGGGGACCACGCCGCCCGCACGGCCATGTTGTCCGATCCCGGGGTCACCCGTTATCTCGGTGGCCGCCCGCTCACCGGCGAGGAAGTGTGGCGGCGCCTGCTGCAGTTCATCGGCCTGTGGAACCTGCTGGGTTACGGCTACTGGGCAGTCGAGGAAAAAGACACTGGCCGTTACGTCGGCGACATCGGTTTTGCCGACTTCCATCGCGACATGCAGCCCTCGCTGGCTGGCATGCTGGAGTTCGGCTGGGTGCTGGCGGCCCACTCCCACGGCAAGGGTTATGCGAGCGAAGCGGTCGCCGCCGCCATGGTTTGGGGCGAGCAGCATTTCGGCGCGCTGCGTGCGGTGTGCATTATTGACCCGGAGAACCTGCCTTCGATTCGCGTGGCCGAGAAGGCCGGCTTCACGCTGTGGCAGGAAACCACCTATCACGACGCTCCCACCCTGGTCTTCAGCCGTTAGTTTCACCGGCTGGGCCTTCTTACCCGTGCAGGTCGTACGCCATGGAATTCCGACTGATCGAGCGTATCCGCGAACTCACCGCGCAGCCGCGTGACGACGTGCGGATCGGCATCGGCGATGACGCCGCGGTGCTGGCGGTACCGGGCGGACAGGAGCTGGCGGTCGCGATCGACACGCTGGTCGAAGGTGTGCATTTTCCGCGAGGCACCGCCGCGGCCGATATCGGCTGGAAGGCGCTGGCGGTGAACCTGTCGGATCTGGCGGCCGTCGGCGCGAGCCCGGCCTGGGCGCTGCTGGCGCTGACCTTGCCCGACGCCGATGCAGCCTTCGTCGAAGGTTTCGCCGAGGGTTTTGCGAAGCTGGCGCAATCGCACCGGCTCGCGCTGGTCGGCGGCGACACGACCCGCGGGCCACTCTGCATCAGTGTGGCCGTGCATGGCTTCGTGCCGCCCGGCAAGGCAATCGTCCGCGGCGGCGCGCGGGTCGGCGATGCGGTGCTGGTCACCGGCACGCTCGGCGATGCCGCCGCCGGCCTGCATGCGTTGCAGCACCCGCTGGGCGATGGCGACACCCGAGGCGGCCTGCGCGACTACCTGATCGAGCGGTTCAACCTGCCGACGCCGCGTCTGTCGGCAGGCGCCGCCTTGCGCGGCCAGGCAAGTGCCTGCATCGATATTTCCGATGGCTTGCTGGCCGACCTGAACCATATCTGCGTCGCCAGCGGAGTCGGCGCCGAAATCGATGCCGCGCTGCTGCCGCGCTCATCGGCGCTGATGGTGTTGTATGACGAGGCCAGCGCGCTGCAGTTCGCGCTGAGCGGCGGTGACGACTACGAGTTGTGCTTCAGCGTGCCCTCGCATCGGGTGGCCGATGTGCAGGCGGACCTGTCGCGACTCGGCTGCGGCGTGACCAGGATCGGTCGCATCGTGGAAGGCGCCGGTGTGCGCGTACGCGGCGTCGATGGCGAGTGGCTGGCAACGGATCGACCGGGTTGGGAGCATTTCGCGTGAGCGCGAAGAAAACACTGAGTGGGGAACAGCGCCGCGCCTTGCTGGCCACACCCGCCGGCTGGCTGGCCTGCGGCTTCGGCTCGGGCCTGGCGCCGGTGGCGCAGGGCACGTTCGGTTCGCTGGCCGCCCTGCTGCCATGGCTGCTGCTGCGCGAGCTGCCGCTGCCGCTGTATCTGGTCGTGTTGTTGATCGGCTTCGGCGCGGGCGTGTGGGCGTGCAACGTGGCCAGCCTCGCACTGGGCGTGGCCGACCACCGCAGCCTGGTGTGGGACGAATTCATCGGCCAGTGGATCGCGCTGACCCCGCTGCTGATTCCGGCACTGCTGCCGGCCAGCGGATTCGCCTGGTGGATGCTGCTGGCCGGCTTCGTGCTGTTTCGCCTGTTCGACGTGTGGAAGCCATGGCCGATCAGCTGGCTGGACCGGCGAGTGAAAGGCGGCATGGGGGTGATGATCGACGACGTGGTGGCCGGTGTCTTTGCCGCTGCGGTGCTGACATGCGGACTGCAGTTCTTGTCGTAGGAGCGGCCCAGTGCGCGATGCTCGTGGGGCCCTGCGTCGTGAAATCGCGGCGCGCCCGAGCCGGATCTTCCACGATCGCCGCGCATCGTCAGGCGCGGCAGCACAGACGTCACAGCGACGCCTCGTTGTCGCGCGCTGCTGCTGCGTCGGAGTCCTGTGCCTTCCGGTGCGACCATCGGGCCAGGCCGAGGTGCTTGGCGACGACAACCAGAGCTGTCATGCCGAGCGCGGCACCGACCGTTGAGTACGTGCCCAGGCGAAGGAACAGCGCGGCGTGCGCGGCAATGGCCAGGGCGACCCCGAGGGCAAGCAGCCAAGTGGGAAGTCGCAGATGGCGCCTCATTGATTGCCTTCCCATGTCGCCACGGTGAAATGCAGATCGCCCACGCCGACGTCACCGCTTTCCTGCATGCGGAAAGCGCTGCTGACCAGAAGCTCGCACACTTCCTCCACCTTGACGGAGCCATGGCGATGAACGTGCGCCAGCCACCCCTTGCGCCGACGTGGCGGTGCCTGGAAGTCCGCGATGAGAACGCGGCCGCCAGGCCTTAACACCCTCGCTATCTCCACCACACATGCGCGCCGAAGCAGTGGCGGCAGATGATGGAGCATCAAGGTACTGGACACGACATCGAAGCTGCGGTCGGGAAACGGTAGCGCTTCGACCGTGGCGACCCGGAAGTCTACTGACACGCGGCGCCTTTGCGCCTTGCGCGAGGCTTGTTCGATCATTTCCTTCGATGCATCGATACCGTGCACCGTGCCGCCGGCTCCGACGCGAGCCTTCGCGGCCAGCGCGAGAGAGCCCGTTCCGCAACCCACATCGAGGACCACCTCGTCGGGAGCCAATCTCGCTAACTCGACGAACCGCTCGTGCAATGCGCCGCCATGTCCCAGCGTCAGCAGTCGCACGACAACGTCGTAGTAGCGCGCATGTGAGCGCAGGACGAGCCCCTTCGTGGCGGGCGTTGAATCGGTCATCATCAAGGTGCCTTGCGATCGCCGCTTCTGCGGCGGTGCGCTAATGTGATGCTGGCAGGCCGATACGAAAAGGACAGTTATGGCCCGATTGTTCTGTTCCGGACAAGAAGCCGTAAGGTGTACGAGAGTATTTGGACCAGCACAGGCAGACTTCGGTGAGCGACATGCGAAAGACCGATTCCCGAGTAAGCAGGACCAAGCTCCTGCTGCACCGATCACTGGCGACGTTGATCCACGAGAAGAGCTATGACGCCATCGTGGTGAAGGAAATTCTCGCGCGCGCGAACGTGGCGCGATCGACCTTTTATGCGCATTTCGACGGCAAGGAGGAACTTCTCCTCAGTAGCATCCGGCACGTGCTCGCCGTCGCGCGCGATCGGCTGTCCGAATTGTCCGATCCGGTCGACAGGCTGCTTTATTTCAGCCTTCCCGTTCTGCAGCACATCGAGACACACCTTCAGCAGGCGCCCGTCGATGCGCCGCGGCTTGGCCTTCGACAGGTCCATCGGCGCCTTGAGAAAGTACTGATCGAACAGGTCGAAGCCGATATCCGGCGGACACCGCTTATGCGGGCCATGCCTGCCGTGCCACCCGAACTCTTGGCGAAACACCTCGTCACCACGTTCCTCGTGGTCGTTGACTGGTGGCTGCACCGCCGGCCAGTGCCGAGTGCGCGCGAAGCTGATGACTCATATCGAGCGTTGGTGGCGCCCATCTTGCGCGCGAACCGCCGCGCCTGAGTTGCCGGGCGGCAGCGGGGAACCTCGAAACCTCTGGTTTGGACCGTCGTCCCAGCGAAAATCTGGGAGCCAGCGTCTTTCCATTTCAGAGGCTTGAAGTCGCCGATGCCGCGCAAGAGCGATTCGACCCAATCCGCTTTCCCGATTGCCCGATACGGTCATGCGGCTTCCGCGTCAGGTACCAGTTTGAAGAACTCGACGCTATGTACGAGAGAAAGCGCCCGCTGTTGAACGGCGTCGGCGGCGGCCGCAGCCTCCTCCACCAGGGCGGCGTTGTTCTGGGTTACCTGATCCATCTGGCTCACTGCGCGGTTGACTTGCTGAATCCCAGTGGCTTGTTCGACGCTCCCACGGGCGATGGCGCCCACGGTCCGGGCAACTTCGTCGACGCCTCGCAGCAGTTGCCCAACCATCGATTCCGCATCGCCGATGCGCTGGGTTCCGCTCGCGACAATGGCAACCGATTCGTTGATGAGCGAGCGAATCTGTCCGGAGGCCGCACGCGAATTGCGTGCAAGGGACTGCACTTCGCCAGCAACGATGGCAAAACCACGGCCAGCCTCGCCGGCATGTGCCGCTTCCACCGCTGCGTTGATCGCCAGGATATGCGTCTGGGTGGCCAGCCGGTCCATCATTTCGGTGATCTCCGCGATCCGGCTCGAAACGCCGCGAATCTGCGCCATCGCCGCGACGGCCTCGGACATGGCGCCGCTACTCTGGCGGGCGGTTTCCGACGCCGACTCCGCCAGCGCACTCGCCTCCCGCGCGCCACTTGCATTGGAGCTCACGCTTTCCGTGAATTGCTGCATCGTGGCGGCGGTTTCTTCCAGCGCGGCCGCCTGCTCGCTCGTGCGTGCTGAAAGGTCGAGATTTCCCTTGGCGATCTGCTCCGTCGACACCGATATTTCCGACGCTTCCTTCCGAATGGCGCCGACCACGCGCTGCAGTTGCTCACTCATTTCGCCGAGGGCGGCCAGAAGCATGCCGGTTTCGTCACGGCTGGGTGTCTCTATCTGCCCGGACAAATTTCCCTGTGCCACGGCTTGCGCCAGCTTGACCGCTCGGCCGATCGGCACGGTGATGCTCTGCGTCAACAGCCAGGTGGCCAGCGCGCCGACGAGCAGCGCGCACACCGACGCCGAAACCAGAAGGCGAAGCGCGTCGCGAGCCGTCTTTTCCCTTTCATTATCGACAAGCGCGGAATCCGCGGCGGAGCTCTTCTTCATCGTGGCGACGAGGTCGTCGATGGCAGCAGTCGGCGCACGATCGATGCCTTTGACAAGACCATCGACCTCATGTGCCGTGGCTGGCTGCTTGGCGTCGTAGTGTGCCAGTGCCGCCAGGTACTTGGTCTGTAGATCGGCATGTGTGGCGATGGCGGTTTCCACTCCTGCCGTGGAAATTCCAAGCTTCGTCATCTGATTTTTGAGGGCGGCAAGATCAGCGTAGACCTTGTTGCTGTCGTCGACGAAGGCGCTACGGTATTTCTGGAAAGACGTCGCGTCGCCGCCCCGCAGCAAGAGGTCTTTCCACTCCTGCACCTGCTTCTTGAATCCCACTTGCGCCACTCGCGCGGTATCGACCGCCGTTGCGAAAGCAGCCATTCTCTGCATCGAGCTGACTTCGAGTGCGTGGGTTTTGACCAGGCCCTGCCAGCCTCCCACGGCGACGATGATCGTTGCAGCAAGCATGAGTGCACCGAGCAGACCGAGTCTGACGGCGATGCGAAGATCACGAAAACGTAAAGTCATGGCAGCCAATTTCCGAGCATGCGCCCACTGGGATCAATGACCGCCTACTTGTATCGGCTCGCTGCGCTCGATCTTTATGATGGCTGGCTTTAAGACGGCCGGGGCCGCAGCCCGGCGCCCGTCGCTCTTGATCAGCGGCCTTCAGCCTCCAGCACGATGCGATAGCGCGCCTTGCCCGCTTCCAGGTGCGCCAGCGCCTCGTTGACCTCGCTCATCGGGAACATCTCCACCTGCGGGCGGATGTCGTGACGGGCGGCGAAGTCCAGCATGCGGGCGATGTCGACCGGCGAGCCGGTGGGCGAGCCGGAGACTTCGCGTTGCTGGCCAATCAGCGCGAATGCGGGCACCGGGATCGGTTCCAGCACCGCGCCGACCACATGCATGCGACCCTTCGGCGCCAGCGTGGCGAGCAGGGCGTTCCAGTCCATCGACACGTTCACCGTGATCAGCAGCAGGTCGAGCGAGCCGGCGATCGCCTTGATCGCGTCGGAGTCGCGGCTGGCCACTACGTGGTGCGCACCGAAACCGCGTGCCTCGTCGGCCTTGGCGGCGGTGGAGGTGAATGCGGTGACTTCGCAACCCCATGCCGCGGCGAACTTGACCGCCATGTGACCGAGACCGCCGATGCCGACCACGCCGACCCGTGCCGTCGGCTTGATGTCATAGGCCAGGAACGGCTTCAGCACCGTAATGCCGCCGCACAGCAACGGACCGGCGCTGGCCAGGTCGATGCCCTCGGGCAGCGGAATCGTCCATGCCCAATGCGCGCGCAGCTTGTCGGCAAAACCGCCGTGGTGGCCGCCAATGGTCGCCACCGATGAGGCGCACAAGTTCTGGTCGCCGGACAGGCACTGGCGGCAATGCATGCAGCTCTCGGCGGTCCAGCCGATGCCGACACGCTGGCCGATGCTCAGCCCCTTCGCCTGCGCACCCAGCGCGCTGACCCGGCCGACTGCCTCGTGCCCGGGGATGAACGGATAGCGCGCGTTGCTCCATTCGTTGTGGATCATCGACAGATCCGAATGGCAGATGCCGCAATACTCCACCGCGACTTCGACCTCCTCGGCGCCGAGTGCGCCCACGTCGAACGCGGCCAATTCCAGGGGTTTACCGGGGGCCTTGGCGGCCCAGCCCTTGATCGTGGACATGACGGACTCCGGTGTGTGGGGGGACTCGAGGTTACGCCGTTGTGCGCGTGGCGGCAGCCGGCTTTCGCGCTGGGATTGGACGTGGCAACGCCACTGTTGTCATGCTGGCGGCCCCTTCCGTCATCGGAGCATCCCCATGCTTTACCGTCGCCTTGGCAAATCCGGTCTGCAACTGTCCGCGCTGTCGTTCGGCGCCTGGGTCACCTTCGGCAAGCAGGTGGGTCGCACGCAGGCGCGCGAGCTGCTGGCGCTGGCGCACGATCGCGGGGTGAACTTCTTCGACAACGCCGAAACCTACAACAACGGCGTGGCCGAGCAGGTGATGGGCGACGTGCTGGCCGACCTGCGCTTTCCGCGCGACAGCTACTGCGTCTCCAGCAAGGTGTTCTTCGGAGCCTACGACAAGCCGCTGCCGACCCAGCGCGGGCTGTCGCGCAAGCACGTGATGGAAGCCTGCCACCAGGCGTTGCAGCGCCTGCGCGTGGACTACCTGGACCTGTACTTCTGCCATCGCCCCGATCCGGACACGCCGATCGCGGAAACCGTGGCAGCGATGGACACGCTGATCCGCCAGGGCAAGGTGCTGTACTGGGGCACCAGCGAATGGCCGGCCGAGGCGATCCACGAGGCGCATCGGATCGCGCGCGAAAACCATCTCTACGCGCCGGTGATGGAGCAGCCGGAATACAACCTGCTGCATCGCGAGCGGGTGGAGGTGGAATACGCGCCGCTGTACGAAGCCTACGGCATGGGCACCACGATCTGGTCGCCGCTGGCGTCCGGCCTGCTCAGCGGCAAGTACAACGACGGCGTGCCGGCCGACTCGCGGCTGGCCCAACCCGGTTACGAATGGCTGCGCGAAAGCGTGCTGGGCCACGGCGATGAACGCCTGGGCAAGGTGCGCGCCTTGCAACCCATCGCCGCCGAGCTCGGCACCAGCCTGGCGCAACTGGCGATCGCCTGGTGCCTGCTCAATCCGCACGTTTCCACGGTAATGCTGGGTGCCAGCCGACGCCAACAACTGGAACAGAACCTGGGCGCGCTGGAAGTCCTGCCGCGGCTGGACGCAGCCTTCGCGCAGCGGATCCGGCAGGTTATCTAGGCGGGTGCCGGGGTCGGTCGATCCGGATGCGTGGGCCGATCGCGGCAGCTAAGCCGGCGACCCGCGCAGCAAGTCGTCGGCGTCGGCGGTATGGAAGTGCCGCTTGAACGCGACCTCGCCGGAAGCCGGCTCCTCCAGTTCGCGGGCGTAGCGATGGCCGGCGTAGACCGCGTGCGCGATCAGCCCCGGCGCCTCGGCGTCGCCGATGCAGCGCAACGACTGCACGCCGGCGGTGGGCCATTCCGGTTCGCGCCGCAGCAGCTCCTGGTACAGCGCGTCGTCGGGCACGCGGGCAGTCACCGTGACCACCGCGTCGCAAGCCAGCTCGCGGCGCTGGTGGGTCCAGACGTCCTCGACGGTCAGCGTGGTGCCGTCGTAGCTGACGATGTCGTGCGACACCATCGCCTCGATGCCGAGCTTCGTCATCCGCTTGCGGATATGCCGGTAGTCGAGCGTGTGCTGGCTCCACGGCGCGATGCTGTCGTCCGGGGTGAGGTGGATCACCTCGCAGCCGCGCAGGCGCAGCAGCTCCGCGGCCACGCTGCCGTAGTAGAAGCCGTCGTCGTCGAACACGACCAAGCGGCCTTCCGGCAGGCGACCGTCCATCAGGTCGTCGGGCGTGAACACGCGGGGGTTGTTGGCTAAGCCGGGGATGGCGAAGCCGTTGCTGCGGCCGTAGCCGTCGCGGCGCCAGTGGCAGCCGGTGGCGAGCACGACATGTTCGGCGCCGAAGTCGAGCACGTCCTGCGCGGTCAAGGCCGAATCGAGATAGACGGCTATATTCGCGAGCTTGTCGATCTGGCCCACGCGCCAGTCGCGCACGCGTGCCCATTCGGCCAGGCCGGGCAGGCGCGCCTCGCGGGTGACGCGGCCGCCGAGCTCCTTGCGTGCTTCGGCCAGGCTCACTTCGTAACCGCGCTGGCCGAGCGCGCGGGCGACCTCCAGTCCGGCCGGCCCGGCACCGACCACCAGCACGCGGCTGGCCGAACGCTTCGGCGCGATGCGCTCCGGGTGCCAGCCCTTGCGCCATTCCTCGCCCATGGTCGGGTTCTGCGTGCAGCGGATCGGCGAGATGGTCATGTCGCCGGAGACGCAGATGTTGCAGCCGATGCATTCGCGGATGTCGTCGATGCGGCCTTCCTCGATCTTGCGCGGCAGGAACGGGTCGGCGATCGACGGGCGCGCGCAACCGATCATGTCCAGCACGCCGCGCTTGAGCTGCGACGCCATCGTGTCCGGCGAGGTGAAGCGGCCCACGCCCACCACCGGCTTGCTGGTGGTCTGCTTGACGAAGTCGATGAACGGCTCTTGCGCGCCTTCGCCGGCGAAGCGCGAGGGCACCGAGTCGTTGTACCAGGCGGCCACGTTCACGTCCCACAGGTCGGGCAGCTCGGCCAGCATGCCGACGATCTCCTTCGCTTCGGCCAGCTCCACCCCGCCGGGCCCGAGCAATTCCTCGGTGGCGAAGCGCAGCGCCACCGCGCAGCTGTCGCCGACCGCGTCCTTGGTGTCCTGCAGCACCTCACGCAGCAGCCGCACGCGGTTCTCCAGCGAGCCGCCATACTCGTCGCTGCGCTGGTTGCGCCGGCGCTGCAGGAAATGCATCGCCAGCGACAGGTCATGCGCGGCGTAGACGTAGATGATGTCCATCCCCGCGCGCTTGCCGCGGATCGCCGCCTCGCGATGCCAGCGGCGGTATTCGCGGATGTCGTGCAGGGTCATCGCGCGCGCCTGCGACGGGTAGCCGTACTTGGACGGCTGGTGCGAGGGCGCCAGCAGCACTTCGCGCGAATACAGGTTCGACGCGGTGGGGCCGTTGTGCGACAGCTCCAGCGCGGCCAGTGCGCCGTGCGCGTGCACCTTGTCGCACATCAGCGCCAGCGCGGGGATGTCGCGGTCGTCCCACAACCGCGCCTCGACGTAGGGCGTGAGGTCGCCGCTCGGATGGATCTCGCATTCCTCGGTGGAGACCACCGCCCAGCCGCCCTCGGCCTTGGCCTCGCGCATCGCTGCATGCGCCAGCGGCATCGCGTGGCCCATGCCGTTGCAGTGCGGCACCTGGAAGAAGCGGTTCTTCGCCGTGACCGGGCCGATCTTGATCGGGGTGAACAGGATGTCGTAGCGGGGATCGCGCATCGGGTCAGACCTTGGCGGCGGCATGGCGGCGGCGCAGCCGCATGAAGGCGTACAGCGGCAGGCCGGCGGCGATCAGGCCCAGGCCGAGCACCAGCGGTTCGTGGCCGATGCCGATGAAGGCGAACACCACGAACAGCACGCCGAGCACAGCGGCCGGCAGCACCGCGCCGCGCACCGTGCCGCGGCGCCACAGCACGATCAGCGCCAGCGAGCAGCACAGGTACAGCGGCAGGTTGGCGGCGGTGACCACGCGGGTGATGAAGGTGAAGGCCGACACCAGCGACTTGCTGTAACTCATCCACACCATCACCGAGGCCAGCGCGCCGGTGACCACCAGCGCCACCGCGGGCGCGCCGCGGCGGTTGTCGCGCACGAACACTCTGGGCAGCACGCCGTTGGCGGCCATGGTGCGGGTGAGCTCGCCCACCAGCAGCGTCCAGCCGTTGAGCGCGCCCAGCCCGCTGACCACGACGAACAGCGACAGCCAGCGGCCGAAGCCGGCGCCGCCGAAGCGGTCCATCAGCAGCGCGAACGGCGCGCTGGCGTTGCCCAGCTCCTGCTGCGGGATCAGCAGCAGCGGCACGGTGGAGACGATGATGTAGATCACCGCAGTGAGCACGGTGCCGACCATGGTGGCGCGCGGAATGGTGCGGCCGGGGTCGTTCACCCGCGCCGCCGGCACGCTGGCCGACTCGATGCCGAGCATGGCGAACAGCGCGATGGTGCCGGCGGCCATGGTGTCCTTCAGGCTGATCGGCGTGGTCGGCAGGTGCGCGCTGTAACTCGCCGGCGCGTGCAGCAGCACCCACGCGCCGAGTACGGCGATGGCGATCATCGGCAGCAGCTTGAGCGCGGTGGTGACGATCTGCACGCTGCCGCCGGCGCGCACGCCGAGCAGGTTGATCGCCACGAACAGCCACAACAGGCCCAGTGCGAATACCGCCGGGTGGATCGCCTGCAGCGTCGGGAACACCACCGTGATGTAGCCCACCACGCCGGTGGCCAGCGCCGCGTTGGTGAGCCACAGCGACACCCAGTACGCCCACAGCGCCATGTACGCGGGCAGCTCGCCGAGTGTGCGGCGGATGTAGCCATAGGGGCCGTCGGCGTCGGGCAGGGCCTGCGCCAGGTAGGAGAACACCCGCGCCAGCGCGAGGCAGCCGAGCAGGGTGACGGTCCAGCCGATCAGTGCGTTGAAGCCGTACGGCGCGAGCGAGGCAGGCAGCAGGAAGATGCCCATGCCGATCACGTTGCCCACCACCAGCGCGGTGCAGGTCCAGAAGCCGATCTTGCGATGGTTGCTCACGGGCGCGGTCATGCTCATCGGTCGAGGGAAACCGGCGTGCCGGCCTTGATCACGCCGCGGATCTGCCGCAGGCAGTCCACGTCATGCAGCGGATTGCAGCCCACCGCGACCAGGTCGGCGGCCTTGCCGGGCGCGATCGAGCCGAGCTCGCGTTCCTTGCCGAGCAGGCGCGCGGCGTCGATGGTGGCCGAACGGATCGCCTGCAGCGGGGTCATCCCGTAGCGCACCATGTAGGCGAACTGGCGCGCATCGTCGCCATACGGGTAGACGCCGGCATCGGTGCCGAACGCCAGGCGCACGCCGGCCTTGACCGCCTTGCGGAAGCCCTCGCGCTGCGCCTCGGTGGTCTCGATGTTCTTGCGCAGGATTTCCGCCGACCAGCCCGCCGCGCGTCCGACGCTGTCGATGTAGTCGCCGTCGTAGATGTCCATCACCAGCCAGGTGCCATGCTGCTTCGCCAGCGCGATCCCTTCGTCGTCGATCAGCGAGGCGTGCTCGACCGAGCGCACGCCGGCGCGTATCGCGCGCTTGATGCCTTCGGCGCCATGCGCGTGCGCCGCGACGAAGGCGCCGCGCTTCGCGGCTTCCGCCACCGCGGCGTGGATTTCGGCTTCGCTGTATTCGGATTGCCCGGGTTCGGTGCCGGCAGTCAGCACGGCGCCGGTGGCGATGACCTTGATCAGGTCGGCGCCGCCGTCGAGCACGATGTCGACATGCCGGCGCACGTCGTCCACGCCCCTGGAGACGCCGCGGCGGAATACGTCCGGCACCACGGTGCCCGGCGGCAGGCCGGTGATCTCGCCGCCGCCGCCGGGCACGGTGATGTAGGCGCCGGCGACGAACATGCGCGGTCCGGGTACATAGCCGGCGTTGATCGCGTCGCGCAGGGCGACGTCGGCGAAGCCGCGGTACGCGCCCACATCGCGCACGGTGGTGAAGCCGGCGCGCACGGTGTCGCGTGCGTTCTTCGCGCCGATGAAGGCGTCGCGTGCGGGGTTGCTCTTCAGCGGCGCGCCGGGGTCGGCCATCTGGCCTTCGTCGGCGAGATGGGTGTGCATGTCCATCAGGCCCGGCACCACGGTCCAGGCCGACCAGTCGAGCACGTGCATGCCCGCGGCGGCAGGCGTCCACGGCGCGACCGCGACGACGCGGCCGTGCTCGATGGTCACCGCCTGGTCGGCGAGCAGGCGGCCGCTGTCGACGTCGAGCAGGTGGCCGGCGCGCACCACGGTGCGCTGCGCATCCTGGGCGTGGGCGAGCGGCGCGGTGGCCAGCGCCGCGAGCGCGAAGCACAGGCCGTACAGTCTCGTGCTCATGCGGATTCCCCGGTGTCATGGGCATAGGCGGCGCGCAGCAGGTTCTGGAAATGCCAGACGCCGCCTTCGCGTTTCGGGCACAGCCGCCCGGCGCTGTAGAAACCGGATGCCAGGCCCTTCTGCACCGCTTCGCAGATCGTGATGTCCTCGGCCTGCACCTCGTCGCTGAACGACTGGTCGGCAGCGATGCGCGCCTGCGCCTGCTCGTCCTGTGCGTAGTAGTAGTCGAACTCGACCCGGCAGCGGCCCGGCCCGAGCGGCAGGATGCGGTTGGTCTGCATGCGGCCGGGCATGATGTTGAGCATCACGTTGGGATAGATGAAGTAGTAGAACGCCTGGCCGTCGCCGTAGATGTCGCCGCTGTTGCGCAGCGGCGAGGACTGCAGCGAATGCCACGCGAACAGCTCGGTGTCGTAGGCGCGGTAGTCGAGCACGCGGGACAGGCCCGGGTGCACGTGCGGCAGGTGGTAGCCCTCGAGGAAGTTGTCGATGTACACCTTCCAGTTGCACTCGAGCTCGTAGCTGTCGCGGCGCAGGTAGCGCATCGCGGCCAGGTCGATCGGCGCGATGCGTTCGGCGATGCCGGCGTAGACCTCGTCGAACGCCGGCACGTCGTCGCTTAGCGCCACGAACACCAGGCCCTGCCATTCGTGCACGCGCAGCGGCGGCAGCCGGATGTCCTCGACCTTGAAGTCGCAGGCGTCCTGCATTTCCGGCGCGCTGCGCAGCTGGCCGGCGAGGGTGTAGGTCCAGCCGTGGTACTTGCAGTGCAGTGCCTTGGCCCCCTTGCCGTTGCACAGCGCCAGCGGCCCGGCGCGGTGGCGGCAGACGTTCGGGAACGCACGCAGCACGCCGTCCTGGCCACGCACCAGCAGCACCGGCACGCCGGCGATCTGCTCGACCGCGTGGTCGCCCGGTTCGGCCAGCAAACCCTGGTGCGCCACCAGCTGCCAGCTGCGTGCGAACACCGCACGCTGCTCCATCGCCAGCATCGCATCGCCGAAGTAGTAGCGGGGGGAAAGGGCGCGCGCGCGGTCGAGACCGTCGGGCAGGGTGTCAGCTTGCATGGTGGGCTCCACTCTCGGGATAGACTGGTGCGACGAACGGCCATCTACCGGAGTCTGCATGCCCCGCTTCCGTCTCGCACTTGCATTGTGTGTCCTGTGCGGCGTCGTGTCTGCAGCCGAACCGCGAGCGCGCGATCTTGGCGTGCCGTTCGACGGAACGCCGGGGCCGTTGAACGCTATCACCGACGTCGCCGGGGTCGCGGTCGGCCAGGTCACCCTGATCGAGGATCTCGCCAACGGCCACAAGGTGCGCACCGGCGTCACCGCGATCCTGCCGCGCGGGCACGCCAGCTACGAGCTGCCAGCGTTCGGCGCGTGGTTCGCGCTCAACGGCAACGGCGAGATGACCGGCACCGCGTGGCTGGAGGAATCCGGCCAGCTGGAAGGTCCGGTGATGCTGACCAACACGCACAGCGTCGGCGTGGTGCGCGATGCGGTGATCGCCGAGCGGGTGCGCGCGGGCGGCGCCGACGCATCGGGCTACTGGTGGTCGCTGCCGGTCGTGGCCGAAACCTGGGACGGCGAGCTCAACGACATCAACGGCTTCCACGTGCATCCCGAGGATGCCGCGCGGGCGCTGCACGAGGCGAAGGGCGGGCCGGTCGCCGAGGGCAACGTCGGCGGCGGCACCGGCATGATCTGCCACGAATTCAAGTGCGGCATCGGCACCGCCTCGCGGCGCGTGCGCGTCGGCGCGCGCGACTACACGATCGGCGTGCTGGTGCAGGCCAACTACGGGCTGCGCGACAGCCTGCGCATCGCCGGCGTACCGGTGGGCCAGTACCTGCGCGACGACCGCATCTACAGCGCGCCGAACCCCGCCGCGGGCGACACCGGCTCGATCATCATCGTGGTCGCCACCGACGCGCCGCTGCTGCCGCAGCAGCTGAAGCGCATCGCCAAGCGCGCCGGCATGGGCCTGGCGCGGATGGGCAGTTATGCCGGCAACGGCTCCGGCGACATCTTCGTGGCGTTCTCCACCGCCAATGCCGAGGCGCTGCGCGACCAGCCGCTGCAACAGGCCAGCTTCATCGGCAACGACCATCTCGATGGCCTGTTCGAGGCGACCGCGCAGGCGGCCGAGGAGGCGATCGTCAACGCGATGGTCGCCGCGCGCGACATGCAGGGCGACGGTGGGCACTACGCCAGGGCGATCCCGCATGCGGCGCTGGTCAAGCTGCTCAAGCGCTTCAACCGTTATCGTCCGCCGCACTGACGCCGTGCGGTTCATGGGCCGCTGCCAGCAGGCTTCAGGAAGCGGTCGTACCAGGCCAGGTTGCGCTGCATCCGGTCGCGCAGGTAGCTCGGCACCGTGATGCCGTGGTGCTGGCCGGGATAGACCACCAGTTGCGTGGGAATCTTCAGCGAGCGCAGTGCCTGGTACATCTGCTCGGCGCCGATGCAGGGCACGTTGAAGTCGCGTTCGCCGCACTGGAACAGGGTCGGCGTGGTGATGCGGTCGGCATGCAGGAACGGGTAGCTCGCGCGGTCCCAGGCCTCGCGGTTGCCCCACGGCGTGCCCAGCTCCAGCTCGTACTCGCGCGCGTATTCGTCGTCGCCGTACATGCCGTACATGTTGCCGCTGCCGGCGCCGCTGATCGCCGCCTTGAAGCGCGTGTCACGGGCGATGATCGCGTCGGTGAGGATCGCGCCGTAGCTCCAGCCGCCGATGCCGAGGTGGTCGGGATCGGCGATGCCGAGCTTCACCGCATGGTCGACGCCGGCGAGCACGTCCTGCCTGTCCTTGTTGCCCCAGTCGGCGTAGATCGCCCGCGCGAAATCGAAACCGCGGCCGGAGCTGCCGCGCGGATTCACCGCCAGCACCGCGAAACCGTTGGCCGCGTAGACCTGCCAGTCCTCCATGAATTCATGGCTGAACTGGTACACCGGGCCGCCGTGCACGCGCAGGATGGTCGGGTAGCGCCGGCCCTGCACGTAGCCGATCGGCTTCACCAGCAGGCCGTCGAGTCTGGTGCCGTCGGCGCTGGTGAAGTGCAGCGTCTCGGTGCTTGCCAGCTGCTTGCCGGCCAGCCATTCGTTGTGGTCGGCCAGCGGGCGTAGGTGCTCGCCGTCGAGCGCGGCGAGGTTGTAGGGATGCAGGTCGTCGCCGCCGAGCACGGCGATGCGGCCGTTGCGCGACACCGACAGGTCGACATCGAAACGATCGCCATGGGTCAGCTCGGTCACCTTGCCGCTGGCCACGTCGATGCGCGCCAGGTGGGTGACCTCGGCCTGCTCGATCAGCGCGTAGACGCTGCGCCCGTCCGGCGACCAGTGCGGATGGGTGAAGCAGCGGTCGATCGGCGCGGGGATCGTCGCCTTGCCGGTGGCTACATCGATCACCGCCAGCTGCCACGGCGCGTAGTAGATCCACTTATCCTCGCCGCTCTGCAGGTAGGCGATGCGCTTGCCGTCCGGCGACCAGGCCGGGCGCGAGGCCCAGTACGGATCGAGGTCGGAGCCGGGGAAGGTGGTGAGCTGGCGCTCTTGCGCACCGGCACGGGCGTCGATGACATAGATGTCGAAGTTGAGGGTGCGGTCCGGGTCGGCGCCACGCCGGGTGACGTAGGCGATCCGGCGGCTGTCCGGCGACCACGCGGGCAGCTGCTCGTCGTGCGCGCCCGTGGTGAGTTCGGTGGCGGCGCCACTGGCGAGGTCGACCGTGTACAGGTGCTTGTGGCGCGCGCCCAGCCAGCCCGAGTCGTCGTCCTTGAACTGGAAGCGGTCGGTGACGATCGGCGGCGGGTTCTTCGGCTTCGGCGTGCCGGCGGGACGCTCGGGATCGAAGGCGATCACCGCCAGCTGCTTGCCATCCGGTGACAGCGCGAACTCCTCCACGCCGGCGGGGAGATGCGTCACCTGCCGCGCTTCGCCGCCGTCGGCGGGCATCGTCCACACCTGCGTGCCGGTGTCGTCGTCCTTGCTGGCTGCGGGCTTGCGGTCGGAGAGGAAGGCGATGAAGCGGCCGTCGCCGGACCACTGCGCCTGCGATTCGTCGGCGTCGGGCGTGTGGGTGAGCTGCGTGCGCGTGCGGCCGTCGAAGCCCACCCGCCACAGGTCCGACTGCGGCTGGTCGCGTTCGGCATTCGTGGTGGTGACGGTGTAGACCAGCCAGTGGCCGTCGGGCGACAGCGCCGGGTCGGCGAGCACGGCGATGCGGTTTATGTCGGCCGGGGTGAACGGGGTCTTGTCGGCGGCGAAGGTGGCCAGCGGCAACAGCGCCAGCGCGAGCAGGGCCAGGTGCTGCAGGCGGCGGATCATCGGCCGGCGTCCGCGGTCTTCGTCGGCGACTTGCCGGCGGCCAATGCGCGATAGGCCTCGCGGGCCTTGCTGAGGTAGTCCAGCGTCATGCGCTTCTCCGCCGCGGTGTTGTAGTCGTCGCGCGCGGCGGCGGCCTCGATGGTGCGGTCCATCCACTTGGCAAACCAGGCTGCATCGTCGCGCGCGCTGGCCGCGAGCACCTGGTCGCCCAGCCACACCGGATTGGTGGTGGCGTAGGGATAGAGGTCGAGCACTTGCGGGTCGGCACCGTCGTTCCACGCGCGCAGCAGCACCCAGCCGCCGTCGAGGTCGAGATCGCCCTCGGCGTCGAGATGGCGGCGGTCACCGCCGAGCGTGAAGGTCTTCACCACCCGGCCGTTGTGCACCAGTTCCAGATGATCCACGGCAACGGGCGAGCGCAGCGCCACGCGGTAGTGGTGGCGCCCCGGGGCGAGCTGCGTGCCGGGCCGGGCGCCGTCGAGCAGGAGGCCGAGCAGCGGGCCGTTGCTGGCGAAGCCGTGGCCGGCCTTCAGCGCGTCGAGCGCGCTGGCTGCGTCGCGCTGGCCGCCGGTGTCGAGGAAAACGCGGTTCATGCCGACCGGCCCGCGCAGCGAGGCGTAGTTCGCCATCGCATCGGTGCCGGCGCCCGTGGGCAGGCGCAGGCCCAGGTTGAGCAGGCGGTACCACACGGTGGCGGTGGCCTTGTGGTCGGAGAAGCCCATCACCTCGATGTAGTCGACCTTGCCTTCGATGACGTCGGCGGGCAGCTCGTTGCTGAGTACCGCGTCGTGCTCCGGGTCGGGCAGCACGTCGAACGGATGCACGTAGCCGACCAGGCCGCCCTGCGCGTGGGCGAGGTCGGCCACGGCGGCATTGGTCGGCCACGGGCTGGCCATCGCGGTGTGGCGGTAGGCCGAATAGCCCTGGGTGATGTAGTGGTCGTCGAGGTGCAGCAGGCCGAGGTGGCCCCAGAAACTGGTGTGGTACTCCTGCCCGTGCAGCACCAAGGTCTGCGGCGTGCTGGCCGGGTCGGCGTCGGTGCGGAAGCTGGCGATGTCCGGCACGCGCTCCTCCTTGTTCACCACCAGGTCCCACGCGATGTCGAGGTCTTCCGCGCGCGCCTGCAGCGCGAGGTGCGCCGGCGTGTTGCGGTAGTGCCCGCCGTAGTTCATGTGGATGTGCAGGTCGGCGCTGACGAAGTCGCCGAAGGCGGCCGGCAGCGCGTCCGGCACCAGCGTGGCGATGAGCTGCGTGGCGTGGCCGTTCGACAGGTCGACCGTGCGGCGCCACGGCGCGTAGGCGAAGCCGTGCTGCACCCAGATCGCGGCCTTGCCGGCCGGCACGTCCAGCGTGCACGGCGGCGCGCAGTGGAAGTAGTGCGTCTCGCTGTGCTGCAGGGCGCGGTCGAAGCCATCGTCGGCGGAGACCCAGGCGTGCGGCGGCGCGTAGGCGCGGCCGTCGCTGGCGACGATCGCCACGCGCGCCGGCGTGCGCTGGCCGTGCTCGTCGACGATGTCGAGGGTGAGTTTTGCCTGCGGCGATCGGTAGTGGCGTTGCGTCGCCGCGACGTCCTGGCTGGCACCGCCCAGCGTCTCGATCACGCGCAGCGCGGTGTCGCCATCGCGGTTGTCGATGACGGCGATGCGCGAGCCGTCCGGCGACCAGCGCGCGTTGCGGCGGTCGAACGCGCCGAAGCTCAGCGGCAGCGGCGCGGCGCCGTCGGCGGTGGTCAGCCACAGCTGTTGGTGCTGGCGGCCGTGGTAGCTGGCGTAGAGCAGGCGCTTGCCGTCCGGCGCCAGTTCGGGTCGCGCGCTCCAGCTGGTTTCCTCGCTCAGCACGCGGCGACGCTGCGTGGGGTGGTCGACATCCACCGCGAAGATGTCGCCGGTGCCCCAGCCGATCTCCGGATTGCTGACGTAGTAGATCGTCCTGCCGTCCGGCGACCAGGACGGATTGATCGCGTGGTCGAAGGCCGAGTAGTAGTAGCGGTCCAGCGTGCTCTTGCGTTCGCCCAGCAGCAGGTGCGGGTGGTGCAGGCCGGTGGCGTCGATGTCGGCGAGAAACAGGTTGAAGTGGCCGGTGCCCTGGGTGGATACCCAGGCGAGTCGCTTGCCGTCGGGCGATAGCCGCGGCTCCACGTTCACCGCGCCCTGGTCGGTGAGGCGCTGCTCGCGGCCGTTGCCGAGATCCAGCCGCCACAGCTCCAGCGCGTTGCCGTCGTAGCGGGTGAACACCACGCTGCGGCCGTCGTGCGACGCATCGGGTTGGTAGTCGTAGGCGGCCTGCGGATGGGTCAGCTCGGTGGCGCTGGCGTCGCCGATGCGCTGGCGCCAGAGCGAGCCGCTCATGCTGTAGATGAGCGTGTCGCCGTCGGGCAGGAAGCTGGCCGAGGACGGGCCGCTGGTGAGCTGCGGCAGGTACAGCTCGCGCCAGTAGTAGCTGTGCGGCAGGTCGACCTGCTTGAGCACGGGCTCGCGCGCGGCCTGCGCGGACGCCGCACCGAACATCATGACCAGCGCAGTGGCAAGGATGGGTGCGACGTTCGCGAGACGTTTCATGCTCAGGCTCCGGCGAGTGCCTGGTCGAGGCTGGCGCGCAGCAGCGCGATGGCCTCGTCCACTTCGGCGGTGGTCACGCTCAGCGGCGGCATGAAGCGCACCGTGCTGGTGCCGCAGGAAAGCAGCAGCAGGCCGTTGTGGTAGGCGCGGGTGACCACCGCATCGCACAGCGTGGTGGCCGGCGTCTTCTTGCCGTCGTTCTCCACCAGCTCCATGCCGATCCACAGCCCCTTGCCGCGCACCTCGCCGATGCACGGGTAGTCGCGCTGCAGTTCGCGCAGGCGGGCGATGAAGTGCGCGCCGACGCTGGCGGCGTTGTCCATCAGGCCGCCGCGCATCAGGTCGAGCGTGGCGTTGGCGGCGGCGCAGGTGACCGGGTTGCCGCCGTAGGTGTTGCCGTGCGCGCCGCGCTTCCACTGCGACATGATCGATTTCTTCGCGATCACCGCGCCGATCGGCAGGCCCGAGCCCAGCCCCTTGGCCGAGGTGAGGATGTCCGGCGCCACGCCCCAGTGCTCGCAGGCGAACATCTTGCCGGTGCGGCCGATGCCGGACTGCACCTCGTCGAAGATCAGCAGGATGCCGTGCTCGTCGCACAGCGCGCGCAGGCCGGCGAGGAAGCCGTCCGGCGGGGTGAGATAGCCGCCTTCGCCCTGCATCGGCTCGATCAGGATCGCCGCCACTTCGCTCGGCGGCACGCTGCGCTGGAACAGCATGCGGATGTAGTCGAGCACCGCCGCGCCCTGGTCGTCGCCGGCGAACAGCGGACGGTACGGGTTGGGATACGGCACGTGGGTGACGCCGGCCAGCGTGGGCGAGAAGCCCTTCTGCTGGGTGTACTTGCTGGAGGTGAACGACAGCGAGCCGAAGGTGCGGCCGTGGAAGCCGCCGAGGAAGCCGATGAAGCGCGGCCGCCCGGTGACATAGCGCGCCAGCTTCAACGCGCCTTCCACCGCCTCGGTGCCGGACTGGCAGATGAAGCTCATCGCCGGCTCGCCCAGCGGTGCAACGGCGGCCAGCCGCTCGCCGAGCCCGACCATCTCCTCGTGCCAGTAGTCGCTGGAGATATGCAGGAATTTCGCGGCGGCGTCCTGCACCGCCTTGACCACCTGCGGGTGCGCATGGCCGGTGGCGCATACCGCGATGCCGGCCATGAAGTCGAGGAAGCGGTTGCCGTCGACGTCCCACACCTCGGTGCCGCGGCCGTGCGACATCACGAACGGGTAGTCGCGCGGGTACGAGGGCGAGATCACCTCGGCGTCGCGGGCGATCATCGCCTGCGCCTTCGGGCCGGGCAGGGCGGTCTTGATGTGGTTCGGGTTCGGCGTGGCGTTCATCGGGATCATCCGTTCTGAAGGGGGATGCGCACGGGGCGCGCATGCGCCTCGCGCGTGCGGGCATGCAGCGCGCGCAGGGTGTCGAGTTCGTGCGCGCTCGGCGGCGCGATGGTGTCGATGCGATCGGCCAGCTGCAGCGGCCAGCCGATCGCGGCGCGGGCCTCCTCGACGGTGGCGCCCTCGAACAGCGCCACCAGCTGCAGCTCCTCGCTTTCCGGATGCGGCGCCAGCATGCCGAAGTCGGTGATCACCGCGCGCGGGCCGCCGCCGGCGGCACCGCTGCGTGCGCGGGCGCCGTGGCCGTCGAGGTAGCCGGCGCTGCTGCGGAAGGCGAGCCGCTCGACGAAGCTGCGTTTGGACGCCCGCAGCATCACGAACACCTGCCTGGCGTGCTGGGCGATCTCCGGCGCGCCGCCGGCGCCGGGCAGGCGCGTGGACGGCCTCTCGTAGGGGCCGATCACGGTGCTGTTGAGGTTGCCGTGGCGGTCGATCTGCGCGGCGCCGAGAAAGCCGATGTCGACGCGGCCGGCCTGCAGGTAATAGCTGAAGATTTCCGGCAGCGGCACCACGCAGGCGGCGGTCTGCGCCAGCTCGCCGTCGCCGATCGACAGCGGCATCACGTCAGGGCGCGTGCCGATGGTGCCCGACTCGTAGATCAGCACGATCTGCGGCGCGTGGGTGAGCCGGGCCAGGTTGCAGGCGGCGCTGGGCAGGCCGATGCCGACGAAGCAGACGTCGCGGTTCTTCAGCAGGCGCGCCGCGGCGACGGTCATCCACTCGTCGCGGGTGCAGGCGCTCATGCGGCCTCCTGCGGCAGGCTGGCGAGAAAGGCGCGATGGTCGCCGGTGGCGAGCACGTGCCGGTGCATCCAGGCGAGAAAGCGCGAACGGTCGCGCGCGATCTCGTCCCACTGCTTGTAGAAGGCGTTGTCGCGGGCGTAGTGGCCCTGCGCGTACGAGGGGTAGGCGCCGCCGGGGCAGTGCGCCACCGCGGTGACCACCCAGTGCGGCAGCACGATGCCGTTCATCGCCGGCGGCAGCGCATCGACGATCTCCTCCACCGTGACGATCAATGTCGTGGCCGCCAGCGCCGCCTCGCGCGTCGCACCGAGGATGCCCTCGATCGCCACGTTGCCGGCGCGGTCGGCGCGCTGCGCGTGCAGGATGGTGACGTCCGGATTCAACGCAGGCACCGCCGCCAGCACCTCGCCGGTGAACGGGCAGGCCACGCGGCGGATGTTCGGGTTGTGCGCAGGCAGGTCGGTGTCCAGATAGCCGCGCAGCACGCCGAACGGCAAGCGCGCCGCGCCTGCGCAGAACGCGGCGGCCATGCCGGCGTGGCTGTGCTCGTCCAGCTCGAGGGCCCGCGGCCAGTGGTTTTCCACTGCGTCACGCAAGCGGTGCAGCGAGCCGACGCCGGGGTTGCCGCCCCAGGAGAAGGTGAGCTTGCGCGCGCAGCCCATGCCGATCAGCTGATCGTAGATCAGGTCGGGCGTCATCCGGATCAGGTGCAGTTCGCGCCGGCGCTGGCGGATGATCTCGTGCCCGGCGGCGAACGGGATCAGGTGGGTGAAGCCTTCGAGCGCGACACTCGCGCCGTCGGTGATGAAGCGCTCGATCGCGTCGGCAAGCGGCAGGATCACGCTCACTCCACCACCGTGCGCGACTGCTCGCGCAGATACTGCGCGAGGTAATAGAACGAGGCGATTGCCTTGCCGGTGGAGCCCGATCCCTTCCAGCCGCCGAACGGCTGGTAGCCGGGCCAGGCGCCGGTGGTCGCGCCCTGCGGCCGATTGGCGTAGGTCACGCCGGCCTCGATGTTGTCGTGGAACCAGGCCACTTCCTCCGCGCCGCCGAAGAATCCGGCAGTCAGGCCCATGGACGTGTCGTTGGCCAGCCGCATCGCTTGCTCGGGATCGCGGTAGCGATGCAGCATCAGGATCGGCAGGAACATCTCGTGCTGCCACAGGCGATGGGCGAGCGGTGCCTCCGCCAGCGCGGGTTCCACGTAATAACCGCGGGCGAGCGCCGGCTCCCCCGCGCTGCCTTCGCCGATCCGCGCGCCGCCGGCGAGCAGGGTGGCGCCATCGGTGCGCAGTTCGTCGATGTAGCCCTGGTAGTTGGCGTAGGCAGCCGGATTGACGACCGGCCCGAGCCAGTGCTCGCGCCGGCGCGGATCGCCGATGCGGATCGCGGCGATCTGCGCCTGCAGTTTTCCGGTCAGCGCATCGGCGACGCTTTCATGCACGTACAGCCGCGACAGCGCCGAGCACTTCTGGCCGCCCATGCCGTAGGCGGAGCGCACGATGCCGGCGGCGGCGTGGTCGAGATCGGCGTGCTCGGTGACGATGCACGGATTCTTGCCGCCCATCTCGGCGATGCACGGCCGCGGATACGCGCCGCCGGCCATCTGCTGCATCAGGTGCCGTCCGACCGGCACCGAGCCGGTAAAGGTGATGCCGGCGGTGAGCGGGTGCTGCACCAGCGCCTCGCCGATGTCGCGGCCGGAGCCGGACAGGTAGTTGAACACGCCCGGCGGCAAGCCGGCATCGCGGATGCAGTCGGCGAGCAGGCGGCCGGCCCACGGCGTGTCGCTGGCGCCCTTGAGCACGACGGTGTTGCCGGTGGCCAGCGCCGCGGCCACCGGGCCGCCGGCCAGCGCCAGCGGGAAATTGAACGGCGCGATCACCACCCACACGCCGTACGGCCGCATCACGCTGGCGTTGTGCGAGGTCACGCCCTCGATCGGATCGTCCGGCAGCACGTGCGCATAGCCGGCGTGGCTTTCGAAATCGTCGGCGTAGTGGTTAAAGAAGTCGACGGTCTCCTGCGTCTCGCCGAGCGCCTCCATGCGGTTCTTGCCGACCTCCAGCACCATCGCGGCGGCTATCTCGTAGACGCGCTCCTCAAGAAGGGTGCCGACGCGGCGCAGCAGGCGCGCCCGCTCGGCGACCGGCGTCGCGCGCCAGGCCGGGTAGGCCGCGCGCGCCGCAGCCATCGCGGCATCGACATCGGCCTGGCTGGCCAGCGCGAACTCGCCGAGCCGCAGTGTGCCGTCGAAGGGGGCGCAGCGCTCGGCGTGCTGCGCGGCATCGCGATCAGCGCCGTCGATGAACAGCCGGTGGCGCGCGCCGAGCGTGGTCTCGACCCGCGCCAGCGCTGCCTCGAAGCGTTCGTGCATCGTCTCCGGCGGGTTGTACATGGTGGCGTAGGTGAGACGGAAGCTCATCGGGAATCCTCAGCAGGCAGCAGGGAAGAAGCGCGCCAGCAGGCGGTCGAGCAGGGCCAGCGCATCGGCCAGGATGTGTCCTTCGATCACCAGCGGCGGCGCCAGCAGGATCAGGTTGCCGCGGCAGGCGAACGACACGCCTTCGGCCATCGCCGCGTCGACCAGCGCATGCAACGCGGGCGGCGTCTGCGGCCATGGCGCCAGCGGTTCGCGCGTGGCGCGGTCGGCGACCAGTTCGACCACCGCGAACAGGCCGTGGCCGCCGCGCACATCGCCGATGACGGCGTGGCGTGATTGCAGCGCCTGCAGTTCGGCATACATCCATTTGCCGAGGATGCGCGAGCGCGCGATCAGGCCGTCGTCCTCGTAGGCGCGCAGTGCGGCCAGGCCGGCTGCGCACGACAGCGGATGGCCGCAGTAGGTGAGGCCGGTGTAGAGCATTTCGTGCTGCAGCCGGGCGGCAACCTCGGCCGACAGCACCACGGCGCCGAGCGGCAGATGTGCGCCGGTCAGGCCCTTGGCCAGCGTCATCAGGTCGGGCTTGCCGGCATCGCCATGACGCTGCCAGGCGAACCACTCGCCGCAGCGGCCGAAGCCGCTCATCACTTCGTCGGCGATCAGCCAGACGCCGCGCGCGCGGGTCGCCTCGCGCAGGCCGGGCCAGTAGCTGTCCGGCGGCACGATGCCGTTGGTGCCGGCGTTGGGTTCCATCAGTACCGCGGCGACCGACGACGCGCCGTGCTGGTCGATCGTGTCCGCCACCGCCGCGGCCGCGCGCTCGCCGCAGGCTTGTGCATCCTCGCTGCCGAACGGGCAATGATAAGTATCCGGCGGCGGCACATGGAGCACGCCGAACGCTTCCGGGTCGATCTGCGAACTGGTGCGTGCATCGCCGGACAGCGCCATGCAGGCGTAGCTGGCGCCGTGGTAGGAGCGGTCGCGCGTGACGATGAGCCCGTGCGGCTTGCCGCTGGCCTGGCGCGCGAACTTCACCGCGTTTTCGTTGGCATCCGCGCCGGCGAGGGTGAAGAACACGCGGCCGCCGTCGAAACCGGCCTTCTCCAGCAGCGCTTCGGCCAGCTCCGCGCGCGGCTGCGCACCCCACGCCGAGGTGACGAAGCACAACTGTTCGGCCTGCCGGCGGATCGCCGCGACCACGCGCGGATGCTGGTGGCCGAGGTTGCTGCATTCGGCCAGGCTGCTCATGTCCAGGATGCGGCGCCCGTCCTCCAGTACGAGGTGTGCGCCGCTGCCGCCGACCACGGTCGGTGCCTGCCATGCCGACTGCACGCACCAGCTGTGCAAGACACTGTCGCGTTCGTTTGCCAAGGGTGCTCCCCAACCGATTTGTTCGATAATCGCACAACAATTCGTATTGCGAACCCATTGGAAACCTTCTACGCTCGGCCTGTCAATGGAGGTCGCTCAGCGCATGGCATCGACAGCATTCGAGGACAGTGCGGATTACGTGCAATCGCTGGCGCGCGGCCTCAAGGTGCTGCGCGCGTTCGATCGCGAGCAGCCCAGCCCGAGCCTGTCCGAGGTCGCCGAGCGCGCCGGACTGTCCCGCGCAGTGGCGCGCCGCAGCCTGCTGACCCTGCAGCACCTGGGCTATGTCGGCAGCCGCGGCCGCAGCTTCTTCCTGACCCCGCGCGTGCTCGAGCTGGGCTACAGCTACCTCACCTCGCTGGACCTGACCGAGCTGGCGCAGCAGAGCCTGGAGCAGCTGTCGCAGCGGGTGGGCGAGTCGTGCTCGATGGCGGTGCTGGACGGCAGCGACATCGTCTACGTGCTGCGCGTGCCGGTGCGCCGGGTGATGAGCGTGGCGCTGGGCGTGGGTGCGCGGCTGCCCGCGTTCGCCGCCTCGATGGGGCGGGTGATCCTGGCCGACCTGCCCGAGGCCGAGCTGGCTGCGTGGCTGCGCGGTCAGAAATTCCGCGCCTACACGCCGCAGACGATCCGCACCGCCAGCGCGCTGAAGGCCGAGCTGCAGCGGGTGCGCGAGCAGGGTTATGCGCTGACCTCGCGCGAACTGGAGCCGGGACTGTGCTCGATCGCGGTGCCGATCCGCGCCGGCGACGGCCGCGTGGTGGCCGCGCTGAACATCGGCATGCCGTACAGCGACGAAGCGCCGGCGCGCGCGGTCAAGCAGATGTTGCCGGCGCTGCACGAGGCGCAGCACGCGATCGAGCAGGCGATCCGGCGCGGTGGCTGGCTGCCGCACATGGCGATGAGGAGCGTTTATGACTAGCGCCTGGCTGGTCGATGCGACGCGTACGCCGTTCGGCCGCCTTGGCGGCGCGCTGGCCGGCGTGCGCGCCGACGATCTGGCCGCGCTGCCGATCGCGGCGCTGATGGCGCGTCATCCCGCATTGGACTGGGCCGCGCTGGACGAGGTGATCCTCGGCTGCGCCAACCAGGCCGGCGAGGACAACCGCAACGTGGCGCGCATGGCGACGCTGCTGGCCGGCTTGCCCGAAAGTATTCCCGCGGTCACCGTGAATCGTTTGTGCGCATCCGGCCTCGAAGCGATCGGCCAGGCCGCGCGCGCGATCGCCTGCGGCGAGGCCGAGCTGGTCGTCGCCGGCGGCGTCGAGAGCATGTCGCGCGCGCCCTACGTGATGGCCAAGGCCGACGTTGCCTACGCCCGCGGGCAGCAGCTCGAGGACACCACGCTGGGCTGGCGCCTGGTCAATCCGCGCATGCAGGCCGGCTACGGCATCGACTCGATGACGCAGACCGCCGAGAACCTCGCACGCGAGCACGGCATCGACCGCGACAGCCAGGACGCCTATGCCCTGCGCAGCCAGCAGCGCACCGCGCACGCGCAGGCACAGGGCTGGCTGGCGGAGGAAATCACCGCCGTGCATGCGCCGCACGGGAAGGAGTCGCTCGTCGTGCAGGTCGACGAGCATCCGCGCGCCGACACCACGGCGGCGAAGCTGGCCGCGCTCAAGCCGCTGCTCGGTGCAGGCACCAGCATCACCGCCGGCAATGCGTCGGGTCTCAACGACGGCGCCGCCGCCGTGCTGCTGGCCTCCGATGCGGCGCTGGCGCGATACGGCCTGCAGCCGCTGGCGCGCATCGTCGGCATGGCCGCGGCCGGCGTCGCGCCGCGGGTGATGGGCATCGGCCCGGTGCCGGCGATCCGCAAGCTGCTCGCGCGCACCGGCCTCGGCCTGGCCGACTTCGAGCGCATCGAGATCAACGAGGCGTTCGCCGCGCAGGTGCTCGCCTGCACGCGCACGCTCGGCCTGCCCGACGATGCCGAACACGTCAACGCCAACGGCGGCGCGATCGCGCTCGGCCATCCGCTCGGCGCCAGCGGCGCGCGCCTGGCGCTGACCGCGGCGTTCGCGCTGCGTCGCCACCGCCAGCGCCGCGCGCTGGTCAGCCTGTGCGTCGGCGTCGGCCAGGGGCTGGCCCTGGCACTGGAGCGTCCATGAATCGAAACCTCGTCCTGTCTGCCCTCATCGCCACGGCGGCGCTGCTGCCGCCGGCCGGTCGCGCCGCCGATAGCGCGCCGCAGGCCGACCGCGCGCTGGGCCGCGAACTGCTCGCCGAACTGATCGCCGTCGACACCACCTCCGAACACGGCAGCACCACGCTCGCGGCGGAAAAGCTCGCCCGGCGCTTCCTCGACGCCGGCTTCGCGCCGGCGGACGTGCAGGTGGTCGGCGACGATCCGCGCCGGCGCAACCTGGTGGTGCGCCTGCGCGGCCGCGGCGAACGCGAGCCGATCCTGCTGCTCGCGCACCTCGACGTGGTGGAGGCGCGGCGCGCGGACTGGCACGTCGATCCGTTCGCGCTGACCGAGCGCGACGGCTACTTCTACGGTCGCGGCACCATGGACATCAAGGGCGCGGGCGCCGGCCTGGTCCACACGCTGCTGCGGCTGCACCGCGAAGGCTTCGCGCCGGAGGGCGACTGCATCCTCGCGCTCACCGCCGGCGAGGAAGACGGCGTCGCCAACGGCGTGCAGTGGTTGCTCGCGCATCGGCCCGAGCTGATCCGTTCCGCCTATTCGATCAACGTCGACGGCGGCGGACCGGAGATCCGCGGCGGCAAGCCGGCGGTGCTGTCGGTGGAAACCGCGGAAAAAATCTTCCTGAGCTACACCCTCACCGTGCACAACCCCGGCGGGCACAGCTCCCTGCCGACCGCCGACAACGCGATCTATCGACTCGCGAAGGGGCTGGACCGGCTGGCGTCGTTGCAGTTTCCGCTGCGCGCCAACGCGGCCACGCGGGGTTATTACGCGACGCTGGCGAAGGATTACTCGGGCGCGCTCGCCGCCGACATGCGCGCGGTCGCCCGCGAGCCGTCCGATCCGGCCGCGATGGCGCGGCTGGCGGCGTCTTCCGCCTACAACAACGCGCAGTTGCGCACGACCTGCGTGCCGACGCTGCTACAGGGCGGGCACGCCGAGAACGCCTTGCCGCAGATCGCACGGGCCACGATCAACTGCCGCCTGCTGCCGGACGAGGATCCGGGCCGCGTGGATGCGGCGCTGCGCCAGGCCGTGGCCGACTCCGGCGCCGAGATCGCCCGCGTCGCGCCGCCGCAGCCCAGCCCGCCCAGTCCGGTGGACGAAGCGCTGTTCTCGCGGATCGCCAAGGTGGCGCAAGAGCTGTGGGGACCGATTCCGGTGACGCCCTACATGTCCGCCGGCGCTTCCGACAGCGTGTTCCTGCGCGCGGCGGGGATGCCGTCCTATGTGTTCAACGGAATCGCCTACGACGTCGACGACGATCGTTCGCACGGCCAGGACGAACGCATCCTGGTCGATGCCTACTACCGTTCGCTGGAATTTGACTATAGATTGCTAAAGAATCTTTAAGGAGCTGCTGTCTCCTCATGCAACACGCCGCATTCCCCTTCCCGCACTGTCCGCCCACCGCCGTGGGCCGAGCCGCCGTGCCGCCACCGACGTGCCGGCCATGACGAACGCGACCGCCATCGGCACGCTGGAGCAGGCGCTGGTCCATGCGGAGCGCCTGCTGCAGAGCGACCCGGCCCTGGCCGGCGAACAGGCGGCGGAGATCCTCAAGGTGGCCACGAACCACCCCGCCGCGCTGCGGTTGCTGGCGGCGGCGCGGATCGGGCAGGGCGATACGCAAGGCGCGCTCGAGATCCTCGATCCGCTGGCCCGGAGCCAACCGAACTGGGCGGTCGCCCATCTCGACCTCGGCCTGGCGCTGGGCCATGACGGGCGCGGCCAGCAGGCGATCGACGCGCTGCGCCGCGCGGTGGCGCTGAAGCCCGACCTGCCGCAGGCATGGCGCGCGCTCGGCGACCACCTCATGGCCGCCGGCGAGCAGGAGGCCGCCGACGCCGCCTACGCCAACCACGTGCGCCATTCCACCAGCGACCCGCAGTTGCTGGCCGCCGCCGTCGCGCTGGTCGAGAACCGCATTCCCGAGGCCGAGGCGCTGCTGCGCGAACACCTGAAGCAGGCGCCGACCGACGTGGCGGCGATCCGCATGTTCGCCGAGGTCGCCGCCCGGCTGGGTCGCAACGAGGAAGCCCTGCACCTGCTCGAGCGTTGCCTGGAGCTGGCGCCCGGTTTCGATGCCGCGCGCCAGAACTACGCCCAGGTCCTGCATCGCAGCAACCGGCCGGAGCAGGCGCTGGCGCAGATCGATCGCCTGCTGGCGGCGGCGCCGACCCATCCCGGCTACCGCAATCTCAAGGCGGTGGTGCTGTGCCGGGTCGGCGACTACGAGCCGGCCATCGCCATCTACGCCGACCTGCTGGAAAAGTACCCGGACAATCCGAAGGTGTGGATGAGCTACGGCCACGCGCTCAAGACCGCCGGCCATGCCGGACGTGCAATTGCCGCCTACCGCCGCAGCCTGGAGCTGGAGCCGTCCTTCGGCGAAGTCTGGTGGAGCCTGGCCAACCTCAAGACTTTCCGCTTCGGCGCCGACGACCTCGCCGCGATGCGCCGGCAGCTGGCGCGCACCGACCTGGGCGACGAGGACCGGCTGCACCTGGAGTTCGCCGTCGGCAAGGCACTGGAGGACGCCGCCGACTACGAGTCTTCCTTCCGGCATTACGCGCAGGGCAACGCGATCCGCCGCACGCAGCTGCACTACAGCGCCGATGAGACCAGCGCGCGCGTGCGGCACATCCGCCAGCGCTACACCCGCGAATTCTTCGCCGCGCGCGCGGGCTGCGGCAGCCCGGCGCGCGACCCGATCTTCGTGGTCGGCCTGCCGCGTTCCGGTTCCACCCTGATCGAGCAGATCCTGGCCAGCCACAGCCAGGTCGAAGGCACCATGGAGCTGCCCGAGGTCACCTCGATCACGCGCGTGCTGCGCGAGCAGGCGGGCGCCGGCGGCGACATGCCCTACCACGAGGCGCTGGCGGCGCTGGACGCCACCGCGCTGCGCGATCTGGGCGAGCGCTACCTCGCCAACACCCGCATCCAGCGCAAGACCGTGGCGCCGTTGTTCATCGACAAGATGCCGAACAACTTCATGCACATCGGGCTGATCCACCTGATGCTGCCGAACGCGACCATCATCGATGCGCGACGGCACCCGCTGGCCTGCTGCTTCTCGGGCTTCAAGCAGCACTTCGCGCGCGGGCAGGGCTTCAGCTACAGCCTTGATGACCTGGGTCGCTACTACCGCGACTATGTCGCGCTGATGGCGCATTTCGACGCGGTGCTGCCTGGTCGCATCCACCGCGTCATCTACGAACGCATGGTCGAGGACACCGAAGGGGAGGTTCGGCGCCTGCTCGACCATTGCGGCCTGCCGTTCGAGGAATCGTGCCTGCGGTTCTTCCAGAACGAACGGCCCGTACGCACCGCGAGTTCGGAACAGGTGCGCCAGCCGATCTACCGCGGGGGCGTGGATCACTGGCAGAACTACGCACCATGGCTGGTGCCTTTGGAATCGACACTGGGGCAGGTGCTGCAGCGATACCCCGACGTGCCGGGATTTGAATCCGATGTGGCAGTTTCCGATTGATCGTCATCAACATTAGAGAGGGGATCCAATGCACAGGACTAGGGGTACAGCACAAACACGGCGGACGAGATTGAACCGCCTGCCGCTCGCCGCGGCGATCTGCTTCGCCATGAGCTCGGCGGCCTTCGCGCAGGACACCGGCCAGACCCAGGCGCCGACCGGGACGCCGGCCACGGAGCACAAGGTCGCGACGCTGAGCGCGGTGACCGTCACCGCCCAGAAACGCACCGAAAACCTGCAGAAGGTGCCGATCAGCATCCAGGTGCTGGGCACGGAAAAAATCGAGCAGCTCCACATAGCCAACTTCGATGACTATGTGAAGTACCTGCCCAGCGTGTCCTACCAGAGCGCCGGCCCCGGCTTCTCCGAGATCTACATGCGCGGCGTGGCCAGCGGCGGCGACGGCAACCATTCCGCTTCGCGGCCGAGCGTTGGCGTGTATCTGGACGAGCAGCCGGTCACCACGGTCACCGGTCCGCTCGATATCCACATGTACGACATCGCCCGCGTCGAAGCCCTGGTCGGGCCGCAGGGCACGCTTTACGGCGCCAGTGCCGAATCCGGGGCGTTGCGCATCATCACCAACAAGCCCGATGCCAGCGGTTTTGGCGCCAGCTACAGTGTCGGCATCGACTCGGTTGCCAACGGCGGCATCGGGCACGTGGCCGAGGGGATGGTCAATATCCCGATCTCCAAAACTGCGGCGATCCGCCTGGTCGGCTGGCATGAACACGATGCCGGCTATATCGACAACAAGGAAGGCACGCGCACCTACCCGAGTTCCGGCATCACCGTCAGCAACGCCAGGAACTGCACATCGACGAGCCTGCTGGTCTGCATGCCCGCGGCCAAGAAGAACTACAACACCAACGACATCGACGGCGCGCGCGCGGCGCTGAAGGTCGATCTCAACGACGACTGGTCGATCGACGGTACGGTGATGGGGCAAAACACGGTGGCCAACGGCAACATCGCCACCGATCCGGCGATCGGGGATCTGGCCGTTACCCACTTTTATCCGGAGCGCACTTCCGACCGCTGGTGGCAGGCGGCGCTGACGGTGCAGGGCAAGATCGGCAATTTCGACCTGACCTATGCCTACGCGCATCTGAAGCGGAACCAAGTGGAGCACAACGACTACAGCGACTATTCGTTCTGGTACGACCAGCTTCCCTATTCGTACGGCACCTACATCTACGACAACAACGGCGCACTGATCAATCCGTCCCAGTACATCATTGGCAAAGACAAGTACGCCATGAACAGCCACGAATTGCGCCTGGCCTCGCCGAAGGAAGATCGCCTGCGCGTGGTGGGCGGCCTGTTCTGGGAAAAGTCGGTGCACGACATCGAACAGCGCTACATGATCAACGGTCTGGCCGATTCCCTTTCGGTGACCGGCTGGCCGAGCACTCTCTGGCTGACCGAGCAGGTTCGCACTGATCGCGATGAGGCCGTGTTCGGCGAACTGTCCTACGACATCATCCCCGACACGCTCACGGCCACGGTTGGCGGGCGCTACTTCCGTGCCGACAACAGCCTGGGCGGCTTCTACGGCTTCAGCTCGGGCTACTCGCCCAGTTCCAGCTACGGCGAGGCGGGCTGCATTTCGCCACAGCCGTATCGCGGCGCCCCCTGCCTGGACTTCGACAAGAACGTGAAGGAGACCGGCTCGCTCGGCAAGGCCAATCTGACCTGGAACATCACGCCGACCAAGATGATCTACCTCACCCGATCCGAAGGCTATCGCCCCGGCGGCATCAACCGTCGCGGCTCGCTGCCGCCGTACAAGTCGGATTACCTGACCAGCTACGAGTTCGGCTGGAAAACCACCTGGTTCGCCAACCGGCTGTCGCTCAACGGCTCGGTGTTCCAGCAGGACTGGAAGGATTTCCAGTTCGGCATCCTGGGCGCCAACGGCCTGACCGAGATCAAGAACGCCAATCAGGCGCGCATCAGGGGCCTCGAGGCGGAGTTGAACTGGGCCGCCACCTACAACCTGGAAATCAGTGGCGGCGTGGCCTTCTACGATGCCAAGCTGGCCGCCAACTATTGCGGGTTCACCGACCCCAGCGGCAAGCCGATCACCGATTGTCCGGCCGGCACGGTCAACCCGCTCACGGGCGATACCGTCAGTGGGCCGGAAGCGCCCAAGGGCGCCCAGCTGCCGGTGACGCCGAAGTTCAAGGGCAACCTCATCGCCCGCTACACCTTCGATCTTGGTGAAGACGAGCTGTTCATCCAGGGTGCGCTGGTGCATGTGGGCGAACGCAGGTCTGACCTGCGCACGTTCGAGAACAGCCTGGACGGCAATCTCGCCGCCTACACCACGATGGATCTCTCCGCGGGCTTTCACAGAAACAGCTGGTCGGTGGACGTCTACATCAACAACGTGTTCGACAAGCGCGGGCAGCTCTACAAGTACGCCGAATGTGCGGAGGCGACCTGCGCCGCCCACGGCGTGGTGCCGCAATACCCCAACGGACAGGTCTACACCGTCACCAACCAGCCGCGCACCATCGGCTTACGCTTCAAGCAGGAGTTCTAGGCAGGCAAGCTGCGCGTCCGCACGGAACGGAAATTCCCGAAAGGCCCCGGTGCGAACCGGGGCCTTTCGGCTTCCTGCGGGGCGGCAGCTGACCGCGGCGTGTTCGTCCGGCTGTCCGTGTGGTGTCCGCGGACACTGCGCCGAGGGCGTCTGTGCGCATCAAACCGTTGCAAGACAATCGGTTGCCGCGCAGTTACCCAGTGGCACGTGGATTGCAAAGACTGCCATGCAACCGCGCTGTACGCGGTCAGGAACGGCACAGATGATTCGCGACACTTCCGCACAAGACCGCCTGGTCGAAGTCAAACCCAACCGCAAGCGCCAGCTGCTCCTGCTCGGTGCCGGCGTCCTCGTCCTTGGGCTGCTGGCCTGGCTGGCACCGGGTATCGGACGATTGTTTTCAGCATCGGCATCGGTCAGCAGTTCGCGGCTGGCGTTCGCCACCGTCGAGCGCGGCCTGTTCGTCAACGACATTGCCGCCGAAGGCAAGGTCGTCGCCGCGGTCAGCCCCACCTTGTACGCCACCTCCGGCGGCGCGGTGACGTTGCAGGTGCATGCCGGCGACACGGTGAAGATAGGGCAGGTGCTGGCCACCATCGTGAGCCCCGAACTCACCAACAAACTGGCGCAGGAGCAGAGCAACGCCGACGCGATGGAAGTGGATTACCAGCGCGCGCAGATCGACGCGCGCAAAAAGCGCGGCGAGCTGCAGAAGGCGTTCGACAACGCCAAGATCGACCTGCAGGCCGCCGAGCGCGACCTCGACCGCAACCAGAAGGCGTTCGCCAAGGGCGCCGTGCCGAACATGGACGTGGACCGCTCCAAGGACACCCTGCAAAAGGCGAAGATCACGCTGCAGCATGCGCAGGCGGACCTGGGCATGGACAACGCCAGCCTCAATTTCGACATCCAGTCGAAGAAGCTCGCACATGAGCGCCAGCTGCTGCTGGTGAAGGACCTGCAGCGGCAGGTCGACGACCTCAACGTGAAGTCGCCGGTGGACGGCCAGGTCGGCCAGCTGTTCATCGCCGAACGCGCCACCGTTGCCAAGGACGCGCAACTGCTCAGCGTGATCGACCTGTCGGCCCTGCAGGTGGAGATGCAGGTGCCGGAAAGCTTCGCTCGCTCGCTCGGCATCGGCATGACCGGCGAGATCAGCGGCAACGGCCACGTGTGGAAAGGCCTGGTCAGCGCGATCTCTCCCGAAGTGGTCAATGGACAGGTGGCCGCGCGGCTGCGCTTCGACGGCGAGACGCCGAAGCAGCTTCGCCAGAACCAGCGCCTGTCGGTGCGCGTGCTGCTGGACAAGCGCGACAACGTGCTCACCGTGCAGCGCGGCTCGTTCGTCGACGAATCCGGTGGCAGCTACGCCTACCTGGTGCGCGACGGCATCGCCACCAAGACCCCGATCCGCGTCGGCACTTCCAGCATCGACAAGGTGGAGATCCTCGACGGCCTCAAGGAAGGCGACCGCATCGTGATCTCCGGTACCGACAGCTTCAAGGGCGCGGCGACCGTCGCGATCAGCAACTGAGCTTCGTTGCCCTGCGCGCAGGGCAACGAGTCACAACAACAGACATCACCACCACCGAGGAACAACCATGCTCAAGATGACCCACCTGTCCAAGGTCTACCGCACCGAAGTGGTGGAGACCTATGCCCTGCGCGATTTCAACATCGACGTGAAGGAGGGCGAGTTCGTCGCCGTCACCGGTCCGTCCGGCTCCGGCAAGACCACCTTCCTGACCATCGCCGGCCTGCTGGAAACCTTCTCGGGCGGCGAGTACCACCTGGACGGCATCGAGGTCAGCAACCTCAACGACAACGCCCGTTCGAAGATCCGCAACGAGAAGATCGGCTTCATCTTCCAGGCGTTCAACCTGATCCCCGACCTCAACGTGTTCGACAACATCGAGGTGCCGCTGCGCTACCGCGGCATGAAGGCGGCCGAGCGCAAGCAGCGCATCATGGATTCGCTGGAGCGCGTCGGCCTGGCCTCGCGCGCCAAGCACTATCCGGCCGAACTGTCCGGCGGTCAGCAGCAGCGCGTGGCGATCGCCCGCGCACTGGCCGGCTCGCCGCGCCTGCTGCTGGCGGATGAGCCCACCGGCAACCTGGATACGCAGATGGCGCGCAGCGTGCTGGAGCTGCTCGAAGACATCCATCGCGAGGGCGCCACCATCGTGATGGTCACGCATGACCCCGAGCTCGCCGCGCGCGCACAGCGCAACGTGCACATCATCGACGGCCAGGTGGTGGACCTGTCGGAGGATCCGCGCTTCCACACCATGCACGCGGAACACGCCGGCACGATCGCCTGAGCCCGGCGCCGCGAGGCGTCCCACGGAAATAACGCCCCTCGGCACCACCCGGGGGGCACCGCAATCATCCCCGGAGAGTCATCGCCGCAATGTTCGCCTACTACTTCCAGCTTGGTCTGCGCAGCCTGCGCCGCAATCCGGCGCTGACCGCGTTGATGGTGATGGCGATCGGTTTCGGCGTGGCGGCATCGATGATCACCTGGTCGGTGTTCCGCGCGGTGTCGGGTGACCCGATTCCCGGCAAATCCTCGCAGCTGTATACGGTGCTGGTCGACAACCGCGGCCCGCAATACAACGACGAGGGTGAGCCGCCGGAGGCGCTCACCTATACCGACGCCACCGCGCTGGTCGCGGCCCACAAGGCCGCGCATCAGACGCTGCTCTTCGCCGTGGCGCCATCGGTGCTGCCGGAAGGCAACCAGAGCATTCCCTTCATCGCCGACGGCTACGCCACCAACGCGGATTTCTTCGGCATGTTCGACGTGCCGTTCGAATACGGCGGACCCTGGCACGCAAGCGACGACGACGGGCGCGCCGCGGTGGCCGTGATCAGCCACGAGCTCAACCAGCAGCTTTTCAACGGCGCCGACAGCGTGGGCCGCGAGATCACCATGGATCGGCACACGTACCGCGTCGTCGGTGTGACGGCGCACTGGGATCCGCAGCCGCGCTATTACGACGTGTTCAGCGGCAACCAGTTCGGCGATCCGGTGCAGCTGTACCTGCCATTCACCCGTGCGGTCGACGTGGCGATGGACACCTCCGGACGCAACAACTGCGGCAGCAATGTGGATTTCGGCACCGGCCGCGATGCCTGGCTGCACGGCGAATGCGTGTGGGTGCCGGTATGGGTGGAGCTCGCCGATCAGGCCGCGGCGACAAGCTATCGGGAGTTCCTCACCCACTATGCCGCCGAGCAGCAGCGTGCCGGCCGCTTTCACTGGGCACCGAACGTACGCCTGCGCGACGTCAACAACTGGCTCGATTACATGCATGTCGTGCCGCCGGAAAGCCGCATCTCGCTGATGGTCGCGCTGGGCTTCTTCATCATCTGCCTGGTCAACACCATCGGGTTGCTGCTGGCCAAGTTCATGCGCCGCGCGGCGGAGATCGGCGTGCGTCGCGCACTCGGCGCGCCACGAGGCGAGATCTATCGCCAGTTCCTGATCGAGGCGGCCACGGTGGGCCTGGCCGGCGGCGTGCTCGGCCTGCTGCTGACGGCGCTGGGCATGTTCGGCGTGGGCTTGCTGTTCGAACCGCAGATCGCGCGGCTTGCCCATCTCGACTTTTCGCTGGTCGCGATGACCTTGCTGGTGGCGGTCGTGGCCACCGTACTGGCGGCTTTCTATCCCACCTGGCGCGCCGCGAAAGTGCAGCCGGCGTGGCAGCTGAAATCCAACTGAGAGGATGGGGAACATCATGCAGATCAAACCCATTCTCGCCGCCATGCGGCACCACAAGGCCGGCACCGTGCTCATTGCGTTGCAGATCGCGCTGACCCTGGCGATTGTCTGCAATGCGCTGTTCATCATCCAGCAGCGCATGGCGCGGATGGCGCGGCCCAGCGGCGTGGATGAAACCAACCTGTTCGTGATACGCAGCGATTGGGCCGACAAATCCGATCCGCAGCGCATCGACGTGCAGATGCAGGCCGACCTGATCGCCTTGCGCCAGCTCGGCAGCGTGCAGGATGCCGCGCCGACCAACAGCTTCCCCCTGCACGGTACCGGCTGGGACAACTTCATCAAGCTGCAGCCCGACCAGGTCAAGATGACGACCGACTCGGCGATCTATTTCTCCGATGACCACACCTTGGCGACGCTGGGCACGCACCTGATCGCCGGGCGCAATTTCACCGCGAGCGAAGTCGGCGCCCAGCAACCTCGCGACGCGATGCACTCTGCGCAGGTGATCATCAGCAAGGACCTGGCGCATCGGCTGTATCCCGATGGCTCGGCGCTGGGCAAGACCATCTATGTATCGATGGGGAACAAGCCGTCCACCGTCATCGGCATCACCGACACCTTGCAGGCGCACATGACCGGCAGCTGGGCCGGTCCCTACGCATACAACGCCGTGCTGGTGCCGGCGCGGCTGTTGAACGACTACACGTACTACGTGGTTCGCGCGCGGCCCGGCCAGCTTGCCGCCGCGATGCGCGATGCGCCGAAGGCCCTGTACGCGCAGAGCCGCATGCGCATCATCGACCGCAAGGACGGCGTGATGACTTTCGCCCAGGTACGCGAGCGCGCCTACGAGCGTGACGTGGGCATGGCGATCCTGATGGGCATCATCAGCGTGGTGCTGCTGGCGATCACGGCCGCCGGCATCGTGGGCCTGACCAGCTTCTGGGTCGGCCAGCGGCGCAAGCAGATCGGTGTGCGCCGTGCCCTGGGCGCCACGCGGGGCGACATCCTCAACTATTTCCTCACCGAGAACCTGCTGATCGGCATCGGTGGCGTGCTGATGGGTGCGGTGCTGGCGGTCGGCATCAACCTGTGGATGGTGACGCAGTTCGAAATGGCGCGGTTGTCGCTGGCCTATGTCGTGGTAGGCGTGATTGCGTTGCTGTTGCTTGGCCAGGGCGCGGTGCTGGCGCCGGCGTTGCGTGCTTCGCAGGTCTCGCCGGTAGAGGCGACGCGATCGGTGTGAATGCATGAAACCCTCTTCCCGACATCCGTTGGGGAGAAGGTGCCCGAAACCCCACGGAGAACGACATGTTCAGCTATTACCTCGAGTTGGCCTTCCGCAGCCTCAGGCGCAGCCCCGGTCTCACCGCGCTGATGGTGCTGGCGATCGGCTTCGGCGTGGCCGCGTCGATGACCACCTGGTCGGTGTTTCGCGCGGTATCGGGCGACCCGATCCCGTGGAAGTCGTCGCAACTGTTCGTGCCGCAGATCGACATGTGGGGACCGAAAGGCCGTGGCCCCAACAGTACCGACAATGAGCCGCCGGATGCGATGGATTACACCGACGCGATGGCGTTGATGCGTGCGCATCGCGGCAAGCTGCAGTCGGCGATGTACCAGATCTCGCCTTCGGTGGTGCCGGCCGATGCCAGCAAGCATCCGATCAACGTGAGCGGACACGCGGTGTACAGCGAATTCTTTCCGATGCTCGATGTGCCGTTTCTGTACGGCGGCGGCTGGAATGCGGATGCCGACACACAGCGCGCCGCAGTTGCCGTGATCAGCAGCAAGCTCAACGAGAAACTGTTCGGTGGCGAAAACAGCGTGGGCCGCACGGTCAACATCGAGGGCAAGGATTACCGCGTGGTCGGCGTACTCAACAACTGGAACCCGCAGCCGCGCTTCTACGACGTGGTCAATACCGGTGGCTTTTCCACCGGCGTGGAGGACGTGTTCATTCCGTTCGAGCGTGCCATCGCGATGGGCATTCCCAACGATGGCAATACGAACTGCAGCGAAATCCCCGCGGAGTCGGGTTTCGTGGGCCTGCAGCATTCCAGCTGCATCTGGATCGCCTACATGGTCCAGCTCGATGACGCCGCCGCGGTCAGCGCCTATCGCTCCTGGCTGGATGGATACGCGAAGGATCAGCAGAACGCCGGGCGCTTCGGCTGGGCTCCGAACAACCGATTGCGCGACGTGCCGGCGTTCCTCGATCACGAGCAGGTGGTGCCCAGCGACACCAAGGTTTCGCTGCTGGTGGCGCTTGGCCTGCTGATCGTCTGCCTGGTCAATACCGCCGGGCTGCTGCTGGCGAAGTTCCTGCGCCGCAGCAGCGAGATCGGCGTGCGCCGTGCGCTGGGCGCACCCCGCATGGCGATCTATGCGCAGTTCCTCACCGAGGCCGGCATGATCGGACTGGCCGGCGGTGCGCTGGGCCTGCTGCTCACCGGCGTGGGCGTGGCCAGCGTGAGCTGGGTGCTGCCCAAGGACATCGCCTCGCTGGCGCGGCTGGATGTCTCGCTGCTCGCGCTCACCCTGCTGGTCGCCGTGGTCGCGACCACGCTGGCGGGGCTCTATCCCACCTTCCGTGCCTCGCGCGTGCAGCCCGCGTGGCAGCTCAAGTCGAACTGAGGATCATCCCATGACTCTGCATCCCATGATCTCGGCATTGCGCAGGCACAAGGCGGGCGTGGTGCTGATCGCACTGCAGATCGCGCTGACCCTCGCGATCGTCTGCAACGCGGTGTTCATCATTGGCCAACGCATCGAGCGGGTGCACCGCCCGACCGGCCTGGACGAAAACAATCTGTTCCTGGTCAGCCAGCAATGGGTGGGCGCACCCAATGGCGACGATCCGGACAGCGTGGAGAAACTCGACAGCATGCAGCAGGCCGATCTTGCTGCGCTGCGCAGCCTGCCGGACGTTGCCTCGGTAGCGCCGATCAACTCGCTGCCGCTGCTCAACTCCTCGTGGAACGGCTCGGTGGCGCTGCAGCCGGGCAAGGAGCTGCGCCAAGGCAACGCACGCACGACGTACTACTTCACCGACGACCAGGCGCTGGCCACCCTGGGATTGCGCCTGGTGGCAGGCCGGGCATTCACGGCGGCCGACGTGCAGCATCAGGGCATGCGCGACAAGCGCGAGCCATCCATCGTGATCATGACCAAGGCGCTTGCCGACAAGCTGTTTCCGAAGGGCGACGCGTTGGGCAAGGCCATCTATCTCAACGGCGACCCCGCGCCGACCACCATCATCGGCTTGGTGGAGCGCATGCAGGTGCCGGCAGTGGGTAGCTGGACCAGCAGCTTCGTGTGGAACGCGACACTGGCGCCGACTCGCCTGAACGCGAACTTCGCGCGCTATGCCATTCGTGCCAAGCCGGGCCGGCTGCAAGCGGCGATGCAGGCGGTGACGCCAGCGCTGTACAAGACCAATCCGCTGCGCGTGCTCGACGACGACAGCGTCAAGTCGTTCGCCGACATTCGCGCCGAGGCTTACCGCGCCGATGTCGGCATGGCCATCCTGATGGGCGTGGTATGCCTGATCCTGCTGGCGGTCACCGCCGCCGGCATCGTCGGCCTCACCAGTTTCTGGGTCGGCCAGCGGCACCGGCAGATCGGCGTGCGGCGTGCGCTGGGAGCTCGCAAGGTCGACATCCTGCATTACTTCCAGATCGAGAACCTGGCGATTGCCAGTGTCGGCGCGGTGATCGGCCTGCTGCTCGCGATCGGCCTCAACCTGCTGCTGATGCACCACTTCGAGATGGATCGCCTGCCGGCGGCGTATGTGCTGGTCGGCATCGTGGTGGTGCTGGCGCTGGGGCAGGGTGCGGTATTCGTGCCGGCGCGGCGTGCGTCCAACGTGCCGCCGGTGGTGGCGACGCGGGCAGTGTGAATACGTGAAAGCTTGAAAGCCGCCCCCTCCCCGGCGCCGCCGGGGAGAGACCGTAGTTCATGGAGCGAGACGATGTTCAGCTACTACCTGGATCTGGCTCTGCGCAGCTTCAGACGCAACAAGGCGCTCACCGTGCTGATGGTGGTGGCGATCGCGCTGGGCATCGGCGCCAGCATGACCACGTTGACCGTGCTGCACGTGCTGTCCGGTGATCCGCTGCCGGAAAAGAGCAGCAAGCTGTTCTATCCGCAACTGGATCCGCAGGACATGGATGGCTACAAGCCGCGGGACGATCCGCCGGCGCAGGTCGGCTGGGTCGACGGCATGGCGCTGCTGCATGCCAAGCGCGGCCGCTACCAGGCGCTGATGACCGGCGGCGCGGTGCCGATCCAGCCTGCGCAGTCCTCCATCGATCCGTTCTTCGAGGACGCGCGCTACACCTCCGCCGATTTCTTCCCGATGTTCGAGGTGCCGTTCCTCTACGGACATGGCTGGAACGCGGCCGACGACGAAGCCAGCGCGCGCGTGGCCGTGCTTACGCGCGAACTCAACGACAAGCTGTTCGGCGGCAAGGACAGTACCGGGCAGACCTTGCGCATGGACGACGTGGCGTTCCGCGTCGTCGGCGTGCTGGACAGCTGGCGGCCGACGCCGCACTTCTACGATCTCAACACGGGCAGTTACTCCTCCGACGAGGGTGTGTTCGTGCCGCTGACCACGGCGGTGGATCTGAAGTTCGCCCGCAACGGCTCGACCGATTGCTGGGGCAAGGGCTCGCGCGACAACATGAAGACCGCCACCTGCACCTGGCTGCAATTGTGGGTGCAGCTGGATACGCCGGCGGCTGCCGCTGCGTACCGTGAGTTCCTGCTCAACTATTCCAGGGACCAGAAGGCGCTGGGCCGTTTCCAGCGCCCGCCCAATGTGCGCCTGCCCGACCTGATGGGCTGGCTGGATTTCAACAAGGTGGTGCCCAGCGATGTGCATCTGCAGGTATGGCTGGCGTTCGGCTTCCTGCTGGTGTGCCTGGTCAATACGGTCGGGCTGATGCTGGCCAAGTTTTTGCGCCGCTCGGGCGAACTCGGCGTGCGCCGCGCACTGGGCGCTTCGCGCCGCTCGCTGTTTGCGCAGCTGCTGGTCGAAGCCGCGGCGGTCGGCCTGGCCGGCGGTGCCGGCGGCCTGCTGCTGGCGGTGCTCGGCCTGTGGCTGGTGCGCAGGCAACCTTCGGACTATGCCGCGCTGGCGCATCTGGACTTGCCGATGTTGCTGGCGACGTTCGTGTTTGCCGTCGTGGCCAGCTTGCTGGCGGGCCTGCTGCCGGCCTGGCGCGCCTGCCTGATTCCGCCTGCGCTGCAATTGAAGAGCAACTGACATGGATATCCGCCCCATTCTTTCCACGTTGCGCCGGCACAAGATCACCGCGCTGCTGCTGGTGCTGGAAATCGCGCTGACCTGCGCCATCGTCTGCAACGCCGTGTTCCTGATCAGCCAGCGCCTGCAGCGCACCGAGATGGTCAGTGGCGTGGTCGAGCACGAGCTGGTGCAGCTCCAGGTGGCCAACATCGGCAAGCCCGCCGATGCCAAGGCGCGCGCGCAGGAAGACCTCGCGCTGCTGCGACGGATCCCCGGGGTGACCGCGGCGGCGCTGGTCAACCAGGTGCCGTTCACCAACAGCTCGTCCAATACCAGCATCAAGCTCGATCCGACGCAGAAGCTGCCCACCCTCAACGCCACCATGTACATGGGCGAAGGCCTGATCAAGACCTACGGCGTGCAGCTGGTCGCGGGACGCGATTTCAATGCCGACGAGTACATGGACTACGACGACATGCGCGCCGATCCCAACCTGCAGAGCAAGGTGGGTTCGGTGGTGATCACGCAGGCGATGGCGGAACGGCTGTGGCCCGGGGGCAGCGCGCTGGGCAAGAGCATCTATCTCGGCGACACCTCGGTGCGCGTGATCGGCGTGATGCAGGCGCTGATCCGGCCATCGCTGTTCATGGGTGACGACACGGCGCAGTGGACGATGGTCTTCCCGCTGCGGCTGAGCGCTGCCAGCGCATCCCGATACGTGTTGCGCACGGCGCCCGGACAGCGCGAGAGCGTGCTCGAGGGCGCGGCCAATGTGCTGCGCAAGGCCGACCCGCACCGCATCATCCTCGGGAAGAAGACACTCGACGACATCCGCAGCGATTTCTTCCAGAACGACCGCGCCATGGCCGGGATCCTGGTCGGGGTCATCATCGCGCTGCTGGTCGTGACGGCGCTGGGCATCGTCGGCCTGGCCAGCTTCTGGGTGGCGCAGCGGCGCCGCCAGATCGGCGTGCGCCGCGCACTGGGCGCGACCCGGCGCAACATCCTCAACTACTTCCAGACCGAGAACTTCCTGCTCGCCACCATCGGTATCGCGCTGGGCATGGTGCTGGCCTACGGCGTCAACCTGTTCCTCATGCTGCACTACGAATTGCCCAGACTTCCAGCCGTCTATTTCCCGGTCGGCGCAATCGTGTTGTGGCTGATCGGGCAGCTGGCGGTGCTAGGCCCGGCGCTGCGCGCCGCGGCCGTGCCACCGGTGGTGGCGACGAGGTCGGTGTGATGCAACCCTTGATTGGAGCGTGACGGATGCTTGCCTATTACCTCGACCTGGCCCTGCGCAGTCTTCGGCGCAACAAGGTGCTCACCACGCTGATGGTGTTGGCGCTGGCGCTGGGCATCGGCGCCACGATCACCACGCTGACCGTGTTGCGGCTGCTCTCCGGCGATCCGCTGCCGCAGAAGAGCGCGCAGCTCTTCTACCCGCAGATCGATCCGAATACGAAGGACGGCTATATCGCCGGGCAGGCCAAACCGGCGCCGACGATGACCTATGTCGATGCGATGAACCTGCTGCGGGCGCACCGCGCCACGCACCAGGCGGCGATGGCGCTGAGCCAGGCGAAGATCCTGCCGCAACAGGGCGGCAAGCACCCGTTCTTCAGCGACACGGTGATGACCACGGCGGATTTCTTTGCGATGTTCGATGCGCCGTTCCAGTACGGCGGTGGCTGGACGGCCGCGAACGACGACAACGGTGCGCAACTGGTGGTGATCGCCGGATTCCTCAACGACAAGCTGTTCGGCGGCGCCGACAGCGTGGGCAGGACCATTCGCCTGAACGACCGCGACTTCCGCATCGTGGGCGTGCTGAAACCGTGGGCGCCGCAGCCGCGCTTCTATGCGCAGAATCTTGGCGGCCGCAGTTACGGCGACGGCGACGCCGCATTCCTGCCGCTGAAGACGGCGCGCGCGATCGAGATGGGTCCGCAGGACACCGAATGCTACGCGTCCGTCACCGACATCAAGCACCTGGAAACGGCGCCGTGCATGTGGCTCGGTGTGTGGGTGGAACTGGCCGATGACGCCGCCGTGTCGAGCTACAAGTCCTTCCTGTCCAGCTACGTGCAGCAGCAGATCGCGCAGGGCCGCTTGCAGCGGCCGGAGACGGCACTGCTCGATCTGATGGGATGGCTGCGCGACCAGCAGGTGGTGCCTGACGACGTGCGCCTGCAGGCCGGGCTGGCGTTCGGTTTCCTGCTGATCTGCGTGGTCAATACGGTCGGCCTGCTGCTGGCCAAATGTCTGCGGCGCTCGCAGGAAATCGGCGTGCGTCGTGCGCTGGGTGCCACCCGGCGCGAAATATTCACCCAGTTCATGATCGAGGCGGCCATCGTCGGCATGGCCGGCGGCGTACTGGGTCTGCTGTTCGCCGAGCTGGGATTGCTGGGCATCCGTCACCAGCCCGCGGAATATGCCAGCCTCGCGCACCTCGATCTGGGCATGTTCTCTTTCACCTTCGTCGTCGCCCTGGGCGCCAGCTTGATCGCCGGCATCCTGCCGGCCTGGCGCGCCTGCGTGCTGGCGCCGGCCCCGCAACTGAAAGCTGCCTGAGGTGGCCATGGAAATCCGTCCGATCTTCGCCAGCCTGCGCAAGCACCGCATTCCCGCCTGCCTGATCGTGCTGGAGATCGCGCTGGCCTGCGCGGTGCTGTGCAACGCCGTGTTCATGATCAGCCAGCGCGTGTCCGACATCCATCTGGGCAATGCGATCGACGAGCAGGGCATCGCCACGGTGGTCCTTCGCGGCACCGACGACAAGCTGGCCGGCAGCGACATTCCGCGCAACCTCGCCGCGCTGCGCGGCATCGCCGGCGTGCAGGCGGTGGCGGCGACCAGCACGCTGCCGCTCAGCCACAACAACTGGGGCTGGAGCTTCGGCCTCGACCCCGACGTCACCGTCAGCGGCCAGAAGAGCCACAACGTCTCGCTGTACTTCGTCGGCGAAGGCGCCGACCAGGCGCTGGGGCTGCGCCTGCTGCAGGGGCGTTTCTTCAACGGCGACGACTACGCCGGCAGCAAGTTCGACACGGCACCCCTGCCGGAAACCCATGTGGTCGTCATCACCCAAAGCCTGGCCAAAAAGCTGTGGCCGGGACAGTCGGCGCTGGGCAAGAAGCTGTATTCGATGCCGCACTACTACATGGTGATCGGCGTGGTGGCCGACGTGCTGCGCCCGGGATTTGGCAACCAGGCCGGGCCCTACATCTACGACAGCACGTATTACCCGCTCAGTGCCGGCGGGTCCAAGGGCGTGCTGGCCTACTACGTGATCCGCAGTGCGCCGCAGGACCGCGAGCGCATCATGCGCGAGGCCGAGCAGAAGCTGGCCGACCTCAACCCCGGCGCGGTTGCCGAGGCCCAGACATACAGCGATATCCGCGAGAAGTACTTCGCCGACATGAGCAGCATGGCCTGGATGCTGGTGCTGGTGTGCGTGGTGATGTTGGCGGTGACGGCCTTCGGCATCGTCGGCCTGACCAGCTTCTGGGTCGGCCAGCGGCGCCGGCAGATCGGCATCCGCCGTGCGGTGGGCGCCACGCGCGGACACATCATGCAGTACTTCCAGACCGAGAACCTGCTGCTGACCACGGCCGGCGTGGTCCTCGGCATGGCGCTGGCCTTCGGTATCAATCTCTACCTGATGCAGCACTACGAAATGTCGCGCATGCCCTGGTACTACCTGCCGGGCGGTGCGCTGGCGCTGTGGCTGCTGGGCCAGGCGTCGGTCTTCGGGCCGGCGCAGAAGGCGGCTTCCGTGCCACCGGTGGTGGCGACGAGGTCGGTGTGACGCAAATCGTTATTGGAGCCTGAAAAGATGTTTGCCTACTACCTCGACCTGGCCCTGCGCAGCCTCAAGCGCAACAAGGTACTCACCGCGCTGATGGTGCTGGCCATTGCCGTAGGCATCGGCGCCAGCATGACCACGCTGACGGTGGTGCACCTGTTGTCCGGCGACCCGATACCCGGCAAGAGCGGCGTGCTGTTTTTCCCGCAAGTCGATCCGGAGAATCCCGCCAGGGCGGACCACCCGGAACCCTATCCCGCCATGGACTATCGCTCGGCGACGGACCTGTGGAACGCGCACCGCGCCGACCGTCAGGCTCTCGTCACCAGCAGCTCCGTGAAAGTGCGTGCGCCGGAAACGGGGCGCCCGCCGCTGATCCTGAGCCTGCTTTCCACGACTGCGGATTTTTTCCCGATGTTCGAGGTGCCGTTCCAGTACGGCTCCGGCTGGAGTGCTCAGGACGATGCGAGCCACGCTCGCGTGGCCGTGATCTCGGCCGATCTGAACGCCAAGCTCTTCGGCGGCGCCAACAGCGTCGGCCGCAGCCTGCGGGTGCGCGACACCGACGTGCGCATTGTCGGCGTGCTCAAACCGTGGCGGCCCACGCCGCTGTTCTACGACCCGTGGAGCCAGAACTTCAGCAAGACGGAAGACGTATTCGCGCCTTTCGCTAGCAGTATGGAAATCAACGAGGGCAATTTCCAGGCCTATACCTGCTGGCACGTGCCGGACGACACGCACCACCTGCAGAACTCGGATTGCGTGTGGGTGTGGCTGTGGGTGGAACTGGACAGCCCAGCCAAGGTCGGTTCCTACGCGCGCTTCGTGACCGATTACGCGGAGCAGCAGAAGGCGATGGGGCGTTTTGCGATAGGCAAGGAGCACGTCCGGGTGCGCGATGTGATGACGATGCTGACTGCCCGCGGCATGGTGCCGGACGACGTGCGCCTGCAGGCGTGGCTGGCATCCGCATTTCTCGCCATCTGCCTGTTCAACGCGGTGGGTCTGCTGCTGGCTAAATTCCTGCGCCGAAGCGGCGAGATCGGCGTGCGCCGCGCGCTTGGTGCAAGCCGCCGCGCGATTTTCTCGCAGTGTCTGGTCGAAGCCGGCGTGATCGGTCTGCTGGGTGGCTTCTTCGGCTGGCTGTTGACCCTGACCGGCTTGTGGCTGGTGCGTCAGCAGCCGGTGGACTACGCGCATCTCGCGCATGTGGATACCGTCATGTTTCTAACTACCTTCGTGACGGCGGTCGCGACCAGCCTGCTGGCCGGGCTGATCCCCGCGTTGCGGGCCAGTCGCGTGGTTCCCGCCTGGCAACTCAAGGCGCTGTGAGGAGAACGCATATGCAGATTCGACCCATACTCGCCGCCCTGCGCCGCCACCGGCTTGCCACGTTGCTGATCGCGATGGAGGTCGCGTTGGCCTGCGCGGTGCTGTGCAACGCCTGCTTCCTGGTGGCCCAGCGCTGGAAGCTGATCCAGACGCACAGCGGCGTCGACGAAAACTCGCTGGCCGTACTGACCGTCAACGGGTTCGAGCCGGCGCAGGCGGCGGATGTCAACGCCCGCATGCTGACCGGGCTGCGCGCGATACCGGGCATGCAGGCGGTCACCCTGATCAGTCAGGTGCCGTTCGGACCGCAAGTAGGCGCTGCGGGCATTTCGCGCGATGCCGACAGTTTCAAGAGCACGATGGGTGTCGTGGATTTCGTGCTGGGCGAGCCGGGTACGTTCCAGGTCCTGGGTCTGAAACTGGTCGAGGGCCGCATGCCGCAGGCGGACGATTATCGTCCCGCCACCAATTTCGCTCCCATGGACGCGCAGGTGCTGGTGAGCCGCGCGCTGGCAGAACACGCCTGGCCGGGAGAAAGCCCGATCGGCAAGGAATTCTGGTGCGACAAGCTGCACTTCCGCGTGATGGGTGTGGTCGACCATCTGGCGCGCGCGCATCCGCGTGACTGGGGCGCGCAGGCGGCGGAGTGGACGGTATTCACACCCACGCTGCCCGGGGGTTCACTGGCCGGAACGTATCTGCTGCGCGCCAGTCCGGGCGACCTGCCTCGCGTGTTGCGCGAGGCGCGCGATGCGGTGGCGAAGATCGCGCCGGACGTGGTGCTCGATCAGGAAAACAGCCAGACCATCACCGATCTGCGCACGGATTACTTCAAGTCCGACCGCATCATGATCGACCTGCTGATCGGCGTGATCGTCACCATGCTCGGCGTCACCGCGCTGGGCATCGTCGGCCTGGCCAGTTTCTGGGTGCAGCAGAGACGCCGGCAGATCGGCGTGCGGCGTGCGCTGGGCGCCACCCGCGGCGACATCCTGCGCTACTTCCAGACCGAGAATTTCCTGATCGTCACCGGCGGCATCCTGCTCGGCATGCTGCTGGCGTTCGCGCTGAACCTGGCGCTGATGACGCACTACGAGCTGCCGCGCCTGCCGCTGTACTACCTGCCGATCGGGGCGCTGGTGCTGTGGGGGCTCGGCCAGCTGGCGGTGCTTGGCCCGGCGTTGCGCGCGGCGGCGGTGCCGCCGGTGGTGGCGACGCGATCGGTGTGATGTTTGTTCCTTCTCCCTCTGGGGAGAAAGTGCGGAGGGTGGATGAGGGTTCGGGGGAGCGAGCACTGCGCTCCGCCGAGCCCTTGCCCCATTCCTCGCTCCGCGAGGAGAGGGGCATTGGATCAAGGGGACACACGGAATGTTGGGCTACTACATCGATCTGGCGCTGGGCAGCCTCAAGCGCAATCCGGTGCTCACTGCATTGATGGTGCTGGCGATCGGGCTGGGCATCGGCGCGAGCATGACCACGCTGACGGTGTTCCACCTGCTGTCCGGCGATCCGCTGCCGGGCCGCAGCGGCACGCTGTTCCATCCGCAGCTCGATCCGAAACCGCCGGAGCCGCATGAACTGCCCCATCAGCTGACCTACGTCGATGCAATGAACCTGTGGCAGGCGCACCGCGCGGACCGTCAGGCGATCATGGCGGGCGGCAACGTAAAGGCAAAAGGAACGGACGCGGGGGCGCGTGCGATGAGCCTGCACGCGCTGGCGACGACGGCCGATTTCTTCCCGATGTTCGGCGTGTCATTCATCCATGGCAGTTCATGGACATCGGCGGATGACTTGGGGAAGGCCAGGGTCGCGGTACTGTCGCGCAGCGCCTACGAACGGCTGTTTCACGGCCGCGACGGCCTTGGCCAGCCGATCCGCGTGGGCAAGTGGGATTTTCGCGTCGTGGGTGTGATCGAGGACTGGCGGCCTGCGCCGCATTTCTACGAGCTGGACCGCGAGAGCTACGGAGAGGGCGACGACGTATTCATTCCCTTCCTGGCCTCGCGCGATCTGGCCGATCTGCAGATCACCGGCTACAGCCTGGATTGCTTCGGCAGCACCACCGACGACACCCACCTGGAAAACCAGCCCTGCCTGTGGCTGAATTTCTGGGTCGAACTGGGTACACCGGCCAAGGCACGCGGCTATCGCGACTTTCTCGCGAACTATTCGCGAGAGCAGCAGGCGCAAGGTCGCTTCACTTACACGGGGCCGCCGCACATCGCCCTGCCCGACGTGATGCAGTGGCTGGACCAGAATGGCGTGGTGCCGTCGGACGTGCGCCTGAAGGCGTGGATCGCCTTCGGCTTCCTGCTGGTCTGCCTGATGAACACGGCCGGGTTGCTGCTGGCCAAGTTCCTGCAGCGAACCACGGACATCAGCGTGCGTCGCGCCCTGGGCGCGTCACGCCGGCAGATCTTCTTCCAGTGTCTGGTGGAAGCCGCCACCGTCGGCCTGGCCGGTGGCGTGCTCGGCTTGCTGCTGGCCTGGCTGGGCTTGTGGGGAATCCGCCAGAGCCCGGCGGAGTACGCCGGCCTTGCGCATCTGGACGTTGCCACCTTCGCCGCCACGTTCGTGCTCTCGATCGCGGCAAGCCTGTGCGCGGGATGGCTGCCGGCGTGGCGAGCCTGCCATATCGCGCCCGCCCTCCAGCTCAAGACAATCTGAGGCTTGCGCATGCAGCTACGTCACGTCATGGCGGCCCTGCCGCGACACAAACTGGTATGCCTGCTGGTGGTGGTGGAGATCGCGGTGGCCTTCGCGATCCTGTGCAACGCCGCTTTCATCATCCACCAGCGCGTGCAACTGATGCAGATCGATACCGGCCTGGCCGAGGATCAGCTGATCTACGTCCACAACGACGGCGTCGGCGACGAGGCGAACGCGCCGCTGGTCGCCCGGAATTTGCTCGCGCTGCGTGGCCTGGGCGGGGTGAAGTCGGCGGTGGCGATGTTTCCGTTGCCGCTGGAAAACATGTCGATCAATTTCAGGCCGTGGCTGACGCCGGACATGAAGATCCGCGGCCCGAGCGTCGGCATGTTTGCCGGCACGCCGGGCTATCTGGATACCCTCGGCGTGAAGATCGTGCAGGGCCGCGATTTCAGCGACGCCGAATACGATGGCCTGGATGCGTCCACCAAGCCGCTGTCGCCGGCCGTGATCATCACTCGCGACCTCGCCGACAAGCTGTGGCCGGGTCAGAACCCGATCGGGCAGAAAATCTGGCGCAGCCCGACGCGCGGCTACACCGTGGTCGGCGTGGTCGAGCGGCTGGTGCGCGGCTATCTTCGCAAGGACTTCGTGCCGCAGTACACGGCGATGTTCGCGGTCAAGCCGGTGCCGTTCCTGTCCGCCCTGTACGTGATGCAGGTGAACCCGCGAGACCATGATCGTGTGTTGCGCGAGGCCTCCGATCTGCTGCTGCGGCTCAACCCCGACATGCTGATCGATGCCCAGGGGAGCTACGCCGACGTGCGCGCCGCCTATTTCCGGCGGGACGCGTCGCTGGCCTGGCTGCTGTCGATGGTATGCGCCGCCATGCTGCTGGTGACCGGGCTGGGCATCGCCGGCCTGGCCAACTTCTGGGTGCAGCAGCGGCGCCGGCAAATCGGCATCCGGCGAGCCATCGGCGCCACCCGCGGCGACATCCTGCGCTACTTCCAGACCGAGAATTTCCTGATCGTCAGCGGTGGCATCGCGCTGGGATTGCTGCTGGCCGTCGCGCTGAATTTGTTGTTGATGAAGCAATACGAATTGCCGCGCCTGCCGTTGGCCTATCTGCCGATCGGTGCGCTGACGTTGTGGCTGCTGGGTCAGCTGGCGGTGCTGGGGCCGGCCCTGCGTGCGGCGGCGATGCCGCCCGTAGTAGCGACCAGGTCGATTTGAGCCTTTGCAGCCCTCGCCCCGGCAATGCCGGGCGAGTGGGAGCTGATTGTTGCGGAGCTATACGCATGACCATAGTCATGGCAACCTTTGTGGTCCGAGCGGCATCCATGTCCGCATGTGCAGAAGAAAGATGCGAACCGTCCTGATCATCGACGACAACCCGGCCGTGGGCGAGGCGCTGTCGCTGGCGTTGTCGTTGCACGAGATCCGCCCGCTCACGGCGCTGACCCCCGACGATGGCCTGGCGGTGCTGGAGCGCGAGGCGGTGGACGTGGTGATCCAGGACATGAACTTCACCGCCGACACCACCTCGGGCGAGGAGGGCGTGGCGCTGTTCCGTGCGATTCGCGAACGCCACCCGGACTTGCCAGTCATTTTGCTCACCGCGTGGACGCACCTGGAAACGGCAGTGGAGCTGGTCAAGGCCGGCGCCGCGGATTACCTGGCCAAGCCGTGGGACGACAACAAGCTGCTGGCCACGGTGGAGAACCTGCTGGAGTTGTCCGAATCCACGCGCGAGATCAACCGTAGCCGACGTGAGCGACGCCAGCGGCGCGAAGAATTGCAGCGCAAGTACGACCTCGATGGACTGGTGTTCGCCTCCGAGGCAATGGCGCGCACGCTCGACCTGGCTTGCCAGATCGCCCGCTCGGATGTGCCGGTGTTGATCACCGGCCCCAACGGCACTGGCAAGGAACGCATCGCGGCGATCGTGCATGCGAACTCGGCGGTGAAACGCGGCGCGTTTGTCGCGGTGAATTGCGGCGCGTTGCCTGGCGAGTTGATCGAGGCGGAGCTGTTCGGCGCGGATGCCGGCGCGTATACCGGTGCGAACAAGGCCCGCGAAGGGCGTTTCGAACTGGCCGATGGCGGCACGCTGTTCCTCGACGAGATCGGCAACCTGCCGCTGCCCGGTCAGATGAAGTTGCTGCGGGTGCTGGAAACCGGCCAGTTCGAACGGCTCGGCTCCGGTCGCACGCGGCAGGTCAAGGTGCGCGTGCTGAGTGCCACCAATGCCGACCTCAAGGCGATGATCCGCGCCGGCACGTTCCGCGAGGATTTGTATTACCGACTCAACGTGATCGAGGTGAACCTGCCGCCGCTGACCGAGCGCAGCGATGACATCCTGCCGCTGGCCGAGTTTTTCCTCGATGGCCGCGCCGAACTGGGCGACGCCGCGCGCGAGGCGTTGCTGGGTTATCCGTGGCCGGGCAACGTGCGCGAACTGAAGAACGCGATCGAGCGCGCCGCCCTGCTGACGGGCAGCAATCCGATCACACCCGACCTGCTCAATCTGCCGCAGCATGCCGTGGCCGCCGCGCGCAACCTGGACGAGCCCAGTCGCGAAGCGGTGGAAGCCGCCCTGCACAAGGCCGATGGCGTGGTCAGCCGCGCCGCGCAGAACCTGGGCCTGTCGCGGCAGGCGCTGTATCGGCGGATGGAGCGCTATGGCCTGGCGGCACCGGCCTGAGGTGGTTTGACGGGTGAGCATGCTTGCCGTTGTCGGCATGCCGTACAAAGATGGCCGTATCCCTACAGCAGGAGTGGCGCCATGCGTTTTCGACTTGCCCTGATGGCGTCGACCTGGCTGATCGCCGCCGCGGCGACGGCGCAGGTGGCGCCGGCGACATCGAGCCAGAACGATAGCTGGGCAGCGCGCCCGGCGGTCGCCAGTTCGGCCGGCTTCCGCGGCCATTCGGCGGTGGAAGCGACGCCAGCCCGCAGCCATTTCAAATTCAAGGATCGCCAGCGGCCCGGTCCGGCGGATCAGCCGCCCCCCAGTGCAACCGACAAGGCGGCCGTGATGGGCACCGATCGCGCCTGGCAGAACGGACGGCCACCGGTAGACTGCGCGCAAGCGCCGATGGACGCCACATGCCGCCATTGATATCGGCTGGCCACGTCGGGGAGGCCAGCCGATGTGGCGCCGCCTGAACTCGTTGCAGGGTCGACTGACCTGGCTGCTGGCCGTGGCTGGCCTGGCCGGGGCGTTGATCTACGCAGGCATCACCCAATGGCCGCTGCCGCAGTTGCTGCTTTGGCTGCGCAAGGACATGGCCTTGTCGATACGCGCGCCGATGCAGCTGGGCATCTACGGTGGCCTGCTGGTCAGCGTGCTGGTGCTGCTGCCGCTGGCGTTTCTGCTCGCCGGCCGCGTGATGGAACCGGTCAGTCGCCTGCTGCGCGCGCTGGAGGGTGCGGTGGCCAGCTACCGCGATGGCGATTTCAGCTTTTCCATCGCGATCAACCGCAGCGACGAGCTGGGCGAACTGATCCGCATGCACAACGCGCTGGGGCAAACCCTGCGCGAGCAGCGCCAGCACCTGGTGCAACGCGAGCTGTTGCTGGATACCGTGGTGCAGAACACGCCGGTGGCGCTGGTGCTGACCGATTCGATAGGCCGCGTCGCCTACGCCAACATCGCCGCGCGTCACCTGTTCAACGAAGGACGCAATCTGGTCGGCCTGGATTTTGCGGCCCTGCTGGTCGACGCGCCGGAGGCGCTGCGCAAGGCAGTGGAAAGCGGCGAGGACGCGCTGCTCAGCGTGGAGATGGATGGCAGCGAGGAAACCTTCCACCTGTCGCAGCGCGCGTTCCGCCTGCAGGGCCGGCCGCATCGGCTGCAGCTGTTCCGGCGCATGACGCGCGAGCTTTCGCGGCAGGAAGTGGCGACCTGGAAGCGGGTGATCCGGGTGATCAGCCACGAACTCAACAATTCACTGGCGCCAATTTCTTCGCTGGCCCACTCCGGGGCCGAACTGGCCCGGCGCGGTCAACTGGACCGCCTGCCCAGCGTGTTCGCCACGATTGGTGAGCGCGCGCGGCACCTGCATGGATTCATCGCCGGCTATGCGAGCTTCGCCAAGCTGCCCACGCCGCAGCCGGTGGCGGTCGAATGGGCGCGCTTTCTCGAAGGACTGGCACTGCATTGCCAGTATCGGCTGGCCATGCCGCCGCCGGAGCAGCCGGGCGTATTCGATGCGGTACAGATCGAGCAGGTGCTGATCAACCTGATCAAGAACGCGCACGAATCAGGCGGCGCCGAAGACGAAGTCACGCTGTCGATCCTCGAGGTCGGTACCGAGCTGCGTATTGAAGTGGCCGACCGCGGCCCCGGCATGAGCGAGACCGTGCTGGCCCAGGCGCTGCTGCCGTTCTATTCGACCAAGCGTTCCGGCACCGGGCTGGGCCTGGCACTGGCGCGCGAGATCACCGAGGCGCACGGCGGCCGCGTGCTGCTGGCCAATCGCGAAGGTGGCGGTTTGCGGGTGAGTCTGCGTTTGCCGCAGGCGGTAGTGAGCCGGTAACGCAGGTCTCCGCACAGCGATGCAATCGTCCAACGGCAGGCCCGTCGTCCGGGATCGGCGGATGCCCCGCTGGTCACCGTGGTGGGCGGTCTCGTCACGTCCACCCTGCTCACTCTGGCGTTGTTGCCGGTGCTGTACGACTGGATCGAGCGCGTGCCGCACGACACCTCGATGACCACGCGGCGAGCGCGGCCTCGCCTATACTCAGGGCTTCTTCAGGAGCAGGGGGTGGGCAATGGGACAGCTTCTCGCGTTGGTGATCGTGTTCGTCGTCGTGGTTGGCGTGGCCAAGCTGGTGCGCATCGTGCCGCAGGGTTTCGAGTGGACGGTGGAGACCTTCGGCAAGTACACCCGCACCCTCAGCCCCGGCCTGCATTTCCTGGTCCCGATCTACCAGGCGGTCGGGCGCAAGATCAACATGATGGAACAGGTGCTGGACGTGCCCAGCCAGGACGTCATCACCAAGGACAACGCGGTGGTACGCGTCGACGGCGTGGTGTTCTACCAGGTGCTCGATGCGTCCAAGGCGGCGTATGAGGTTTCCAACCTGGAGCAGGCCTCGCTGGCGCTGGTGATGACCAACATCCGCACGGTGCTGGGCTCGATGGATCTGGACGAAAGCCTGAGCCAGCGCGACGCGATCAACGCGAAACTGCTCAAGGTCGTCGATGAGGCCACCCATCCATGGGGTGTCAAGGTCAACCGTATCGAGATCAAGGACATCGCGCCGCCGCGCGACCTGATCGACGCGATGGCGCGGCAGATGAAGGCCGAGCGCGAGAAGCGCGCGAACATCCTCGACGCCGAGGGTTTCCGCCAGGCGGCGATCCTCAAGGCCGAGGGCGAGAAGCAGTCGGTGATCCTGGCGGCCGAGGGAGAGAAGGAGGCGGCGTTCCGCACCGCCGAGGCGCGCGAACGATCGGCCGAGGCGGAAGCCAAGGCCACCACGATGGTGTCCGACGCGATCTCCGGCGGCAACGTCAACGCGCTGAACTACTTCGTCGCCAACAACTATGTCGACGCGCTGAAGGAAATGGCGAAGTCGCCGAACCAGAAGATGCTGCTGCTGCCGATCGAGGCCACCGGCATCCTCGGCTCGCTGGCCGGCATCGCCGAGCTGGCCAAGGAGTCGTTGGGCCAGCAGCAGAAGTCGATCACGCCGTCGCCGTCGCCATCGCGTTGAGGAGCGGATCATGTGGGAGCTTTCGACGCATTACCTGTGGTGGATCCTGGCGCTGTTGCTGATCGCCGGCGAACTGCTGCTGCCGGGCTATTTCCTGTTGTGGATCGGCCTGGCAGCGGCGGCGATGGGCGTGGTGCTGTGGGTCGTTCCCGCGCTGGGGGTGCTGGGGCAGGCGGTGCTGTTCGGTCTGCTCGCGCTTGCGTTCTGCGTCGGCTACGCGCGCTGGCTGCGGCCGCGGCTGGAACGGCGCGCGCCCGGCGGCGAGCGGCTGAACCGTCGCGCCGAGCAGCTGATCGGCCAGCGCTATGAGCTGATCGAGCCGATCGTCAACGGCCGCGGCAAGGCGCGCGTGGGCGATGGCCAGTGGCTGGTCAGCGGGCCCGACCTGCCGCTGGGCAGCACGGTGGAAGTGGTGGCCGTGGAAGGCACGACGCTGAAGGTGCGCGCGGCGCCATGAGCGTCGGCGATGCCATCGGTCCGCGGCAGTTCGCCAGCACGGCCCTGGCCACGCGGATCGCGTTTGTGCTGGAGCTAGCGCGACGGCTGCACCAGTACGGCACCTCCGCGCCACGGTTCGAGGTGGCGGTGGCGGGGGCCGCGCAGAGGCTGGGCCTGTCGGCCGACGTATGGTCCAGTCCGACCGCGGTCATCATTTCCTTCGCCGACCTGGCCGAGGGCGAGGATGCCGTGGCGCAGACGACGCAGGTGATGCGGCTTGCTCCTGGCGAGGTGAACCTGCAGCGATTGTGCGATGCCGACGATATCGCCGATCGCGTGATCGCGGGCGAGCTGGATCTGCGCGAAGGCTTCCGCCTGCTGCGTGCGCTGGGCCGGCCCGACACGCGCCGCGAAAAAATCGGCCTGCTCGCCAGCTACGGTCTCTCCGCCGCCAGCATTGCGGCGCTGTTCCTGCACAGCTCGTGGGTGGATCTGCTGGTCGCCGGCGTGATCGGCGTGATCATCGGCGGCATCACCCTGCTGGCGGCCAGCCGGCCGCGGCTGGCGGTGGCCAGCGACGCGATCTGTGCGCTGGTGGCCACCGCGGTGACGATCGTGGTGAGCGCGTTCGTGGTGCCGCTGGCGATCAAGTCGGTGGTGCTGGCCAGCTTGATCATCCTGATACCGGGCATGTCGCTGACCACCGCGGTACGCGAAATCTCCAGCCAGCACCTGGTGTCCGGCATGGCGCGCATGGGCGGTGCGATGTCGACCCTGCTCAAGCTGACCTTCGGAACCATCGCCGCTACCCAGCTGTGCACCGCACTGGGTATCACCGCGCGGGATTTTTCCCTGCCGGCACTGCCGGCCTGGACGGATTATCCGGCGCTGCTGGTGGCGGCCATCGCATTTGCCATCCTGTTCCGCGCCGCGCGTCGCGACTGGCCGGTGGTGATCGTGGCTGTCGCCGTGGGTTACCTGGCCACCCGCTGGGGCGGTGCCATTTCCGGCTCGCTGCCGGGGGCGCCGTTTGGCGTATTCCTCGGCGGCTTTCTGCTGGGCGCGCTTGCGAATATCTATGCGCGATTCGCGCACCGCCCAGGTGCCGTCATCCGCGAGCCGGGCATTCTCTTGCTGGTTCCGGGCAGCGTTGGTTTTCGCAGCATGTCGTTTCTGCTCGAGCGGGACACATCCCTGGGCATGGATACCGGCCTGCTGCTGTTGACCTTGCTGGTCTCGCTAGTGGCCGGGCTGATGTTCGGCGATCTGCTGGTGTCGCCGCGAAGGTCTCTTTAATGGATCGGCCCAGGCCCTGTAACTTCCGGTTGCGTTGGGCATGAAGCAGTGAAACCATTTCGGCATGTTTGCAGCCGCCCGATTTTGAAAAGAGTGCGGAGCAGTACATGAGGGCAGACAAAAAAAACGCCAGCTTTCAGGGCTGACGTTCTTTTCAGGCGCTGCATTGAACGGTAATCAGATCGCGAGATCCTTTTCCTTCTTGCCGGCCTTCAGTGCATCGTTGAACCAGTGCGGACGCTTGCCGCGACCGGACCAGGTCTGCGCCGGATTGGCCGGGTTGCGGTATTTCGGCGCGACGGTACCGGTGGTGCGCTTGACCTTGCCACGCGTGCTGCCGAAGATGTCCTCGAAGGAATAGCCCTCGGCCTTCAGCAGCGCATGGATTTTCTCACGCAGCTTGACGACCTTCTCCTTGCGCAGCTCGTTCTGGCGAACCTGCGCCTTGCTGATCAGGTCGTTGAGCTGGGTGTGATTGAGATTCTTGATATCGACGGCCATGATTTGACTCCCGGGGGGTGAGTGTCGGCAATAAGCGGTCCGGCCAGGGTCTGATTATTATCGCGGGCGGGCCAGACAAGTGAAACGGAGGGTGCAGCAGGGATTCTCGCTGATTTGCGGAATGATTGTAAAGCGCGTTTCATCTTCCCGCGGCCCGATACGCGATTAAGAAGTGCCTTAATTCCATTACACCGAATCTTAATACCGGATTCCGGAAATCGCCGGAGCCGGACAGAGAAACGGCCGCGCGAGGCGGCCGTTTCAATTAATCCAGCGTCATCCAGCGGCACTCAATCCAGCAAGGCAAACAATTCGTCCTGGCTGAGTGCGCGGCTTTCGCTTTCCTCGCGGGCACGATATTCCAGCGTGCCTGAGTCCAGCCCGCGCTCGCTGACCACCACGCGATGCGGGATGCCGATCAGCTCCATGTCGGCAAACATGCCGCCGGGGCGCAAGCCGCGGTCGTCGAGTACCGTCTCGATGCCACGCTGGCTGAGCGACTGGTACAGCGCTTCGGCGGCGGCGCTCACCGCAGGGAGGTTCTTTGGATTGATCACGCACACCGCAATGCGCCACGGCGCCATCGCTTCGGGCCACAGGATGCCGGCGTCGTCGTGGCGTTGCTCGATCGCGGCGGCAACGATGCGGCTGACGCCGATGCCGTAGCAGCCCATGGTCATCAACTGGGCCTTGCCGGTTTCATCGATCACGGTCGCCTTGAGCGCTTCGGCATATTTCTGGCCGAGCTGGAACACATGACCCACCTCGATGCCGCGCGCGATGTGCAGCACGCCGTGGCCGTCGGGGGACAGATCGCCCTCGACCACGTTGCGCAGATCGGCAATGCGGGTCATGCGTGCATCGCGCTCCCAGTTGGCGCCGGTGCAATGGCTGCCGTCGGCGTTGCCGCCGCAGACGAAATCGGCCAGCACGGCGGCATCGCGATCGACGATGACGGGGATCGACGCCGGCAACCCGACCGGGCCGATGAAGCCGGGGCGCGTACCGGTGGCGGCACGGATATCCTCCTCGCTGGCCAGCACCGACTGGCCGGGCAGCTCGGCCAGCTTGCCGGCCTTGACCTCGTTGATCTCGTGGTCGCCGCGCAGGCACAGCGCCACCAGGCCGTCGCGGCCGCGCACCAGCAGGGTCTTCACGCATTGCTGCGGCAATACCTTGAGGAAGTCGGCGACTTCGACGATGGTCTTCTGGGTCGGTGTAGCGACCCGTTGCAGCGCAGCGCCGGGAGCAGGGCGGGGGATGGACGGTGCCAGGGCCTCGGCCTTCTCCAGGTTGGCGGCGTAGTCGGAACCGTCCGAAAAAGCGATCGCATCCTCGCCCGAATCGGCCAGCACCTGGAATTCGTGGCTGGCATTGCCGCCGATCGCGCCGGTATCGGCCTGCACCGCGCGGAAGGTCAACCCGAGACGAGTGAAAATACGCACGTAGGCCTGATACATGGCCGCGTAGGTTTCGGCCAGCGATTCCTGCGTGAGGTGAAACGAATAGGCGTCCTTCATCAGGAATTCGCGGGCGCGCATCACGCCGAAACGCGGGCGGATCTCGTCGCGGAACTTGGTCTGGATCTGGTAGAAGTTGACCGGCAGCTGCTTGTAGCTTTTCAGCTCGTTGCGGGCAAAGTCGGTGACCACTTCTTCATGGGTCGGGCCATAGCAGTATTCCTGCTGCTTGCGGTCCTTGATTTTCAGAAGCTGCGCGCCGAATTTTTCCCAGCGTCCGGTTTCTTCCCACAGTTCTTTGGGCTGTACCGAGGGCATCAGCATTTCGATCGCACCGGCGCGATCCATTTCCTCGCGCACGATGTGCTCCACCTTGCGCAACACGCGCAGGCCCAGCGGGCTCCAGGTGTACAGGCCCGAGGCGAGCCGGCGGATCATGCCGGCGCGCAGCATCAGGCGGTGGCTGGCAATTTCGGCGTCGGCGGGGACTTCCTTGACGGTGGCCAGATGAAATTGGCTGAGGCGCATGCGGGTGTGTCCAGCTTGAATGAAGACACCCATTGTAGCGGCCCGCCGGCCGTCGCTGGCGGCAAGCCGCGGCCGCCGCCGGCGCATGAGGCGAGGATTATCTGGCCTGACAGTACTGGTTGTACTGACCCTGCGCCGCACTGGCCTGCTGCTTGCGCTGGTCGGTGTCCAGCGCCGTGGCCTTGCCGTCCTGTTGCATGACTACCGGGCCGCTGCCCTGCAAAGCGGCAAGGTTGGCTTTCAGCGAGTCGCAAAGCTTGGCGCGGTTTTCCGGGGTATCGGCCACCGGCTTGGCCGGTTCGGACGTGGGCTCGCTGCTGCCGCTGCCATCGCCCTCGCCCTCGCCGGTGTTGCGCGGCGGTGCGACCAAGGGAGCCACGGTGCCGGTCGTCTTCACCTGCTTGTAGTTCGTGCCTTGCACCGGCGGCGCTTCGGAGTAGTGCACCGTACCGCTGGCGTCGGTCCATTTGTAGACCTGGGCGGTGGCCAGCGGGGCCAGCAGCAACAGCGCCACGGCAATCAGCGAACGATGCATGGTGTTCTCCATTTCACGGGAATTCGACAGGCTACCTTGTTATCACTCTGGCGGTCCGGACTCAAGCAAGCGATGGTTTACACTGCGCGCATCCTGTCACGGTCCTGATACATGAGCGAGCCCACGCCCGTCCGGCCGCCCCGACACCGGGGCATTTACCTGCTGCCGAACCTGTTCACCACCGGTGCAATGTTCGCGGGTTTCTACGCGATCATCGCCAGCATCGGCGGCCGCTACACCGATGCGGCGGTGGCGGTGTTCATCGCGGCGGTGCTGGACGGCATGGACGGTCGGGTGGCACGGATGACCGGCACGCAAACCGAGTTCGGCGTGCAGTACGACTCGCTTTCGGACCTGGTCAGCTTCGGGCTGGCGCCGGCGCTGGTGATGTATACGTGGTCGTTGTCGGCGCTGCGCGATTTCGGCCCGCTGTGGGGCAAGCTGGGCTGGGCTGCCGCCTTCATCTATGCCGCCTGTGCCGCACTGCGGCTGGCGCGCTTCAACACCCAGGTCGGCGTGGCCGACAAGCGTTATTTCCAGGGGCTGGCCAGCCCGGCCGCGGCGGCGGTGTGCATGTCGTTCGTGTGGAGCGTGGACAAGTTCGGCCTGGCCGGCAGCGATTTCTGTTTCGTCACTCCGGTGATCGCGGTGGTCGTCGGCTTGCTGATGGTCAGCCGGTTCCGCTATTTCAGTTTCAAATCATTGCCGATGGGCGATCGCCAGCGCGTGCCGTTCGTGTGGATGGTCGGCGCCGTGCTGTTGCTGGCGCTGCTGATCCTGGATACCGCGCGGGTCCTGTTTGCCGGTTTCACGCTTTATCTGTTGTCCGGGCCGGTGTGGACGATATGGGGACTGGCTGGCCATCGGCGCCGCATACGGCGCAATGCGGCATGAGCGCGGACCCGCGCCAGCACGTGTCGGCCAGCCATCGCGACCGCGTGCTGCGTGCGCTGGGCGTGACGCCATGGGTCCGGCGCGTGCCAGCGGGCCTGCCGGCGGACATTGCCAAGCCTGCTCCGCCCGCGGCGGGCTCAGCCTCGCAGGTCGCCTGCGTGGTGGTTCTGCCGGACGGTTGCAGCACGCGCGAGCTCGATCTGCTCGGCCGTGCGCTCAACGCGTGCGGGGCGGCGCTGGCCCGTGCTGCGCGCGTCACCGTGCATGGCGGCCAGCTCGCCGCGAACGTGCCCGAGGCGCGCGCATATCTGGTGTTCGGCGAGGCGCAGGCGCACGCGTTGGGACGCACGCTGCCGGCTGCGGCCATGCATCAGGCGCAGATCGTGCTGGCCGATGAACCTGCCTTGGTGCTGACCAGTGCCGACGCCAAACGGCGGCTGTGGAGCGCATTGCGCAGCCTGCGCCGCGCGCTGGCCACAGCGGGGAGTTAGCCGTCATGGCCGCGGTCGTCAAACCGGTGATCCAGGTGCGCGGCATGCGCGCCGAGGACCTGGCCACGGTCAGCGCCATGGAGAACGCGTCCTACGAGTTTCCGTGGTCGGCCGGCATCTTCAGCGATTGCGTGAAGGCCGGGCATCCGTGTTGGGTACTGTCCGTCGACTCCGTAGTCGCCGGATACGGCATTCTGTCGATGGGTGCGGGCGAGGCGCATGTGCTGAACCTCTGTATCGGCCCGGACTATCGCGGCCGCGGGTTGGGCCGGCATCTGCTGGGGCGACTGCTGGACATCGCGCGCTGGAACGGTGCGGAGCGGGTATTCCTGGAGGTGCGGCCATCGAACCCCCTGGCGAAGAAACTTTACGAGTCGGTGGGGTTTTGCGAGATCGGGCGGCGGCCGCGCTATTACCCGGCGCGCCATGGGCGCGAGGATGCGATCGTGATGGCGCTCGATATGGCCGAAGGCCCTGTCGAGCCATAGGTAAGGACGCCCTTGATCTTCCACTCCCGGCGGCAGGTGCACCCTGCCGCCGGCAAACCCGGGAGATGCCGAACGTCAACCCAGTTTTTGCGCCTGCTCGCGCAGGGCGCCCAACGTGGTATTCCAGTCGGCGATCCGTTGCCGTTCCTGGACGACGACGTCGGCAGGCGCGTTGGCGACGAAGCTGGCGTTGCCGAGTTTGCCTTCGCACTTCCTGATCTCGACTTCGATGCGGGTGATTTCCTTGGCCAGGCGTGCTTTCTCCGCGCCAAGGTCGATCAGGCCGGCGAGCGGGATCATCACGCGCAGCGTGCCGATCACGGCTGCGGCCGCAGCGGGTTCATCGGCACCGGCTTCGATCCACTGTGGTGTTTCGGTGCGGGCGAGGAAGGCGACCTGGGCGGCGAACTTCGCCACGCGGGCGCGATCGCTGGCGTCGCCGTCGGCGAGCAGCAGCGGGATCGTCTTGGCCGGCGAGATGTTCATCTCCGAGCGGATCCTGCGAATGCCGCTCAGCACATTCTTGAACCACTCGATCTCGGCTGTCGCTGCATCATCCGCAACGATTTCGCCGGCGCGCGGCCACGGCCGCTGCATCAGGCTGTTTTCGGCAAGGGCGAGCTTCGGCGCCACCGACTGCCAGATCTCCTCGGTGATGAACGGGATCACCGGATGCAGCGCGCGCAGCACGCTTTCCAGGACCACCAGCAAGGTGTGGCGGGTGGATGCGGCTGCCGCTGCGTCGTCGCCGTTCAAGGCGGGTTTGGCCAACTCGAGGAACCAGTCGCACAACTCGTTCCAGGTGAACTCGTAAAGTGCCTGTGCGAGGTGATCGAAGCGATAGCTGGCGAAATGCTGTTCGACTTCGCCCAGTGTCTGCCTGAGACGCGTGAGGATCCAGCGCTCCGCCTCGGTCGCCGGTGCGCCAGCAGGCGCCGCGACCTCGCCTTCCGGCAGGTTCATCAACACGAACCGCGCCGCGTTCCACAGCTTGTTGCAGAACGCCTTGTAGCCTTCGGCGCGCTTGATGTCGAAGTTGATCGTGCGGCTGTAGCTGGCCAGCGCGGCGAAGGTGAAGCGCAGCGCGTCGGTGCCGATCGCGGGGATGCCGTCGGGGTAGTCCTTGCGGATGCGCTTCTCGACCTTGGCGCGCACCTGCGGGATCAGCAGCGACCTGGTGGACTTCTCCACCAGCGGTTCCAGCGCGATGCCATCGATCAGGTCCAGCGGGTCCAGCGTGTTGCCCTTGGACTTGGACATCTTCTGGCCTTCGGCATCGCGCACGATGGCGTTGATGTAGACCTCGCGGAACGGGATGCGGCCGGTGAAGTACTTGGTCGCCATCACCATCCGCGCGACCCAGAAGAAGATGATGTCGAAGCCGGTGACCAGCACGGCGCTGGGCAGGAAGATCTTGTCCTGCTCCCAGTTCGCGACGATCTCGCCGCGCTCGTTCTTCACCGGGCCGTCGGCCGGCCAGCCCAGCGTGGAAAACGGCCACAGTGCGGAGCTGAACCAGGTGTCCAGCACGTCGTCGTCCTGGCGCAGCCCGCCGACCGGCGCGGTGCCGGCGCTGGTGCGCGCATCGGCCTCGTCCTCGCCGACGAAGATGTTGCCCGCCTCGTCGTACCACGCCGGGATGCGGTGGCCCCACCACAGCTGGCGGCTGATGCACCAGTCCTGGATGTTGTCCAGCCATTGCGTGTAGGTGGTCGCCCAGTTCTCCGGCACGAACTTGATGTCGCCGTTGCGCACGGCGTCCAGCGCTGGCTGGGTGATCGCCTTGCGGCCGCCGGGACGTCCATCCTTCTGGACGTCCGAAGTCAGATCGACGAACCACTGGTCGGTCAGCATCGGCTCGATCACCGCGTCGGAGCGCTGGCTCACCGGCACCTGCAGCTTGTGTGCCTTCGTTTCCACCAGCAGGCCGAGCGCTTCGAGATCGGCCAGCACGGCCTTGCGCGCGTCGTAGCGGTCGAGGCTGCGGTATGTCTGCGGCGCGTTGTCGTTGACCTTCGCATCCAGCGTAAAAATGGTGATCGGCGGCAGCTGGTGGCGCTGGCCGATCGCGTAGTCGTTGAAGTCGTGCGCCGGGGTGATCTTCACGCAGCCGGTACCGAAGTCCTTGTCGACGTAATCGTCGGCGATCACCGGAATCTCGCGATCGGTCAGCGGCAGCTTCAGCGTCTTGCCGACCAGGTGCGCGTAGCGCTCGTCCTCCGGGTGCACGGCCACGGCGACGTCGCCGAGCATCGTCTCGGGCCGCGTGGTGGCAACCACCAGCGATTCGTCGCTGCCCGCCACCGGATAGCGGATCGACCACATGTGGCCGTCGCGCTCGACGTTGTTCACTTCCAGGTCGGACACGGCGGTGCCCAGCACCGGATCCCAGTTCACCAGCCGGTTGCCGCGGTAGATCAGCCCAGCGCGATACCAGTCGATGAACACCTTGCGCACCGCGGCCGACAGCCCCTCGTCCATGGTGAAGCGCTCGCGCGACCAGTCCGCGGCGGCACCGATGCGGCGCATCTGATGGGTGATGGTGGAGCCGGATTCCTCCTTCCACTGCCAAACCCGCTCGATGAACGCGTCGCGGCCCAGGTCATGCCGCGTCTTGTCCTCGGCCGCCAGCTGGTTCTCCACGATCTTCTGCGTGGCGATGCCGGCATGATCGGTGCCGACCTGCCACAGGGTGTTCATGCCGCGCATGCGCTGATAGCGCACCAGCATGTCCATCACCGTCTGCTGGAACGCATGGCCCATGTGCAGCGTGCCGGTGACGTTCGGCGGCGGCAGCAGGATGCAATACGGCTCGCCCTTGCCCGACGGCTGGAACGCGCCGCTGGCTTCCCAGCGCTCGTACCACTTCGACTCGATCTGGGCGGGTTCGAAACTCTTTTCCATCGGGGGCTCGCGATGGCGCGCCGTCGGCGCGCGGTGGTCATGGGGGTGAACGGGGAATTGTACGGGGCAGGGCCGCGCGGCCCAAGCGGCAGGCGGCGAGGACGGCTGGCCGCGCGGAAAGACCCGGCCGTGGTGCAGATGCCCCGCGCGCGGGATGGGGCGTGCCGAACGCCGGGCCGTTCGAGCCACGTGCCGGCTGGGCAGTCTCAATCGCGGGTCCTTTTTGTCGGCCGCCGGGCCTTTTGCCCCACGGACGGGATTCCAGGAGCGGTTCTCGCGATCAGTCCGCCGGCGCCGCCCTTGCCGCAGTCCGGGCTAGAGCAACTCGATGCCGAACCGCCGCACCAGCAAGGTGAATAGCCAGAAGCACACTACGGTGATCATCACGCAGGCCAGCAGGGTCGGCCAGAAGCCCAGCCGCGGCAGCAGCATCGGAAAAGCCAGGAACATCGGCAAGGTCGGCACTACGTACCAGAAGGTGTACCAGGCGTGGTTGGCGATCTTGCTCTGCGGCTGGTGCTCGACGTGCAGCCAGATCAGCGCCAGCACGGTGACCAGCGGCAGCGCTGCGATCAGCCCGCCCAGGCGGTCGCTGCGCTTGGCTGCTTCGGACACGATCACCACCACCGCGGCGGTGATCAGGTATTTGCTGATGAGCCAGGCCATCGGGCGCTCCGCGAGGGGGAAGTCTGTTGGCGGGCGCGAGTCATTGGGCCGGCGGGGAAAGGCCGCGCATGAAGGCGGTGAAGCTCGCCAGATTGGCCTGCCAGCCATCGGGGTCGCGCGCCGCGACCAGGGTCGAGGCGCCGTGCACGCCGACCTTGGGCTGGTAGTGCACGACGTTGGGGCCGTGCGCGTCGCGCAGTACCTCGGCCACGTCGCCGGCCTCGTCAGGGTCGGTGGTGATGTAGAACGGCAGGGTCACCCTGGCGGCTGCCTGCTTGATCTGGTTCTTGTCGTCGAAGTATTCGCCCGGCGAGAAGCTGGCGATGGCGCTCAGGCCTTGCGGATGCTTCGCGGCCAGCACGATCACCAGCGATGAGCTGTAGGAACTGCCCACCGCGACGATGCGCGCGTAGTGCTGCGCGCGGGCCCAGGCCAGGGCGGCCTCGAGATCGGGCAGCGCGGCCAGGTAGTCCGCCGACGTGCCGAGCTTCGCCACGGTTTCGTTGTGGCCGTCGAACAGGTCGCCGCCGGAGCGTTGGTCGATCGCGAGGGTGTCGAAGCCCAGCTTCTGCAGTGCCGGCACCACGCTGTCGTATTCGTGCCGGTTCGCATGGGCCTGGTGGAACAGCAGGGCGATGCTGCGGCCGTGCGGCTGCGCCTGGCTGAGCGTGCCGTACACGGTCACGCCGTCGGCGGCATGCAGGGTCAGCGGTTCGCCGGCCAGCGCCAGTGCGGGGAGGCACAGCAGGATCAGGCAGGCGCAGCGGACGAGGCGGGCAGGGGTGGCAATGGTCATGGTCATCACGCGGCTCCTCGGGGATACCCGGCGCAGGCTACGTGAGGCGTCGGGCAAAGGCCAGTGACCGCGGCGGCGCGACTCAGCGCGCGCGCAGCTCGCGCCCGTAAGCATGCACCTCGTCGACCAGCACCTTGACGTGTTCGGGGTCCACTTCCGGCGTGATGCCGTGGCCCAGGTTGAACACGTGGCCGGGGTGGTTGCCGTAGCTGTCGAGCACGGCGCGGGCCTCGCGGCGGATCACCTCCGGGCTGGCGCGCATCACGGCCGGATCGAGGTTGCCTTGCAGGGCGACCTTGCCGGCGACGGCGCGGCGGGCGTCGGCGAGATCCATGGTCCAGTCGACGCCGAGCGCGGCGCAGCCGGTGTCGGCCATTTCCGCCAGATGCTGGCCGGCACCCTTGGAGAACAGGATTGCCGGCAGCTCGCGCGCGATCGCATCGGCTTTCAGCGCGGCGACGATCTGCGCCATGTAGCGCAGCGAGAATTCGCGGAACGGGGCGGGGCCGAGCAGGCCGCCCCAGGTGTCGAAGATCATCAGCGCCTGGGCGCCGGCGGCGGCCTGGGCGATCAGGTAGGCGGCGACGGACCGCGCCAGCGTGTCGAGCAGCTGGTGGGCGAGTTTCGGCTCGTTCCAGCACATCGCCTTCAAGGTGGCGAAGTCGCGCGAGCCCTGGCCCTCGACCATGTAGCAGGCCAGGGTCCATGGGCTGCCGGAGAAACCGATCAGCGGCACGCGGCCGTGCAGTTCCCGGCGGATCAGCCGCAGCGCGTCCATCACGTAGCGCAGCTCGCCGTCCATGTCCGGCACGGCAAGCTTTGCGACGTCGGCGGCGCTGCGTACCGGGCGCGCGAACTGCGGGCCTTCGCCGTGGGCGAACGACAGGCCCAGGCCCATCGCGTCGGGGATGGTGAGGATGTCGGAGAACAGGATCGCCGCGTCGAGATCGAAGCGCTCCAGCGGCTGCAGGGTCACCTCGCAGGCGTACTCGGGGTTCTGCGCCAGGCCCATGAAGCTGCCGGCGCGTTCGCGGGTGGCACGGTATTCGGGCAGGTAGCGGCCGGCCTGGCGCATCACCCAGATCGGCGTGGTGTCGGTGGGTTCGCGGCGCAACGCGCGCAGGAAGCGGTCGTTCTTCAACACGTCAGTCATTTCAGTCAACGTCCGTACGGGCCTTCCAGCCCCTGGGCAAACATCAGGCGAAAACCGCGCTTGAGCTGGGCGTCGCGGGCTTTCTCGAAGGCGGCGACCGCCTCGTCGCGCTCCAGGAACTGCTCGCGCTTCATCGTGGCGCGGCCGCCCTGGGTGCCCGATTCGCGGTACAGCGTCCAGCCGCCGAGCAGGTCCTGCTCCAGCGTGATCTGGACGTAGCGTGGTGCCTCGGCGCTGCCTGGCACGGTTTGCAGATAGAGGCGCATGAATTCCGGATGGACTGTGCGGCACGCCGCAAACCCCGGCATTCTAGAAGGCTGGCGGCCGCGTAGCGAGGGCGCTGAGGTCGCAGCCGCGACGTGGCCGCCTTACGACAGGTGGATGGCCGCCTGCAGCACGGCCAATACGTCGGCTTCGGCCACGCCCGCGACGATCTCGGCGCGACCGGTGCCACGCCACAGGATCAGCCGCAACATTCCGGCGGTGTTCTTCTTGTCCAGCCGCATCAGCGCCAGCAATTGCTGCGCCTGCATGCCCGGCGGAATCGCGGTGGGCAGGCCGAGTCTTTCGAGCAGGTCTCGCAGGCGGGTGGTATCGGCGACGCCGCTCATGCCGAGCCGTTCGGACAACTGCGCCGCCAGCAGCATGCCGATCGCCACGCCTTCGCCGTGCAGGAGTGTGGAGTAGTGGCCGGCGGTTTCCAGTGCATGGCCGAAGGTATGGCCGAGGTTGAGCAGGGCGCGTTCGCCCTGTTCGGTTTCGTCGCGGGCGACCACGCCGGCCTTGTATCGGACCTTGCGCGCAATCGCTTCCAGTACGGTGGCGGGGTCGCGCGCGGCGAGCGCGTCGGCGTGCTGTTCCAGCCAGGCGAAAAACGGCTCGTCGCCGATCGCCGCGCCCTTGACCACCTCGGCCAGGCCGGCGCGGTATTCGCGCTCGGGCAGGGTGGCCAGGGTGTCGATGTCGGCGAGCACCGCGCGCGGCTGATGGAACGCGCCGGCGAGATTCTTGCCGACGGGCAGGTTGACGCCGGTCTTGCCGCCGACCGAGGAGTCGACCATCGCCAGCAGAGTGGTCGGCATCTGGATGAAGTCGATGCCGCGCATCCAGCACGCGGCGCTGAAACCGGCCAGGTCGCCGACCACGCCGCCGCCCAGCGCGATCACGCAGGCATCGCGGGTGGCGCCGAGCTGGCCCAGCGCCTCCATCGCGCGGCCGACGTTGGCGAAACTCTTGTGCGCTTCGCCGTCGTCGAGCAGGAAGGATGACCACTTCAGCCCGTCCAGTCCTGCCTCGATCCGCGGCAGGTACAGCGGCGCCACCGTGGTGTTGCTGATCACCAGCGCATGCCTGCCCCGCAGCATGGCGCGCCAGCGCGCGTGGTCGCCGAGCAGGCCGGCGCCGATCCAGACCGGATAGCTGCGCTGGCCGAGGGGGACGGTGATGGTCTGGATTGCGGGGTGGCTCATGTGGTCTGCCTGGGCGATGCGTCGGGGCGCTGCCAATGATGGTCGATCAGCGTGATGCAGCGTTCGCTGGCGGCGGTGACGCCGCCGTGTTCGCCGGGCACCGCAAGATCGGCGAGTTCGCGGTAGATCGGCTCGCGCACCTGCGCCATCGCCTGCAGCCGTTCCCGGCGGTCGGGTACCGCCAGCAGCGGGCGACGGTGATCGCGTTCCAGCCGCTCCAGTTGCTGTTCGATCGTAGTCTGCAGCCACACCACGTAGCCGCGCTCACGCAAATGCCGGCGGTTGTGCGGCGCGAGCACCACGCCGGCGCCGGTGGCCAGCAGCACGCCGGGGCGGTGGCTGCACTCGTCCAGCAGCGCGCTTTCGCGCTGGCGGAAACCGGCCTCGCCCTCGATCTCGAACACCGTGTTGACGTCCACGCCGCAATGACGCTCGATCTCCTGGTCGAGATCAACGAACGTCAGGCCATAATGCGCAGCAAGCCGTCGTCCGATCGAGGTCTTGCCGGCACCGGTGGGGCCGATGAGAAACACGTTGTGCGACGGGTTCATGGGCAAATGCTAACAGGGCGGATCAGCCCAGGCAGATCGACAGGAGGGTAGTGGTGAGCGAACGTATCCTGCTGGCCGGATGCGGCGATCTCGGCGAACGCGCGGCGCAACGCCTGCGCGCGCGCGGCGACGAGGTATGGGCACTGCGGCGCCAGCCGCCCGCGCGCGACGGGCATGGCATCCATTGGCTGCGCGGCGACCTGACCGATCCGGCCAGCCTGCGCGATCTGCCTGCCGGGATCACCCGGCTGGTCTATCTGCCCGCACCTGCGACACGCGACAAGGCGGCGTACCGCGCGATCTTCGTGGACGGCCTGCGTCACCTGCTCGACGCGCTCGATCGCCGCAAACTGGCGCAGGTGCTGTTCGTCTCGTCCAGCGCCGTGTACGGCGAACACGACGGCGACTGGGTCGACGAGGCCACCCCGCCCCATCCGCTGGGGTTCAACGGTGCGGTGCTGCTCGAGGCCGAGCAGTGGCTGGCGGAGCAATCGCTGCCGTCGACCGTGCTGCGGCTGGCCGGGCTGTACGGGCCCGGCCGATTGCAGCTGATCGAACGCCTGCGCGCGGGGCAGCTGCGGGTGCCGCGCGAGACGCCGCACTGGGCCAACCGGATCCACATCGATGATGCCGCGGCGGCGGTCGCGCATCTGCTGCAACTGAAGTCGCCGCAACCGCTGTACCTCGGCGTGGACGACACGCCGATGCCGCTCGACGAACTGTACGATTTCCTGGCCGCCCTGATCGACGCGCCGTTGGCCGCCGAGGGTGCGGCGCCGGCTGGCGTGGGCAGCAAGCGGCTGCGCAATGCGCGGCTGCGCGCCAGCGGCTGGGCGCCGCAATGGCCGGATGCGCGCGAAGGCTATGCCGCGCTGCTCGACAGCTGAACCAACCACCGGGGAGAACCGCCATGGCAAACACTGTTCCACATCATCAGGTCAGCACCACCAACGAAATTCCCGGCTGCCGCATCGTGCGTTCGTTCGGCATCGTGCGCGGCATCACCGTGCGTTCGCGCAGCGTGGTCGGCAACCTCGGCGCGGCGCTGCAGACCATCGTCGGCGGCAACATCTCGATCTACACGGAGCTGTGCGAGAAGGCGCGCGAGGAGGCGTTCGAGCTGATGCTGCGGCACGCCGCGGCGATGGGCGCGAACGGCGTGGTGGCGATGCGCTACGACGCGAACGAGGTGGCGCAGGGGGTCACCGAAGTACTGGCTTACGGCACGGCCGTGCAGGTCGAAGCGTCAACGTGAAGTGATTCCGCAATGCGGCTTGCCCCCGCGGATGGCGATGGAACAGACTCGGGCTTCAGGCGGGGGAAGCGCAGCGTGCCGTTTGCACGATTCCACCGGAGAGTGTCGCCATGTCGGTAGCCAAGGTCATCGAGATCAATGCATCTTCCAGCAAGGGCGTGGAGGATGCCGTGCAGCACGGACTGAGCAAGGCCGCGGAGTCGGTAAAGAACATCAAGGGCGCCTGGGTCAACGAGATCAAGGTGGTCACCAAGGGCGACGGCACCATCGCCGAGTGGCGTGTCAACCTCAAGATCAGTTTCGTCGTCGACTGATCAACCAGCGGCGGAGATCAGGGGCGGGGCGGCGCCATGCTTCCCCGTTCCCCGGTTCAACCGTGACTGAGCCCGGTCACATGGCGATCGTCGTCGTACTCCACGCAGGTGTCGGCCAGGGCGGGCAAGGTGGCCAGCGCGTGACGGCTGAGCCGCTCGAAGTGCGCCAGGAATCGCTCCAGCGCGCGCGCGTCCATCGCCAGCGGCGCGTGGCGCGCCAGCAGATCCTGTTCCTGCTCGCCGCGCCAGCGGCGCACGATTTCCCAACTCGGCGCCTGCAGCACGATCAAGGCATCGAACTTGCGCCACAACGGCTGATAGCCGCGCAACTGCTTGTTGACCCAATGGCGCCAGCTGCCGTCCGGGTCTTCGGTACGTTCCAGTTCGTTGACCGGCCGGGCCAGCGCGGCCTGCAACTGCGGGCGGATGCCCAGCGCCCAGCCTTCCACGATCACCAGCTTCGGCGGCCGCGTGACGCGTGGCCAGCGCGACGGCGAAAAGCGGGTGTCGCGACCCTTGTCGAAGCGCGGATGCGAGACGGGCAGCTTGTCCGAGGCCTGCGGCAGCGCGGCCAGCACCGACATCATCAGCTCGATCTCGTGCGTGCCGGGCACGCCGCGGCTGCGCAACAGCGGATGCACGTCTTTCGCCAGCGCTTCCCGGTCGCTGCGGGCGTAGTAGAAGTCGTCCAGCGAAAGCACCTCGGTGGCCCAGCCGCGCGCCTCAGCCTGGGCTTTCATCACTCGCGCCAGCGTGCTCTTGCCGCTGCCCTGCAGGCCCGACAGGCCCAGGATGTAGGGCCGGCGCGAACGCGCGATGCGCCCGGCATACTGGTCGAGCAGATGGCCGGCGAGCGCCTCGTTCTGCATGTCGGCATGGGACATCATCCGCCGCACGCTCCGGGCCCGGGAGGAATTTCCTCCACCGGCAGGTGGCGGCCGCGAGATGTCCCGCGAACGGATGCGTCGTGTTCACGCTTGCTGGCAGGAAATGGCACCGCCAGCGCCGTGGCCGGGTTACAGGATGAGTGGGGCATTGCACTATCATAAGTCGGGTTCATCCGCGCCATGATGGCGCGTGTCGGTCACGATGCAAAAGGAAAGTTTCAGACACCATGCTCAAATCCGAGATTCTCGACACCTTTCTGCGGCTACTGGACGAAGCCAAGGCCAGCGGCGACCCTGAGCCGACGGCGATGAACCTGGCCACCGTGGACGCCTCCGGCCGGGTCGCCTCGCGCATCGTGCTGCTGAAGGGCGTGGACGAGCGAGGGTTCCGTTTCCATACCAACTACCAGAGCGACAAGGGCAGCCAGCTGGAGGCCCGCGCGCAGGTCGCCCTGTGCTTCCACTGGAAGCAACTGCGCAACGGCGTGCAGGTGCGCGTGGAAGGTGCCGCGCGCAAATTGCAGGAAGAGGAATCGGACGCCTACTTCGCCAGCCGCCCCCGCCAGAGCCAGATCGGCGCATGGGCCTCGCTGCAGTCGCAGACACTGCCCGACCGCGACACTTTCGAGCAGCGCGTGGCGCGCTACGAGCAGCAGTTCGAAGGCCGCGAGGTGACCCGGCCGCCGCACTGGGGCGGCTTCGTGGTCGAGCCGGACATGCTGGAGTTCTGGTACGGCGCCGAGTTCCGCCTGCACGAGCGGGTGCGCTGGGACCGCCACGGCCAGACCTGGACCAGCCGGATGCTGTACCCGTGACCCGGGCGCTGCCCGCGGAGCATGTGGCGCAGGGTGGCTTTGCCGTGCATACGCGCGGCCGCGGTTTCAGCGAGATCACCGCGCAGGTCGGCGACGCGGTGGCGGCCAGCCACGTGCAGACCGGCATCGCGCAGGTATTCACCGCGCACACAAGTTGTTCGCTGCTGATCAGCGAGAACGCGGACCCCGCCGTGCGCAACGACCTGGAGCGCTGGTTCGCGCGTGCCGTGCCGGATGGCGACGCGATCTTCCAGCACGATGCGGAAGGCCCGGACGACATGCCGGCGCACGTGCGTTCGATCCTCACCGGGGTCAGCCTCAGCGTGCCGGTGCACGGCGGCAAGCTGATGTTGGGCATCTGGCAGGGCATCTACCTGTGGGAACACCGCATCGACCCGCACCAGCGCAAGGTCGTGGTGACCGTGCTGGGGAATTGAGCGCATGGATCACGCCGCACCGGGTTCCGGCTTGCCGGACCACTTCCCGCAGCGCATCGTCTGCCTTACGGAGGAGCCGACCGAGGTGCTGTACGCGCTCGGCGAGCAGCGCCGCATCGTCGGCATTTCCGGCTTCACCGTGCGACCGCCGCAGGCGCGCAAGGAGAAACCGAAGGTCTCCGCGTTCACCAGCGCGAAGATCGGCGAGATCCTGAAACTGGAACCGGATCTGGCGATCGGCTTTTCCGACATCCAGGCCGATATCGCGCGCGAGCTGATCAAGGCCGGCATCGAGGTGTGGATCAGCAACCACCGCAGCGTCGACGGCATCCTCGCCTACATCCGTCGGCTAGGCGCGATGGTCGGCGCCCACGAAAAAGCCGAAGCCTACGCGCAGCGCGCCGAGCGGCACATCGCCGACATCCGCGCCGCCGCCGCTAGATTGCCGCGGCGGCCGAAGGTGTATTTCGAGGAGTGGGACGAGCCGATCATCACCGGCATCCGCTGGGTCGCCGAAATCATCGGCATCGCCGGCGGCGACGACTGCTTCCCCGAACTCGCCCGCGAACCGCTGGCCAGGCAGCGCATCCTGCCGAACGGCGACGAGGTGGTGCGGCGCGCGCCGGACATCATCCTAGGCTCGTGGTGCGGCAAGCGTTTCCGCCCCGAGAAAGTGGCGGCGCGGCCGGGCTGGGACACGATTCCCGCCGTGCGCCACGGCGACCTCCACGAGATCAAGTCGCCGATCATCCTGCAGCCCGGGCCCGCAGCGTTGTTCGATGGTCTGGATGCGATCCATCGGATCATCGCCGAGTGGGCGTTGCGCTGAGCTTTTGTGTGAGAGGCCTGGGTCGCGGCGACCTTCGGTGTTGTTGTCCGAAAGCGAAGAGCGTCCGTCGCCCGCACCGCACCTCGCAATCATCCATCGACTTCGCTGCGCTCAGGGCGACGCACCCCGGAATCCGGTGGCCGACAGGATCTCAGCCCTCGGCGGAATCGCCCGCCTGCAGGTCCTTCAGCAACTGGAAGATCTCCCGATACGCCCGCGGCGGCTTGTTCGGCGTGTCCCTCTCGATCCGCGCCTGCCGCACCAGCGACCGCAAGTGCTGGCGATCGACCTGCGGATGCTCGGTGATCAGCTCGGACAACGCACCTTCGTCCTCGGCGATCAGGCGATCGCGCATCGCTTCAAGCCGGTGCATCGCCGCGGTTTCCTGGCGCTGCTTCTCGCGGTTCTCGCCGAGTTCGGCGCGCACGGCGGCGAAGTCGGCGTCGCCGTAGCGACGCATGACCTTGGCGAGGAACGCGAGCTGGCGCTTCTTCGCGCCGTGGGAAGGGGTGCGGCGGGTGACGTCGATCTCGTGGCGCACGTCGTCCGGCAGCGCCAGCTTGGCCAGCCGGCTCGGCTGCAGATCGACCAGCTGCTGCGCCAGTACCAGCACGGCGAGCGCTTCGCGGCGTTGCTGGGTGCGGCTGGGGCCGTACTCCTCTTCGTCGAGTTCGTGCTGATTGCGGCTGCGGCTCGGGCTCACGGTTTCGATTCCAATGGGGAAGGTGGATCAGCTGTGTGTGTCGTTGTCGCGGCTGGCTTCGGCCTGCTCCAGCGCGAAGCGGGCAATCGGCTCGCCATCCAGTTCGATGGTTTCGCTGAACATCGCCGCTGGGCGCACCCACAAGCCGAAGTCGCCGTAGAGCGCCTGGTAGACCACCAGCGGCTCCAGCGTCTCGCTGTGACGAGCCGTGCCCAGCACGCGATAGCGCTGACCCTTGTAATGACGATAGATGCCGGCGGTGGGTTGCATGACGTTCTCCGCAGCGCTTTGCATTCCGTCGCCGCGACCCCATGTCGAAGAGCCTGCGGCCGCGAACCGCTTATTCTACCCATTCCGCCCGTCAAACCCTCAGGAAAGCCCATCGTGAGCGAAGTTGCCACCCGCCAGGACCGCAGCGAACAGGAACTCGACCGTCTGGCCGAGCTTGCCGAGGACGTGATCCGCCGCGCCCGCGCCGCTGGCGCCAGCCAGGCCGAGGTGGCCGCCAGCATCGACAGCGGACTCAGCGTGAACGTGCGCCTGGGCGAGGTGGAGACGGTGGAACATACCCGCGACCGCGGCTTCGGGCTCACCGTGTATTTCGGCCAGCGCAAAGGCTCGGCCAGCACTGCCGATCTGCATCCGGATTCGATCCAGGCCACGCTGGACCAGGCCTGCGCGATCGCGCGATTCACCGAGGCGGATCCCGCTGCGGGCCTGGCCGATGCGTCGCGCATGGCGACGAGCTTTCCCGATCTCGACCTGTGGCATCCGTGGGACATCGATACCGCGCGCGCGATCGAGCTTGGCATCGCCATCGAGGACGCGGGGCGCGCGCATGCGGGCATCAGCAACTCCGATGGTGCCGGCGTGCAGGTAGGCGAGGGGTTGTCGGTGTATGCGAACTCGCATGGCTTCGTGGGGCGCGAACGCGGCACGCGGCACTCGCTGTCATTGGCACTGATCGCCGGCGACGAGGACGGCATGCAGCGCGATTACTGGTACGACAGCGTGCGTGCAGCAGGCGATTTCATGAGCGCGAAGGCGCTGGGCGACAAGGCCGCCGAACGCACGCTGGCGCGACTGGGTGCGCGCAGCCTGTCGACGCGGCAGTGCCCGGTGCTGTTCGTGCCGGAGCTGGCCCGCGGCTTGGTCGGCCACCTGCTCGGTGCGGTCAGCGGCGGCGCGCTGTATCGACAGGCCAGCTTCCTGCTCGATCACGTGGGCAAGCCGGTGATGCCGTCCTGGCTCAACATCAACGAACGGCCGCGTCTCCCGCGCGGCCAGGGTTCCGCCAACTTCGACGCCGAGGGCGTGGCCGCACGCGACAGCGCGTTGATCGAGGGCGGCGTGCTGGCGCGCTATGTGCTGGGCAGCTATTCGGCGCGCAAGCTGGGGCTGGAATCGACCGGCAACGCCGGTGGCGTCCACAACCTGATCGTGGAACCGGGCAGCGCCGGGCACGCGCCGGACGACTTCGACGGCTTGCTTAAACGCCTGGACACCGGCCTGCTGGTGACCGAGGTGATGGGACAGGGCGTGTCCACCGTCACCGGCGACTATTCGCGTGGCGCATCCGGCTTCTGGGTCGAGCACGGGCAGATCGCCTATCCGGTGGAAGGCATCACCATCGCGGCGAACCTGCGCGAGATGTTCGCCGGCATCGTCGCGGTGGGCACGGATGTCGATGCACGCTCGCACATCCTCACCGGCTCGATCCTGCTGGAGCGGATGACGGTGGCCGGCGAATAGGCCGCGAGTGGCATGAAGCGTAAATTCCTGCGGTAAAGTGACGCGCGGCTTGCTAGCATCGGCACAACCGGCAGCCGGCCGGCGACGCAAGTTTTCGACTTCAAGGAGATGCGCATGAGCGTTCCACCCGAGTCCGTCATTCCGCCCCCGCCGAGCCAGCCGGTGCTGGGCATCCCTTCCGCCGAGGAGCGTCAGTGGGCGATGTTCGCGCATCTCTCCGCGCTGGTCGGCGTGATCATCCCGCTGGGCAGCATCATCGGGCCGCTGGTGATCTGGCTGATCAAGAAGGACACCATGCCGTTCGTCAACGACCAGGGCAAGGAAGCGCTGAACTTCAATATCACGGTGGCTATTGTCGCCATCGTGGGCTGGATCCTGTGCTTCATCCTGATCGGTTTTCTGGTGCTGGCCGTGCTGGCGATCGGCTGGCTGGTGTTCGTGATCATCGGCACGATCAAGGCCAATGAAGGCACCACGTACCGCTATCCGTTCACGCTGCGGCTGGTGAACTGAAGGCGTTCTGCCTGACGAAACGAGGGCGGCGCAAGCCGCCCTTTTTTGTGGCGCGCGACCATTCGGTTTCTGGCAAGTCAGTACTGGCGATGGGCCGCGTAAAGCGCCAGTTCCGCGAGCAGCGTGCCGCGTTCGCCCAGCGCCGCGATGGCCGCCGATGCAATGCCGGTAAGTTCGACCAGTCGCGCGCGCGAGGCGTCGATGCCGATGATCGAGGGAAAGGTGGGCTTGGCGGCGGCCGCGTCCTTGCCGGCGGTCTTGCCGATCACTGCCGATTCGCCTTCCACGTCGAGAATGTCGTCGCGCACCTGGAAGGCCAGGCCGACGGCATGGGCATACCGGTCCAGCGCCTGCAAGGTCGCCGGGTCGGCGTTGGCGGCAAGCGCACCCAGCCGCACCGACGCGCGGATCAGCGCGCCGGTCTTGCATGCATGCATGTGTTCCAGTTCGGCCAGCGTCAGCGGGCGGCCGACTGCGCCCAGGTCGAGCGCCTGGCCGCCGGCCATACCCTCGGCGCCGCAGGCGCGACCGAGCGCGCGCAGCATGGCCATGCGGGTGATCGCGCCGGCGTGGTCGGCCGGCTGTTCGGCGAGGATCGCGAACGCCAGCGCCTGCAGGGCATCGCCGGCGAGGATCGCCATCGCCTCGCCGAACACGATATGACAGGTCGGGCGGCCGCGGCGCAGCGCATCGTCGTCCATTGCCGGCAAGTCATCGTGTACCAGCGAATAGGCGTGGATCAGTTCCACCGCGCAGGCGGCCGCATCCAGTTGCGGGCCGTCCTCGCCCAGCGCGTGCGCTGCGGCGTAAACCAGCAACGGCCGCAGCCGCTTGCCGCCGCCGAGTACGGCATAGCGCATCGCGCGGTGCAATTCGGCGGGGGAATGTTCGGCGGGCGGCAGGCTGCGATCGAGTGCTTGTTCGGCACGCAGGATCAACGCTTGCAGGGCGGCGCCAAGCTCAGAGTTCGGGTTCAAACGGCTGGGCGCTGTCGGGGGCATCGGGATCGAGCAGCAGGCGCACGCGCAGTTCAGCCTGCTCCAGCGACTGCTGACAATGACGAAACAGGCCGATGCCGCGCTCGAATGAGGCCAGCGATTCGTCCAGGCTCAGTTCGCCACCTTCCATCCTGGCGACCAGTTGTTCCAGCTCGTCGAGGGAATGCTCGAAGTCGACGATGGGCGGGGTCTTGCTGGTTGCGGGAGCGGTCTTGGCCATGGCCCGCAACGCTAACGCAGCGGCCGCCGGGAATCAATCTGCGCGAGGTGGCGAGCGTGCTCATGCGTGACCTGAAACCACCTGTCCTGATCCCGCGTTCCGGCGGATCAGCGCCCCGGTTGCCAGCGCGGTCGGCTGCCGGCCAGGTCGAAGAATGCCGCGCCGCGTTCGGTCATCCAGCGATCGGCCACCGCGATCAGTTCGTCGCCGGCATACAGCAAGGGGCAGGCCGCGCGTCGCCATGGCGGCAGCAAGGCTTGCTGGAAAAGGTCGCGCAATTCGCGGGTATGCGCGTCGCCCGCCGGCTTGATGCGCTCGCCGCCGCGGCGCAGGCGCAACCGGAGCGGCGCGATGAGGCGCGCATCGATGTCGGTTAGCGCCAGCGTGCCGCTATCGGGCAGCGCCAGCGGCTCGCCTTGCCAGGATGCCTGCCACTCGGGATCGATCGCCAGCTCGGGCGGCAGCGCCCAGAGGCGGCCCTTCCAGATATGCAGTTCGGCACCGGCCCAACGCACGCATGGCATGCGGCCGGGACGGGCTGCACATTGAAACTCGATCTGGCGACGCTGGGCGGTCGTGGGGGCAGGCAGGCCCCGGGCATGCAGCCAGTGATCGAGCAGCGGCTCGCGCAATGCCGGTTTCAGCGCGAGCCAGCCCTTTGCGTCGAGGCTGTCGCCGAGCGGATCCTGCAGATCCTCCAGCGCGGTCGTCCACGACACCCGCAATGCCTCGGCGGCGGCGCGGCTGAGCATGGCGCTGTGCAGGATCGAATCCACCGCCTGCGGCCAATGCTGCAGCAGACGCGGCAGGATCTCGCGGCGAAGATGATTGCGCGCCAGCCGTGTATCGGTGTTGGACGGATCGTCGATGACCTCCAGCTGGTGTGCATCGACATAGGCGCGAAGTTGCTGCCGCGAACATCCCAGCATGGGTCGCCACAGCTGGCCGTCGCCGAATGGACGCAGCGCATGCATGCCGCCCAGCGCGTCCGGCCCGGCACCGCGCAGCAGCTTCAAAAGCACGGTCTCGGCCTGGTCGTCACGATGATGGCCGAGCAGCAACCATTCGCCTTCGCTCAGCTGCGCGGCCAGCGCGGCATAGCGCACCTCGCGCGCGGCGGCTTCCAGCCCGGCGCCCTTGCCGGTGTCGACCTGCACGCGCAGCACGTCGCAGGGCAGCGCCAGCGCGGCGCAGAAATTGCGGCAATGCCGGGCCCAGCGCCCGCTGTCGGGGTGTAACCCGTGATCGACGTGCAATGCGCGCAGGCCACGGGCGCGCGCCTCGGGCAGGCGGGCCAGCGCATGCAGGAGTGCGGTGGAATCGGGGCCGCCGCTGAAGGCGACGCACAACGCAACCGGTGGTGCCGCCGTCAGGCCCGCCAGCAGATGCTGCAGCAGCGCATCGCTCATTTCCCGGCGACGCGGGGCCGCACGTAGATGTGCTTGCCGTTGCCGATGATGCGCTCTTCGGTGTCGAACAGGCCGATGCCCTTGATCAGCCCGCTGAGCTTGGCATAGCCATAGTTGCGCGAATCGAAATCGGGCGACTGCTTGCTGATGATGCTGCCGATCGGGCCCAGCCCGGCCCAGCCGGTGTCATCGGACGCCGCTTCGATGGCGCCGCGCAGCAGGTTCATCAGATGCGTGTCGCCGCGCAGTTCCTTGGCCGAGCGCTGCTTCGGGGCCGCGCCGGTTTCGGCAGTGGCCGACGGCCCGGCGAGTACCTCGGTGTAGATGAACTTGTCGCAGGCGGTGCGGAACGGCTCGGGTGTCTTGCGCTCGCCGAAGCCGTAGACGGTCAGGCCGGATTCGCGGATGCGCGAGGCCAGCCGGGTGAAGTCGCTGTCGCTGGAGACGATGCAGAAGCCATCGAAGCGCTTGGCGTAGAGCAGGTCCATCGCGTCGATGATCATGGCCGAATCGGTGGCGTTCTTGCCGACGGTGTAGCGGAACTGCTGGATCGGCTGGATCGAGAGGCGCAGCAGCACTTCCTTCCAGCCGTTGAGATCCGGCTTGGTCCAGTCGCCATAGATGCGTTTGACGTGTGCGGTACCGTACTTGGCGATCTCCGCGAGCAGGCCCTCGACGATCGCCGGGCGCGCATTGTCGGCGTCGATCAGTACGGCGAGCTTGGTGGTGTCGGTGGCCATGGTGACTCCCCGCAAATGTCCGGGATAAATGGTAGCGCGCCCGCGTGCGTTGTTGCCGTGGCCGGGCGCGACCGGGATCGAGACTGGCGGAACCTCAGCGAAGGACGCCTGCCTCGCGCAGGGAATGCTTCAGCGTCTCGAGGTCGTGCCAGCCGCTGAACTTCTTCACCAGGCGGCCGTGGCGGAATACGTAGAATGTGGGCATTGCCCAGCTGTCGAGCATCGACCATTCGCTGTCCTGCCAGGCCACATGAATCGGTTGATCCGGGAGTTCGCGGTTCCAGTCGGCGACGGAGCCGAAGGATTCGTTCTGGCTGGCAAGCCAGATCGCATCGTTGGCGAAGATGGGCCGCAGTTGTGCGTCTGCCTGGATCGCGCGTGCGGCATCCTGCGAGAAGTGGCAGGAGGCAACCACTACGATGCGCAATGGTGCCGACGGGTCGAAGGCTTGGCGAGTCATCGCCCGGCCCTGGTCGCTCGTGGTCAGCGCGGTGGGCCATCCCTGCGGCAGGAGCGAGCCCTCGTGCAGGACCGGCACGAGGGCTACGTCCATGCCGGGGTGTTGCCGGGCGAGCGCTTCGGCCGTGGCGAATTGCCGGGTGGCGATCATCGCCTCGTACAGGCCCTGGTAGTCCTTGTCCTCGGTCATGTTTCGCCGTTGCATCACGGCCAGATCCCTCTGCAACTGGGCGATGTGCGCCTTGTCCGGCAGGTAGGACACCACACGGTCCGCCGCGCGTTTGAGCAGCCTCAGATCCGGCGGGCTGACCGCAGGCATGTGCTCAGCCGACTGGTAGCTGGCGAATAACCGGTCGTAATGCTGGCTGACACGCACGAAGCGCTCCGTATCCGGCAGAGGGGCGTCGGGTTTCCACGTGGCCAGTTCGTCGTAGCGCTGCTCGATTTCGCTTTCCGGGCAGGTCCTGACGGCGCAGCCACGCGTTGCTGCGTCGGCGGCGCGCTCGCGCTCAAGTTGCGCCTGCCGCGCGGGTGTCACGCCGTCCCCTTGGGCGTAGCTCTCGGCGCCGAACAGGGCGAGAAGCTGGACGATCTGCGGGTGGGTCAATTCGCTGCGCGGGTCCTCGGAGGAGAAGCCTCCCAGTCCGCGCTCCCCGAATACCAGTTGGGCAAGAAACCGTTTGCGGCCGCCGGGCGACAGCCGATCCAGCGGCGAGGTGCCTGTGGGGGTGTCGCGCAGATACTTCGCCAGCTCCGCTTTCGAGTTGATCGGTGCTTGTGCGGCCATGGCCGGCACCGTGGCAAGCCAGAGGGCGGGGAAGGCGAGCAGCAGACGGTTCATGGGTGCCTCTTGCACGGTATCGTTCGAACCGATCGGCCAAGCATGACGCAAGATGCCCGCATGGGCATCGCGAGCCCTTCAAGTCGCCAGCCGGCCCATCGATGGGGTGCCTGGCCGGGGTGCCGGACTATTCCTGATACGCCCCGTAACGGCGCAGACGCTTGTAACGCTGTTCCAGCAGATCGCCGATCGGCATGGCTTCGAGCTCGTCGAGCTGTTTCAGCAGCACGGCTTTCAGGCGCACTGCCATCGAGCGCGGATTGCGGTGGGCGCCGCCGAGCGGTTCGCGCACCAGCTTGTCGATCAGGCCCAGTTCTAGCAGTCGCGGCGCGGTCATGCCGAGGGCTTCGGCGGCGTCCTTCACTTTGTCCGGGCTCTTCCACAGGATCGAGGCGCAGCCTTCCGGCGAGATCACCGAATAGGTGGAGTACTGCAACATCAGCGTGCGGTCGCCCACGCCGATCGCCAGCGCGCCGCCGGAGCCGCCTTCGCCGATCACGGTGCAGATGATCGGCACTTTCAGCTCGGCCATTTCCAGCAGGTTGCGGGCGATCGCCTCGCTCTGGCCGCGCTCTTCGGCGCCGACGCCGGGATAGGCGCCGGGGGTGTCGATCAGGGTCAGCAGCGGCAGGCCGAAGCGTTCGGCCATCTTCATCAGGCGCAGCGCCTTGCGGTAGCCCTCCGGCCGCGGCATGCCGAAGTTGCGGCGCACCTTGTCCTTGGTGTTGCGGCCTTTCTGATGGCCGATGATCACCACCGGGCGGCCGCTGATACGGCCGAGGCCACCGACGATGGCCGCGTCTTCGGCGTACATGCGGTCGCCAGCCAGCTCGTGGAACTCCTCGCAGATCACGCCGATGTAATCGAGCGTGTACGGGCGCGCCGGGTGGCGCGAGAGCTGGGTGGTCTGCCACGAGTTGAGGTTGCGGAAGATCTCGTTGGTCTTGAGCTTCAGCTTCTCGCGCAGCCGGCCGACCTCCTCGTCGATATTGAACGCCTGGCCGTTGCTGGCATGGCGAAGTTCTTCGATCTTCGCGTCCAGTTCGGCAATGGGTTGTTCGAAATCGAGGAAGTTGGGGTTCATTCGTTGCATTTCGTGGCACAGAGCGGCTCAGTATACCGTTCCGCAGGAAAAGGCGAGAACGCCGCCGTATGGCTGCAGACGGCCTCGGTCGATGCCCGCCAGGCCTCGCCGGATTGGGTTATCGTCCGCTCCAACATGTAATCATCCGAGCCCCGACCATGCCGATCAAGCCGCCCATCGACAACGCCAAACTCGACCGCATCGTGGCCGAGGCGCGACGCAACGCCGAGCAACGCGAGCTGGGCTATCGCGAGCGGGCGCTGAAGATGTACCCGTGGATCTGCGGCCGCTGCGCGCGCGAATTCACCCGCGCGAACCTGCAGGAACTGACCGTCCATCATCGCAACCACGACCACGACTTCAATCCGGCCGATGGCAGCAACTGGGAGTTGCTGTGCGTGTACTGCCACGACAACGAGCATTCGCGGCATATCGACCATGTGCGCGGCGGGGTGATGGCCGTCGAGGAAGCGCCGCCGGCCACCGGCAACCCGTTCGCGGACTTGAAGGCGATGATGGAGCGCGGCAGGAAGTGAGGGTCGGTTGACCCTCCCCTGTAGCAGGGGAGGGGTCAGAGCGAGGTCAGTCCTGCTGCTTGACGATGCGCAGGCGTACGGCCTGGACGCCGGGCATGGCGCGTACGGTGCGCAGCAATTCGGGGATGGCGTCGACGCGCCACGCCTCACCCAGTTCGATGTCGGCTTGCGCGTTGCGGTTGCGGTAGCCGTGCAGGGTCACGCTGGCGCGGCCGCCGCGATAGCCGGCCAGCGCGTGTTGCAGCTGATCGATGAACTCGGGGCCGATGCCGTTCAATTTCAACTGCAGCAACCGCGCATGCTTGCGGCAGGCGTCGGCCAGGGACATCGCGCTGCGCGCGCGCAACTGGAATCCGCCGCCGGAGAAGTCGTCGATGCGCAGGCCGCCATCGACGACCAGCATCTGGTCGCGGGTGAGCAGTGGCGCGATCTGCTGGTACAGCTCGCCGAAGAAGCTCACCTCGATGATCCCGCCGCCATCTTCCAGTCGCACGAAGGCGTCGCTGTCGCCGCGTTTGCGCACCGCGGTAACCATGCCGGCCACCGTCCACGGGGTGTCCGGTCCGCGGCGGAAGCGGTTGTTGTCGCCATCGTCGTTCTTGCGCGGCTTCGGCGGCTGGTAGCGGTCGGCGATCTCGCCCAGCGGACAGGTGGAGAGCTGCGCCAGTTCGTCCTTCCACGGGTCGGTGGGGTGCCCGGACAAGTAGTGGCCGAGGGTGTCGCGTTCGCCCTGCAACAACTGTTCCAGCGGCCACTCCGCCACCGTCGGCAGGTCGATCTTCAGCACCGGGGTCAGGGCGCCCGTCGCCGCGCCGAACATGTCGTTCTGGCCCGACTGCTTGTCGCGCAGATGCTGCTCGGCGGCCTTGATCGCACCGGGCAGTTGCACCATCAGGCTGGCGCGGTTCGGAGCCAGCGCATCGAGTGCACCGGACAGGATCAGCGCTTCCAGCACGCGGCGGTTGAGCCGGCCCGGATCGACCCGGCGGCAGAAATCGGCCAGGTCGGTGTAGTTGCCGTGCGCACGCTCGGCGACGATCGCCTCGCACGCGCCCTGGCCGACGCCCTTGATCGCGCCCAGGCCGTACTGGATAACCTTGGGCTCGATCGCGACGAACATGTACTCCGACGCATTGACGTCGGGCGGCTGCACGGTGATGCCGAGTGCGCGCGATTCGTCGAGGAAGGTCACCGCCTTGTCGGTGTTGTCCATGTCCGCGGAAATCGTGGCGGCCATGAACTCGGCGGGATAGTGCGCCTTCAGCCACGCGGTCTGGTAGCTGACCAGCGCGTAAGCCGCAGCGTGCGATTTGTTGAAGCCGTAGCCGGCGAACTTCTCCATCAGGTCGAAGATGGTGTCGGCCTTGTCGCCGGGCAGGCCGTCCTTCGCCGCGCCTTCGCGGAACTTGGCGCGCTCCTTGGCCATCTTCTCGGCGTCTTTCTTGCCCATCGCGCGGCGCAGCAGGTCGGCGCCGCCGAGCGAGTAGCCGCCCACGATCTGCGCCATCTGCATGACCTGCTCCTGGTAGACCATGATGCCGTAGGTCTCTTGCAGGATCGGCTCGACGCGCGGGTCGGGATATTCCACGTCCTCGCGGCCGTGCTTGCGCGCGATGAAGCTGGGGATCAGGTCCATCGGGCCGGGACGATACAGCGCCACCAGCGCGATGATGTCCTCGAAGCGGTCCGGTTTTGCGTCTTTCAGCATGCGCTGCATGCCGGAGGATTCGAGCTGGAACACTGCGACGGTCTGCGCCTTCTTCAGCAGCTCGTACGGCTTCGGATCGTCCAGCGGAAGCTGCGAAATATCCAGCGGCTCTTCGCCGGTTTTCGCGCGCCGCGCGTTGATCGCCTTCACCGCCCAGTCGATGATGGTGAGCGTGCGCAGGCCGAGGAAGTCGAACTTGACCAGGCCAACCGCCTCGACGTCGTCCTTGTCGTACTGGGTCACCACGCCGCCGCCGCCGGCTTCGCAATACAGCGGGGCGAAGTCGGTGAGCGGGGTGGGCGCGATCACCACGCCACCGGCGTGCTTGCCGGCATTGCGTGTGAGGTTTTCGAGTTTCAGCGCAAGGTCGATCAGCGCGCGTGCGTCTTCATCCTGCTCGTAGGTTTCGCAGAATTCCTTGACGACGCGATCGGTTTCCTTCTTCGATTTTTCCGAGCGGCCCAATGCATCGGAAAGCGTGAGGTCGAGCGGCCGCGGCGGCACCATCTTGGCCAACCGGTCGACCTGGCCGTACGGCATGCTCAGCACGCGGCCGGAGTCGCGCAGCACGGCCTTGGCCGCCATCGAGCCGTAGGTGATGATCTGGCTGACCCGATCGCGCCCATACTTGCGCGACACGTAGTCGATCACCTCATCGCGGCGGTCCATGCAGAAGTCGATGTCGAAGTCGGGCATCGACACGCGCTCGGGATTGAGGAAGCGCTCGAACAGCAGGTTGAACTGCAGCGGATCCAGGTCGGTGATCTTCAGCGCCCAGGCGACCAGCGAGCCGGCGCCGGAACCGCGGCCGGGGCCGACCGGAATGCCGTTCTGTTTGCCCCAGTTGATGAAGTCCGCCACGATCAGGAAGTAACCGGGGAAGCCCATCTCGATGATGACGTCGAGCTCGCGCTCCAGCCGCGCCTCGTAGTCGGCCAGCGTATGACCGGAAGCCAGCGGCGCGCTGGCCAGCCGCTCGCGCAGGCCTTGCCGCGACAGATCGCGGATGTGGCTGTTGAGGTCGTGGCCGCGCGGCACCGGAAAGTCGGGCAGAAAATATTTGCCGAACTGCAATTCCAGGTTGCAGCGCCTGGCGAGCTCGACGCTGTTTTCCAGCGCCTCGGGCAGGTCGGCGAACAGCGCGGCCATTTCCTCCGGCGTTTTCAGGTACTGCTGGTCGCTGTAGTCGCGCGGGCGCTTCGGATCCGCCAGCACCCGCCCCTGGTTGATGCATACACGCGCCTCATGGGCGCCGAAGTCGTCCTGGGTGAGGAAGCGCACGTCGTTGCTCGCCACCACGGGGAGCACGAGTTCGGCCGCCAGTGCGAGCGCGGCGCTGTTCCAGTGTTCTTCGCCGTCTCGGCCGCAGCGGGTCAGCTCCAGGTACAGCCGGTCGGGGAACATCCGCTGCAGCGGGCGCAGCTTGACCAACGCGGCATCGATGCCCTGGTTCTGCGCGATGCGTCCCACTTCGCTGTCACGGCCGAGCAGGGCGATCAGGCCGTGGCTGGTCCCGGTGCTCAACCAGCCTGCATCGACCAGGGCGCGGCCTCCGTGCTGGCCTTCCTGCCAGGCCCGCGAAACCAGCCGCGACAGGTTGAGGTAGCCCGCGCGGTCCTGGCACAGCAGGGTCAGCCGCCAGGGGCGCGGGTCGTCCGGTGCGCTGATCCACAGGTCGCAACCGCCGATGGGCTTGATGCCCGCGGCGCTGCACGCCTTGTAGAACTTCACCAGCGCGAACATGTTGCACTCGTCGGTCAGCGCCACCGCCGGGATGCCGTCGCGCACGCAAGCGGCGACCAGCGCCTTGATGCGGATGGTCGAATCGACCAGCGAATATTCGCTGTGCAGGTGGAGGTGGGTGTAGCGGACGGTCATGCAGATTTACGCGCGGAGTCCATGCAGGCTAACCGGCGCCCCGCCCAGCGGCAAGATTGACTTCCGCGCGGGTTGCACAAAACGTGGCGGCGTCTCGCCGGCGGCCCGCCATCAATTTGCTGCGACCGCCGCCGAAGCGGGCGGCGGCTCGGCGAGCAGGCCGTTGATCTCGGCCACCAGGCTGTCCAGCATGTCCTCGCCGTAGCCGACATGGACGTGCGCCACGGTGCCATCCCGGTGCAGCATCACCATGACCGGAATGCCCTGGTCGGCGCCGTAGGGCTTGCCCAGTGATCCATCGCGATCCCAGGTGAGCAACAGCGAGGGCAGGCTCCTTCTGAGCGCACGCGAGCTGCGCACGAACGTCTCACGGGATTCCTTGGAATCGATGGATACGACTTGCAGCGGCAGGCCTCGTTCGGTAGCCAGCGATTGCAGATTGGCCAGCACCGGCATCTCTTTCATGCAGTAGCCGCACCAGGTGGCCCAGAAGCTGATCACCACCACCTTGCCGCGCAGGGACGACATGCTCACCACCTGTCCGGCCTGGGTCGTGCCCAGTGCGTCCGGCGGCGTATCGCCGGGTTTCATCTCCGCGTTGGCGGCGAAGCACAGCAACAGCCCGAGCAGAGCAACTCCCATCCGGCGCATGTCATCCATCCCCTGTCTGGAATGGCCAGACTAGCAAGACGGCCGGAGTGGCGGAAGCGTTGCCGCAGACACCGGCAACGGCAGCGTCAGCGCGGCCGGATCGGCCTGGGCGGGTTGTTTGCCCGGGCGGGGTCGCCGCGTTCACCGCACATGGAAACGCTCGCTCTTCTCGATATGGATCACGTAGTGATCGAGGCCGGGCACGGCCAGTGGTTGCAGGTTGTAATCGGCGTGGGTCTGGTTGTTGCCGCCTGCATCGACGGGTGCCTCGTGGATTGCCGTGGGCATGCTTGCCGGCATCGGCGGTGTGGTTGAGGGGCTTTTCGTAAGCATCATGGCACGACTCCTGCGGCCGGATGAACGCGCTGCATGTGCGCGAAGGACAGCGGGTCGGCGGGTCCGTTTGTGGGACAGGCCAGAGCTGCTGGCGCGTCCGTGCTGATGTGGACTCCTGTAGCGAATGATGCGCCTGTGCAGGGAAAAGTTGCATAGACGAATGGGCTATGCCGAGCAATCTCATCTGCAGCGCGACCTGGCCGGCCGCGCGCTGCGCTCGCTCAGAACAGGCGCGCCTGATCCAGCAGCAGGCGCACCGGCGCGAAGCTGCGCCGGTGCTGCAGGCAGGGGCCCAACTGCTGCAATGCGGTCAGATGGCCCGGGGTTGCGTAACCTTTGTGGATCGCAAAACCATAGCCGGGGTGAACCGCATCCAGTTCGACCATCAGACGGTCGCGGCTGACCTTGGCGAGGATCGAGGCGGCGCTGATCGCCGGCTCCAGCGCATCGCCGCCGATGATCGCGCGGCCGCGGCAAGGCAGATCCTTCGGCAACTGGTTGCCATCGATCAGCGCCTCGTGCGCCACCAGCGCAAGGCCGGCCACGGCGCGGCTCATGCCGGCCATGGTGGCCTGGAAAATATTGATCCGATCAATCTCATCCACATCGATCAGCACCACGCAGTACGCCAGTGCGCGTTTGACAATCTGCCGATACAAGGCCTCGCGTCTGGCCTCGCTGAGCTTCTTGGAATCGTCCAGTCCGGCGATCGGCCGACGCGGATCAAGGATCACGGCAGCCACCGCCAGCGGGCCCGCCAGCGGACCTCGACCAGCTTCGTCCACACCCGCTGTGAGCGGGCGGGTGCTTGCGAGAGACTTAATGACGGGCATGCTTTTCGTCCATCAACTCGGCGATCGCCGCCGCCGCGCGATCGCCGGCGTGCCCTTCCAGGCCGCTGCGCAAACCCTGATGCAACTGCTCGAACGCGGCGACGATGGCGCCGCGCCGCTCGCTGTCGCGAAACAACGCAAGCGTGGCGCCGGCAAGGTTGCCGGCGGTGCAGTCGTCCTGCATGAACTCCGGCACCAGCAGGTCGCCGCGGAGGCCGTTGGCCCGCGCCAGGATGTTCGGCAAGGAATAGACGTCGGTCTTCAGCATCTTCAGCGCGCGAGCGATCCGATAGCTCAACGGCGCAACGCGATAGCCCACGACCATCGGCCGCTTGGCCAGCATCGCTTCCAGCGTGGCGGTGCCGGAGGCGAGCAGCACCACGTCGGCGGCCAGCATCGCCTCGTGCGCGTGACCGTCCAGCAGCAGCGGCGCAGCTTCATCGCCCGCGCCGCTGGCCAGCAGCTCGCCGAGTCGCCCATGTACCTGCGGGTTGGCGGCCGGGATCACGATGCGCAGCCCCGGTAGCGCCGCGGCCACGCGGCGGGCCGCATCGATGAAAATGTGCCCGAGCCGTGCCACCTCGGCAGGCCGGCTGCCCGGCAGCACCGCCAGCACCGGCGCCTGCTGTGGCAGTTGCAGGGATTCGCGCGCGCCTACCCGATCGGAAACCAGCGCGAAACGATCGGCCAGCGGATGGCCGACGAAGCGGGCATCGATGCCGTGTTTTGCGTAGATGGGCGGCTCCATCGGGAACAGGCACAGCACGCGGTTGGCGCTGCGGCCGATCTTCTCGGCACGCTTCTCGCGCCAGGCCCATACCGACGGGCTGACGTAATGCACGGTCAGCAGGCCAGCCTGTTTCAGGCGCTGCTCCACGCCAAGATTGAAATCGGGCGCGTCGATGCCGATCACAACGGCGGGGCGCGTTTGCAGCAGTCGCGCCACCAGCGCCTTGCGCAGCCGCAGAAGTCGCGGCAGATGACTGATCACCTCGCTGAAGCCGAACAGCGACAGCTCGCGGATGTCGTACCAGGATTCGAAGCCTTCGCGCTGCATGCGCGCACCGCCGATGCCGATGAAACGCGCGCGCGGGTAGCGCTGGCGCAGCGCGATGATCAGGTCGGCGCCGAGCTGGTCGCCGGAGTCCTCGCCGGCGAGGATGGCGATGGTGGGAGCTGCGTCAGAGACGTCAATGTTCTGCATATCGTCTCCTGCGAAAAACCAGAGCAAGAACGCGGAGCGTCACGCCACGCGCCTATCGCGCCAGCGCGCGCTCACTATGATCGAGAAACTCGAGCATGGCCCTCACGTCCTCGCTTTCGCGAGCCTGCTCGGCGAGCTTTTCGCGAGCCTCCGGCAAGGCCAGGCCGGCCATGTACAAGGTGCGGTAGGCTCGTTTGATCGCGGCGATGCGCGTGGCGTCGAAGCCGCGACGCTTGAGCCCTTCGCTGTTGATGCCACGCGGACGGCCCTGCTGCTCGTTGGCCATCATCACGAACGGTGGTACGTCATGGCCGACCAGGCATCCCATGCCGATGAATGCGTGGGCGCCGACCTTGCAGAACTGGTGCACGCCGGAATAGCCGGACAGGATCGTCCAGTCACCGATCTCCACGTGGCCGGCCAGCGCCGCGTAGTTGGAAAACACCACGTTGTTGCCGATCTGGCAGTCGTGCGCCACATGTACGTAGGCAAGCACCCAGTTGTCGTTGCCGATACGGGTGATGCCGCCGCCTTCGCCGGTGCCCCGGTTGATGGTGGCGAACTCACGGATCAGGTTGCGGTCTCCGATCACCAGCTCGGTGCGCTCGCCGGCGAATTTCTTGTCCTGCGGTGCGCCACCGAGTGAGGCGAACTGGGTAATGCGGTTGTCCCGGCCGATCCGGGTCGGTCCCTCGATCACCACGTGCGGCCCGATCGTGGTGCCCTCGCCGATCTCCACCTCGGCACTGATCACGCTGTAGGCGCCGATGCTGACGTTGGCGCCGATGACAGCCGAAGGATCGATCAGTGCGGTGGGGTGGATCAGGGCGGCCGAAGTCACTTTTCGGTCCTCGCGGCGCACATCAATTCGCAACTGGCCACTTCGTTGCCGTCGACCAGGGTGCGCGCCACGAACAGGCCCATGCCGCGCATCAGGCGCTTCAGGCTTACCTCGAACCGCAGTTGGTCGCCGGGAACCACGGGCGCACTGAAACGCGCGTTGTCGACCTTGACCAGGTAGAAGAGCGGGCTGCCGGTGTCGCCCTTCATGCGCCGGCTGATCTGGGTCAGCAGGCCGGCGGCCTGCGCCATCGCCTCGACGATCAGCACGCCCGGCATCACCGGGTGGCCGGGGAAATGCCCCTGAAAGAACGGTTCGTTGATGGTCACGTTCTTGATGGCGACCACACTTACGTCGGGTACGATCTCGATCACGCGATCCACCAGCAGGAATGGATAGCGGTGCGGCAGCAGTTCCTGGATCTGCTCCACGTTGATCGGCAGCAGCAGGGACCCGATTTTCTTACTCATTGTTGCTGTCCTTCTCCAGCACCGACAGTCGGCGCGCGTACTCGTCCAGGTGTTTGAAGCGTGCGGCGTTCTTGCGCCACTGGCGGTTGTCCTGCAGCGGCACGCCGGATGAATATTCGCCGGCCTCGCGGATCGAATGCGTGACCAGGCTCTTGGCGGTAATGGTAACCCGATCGGCCAGTTCCAGATGGCCGAGCACGCCGGCGTCGCCGCCGATCATGCAATAGCGGCCGATCTTCGTGCTGCCGGCCACCGCCGCGCAGCCGGCCATGGCGGTGTGCGCGCCGACATGCACGTTGTGGGCGATCTGGATCTGGTTGTCCAGCCGCACGTCCTCTTCCAGCACGGTGTCGTCCAGCGCGCCGCGGTCGATCGTGGTGTTGGCGCCGATCTCGCAGTCATCGCCGATGCGCACGCCACCGAGCTGCGGCAGCTTGATCCAGCTGCCGTGGTCGGAGGCGCTGCGGTCGAACGCGAGGCCGAAACCATCCGAGCCTATCACGGCGCCGGGATGTACCAGTACGCGCCGCCCCAGCGTGACCCGCGTGACCAGGGTGACCCGCGCCACCAGCCGGGACTGGGCGCCAACCGTGCAGTTCTCGCCAAGGATGCAATGCGGACCCAGGATGGCCCCGTCTTCGATCACGGCGCCGCTGCCGATCACGCAGCACGGGCCGATGCTGGCGCTGTTGCTGATCCGGGCGCCGTCCGCGATCACGGCGCTGGGATGAATGCCGGGTGGTGCAGCGGGCAATCGCTCGAACAGCGCGGCGATCCGTGCGTAGGCGACGTAGGGATCGCGGGCGATCAGCGCCGTGCCATGGCAGTCGCCGAGGTTCTCCTCACGCAGCACCACCACTCCCGCGCGAGTCGTCGCCAGCTGGGCGGTGTACTTGCTGTTGGAAAGAAAGCTCAGCTGGGTGGGGCCGGCGCCGGCCAGGGTGCCGACGCCATCGATGGCGCGCGCGCCGTCGCCACGGAAGCTGAGTCCGAAACTGTCAGCCAGTTCGGCGACGGTGTGGTGGATTGCGCTCATGCATGGCTCCAGAACCTGTGGTCATTGTAGAGGCTGGGGTTACGGGGTGCGTTGCGCGGCCCGCCGGCAAAAGAAAGCGCGGCCGGGCCGCGCTTTCTTTGGTGCCCTGATCGCCTGGATCAGGTCAGAACTGACTGCCGAAGGTGAACTGGATCCGCTCCTCGTAATGGCGGTCCGCGGCCGACGAGCGGAACGGCATCGCGAAGCTGATGATCAGCGGGCCGATCGGCGCCTGCCATTGCAGCGAAAGGCCGGTGGACGCGCGCAGATCCGCTGCATTGAAGGTCTGGTAATTCTTGTAGACGTTGCCGACGTCCATGAACCAGGACACGCGCGCGGTATTGACGTCCTTCAGGAACGGCAGGGGCAGGTACACCTGTGCCGTACCCAGTACCTTGAACGCGCCACCGATCGGTTGCGAATAGTAGGCGCCGCCGTTGCAGGTGCCGTTGGAACCGGGAGCGCTGCCGTCGATGCACACCCGCGGCCCCAGCGTGTTGTCCTGGAAACCGCGTACGTCGCGCACGCCGCCGGCGTAGAGGTTCTGCCAGAACGGGAAATCCTGACGCATGTCCGTCAGCACATGGTTGGGATTGCCCGCCAGGCTCGCCGCCTTCAGCGCAGCGAAGGCATTGTCGCTGATGCCGTTGCCGCCGTAGGTCTTGCCGTAGCCGACCTGGCCATCCAGGTACAGCACGAAACCCTTGCCGATCGGCCAGTAGTGGTTGGCCTCGGTGGTGAGCTTCCAGTACTGCACGGTCGAGCCGGGCAGCGCGATGTCGGTGGTGGCGGAGATCAGTCCACCGCGGGTCGGGGCCCAGTAGCCGTTGCGGGTGTCGTGGTTCCAGCCCAGGGTACCGGTCCACGAATGGATCGTCTTGTTGCCGATCTGGTTCTGGTAGTCGACCAGGATCTGCGGGCTGTAGCCGGCGAACAGGTTGACCTTGTTGCTGCTGACGCCCATGCCGATGCGCACGCCATCCGTTTCGCTGACCGGTATGCCCAGGTAGGTGGAGAAACTCTTGGCGCTGGTGGCGTAGTTCGCGAAATCGGTATTGCCGTAATCGGTCTTCGAGTACGACGCGCTGTAGCCGATGCCGATGCCGCTGTCGGTCAGATAGGGGTTGTAATAGTTGACGCCGAGATTGGTCTGGTAGCTGCTGCGCTCGCCGCTGATCGAGAAGCTGTCGCCGGTGCCGAACAGGTTGTTCTGCGATACCGAGGCGTTCAGGATGACGCCCGAGTACTGCGAATAACCCACACCGAACTGCATGCTGCCGGCGGATTGCTCCTCGACCTTGACGCTGACGTCGACCTTGTCCTGCGTGCCCGGCACCAGTTTCTTGTCGATGTCGACCTTCTTGAAATAGCCGAGCTTCTGCAGGCGGATCTTGGAGCGGTCCAGCGCGGCCTGCGAATACCAGGAACCCTCGAGCTGGCGCATCTCACGGCGCAGCACGGTGTCCTCGGTGCGGGTATTGCCTTCGAAGACCACGCGGCGCACGTAAACGCGCTGACCTGGCTCGACATACATGGTGAGATCGACGGTACGCTTCTGCTTGTCCAGCTTGGGCACCGGAGTGACCTTGGCATAGGCGTAGCCGATGTTGGCCAGCACCGCCTTGATCGCCTTGGTGCTCTCTTCGATGGCGCCGCGGTTGAAGGTCTCGCCTTCCTTCACGAAAACCAGCTGGCGCATGGTTTTCTCCGGCAGGATCAGCTCGCCGAGCAGCTTGACGTCGGCAACCTTGTAGATCTCGCCTTCCTTGATGCTGGCGTCGATATACATCGCGCGCTTGTCCGGCGCGATCGCCACCTGCGTGGAATCGACGCCGAAGTCGGCGTAGCCTCGATCCATGTAATAGGACTGCAGCTTCTCGAGATCGCCGGAGAGTTTCTCGCGCGAGTACTGGTCGTCCTTCGAATACCATGACATGAAATTGCTGGTGTCCGATTCGAAACCGTCGCGGATCTGCTTGTCGGTGAACGCGTGGTTGCCCAGGATGTTCAGCTCCTTGATCTTGGCCGCCTTGCCCTCGCGGATCTCGATCTCGACCGCCACGCGGTTGCGGTCGAGCCGGGTCACGTGAGGATCGACCGACACGTTGTACTTGCCGCGGTTGTAGTACTGCCGGATCAGCTCCTGCTGCACGTTGTCCAGCGCCAGGCGGTCGAAGGTCTCGCCCTCGGTGAGGCCGATTTCCTTCAGGCCTTTCTTCAGGTCATCGGTCTTGATGTCCTTGTTGCCGCGCAGCGTCAGCTTGGCGATGGACGGCCGCTCGACCACCTTGATCACCAGGATGTCGCCCTCGCGATCGAATTCCACGTCGCTGAAGAACTTGGTCTGGTACAGCGCCCGGATGGCCTGCTGGGCTTCGTCGCTGGTCAGCCGGTCACCCTTGTTGATGGGCAGGTAGTTGTAAACCGTACCGGCGGAAATGCGGCTGAGGCCGTCGATGCGAATGTCCGACACCACGAACGGGTCGAACGCAAACGCATTGGCGGAGAGGGAGGCAAGCAGGATCAGCGCGGCGATACGCTTCATCGTCGATTCCGTTGGGTTATTTCGATGAAACGGCCAGCGCGGCCGCTCCGATCAACGCATGAGGCAGGGCGGGACCCTGCCTCGAAAGAGTCTGCCATCCAAGGCAGGATTGACATGGCCAACACGCCACCGCGTCTCGCTGCTGCCGGCCGGCGTGCTGCCGATGCGCCGTTGTCCGCGGCCACCGGTGTCACGACAGCAGCAGGCGATGGATGTCGTTGTAGAACGCCAACCCCATCAGCGTGAACAGCAATGCCAGCCCGATGTACTGGCCGATGATCATCGCTTGTTCGCTGACCGGACTGCCTTTGACCAACTCCACAAGATAATACAGCAGGTGTCCGCCATCCAGGACCGGGATCGGCAGAAGGTTGAGGATCGCCAGGCTCAGCGACACCAGCGCCAGAAATTGCAGGAACCACGGCAGGCCCATGTTGGCCGATTGATTGGCCACTTCGGCGATGCCGATGACACCGGAGAGATTGCGGGTCGACGCTTCGCCGGTGAGCATCTTGCCGAGCATGCCGAAGGTCTGCGTGGTGTTGCGCCAGGTGGTGCTGAAGGAGGCAGCCAGCGCCCGGACCGGGCCATAGCGCACGGTGGCCGGCTCGATCGGTGGCGCGCCGACACCCATCACCCACTTCTGCGGCTGACCTTCCAGCGATTCCCATCGGACGGTGACGTTCAATGGCAGCGTGCGGCCGGCCCGTTCCACCACGATAGCCATCCGCGGCGAGGTGGCGGCGTCGGCCTGTACCTGTTTGCCGAACGCAACGAAATCGCTCACCGGCTTGCCGTTGACGCTGACGATGCGGTCACCCCCTTGCATGCCCGCCAGCGCCGCGGGCTGACCGGCCATCACGGTGGCGGCGACGGCCGGCGGTGGCGCCAGTTGCAGCCCGAGCTTGTCCAGGTAATGCACCACGTCCTGGCCCGGCGGCAATTCATCCAGGGGCAGGACCAGCTGGCGTGGCTGGCCGTCGTGGCCGCGCACGGTGAGCGGCAGCGGCATGCGGCCGAGCAGGGCGTTGGCGACCGCGTCCATCGAATCGGTCCAGGAGCTGACCTGCCGGCCATCGACGCTGAGGATGCGGTCGCCAGCCTGGATACCGGCCCTGGCGGCGAGGCTTTGCGGCGCCGCCGTTACCACCGGCGCCACGTCCGGGCGGCCTAGCATGAACATCAGCCAGAACGCCGCCAAGGTGAAGATCAGGTTGAATCCGGGGCCCGCCGCAACAATGGCGATGCGCTTCCACACGGATTTGCCGGTGAACTCCTGGTCGCGCAAGGCGGGATCGACCTCGCCTTCGCGGGCGTCGAGCATCTTGACGTAGCCGCCCAGCGGGATCGCGGCGATCTGGTATTCGGTGCCGTCGCGGCCCACGCGTTTCCAGATGGCCTTGCCGAAACCGACCGAAAAACGCAGCACCTTGACGCCACAGCGGCGAGCGACCCAGTAGTGGCCGAATTCATGAAAGGTCACCAGCACGCCAAGCGTGACCAGCAACCAGAACACCGAGCCAAAAAAGGGAGTCATCAGGTACCGTACGGAAAAGTCATCGAAGCAAGAATATCAGCAAGCATTGCGCAGGATGCGGCGGGCTGCTTCACGGGCGACCCGGTCGCGTTCACACAGGGACTCAACATCGACCACGGCCTGCGCCGGCAGTTCCGCCAGCACCGCCTCGACCACGTCGGCAATCGACAGGAACGGCAGCGCGCCGGCCAGGAAGGCCTCCACCGCGATCTCGTTGGCGGCGTTCAGCACGGCTGGGGCGTCGCCGCCTTCGCGCAGCGCCTGGAATGCCAGCGCCAGGCAGCGGAAGGTGAGCAGATCCGGCGGCTCGAACTGGAGCGGCGCGCACGCTGTCAGATCCAGCGGGGCGACGCCGGCCTCCACCCGCTCCGGCCAGGCCAGCGCATGGGCTATGGCGGTGCGCATGTCCGGGTTGCCCAGCTGCGCCAGCACCGAGCCGTCGTCGTACTCGACCATCGAATGGATCAGGCTTTGCGGATGCACCACCACATCGATCGCATCGGCCGGCGCGCCGAAGAGGTGGTGCGCCTCGATCACCTCCAGCCCTTTGTTCATCAAGGTGGCCGAGTCGACCGAGATCTTGCGGCCCATCACCCAGTTCGGATGTTTGCAGGCCTGCTCCGGCGTGATATCGGCCAGCTGCGCCCGCGTGCGGCCGCGGAAGGGGCCGCCGGATGCGGTCAGGATGAGGCGGCGCACGCCCCCTTTGCGCAAGGCCGGTTGCTGGCCGGGCAGGCACTGCGGGGGCAGGCACTGGAACAGCGCGTTGTGTTCGGAATCGACCGGGATCAATGCGCCGCCGCCACGGTTCACCGCGTCCAGCAGCAGCGGCCCGGCCATAACGATCGATTCCTTGTTGGCCAGCAGCAGGCGCTTGCCCGCCCGCGCCGCGGCCAGCGTCGATGCCAGTCCGGCGGCACCCACTATCGCGGCCACGACCGTGTCGCACAGGTTGCTGGCCGCCGCGGCGGTCACGGCGGCGTGGCCGCTGGCCACTTCGCAATGCACGCCTGCCGCGCGGAGCCGGCGCGCCAGCTCCGCCTGCATGGCCGCGTCGGCGATCACCGCCAGTTGCGGGCGGTGCTGCACGCACAGCGCAACCAATGCTTCGACATTGCGATGGGCGGTGAGCACGGTGGCGCGGAAGCGATCCGGATGACGCGCGATGACGTCAAGCGTGCTGCCGCCGATGGAGCCGGTGGCGCCGAGGACGGCGACGTTGTTCATCATGGCCCCGGAAGATCCAGCAGCAGCACGCCGGCGGCAAATACCGGCAACGCGGCGAACACGCTGTCCAGTCGGTCCATCAGGCCGCCGTGTCCAGGGAAAATGCTGCCCGAATCCTTGACCCGGGCGTGCCGCTTCATCAGGCTCTCGATCAGGTCGCCAACGATCGAGACCGCCACGGTGATCGCCGCCAGACATGCCAGCGCGGCCAGCCGGCCGTCTCGGACCCCGAGCAGCCAGCCGCCGACGCCGGCCACCAGCACGCCCGCCACCATGGCGCCATAGGCGCCGGCCCAGGTTTTGCCGGGACTGATCTGCGGGGCCAGCTTGCGCTTGCCGAATGTGCGGCCGCTGAAATAGGCGCCGATATCGGAGGTCCACACGATCACCAGCGCAAGCAGGGTCCACCAGTGGCCGTGCGGCTGGGCGTGGATGGCGGTCAGCGCGACCCACGCGGGAAATATCACGAACGCGCCGCCCAACAGCTTCAGCGCGCGATTTTCGCCGGTGGGCGCCGCGCCGAATGCAAAGTGGCGCAGCCACACGCAGGCCAGCAACCACCACGCAACTCCGGCACCCAGCAGCAGCGGGGTAGCCGCGGTGCCGTGCAGCCGCCACAGCAACGCGAAGACCACCATCGCCACGACCAGCAGCCCGACCTGGGCGGCACGGTTTTTCAGCCCGCTGAGCTCGGCCCATTCCCACCAGGCCGCCAGAAACGCCACCGAGACGATCAACGCGAATATGGCGGTCGACGGCAGCAGGATGATCAGGATCGCCAGGGGCGCGAGCACCAGGGCGGTAAGAAAGCGCTGAAGCAGCATGGGAATCCTCAGGAGGCGGTGGCGGGCCGCTCACTTATGCGGCCGTAACGGCGCTCGCGGCGGGCATAGTCTTCGATGGCCTGGCGCAGGCAAGCCTGGTCGAAATCGGGCCACAAGGTATCGGTAAAATACAGTTCGGCGTAGGCGACCTGCCATAACAGGAAGTTGCTGATGCGGCATTCGCCACCGGTGCGGATGAACAGGTCCAGTGGCGGCAGGTCGGCCAGACTCATCCACTGGCCCAGCCGGGTTTCGTCGATCTCGTCCACGCGCAACTCGCCGCGCGCCACCGCGGCGGCGGCCTGGCGGCTGGCCTGCACGATGTCCCAGCGGCCGCCGTAGCTCACCGCGATGTTCACCTGCAGCTCGTCGTTGCCGGCCGTATGGTCCATGGCGGACCGCATGCGCTGGCGCAACGGCTCGTCGAACGCCGCCAGGTCACCGATGAAGCGCAGGCGCACGCCGTGGCCATGCAGTTCGTCCACTTCCTTGTCCAGCGCGCGCACGAACAGACCCATCAGGGCGCCCACTTCGTCCTGCGGGCGCTGCCAGTTCTCGCTGGAGAACGCAAACAGGGTCAGCGCCTGCACGCCTTCGCGCAAACAGGCCTCGATCACCTCGCGCACCGCCTTGCGCCCGGCGTTGTGGCCGAAGCTGCGTGGACGATGGCGAGCCTTGGCCCAGCGGCCGTTGCCGTCCATCACGATGGCGATATGGCGCGGAACGGCTTCGGCGCCGGGCATGGCGGAAGTGATGGCGCTCAGAGCGCCATCAGCTCCTCTTCCTTCGCCTTGACCACGGCGTCGACATCCTTGACCGCGCGATCGGTGAGCTTCTGGATTTCATCATCGATGCGGCGATCGTCGTCTTCGGTGATCAGCTTCTCCTTGAGCAGGTCCTTGACCTGCTGCAGGGCGTCGCGGCGCACGTTGCGGATCGCGATCTTGGCGTTCTCGCCTTCATGGCCGACATGTTTGGCCAGTTCCCTGCGGCGCTCCTCGGTGAGCGGCGGCATGTTCAGGCGGATCACGGTGCCGGCGGTGGTCGGTGTGATGCCCAGGTCGGAGGCCATCAGCGCCTTCTCGATCGGCGCCACCATGGTTTTTTCCCACGGCGTGATGAGGATGGTGCGTCCGTCGGCCAGGGATACCGAGGCGACCTGGGTCAACGGCATGTCGGCGCCGTAGTAGGGCACCTTGATGCCATCGACCAGCGCGGTGCTGGCGCGACCGGTGCGGATGCGGGTGAGGTCGTGCTTGAGTGATTCGATACTCTTGCCCATGCGGGTCTGGGCATCGTTCTTGATGTCATTGAGCATGTGCGTATCCCGGCGAAATCAGCAACATTCGATTATAGCAGTGACGGAGCGGCGGCTTGGCAGGATGCGATCAGTCGCCGTCGACCAGGGTGCCGATCGGCTGGCCCTGCATGATCCGCATCAGGTTGCCCGGGACGGTCATGTCGTAGATGCGCAGCGGCAATTTCTGGTCACGACACAGGGCGATCGCGGCCGTGTCCATCACCGCCAGCTTGCGCTCGATCACGTCGTCGTAGCCGAGCCGGTCGTAACGGGTGGCATGGCGATCCTTGGCCGGATCGGCGGTGTAGACGCCATCGACCTTGGTCGCCTTGAGCAACAGGTCGGCGCCGATTTCCACCGCGCGCAGGGCGGCGGCCGAATCCGTGGTGAAGAACGGGTTGCCGGTGCCGGCGGCGAACAGCACGATGCGGCCCTTCTCGATGTGACGGATGGCGCGGCGGCGGATGTAGTCCTCGGCCACGTCATGAATCTGGATCGCACTGGTCACGCGCGCAAAGCCGCCGCGTTTCTCGATCGCGTCCTGCATCGCCAGCGCGTTCATCACCGTGGCCAGCATGCCCATGTGATCGCCGGTAACCCGGTCCATGCCGGCCGCGGCCAGGCCGGCGCCGCGGAAGATGTTGCCGCCGCCGATCACGATGCCGATCTGGACTCCAGCCTTCTGCACCTCGATGATCTCGTCGGCGAGCCGGCCGATCACTTTCGGATCGATGCCGTAGTCGGCCTCGCCCATCAGCGCTTCACCGGAGAGCTTGAGCAGGATGCGGTGGTACTTGGGCTGGTCGCTCATGGAATCTCCGGATTGTGTGGGCAAACCGGTGCATTGTAGCTGCAGCGGGCACCTGCCGGAACGCTGGCGTGGTGCTGTCGCTGCAATGGTTGGGAGCTTCCGCCGCCCCAAGCGGGTGACGACGTGATTCATAAGGGGTTCGCCCACAAAAAAGGCCGCGGTTTCCCGCGGCCTTTTTTGCAGCTTGATGCCTGGAGTCGCTTAGACCTGCATCGCCTTGGCCACTTCGGCCAAGTAGTCTTCCTGGACCTTTTCGATGCCTTCGCCGACGGCCAGACGGGCCACCGAGATGACATCGGCGCCTTCCTTCTTCAGCGCGTCGGCTACGCTCGTGTTGGTGTCCAGCACGTACGGCTGACCGAGCAGGGTGACTTCGGCGATGATCTTGTGGACCTTGCCGGCGACAATCTTCTCGAGGATCTCGGCCGGCTTGGCCTTTTCCTTGTCCGACATCTGGCTCAGCGCGATGTCCTTTTCCTTGGCCAGGAATTCGGCGGGAACGTCCTCGGCGCGGACATAGGCCGGGTTCATTGCGGCGACATGCATCGCGATGCCCTTGGCCAGCTCTTCGGAGCCGCCCTTGAGCGCGACCAGCACGCCGATGCGGCCGCCGTGGGTGTAGCTGCCGATCACGCCATCATTCTTCACGACGGCCATGCGGCGTACGTCGATCTTCTCGCCGATGGTGGCGATCAGGACCTTGGCGGCTTCCTCGACGTTGCTGGCCCCCGGATAGGCGGCAGCCTTCAGCGCGTCGATGTCGGCGGCGCCGGAATTCAGCGCCACGTCCGCGACGGTGTCGGTGAACTTCAGGAAGCTGGCATCTTTGCCGACGAAGTCGGTCTCGCAGTTGATCTCGACCAGCACGGCCTTGCCCGGTGCCTGGGCGGCCACGATGCGGCCTTCGGCGGCGATGCGGCTGGCCTTCTTGTCGGCCTTGGCCAGGCCGGACTTGCGCAGCCATTCCATCGCGATTTCGATGTCGCCGTTGTTCTCGACCAGCGCCTTCTTGCATTCCATCATGCCGGCGCCGGACCGCTCGCGCAGGTCCTTGACCAGTTGGGCGGAAATATTGCTCATCGGTAGTCCTCTAATGCTTGATGCGCCGTGGCAGTTGAGTGCCACGGCGCGGTTATCGCGTGCGGATGCGACAGCGGAATCACCCGCCGTCGTTGCGCCTACTTGGCGGCAGGTGCGCCGTCGTTGCGCGGCCCGCGGCCGCCTTCACGGCCGCCGTCGCGGCGCGGTGCGCTCTTGCGCGGGGCGGCGTCGCGGCGCGGGGCCGGCTTGCGATCGATCTTGGCGACCGGGTTGCCTTCCTCGTCCAGTTCGACGAAGTCGTTCGCGTCGCCCTGGGCGGCGGCCGGCGCGGCAGCCTTGCCTTCGAGGATCGAGTCGGCGGCGGCACGGGCGTACAGCTGGATCGCGCGGATCGCGTCGTCATTGCCCGGGATGGCGTAGTCGACCAGTTCCGGGTTGTAGTTGGTGTCGACCACGGCGATCACCGGGATGCCCAGCTTCTTGGCTTCCTGCACGGCGATGTCTTCGTGGCCGATGTCGATCACGAACAGCGCGTCGGGCAGGCGGTTCATGTCCTTGATGCCGCCCAGCGAAGCCTGCAGCTTGTCGCGCTCGCGGCGACGGGCCAGCACTTCGTGCTTGACCAGCTTCTCGAACGAGCCGTCGGTCTCGGCCGCTTCCAGCTCCTTCAGGCGCGACACGGACTGCTTCACGGTGCGGAAGTTGGTCAGCATGCCGCCGAGCCAGCGCGAGGTGACGAACGGCATGCCGGCGCGTGCAGCCTCTTCGGCGAGCGGCTCGCGGGCCGAGCGCTTGGTGCCCACGAACAGCACGGTGCCGCGCTTCTGCGCCAGGCCCGACAGGAAATTCATCGCATCGGTGAACAGCGGCAGGGTCTTTTCGAGATTGATGATATGGATCTTGCCGCGGGCGCCGAAGATGTACGGGGCCATCTTGGGGTTCCAGTAACGGGTCTGGTGACCGAAATGGACGCCGGCTTCGAGCATCTGGCGCATGGTGACTTGGGCCATGGGTGTAACTCCGAATTGTATGGGCTCGATGAGCCCGGGGGTTGGGACCTCCACGCATCCCCGGCTTCGACCGCGACCAGCCCGACTGCATTGGTGGGCAAGGCGCAGCACCCCGAAGGCGGTGCCGATGCGTGTGTGGCGTTGGTTTGGGTGTTGTACCGCTGGGGGTTACAATCCCGGTTCGCTTTGCGCTGGCCGACTGCCGAAACAGCCACGCCAGATCAGCAAAACTCCGAAATTGTAGCCGGTGCGCCGGCAGCGCGGCAAGTTGCCGGCGGTTTTTGCGTTGAACCGCCGGGCTTCTGTCGCCATATGAAGTGGAATCCATGGCCATTACCCTGAAATCCCCCGAAGACCTCGAAGGCATGCGCGTCGCCGGCAAGCTGGCCGCCGAAGTGCTGGCGATGCTCAAGGAGTACGTCAAGCCCGGCGTCACTACCGAGGAGCTGGACCGGCGCGCCTACGAGCACATCGTCAACGTGCAGAAGGCGATTCCCGCCAACGTCGGCTACCACGGGTTTCCCAAGACCCTGTGCGCCTCGGTCAACCACGTGATCTGCCACGGCATCCCGAACGAGGGCAAGGTGCTCAGGGACGGCGACATCGTCAACCTGGACGTCACCGTGATCAAAGACGGCTGGCATGGCGACACCAGCCGCATGTACATCGCGGGCACGCCGTCCGTACTGGCCAGGCGGCTGGTCGACATCACCTTCGAGGCGATGATGCGCGGCATCGAAGCAGTGCGCCCGGGCGCCACCCTGGGCGACATCGGTCACGCGATCCAGCAGCATGCCGAGGCGGCCGGTTTCAGCGTGGTGAGGGAATACTGCGGTCACGGCATCGGCAAGGTCTATCACGACGAGCCGCAGGTGCTGCACTACGGCAAGCCCGGCATGGGCGTGGAGCTGAAGAAAGGCATGACCTTCACCATCGAGCCGATGATCAACGCCGGCAAGCCGCATACCCGCCAGTTGCCGGATGGCTGGACGGTGGTGACCAAGGACCATTCGCTGTCGGCGCAATGGGAGCACACCATAGCGGTGACCGACGACGGCTTCGAGATACTCACGGCGTGGCCGGACGCCTGATGATTCCCTTGTAGGAACCCGTCGGCGGGATGCTTCCGAAGGCATCGCCCGCCAGCGGATTTCCACGCGCTCGGAGAATCGCCAAGTCATGCCGTCCAACTCTCCCATCGCCCTGCCGCCGTTGCCGCGCCTGCCGGTGGCGGTGCCGCGTTCGGGCGTGTCGGCGGAAGCACGCCGCGCCTTGCGGCAGCTGCTGGGCGATGTCGACCGGGCGCTTGCCACCGCGTTTCGCAACGGCGCCGATGCCAGTGCGCTTGCGCGGCGGCGGGGCGAGTCGGTGGAGCGGGTGGTGGCCCATGTGTGGATGGCCTGCCTGGGCGAGGTCGGCGGGACGGCACTGTTCGCGGTCGGCGGCTTCGGTCGAGGCCTGCTGTTTCCGTACTCGGATGTCGATCTGCTGGCGCTGGTGAGCCTGCCCGACCCGGCACGGTTGCGCGCGCTGGAGCAGTTCTTCGCCACGCTGTGGGATACCGGCCTCAAGGTCGGCCATGCGGTGCGCGATCCGGTGCAATGCCGCGCGCTGGCCGCGCAGGATGCCAGTGTGTTCACCAGTTTGCTGGACGCGCGGCGGCTGGCCGGGGATCCGGCGCTCGACGAGCGTTTGCGCGCCATCGTCGATGATCCCGCACTGTGGCCGCCGCCGAGATACCTGGCCGCACGGCTGGCCGAACGCGATGCGCGTCACGCCCGCTACGACGATACCGCCTACAACCTGGAGCCGAACCTCAAGGACGGCCCGGGCGGCCTGCGCACGCTCGATTCGCTGCGCTGGATGGCGCGGCGGCTGGCGCACGTGGACGACCTGGCCGGAATGGTGGCCGAGGGGCTGCTGGATCCGGCCGAGCTGGCCACGCTGGAGCTGTCCGAAGCGACCTTGCGCCGCTATCGCTACGCGCTGCATCTGGAAGCCGGCAGGCCGGAGGAGCGGTTGTTGTTCGATTACCAGCGGGCGCTGGCAACCCGGCTGGGCTTCGAGGATGAGCATGAGAAAAACCTCGGCGTCGAGCAGTTCATGCAGGGCTACTACCGCGCGGCCAGCCAGGTCGAGCGGCTGGGTGTGCAGGTGGCCGAGCGCTTCGTGGAGATGCTGGAACCGCCGGGCGAGGCTGTGCCGGTCGGTGCAGATTTTCTGCGCTATGGCTCGCGGCTGGCTGCGCGTGATCCGCAATTGTTCATGCGGCGTCCTGCCGCGCTGGTGGAAATTTTCATCACTCGGCTGGACCAGCCCGGCGTGGTGGGTTTCAGCGCCGACACGATGCGGCGCATCCACCAGGCCACGGCGGCGCACGGCGACGCGCTGGCCGACGATGACGAAGTGCTGGCGGCCTTTCTGCGACTTCTTCGCCGCGGTGCGCCAGCGGTGGAGGCCCTGTGGCGGATGAACCGGCACGGTCTGCTGGCGGCGATCCTGCCGGCGTTCGGCAAGGTGTTCGGGCGCATGCAGTACGACCTGTTCCATGTCTACACGGTCGACGAACACACCTTGCGCGTATTGCGCAACGTGGCGCGTTTTGCCGACCCGGCCGCCCAGCACGAATTTGCGCTGGGCCGCGAAATCTGGGCTGGCCTGCCCAAGCCGGAAGTGCTGCTCCTTGCGGCGCTGTTCCATGACATCGCCAAGGGCCGCGGCGGCGATCACTCGGTGCTGGGTGAGGCCGACGCGCGCGCCTTCTGCACGCGACTGGGCTTGCCGCCCGGCGATGTCGAGCGGATCGCCTGGCTGGTGCGCTGGCATCTGCTGATGAGTACCACCGCCCAGCGGCAGGACATCACCGACCCCGACGTGGTGCACCAGTTTGCGGAACGGGTCGGCGAACGCGAACGGCTCGGACAGCTGTACCTGCTGACCATCGCCGATATCATCGGTACCAGTCCGCGCCTGTGGAATGGCTGGAAGGACAGGCTGTTGTCCGACTTGTGCGTGTCGACCCGTTATGCGCTGCGCAGCGATGTGGAGCTGCCGCGCGACGTCGGCGTGCGCGTGCGCGAATGCTCCGACTACGCGCTGGCGCTGCTGATGAACGAAGGGCATGCCGAAGCCGACGTGATGCGTGTATGGGCAGACTTTCCGCAGCTCAGTTTCCTGCGGCACCGGCCTGAACAGATCGCCTGGCAGACCACTTCGATCCTGCGCGCGAAAGGTGCGCTGCCGCTGGTCGCGGTGCATCCGCTGTCGGTACGCGGCAGCACCGAGCTGTTCGTCTATACGCCCGATCGCGACGGATTGTTCGCTACCGTCACCGCCGTGCTGGACCGCCTGCGCTTCTCGGTGGTGGAGTCGCGCATCCTCAGCTCGCCGACCGGCATGGCGCTGGACACCTTTCTGCTGCTGGATGCCGACAGCCAGCAGCCGGTCAGCACGGCGCGCGCCGAAGAGCTTCAGCAACGGCTGCAGCGGGCGTTGACCCAATCGAGCGGTGTGCAGCCCAGCATGCGCGGCATGTCACGCCATCAGAAGCATTTCCAGACGACCCCGAAGATCAGTTTCCATGCCGCCGGCGACCGCACCCAGCTTGCCCTGGTCGGTGCCGACCGCCCCGGCCTGCTGGCTGCGGTGGCGCAGGTCATGCTGCAGGTCGGAGTACGTGTGCACGATGCGCGCATTGCCACGTTCGGGGAACGCGTGGAGGACTTCTTCCAGCTGACCGACCGCCACAATGCCCCGCTCGATTCGGGTCTGCAGGAACGACTCCTGCAGGCGCTGATCGAGCGGATCGGACCGGCTCGGGATTGAGCGCGTTCCTGGCGCGATCGGGCTCGCGCTATCATCGCCGTCGCTGCGGATTGCAGCGGCCACGTGTATCGCCCATGACCTATCTGCTGATCAAGTCGCTGCATCTGCTGTTCGTCATCGCCTGGATGGCAACGGTGTTCTACCTGCCGCGGATCCTGGTGAACATGGCCGAGACCGCCAATGAGCCTGCCGTGCAGGCGCGGCTGCAGCTGATGGGACGGCGGCTGTACAAGTTCGGCCACAACATGTTCGGCATCGCGTTCGTGTTCGGGCTAGCCTTGTGGCAGGGCTGGCGGGTGTTTCCGCAGGCATTGCCAAACGTGACGGGGGGCATGCACTGGATCGACGCCAAACTCACCGCGGTCGCCGTGTTGCTGGCGTACTTCATCTGGTGCGGACGATTGCTCCGGCGCTGCGAAAAGAGCGCCGCCTTGCCGTCGTCACGAGCGCTGCGCTGGCTCAACGAGCTGCCGGTGCTGCTGCTGCTCGGCGTGATCTACCTGGTGATCGCCAAGCCGTTCTGAGACCGCGGCGCGGGAGGTTGCATCCACGGCCGTGCGCCGGTCAGCCTGCATGGTAGTAGCTGCGATACCACTCGGCGAAGCGGGCCACGCCATCCTCGATCGAGGTGCCCGGCGCGTAGCCCACTTCGCGGCGTAGCGCCGACACGTCGGCCCAGGTGTCGGGCACATCGCCAGGCTGCATCGGCAGCAGGCGCTTTTCCACGGTGCGACCGAGGTTCTGTTCCAGCAGTTCGATGAAGCGCAGCAACTGCACCGGCTGGTCGTTGCCCAGGTTGTAGACGCGGTACGGCGCATTCGACGTGCCGGGATTCGGCAGCTCGGCGTTGTATGCCGGATCGGGTTCGGCCGGGTGATCGAGCGTGCGGATCACGCCCTCGACGATGTCGTCGATATAGGTGAAGTCGCGGCTGTGATGGCCGAAGTTGAATACGTCGATCGGTTCGCCGCGGCTGATGCGATCGGCGAACAGGATCGGCGACATATCCGGCCGGCCCCACGGCCCATACACGGTGAAGAAGCGCAGGCCGGTGGTCGGCAGGCCGTATAGATGGCTATACGTGTGAGCCATCAGTTCATTGGCCTTCTTGCTGGCTGCGTACAGGCTGACCGGATGATCGACCGCATCCTCGACGGCGAATGGCAGCTTGCGGTTGGCGCCGTAGACCGAGCTGGACGAGGCGTAGACGAGGTGTTCGACCTTGTGGTCCCGGCATCCCTCCAGCACGTTCACGAAACCAGCCAGGTTGCTCCGCACGTAGGCGCGCGGGTTCCGGATCGAATAGCGCACGCCGGCCTGGGCCGCCAGGTTCACCACGCGCTGCGGCTTGAACGTGGCGAACGCCTGGTCCACGGCATCGGCGTCAGCCAGGTCGGCGCGTTGATGGGTGTAGTTCGGGTGGTCGGCGAAGCGCGCCAGGCGGGCTTCCTTCAGTGTCGGATCATAATAATCGTTGTGGTTGTCGAAGCCATGAATCACGTCGCCACGCGCCAGCAGGCGTTGCGCCAGGGCGGCGCCGATGAAGCCGGCGGTGCCGGTAACCAAAATGCGCATGGAAAACCCTCGGAAGACCCGCCCATTCTATAGCGGGGCGCTGTAGGCGAGCCCGTGAAGGCGAGGATTGACAGTGGATTTGGGCTAAACTAGCGTCTCTGCCGTTCCACAAGACCAAGGTGGCCCGCGCCAGCGCTGGCCGAGAGGTGCGACATGGCGACTACCCGCTGCTCCTGCTGATGCCCCCTGCGCCTTGTATGTTTTAACGAAAGAAGGGCGTATGCCCTTTTTTGCTTTTCAGAGAATGCTTCCCATGATTGAGATCACGCTACCCGACGGCAGCAAGCGGCCGTTCGATCACCCGGTTACCGTGCAGGAGGTCGCCGCCTCCATCGGCGCCGGTCTGGCCAAGGCGACGCTGGCCGGCAAGGTCGACGGCAAGCTGGTCGACGCCAGCTTTTCTATCGAGCACGACGCCAGCCTGCAGATCGTCACCGAGAAGAGCCCCGAGGCACTGGAGATCCTGCGCCATTCCACCGCGCACCTGATGGGCCAGGCGGTGCAGCGGCTGTTCCCTGGCGCGCAGGTCACGATCGGCCCGGTGATCGAGAACGGCTTCTATTACGACTTCGCCTACGAACGCCCGCTCACGCCCGACGATCTGCCGAAGATCGAGGCGGAGATGCACAAGATCGTGGCCGAACAGTTGCCGGTGACGCGCAGCGTGAAATCGCGCGACGAGGCGGTGGCGTTTTTCCGCGGCATGGGCGAGAGCTACAAGGCCGAGATCATCGCGTCGATTCCGTCGGACGAGCCGCTGTCGCTATATTCGCAGGGGGAGTTCACCGACCTGTGCCGCGGCCCGCACGTGCCGAACACCGGCAAGCTGCGTTCGTTCAAGCTGATGAAGGTGGCCGGCGCGTATTGGCGTGGCGATTCCAACAACGCCATGCTGTCGCGCATCTACGGCACCGCGTGGCTCAACGACAAGGACCTCAAGGCCTACCTGTACCAGCTTGAAGAGGCCGAAAAGCGCGACCATCGCAAGATCGGCAAACAGCTCGACCTGTTCCACCAGCAGGAAGAAAGCCCCGGCATGGTGTTCTGGCATCCGAACGGCTGGGCGATCTGGCAGCAGGTCGAGCAGTACATGCGCGGCGTCTACAAGAAGAGCGGCTACCAGGAAGTGCGCTGCCCGATGGTGCTGGACGTGTCGCTGTGGAAGAAGTCCGGGCACTGGGACAACTATGCCGAGAACATGTTCTTCACCGAGTCGGAGAAGCACACCTTCGCGCTGAAGCCGATGAACTGTCCGGGCCACGTGCAGGTGTTCAACACCGGCCTGCACAGCTACCGCGAGTTGCCGATCCGCTATGGCGAGTTCGGTGGTTGCCATCGCAACGAGCCGTCCGGCGCGCTGCACGGCATCATGCGCGTGCGTGCGTTCACCCAGGACGACGGCCACATCTTCTGCACGCCGGAGCAGGTCGAGGAGGAAGTCACCGCGTTCCACCTGCAGGCGATGAAGGTGTATGCCGACTTCGGCTTCACCGACCTGGCGATCAAGCTGGCGCTGCGGCCGGACAAGCGCATCGGTTCCGACGAATTCTGGGATCGCACCGAGGAAATGCTGCGCCGTGCGCTGCGTGCCGCCGGCGTGGAGTGGGAGGAGCTTCCCGGCGAGGGCGCGTTCTACGCCCCCAAGATCGAGTACCACCTGAAGGACTCGATCGGTCGCGCCTGGCAGGTCGGCACCATGCAGGTCGACTTCATGATGCCCGAGCGCCTCGACGCCGAGTACGTGGACGAGCACTCGCAGAAGCGGCATCCGGTGATGCTGCACCGGGCCATCGTCGGCTCGATGGAGCGCTTCATCGGCATCCTGATCGAGCACCATGCCGGCCTGCTGCCGCCTTGGCTCGCCCCGGTCCAGGCGGTGGTGTTCAATATCACCGACGCGCAGGCGGATTACGTGAGCCAGGTGGCGCAAACCCTTGTCGACAAAGGTTTCCGGGTACAATCCGATTTGCGCAACGAGAAAGTCGGCTATAAAATCCGCGAGCATACGATGCAGAAAGTGCCTTACCTGCTCGTGGTCGGTGACCGCGAGAAGGAAACGGGAACCGTTTCTGTGCGTACCCGTTCCGGCGAGGATCTGGGCAGCATGCCGCTGGCCGACTTCATCGAGCGATTGGAGACCGAAACCCGGCGTTGATTGCCGAGCGGTCTGTTTCATCACTTCTTCTGGAGGATCGTGGTATCGCAACCACCGACAACAAGGGCAACCGCCGTAACCTGGAAATCCGTGTGCCGCGGGTGCGTGTCATTGGTGCCGAGGCGGAACAGCTCGGCATCCTGACCCGCGACGAGGCGTTGGCACTGGCACAGGAAGCCGGCATGGATCTGGTCGAGATCCAGCCGAACGGCGATCCGCCGGTATGCCGCATCATGGATTACGGCAAGTTCAAGTTCGAGGCCCAGAAGAAAGTCCAGGCCGCCAAGAAGAAGCAGAAGCAGGTCGAGATCAAGGAAGTGAAGTTCCGTCCGGTCACCGACGTGGGCGACTACCAGATCAAGCTGCGCAACATGCTCCGCTTCCTGGAAGAGGGCGACAAGGTCAAGGTCACCATCCGCTTCCGCGGCCGCGAGATGTCGCATCAGGATCTGGGCCAGAATCTGGCCAAGAGGATCCAGGAAGACGTCGGCGAGAACGGCCAGGTCGAGTCCTTTCCGCGGCTCGAAGGACGTCAGATGGTCATGATGATCGGCCCCAAGAAGAAGTAAGCGCGGACGACGGCCTTCGGGCCGTCGTTTTGCATGGGCGGAGCCCCCACCGCGGGCGGTGCTTTATGGCGCGGGCCAAAAGGCGCCGATGCTGGCCCTCCGTGCATCGCCCGTGAATCCCACCTCATTCACCCTTTCCGAGGGGACTCTCGCGGGGCTGCCGGGAGAGAGGGAGCGTCGGCACCTGGTGCTGGCGCTGGGCTTTATGAACCCGTATGATTACGGGTTCGACCCGCAGGAAGGGTCGTGCACCGATCGTGGCAGGACGGAAAGCGTGGCCTTTGGGCCACCGCCAGATCAGTCAGAAACCGGACAAAGGAGCATTTCCATGCCCAAGATCAAGACCAACCGGGCGGCAGCGAAGCGTTTTCGCAAGACCGCGTCGGGCAAAATCAAGTGCGGCCACGCCTTCAAGTCACACATCCTGACCAAGAAGTCGACCAAGCGTAAGCGCGGTCTGCGTGCACCGAATCATCTGAAGGCGTGCGACACCAAGGGTGTAGCTCGCATGTTGCCGTACTTGTAAGACGAGGAGATAAACCATGGCTCGTGTAAAGCGTGGCGTTACCGCCCGTCGTCGCCACAAGAAAGTTATCGGTCGTGCCAAGGGCTATTACAACGCCCGCCGCAAGGTCTTCCGCGTCGCCAACCAGGCCGTCATCAAGGCCGGTCAGTACGCCTATATCGGCCGCAAGCAGCGCAAGCGCCAGTTCCGCGCGTTGTGGATCGTCCGCATCAACGCCGCTGCGCGCATGTTCGGGCTGTCCTACAGCCGCCTGATCAACGGCCTGAGCAAGGCCGGCATCACTGTCGACCGCAAGGTCCTCGCTGATATCGCCGTGCACGACATCAAGGCGTTTGAAGTGATCGCCGAGAAAGCGAAGGCCAGTCTGGCCGCTTGATCGTCGGACGCTGCTGCGTCAGCACGATATGATGTAAAGCAAGCGGAGAGGAGGCCACAGCCTCCTCTCCGTTTTCGTTTCTGTGGATCACAAGAGCCTGTTTTCAGCGAACGGGTTCGCTAGCGGGAATCGCATCGATGGACGATCTGGACAGTCGCGCCGCTCAGGCGCTGGCCGATATCGACGGGGCCGACACGCTCGAGGCGCTCGACGCAATGCGCGTCGGCCTGCTGGGCAAGAGTGGCGTTGTCACGGCCGCACTGAAGGCGCTTGGCGCGCTGGCGCCGGACGAGCGCAAGGCGCGCGGCGCTGCGGTGAACAGGGTGAAGGAACGTCTGGCCGACGCGCTCGCCGTCCGCAAGCAAGTGCTGGAGCAGGCCGAGCTGGATCGCCGGTTGGCCTCCGAGAAGCTCGATATCAGTCTGCCCGGTCGCGACGGCGAACGTGGTGGCATCCATCCGATCACCCGTGCGCTGGAGCGCATCGCCTCGATCTTCGCGCGGCTCGGTTACCAGCGTGCCGACGGTCCGGAGATCGAGGACGACTGGCACAACTTCGAGGCGCTGAACTTCCCGCCGCACCATCCGGCGCGCGCCATGCACGACACCTTCTATTTTGGTGACGGCCGCCTGCTGCGCACGCATACCTCGCCAGTGCAGATCCGTGCGATGGCCGGCCGCCAGCCTCCGATCCGCATCATCGCGCCGGGCAAGGTATACCGCAGCGACTCGGACCAGACCCATTCGCCGATGTTCCACCAGATCGAGGGCCTGCTGGTCGATGAGACATCCAGCATGGCCGATCTGAAGGGTACCCTGGCCGAGTTTTTGCGCGCGTTCTTCGAGCGTGACTTCGAGATGATGTTCAAGCCCACCTACTTCCCTTTCGTGGAACCTGGTGCCGACGTGATCATTCGCTGGGAGCAGGAAGACGGTTCGAGTCGCTGGCTGGAGGTGCTTGGCTGCGGCATGGTGCATCCGAACGTGCTCAGGAACGTGGGCATCGATCCGGAGCGTTATACCGGCTTCGCTTTCGGCATGGGTGTCGAGCGTCTGGCGATGTTGCGCTATGGCGTGAAGGATCTGCGCGCGTTCTTCGAGAACGACCTGCGCTTTCTCAAGCAGTTCGCCTGATGTCGTCGAATAAACCCCGCAGGCAGGAACGAGACCGATGAAATTTTCCGAGAACTGGCTGCGCGAACTGGTCGAGATCACGGCGGACCGTGATGCCCTCGCCCGAGCGTTGACCATGGCTGGCCTGGAAGTGGAAGACGTCACGCCGCTGGGCGAGGGCCTGCACGGCGTCGTGGTGGCGCAGATCGTCGCCGCCGAGAAACATCCCGAAGCCGATCGCCTGCAGATATGCAAGGTGGATGCCGGGCAGGGCGTGCTGCAGATCGTCTGTGGCGCGCCCAACGCGCGGGTCGGCATCAAGGTTCCGCTGGCCACGGTCGGCGCCAACCTGCCGGGCGGCATGGCGATCAAGGCGGCCAAGCTGCGTGGGGTCGAATCGTCCGGCATGCTGTGCTCGGCCTGCGAGCTGGGCATTGATGCCGATGCGTCCGGCCTGATGGAGTTGCCGGCGGACGCGCCCGTGGGCCGGTCGCTCGCTGACTACCTCGGGCTGCCGGACGCCAGTTTCGAGCTCAGCATCACTCCAAACCGTTCGGATTGCCTGAGCCTGCACGGTCTCGCCTACGACGTTGCAGCCTTGTTCGGCAGCGCGGCGAAGCTGCCCGAGCAATCTCCCGCGCCGGTTGCCAGCGCGTCGCGCCGGGGTATCCGGCTGCAGGCCGGCAAGGATGCTCCGCGTTATCTGGGGCGCATCGTCGAGGGCATCGATCCAGCCGCGCGCACGCCGCTATGGCTGAAGGAGCGGCTGCGTCGTTCCGGTCTGCGCCCGATCAGCCCGGTGGTCGATATCACCAATTACGTGATGCTGGAGCTGGGCCAGCCACTGCATGCGTTCGACAACGACATCCTGCAGGGCGATATCGTGGTACGCCATGCAGGCGCGGGCGAGACGCTGACACTGCTGGATGGCAACGAAGCGAAGCTGGATGAAGGCTTCGTGCTGATCGCCGACGAGCACAAGGCATTGGCGGTGGCCGGCGTGATGGGCGGATTCGACTCGCGCGTCACCGACACTACCCGAGACATTTTTCTCGAATCCGCGCACTTCGCGCCGGCGGCGATCATGGGCCGAGCACGCAAGCTGGGCTTGCACACAGAAGCGTCGCATCGCTTCGAGCGTGGTGTGGACCCCGCGCTGCCCCGCCGCGCGCTGGAGCGCGCCACCGAGCTGCTGCTGGCGATCGCCGGTGGCAAGGCCGGGCCGGTGTCGATGGCGGAGAACCTGGTGGACTTGTCATTGCCCGTCGCCGTGCGTCTGCGTCGCGCTCGTCTGGCGCGCGTGCTTGGCGTGGCCGTGGCGGATGCCGAAGTGACGCGCATCTTCGCGGCACTGGGCATGCAGGTGGAAACGACGGCGGAGGGTTGGCAGATCATCGCGCCGAGCAGCCGCTTCGACATCGAGCGTGAGGAAGACCTGATCGAGGAAGTCGCGCGCATCTTCGGTTACGACAACATTCCCACGCTGACACCAGCCGGCGCACTGACTTTGGCTGTCGAGCCGGAGGCTCGCATCGGCGAGCTGGCTCTGCGCGAGCAGTTGGCCGCGCGGGCCTATTACGAGGCGGTGAACCTGTCCTTCGTTTCAGCCGACCTGCTGGCGAGCTGGGGGTTTACCGAACGATTGGTGCCGCTGGCCAACCCGCTGTCGGCCGACCTGGCGGTGATGCGTCCGTCGCTGCTGCCGGGATTGATCGAAACGCTGCGTCACAACCATGCCCGCCAGCAGGCGCGGGTGCGTCTGTTCGAGGTGGCGCGGGTGTTCGGCGCCGGCGACCCCCCCGTGGAAACCCCGAGTCTGGCCATGGCCGCTTGCGGCGGTGCGCGTGCCGAGCAGTGGGGGGAGCCGTCGCGGCTGCTCGATTTCCATGACCTCAAGGGTGACCTGGATGCCTTGATCGCCTGGGGCGGCGAGCCACAGCGCTGGTCGGTGCACGCCGACCAGCTGCCGGGCTGGCTGCATCCCGGTCGCGGCGCCCGGGTGGCGCGTGATGGCGAGACCGTCGGTTATCTAGGCGCACTGCATCCGCAACTCGCCAAGGCGCTCGATCTGGGCGCCGACGTACATGTGCTGGAGCTGGCCCTGGAGCCGTTGCTGGCGCGTCGCCTGCCTCGCGCGCAGGCCGTGCCGCGCTTCCCGGCGGTACGACGCGATATCGCGGTGGATCTGCCGGAAACCGTCAACTGGTCACAAATCGAACAGCTTGTTCGCCACACGCTGGGCGAACGCCTGAAAGAACTGCGTCTATTCGATCGCTACAGCGGCAAGGGAGTCGAAGCGGGCCGAAAAAGCCTCGCTATGGGCTTGATTTTACAGGACGCTTCACGCACGCTTACCGATGACGACGCGGATCGTTGCGTACGCGAAGCGGTGGCTGCGTTGGAGCAAACATGCAAGGCAAGGTTGCGAGGATGAGATGGCGCTGACCAAGGCGGAGATGGCCGAGCGGCTTTTCCTCGATGTTGGCCTCAACAAGCGTGAGGCCAAGGAATTTGTGGACGCCTACTTCGAGGTGGTTCGCGAAGCACTGGAAAACGGGGAGCAGGTGAAGTTGTCCGGGTTCGGCAATTTCGACCTTCGGCTGAAGAACCAGCGACCTGGGCGCAACCCGAAAACCGGCGAGGAGATTCCGATCTCCGCCCGACGCGTGGTGACGTTCCGACCGGGACAGAAACTCAAGGTAAGAGTCGAGGGCTATGCTGGATCAAGGGAATAACACCGAGCTGCCTGCCATCCCGGCCAAGCGCTACTTCACCATTGGTGAGGTCGGCGAGTTGTGCGGCGTGAAACCTCACGTGCTGCGTTACTGGGAGCAGGAATTTCCTGCGCTCAATCCGGTCAAGCGTCGCGGCAACCGGCGCTACTACCAGCGTCACGACGTGCTGATGATTCGCCAGATCCGCTCGCTGCTTTACGACGAGGGCTTCACCATCACCGGTGCGCGCGCACGACTGGAAGGCCCGCAGGCGCGGATGGAGGCGAGCATTTCGCACCAGATCGTGCGGCAGGTACGGATGGAGCTGGAAGAAGTGCTGACCCTGCTGCGTCGTTGAGAATAAACCGCTGTCGATGGCTTCCGGCATGGGTCGATGAGCTGTTAGACTAGTCGTCTTGCCGAACCATCGGGGCGTAGCGCAGCCTGGTAGCGCATCTGCCTGGGGGGCAGAGGGTCGTCGGTTCAAATCCGGCCGCCCCGACCAGTTCGGCAATGCAATCATGACGGCACCCTCGGGTGCCGTTGTCGTTTCACGTCGTTCTTTTTTGCAGGGGCCGCTGGCGGGCGATGCCCTTCGGGCAGAGGGGCGTCCAACCGCAAGCGCGCTCCTGCGGTTGCACCCGGCCCTCAGTACAGGACGCGGCTGCGCAGGGTGCCGGGAATCGCCGCCAGCTGATCTTTCAGCACATTGGCCTGTTGCGCGTCGGCGCTGACGTCGATCACGACATAGCCCACTTCACTGTCGGTCTGAAGGAACTGCGCGTCGATGTTGATGTTGCCGGCGGAGAACAGCTCGTTGACGCGCGACAGCATGCCCGGCACGTTGCGGTGGATGTGCAGCAGGCGGCGGCTGTGCGGGTGCTCGGGCAAAGTGACTTCGGGGAAGTTCACCGCCGACAGGGTGGAACCGTTGTCGCTGTATCGGATCAGCTTGCTGGCGACCTCGATGCCGATGTTGTCCTGTGCCTCCAGCGTGCTGCCGCCGATGTGCGGTGTCAGGATCACGTTGTCCATGCCGATCAGCGGCGACACGAAGATGTCATCGTTTCCTTTCGGTTCCAGCGGGAACACGTCGACCGCAGCCCCGGCCAGAGCACCCTCGCGCAGCGCGGCGGCGAGTGCATCGATGTCCACCACGCTGCCGCGCGAGGCATTGATCAGCATCGCACCCGTGCGCATCCTCGCCAGTTGTTCGCGGCGGATCATCAGCTGCGTGGCGGGCGTTTCCGGCACGTGCAGCGTGACCACGTCGGCACGCTCAAGCAACTCGTCCAGGCTGGAAACCGCGCGCGCATTGCCCAGCGCCAGCTTGGTTTCGATATCGTGGAAAATCACCCGCATGCCCAGGCTCTCGGCAAGCACGCCGACCTGGGTGCCGATGTGGCCATAGCCGACGATACCGAGCACCTTGTCGCGCGTTTCATAGCTGCCGCTGGCCGACTTGGTCCAGCCGCCGCGATGGCACAGAGCATTCTTCTGCGGGATCCCACGCAGCAGCATGATCGCTTCGGCGATCACCAGTTCCGCCACGCTGCGCGTGTTGGAGTAAGGCGCGTTGAATACCGGCACGCCCAGCCTGCGCGCCGCGGCGAGATCCACCTGGTTGGTGCCGATGCAGAAGCAACCCAGCGCGATCAGCCGTTTCGCATGGCCCAGCACGTCGTCCGTGAGCTGCGTGCGCGAACGGATACCCACGATGTGCGCATCGCCGATGCGCCGCTTGAGCTCGTCTTCCGGCAGCGATTTCGCATGCAGTTCGACCTGGCTGTAGCCGGCGCGATGAAAACTCTCCACCGCGCTCGCGCTGACGCCCTCCAGCAACAAAACCTTGATGTCTTGGCGGGGATAGGAGGTCTGCATGCGTTGGCCCTCGAGGAAGAGCGCCTACTATGCCAGAGCTGGAGACGGTTTGCGGCACTGCAGCACTGGACGTGGTGGGGCGCGGCTGGCAGGCTGCAGTCATCCCCTGGAGCCGCGCATGACTGATCCACGCCTCGCCGAATTGAGTCGCCTGTTGCCCGGACTTCGGTTGCTGGCCGAGCCCGGCGACCTGGAACATTACGGCCGCGACTGGACTCGCCGCTGGACCCCGGCACCGTTGGCGATTGCCTTGCCCACATGCGCGGACGAGGTGCAGGCGATCGTGCGCTGGGCGAACGCCCGGCATGTGGCCATCGTGCCATCCGGCGGTCGCACCGGCCTGTCCGGCGGTGCAGTGGCGGCTTGTGGCGAACTGGTGTTGAGTCTGGAGCGGATGAACCGGGTGCTGGAGTTCAACCCCGTCGATCGCACGCTCACCGTGCAACCAGGTGTGACGCTGCACGCCGTGCACGAGGCCGCGCGCAGCCACGGCCTGATCTATCCCGTCGACTTCGCCGCGCGGGGCTCATGTTCCATCGGTGGCACTATCGCCACCAACGCCGGCGGCATCCGGGTGATCCGCTACGGCAATACCCGCGAATGGGTCGGCGGGCTGAAGGTCGTCGCGGGCAACGGCGAGCTGCTCGATCTCAATCGCGGCCTGATCAAGAACTCCAGCGGCTACGATTTCCGCCAGTTGCTGATCGGCTCGGAAGGCACCCTGGGCATTGTGGTGGAAGCGACACTGAAGCTGACCGATCCGCCACCCTCCTCGCAGGTGATGCTGCTGGCGTTGCCGGACATGGAGGCGCTGATGCGGGTATTCGCGCTGTTCCGCGCACAGCTGACGTTGCAGGCGTTCGAGTTCTTCACCGACCACGCGCTGCGGCACGTGCTGGCGCATGGTGCACAACGCGCCATCGATGGCGATCACCCGTACTACGTGGTGACCGAGTTCGATGCGGCCGACGCGGGGGACCAGGAGGCGGCGCTTGCCGCGTTCGAGCACGCGTTGGAGCAGGGCTGGGTCAGCGATGGCGTGATTGCGCAGAGCGGGGCACAGGCCGCCGCATTGTGGCGGCTGCGCGAAGGCATCACCGAGAGCCTGGCGCCGCGGCGGCCGTACAAGAACGACGTATCGGTGCGGATCAGCGCGGTGCCGGCGTTCCTGCATGACATGCAGGCGCTGCTGGCGCACGAATATCCGCAGATCGAGGTGGTCTGGTTCGGCCACATCGGCGATGGCAACCTGCATATCAATGTGCTGCGCCCGGAGGGAATGGCCGAGGAGGCGTTCATCGCGCAGTGCGATCACGTCACCCGCTTGCTGGCGGAGACGCTGCAGCGCCATGGCGGCAGCATCTCGGCCGAGCACGGCATCGGACTGGTGAAACGGGCCTACCTGGAGAGCACCCGCAGCCCGGCCGAGATCGCGTTGATGCAGGGAGTGCGCGGGGTGTTCGATCCGAACGGCATCCTCAACCCAGGCAAGTTGTTTGCAGCGGCTGGCACGCCGCGCGCATGCTAGCCTTGCCGGCTTGAGCGTTGCTTCCGAGGAACCATCATGCCGTCGCCCCCCTTGCGTTCGCCGTATCCGGAGATCGAGCCGTTCGACACCGGTTTCCTGCCGGTATCGCCACTGCATACGCTGTACTACGAGCAGAGTGGCAACCCGAACGGCAAGCCGGTGGTCTTCCTGCACGGTGGTCCGGGCGGCGGCACCAACGCGAAGTGCCGACGGTTCTTCGATCCGGCCGTCTATCGCATCGTGCTGTTCGATCAGCGCGGGTGCGGCAAGTCGACGCCGCATGCGGAATTGATCGACAACACCACCTGGGACCTGGTCGCCGATATCGAGCGGTTGCGCAACCACTTGCATATCGAGCGCTGGCAGGCATTCGGCGGTTCATGGGGTTCCACGCTGGCGTTGGCCTACGCGCAAACCCATCCGGACAAGGTGACCGAACTGGTGTTGCGCGGCATCTTCATGCTGCGCCGCTGGGAACTGGAATGGTTTTACCAGAAAGGTTGCGATGCGCTGTATCCGGATGCGTGGGAGACCTATCTCAAGGCAATTCCCGAGGTCGAGCGCGGCGACCTGATCAGCGCCTACCATCGGCGCCTGACCAGCCCCGATGCGACGACGCGCACCGCCGCCGCGCGCGCCTGGTCGGTATGGGAAGGCGCCACCAGTTTCCTGTGGCAGGATGCATCGCATATCCAATCCAGTGCCGAGGACGAGTTCGCGTTGGCGTTTGCGCGCATCGAGTGTCACTACTTCGTCAACGGCGGCTTCTTCGACCACGATGACCACTTGCTGCGCAACATCGATCGTATCCGCGGCATTCCCGTGGTGATCGTGCAGGGCCGCTACGACGTGGTCTGCCCGCTGCGCAGCGCCTGGGATCTGCACCGCGCGTGGCCCGAAGCCGATCTGCGCATCGTGCAGGATGCCGGGCATTCCGCGTTCGAGCCCGGCATCATGCACGAGCTGGTCGAGGCGACCGATCGCTTCGGCCGCTAAGGGCGGACTTCCACGCGGCGCGGATCAGCTGCCGGTCGGCAACTGTTTGGTGCCGAAGATCTTGTCGCCGGCGTCGCCGAGGCCGGGCAGGATGTAGCCGTGTTCGTTGAGCCGTTCGTCGATCGAGGCGGTGTAGATCTCGATATCCGGATGGGCGGCCTCGACGCGCTTCAGGCCTTCCGGTGCGGCAACCAGGAACAAGCCCTTGATGCGTTTGCAGCCGGCGGCCTTCAGCATGTCCACCGCGGCGATCAAGGTGCCGGCGGTCGCCAGCATCGGGTCGACGATCAAGGCGATGCGCTCATCCATGCGGCCGCTGAGCTTTTCATAGTAGGCCACCGGTTGCAGGGTATGTTCGTCGCGCTGCACGCCGACCACGCTGACCTTGGCCGAGGGAATCATGTCGAGGACGCCGGGCAGCATGCCCAGGCCTGCGCGCAGGATAGGCACGATGGTGATCTTCTTGCCCTTGATGCGGTGCACGTTGAGCGGACCGGCCCAGCCGTGGATCTGCTCCTGGACGGTTTCCAGATCCTTGGTGGCCTCGTAGGTGAGGAGCGCGGCGACCTCCGAGGCCAGCTCGCGGAACTCCTTGGTGCTGATCCCGGCGCGGCGCATCAGGCCAAGCTTGTGCTGGATCAGCGGGTGGCGGACTTCGACGATCTTCATGGGCGACTGTCTTCAGGGACGGCTGGTGCGCGGCAGTCGGGAGCTTAGCGAAGCGATCCTGCACACGCACGCATGGTCGCGCGTGCGTGTGCAGCAGCCGACATGGCTGGCGAGTATCTGCTACGGAGTGGCTGGCGCGCCGCCCTTCAGGCAGCTGCTCATAAAGGCCTTGCGCTCGGCGCCCTTGAGTGCCTTGGCCCTGGCGTCGGCATTGCAGGTTTTCATCTTTTCCTGCTGGGCCTGTTTCGCCGCGGGCGCGCCGGCAGTGGCGGCGGCCGGCGTGGCGGCTGCGGCCTTGCTTGCGCCCTTCAGGCAGGTGCTCATGAACGTCTTGCGCTCAGCGCCTTTCTTGCCGGACGCCTGCTTGTTGCAGTCGACCATGCGCTGTTGTTGCGCGGTGTGAGGTTTGGCGGTGGCGGTGGTGGCCGCCGGTGGCGTTGCGGCGAAAGTGGCACCGGCAAAGGCGAAGGCGGCGCTGACGGCAAGCAGACGTAGAGACATCGACATCGTGAAGTCCTCCCTGGGTAACCGGCACCTGCCGGCCGCGTCAGTCTAGGCCGATCGGCAATCACCGCGGGAGTGGGCAAAACCTGACAGGCGCGAAAGCATTCGGCTGCGGTGGCGCTCCATCGCGCCGCAGCCGTCGTGCCTGATGTGACTCAGGCGGCCTCGGCCTTGGCTTTGCGCGGGCCTTCCAGCAGGGCCGTGCGCACGTGCGCCACGATCAGGTCCACCTCGGCGCTGGTGACCTTGAAGTGCGGGGTGAAGCGCAGCGAGTTGGTGCCGCCGTGGATCACGCCGACGCCGTGCTCGCGCATATATTCCTCGGTCGAATCCGCCCCGTAGCATTTGTATTCCGGGGCCAGCTCGCAGGAGAACAGCAGGCCGGTGCCCTGTACCTTGGTGATAAGGCCACCCAGTTCGTTCTTCAGTGCGTTGAGCTTGGCGACGAACTCCTTGCCGCGCTCGCGGATGTTGACGCGCACATCGTCGGTCAGCTCGCCCAGCGTCGCCAGCGCCACGTCCAGCGCACGCGGATTGGCGGTCATGGTGTTGCCGTAGATCCCCTTGCGGTACAGCGCGGCGGTGCGCTCGCTCACCGCCAGTACCGACAGCGGATACTGGCCGGCGTTGAGCGCCTTGGAAAAGGTCTCCATGTCCGGGGCGGGCAGCTTCTCGAATCCCGGATAGTCGACGAACGACAGCACGCCGTGCGCCCGCAGGCCGGCCTGGATCGAGTCGATCAGCAGCAGGGTGCCATGGGCCTCCGTCAGCGCGCGTGCTGCCTTGTAGAACTCCGGTGTGACGGCCCGCCCCGGGTCGCCTTCGCCCATCACCGGCTCCAGGAACATCGCCTCGATGAACCAGCCATGCCTGTCGGCATCGGCAAACGCCGCTTCCAGCTGCGCCACGTCGTATGGTGCGACCGTCAGCAGGGTTTCTTCGTGGCGGTAACTGGCCAGGTGCTGCTGGTAGGTCTTGCGGCTGGAGTCGGAATACAGCGCCGGCTTGTCGGTACGGCCGTGGAACGCGCCCTTTACCGCCAGGCGCTTGATCGTGCGGCCGGCGTAGCGACCACCGGCGTCGGTCATCAACTTGGCGTTGACATCGGCGATGCGGCAGGCCAGCGAGACCGATTCGGAGCCGGAGTTGAGGCACATGTAACGGGCATACGGGCTGCCGCCCCGGTTGCGGCCCAGCTCCTTGTTCAGCGCAGTGGTGAAGCGCAACTGCGCCACGCTGGGCGCCATCACGTTGGCCATCACCTGCGGCTGGCTCAGCGCCTGGAGAATCGCCGGGTCGTTGTGGCCGAAACCGAGCATGCCGTAGCCGCCGTTGTCGTGCACCACCGCGCCCTTCAGCGTGACGATCCACGGGCCACGCGCGGCCGCGGGCAAGTACGGGCTGATCGCGTCGTCCGGATAGAAGTTCACGAAACCGGCCTGCACCTGGGTGAGCTGCTCGGCCTCGTCCAGCTTCAAGAAGTCGCTCATGTCAGTGCGCAAGTCGCGGTGACGCGCCACGGCATCAGCGATCGCCTGGCCCAGCAGGGGATCGTTCGCTGCCATGCGCTCGATCGTGGCGTCGTCCAGACCCGTGGTGCGCGGCTTGCCGCCGAATTCGCGCAGTTCGCGCAGCTGGTTGATCAGACCCATGATGAATCCTCCGTAGCTCCGCCGATCGGCAGGCCATGCCGGAGACGGACATTAGTGAATGCGTGGCGCGAGACGCAGGCGGGCAGGCGCTTCGTCGATGTTCCCGGACGTTTCGCGTCGTCATGGCGGCGCCGGCCAGGCGGTTCTATCCCTCACAGGATACCTTGCGGCGGCGGCGGCCGTAACCCCGTGGCCGAGCCCCGGGTGACGGCTGTCATCCACGATGACTGACGCCGGCGACTGCTGGCGGGGCCGCCCCCAGCGCAGGATGGACGGCACTAGAGGGAGGACTGCCATGCCGCGTGACCATGAACCGATCGCCCGCCTCGTTGGCGCCATCAAACGCTATGGCCCGCTCACCGCACTGGACGGTGTGGACCTGCAGTTGCAGCGGGGCGAACTGCTGGCCCTGCTGGGCCCCAACGGCGCCGGCAAGACGACCGCCATCGGCCTGCTGCTGGGGTTGATCCGGGCCGATGCCGGCGCGGTCGAACTGTTCGGCCAGGACCCGCAACGGATCGAGGCACGCCGTCGCATCGGTCTGATGCTGCAGAATGCCGAGCTCCCGCCGACGCTGCGGGTGGGCGAGTTGCTGCGGCTGACGGCCAGCTATTACCCGATGCCGCGCACCCTGGCGGAAACCGCCGAACTGGCCGGCATCGGCGATCTGCTCAAACGCCCCTACGCGAAACTCTCCGGTGGCCAGCAGCGGCGCGTGCAGTTCGCGCTGGCGCTCTGCGGTCGTCCCGAGCTGCTGTTCCTGGACGAGCCGACCGTCGGCATGGATATCGAGGCGCGGCAGAAGCTGTGGGCGGCGATCCGCCAATTGCTCGCCGAGGGCTGTTCGGTACTGCTGACCACGCACTATCTGGAAGAGGCCGAGGCACTGGCCGACCGCGTCTGCGTGATGACGCATGGCCGGATGATCCATGAAGGCACGGTCGAAGAGCTGCGGGCGCGTGTGGCGCTCAAGCGCATCCGTTGCCTGAGTGCGCTGTCGATCGACACGTTGCGCGGCTGGCCCGAAATCAGCGAGGTGCGCCGCGAAAGCGACCGGTTGCACATCACCGCGGCCGATGCCGAGACCGTGGTACGCCGCCTGCTCGTCGCCGACCTGCAACTGCGCGAACTGGAAGTGCAGCGCGCCGGCCTGGCCGAGGCATTCACCGAACTCACCCGCGATGCCGACGAGGCGTCGGACACCCAGCGCGAGGCCGCCTGAAATGCAAACCGTCATGTCCTTCAACGAACCGACCTCGCTCGCCATGCCGCGCCGCCGCGTCATCGGCGCCTATCTGGAAGAGGCGCGCAGCGAATGCCTGCGCTACATGCGGGCACCGGGTTTCATGCTGCCGATCATGCTGTTCCCGGCCATGTTCTACCTGCTGTTCGGCGTGCTGATGGCGAAATCCAATGGCGCCGACGCCGCGCGCTACCTGCTGGCCAGCTACGGCGTGTTCGGCGTGATGAGCCCGGGTCTGTTCGGTTTCGGCGTGTCACTGGCGCTGGAGCGCGACGGCGGCCTGCTGACGTTCAAGCGCGCGCTGCCGATGCCGCCGGGCGCCTATCTGCTGGGCAAGATGATGATGGCAATGGCGGCAGCCGGCGTGGTCATCCTGTTGTTGCTGACCATGGCGTCGACGTTGGCGCATGTGAGGCTGAGCCTGTCCCAGGCTGCCGCGCTGCTGCTCACCGGCGCGCTGGGCGTGTTGCCGTTCTGCGCGCTTGGCATGTTCGTCGGAACCCTGATCAAGGGGCAGGGCGCGCCTGGCATGCTGCAGCTGATCTACCTGCCGATGTCGTTCATGTCCGGCCTGTGGTTTCCGTTGCCGATGCTGCCGAAGTTCCTGCAGCAGATCGCGCCGATCTGGCCGAGCTATCACCTGGACAGGCTGGCGCTGGCTGCGGTCGGCATGAAGCAGGATGCGCCGCTGCCGCATGTGCTGGTGCTGCTGGGTGTCGCCGTCGGCTTTCTGCTGTTGGCGGCACGACGTCTGCGGCGCAACGGGTGAAGTAGCATGTCCTCCAGCCTGAGCCGCCCGCGGAAAGCCCTGCCATGATCCCAGCCTTCATTGCCCGATGGTTCGCGCCGGCGCCGGATTCCGCGGCGGCCGACGACCTGCGCCGGGGCAAATCGCCGTGGACCGACAGTGTGCATCTGCTCTGGTCGTTATGGATCTTCATCACGCCGCTGTTCGATCATGGCGTGCATGGCTACACCCTGACGTGGTTGCTGTGCACGCTGGGCTCATACCCGGTATTCCTGCTGCTTTTCGCCAAGGTGCAACTGGCTTCGCGGCGAACCGCTCCCATTTATGCGTGGGGCATGGCCGCACTGTGTTTCGCCTTGCTGCGCTGGTATCCCAGCGGCCTCAGCTATTTCGTGTATGCCGGCGTGATGCTGTGCCATTGCGACGCGCGGCGCTTTCGCAATCGCGTACTCCAGCTGCTGCTGCTCAACGCGATGTATGTATCGATGGCGTGGTGGATCGGCTTTCCGCAGTCGTTGCTGGTGATCATGCCGGTCACGGTCTTCGTCATCTGCACCATCGTCACGGTCGAACAGGTTCACCACGAGAAGGATGCGGCGCTGAGCCTTTCCCACGACGAGGTGCGCCGGCTCGCCGCCACGGCGGAACGCGAACGGATCGGCCGCGATCTGCACGACCTGCTCGGGCATACCTTGTCGCTGATCACGCTCAAGCTGGAGCTTTCGCGCAAGCTGTTCGACCGCGACGTCGAAGCCGCCCGACGCGAAGTCGAGGAGGCGGAAAAAGTGGCGCGTCACGCTTTGGCGGAAGTGCGCAGCGCAGTTACCGGCATCCGCGCCACCGATCTCGCCGCCGAGCTGGCTTCGGCACGGCTGCTGCTCGAATCCTCGCGGGTGCATCTGGATTACGGCGCCCTGCCCACCGACCTGCCGGTCGACGTCGAGCGCGGCCTGTCGCTGATACTGCGCGAGGCGGTCACCAACATTGCGCGACATGCCGAGGCCAGCCAGGCTCGCATCGCGATGGCGCGCGAGCGGGCCAGCGTGTGCATGGAGATCAGCGACAACGGCCGCGGTGGCATCGCGATCGACGGAAACGGTCTGTGCGGCATGCGCGAGCGGGTGCGCGCCCTCGGCGGTACCCTGAGCCTGGAATCGCCGCGCGGTCAGGGGTCGCGTCTGCGGGTGGCGGTTCCGCTGCCGATCATGCGTCTCGTCGAAACATCCCGCTCGGCGCTGGATCCTCCGCCGCCCGCCGGTACCCAGGCGCATGCGACTCCAGATCAACCGGCCGCGTGAATCCACCCGCAACCGTGTCCGTACCCGCCATGACGCCATACTCTCGCCACTGTGTGCACCAGGAAACCATCGCATGATCCGAGTTCTCCTGGCCGAAGATCAGGCGATGGTGCGCGGTGCCCTGTCGGCGCTGCTGAACCTGGAATCGGATATCCAGGTGCTCGGTTCGGCGGCTGATGGTGAAATGGCCTGGCGGGAACTGCAGCGCCTGAAGCCCGACGTCCTGGTGACCGACATCGAAATGCCCGGGCTGACCGGGCTGGAACTGGCGCAGCGCATCCAGCGGCAGGAGCTGCCGATGAAAGTGGTCATAGTCACCACATTCGCGCGGCCGGGCTTTCTGCGCCGGGCACTGGATGCGGGTGTGTCCGGCTACCTGCTGAAGGATGCGCCCGCGGAGAATCTCGCCGAGGCGTTGCGTGCCGTGCACCGCGGCGGTCGCGCGATCGACCCCCAGCTGGCGCTGGAGGCATGGTCCGAAGCCGATCCGCTGAACGACCGCGAGCGCCAGATCTTGCGCCTGGCCGGCGAAGGGCAATCGGCCGGCGACATCGCCACGCAATTGAATCTGTCGCACGGCACCGTGCGCAATTATCTTTCCGAAGCCATCGGCAAGCTCGGCGTCGCCAATCGCATCGAGGCTTACCGCACGGCACGGCAAAAAGGCTGGCTGTAACGCCGCGCGCCGTGCTGCGGGATAATGTCCCGTTTCCGCATGCCGGCCGAGTCTCTCTTGAAGAAGTCCGATTTCGATTTTGAACTGCCGCCCGAGTTGATCGCGCAGGCTCCGCTGCCGGAGCGCTCGGCGAGTCGTCTGCTGCTGCTCGACGCGCCGGCACAATCGCGGCAAGACCGCATGTTTCGCGAGTTGCCCGACCTGCTGCAGCCCGGCGATCTGCTGGTGTTCAATGACACGCGCGTGCTGCCGGCGCGGTTGTACGGCCACAAGAGCACCGGCGGCGCGGTGGAGATCCTGATCGAACGGGTCACCGGCGCGCACGAGGCCATCGTGCAACTGGGCGTCAGCAAGAAGCCGAAGGAGGGCGGCCGGATCGAGCTGGCTGATGGCAGTCATGCGGTGGTGCTTGGGCGGGACGAAGGGTTTTTCCGGCTGCATTTCGAGGCGCCGGAGCCGCTGGAAAAGCTGCTGCTGAAGCTCGGCGAGATGCCGTTGCCGCCGTACATCGAGCGGCATCCCGACGCCAGCGACAGCGAGCGCTATCAGACCGTGTTCGCGCGTGAGCCCGGTGCCGTGGCCGCGCCCACTGCCGGACTGCATTTCGACGAGACCACGCTGGCCCGTCTGCGCGAACGTGGCGTCGAGTTCGGCTACATCACGCTGCATGTGGGTGCCGGCACGTTCCAGCCGGTGCGGGCGGATGATCTCAAGGATCACCACATGCATCGCGAATGGCTCAACGTCGGCGCCCATCTGGTCGGGCAGATCCGCCGCACCCGGGCGCATGGCGGCCGCGTCATCGCGGTGGGCACGACGGTGGTGCGCGCGCTGGAAAGCGCGAGCAAGGACGGTGAGCTGCATCCGTTTGCCGGAGAGACGCAGATCTTCATCTTTCCGGGTTATCACTTCAGCAGCATCGACGGCCTGCTCACCAATTTCCACCTGCCGCAGTCGACCTTGCTGATGCTGGTGTCGGCGCTGGCCGGGCGCGAGTTCATGCTCGATGCGTATCGCCACGCGGTGACGCAGGGATACCGGTTTTTTTCCTACGGCGACGCCATGCTGATCCTGCCGCTGGGTGGCTGAGCAACGGTAGCGGTTAAACTTCGGCGGATGACTGCCATGACTTTCGAACTGCACGCCACTGACGGCGCCGCGCGCCGCGGCCGCCTCGCCTTTGCCCGCGGTACGGTGGAAACGCCCGCGTTCATGCCGGTGGGCACGTATGGCTCGGTGAAGGCGATGACGCCGCGCGACGTCACCGAGACCGGCGCCGAGATCATCCTGGGCAATACGTTCCACCTGTTCCTGCGGCCGGGGCTGGAGGTCGTCGAAAAGTTCGGCGGGCTGCACAAGTTCATCGGGTGGGACAAACCCATCCTCACCGATTCGGGCGGGTTCCAGGTGTTCTCGCTGGCCCACAAGCGCAAGATCACCGAGGAGGGCGTGACGTTTGCCTCGCCGGTCGACGGATCGAAGGTGTTCCTGTCGCCGGAAGTGTCGATGCAGATCCAGACCACGCTGGATTCGGACATCGCGATGATCTTCGACGAGTGCACGCCGTACCCGGCGAGCGAGAAGGTCGCCAGCGATTCGATGGAGCTGTCGTTGCGCTGGGCCGAACGCTCGCGCCGGTCTTTCGATGATCTTGGCAATCCGAACGCGCTGTTCGGCATCGTGCAGGGCAGCGTCTACGAGACCCTGCGCCAGCGCTCCGCCGCGGGGCTGGTGAATATCGGCTTCGACGGCTACGCGGTCGGCGGCCTGGCGGTCGGCGAGCCGGAGGCCGAGCGCAACCTTGCGCTGGATTTCACCGTCCCGCTGCTGCCCGTGGACAAGCCGCGTTACCTGATGGGCGTGGGCCGGCCGGAAGACATCGTCGAAGCGGTGCGCCGCGGCATCGACATGTTCGACTGCGTGATGCCGACGCGCAACGCGCGTAACGGCTTCCTGTTCACGGCCGAAGGCACGCTGCGCATCCGCAATGCCAAGTACGCCACCGATACCCGGGTGATCGAGGAAGGCTGCGATTGCCACGCCTGTCGCAACGGCTTCAGCCGCGCGTATCTGCGCCATCTCGACCGCTGCAACGAGATCCTCGGCAGCCAGCTCGCCACCATGCACAACCTGCGCTATTACCAGCGGCTGATGGCCGGCCTGCGCGAGGCGATCGCGGGCCATGCGCTTGAGGGATTCGTGGCGGAGTTCTATGCGTGTCGGCGCAGTGGCGAAAACGCGGTCGCGCGGGGTCACGCCGGCAACCTTGCAACGGCTGCGGGTCGCCCTCAGTAGGGATTGGCAACGGCTGCGATGGGTCAAGCGCCACCGTGCATGGTGCAGGGGTGCATGGCATAATCGAGAATCTTTTACCGGGCGTTCAGCTGAAATTCGTGGCTGCGCCACAACTTGCGAGACAAACCGATGAGTTTTCCGTCCTCTCCCGTGATCGCCCAGGCCGCTGCTGCGCAGCCCGCCGGTGGTGGCATGTCCATGATCATCATGATGGTGGTGCTGTTCGGCCTGATGTATTTCATGATGATCCGCCCGCAGATGAAGCGGCAGAAAGAGCATCGCGCGCTGGTCGCCGGTTTGGCAAAAGGCGACGAAGTGGTCACCAATGGCGGCATCGCCGGTCGCGTGGACGAGGTGGGCGAGACGTTCATCACGGTCGAGATCGCGGCGAACGTGAAGGTCAAGGTGCAGAAAGGCGCCGTCCAGCAGGTCTTGCCCAAGGGTTCGCTGAAGTCTGTCTGATGATGGCTCGGGGCACGCTCTGGCCGGTGGTTGCGGCCGCTGCCCCCGATCCGGTCATTCCTCGATTGTTGCTAGCGCTGCGGCCTGTCGCCGCGGCTTTGATGGGTGCATGGCATGAGTGATTTTCCCCGCTGGAAATACGCACTGGTCGCGCTGGTGATGCTGTTTGGCATCATCTATGCCCTGCCGAATGTCTATCAGCCGGCGCTGGCGGTGCAGGTCACCGCCAACCGCGACGCCCCGCCGATCGACCAGTCCGTGCAGCAGAAGGTGGCTGCGGCGCTGGCGCAGAAGAACATCGCCACCATCGGGATCTCGGTGGATGGCGACCACTTGCTGGCGACGTTCCCCAACTCCGATGTGCAGAAGAGCGGGGCCGATGCGATCAAGGCGGCACTGGGCGACCGTTATACGGTCGCGTTCAAGCTGCAGTCGACCGTGCCCGCCTGGCTGCGCGCGATCGGCGCGCGTTCGATGCCGTTGGGCCTGGACCTGCAGGGCGGCGTGCACTTCCTGATGCAGGTCGACCAGAACGACGCGATCGACAAGCAGGAGAACAGCTACGCCGACGACATCCGCAGCCTGCTGCGGCAGAAGAACATCCGTTACGAATCGGTAACCCGCAGCGCCGTGCGTGATCAGGGCATCGCCGTGATCCTGCGCTCTGCCGCCGATCGGTCCGCGGCGGCCGACGCCATCAGCAACGAGTACACCGACCTCAATGTCGCGAACGGCGCCAATACGGGCGATCGCTTCGTGTTGAACGTGGTGATCAAGCCGGAAAAACTCCGCGAGCTGTCACGCAGCGCAATCACCCAGAACCTGGGCACACTGCGCAATCGCATCAACGCGCTGGGCGTGTCCGAGCCGTTGATCCAGCAGCAGGGCGAAAGCCGCATCGTGGTCGAACTGGCCGGCGTGCAGGACCCGGCCGAGGCCAAGAAGCTGATCGGCGCGGTAGCCACGCTGCAGTATCGCCCCGGCATCGGCCAGGCCGGCGACGCGCAGGCGCAAGAGGCCGCTCGCACCGGCAATATCCCGCCGGACGCCAACCTCTATCGCATGCGCGGCAGCAACCTGCCGGTGCTGGTGAGCAAGCAGATCATCGTGACCGGCAATCAGCTGGTTGACGCGTCCTCGGGTATCGACCAGCAGAGCGGCACGCCGAAGGTCGACGTCACGTTGAACGCCGCCGGCGCCAAGAAGATGGGCGACTTCACCAATGCCAATGTCGGCAAGCCGATGGCGGTGGTCTACGTCGAACAGGTCTATGAGACCAAGCTCGTGGACGGCAAGCAGGTGCGCGTTCCCAAGATCACCGAGACGGTGATCAATGACGCCTCGATCGCCAGCCCCTTCAGCAAGCAGTTCCAGACCACCGGTCTGGGCAGCGCCAAGGAGGCTTCCGACCTGGCCTTGCTGCTCAAGGGTGGCGCGCTGGCGGCGCCGATGGACATCGTCGAGGAAAGCGTGATCGGTGCCAGTCTCGGCCAGGACAACATCGACAAGGGTTTCAAGGCGGTGATGCTGGGCCTGGCGCTGGTGCTGTTGGCGGCGGCCATCTATTACAAGCTGTTCGGCCTGGTCGCCGATATCGCGCTGTTCTTCAACCTGGTGATCCTGGTGGCGGTGATGTCGCTGATCGGCGTCACCCTGACCATGCCGGGCGTGGCCGGCATCGTGCTGACCCTGGGCATGGCAATCGATGCGAACGTGCTGATCTGCGAGCGCGTGCGCGAGGAGTTGCGCAACGGTTCGACCCCGCACGCGGCGATCCGCGCCGGTTACGAGAAGGCGTGGTCGACCATTCTCGACGCCAACGTCACCCACCTTATCGCGGCGCTGGCGCTGACCACGATGGGTACCGGCGCGATCAAGGGCTTCGGTGTGACGCTGATGATCGGCATCCTGACCTCGTTGTTCACCTCGGTGACGCTGACGCATGCGTTCACTGCGGCGATCCACGGCCACCGCAAGCTCAAGACGCTGTCGGTCTAAGGAGTCATCATGGAAATCTTCAATCACGACAGCAACATCCCTTTCCTTGGCATGCGCAAGTTCAGCATCGCCATCGCGTTGTTCCTGATGATCGGCTCGATCGGCCTGCTCGTGACCAAGGGGCTCAACTACGCGCTGGATTTCACCGGCGGCGTCTCGATGGTGATCGACTACGACCAGTCGGTGGAGATCGCCGACGTGCGTGCGGCCCTGGAAAAGGGCGGCTTCGAGCACGCGATCGTGCAGAGCCTCGGCGGCACCCGCGAGGTGGCGATCCGCATGCAGCCGAAGGATGACCAGAAGGCGGTGGACGCCAGCGGCAAGGTCAACCTTGATCTCATCTCCGCCGACGTCCTCAAGACGCTGCATGTGGCGCGTGCCGATGCCAAGCTGAAGAGTCGCGAACTGGTTACCGCGGAGGTGGGCGCGGAACTGAAGAGCGACGGCACCGTGGCCGCGGTGTTCGTGATCCTCGGCATCATGGCCTACCTGTGGATCCGCTTCGAGCGCCGCTTCGCGATCGCCGCGGTGGCCACCGAAATCCATGACGTACTGGTAACGCTGGGCATTCTGGCGCTGACCCAGCGCGAGTTCGACATGACCGTACTGGCCTCGGTGCTGGCGGTGATCGGTTACTCGATCAACGACAAGGTGGTGGTGTTCGATCGCATCCGCGAGCTGTTCCGGCTGGCGCGCAAGGCCGAGCCGGAAGAGATACTCAACCGATCGATCAACAATACCCTGTCGCGTACCATCATTACCTCGCTGTTCACGGCCATCACCATGGGCGCGCTGTTTTTCTTCGGCGGCAGGCCCGTGCATGGCTTCGCCGTGACCATGCTGATCGGCATCGTGGTCGGCACGCTGTCCTCCATCTTTGTCGCCAGCCCCATCCTGCTGTGGCTGGGCGTGTCAAAGAAGGACCTGATGCCGGTCACCAGGGAGAATCCGGAGCTGGCGCGCCGCCCGTAGGCGCCCAGGTTCCCAAGCGAGAACGGCCCGGTTCATGCCGGGCCGTTTTTTTTGCTGGCGATTGGCCACCGCTATCCACGAAGTATGGTGTCCAGCTGTGCCAGTCGCTGCGGTGTACCGGCGTCCGTCCACGCACCTCGGTGATGGCTGCCATTGACCGCTTCGGTCGTCATCGCTGCGCGCAGCAGCGGCGCCAAACGGAAGCGCGGCGGCCGCATTTCGGCACCGGCGACCTCGCTGATCACTTCGCGCCAGTTCTGCAACAACTCCTGCCGATACACGCCGATGCCGCTGAAGGTCAGCCGGTCGCCGCCTTCATCGCGCACGATGCCTTGCGCGCCCAATGCAAAATCGCCATGCGGATGTTGCGGCGGATTGTCGACCAGCAACAGATGCGCCAGGCCAGCCGGTTCGGCGGGCAGGGTGGAGAAATCGGCATCGCACCAGATGTCGCCGTTGACCGCGATGAACGGCGCGTTGCCCAGCAGCGGCAGCGCGTTCAACATGCCGCCGCCGGTTTCAAGCGGGGTACTGCCTTCATAGGCGTAGCGAATGCGCAGGCCCCAGCGTGAACCGTCGCCGAGCGCGTCCGGGAATTGCTCAGCGAGATGCGAGGTGTTGATCACCACGTAATGCACGCCAGCGGCTGCGAGCCTTTCCAGATGCCACACGATCAGCGGTTTGCCGCCCACCGGCAGCAGTGGCTTGGGCGTGTGCTCAGTCAAGGGCCGCATGCGTTCGCCGAGCCCGGCGGCGAAGATCAGCGCGTGCTTCATGCAGCCACCGGCAGGCGCAGGTCGCGTTGGCCCACGCAGCGTTGCAGCAGCGCCACGAACCCCGCCAGTTCGGGATAGCCGCCGGCCACATCGATCACATAGTCGTACACGCGCGGCAGATCGTCGAGATAGGCGGGCTTGCCGTCGCGGTAGCACAGGCGGCAGAAGATCCCGAGCACCTTGATGTGCCGCTGCAAGCCGATCAGATCGAACCAGCGCAGGAAGCGTCGAGCACTGACATTGGCGGCAATCAACCGCGCAGCCTGCAGGCGCAGTCGATGAGTTTCGACCCAGGCTTCCACGCGAGCGCGATCCCACGCGATGTAGCAGTCGCGCAGCAGCGAGGCGAGATCGTAGGTGATCGGTCCGTGCAGCGCACCCTGGAAGTCGATGATCCCGGGGTTGTTGTGCGCCGTCACCAGCAGGTTGCGGCTGTGGTAGTCGCGGTGCACGAAGCAGCGCGGCTGTTCCAGCGCATCGTGCAGCAACACGGTGAATGCCGACTCCAGCACGTCCCATTCGGTGCACTCGGGCGTGTATCCCAGGTGCCGACGAAGGAACCACTCCGGCATGATCTCCAGCTCGCGCTGCAGGAAGGCGTGATCGTACGGCGCCATGCCGGCAGTATCCGCGTCACGCTGCATGCGCAGCAGCGCGTCCGTCGCATCGCCGTACAGCGCATCCACCGTGCCGTCGTTCAAGGCCGGCAGATACAACCTGGAGCCGAGATCTTCGATCAGCAGGAAGCCCTGCTCGGGATCACAGGCCCGTACCGCGGGCACGTGCAGGCCGGCGGCGGAGAGCCGCGCACCGATTTCCAGCCACGGCCGCGGATCTTCCTGCGCCGGCGGCGAATCCATCACGATCCAGCTGCGGTCGCCGTGTTGCGTGCGCCAGTAGCTGCGGAAGCTCGCGTCGGCCGACGCGGAGGCCAGCGTCAGCGTGTCGTCGCCCAGCGCCTGGCGAGCCCAGGAAAGACGGACGGCGGCACGGTCGGGCGTAGTGATCATGGCAACTGCGTATGAGGGGACCATGCCAGCTTAGCGAGCCACCGGCGCAGTGGCGAGATGCGGACACTCACGACAGGTTGTAGGCGCGCTCGTCGTGCAGCGCGAGATCCAGTCCGACCTGTTCCTGTTCGTCATCCACGCGCAGGCCCAGTGTGGCATCGATCAGCTTGAGGACGGCCCAGGTCAACCCGGCGCTCCAGACGACGGTGAAGGCCACGCCCCTGGCCTGGATCCACAACTGGCCCAGCGGATGCGCGACGTTGCCGAACCCACCCAGGGCGTGTGCCGCGAACGGGCCGGTCAGCAGCGCGCCCACGATGCCGGCGATGGCGTGCACCCCGAACACGTCGAGGCTGTCGTCATAGCCCAGCCGGCGCTTGAGCCGGGTCGCGCCAAAGAAGCAGATCACGCCGGCCAGCGCACCAAGCAGCAGCGCGCCGCCGGGTCCGATGGTGCCGGCGGCAGGCGTGATGGCGACCAGTCCGGCGACCGCGCCGGAGGCGATGCCGAGCACGCTGGCGCGGCGGTGAACGACCCATTCGATGGCCGTCCACCCCAGTGCCGCCGCAGCCGTGGCGACTTGCGTCACCAGCATCGCCATGCCGGCACTGCCGTTTGCAGCCACCGCCGAGCCCGCGTTGAAGCCGAACCAGCCCAGCCACAACATGCTGGCGCCGATCAGCGTGTAGCCGAGGTTGTGCGGCGGCATCGGTACATGGGGGTAGCCGCGCCGCCTGCCCAGCATCAGGCAGGCGACCAGGCCAGCGATGCCGGCGTTGATGTGCACCACCGTGCCTCCGGCGAAATCGAGCACGCCCAGGTCGCCGAGGAAGGCACCCGGCCCACCCCAGACCATATGCGCCATCGGCAGATAGGCCACGGTGAACCATCCGCCGGTGAAGATCAGCAACGCGGAGAACTTCATGCGCTCGGCCACTGCGCCCACGATCAGGGCCGGCGTGATGATCGCGAAGGTAAGCTGGAACATCGCGAACACGCTTTCGGGCACGTGGCTGTACAGGCTCGCGGGCGTCATGCCCGCGAACATCGCGCGGTCTAGGCCGCCGACAAACGAATGCAGGTTGGTCACGCCCGGCTGCATGCCTTGGGTGCTGAACGCGACGCTGTAGCCAAACAGCATCCACAGCACACTGATCAGTGCGGTGATCGCGAAGCATTGCATCAGCACCGACAGCAAATTCTTGGCGCGCACCATGCCGCCGTAGAACAAGGCCAGGCCCGGGATCGTCATCAACAGCACCAGCATGGTGGCGGTGAGCATCCAGGCTGTGTCGCCGCTGTCGAGCGTGGCCGATGCAACAAGCCCCCGCGCCGTCGCCGGTGACGCCAGGCAGCCCCCGGCGACAACCACGGTGGCTCGCAAGGCAGCGCGACGCCCGTCGATTCCCGTCTCACAACGCATCGGCGTCGACCTCCTGCGTGCGGATACGGATGACCTGATCGAGTCCGCTCACGAAGATCTTGCCGTCGCCGATCTTGCCCGTGCTGGCGGCGACGCTGATTGCCTCGATCGCATGGGCGAGGCGATCGTCGCTTACCGCCACCTCGATCTTCAGCTTGGGCAGAAAGTCGACCACGTACTCGGCGCCGCGATACAGCTCGGTGTGTCCGTGCTGGCGGCCGAAGCCCTTCACTTCGGTGACGGTCATGCCCTGCACACCGGCTTCGGCCAGCGCCTCGCGCACGTCGTCCAGCGTGAACGGCTTGATGATGGCCGTGATCCACTTCATGGCGTGCCCCCGCGGTGAGTCGTACTGCGATGCAGCACGATGCATGCCAGCGAAGAAGCGCGGAGTCCGACCGCGTTTTGCGGGTCGGGCACGCGCATGCGGGCCTGCGCATGCCCGATTTGTGGGCAACAGTTGCGCGACGTTGCCCGATCCTGGTGCAGGGCACCGATTGACCGCGGGGCATCTAATCAGTACCATTTTAGTCCCGATTCAACTGCCAGGCCCGAGCGCACCCATGCTCCGCGTCAGCCGACTGACCGATTACGCCACCGTCGTGATGACTTGCATCGCCGCTCACCCCGCCGACGTACTCAGCACGGTGCAGATCGCCGACGAGACGCACCTGGAATTGCCGACGGTCAGCAAGTTGCTGAAGGCGCTGGGGCATGCTGCGCTGGTGGAGTCGTTCCGCGGCGTCAACGGCGGCTACCGGCTCGCCCGGCCGGCCAGCGAGATTTCGCTGGCCGAAATCGTCGAGGCACTGGAAGGCCCGATCGGCATGACCGAGTGCAGCGTGGCCGAAGGCCAGTGCGATCGCGAATCACAGTGCGGTGTGCGCGGCAGCTGGCAGCGGGTCAACAACGTGCTGGACAGCGCGCTGCGCGCCGTCAGCTTGGCCGAGATGCTCCAGCCGTTGCCGCCTGCAGTATCGAGTCAGGGCCGAAAGATTGCGGTCACCGTCAAAACCGGCGAGGCCACCACGGAATGAATGCAAGCATGACCAACGAAGGCAGCACCGCCACCACGCTTCGCGACAACGCGGACGTGGCCGAGGTTCTTGGCCGTACCTACTCGGCCGGCTTCGTCACCGAGATCGAGATGACCGGCCTGCCGCCGGGCCTGGACGAGGGCACCGTCCGGGCCATCTCCGCCATCAAGCACGAGCCCGAGTGGATGACCGAATGGCGCCTCGACGCCTACCGCCACTGGCTGACGATGCCGAAGCCCGATTGGGCCAAGCTCAACATCGACCCGATCGACTACCAGGCGATCAGCTACTACGCCGCGCCCAAGGCCGGTCCGAAATCGCTGGCCGAGGTCGACCCGGCCCTGCTGGAAACCTACGAGAAGCTGGGCATCCCGTTGCACGAGCGCGCCGCACTGGCCGGCGTGGCGGTGGATGCGGTGTTCGACTCGGTCTCGGTCGGCACCACCTTCCGCAAGCAGCTGGCCGAGGCCGGCGTGCTGTTCTGCTCGATGAGCGAGGCGATCCGCGAATACCCGGACATCGTGCGCAAATACCTCGGCAGCGTGGTGCCGACCGGGGACAACTTCTTCGCCGCTCTGAACTCGGCGGTGTTCTCCGACGGCAGCTTCGTGTTCATCCCGAAGGGCGTGCGCTGCCCGATGGAGCTGAGCACCTATTTCCGCATCAATGCGCAAAACACCGGCCAGTTCGAACGCACCCTGATCGTGGCCGAGGAGGGCAGCCACGTCTCCTACCTCGAAGGCTGCACCGCGCCCAAGCGCGACGAGAACCAGCTGCATGCGGCGGTGGTCGAGCTGGTTGCGCTGGAAAAGGCGCAGATCAAGTACTCCACCGTGCAGAACTGGTACCCCGGCGACGAGAACGGCGTCGGCGGCATCTACAACTTCGTCACCAAGCGCGGCGACTGCCGCGGCGACGATTCCAAGATCAGCTGGACCCAGGTGGAGACCGGCTCGGCGATCACCTGGAAATACCCCAGCGTGGTGCTGCGCGGCGACCGCTCGGTGGGCGAGTTCTACTCGGTGGCGCTGACCCATCACTTCCAGCAGGCCGACACCGGCACCAAGATGATCCACCTCGGCAAATACACCAAGTCGAAGATCGTCTCCAAGGGCATCAGCGCGGGGCGCAGCTCCAACAGCTACCGCGGCCTGGTGAAGATGGAGAAGGGCGCCGAGGGCGCGCGCAACTACACCCAGTGCGACAGCCTGTTGATCGGCAAGAAGTGCGGCGCGCATACCTTCCCGTACATGGAAGTGAAGAACCCCACCGCGATCGTCGAGCACGAGGCCACCACCTCGAAGATCTCCGACGACCAGATGTTCTACTGCCGTTCGCGCGGCATCCCGGAAGAGGATGCCGTGTCGATGATCGTGGACGGCTTCTGCAAGCAGGTTTTCCGCGAGCTGCCGATGGAGTTCGCGGTGGAGGCGAAGAAATTGCTTGAGGTGTCGCTGGAAGGAGCGGTCGGCTGACCTGCGCCAACAACTCACCGAAGAGGCGTCATTCCCGCGAACGCGGGAACCCATTTTGACTTTGTCGCAAGAGTGCCGATGGATGCCTGCGTCCGCGGGAATGACGGCAATCAACGCAGTAAAGGGCACGAAACCATGCTGAAAATCGAAAACCTGCACGCCCGCGTCGAGGGCAGGGAAATCCTCAAGGGGCTCAGCCTCACCGTCAACGCGGGCGAAGTGCACGCGATCATGGGGCCGAACGGGGCGGGCAAGTCCACGCTCGGCAACGTGCTGTCCGGTCGCGACGGCTACGAGGTGACCGCAGGCACCGTGACTTACAACGGCACCGATCTGCTGGCGCTGTCTCCCGAAGCGCGCGCCGCCGCCGGCGTGTTCCTGGCCTTTCAGTACCCGGTGGAGATTCCTGGCGTCAACAACACCTACTTCCTGCGCGCGGCCTTCAATGCGCAGCGCAAGGGCCGTGGAGAAAAGGAACTCGATTCCATGCAGTTCCTCAAGCTGGTGCGCGAGAAGCTCAAGGTGATGCAGATATCCGACGAGCTGTTGCATCGCGCCGTCAACGAAGGCTTCTCCGGCGGCGAAAAGAAACGCAACGAGATCTTCCAGATGGCCGTGCTCGAGCCGAAGCTGGCCATCCTCGACGAAACCGATTCAGGCCTGGACATCGACGCACTCAAGCAGGTCGCGCAGGGCGTCAACACGCTGCGTTCGCCCGAACGCGCGTTCCTGATGATCACCCACTACCAGCGCCTGCTCGATTACGTGGTGCCCGATTTCGTGCATGTGCTGGCCGATGGCCGCATCGTCGAGAGCGGCGACAAATCGCTGGCGTTGAAGCTGGAAGCGCACGGCTACGCCGGCATCGGCAACAGCCACCCTGCGGGAGCGCAGGCATGAACCAGCCGGCATCCCTGCCGTTGGTGGCGGCGTTGCTGGATGCTCCGTTGCCGATCAGCGGCATCGCCTGGCTGGATGCGGCGCGCCAGGAGAATCGCGCGGCGTTCGCTGCTGGCGGCCTGCCTGATGCCCGGGTGGAAGCGTGGAAGTACACCGCACTGCGCGGGCTTGGCCAGCGACGCTTTGCCAGTGGCGATGCCGCGGCGCAGACGCGCGCGGTGGATCCTTCCACACTGGCCATCCCCGGCGTGACCGGTGCGCGGCTGGTCTTCGTCAACGGTGCGTTCCGCGCCGACCTGTCGGTGCTGGATCAACTGCCCGCCGGGCTTTCGTTGCAGCCGTTGTCGCAGGCCTTGCGGGGCGACGCCGAACCGCTGCGTTTCGCATTGTCGTGGCCGGCTGTGGTTGGTCATGTCCGCGATGCCGGCGACGCATTCGCGCAGATCAATGCCGCCTGTGCCAGTGATGGCGTGGTGCTTCGGGTTGCCGCCCGCACCAGGATCGACCTACCGGTGCAGTTGGTGTTTGTCGGCGCCGACGCCGAGCTTGCCTGGCATGCCCGCAACATGATCGAGCTGGGAGAAGGTGCCGAACTGAGCCTGGTCGAACATCACGTGAGCAGCGGCGCACCCTCTCAACTTGCCACGCTGGTGAGTGACATCGAGGTGCGCGATGGCGCGCGGCTGCATCACGTCATGCTGCAGGACACTTCCGCCGGCACCCATCTGGTCCGACGCAGCAGCCTGCACCTGCATGCGCGCGCGCAGGCCACCTTGCACGTGCTCGAACTCGGCGGCGCGCTGGCGCGGCATGACCTGCGCGCCGAACTGATCGGCGATGGCGCGCAGCTGCATACCCGCGGTGTGTTCATGCCGCATGGCCGCCAGCACATCGACACCCAGCTGGCGATAAGGCACCAGGCATTACACACCACTTCCACGTCGCACTGGCGCGGCGTCGCCAACGACCGTGCGCGCGGCGTTTTCCGCGGCGCGATCGTGGTGGTCCCCGGTGCCGACGGCAGCGATGCCAGCCTCAGCAACAAGAATCTGCTGCTGTCAGCGGGCGCCGAGATCGATACCAAGCCCGAGCTCGAGATTTACGCCGACGAGGTGAAGGCCGCACACGGTGCGACCGTCGGTCAGCTCGACGAACGCTCACTGTTCTACCTGCGCTCGCGTGGCATTCCGCTGGTCGAGGCACGCGCGCTGCTCACCGCCGCATTTTGTCGCGCGGTGCTCGACGATCTGCCAAACGAGGCGCTGCGCGAGCATTTGTCGGCGTTGCTGATCGCGCAGCTGCCGGACGCCTGATCCAGCTTCCTGTGGTGCCGGAAGCTGCCGCAAAACTCCTCACCCTTGCGGGGGAGAGGGAAGGGGTGAGGGTTCATTCTCGCGCCGAACCACATCGAAGCGAGCACGCCATGATGAACGCATCACCGACCCCTACCGTCTTCGATATCCAGCGCATCCGCGCGGATTTCCCGCTGCTTACGCGCAGCGTGCATGGAAAGCCGCTGGTGTATCTGGACAACGCCAACACCAGCCAGAAGCCGGTGTCGGTGATCGAGGCGGTGAACACCCACTACCGCGAGCACAACGCGAACGTGGCGCGCGCGGTGCACCAGTTGGGCGAGGAGGCGACCGCCGCCTACGAGGGCGCGCGCGACAAGCTGGCGCGTTTCATCAACGCGACGTCGCGCAGCGAGCTGATCCTGACTTCCGGCACCACCCAGTCGATCAATCTGGTCGCCTACAGCTATGCACTGCCACGACTGAAGCCGGGCGACAGCATCCTCACCACGGTCATGGAGCACCACGCCAACATCGTGCCGTGGCAGCTGGTCGCCGCGCGCAGCGGCGCCACCGTCAAGGCCGCGCCGATCGACGAGCGCGGCGAGCTGATCGTGGAGAAGTACGTCGAGTTGCTGACACCGGAGGTGAAACTGGCCTGTGTCACCCACGTCTCCAACGTGCTCGGCACGGTCAACCCGGTGCGCGAGATTGCACGCGAATGCAGGAAGCGCGGCATTGCACTGCTGGTGGACGGTTCGCAGGCGGTGCCGCACCGGCCGGTCGACGTGCAGGCGCTGGGTTGCGACTTCTATGCGATCACCGGCCACAAGATGCTCGGCCCCACCGGCACCGGTGCGCTGTGGGCCAAGCGCGAACACCTGGAGGCGATGCCGCCGTTCTTCGGTGGCGGCGAGATGATCCGCGAAGTGCGCTTCAGCGGCACCACGTTCGCCGCACCACCGCACAAGTTCGAGGCCGGCACGCCGAACATCGCCGGCTTCGTCGGCCTGGCCGCGGCGATCGACTACTACGAATCGGTGGGCTTCGCAGCGATCCACGCGTGGGAACAGAACCTGCTCGCCTATGCCACCGAGAGGTTGCGCGAGATCCCCGGCCTGCGCATCTTCGGCGAAGCGGCCGAGAGAGAGCCGGTGATTTCGTTCCTGCTGGAAGGCGCCCAAGCCAGCGACATGGCCACCCTGCTCGACCTGCAGGGCATCGCCGTGCGCTCCGGTCATCATTGTGCGCACCCGCTCATGCAGTTCTATGGCGTGCCCGCCACGCTGCGCGCCTCGCTGGCGTTCTACAACACGCGTGAGGAGATCGACGCGTTCATCGTCGCGTTGCTCAAGGTGCGCAAGCTGCTGATGTGAGCCTGGCCCGGAGGAACCGATGGTTCCGCTGTCGCTGGCGGGGCATTATCCTGTCAGCCTCCCCGCCGACCAACGACTTCATGCTCGCCAAGCTCCCCGGCCTGATCCGCATCCCGCTCGCGCTGCTGCTGCTGACGATCAACATCGTGCTGCACGTGGTGCTCTTGTTCGCGTTCACCCTGCTCAAGCTGATTGTGCCGATCCGCGCAGTGCGCCGCGTCTGCTCTCGCGTGCTGGTAGCCATTGCCGAAAGCTGGATCGGGGTCAACAACCGGCTGTTCGACGGTTTCACCCGCATCCGCTGGCAGGTCGACGGGCTCGCCGGTTTGCGGCGCGATGGCAACTACCTGGTGCTGTGCAACCATCAGAGCTGGGTGGACATCCCGGTGCTGCAGAAGGTGTTCAACCGACGCATCCCGTTCCTGCGCTTCTTCCTCAAGCAGCAACTGATCTGGGTGCCGCTGCTGGGGCCGGCCTGGTGGGCGCTCGATTTTCCGTTCATGAAGCGCTACTCGAGGGAAACCCTGCTCAGACACCCCGAGCTGCAGGGCAAGGACAGGGAAGCGACGCGGCTCGCCTGCGAGAAATTCCGCCACATGCCGGTGTCGGTGATGAACTTTGCCGAAGGCACCCGATTCACGCAGGCGAAGCACGATGCGCAGTCTTCACCTTACCGGTATCTGCTGCGGCCCAAGGCTGGCGGACTGGCGTTCGTGCTCGACGCGATGGGCGATGCACTGCATGCGATCCTCGATGTCACCATCGTCTATCCGCAGGGCCCGTGCACGATGATGGATCTGATTGCCGGGCACGTGCACGATATCCGCGTGCATGTGCGCGAGCTCCCGATCGAGGCCGGTTTGACCGGCAGTTACGACGAGGACGCAGCGTTCCGCGGGCGAGTCAAGCTGTGGCTGAATGCGCTGTGGCGCGAAAAGGATGACCAGGCGGCACGCATGCACCAGGCGACAAACCCTGCGCCGGAAGGAGATTGATCCATGCGTGTCCTGATCGTCGGCGCCGGCGCCACCGGTGGCTACTTCGGCGGGCGTCTGCTGCAGCACGGACGCGACGTGACATTCCTGGTGCGCAAACAGCGCGCGGCGCAGCTGGCGCGGCACGGCCTGGTGATCCGCAGCGCGATGGGGGATGTGGATCTGCCAGCGCCGCCCACCGTACTGGCCGCCGATCTGCGCGCGCCGTACGAACTGATCCTGCTGAGCTGCAAGGCGTACGGGCTCGAGCAGGCGATGATCGACATCGCGCCGGCAGTAGGCCCGGATACGACGATCCTGCCGTTGCTCAACGGCATGCGCCAGCTTGATCTGCTGGATGCGCGATTCGGCGCGAACCACGTGCTCGGCGGGCAGTGCGTGATCGCCGCCACGCTGGATGAACAAGGTGGCGTACAGCATCTCAACCAGTCGCACAGCCTCACCTTCGGTGAGCGCACCGGTGAAGCTTCCGGACGCATGCAGCGGATCACATCGACCCTCGCCGACAGCGATTTCGACGCGCGACCCAGTGCCGCGATCCTGCAGGACATGTGGGACAAGTGGATATTCCTGGCCTCGCTGGCCGGCATCACCTGCCTGTTGCGCGGATCGGTAGGCAGCATCGCCGCCGCGCCGGGCGGCAGCGCGGCGGCGCTTGCCCTGCTGGAGGAATGCCGGGCGGTGGCGGCACATTCTGGCCATGCGCCAGGCGAGGCGACACTGCAGCGCGCCCGCCAGGTGCTGACCGAGGCTGGTTCGACCCTGACCGCTTCGATGCTGCGCGATCTGCAGCAAGGCCATGCCATCGAGGCCGATCACGTGATCGGCGACATGCTGGCGCGGGCCGACCCGCAACATGCCGCACCCGCGCTGCTGTCGGTGGTGTACGCCCACCTCAAGATCTACGAGGCAGGCCGGTCGCCCGCTCAGGGAACCTGACGCATCCGCGCCTGCGGCAGATCATGGTGAGCCGGTGCGGGGGCCATTATGATTCGCCCATGAGCACGCAAGACCTTCCTGTATTCCGCGCGGCCGAGGCTGCCGATATTGCGGCCATCGTGGCCCTGGTCGAGTCCGCCTATCGAGGCGAGTCGGGGCTGCGCGGCTGGACCACCGAATCGCACCTGCTCGATGGCCGGCGCACCGACGAAGCCGATGTCGGCGCCTTGATCGGCCGCTCCGGCAGCCGCGTGCTGCTGGCCGAATGCGATGGCCAACTCAAGGCCAGTTGCCATGTCGAGAGGCAGGGCGAGTTCGGCTATTTCGGCATGTTCGCCGTCGACCCGGTCGAGCAGGGCAGCGGGCTGGGTAAACGGGTGCTGGCCGAGGCGGAGCGGATCGCACGCGAGGAATGGCACTGCCGCGGAATGCGCATGACGGTGATCGTGCAGCGCGAAGAGCTGATCGCTTGGTATGGACGCCGCGGCTACCGGCGTACCGGCGAGTACCAGCCGTTCCCGTACGGCGATGAGCGCTTCGGCATCCCGCGCCGCGGCGACCTGCGCTTCGAGGTGCTGCGCAAGGATTTCGATGAGGTGGCGGCATGAACGACTGGATCCGGGTCGGCACCCGCAGCGACTTCCTGCCGGGTGAGTACAAGGTGGTGTGGGACGGAGACACGCCGATCGCGGTGTACAACATCGACGGCGCGCTGTATGCGGTCGAGGACACCTGCACGCATGATGGTGGCGATCTGGCCGGCGGCGAGGTGTTCGGGTTCGAAGTCGAGTGTCCTCGTCACGGTGCGCGTTTCGACCTGCGCACCGGCGCAGTGACCAGGCCTCCGGCGTACGAGCCGATCGCGAGCTTTCCCGTCCGTGAGGATGATGGCGCGATCTGGACCCGTGACGATCGCTGATGTCCTGCGCGACCCCGGAGCTTGCCGACGATGACAGGGCAGGGGCAGCCGTGAAGAACCGTTGGCGGGCGGTGTTCGCATTCGTCGTGGTGTGGCTGCTGTACCAGTCGGCCGAAGGCGTGGGCGGGCGCTGGTTGCACAGTTACCCGGTGCAGGCCGGCCTGATGCTCGCGTGCGTGCTGGTGGCCTGGCCGCTGTCGTGCTGGCTCGGCTACCGCGGTTATGGCGCGTACGCGCTGACCCGTCGTCATGGCTGGCGGACATGGTTGCCGGCCGGCTTGTTACTGGCCGTGGCGGCGAAGTTTGCCGCGGTAAGGCTTGGCCTGGCATGGGACGCTTATGCGCCGGACCCGCAAGCGGGCGCCGGCGGCGCGACAAGCCTGCTGTCCGCGCTGCCGTTGCTGCTGCTCTCCACCTTCGTGGCATCGTTGGCAGAGGATATTCTGACCCGCGGCTTCTGGTATCGCGCCGCCGGTTTGCACTGGCGCAGCGGCGCACTGTTCGTGCTGGCATCGAGCACGATCTACGTGCTCAACCACGTCTACCGTCTCGTCGATGGCCCGCTGGAGTGGCTCACGCTGTTCTGTTTCGGGCTGGCTTATGCCGCCGCGCTGTGGCGCAGTGGCAGCCTGTGGGCGGCGGTTGGCCTGCACTGGGGCTGGAACCTGGGCAACGGATTGGTCGATGCCACGATGCCCGTGACGGTGGTGGACGCGCGGGTGGCTCCCGCTCTGTCCATCGGCGCGCACCTGCTGATGCTGCTGGTGGTGCTGGCCTTGCCGAAGCTGCGCGCGGGCTCACAGGTGGTAGACGAACGCCAGTGACTCCGACAGCTGGGTGTGCGAGCCGTAGCGAGTGACCAGCGGGCTGTCGGCGGCATCGCCGAGCAGGCGACCGTAGACCAGCACCAGCGCCACGCCGGTGTGCCTGCTGGTGGGCACGAACAGGTCGTACTCCAGCGACGCCAGCTGGCTGCCGGCGCCGGGTTGCCACGTCGGCACCGACAGCGCGCGCGCGGCCTGCGGGTTGATGCCGAAGAAGCGGTTCATCGCCGACGCATTCATGGCCTGCCAGCGCAGCGCGACGGCCTGTTCCAGCAGGCCGACCGCAGGCAGGTCCCATTCGGCATACAGCGCGAGATAGGCGCCGGCGCCATTGATGTCGTGGGCGAGATTGCCGCCCACGTCGACCTCCGGGGCGAGCTGCCATTCCAGGTAGCCGCCCAGGTTGATGCGCGGCGGCAGCGAGGCGATCTTTCCACGCAGGCTGCCGAGGTCGTCGCCCGAACGCCCCCACTGGTAATCGCCATGGATGCCGCCATGCCACGCGTCGCCACGGATGAGGTCGACCTGCAGTCCGTCCAGCGTGGAGAAACTGCCGCGACCGGGCAGTTCGATGTCGAGGTAGGGCACCGGCTCGCTGTGCTGGTTCTTTGCGCCAGGCCAGCTGGGCATGCGCTGCATGCCGGCGCCGATGGCCAGCACGGTCGGGTCGGTTGCCGCGATGCTGCCCAGCGGCCATAGCAGGCATGCCGCCAGCAGCAGCCGAAGTCGCGGCAGGCGGGATTGCGTCGGGATGGAACCGTGGTAGCGCATGGAGCAGCAGCATAGGCGCTGCGGAGGCGCTTCGGCAGCCGCCACGGCGCGTGTACTCAGCATCCGTTCGGAAAGGGGAAAGGGCACCGAAAGACAGGCTCCCTACGCTGCGCCCTATCGTCATTCGAGCGTGCCATCGATGCCCGTTTCCGGCTGGACCATCCTGTGCGATTTCGACGGCACCATTTCCGTCGAGGACGTGATCGACTCGCTGCTCGACCGTTTCGGCCGCCCCGGCTGGGAAGTGCTGGAACAGGACTGGCGCGCCGGCCGCATCGGTTCGCGCGAATGCATGGCCGGGCAGGTCGACCTGTTGCAGATGAGCCGCGCGGAACTCGATGCACATCTGGCCGAGGTATGGATCGACCACGCGTTTCCGGGCTTCGTGGCGAAGGCGCGCGAGTTGAGCGTGCCGATCCGCGTGGTCAGCGATGGTCTCGACTACGCGATCCACCGGATTCTCGCCCGCCATGGCCTGGATGACCTGCCGCTGGCGGCGAACCACCTGGCGCCCGCCACGCCGCCGAAGCAATGGCAGTTGACCTCGCCGTTCCAGGCCGATGGTTGCCGCAGCGGTACCTGCAAGTGCGCTTGCGTGGCCCAGGCCCGCGCGGGCGGCGCAAAGACTCTGCTGATCGGCGATGGCGCGTCGGATTTCTGCGCCGCCGACCGCGTCGACTTCGTGTTTGCCAAGCATCGCCTGATCGAGCATTGCCGCGCCGCCGGCATTCCCTACGTGCCGATCACCGGTTTCGAGGACGCGCTCGAGTTCCTGCCGCAGCTGCTCGACGGCAGCCTGTTCGACCGTCCCCCCGTGCCTGCGCTGGCGACGTCGGCCTGACCGGCGCCGGCCTGCGCGATCCCTCTCCTCCGACTCCGGACTTCCGATGAATGTTTTCGACAAGAACGCCGCCGTCGTGATCGACGACGCCCAGCTGCTCGCCGACGAAGCGAAGTACAGCTCGTTCGGCGACACCGTGCACTACGTGGACCCGCCGAAGATCTTCCGCACCTGCGAAGGCAGCTACATGTACGACACGGCCGGCGTGCCGTTCCTCGACCTGCAGATGTGGTATTCCGCGGTCAACTTCGGCTACCGCAACCCGCGCCTGGACAATGTGCTGAAGCGGCAGATCGACATCCTGCCGCAGGTGGCCAGTCAATACCTGCACCAGACCCGCATCGAGCTGGCCAAGACGGTGGCACTGGATGCGAAGAAGAAGTTCGGACTGGACGGCCGCGTGCACTTCAACGTGGGCGGCGCGCAGGCGATCGAGGATTCGCTGAAGATCGTGCGCAACGCCAGCAATGGCAAGAGCCTGATGTTCGCGTTCGAGGGCGGCTACCACGGCCGCACCCTGGGTGCCTCGTCGATCACCTCCAGCTACCGCTACCGTCGCCGCTTCGGCCACTTCGGCGAGCGCGCGATGTTCATCCCGTTCCCGTATCCGTTCCGCCGACCGAAGGGCATGACGCCGGAAGAATATTCGGACGCATGCGTGCGCCAGTTCGCGCGCCTGTTCGAGACCGAATACAACGGCGTGTGGGATCCGAAAGTAAAGCAGGCCGAGTACGCCGCGTTCTACGTCGAGCCGATCCAGGGCACCGGCGGCTACGTGATCCCGCCGATGAATTTCTTCAAGGACTTGAAGAAGGTGCTGGATCAGTACGGCATCCTGATGGTGGTCGACGAAATCCAGATGGGTTTCTGGCGCACCGGCAAGCTGTGGTCGATCGAGCATTTCGGCGTGACGCCGGACGTGATCGTGTTCGGCAAGGCGCTGACCAACGGCCTCAATCCGCTGTCCGGTCTGTGGGCGCGCGAGGAACTGATCAATCCGACGATCTTCCCGCCGGGTTCGACCCATTCCACGTTCAACTCCAACCCGCTGGGTACCGCGCTGGGCCTGGAAGTGATCAAGATGGGTTACGAGCTGGACTACGAGACCAGCGTGCCCAGGAAAGGTGCGCATTTCCTCGAAGGCCTGCGCGACCTGCAGAAGCGCCACAAGGAAATCGGCGACGTCGACGGCCTCGGCTTGGCGCTGCGCGCCGAGATCTGCACGGAGGATGGCTTCACGCCGAACAAGGCGCTGCTCGACAAGATGGTCGACATCGGCCTGGCCGGCGACCTCGAGCACAACGGCAAGAAGATCGGCCTGGTGCTCGACGTGGGCGGCTGGTACAAGAACGTGATCACGTTCGCGCCGTCGCTGGAGATCACCCATGAGGAGATCGACCTGGCGATCGCGCTGCTCGATCAGCTGCTGACCAAAGCCAAGAAGGGCTGATGTCGGCCGCGCGTGGGCCGCGCGCAAAAAGAACCCGGCGACATGTCGCCGGGTTCTTTGGTTTGTTGCAGGGTGAAACCCGTAAAACGAAAGGGAAGCTAGGGCGCGCGTTTGAGTGCCAGCACGGCGTTGAGTCCACCGAACGCGAACGAATTGCTCAGCGCCGCGCGTACCGGCATCTGGCGGGCGACATTCGGCACGTAATCCAGGTCGCAGGCCGGATCGGCGTGGTCCAGATTTGCCGTGGGCGGCACCACGCTGTCACGCAAGGCGCCCACGACGGCGACCAGTTCCAGCGCGCCGGAAGCACCCAGCGCGTGGCCATGCATCGACTTGGTCGAGGACACGGCAAGGCGATCGGCACATGCACCGAATGCAAGACGGATCGCCTTGGTCTCGGTGGCATCGTTGGCGAGCGTGCCGGTGCCATGGGCGTTGATGTAGTCGATGTCCTGCGGAGCGAGTCCGGCGTCGGCGAGCGCCTGGCGCATCGCGCTGGCCGCGCCTTCCGCACTGGGCATCACGATATCGGTGGCATCGGCGGTCATGCCGCTGCCGGCCAGCTCGGCGAGGATCACCGCACCGCGGGCCTGCGCGTGCTCCAGCGATTCCAGCACGAAAATGCCGGCGCCCTCGCCGAGCACCAGGCCGCGCCGATTGGCGCTGAAGGGGCGACAGGTATCGTCGGCCAGTACGCGCATCGCTTCCCACGCGCGCAACGCACCATAAGTGATGCAGGCTTCGGTGCCGCCGGTGATCGCGGCGTCGGCCATGCCGTAACGGATCATCATGGCCGCCTGGATGATCGCGTGATTCGCCGAGGCGCACGCACTGGCAACGGCATACGTGGGGCCGCGCAAGCCATACGCGATGCTGATCTGGCTGGCCGATGCGTTCGTCATCAGGCGCACGATGGTGAGCGGATGCGCGCGTTGGGAGTTCTCCCCGTACAGCCGCTTGCTCTGTTCGTCCTGGGTGGTCTCGCCGCCGACGCCGGTGCCGACCACGACCGCGGTGCGCACGCCGAGTTCGTTGTGGCGGAAGTCCAGCCCGGATTGCGTGATCGCCTCATGCGCCGCATGCAGCGCGAACTCCGACGTACGGTCGAGCATCGGCAGCACGCGTTCGTCGATATTCGCCGCCGGGTCGAAATAGGCCGGCACCTGGGCGGCGATCTTCACGCGCAGGCGCTCGGCATCCGGATGCCGCAGCGGGCCGATGCCGCTGCGGCCCTCGCGCAGGCCTTGCCACAACGCCTCGGCGCCGACGCCGAGCGGGCTGATCGCGCCCATGCCGGTGATCACCACGCGGCGCATCGCAACACTTTGCATCACTTCGATCCTTCACCAGCCGGAGCCTTCTCATCGAGCGCCTTCTGCACGGCATCAACCAGGCTCTTCGCCGTGTCGCTGTCGAAATTGGCACCTTGCTGATCGGGGAAGTTGATGTTGAAGTGTTCCTCGATGTCGAAGATCAGCTCGATCGCCTCCAGCGAGGCGATGCCCAGATCCTTCAAGGTGGATTCGGGCGTGATGCTCGTGATCTCGATCTTGGCCTGTTTGGCGATGATCTCGAACACTTGCTGCTGGGTCGATTCGTTCATGGCGATCAGGCTCCTGGTTGCGCGCAAACATGTTATGCCTGAATCAGTCTAGGCAGGCCAGCTTACCCATGCCTTTCATTTCGCAACTCGAACCGGATGCCCTGCTTGCACAGTTCATGGCGCAGCCGCCGGTCGGCTTCGCGGCGGAGCTGTCGCCGCAGGGCATGCCGAGCTTCGTGGCGCCATTCGACCTGCTGACCACGGCAGACGACGCGTTGCGCCGGCGCATTGCCGGCCTGCCTGGCTACCGTCGCTGGGGTCGCCTGTTGCGCTGGCGCACGCGCTTTGCCGGCACCACCGTCTCCGAGTACGCGCCGTTGCCGGCCGACGTGTCGCCGGCCGCGCTGGCGCACGGCCTCAAGGCAGCCTATGGGCGTGAATGCCGGCTGTTGATCGTCAAGGACATCGCGCGGGATTCGCCCTTGCTCGATGACGCCGACAATGCGCACGCCCGCGCCTTCGCCAGCGCCTGCGAGAACGAAGGCTATGTCTTGCTGGAGGGGCAGGCGCTGGCGTGGGTGCCGATCGACTTCGCCTCGACCGAGGAGTACCTGGCGCGGCTGTCGTCCGGCCGGCGGAAGAACATCCGGCGCAAGCTGCGCTCGCGTGCCGGGCTGGAGGTCGAGGCGGTAGCCGCCGGTGATGCGCGTTTCGGCGACGACGCCATGCTGGCAGACTTCTATGCGCTGTTCGACAACGTGTACGCGCAAAGCGCGATTCATTTCGATCGGCTGACTGCGCCGTTCTTCCGTGCCTTGCTGCAGGATGCCGGCAGCGGCGGCGTGGTATTCGTCTATCGGCATGCCGGCCAGATGATCGGCTGGAATCTCTGCTACGAGCACGGCGGCAAATTGATCGACAAGTACGTCGGCTTCGCCTATCCGCAGGCGCGCGAGCACAACCTGTATTTTGTCAGCTGGATGCACAACCTCGACTATGCGCGCCAACGCGGCCTCACCCACTACGTTGCCGGGTGGACCGATCCCGAAGTGAAAGCCTTCCTCGGTGCGCGCATGACCTTCACGCGGCACGCGGTGTACGCGCGCAACCCGCTGCTGCGCCTGTTGCTGCGCCGGCTCGGCGGTCATTTCGAAAGCGACCGCCAGTGGCTTGCGACAACGGAGGCCACCGATGAGTGAGTTGGCGAAGCGGCCCGTCGTGCTCGACATCGACCATTCGGTGGGGGCGTTGCCCGGCCGGCTGGTGCTGCCGCTGGAGCACTGGCAGGAATCGATCCGTTTCGGTTGCTCGCTGGCGACGATGCGGCGCTTCGGCACGATGCTGGACGAACTGCTGCCGGCCGAGTACGGCACCGTGTTCACCGGCAGCGGCGACTTCCACCACCTGAGCTGGCCGCTGATAGCGCGCCTGCCGGTGGCCACGCCGTTCCAGGTCGTGGTGCTGGACAACCACCCGGACAACATGCGCTTTCCGTTCGGCGTGCATTGCGGTTCGTGGGTGCGCAAGGTGGCGTTGTTGCCGCAGGTCAGTCATGTGCACGTGCTCGGCATCACCTCGGCCGATATCGGCGCTGGCCATGCATGGGAGAACTATCTGACTCCGCTGCGTCGCGGCAAGTTGAGCTACTGGGGTATCGGCGTGGACACCGGCTGGTCGCGCCGGCTCGGGCTGGCGCATGCGTTCCGTGGTTTCGACACGCCGGCGGCGCTGGTCGATGTCTTCGTCGAGGCGCAGCGCACGCAGAGCGCACCGAGCTACCTGTCGATCGACAAGGACGTGTTCGCGCCGGAAGTGGCACACACCAACTGGGATCAGGGCCGGCTGTTGAGCGGGCATGCGCTGGCGCTGATCGACAGCCTGCGCCACGGCCTGGTCGGCAGCGACATCAACGGCGAGGTTTCGCATTACCGCTACCAGAGCTGGTGGAAGCGCCGGCTCTCGGCGATGGACGAACAACCCGAGATCGATCCGGCGCAGCTGGCCGGCTGGCAGGCGCAGCAGCATGCGCTGAACTTGCAGTTGCTGGCAGCGATTGCCGCAAAGACCGGCTGAGACATGCCAGGCGAAAAACCGGGATCCATGACTGATGCGGTGACGGCTAAGGGTCTCCAGGCAACCTATTCGCCGCCGTGCACGGCCGCGGCGATGTTCGATCTGATCGTCATGGCTTTGCTGAGGTGGGCCTTGAACGACAGGTTCAAACGAAGCAGTCCGCACTGGCTGCACGGACAGCATGCACGCTGATCCCGTGGCTCAGATCCTTTCGAGTACGTTGCAGATCGTCTCGAAGTCCTCGTCGGTCGTCCACGGGCTGTTGCTGATGCTCAGGCTGCGCGCGGCGAAGTCGCGCGCATTCGGCACATCCTGCGGCAGCACTACCCCGGCGAGATAGGCGTAGTCGGGCAGGGCGTGGATGAACAGGCGGCTGACGCCCAGACCGGATGGCCACAGCTGCGCCAGCGCGACATCGCGACGTTGCTGGTCGGGCAACAACAGCAGCAGGAACGGCCAGGTGCCTTGTGCGCCGGCGGGATCATCGAGTACCTCGATGGCGTCGATCCGGTGCAACCGCAACCGACGGCGTCGCGCCTGTGCCGATAGCTGATCGAGAAATGCCGGCAGGCGTGTGGCGGCATGCGCACCCACCGCCTGGCGCCAGCGGCCGACACGGTGCAGCGGTATCGTCAGCGGGAAGTCGTCACCCACGGCGGCTACCGGATCACCTCGGCGCAGGGCACGACGCAGGGGATTGCCGTAAGCCAGTCGCAGGCCGCGTGGCTGGTACAGCGCGGCATAGCCGAGCAGTTCGAGGCTGCGGCGGCCTTCCCAGCCGAGGCTGGGCGGCACGATGCGGGCAGCGGTGCGCGCGAGGTGTTCGCGCAGTGCCGGATCGCGTGCCAGCAGCAGGCCACCTTCGTAGATCGACAGCCCCTTGCCGGCAGCCAGACTGAAAAAGCCGATGTCGCCCGCGAGCCCCACGCTGATGCCGTTGCGGCGCGCACCCAGTGCCTGCGCTGCATCCTCGATCACGTAGGCGCCGACGCTGCGTGCCACGGCAAGCGCGTTCCCGACGTCGGCGACGCGGCCGGCCAGATGGGTGGGGATGATCGCCAGCGTGCGTTCGTCGCAGGCGGCGCGCAGAGCGGCTGGGTCCATGTCGTAGTGGCCGGGGCGCAGGTCACACAGCTGCAGTTCCAGCCCGGCCTGGTGCACGGCGATCGCCACCAGCGGACAGGTATAGGCGGGCACCACCACGCGGCGGCGCCGCGGCTGGCGCTCGCGTAGCGCGGCCAGCGCGATCAGCAGACTGGCGGTGCCGGAGCATTCCAATTGCAACGGCGGCGTGCCCAGTTGTGCGGCCACGGTGTCGGCCAGCGCCGGCGCGCCCGGTCGCAGGTCGGTCCACTGCAGCGGCAGGCCGGCGGTAGGCGGCAGTTCGTGATGGCGGTGGGCGAGCATGCGCGCAGCGTAGCGCGGCGGCCTAGCCGCGCGCCGGATCGGCGTCGGGCACGTGCTCGCGGCTTTCGGCCAGGCCGAGGCAGACGATGCCAGCGAGGATGCACAGCGCACCCAGGATGCGCGGCAGGTCCAGGTGTTCGTCGAACAGCCAGATCGACAGCAGCATCACCGACACCACCTCCAGGTGCGAGGCGGCGAAGGCGGGGCCGATCGGCGCGTGTTTCAGCAGCGCCATCCAGGTGAAGAACGCGCCGACGTAGCCGATCACCGCGCCGTAGACCCACGGCTGGCCGAACACGCGCAGCAGCCACGCGAGGCTTGCTTCCACCGGCAGCGCCTGCGTGCCGGCGTACTTGAAACTGATCTGCGCCAGCGTGTCGAAACCCATCAGCAGCAGGAAGCCGATCAGGTAGAAGCGCTTCATCCGCCGATTCCCACGATCACCACCCCGAGCGTCACCAGCATGATGCCGGCCACTCGCAGCCGGGTCAGCTTCTCGCCGAACAGGAAACGCCCCGCGACCATGATGGCCACGATATTGATCGAACCCAGCAGCACGCCTTCGGAGAGCGGAATCAACGACAGGAAGGCGATCCACACCAGGAACTCGACGACGTAGCAACCGATGCCGACCCATAGCCATGGCCGGGCCGCCATGTGCTTCCAGCGCGCGAAGCCATCGCCGGCGTGCTTGTCGCCGGCAGCCGCCTTGAAGGCCAGCTGGCCACCGGTGTCGAGCGCGATGTTCAGCAGCCACAGGCCGGCGACCGTGCTGGAGATGGCGCCCACCGCCGGCGTCATCAGGCAGTGACGCGTTGCGCGCTGTTCGACGCGGCGATGTTGTCGAAGAAGGCGGCCGACCGGTCGATCAGGGTGCGTCGTTCCTTGTCGATGGTGATCATGTGGTAGCTGTCATCGAGCAACAGCAGCTCGGTCGGCGCACTCACGCCACGCATCACCAGCCGGGCGTTTTTCACGCTGGCGACGTCATCTTCGCTGGCATGGGCGACCAGGCATGGCGCACTCACCTGCGACAGCTGGCGGCGCACGTCGGCAGCCAGGCCATACATCTCGGCCAGCGAATACCACGGGTTGCCGGGCAAGCCGGCGGCGGCGCTGTCGCCGCCGAGCATTGCCGTGCTGACTTGCGCGCGCAGGCGTTCGTCGCGGATGCCGTAAGGCGGCTGCTCCATGAAACTGCGAGTGCGGCCGATGCCGAGTTTCTTCAGCAGCGGCAGCAGGAACGACAGCTGCGCCAGCCACGGAATGCTCCAGCCGTCGTAGCGAAAGGTGGCGCCGTACACGCCGACGCCGGCCACCTGGCGTGGCCGGTCAGCGGCCAGCTTGAGTGCCAGCAGGGCGCCCATCGAAAGGCCGGCGACGAACAGATGATCGACCTTGCCCAGCAGCTCATCCGCAGCCCGCTCCACGCTGGCGTACCAGTCGCGCCAACCGGTGGCGAGCAGATCCTCGACGTTGCCGCAGTGGCCGGCCAGCTGCATGCCGTGCACGGTGAAACCGGCGCGGTTCAGCCCCTTGCCGAGCAGGCGCATTTCCATCGGCGTGCCGGTGAGTCCGTGGATCAGCAGTACGCCGCTGCGGCTACCCTCGAAAAAAAATTCGGTTTGCTGGATCACGCCGTCGACCTGTGCGTACGAGGTCCCGACCGGATGGTCGGGAGCAGCTCTTGCCGGGTGCAAGCCTGGCAGATGGCGGTTTCCTCAGTCTTTCGAGACGGCGGCGGGCGCCGCTCTCGCCGTGCCGAAGCGCACCAGCACGCGCTGGCCGATGCGCAGGTTCCGGCTCTTGTCGGAGCGGCCCTCATCGGAGCTGTGCCCCTCAGGGTCGGGCTGGTCGAACGCCAGCACGCATTCCACCGTACGGGCGTTGGCGCGGACCTGCGGGTCGTTTTCCAGCGTCGCCGGCCCATACACCTGGCCGACGCGCAGCACGTGCGCACTCCAGTGCGCGCTGTCGGCCTCGCCATTGGCCATGACGTCGGCCGGCATGCCGGGATGGACGGTTCCGACAAAACTCTCGTTGAGTTCGGCGCGGACGATCCGTGGTTTTTGCGGCAGCAAGGTGAACAGCGGTCCGGAGGATGGCGAGACGGTGGCCCCGGGTTGTGCCGACACTTGCACTACGTCGGCGTCGAACGGCGCGCGCAAGCTGCGCTGCTTCAGTTCGTAGCGCGCCTCGTCCAGTTTCTGGCTGGCCATGCTCACGGCCGCGCGTGCAGTAGCCTGTTCGGCATCGAGCTGGGCCACTGCCTCGCCGGCGTCGTCCGCGCTCTGGCCATCGCCGGCACCGGCAGCGACCGCGGCGACCAGGCGCCGTGCGCGCTGCTTCGCCGCCACCTGCTTGGTGCCCAGCAATTTCAGCTGCGCCTGCGCCTGCGCCAACTGCGCCTGCGCCGCGTCCACCGCCAGCATGGCCGGCTCGGTGTCCAGCTCGGCCAGCAACTGACCCTGCCTGACCCGTTCGCCTTCATGCACGGCGATCCTGGCCAGCGTGCCCTCGCGGGGCATCGGCAGCGCCAGCAGACCGCCTTCGATATCGATCCGGCCGCGTGCCACGGCGGCATACGCCGTGACGGCTCCAGCGCCACTGCTGGTGGGCGGATCGCCCGGCCGGGAGCAGGCCGCCAGGCAGCACCCGGCGAACAGCGCAAGGCAGCCAAGCCGGATCAGGCGCGTGCCTGCGGTGCGGCGGGGCAGACGAAAGGCGGGCAGCTTCATGATGGGATTTCCTTGCTTGCGGTGACCGCTGCATGCGTGCGTTGGTCGCTGAGAATGCGGCCGTCCTCCATCGCCAGCACCCGATCGGCGTGCACCACCAGGCGTGGATCGTGGCTGACGCACAACACCGTGGTGCCGTGGGTATGCGCGATCCGATGCAGGATATCGATGATCATCTGGCCGTTGGCGGCGTCAAGCGCACTCGTCGGCTCGTCGGCGAACAGCAGCTGCGGCTCCTTGGCCAACGCCCGGGCGATCGCCACGCGCTGCTTCTCGCCGCCGGACAGTTCCGACGGCCGCAGGCGCATGCGATGCGACAGGCCGACCTCCTCCAGCGAGACCCGGGCTCGTCGCCGCGCCTCGTCGCGCGACAAGCCCATGTAGTTCAGCGGCAACTCGACCTGCTCGAAAGCACTCAGTGCCGGGAACAGATTGAATCCCTGGAACACGAAGCCGGTGTGCTGCAGGCGGAAGCGTTCCAGTGCGCGCAGATCCAGCTGGCCCAGTTCGCTGCCGAGCGCACGCACGTGGCCGCTGTCGACCTTCTGCAGGCCGCTGAGGATAGCCAGCAAGGTGCTCTTGCCGCAGCCGGAGGGGCCGGAGATCAGGGTCAGTTCGGCGGCGTCGATGCTCAGCGTCAGGCCATCGAGCACCTGCGTGCGCTGCTGGCCGGAGACGAATGCCTTGCTGATCCCTTCGGCCAGCAGGGCGGGCCCGGAAACCTGTTCGACGGCCGTGGCAGGAAGCATCGCGACTACCTCAACAACGTGGCGGGATCGGCGCGGCGCAAGCTGCGCATGGCGGCCAGCCCGGAAACCGCGGCCAGTCCCATCACCAGCACGATGCACGCCAGCGCAGCCGGCACATTCAGCACCACCGGCACGTCCTGGCTGCGCGCCAGCATCATCAACAACAGACCGAGCACGCTGGCGCCGAGCAGGCCCAGCGCACCGACCCAGAACGCCTGCTCGAGCACGACCCGGCGCAATGCCGCCACGCCCACGCCGAGGGCGTTGAGGGTGGCATATTCGCGCACCGAACCGTTGACGGCGGCGATCAGGGTCTGGCTGGTGATGGCCGCGCCGACCAGAAACACGATGCCGGCCAGGAACAGTACACCGGCGCCGGCGCCCGTATCGAACAGCCAGTACATGACGGAACGGTGCGCAAAGTCGCTGGCGCTCCAGGTGGTATACGGGCCGAATGACGGGTCGCCGCGCAGGCGCGCCGCCACTGCATCGGCCTGGCGCGGGTCGCGCAGGCTGGCCACCAGATAAGTCGGCCCGTCGGCCGGAGCGCTGTCCAGCCGCCGCGCGGTATCCAGCGAGCACAGGACATTGACCCCGCCCAGCGCCCGCAGACCGCTGCTGATGCCGACGACGCGCACTTGCTGGCCGTTGATGGTGGCCGTCTGGCCGATGCCGACACCGAGCTGGTCCAGCGCCGAACGATCGACGACGATGGCATCCGGCTCCGCCAGGCGCGCGCGCAGGGCAGGCGACAACACCTTCGAGAACATCAGTCCCCTGGCGCCCGGATCGATGCCGGAGATGAAGACCGAGACGCCGCCGGTTTCGCTCGGCCCACGCCAATCGCCGTCCACCCACAGGTACGGTTCGACGCGAAGCACTGCGGGATCCATCAGCAGGCGCGACTCCACATCCGCATCGATCGAACGGCCCAGGCCCACGCTCTGCGTGCCGGGGTATCCCACCCAGACATCGGCCGCCGACCCGGTGATGTAGAGACTGGTGCTGCCGAAGATGCCCAGCACCAGCGCGATCTGCAGCAGTTGCAGCAAGCCGGCGAAACCCACCGCGAGCATGGCGGGCAGGAAACGCCGCCACTCGTAGATCAGCGTCTTGCGCGCCAGGGCAACCATCAGCGCTGCGCCTCGTGGGTGGCAGCGCTGCCGACGGCGGCGGCCGGGGTGGTTTCCGCTGCCACGGTGGAGGGCAGCGGCGCGCCGCCCAGGGCTTTGAACAAGGCCACGTAGGCCAGGCTGTGCCCGGCGCGTGCATCGCTCAGCTCAATCGCGGCTTGGGCGGCGGCGGCCTGGCTCTCGGCACGATCGAGCGGACTGCTCAGCTGCAGGTTGACGCGGGTCTGCATGGATCGATCCACGCGTTGCAGTGCCTGCCAGGCTTGCATGTCGTCCTCTTCGCGCTGCTGCTGCCGCTGCAGGCTGCCAAGCGCGGTTTCCACCTCCGCCACGCCCTGCAGCACGGCTTGCCGGTACGCCAGTACGCTGGCTTTCAGCTCGTGATCTTTCGCGTGGGTGGCAGCCAGGCGCATGCCCCAGTCGAACAACGGGATGTCAATGATCGGGCCCAGTGACGCGATGCCGTTCGGGGTGCTCGAACGCCTGTGATTGTTGTTGATATCGGTAGCCCAGACCATCGATGCGCCCAGGCCGATGCTGGGGAACATATCGGCGTGGGCAAGCGCCAGTTCACCGGCAGTGCGCAGCACCTCGGCTTCGGCGCGGGCGATTTCCGGCCGCGTACGCAACAGGTCGGCAGGGGCGGAGTCGAGTCGCCATGCGCCGAGCTCGGGTGGCGGGCCAGGCTTCAGCCATGCAGGGTCGGGATGGTTCTGGCCGAGCAGAACGGCCAGATGCTGGGCGCTGGCGTCTATCGCCTGTCGCGGCGCGGCCAGCGCGGCCCGCGCCTGTGCACAAGCGGCCTGCGCCTGATCCACGGCTGCCGGCGCGGTCAGCCGGAGTCGTAGCCGCGTTTGCAGCGAGCGCCATTGCTGTTGGCGGATATGGCTGATCTGCAGCAGCAGTTGCTCCTGCTGTTGCGCGGCACGCAGGTTGATCCACTCTCGCACCACCTCGGCCACCAGACTGACCTGGGCCGAGCGCAGGTCGGCGACGCTGGCGTCGAGGCTGCCCTGCGCCTCGCGCCGGGCGCCTTCGCCGCGGCCGAACAGCGCAAGCTCCCAGCTGGCATCGAAACCAACGACAAAGAACGAGGCGCTGGCATCCGGATCGATCGCATCATTGGTGCGCGCACGCAGCGCCGGCAGGTAGCGGTCGTGGGCGTGCGCATGCAGGATGCGTGAGGCGCGCAGCCGCTCGACCGCCTGGGCGACATCGAGATTGCCGCGCAATGCGCGATTGACCAGAGCATCGAGTTCGGGGTCGCCAAAGGCATGCCACCAGCCGTGCGGATCGGTTGGTCGCGCTGCGGTGGAGGCGATCGCGTGCTGCCATTGCAGCGGTAGCGGGGGCATCAGCCTGGGCATCGGTGCGGCACAACCGGCAAGCCCGGCGAGCAGCACGCCGAACACGCCCGCGCGCAGGCGCTTGCCGTGGGTTGCCGGGTTCAATCCAAGTGGCACGGTAGGCGTTTTCCATGACGACGATCGGGTGCCGTGGCGCCCGTGGGGAATGGGCAATGACGCCCGCGCTCCATTGTCGCGTTTGAATCTTTCTTTATCCTGACGGCAGGGGCGGGCGGGATCCGCCGCCCGCGACGAGAGGGCGCAAGGCGGCTCACGTCGACGCACGGCCGCGGGTCGCTGGCGGAAAACGTATCTCGACGCGCAAGCCGCGCTGCCCGCTGCCGGCTTGGTAGACCACCTCGGCGTGGTGGCGCCGGGCAATGCTCTGCACGATGGCGAGCCCGAGCCCGCTGCCTGCCTCATTGCCGCCGGCGACGCGGAAGAAGCGTTCGCTCAGGCGGGACATCAGTTCGGACGGCACGCCAGGGCCGTCGTCCTCGACACTGAGGGTGGCACCGCCGTCCTCGCGCGCCTGCAACTGAACCGTGATGTTGCTGCCGCGCCCGGCGTAACGCATGGCGTTGTCGATCAGGTTGTCGAGCATGTCCTGCACCCCGGCAGCGTCGCCCAGCACGTGCAGCGGCTGCGCGCTGCCTGCGTAGCCCAGGTCGACCCCGGCACGGATGGCCTCATGGACACGCTGCGTCACCGCCTCGGGAATCAGCCGCGCCAGGTCGAGCAACCTTGATTCGCCGGGATCGCCCGGTGCGGTCTGTGCGCGCATCAGCGCCAGCAGTTGCGACGATGTGCGGGCGGCCCGGTGGGTGAGCCGTTGGATGTGGCCGAGCGCGTCGGCGACGGTTTCCGGTCGCGGATCGGCGAGGGCGCGCTCGACGTGCAGGCTCAATCCGGTCAACGGCGTACGCAATTGGTGCGCAGCGTCGGCGATGAAACGGTCGTGAAGGTCAAGCATGCTGCGCAGCCTGCCGAACAGTGCATCGATGGTACGTGTAAGCGGCTGGATTTCCTGCGGCACGTCGGCACCATCGATCGGCGTCAGTTCGAGCGAGCGACCGGCCAGTTGGGCGGTCAGCGGATCCAGCACGCGCAGGCCGCGGGTAACCCCGAACCACACCAGCGCCAGTAGGCAGACGATGAGAAATGTCTGCATGAGAACGGCGAGCAGCAGGATCTCGCGCGCCTGCTCGCGACGGTCATGCAGGGTTTCGGCGACGGTGACGATCAGGCTGTCGCCGGCGGCGTGCCGTGCTGCGACATGTACCGTTGCGGCGCGCAGCGTGTGCTGGTCCAGACGGGTGTCATACAGCGTGGGTGCCGCCCCGAGCGCCGGGGCGTGGGCCGGTTGCGGCAGCTGGCCGTTGCCGGCCAGCAGGCCGCCACTGCCGCGCCTGACATTGAAGTAGCTGCGGCCGTCGGGGTCGTACTCGAGCAGGAAGCGCGCTTGCGGGGTCAGCTGGCTGCCCAGCCGATCGTTGTCGAGCAGCTTCGCCAGCGTCACCGCATCGTCGCTGAGGTCGCGATCATGCACGCGGTTGGCATAGGTCAGCGCGACGCCATAGGAGAGCACGGCGTCGAACATCAGCAACGCGATCATCGGGATCAACAGGAACACCAGCAGACGCCGGCGCAAGCTGGGGCGGCGCGGCGCGGACCTGTTCATGCCGAACCGGTTCCGGTTTCCGTGACTTCTTCCAGCAGATAGCCGAGCCCGCGAATGGTCCGCACGCTGGTGCCGCTGCCTTGCAGCTTGCGGCGCAGGCGATAGATGGCGATGTCCAGTCCGTTGTCGGTCAACTCCTGGTCCCAGTCGCAGAGCGCCTCGACCAATTGCGCGCGGCTGGTGATGCGGTCGGCGCGCAACGCCAACGCTTCGAGCAGGCCGAACTCGCGCGCGGTCAGTTCAAGCGGGCGCTGCTCGATCCAGGCGCGATGGCCGGGCAGGTCCAGTCGCAGACGACCCAGCAGGAGTATCGGCTTGCCATGGCTGCTGGCCCGGCGCAGCAGAGCCCGCACGCGGGCCTCGAACTCGGCCAGCGCAAAAGGCTTCACCAGATAGTCGTCGGCGCCCAGATCCAGCACGCGAATGCGCTCGGCCAGGCCCTCACGGGCGGTCACCACCAGCACCGGCATGCCAGTGCCCCGTGAGCGCAAACGCTGCAACACGACACTGCCATCGATCGCGGGCAGCCCCAGGTCAAGTATCAGAAGGTCGTAGGCGTGATCGCGCAATGCCGCATCGGCGAGATTGCCGGCAGCCACGTGATCCACTGCATGGCCACCATGGCGCAGCGAGGCACAGATGCCCTCGGCGATGGAAGGGTCGTCCTCGGCAAGAAGGATGCGCATGAGACTCCAGGTGGTGCGTGGTGATCACCAGCCCAGGGCCGGCAAGTCAGCCTGGGGGGCAGGGGGATATTACGCCCGCGCACCTCCAGACCCCTGGCAAGCGCCATCAGTTCCCGCCGCCGGCGGCGGGACGGCCCCGCATCTATGACCTCTGGCCTATGCCGCAAGGCGCCGGTTGCGTGCACTCTGCGGAATTGCCCGGGGGAGCAGCGAACATGCGGTCAGCAGTGCGGAGAGGGGGATATCTGTGTGCGGTGGCGCTGTCGGTCGCGATCGGGTCCGGGACGGCGACGGCGCAGGCTGTTGCGCCGGCCGCGGCCACATCGGCGCCGGCCAGTTCGAGTACGGCGGCGCTGGCGGACATTCCGCTCGCCGCCGCCGATGCCGCTGCGCCATCGGTGCCCAGCGCGGCCGGCGCGTGGGGTGGTGAACGTACGGGCCAGGAAGCCACGCTGTCCGATCGCGTGGTGAGCTATCAGATCGACGCCGAGCTGGATGCGGCGAAACATGCGGTAAGCGGCAAGGAGCGCATGACCTGGCGCAACCGCAGCGATCGGCCGGTGGCGCGCGTGTACTTTCATCTTTACCTCAACGCCTTCCAGAACGAGGCCAGCACCTGGTTCACCGAGCGCAACGTGCTGACCGCGCACGGTCGCTCGCGCGGCGCAGCGGCGTTGAAGAAGGGCGAGTGGGGCTGGATCGATCTCCGTCAGGTCAGGCAGGGCGAGTCGTCGCTGAAATGGCGATTCGTGCATCCGGACGGAGGCCCCGCCGCCGACCAGACCGTGGTGTGCATCGACCTGGCCGAGCCGGTGGCGGCAGGTGCCACGCTCACGCTGGACATCGACTTTCTGAGCCAGTTGCCGCGCGTGGTCGAGCGCACCGGCTGGTTCGGCGATTTCAACCTGGTCGGGCAGTGGTTTCCGAAGATCGGCGTGCTGGAGTTGCCCGGTGAGCGCGGCGCCAGCGTACCCCGCTGGAACGCGCACGAGTTCCATTTCAACAGCGAGTTCTACGCCGACTTCGGCCAGTACGACGTGCGCCTGACCGTACCCAGCGACTACGCCGTCGGTGCGGTCGGCGAGCAGCAGGGTGCGCCGCAAACGGCAAACGGCAAGACCACGTACCACTTCATGCAGGGTGACGTGCACGACTTCGCCTGGGTTGCCGCCAGGGGCTACAAGACATTGGACGGCCATTGGCAGGGGCCGGGGAGCCCGAAGGTGGCGCTCAAGGTGCTGTATCCAGCGGAGTACGCCGGCAGCGCGCCGGGCCAGCTGAAGGCCAGCACGGATTCGCTGGACTATTTCTCGAAGACGCTAGGCGCGTATCCGTACCGGACGCTCACCGTCGTGGTGCCGCCGTACAACGCCAACGAAGCGGGCGGCATGGAGTACCCGACGTTCTTCACCACCGAGGGCTACACCAAGGTCGAGGCGGGCACGATCAGCCAGTTCGCGTCCGATTTCGTCACCATCCATGAATTCGGCCACGGCTATTTCTACGGCATCCTGGCGTCGAACGAGTTCGAGGAGCCGATGCTCGACGAGGGCATGAACCAGTACTGGGACGATCGCATGCTGCGCGAGCGCGGCGAGCCGCTGACGCTGGCCTCGGGCTGGACGAAGCGGCTCGGCATCACGCCCGCCGCGACCGGTTTCGAGCTGGATCGCCTGGGCGCCGGCCTGCGCCAGCCGCCCGATCCACTGGGAGAAAACGCGTGGGATCGCCTTTCCAGCAGCAGCTACGGCACGGTTTACTCGCGCACGTCGACCGCCATGCACGATCTGGAGGAACGCCTCGGCACCCCGGTATTGGAGCGCGCCATGCACGAGTATTACCGCCGCTGGCGCTTCCGGCATCCGTCGTCCGCCGACCTGCGCGCCACCCTGATCGACGTGTCCGGCAATGCGAAGGCGGTCAACCAGATCTTCGATCAATACGTCTATGGCACGCAGCATGTCGATGACCGCGTCAGCAGCATCGACACCGACGAGGTCTTGCCCCAGGCGGGCAGCTCGATGAAGGACGGCAAGCGCGCCGAGGTGGTCGCCAGCGACCTGGACAAGCAGATCGACCGGCAACGCGAGGCGTGGGCCAAGGCGCACCCCGGGGCAAAGCCCGGCAGCGGGCCATTCCCCTGGCGCAGCACGGTGACCGTCCGCCGCGACGGTGCGCCGGTGCCGCAGTTGTTGCGGGTGACGTTTGCCGACGGCAGCAGCGAGGACGTGCAGTGGAACGATGATCGGCGCTGGGCCCGTTTCGTGTTCACCAGGCCGGCCAAGGTGGCTTCGGCCACGCTTGATCCGCAGCAGAAGGTCTATCTGGATGCGAACAAGCTCAACGACAGCCTGAGCACCAAGGCCGACGGCGCGGCGTCGCGTCGCTGGAGTGCAGATGCCGCTTCCTTGTTGCAGGTCTTCTACGCCTTGGTGGGGTCGCTGTGATGATGAACAAACAAGTTTCGCGACGCGTGGATCTCGGTGCCGCCATGCACGCGCCCCTGGCTGCGATGCAATGGCGGCTGCTCGTGCTGTGGGTGCTGTTGCTGCTGCTGCCGACCGCCGTGGTCAGCTTGCCGCTGTGGCGCACGCTGAGCGGACTGCTCGACCATTCGGTGCACGCGCAGGCGTGGGCGACGCGGTTCAGTCCGCTGATGTTCGGCGACACCATGGCAGCGTTGAGCGACAGTAGCGGCTGGCTGAATGGGGTTGGCCTGCTGGGCCTGTTGCTGACCCTGGCGCTCTCGCCGTTTCTCAATGGCATGGCCATCGGCAGCGGGCGCTCCGGGCGTGTACTGGGCTTCAGCCACCTGCTTCAGTGCGGCGTGGTGGAATACGGCCGCATGTTCCGCCTGATGCTGTGGTCGATCGTGCCCTATGCGGTGATGGCCGTACTGATCGGCCTGGCGTTCAAGGCGGTGGACGGAATCGATCAAAAGGCCGTGCTGGAATCGCAGGTGGACAGGGCATCTCACATGGCCCTGTGCGCATCGCTGTTGGTGTTCGTGCTGGCACAGGCGATCGTGGAATCGGGTCGGGCCGCCTTCATCGCGGACGGCAGTCTGCGCTCGGCCACGCGGGCGTTCGGCCGCGGCTTCATGCAGCTACTGCGTCGGCCGTTCAGCACCTTGTTCTGCTACCTGCTGATCAGCCTGGTCGGGTATGCGATCGCACTGGCGCTGGGCGTGGGCCGCGTGAACACGCCGGCCCTCGGCGTGGGTGGCCTGCTGCTGGCGATTCTGCTGGCGCAGCTGATGGTGCTGGTGCTCGGCTGGGTTCGCGTGGCACGGTTGTATGCCCTGGCCGAGGTGGCGCGTTCGCTGCCGCTTGCGCGCCGCAGCGGTGGGCGTCCAGCGGCTCTGTGACTACCAGCGTGGCCGCCGCCGGCACGGCCGGCGACCGCCACGAAAGACTCAGGCGTAAGCGCGGCGGTGTTCGCGGTGCGGCGGGTAGTAGGCGAACACGTGGCTGTGGCTGCCGTAGAAATCCATGTCCTCGATGTGCTCGCCGCCGAGCCGCTCGGCGAGGCGGTCGGATGCCTCGTTGCCGACGCGCACCAGGCTGATCACGCGGGGTGCGTGCAAATGATTCCAGGCAAAATCGAGCACGGCATTGCCCGCTTCGGTGGCGTAGCCGTGATGGCGGTGTCCTGGCTTGAGCATCCAGCCCATCTCCAGGTCCGGCCAGCCTTCGGGGTACATCAGGCCCGCACGGCCGATGAACTCGCCGGTGGATTTCAGTTCCAGCGCCCACATGCCGCAGCCGCGCAACTGCCAGTGTCCGAGCAGCATGGCGAGCGAACGCCAGGCGTTGGTGCGATCCAGCGGCTGACCGTCGCCGATCCAACGCGTGCTTTCCGGGTCGGCCAGCATCGCGGCGTAGTCGTCGAAATGCTTTTCGGTCAGCGCGGTAAGGCGCAGGCGCGCCGTTTCGAGAGTAGGGATATCAAACATCACATTCAGCGGTAAGTGGCGCCCAGCAGTTCGGCCAGTGCGTGGGTGCTGCTGGCAAGGCTCTCCTGCCAGGACAAGCCCGTGATTGTCTCACCTGTGAGCGAATCGACAAAATCCTCCGCCTGACCGGGCGGCAGCAGGTGGCGATAATCCACGGTGATCTCGCTGCCCGCCGGCAATTCGGCCAGCGCGAACACGAAACCCAGGTGCCACAGGCCGTTCGGCGTGAAGCTGTGATTGATGTAGCACTCGTCAGGCCAGTCGGGCGACAACGTGTAGCGATCCTCGAACCAGCGCGCGCTGGCGTGGAATTGGGCACTGAGCTCCGGCGACGCGGCGATGTCGGCGTGCCGAAAGGTCTGCTCGATGCCGTCAGGCGCGGTGATGATGCGCCCCGCCGCGACGGTTTCGTCCAGAAAAAGGCCTTGGCCGGCACCGCGGATGGCCGAGGCGGCAATGTGATAACGCGGCAGGATCATGGCGGCGCGGCGACAGGAAGGCGCGCGAGTGTAACCCAGACGGCGCGACCCGCCACCAGTCGCGCCGCCGGGTCCGCTGGCCGGATCATTCTTCGGCGGCGGCTTCCACGGAGACCACCTTTCGGCTCTTGTGCGCGGCTTTGGCCGGTGCGCCGGCTTTGGCGACGGCCTCGGCCGCGTCGTCGCTGAGCAGGATCGCATCGCGATTGCGTTCGATCGTGGCCTTGCCGATGCCCTTGACGTGATGCAGGTCGTCGGCCTTCTTGAACGGGCCGTGGGCGGTGCGCCAATCAACGATGGCCTGCGCCCTGGACTGCCCGATGCCGTCAAGCGACTTGGCGATGGTGGCCGCATCGGCCTGGTTGATGTTGACCGGCGTGGCGGCGAGCAGCAGCCCCGGCACGGCGAGGGTCAGCGCAAAGGCAAGAGCGGCGAGTTTGTTGAACATGGTCTTCCTCCTTGAATAAAGGAAATGAAACGATGGGATGGGACAGCAGCGGTGACGCGAGCCGGCGACGGCGGCGTGCGAATGCCGCAGCAGCACTTTGCACGGCGGCGACGCAACCCGCAGCCGGACGTCTCGCAATGGCGGCGTGCGCCATCCCCGTTGAGGCCTGTGGGTGCCTGCCGACGCTCGGGGCCGACTGGCGGCGCTGCTACAATGGGAACCTGACCGTCGATGGAGTTGTTCATGGATACCGCTCGCCTTTCCCGCTATGTCAGTGGCTTGTGGGACGACGAAATTGTGCCGAGGCTGGTTGAATACATCCGTATCCCGAACAAGTCCCCGATGTTCGATGCGAAATGGGTTGAGCACGGCCACATGGATGCCGCGGTGCAGCTGATGGAAACCTGGGCGCGCTCCAAGCTGAGTCAGTTGCCGGGGGCCACCCTGGAAGTGGTTCGGCTGGAAGGGCGCACCCCGCTTATCTTTATCGACGTGCCGGGCGAAGGCGACGACACCGTGATGTTGTACGGCCATCTGGACAAGCAACCGGAGATGACCGGCTGGGCCGAGGGGCTCGGTCCGTGGACGCCGGTGATCAGGGGCGACAAGCTGTATGGCCGCGGCGGCGCCGATGACGGTTACGCCATCTTCGGTTCGCTGGCGGCGCTGCTGGCGCTGCACGAGCAAGGCATCCCGCATGCGCGTTGCGTGGTGATGATCGAGGCCTGCGAGGAATCGGGCAGCTACGACCTGCCGTTCTACGTCGATCACCTGGCCGCCCGCATCGGTAGCCCGTCGCTGGTGGTGTGTCTGGATTCGGGCTGCGGCAACTACGACCAGCTGTGGCTCACCACCTCGCTGCGCGGCATGACCGGCGGCAATCTCACCGTGCAGGTGCTGGAAGAGGGCGTGCATTCCGGCGACGCTTCCGGCGTGGTGCCGTCGAGCTTCCGCATCCTGCGCGATCTGTTGTCGCGGCTGGAGGATCCGGCCACCGGTCAGATCAAGCCAAAGGAACTCTACGTCGAGATTCCGCCGCAGCGGATCGAGCAGGCGAAACTGTCGGCCGAGGTACTGGGCGCGGACATCTACGACAAGTTTCCCTGGGTCGACGGGATGCAGCCGGTCACCCACGACCTCGCCGAGCTGGTGCTCAACCGCACCTGGCGCCCGCAACTGGCAGTGACCGGCATCGGCGGGATCCCTGCGCTGGAGAGTGCCGGCAATGTGCTGCGGCCAGTGACGTCGGTGAAACTCAGCCTGCGCGTGCCGCCCACGCTCAATGGCGCCAAGGCGGGCGAATTTCTCAGGCAACTGCTGGAGAAGGATCCGCCATACGGCGCCAAGGTCACTTTCACGGTGGAAAAGGACGGCAGTGGCTGGAACGCACCGCAGCTGTCGCCGTGGCTGGAACAAGCGGTGGCCGATGCCTCGCAGAACTATTTCGGCGCGCCTGCCGCCTACATGGGTGAAGGCGGCAGCATCCCGTTCATGGGCATGCTGGGCGAGAAGTTCCCGCGGGCGCAATTCTTGATAACCGGTGTGCTGGGCCCGCACTCCAATGCCCATGGGCCGAACGAGTTCCTGCACATCCCCACCGGCAAGAAGGTCAGCATGGTGGTGGCCGAGGTGGTCGCGCGCCATCACCGCCAAGCCGGCAGGGCCTGAGCCCGCTCGCCGGCGCATGAGCACGGACATCGCCTGGCTGGCAGAGAATTGGGCGCAGGTTCGCCAGCGCGTCGACGAAGCCTGTTTCGCGGCGGGCAGGGACCCGGCAAATGTCGGCATCCTCCCGGTCAGCAAGACCTTCGGCCCCGAGCTGATCCGGGCGATGGTCGCGCTGGGCCAGCGCCGTTTCGGCGAGAACAAGGTGCAGGAGATCCGTGACAAGTCCGCGCCGCTGGCCGATTGCCATATCGAATGGGTGGTGATCGGCCACCTGCAGACCAACAAGGCCAGGGACGTGGCGCGACTGGCCAGCGAGGTGCAGTCGCTGGATCGGCTGGAACTGGCCGAGGCACTGGACCGCAGGCTGCAGTCGGAGGGCCGTGCGATCGACGTCCTCGTGCAGGTCAAGACCTCCACCGAGCCGACGAAACATGGTCTGCCAGCTGAACAGCTGTGCGACTTCCTGAATGCCTTGCGCGATTACCCCAGCTTGCGCGTGCGCGGCCTGATGACGGTGGCAATCCAGTCGAGCGATCCGGCGCTGGTACGCGCGTGCTTCCGCCAGTTGCGTGAGTTGCGAGATCGCGCGACAGCGCAAGGGCATGATCTGCCAAGGCTTTCAATGGGCATGAGCGCCGATTTTCCGCTGGCCATCGCGGAGGGTGCCACCGAGGTGCGTATCGGCACGGCGATTTTCGGGAAGCGGCCCCTGTCGGCCTCCTGAACCCTGGCTAGGCCTTGTTGTCCAATACCCCGTGCGCTTCGATCAGCAATTTTGCCTTTGCAGATCAGTCGGTTGGGCCTGAAGCGTGAACCTCGTCCCCGTTTACTGAAACGACAGGGTTCAGTTAACGTCAATCCAACATACACACGTCTTCTTCTTGTTAAGTTCACTCATACGTCACGTCGTCAGCTCCTGCAGGCGGCCAATCCTGTGTATTTCAAAGGATTTCCCACCGCATGCCCATCAAGCGAACGATTGTCTGCTCCCTGCTTGCTGCTGCCTTGCTTGTAGTGGCGCCGCTGCAGGCAACCACCACCCGCAAGAGCCACGGCAAGACCACCGTCGCGGCGCCTGCCCGGCACCACAACGCGGTTCACGCCACAACCTCGCATCATGCATCGAAGCGCCCGCGGCACGGCAAAGTGGCCGCCGCCAGGCACAGATCCGCGAAGCATCTGCCGCAGGTCGCCACCGGCGCATCGGCAACCCGTTTCCCGACAACCAGGCCAGCGGCGACTCTGCCGGGCTTTGGCGTGCTTGGCGCCACCGCGGGGGTGATCGCTCCGCAGCCCACGTCCCTGGTCGCTTTGCAGCCGGCGCGTGCGCTGCCGCTGTTCCACCCGACCCCGTTGCTGGCGCAGGCGGCTGCGCCGGTCAACGCATGGTCGCAACCGGCCAGCTCCGAGCTGCCGGCGAACGTGGTCGACAGCGCCGTCGCCGAACACGAACAGGCTGATGGGGACAACACGTCGCCAGCCATGGACGGTGTCCAGAGCGTCACCGACCTGCGCAAGGCGCTGATCGCGATGGCCATGAAACTACGCGATATCCGTTACGTACGCGGCGGCAGGGATCCATCCACCGGTTTCGATTGCAGCGGCTTCGTGCGCTACGTATTCGCCCATGCCGTGGGCATGCAGTTGCCCAACAACTCCGCCTCGCAGTTTCTCGCCGGGCTCAAGGTCAAGCGGGCCGACATGAAGCCGGGCGACCTGGTGTTCTTCCACACCCATGGCAAGCGCCGCATCTCGCATGTGGGCATCTACATTTCCAACGGCCGCTTCATCCACTCGCCCACTACCGGCAAATCAGTGGAGATTTCCAGCCTCGACAGCGGTTACTGGGCCAAGCGTTTCGCTGGCGCAAAGCGGCCCGAGGCGATGGCACAGGTAGCCGGCAAGGGCTGAGCGACTGTACTTGCGTGCACGAGGTCGCGAAGAGCCGCCGCAAGGCGGCTTTTGCGTGGCTGGCTGGTTGACGCGCTGCGGTGCGGGCCGCAGGCTGGCCGGATGAACGATTTCCCGCGTCACGGGTCAGCGTATCCGTGCACTCATCGGGCGGCGACGGCGGCGCCCGCCCCGCCTGTTCCCGGTTTCTGGAAACCCTCTGATGCCCACTGATCTGCCACCCGTCACACGCAATCTGTTGATCGCGAATGTCGTCGTATTCCTGCTCCAGCTGCTTTTGAACGACCAGACCAGCTTCGCCCTGAGCCAGCATTTCGCGCTATGGCCGCTGGGTCCGGACATCAGCGGAACGACGTCCGATGGCAATGTCGTCGACGCGGGTTTTCGGGTCTGGCAGCTGGTGACTTACGCCTTCATGCATGGCGGGTTCACCCACATCCTTTTCAACATGTTCGGTCTGTACATGTTTGGTGGAACCATCGAACGCACCTTCGGCTCGCGCCACTTCCTGGTCTACTACTTCGTCTGCGCGATCGTGGCGGGCGTGGCCCAGTTGCTCGTGGTGCACTGGTTCACCCACGGCTTCTATCCGACGCTGGGCGCGTCGGGAGCGATCTTCGGTGTGGTGCTGGCGTTCGGCATGCTTTATCCGCAGGAGAAGATGATGCTGATCTTCCTGCCGGTGCCCATGCCGGCGTGGCTGTTCGTGACTGGCTATGCGGTGGTCGAACTGGTTCAGGGGGTCATCGGCACGCAGGCCGGCGTCGCCCATTTCGCCCATCTCGGCGGCATGCTGGGCGGATACGTGCTGATCCAGTACTGGCGGGGCCGATTGCCGCTGAAGCCGAAGGGTCGCCTGTTGCGCTGAGGGTTCAGCGCAACGCGAGGAAATCGGCACTGACCACGAAACGCACGGCGTCCAGCCGCAGCCGGGACAATGGCAGCGCGGCCAGCAACTGACTGCGTTCGTCGGCCACCGCGGCGATTTCCCGGTCGCTGATCGAGGGGTTCACGGCACGCAGCGCAAGCAGGCGCGACAGCTCGCCATCCAGTGTCTCGGCGGCTAGGGCGAGCGCCTCGTCGATGCTGGCTTGCCCGCGAACGCCGGCGAGGCTTTCGGCGCGCGCCAGCATCGGTGGCACCAGCTTGCCGAGAAACTTGCGATAACGCGCCACTTCGATATTGCGATCGCCGGCTTTGCGCAAGGCGATGTCGCTGGGCGCGAAATCGGCGCGTTCGGCCAGCCGCGTGTCCACCGTGACAACGATCGGCAAGCTGGGCAGGAAGCGCTCGGCATCCAGCCGGCGATCGGCCACGCACTCGAGCACGTACACGGCCTGCAGCAGGGCGGTGCGCGGCGGAAGAACATCGTCCACCATGAACGCGGCATTGCCCTGCTCACCGGATAGCGCCAGATCGAGCGCGCCGGCGACCAATGGGTGATCGAGACGCAGCAACGGCAGTTCCTCGCGCGCCAACGCGGTATCGCGAGCGAACGTCACCGACTGCGGGCCTTCGGCAAAGCCGGGCAGGGCGTCGGTGGACAGATACTGGGGATCGAGCAACAGCACTCTGCCGCCGAGATCCTCGGCATGGATGCCGAACGCTTCCAGCAGGTGCTGCACGAACGCGTCGCGGCCCGGGTCGTCATCCTCGCGCGAGAACGCCTGCTGCAGTTCGTCGGCGTGCAGGTCGCGGCTGGCGGCCAGCTCGAGCAGATGATCGCGACCGCCCCGGATCAGCTCGGCCATCTGCTGGTGGCTGGCGTGGGTCTCGGCCAGCAGCGCGTCCAGTTCCTGGTCACGGTTGTCGTCGCCGCGGGCGTGTTCATCGGCCAGCCGGGCCAGTGGCTCGCCGTAGCGGCGCAGCAGTTCGCGGCCATCGGCGGGGCTCACGCGGAATGCATTGACGCCCTCGTCGTACCAGCGTGCCAGCACGTGCTGCGCGCTGTCGGCGACCACCAGGATATGGATGTCGATGTCGTGTTTCTGGCCGATGCGGTCGAGCCGGCCGATGCGCTGTTCGAGCAGGTCCGGATCCAGCGGAAGGTCCCACAGGATCAGCCGATGAGCGAACTGGAAGTTGCGGCCTTCCGAGCCGATCTCGGAGCACAACAGCAAGCGCGCACCGTCGGGCTGGGCGAAGTACGCCGCATTGCGATCGCGCTGCACGATGCCGAGCCCTTCATGGAAGCGTGCCACCCCCACGCCGCTGCGCGTGCGCAGCACCTCTTCCAGCGCCAGCACCTTGGCCTGGCTGCGGCAGATCAGCAGGAATTTGTCCTGCGGATACTGTTCCAGCAAGGTGATGAGCGTGTCGATACGCGGGTCGGCGCTGTAATCCACTTCGATCAACGCCGGCGGATGCTGGATGTCGGCGTGGAATTCGGCCAGCAGCGCCTGGCGCGCGCTTTCCGCGATGGCGTCCGCATCCTGCACATGCCACACGGGCAGACGTTTCGGGAAGCCGCCGACGCCGGCGCGGTTGTTGCGGAACATTGCCCGTCCGGTGCCGTGGCGGTCGATCAGCGCGGCGAGCAGCTCGCGCGCATGCGCCGGCTGGGTCGAATCGGCCAGCTGCGCGGTGAGCGCCTCGTCGCCGTGGAAAGCCTCGGCGAGCATCGCGCGCTGCGTGTCGTCGAGTGCTTCACCGTCGAGCAGTCGGTCGGCGATTTTCGACAGTGCCTGAAAGGTGTCCGACTCCGCGAGATAGCTGTCCAGGTCGTGGTAGCGCTGCGGGTCGAGCAGGCGCAGGCGGGCAAAGTGGCCGCTGCGGCCGAGCTGCTCCGGCGTGGCGGTGAGCAGGATCACTCCCGGAATCACGGCAGCCAGCTGCTCGACCATCGTGTAGCGCGGGCTGGCCGCTTCCGGCGACCATGCCAGATGGTGCGCCTCGTCGACCACGAGCAGGTCCCAGGGCGCATTGAGCAATTGCTGCGCGTACTTCGGCGAGCTCTCGAGAAAGCCGAAATCGGCGATCACCAGTTGCTCGTCCTCGAACGGATTGCCCGCCTCGCCGGATTGTTCGAGCGCCTCGCAACGCTCCTCGTCGTAGATCGCGAAGCTGAGGTTGAAGCGACGCAGCAGCTCGACGAACCACTGGTAGACCAGCGTGTCGGGCAATAGCAGCAGCACGCGCGAAGCGCGCCCGGTGGCGAGCTGGCGGGCGATGATCATGCCCGCCTCGATGGTCTTGCCCAGCCCCACTTCGTCGGCGAGCAGGACGCGCGGCGGCCGTCGCGCGGAAGCGATGCCGGCCACGCGCAGTTGGTGCGGCACCAGCCCGATGCGTGCCGCGCCGAGCCCCCACATCGGCGAACGGCGTGCCTCGGCACGCCGCTTGAGGCCTTCCAGGCGCAGCTCGAAGTGCGCTACCGCATCGGTGCGGCCACCGATCAGGCGATCGTCGGCCTGGCTCACACTTTGCTCGTCGTCGAGCTGGCCTTCTTCCAGCTCGCGCCCTTCGCCGCGGTAGATCAGCAGCTCGTCGCGGATCTCCACGCGTTCCACCAGAAACGCGATGCCCTTGCCGGCGACGCGTTGGCCGGCGCGGAATTCGGCACGGATCAGCGGGGCCGAGTCGATCGCATACGGGCGCAGCACGCCGGCCTTGGCGAACAGCACCTGCACGCCGCGCCCCTCGATGCGCAACACGGTGCCGAGGCCAAGCTCGGGTTCGGCGGAAGAGATCCAGCGTTGACCAGGTACGAACATTGTTCAGCCATGTTGCTTCAAGGGCCGACGATTATCCGCCCCGCAGCACGCGGTGGGAACAGCTGGCCCGGGAGCGGCATCGCCGCACGTCGATCGACGGCCGGCGCGGCCTGAGCCACGCGCTCAGGTTTCGGCCCACTGGCGCAGCAGGTTGTGATAGACGCCGGCAAGTCGCAGCAGCGCATCGGCGTCGGCGCCGGTTCGGGTCAGTGTCTGGATCGATGTGTCCAGCTCGAACAGCAGCTGGCGCCGGCTGTCGTCACGAATCAGGCTCTGCACCCAGAAGAACGAACCCACGCGTATTCCCCGCGTGACCGCTGCGACGCGGTGCAGGCTGCTGGACGGATAGATGATCATGTCGCCTGCTGGCAGCTTCACCTCATGCTCGCCGAAGGTGTCGCTGACGATGAGTTCGCCACCCTCGTATTCGTCAGGTTCGCTGAGAAACAGCGTGCAGGAGACATCGCTGCGCAACTGGCCGATGCCGGCCGGCAAGGCCATCACTGCACCGTCGACATGCATCCCGTAGTGGCCGCCGCCAGCATAACGATTGAAGCGTGGCGGCAAGGTACGCAGCGGCAAAGCCGCCGCGTGGTAGACCGGATGTTTCGCCAATGCCGACAACACCCATTGACCCAGTTGCTGCCGCAACGGCGAGGCATCCGGCAGCTGCTGGTTGCGTTTAACCCTGGCCCCCTGCGCGCCGACGGTTTCGCGGCCGTCGGTCCAGTCGGCTGCGTCGAGCGCGGCACGCATCTGAATGACCTGTTCGCGGCTGAGAATGTCGGGAATGTGCAGCAGCATGGTCGGTTTCTCCGCGAGCGGATGAAAGGTCGGGCCGGGTCTTTCGACTCGGCGCCGACGCGAGTGCGATCAGGACGAACCGTATCGAGGCTCGTTGCCGATCCGGCGCTCAGAAGCGGAAGTTGGCAGTGAGCATCGCCGAACGCGGCGCCCCCGGGCTGTAGCGGTAGCCGCTCTTGTTGATGGCGGCGACGTGGTTCCTGTCGAACAGGTTGTATACGTTCAACTGCAAGTCGACGTTCTCGTGCACCGGATAGCTGGCCATCGCGTCGAACACCCAGTAGGCCCCGGTGAAAGCCGGCGTGCCGACCGCGCCATCGGTACCTCGCTTCATCTGGCCGGCATAGCGTGCGCCGCCACCGATGGTGAGGTTGAACGGCTGGTGCCAGGTGGTCCATGCGGTGAAGGCGCTCTTCGGCGTATAGGCCAGGTCGGCGGAGCCATCGTCGGCCACGGCACTGCCGTTGATCACCTTGGCATCCATCGTCGTATAGCCAGCGCTGACCGCCCAGTTGTCGGAGATTTTGCCGACCGCACTCAGCTCGATGCCCTCCACGCGCTTCTTGCCAACCTGGTAGTACTGCAGATCGACCGGATCCTGCGCCAGCTCGTTGCTGACCGTGGTGCGGTAGAGCGCGCCGGTCAGCAGCAGCTTTTCGTCAAGCAGGTCCCACTTGGTGCCGAGCTCGATCGTGCGGGCCTTCTGCGGGTCGAGGTTCGGATTGTCGGCACTGTTGGCCGATGCACTGAGGGTGAGCGTGTTCCCGCCCGGCGGCTCCTGCGACACGGCGAAGTTTGCGTAGACGCTGCCGTTGGCGGCCGGCTTGTACAGCACGCCGAGCTTGTAGTTGGGCAGGTTGCCGGATTTGCCGCTGTCCACGCCCGGCAGCACGCTGCCGGCCGGCAGCGCGCCGCACGCCGGACTGTTGCGGGCGCCGCAGATGACCATGCTGCTGAAGTCGGTGGTGTAGTGGTCCAGCCGCATGCCGGCGTTGACCTGCCATTGCTCGTTGAACTTCAGCGTATCGAACAGGTAGCCGGCCGCGGTATCGGTCCGGCCTTCGCTGTGCGCCCCGGTCCGGCCATGGACCAGGCCGCCGACGTCGGCGTTCGGGTGGTACAGGTTCGCCGCCGGCCACGCGCTGCCGTTGAGTGCGGCCAGGCCGACCGTGCCGGCTTTTTCCCGGGTCAGCTCGATGCCGGCGCTCAGGTTGTGCGTGATGCCGCCGGTGTCGACATTCGCGGTGACATGGGTCTGGTTGGTGAGGATGCGGTTGGTCTGGTCCTTGAAGGTCGGCAGGCTGCGCGCGATGGTCCAGGTCGAGGGATCGGCGGCGTCCGGGGTGAGCAGGTTGGTTGCATCGCCGCGGAACGAGGTCAGCAGGTAGTCTTGGTGCGTGCGGCCCCAGCGCGTGGTGTTGTGCAGGACCACGTCGGGCGAGACGTCGTGTTCGACGATGGCGGTGACCAGGTCCGCCTCGACGTCGTCATGGTCAGCCTGCGTGCCGTAGAAGTTCGCCGGATCGACCCTGGCGGCATTGCCGATGAACGGGCGCGCCGGGTCGGGGCTGCCGTATCCGGGCAGGCCGAGGGTCGGCACGCCGCCGTCGGGCAGGTTGTTCTGCTTTACATGCAGGAAATCCAGATAGACGCGCGTCGGCGTCTTCAGGCCGAACGCCAGCGAAGGGGCGACGCCCCAGCGCCTGTTCTCGACCTTGTCGCGCCCCGGCATGCCACTGTCCTGGCCCATCACGTTGAGGCGGAAGGCGGACTGCTCGCCCAGCGCCTGGTTCCAGTCGGCGGTAGCGCGCTGGCGCTGGCCGCTGCCGTAACCGATCGAGCCGGAGATCCCGTTGCCCGACTGCGGCTGTTTGCTGACCAGGTTCACCGCGCCGCTGGGCGACGTGCGGCCGTTGTCGGTGCCGGCCGGACCTTTGGTGACTTCGACTTGTTCAATGTTGAACACGTCGCGCGAGATTGATCCGAGGTCGCGCACGCCATCGACGAAGATGCTGCCGGACGTGTCGAAGCCGCGCATGTAGATGCTGTCACCGGTCGTGGTGCTGCCGTTCTCGCCGACATAGAACGTACCCACGCCTGGGCTGTTGCGCAGCGCCTCGGTCAGCGTGGCGGCACCTTGCTGCTGCAGCAGCTCCTTGGTGATCACGCTGATGGTCTGCGTGGTATCCAGCAGTGGCTGGGTGAATTTCGGCGAGGACAGCCTGTCGACGCGGTAATCGTTGGTGGTCGCCTCCACCTTCACGCCCGGCAGGCTTCTGGCGTTCGCTACCTGCGGTCCCGACCCTGCGGTGAACGGCGCCAGATCCGCCGCCATGGCCGGGAGCGCCAGCGCCAGCCCGGTGAACAGCGTGGCCGCCGTGAACAGGCCGCTGCCCGGCTGTGGCTGGTGCGGGGTGACGGGGTGCTTGCGCGATGTAATGAAAGCCATGGAGACTCCTGTGGGAATGCAGCAGTACATGGGGCGAAGTGCTTCGGCCTGCTCATCCCCCCGCGCGGGCTTTTTTGCGGGCCGGCCGGGAGCGCGCCGCCAGTTGGCTGCGTGGATCGGGATGGATCAGTGATGGTTCGCCGGGCGGGCCCGGCTCGTGGTGGTCTTCCACCGGGAACTAGCGCCTACGATATTTTTAATGCGAATGATTTGCAATACCAAAATGAGCGTGTTGCGCTCATCGGTGCGATGCCTCATGAAAAAGGCCCCGCACTTGCGTGCGAGGCCTCGTTCTCTCTCATGCGCCGCGGGCGCGGCGCTTCAGCGTCGGCGGCTTACCAGATCTTCACCTGCTTGCCGTCCGGACGGACCATCGCATCGCCCGGCTTGCACTGGAACGCCGTGGCGAACACGGCCATGTTCGACGGTGCGCCGATGGCTCGCAGCGACGCTGGCGCGTGCGGGTCGGTGTTGAGGTACAGCAGCGCCTGCTTCTCGCGCACGTGGCCGCGCCACACGCGCGCCCAGTTCAGGAAGAAACGCTGGTCCTGGGTGTAACCCTCGATCTGCTTGCCGGATTCCTCCGGGTGGGCCTTCATGGCAGCCTGCAGGGCGTCGTAGGCCACGTTCAGGCCGCCCAGATCGGCGATGTTCTCGCCCAGGGTCAGCTTGCCGTTGACGTGAGCATCCGGCTTGTCCTTGATCGGCATGTAATCGTTGAATTGCGCCACCAGCTTGTCGGTACGCGCATCGAACTTGGCCCGGTCGTCCTTGGTCCACCAGTTGACGTTGTTGCCGGCACCGTCGAACTGGCTGCCTTCGTCGTCGAAGCCGTGGCTGGCTTCATGGCCGATCACCGCGCCGATGCCGCCGTAGTTGATCGCGTCGTCGGCCTTGGCGTCGAAGAACGGCGGCTGCAGGATCGCTGCCGGGAAGTTGATCGTGTTGTCGGTCGGGTTGTAGTAGGCGTTGACCGTCTGCGGGCTCATGCCCCATTCCTTGCGGTCGGTCGGCTTGCCGATCTTGGCGATGTCGTAGTCGTAGTTGAACTTGGCGGCCGCCATCACGTTCGCGTAGTAGTTGTCGCCGGTGATGTTCAGGCCGGACCAGTCGCGCCACTTGTCCGGGTAGCCGATCTTCGGCATGAACGTATCCCACTTCGCGATCGCCTTGGCCTTGGTCTCGTCGCTCATCCAGTCGAGGTTCTGGATGCGCGCCTTCAGCGCATTGCGCACGTTGTCGACCAGCTCCTGCGCGCGCGCCTTGGCTTCGGGCTTGAACATCTCCGCCACGTACAGCTGGCCCAGTGCCTCGCCCATCGACCCGTTCACTGCGCCCAGCACGCGCTTCCAGCGCGGCTTCTGTTCCGGCTGGCCGGCGAGGGTCTTGCCGTAGAAGTCGAACTTGTTGTCCTGGAAACCCTTGCCCAGGTAGTTCGAGGCGTCATCGATGGTGTGGAAGCGCAGGTAGGCCTGCCACTGGCTGATCGGCGCCTTGGCCAGCAGCTTGTCGAACTCGGCGAAGAACTTCGGCTGCGACAGCGAGAAGCCCTTGTCGACGGTCACGCCCTGGGCGGCAAAGAACTTGTCCCAGCTGAAATTCGGGGTGGCCTGGTCGGCGTCCTTGACGCTGACGAAGTGATACTGGTTCTTCGGGTCGCGTTCTTCGACCGGAGCCAGCGACGCGGCGGCGAGCTGGGTTTCGAAGGCCAGCACGTCGGCCGCCTGCTTCTTGGCATCGGCCTCGGTCGCGCCGGTCAGCTGCAGCGCCTTGGCGATGTAGGCCACGTAGGCGTCGCGGAGGTCCTTGTACTTGGCGTCGCTGTAGTAGTCCTTGGTCGGCAGACCCAGCCCGGCTTCGTTCGCGTACGCGATCTGCATGTCGGCGTGGTGGAAATCGGCGCCGGCGCCGAAGGAGAACACCTGGCCATCACCCCCGACGTAGCTCTTGGTGATGTAGTCGGCCACGTCGCTGCCGTTCTTCAGGGCGGCGATCGCGTCGAGCTTGGGCTTGATCGGGCTGAAGCCGGCTTTCTCGATGGCGGCCTCGTCCATGCCGGACTGGTACAGGTAGCCGATCTTCTGTTCGATCGAACCGGCCTTGGCGGCGGCGGCGCCCTTGGCGGCCTTGTCGGCCAGGTCATGCTGGGTGTTCAGGCTGGCCTCGGCCAGCTGGTCGAACGCGCCCCAACGGGTGCGGTCGGCCGGAATCGGGTTGGCGGCGACCCATTTGGCGTTGACGAAGCCGTTGAAGTCCTGGCAGGCGTTGATGCTCGGGTCCAGTTCGCTGACGTCGAAGATGCTCTTGCCGAGGTCGGCGGCAGCGACGGTGCTGGCGGGCGCCGGCGCGGTGCTGTTGGCAGCCGGCGAGGGGGCGCTGGAGGAGTCCTGCTTGCCGCAGGCGCTCAACGACAGCGCGAGGCTTACGGCCATCGCCAGTGCCACGGGCTTCAGGTGTTGCTTGGTCATGGATTTCCCTCTGTAAGTGATCGCCCCATGGGCGGATACGGTGATGGGTGGCTGGCCGCCGCCGGAGCCCTCAAGGCGCGGCCATACCTTTTCACGCTAGGTCAAACGTCACGGGTCAGACAGTGTCAAAGGTCAGGGGGTGGACGTGACCGGCAACCGGCGCAGCTGTGCCGCGTCCAGCCGCATGACCGGATAGGCGCCGACGCGCTGGGCGGCATACCAGGGTGAGCGTTCGAAGAAGAACTGCAACCGGGCACCGGGATCGGCGGCGAAGGCCGGGTCGTCGCGCAGCTTGCGTTCGAACTCCGCCTTCAGGGCCGGGTCCTTCGCCAGCATCGCGCGCGCAAGCTTCTCCACCACGCGCGGCTCGCCGTACTCCTTGGCCTCGAAGATCGCACCCAGATAGCCCCACTGCAGCAGCGAGTCGGGCGCCTGCGGTTCGAGCAATTCGATCGCCACGTTGGCGCCGCGCTGGTCCAGCGGCACGATCACCGTGCCGGCGGGCAGGGTCAGCTCGCGCGACGCCGCGTGCAGGCTGAAGCTGCGCAGCATCAGGTGGCCTTCGAACGGTTTGCTCGCCCACGCGGGGGCGTCGAGCTGGTACGCCTCGGCGCGGGTCGCCACCGCTCGATCGAGCCGCGTATAGCGGATGCCGTGCGCATCCAGCCTGGCGATGATCACGGTCCACTGCGGTGGCACCGCGTAGGCTGCCGGCGGCGTGATCGACAGCGCCGGCCGCAGCCCGTTCCAGTTCGCGATGTCGTAGGTCCGTGGCTCGCCCGGGTCGTACCGGATCCACGGGCTGCTGGAAATGTCACTGCGGCTGAGCGTGAACGCGTAGCCCTTGAGCCGGTACGGCGTCGACCGCGGATCGGCCTCGAACGTCAGCGGCACGCGCGCCCGTGGGTCGTTTGCGCGCGCCACGGTATCGGCGTCGGCGCGGGCGGTGGCCGTCGACAGCGCGGCCGGGTGCCGGTCGATCTGCTCCAGCATGAGTTCGACCAGGTCGTACGTGGCGCGCACGCGGTTCGCGTAGGGCTTCAGCATGTGCGTTTCGATCAGCAGCGCCGGCCGGTCCTGCAGCGCCGCGTAGCCGGTGGAGAAGCGCGGGCCGGAACCAAAATTGACGATGCCCTTGCGCGGATCGCGGCCGTCCTTGAACTCAAGGTAGATCGAGGCGAGGTGGCCGCGCTTCTCGTATGCCGGGATGGCTTCGTCGATGATTGCGTGGTGTTGCCAAGCCTCGATGACCGGGTCGAGCTTGTGCGGATCCTCGGTGTACCAGGTCAGGTCGTACTGGTAGTCGGCGCCGTCGGTGGTGTGCACGTCGATCAGGAAATCCGGCAGCCAGTGCTGCCACAGCGCCAGCCACGCCAGCATCTCCGGCGCGTCGGCCTTGACGTAGTCGCGGTTGAGGTTGAGGTACTGCGACTGGGCGCGGAAGCCCATGCTGGCCGGGCCGTTCTGGTTGATGCGGTGATACGGCGAGGCATTCTCGTGGCCATCCACGTTGAATACCGGGATGTACACCAGCACCAGATGATCGAGCAGGTGCGGGTACTTGCCGGTGACCGCGATATCGCGCAGCAGCATCAGGCCGGCGTCCTTGCCCTCGATCTCGCCCGGATGGATGCCGGCCTGCACCAGCACCACCGGTTTGCCTGCGGCCCGCGCGGCGCCCGGGTCAAACGTGCCGTCGCCGCTGGCAATCACCACCGTCATCGGCCGGCCTTCGGGCGTGCTGCCGAAGGTGGCCAGATGGATCAGCCCCGGCGCCGCGCGCTGCAGCCGCTGCAGGTAGGCCATGGTGTCGGCGTAGCTCGGCGTGGTGCGGAAGTGCGCGGCCTCGGCCGGGGTAGTCCAGTCGACGCCGTTCGCCGCCGTGGCCTGCGCGCCGAGGGCGGCCAGGCCGAGCAGCGCGGCAGCAAACGCCTGGCGCAGGCTCACGCGCGGTGCTCCGGTGCGTCGCGACGCAGCTGAGCGGGCGCCGCCGGCAGCGTATCGGGCGCCACCGCGCCGCCGGAAATGATGAAGGCCATCGCCTGGTCCATCGTCCAGTCGGTCGGCGTGAGCTCGTCCAGCGGCACCACTTCCAGGTAACCGCCGGTGGGGTTCGGCGTGGTCGGGATGTACACCGCCGCCATCTCGCGGCCGCTGCCTTCCTCGATCATCACGCGGGTCACGAAACCGACCACCTTCATGCCGCGGCGTGGAAACTCCACCAGCACCACGCGCTGCACGCCCGACGGCTTGTTCTGCAATACCGCCATCAGCTTCTTGGTGCCGCCGTAAATCGTCTGCACCAGCGGGATGCGCGCCAGCAGGGCGTCGAACGCATTGAGGAAGCGCTGGCCGATCACCCGGTTCGCCACGAAGCCGAGCAGGTACAGCGCCACCAGCGTGGTCACCAGCGCAACGATGAAGGTCAGCCATTCCATCTTCAGCGATTCGGCCGTGCGCGGCGCCACCAGCGCCAGCGCATTCAGCAGCGCTGCCACCATCGGCGCGCCGATGCCGGCCAGCAGCCCCAGCACGAACTTGAACACCAGCCAGGTCACCCACAGCGGGATGAACGTGAGCAGGCCGGTGAGAAGGTAGCGTTTGAGGCGCAGCGGGGGCATGGAGTGATCCGGGGCGTGGGGGTTCGCACATTGTAGGCGAGGGTCTCGGCGCGTCAGCGAAGTTTCAACGGCGGCAGGGCGTGCACGATCTTCATGGTTTCCAGGCTGACGGCGGCCACGCGCAGGAACAGCTCCAGCAGGTAGGGCGGGCTGTGCATCGTCGCTGGCCCGGTCCCGTGGCCCGCGCAGTCGCGCAGAACCCATGCCGCAGGCGAGGCTTTCGCGACGGCGGACGGCACAGGCAACGCCAGATCCCCGTTCCCCCACGCCCGCTTCACGGCCAACGCGTGCAAGCTCGCCCATCTCTAAGATTTTGGTCTGCCTGCCGTGTCCACCTCCGCACCCCGCGATGATGTGCTCGACTGCCTGGTGATCGGTGCGGGGCCGGCCGGGCTGACTGCGGCGACGTATCTGGCGCGCTATCGGCGCAAGGTCGTGGTGATCGATGGCGGCCGCAGCCGGGCGCGCTGGATTCCGGCCAGCCACAACTGTCCGGGGTTTCCGTTTGGCGTGGCGGGCGACGAGCTGCTGCAGCGTTTCCGCGCACAGGCGGACGAGTTCGCGGTGCCGATCGTGCCGACCCGGATCGACACGCTGACGCGTGAGGGCGGGGACTTTGTCGCCGGCGATGGCCAGCGCAGCTGGCGCGCGCGGCAGGTGATCCTGGCCACCGGCGTGGTCGACCGGCTGCCCGAGATCGACGACGCGGAACAGGCGATCGCCAGCGGCGTGCTGCGCCTGTGCGCGGTATGCGATGGCTACGAGGCGCGCGACGAGGCGATCGGGGTGCTCGGGCCCGGTGAGGTGGCGCTGGGCCATGCGGAATTCCTGCGCACGTTTTCGCGCCGGGTGACCGCCCTGGACAGCCAGGCCGGGGACGCCCCCGACGCGACGCTGCGGCAACGGGCCGCCGCCGGCGGCATCGCGCTGCGCGGCGCGCCGGTGCGGCTGGCGTGGCGCGAGGGCGCCTGCCTCGCGACGTTTGCGGACGGCTCCAGCGAACGGTTCGATACGCTGTACCCGGTGCTGGGCGCCGACGCGCAATCCGCGCTGGCGCAGGCGCTGCATGCCGCCGTGGACGAGGGCGGCGAGCTGCGCGTGGATTCGTCCATGCAGACCAGCGTGCCGGGCCTGTACGCGATCGGCGATGTGGTCAGCGGGCTCAACCAGATCAGCGTGGCGGTGGGCCAGGCGGCGCTGGCGGCGACGGCGGTGCATCGCCAGCTGCCGCCGAACCCTCGCTGAGCGCAGGCGGCGATCAGGTTGTCCGGCGTTGCGAGCGGCCTCCGTGGCCATGATCTGGCCGGTGAGTTGCGGGGTGGCGTGGCCTTCGATTTCCTCGCTTCTCCCGGGCAGCGGCGCTCCCTGGCCGCTCCCCGCGTACGCTGCGCTACGCTCGGGGTGATCGGTGAGGGGTGATCGGTGAGGGGTGATCCGCGGGCGGGAACGCAGGTGCCGTGATTTTTCCCGGCGACCTGCGAATCATGGGTTGAACCGAGCGGAATCGACGTCCATGAGCGCCAGACATCCACAGCAAAGTTTCGCATCGCTGCTGCACGAGCACCGCCGGATCGTGTTCAAGGTGGCGGGCCTGTACAGCCGCAGCGCGGCGGACCGCGACGATCTGGCGCAGGAGATCAGCACGCAACTGTGGCGATCGTTCGACCGCTACGACCCGGCGCGCGCGAAGTTCTCCACCTGGATGTACCGCATCGCGCTGAACGTGGCGATCTCGCAGGCGCGGCGCTGGCGCGATGCCGACCGCTTCGAGCCGCTGGCGGCGCATCACCTGGAAACCGTCGGCGGCGGCGAGCCGATCGCCGAACAGGACGACCGCCTGACCGCGCTGTACGCCTTCATCGGCCAGCTCGATCCACTCAACCGCGCCCTGATCCTGCTGTACCTGGAAGACAAGGGCTACCCCGAGATCGCCGAGATCCTCGGCATCAGTGAAACCAACGTGGCGACCAAGATCAGCCGCATCAAGCAGAAGCTGCGCGGCCAGATGGTTGCTGCCGAAACCACCGCAGCGAGGGCATGAAGATGGAGCTGGATGAGATGAAGCAGGCGTGGGCGCGCATGGAGCTGCGCCAGGACGGTATGGAGGCGCTGCTGCGCCAGGACGTGCGCGACAGGCGGATGGACAAGGCGCGTTCGACGATGCGCTGGAGCCTGGCGTGGCAGGTGGCCGAGATCGCCTGCTGGCTGGCTTTCGTGGTGGCAGTCGCCTCGTTCTGGGTCGAACACCGGCACGTCACGCATCTGCTGGCAATCGGCCTGCTGTTGCATGCCTATGGCATCGCCGGCATCTGGTCGAGCGTCACGCAGCTGTTTCTGCTCAGCCGCATCTACCTGTTCGATGCGCCGGTGCTGGTGCTGCAACGGCGCCTGGCGCAGCTGCGCCGCTTCCGCATGGTCAGCACGCTGGCGCTGGGTCTGCCGTGGTGGTTCCTGTGGTGGGTGGTGCCGCTGGTGGTGCTGACCTGGTCATCGGGCGTGGACTGGTTTGCCGGCGCAGCGGGATGGATCGGGGCGAACCTGGCGGTGGGTGCTGCCGGCACCGGTTTCAGCCTCTGGCTGGCGCGGCGCCTGGCCGGTCGCCCGATCAAGTCGGCGTGGCTGCAACGCCTGGTGGATGACCTGTCCGGCGCCACCTTGGCGCGTGTCGCCCGCCAGCTGGACGAGATCGGCCGCTTCGAGCACGAGTAAGAGCGGCTCCAGCCGCGATGCTTCCGCCATGGGACCGACGCGTCGCGGCTGAAGATGCTGCTACCGGTCGTGGTCGAGCGGCCCGCGCATTCGCGGCTTCAGCCGCACATAGAGCTGCTTGCGCACGATGGCGATGACCTTGCCGGACGCGGTCGTCACTTCGGTCTCGAACCAGCGCAGCACTTTCCCGCCACCGGCCGCTGCCGCACGCAGCTCGTCGACCACGGTCGGCTCCAGCCTGAAGTGGGTGTAGACGTCCTCATAGCCTGGCGCCACGAAGTCGATCGCGCCGGCCTTGTCCCAGACGTAGTAATCGCCGCCGAGCTGGTGCATCGCCAGCAGCATCCAGAACGGGTCGACCATCGCGAACAGGTTGCCGCCGAACTGGCTCTTCACGTAGTTGCGGTTCCACGGACGCAGCCGCAACACCACGCGGGCTTCGCTGTAATCGTCGCTGAGCGATTGCACGCGGATGGCGTTGATCAGGAACGGCGGCCACAGGTTGAGCAGGCGGCGGAAGGTCGATGCGCGCATGGTTCCGTGGAATCCGAATGTCGGGTGGGAGCGACTTCCGCCGCGATGCTTTTCGATGCTGCAAGAGCGTCGCGGCTGAACGCGGCCTCGCCGGGCCTAGGCGGCTCAGAACAGCAGCGACGCCATCCGGCGGCGGTAGCGGCTGACCAGTTCGCCGTCGTCGAGCGTGGCGAACGCGGCGAGCAGGCGCTTCTTGCCCTGGCCTTCGTTCCAGTCGCGCGCGTTCTGCAGGATCGCCAGGAACTGGTCGAGGCCGGCGGCAGGCTCGCCTCCCAGCAGCAGGCGCACGCCGAGCTGGTCGCGTGCCTCCCAGTCGTTGCCGTCGGCGTCCACGCGTCGCTGCAACTCGACCAGCGCGGGGGCGTCCTGCAGGGCGTGCGCCAGGTCCAGCTCGCTCCGCAAGCGCACGGCGCGCGCATCGGTGGCGAGGTTGATCGGCAGTGCAGCCAACGCCGCCTCGGCGGCGCTGGTCTGCCCCGCGTGCATCAGCGCCAGCGCCAGGTCCAGCTTCAGCTCGGCCCGGGCCGGTTCGGCGGCGATCGCCTGCTGGCACCGCTGCACCGCCTGTTCCGGCGTTTCCGCATCGGCTTCGGCGATCGCGTCATCGGCGGGCGCCGCCTCCAGCGGTTGCACGTGGCGCGACAGAAATTCGCGCAGCTGGCCTTCCGGCAGCGCGCCGGAAAAACCATCGAGCACCTGGCCGTCTTTCACCAGCACCACGGTGGGCACGCTGCGGATGCCGAACATGCCGGCCAGCTCCTGCTGCGTGTCCACGTCGACCTTGCCCAGCCGGAAGGCGCCGTTGTATTCGACCGCCAGTTTTTCCAGCATCGGGCCGAGCGTCTTGCACGGCTCGCACCAGGTGGCCCAGAAATCCACCAGCACCGGGGTGGACAGCGAGGCTTGCAGGACATCGCTCTCGAACGTCTGCTGGTCGACGTCGAAAACAGGGGAAACGGTGGTGGCATCAGTCACGGAACAACTCCAACCCGGCGGGATGCCGGTACAGATCGGGTCTTTGTCCAGCATATCAAGCGGGCGCCCGCATGCCTGCGGTTCAGCGCGGTTACCGCAGATTTGCGAGAATCCCCTTTTGTCACGCCACGAGTCGGCATTCAGTGCATGGGCACAACCGCATCAGCAGGGCTGTTGATCTGCGAACACTGCGACACGGTTTATCGCCGGCGTGCGCTGGTGCGCGGGGAGGTGGCGCGTTGTGCGCGCTGCGACGCCGAGCTGGAGCGCCATCACGTGCTGAGCGTGAATGCGATGCTGGCGCTGGTGGTCACGGCGATGATCGTGTTCGTGCAGGCGAACGTGTGGCCGATCGTGACCCTTGAACTCAACGGCCAGCGCAGCAGCACCACCTTGTGGGGCATGATCATCGCCATGTGGCGCGAGCAGGCGCAGGTGGTGTCGGTGCTGGTGGCGTTCACGCTGTTCTTTTTTCCGCTGGCCAAGATGCTGAGCCTGGGCTGGCTGCTCGGGTTTGCCCGGCGCGGCCGCCGTGCACCCGGGTTCGCGCGGCTGATGGTGGGGCTGCATCACTTCGGCCCGTGGACGATGAGCGAGGTGTTCGTGCTGGGTGCGCTGGTGGCGATCGTCAAGGCGCATACGTACTTCGACGTGGTGGCCGATCCGGGCATTTACGCGTACGCGGCGCTGACCCTGCTGATCACCGTCTTCGCCGGCGTCGATCTGCGCCAGTTGTGGGACGCGCCGCTGGAAGGCACGGCGTGAGCGTCTTGCGGCGCGCCGGCGAGCTTGGCCTGATCGCGTGCACGGTGTGCGGCCTGGTATGCCGCGTCGCACCGGGCGGCGATCGGCACGACGGCGCGGCCGCGGTGATGGCGTGCCCGCGCTGCGGCAGCGGCCTGCACCGGCGCAAGCCGAACAGTTATGCGCGGACGTGGGCGCTGCTGATTGCCGCCTTCATCATGTACATACCGGCGAACGTGCTGCCGATCATGCGCACCGCGAGCCTCAACGACGTGGACGACAACACCATCATCAGCGGTGTGGTCGAACTGTGGCGTGTCGGTTCGCCAAACCTGGCGGTCATCGTGTTCACCGCCAGCATCGTGGTGCCGATGCTCAAGTTCCTCGTGCTGGGTGCGTTGCTGCTGAGCAGCCAGCTCGGCAGCGGCTGGGCGCGGGTGCAGCGCGCGAAGCTGTATCGGCTGGTCGAGCTGGTCGGCTACTGGTCGATGCTGGACGTCTTCGTGGTGGCATTGCTGACGGCGCTGGTGCGCTTCAGTGTGTTGAGCCTGGTGGAACCGCTGCCGGGCGTGATCTTTTTCGGCCTGACCGTGGTATTGACCATGCTGGCCTCGATGAGTTTTGACCCCCGGTTGATCTGGGACGGCAGGGATAGTGATGACTGAGGACAACCCCATCGGACGCGACCCGTCAGCCGGCGACGAACTACCGCAGCCGGTGGTCAGGCGGCACCGGGTCAATGCCTCGCTGATCTGGCTGATTCCGGTGCTGGCCGCGCTGGTCGGCCTCTCGCTGGTGGTCAGCAACTGGCTGCAGGCGGGCCCGCAGATCACCATCAGTTTCCAGAGCGCCGAAGGCCTGGATGCCGGCAAGACGCCGGTGAAGTACAAGAACGTGGTGATCGGCCGCGTGAAGACCATCCACCTCAGCGCCGACCGCAATCGCGTGCTGGTCACCGTGGCGCTGGAGAAGAGCGCCGAGGGTTTCGCGACCCAGGACACGCGTTTCTGGGTGGTGCGGCCGCGGATCGGACTGGGCGGCGTGTCGGGCATCGACACCTTGCTGTCGGGCGCGTTCATCGGCGCCGACGTCGGCGACTCGAAGGCGCCGCGGGAGGAATTCAACGGGCTGGAGGTTCCGCCGGCGGTCAACCATGACGCGCCGGGGCGCAGCTTCATCCTGCACAGCGACGACCTGGGCTCGCTCGACATCGGCTCGCCGGTGTACTACCGGCGCATCCAGGTCGGGCGCGTCGCGTCGTACGAGCTGGACAAGGATGGCAAGGGCGTTACGCTGCATATCTTCGTGGACGGCCCCAACGACAAGTTCGTCACCCGCTCCGCGCGTTTCTGGAACGCCAGCGGCGTGGACGTTTCCATCGGCGCCAACGGGCTGAAGCTCAACACGCAGTCGCTGGCGACCGTGCTGGCCGGCGGCGTGGCGTTCCAGGACCCCAGCGGCCCGCACGACAGCACGCCGGCGGCGGAGGATGCCGGCTACACCCTGTTCAACGATCAGGCGACCGCGATGGCGCCGCCGGACGGCGAGCCGCGCTACATCCGCATGCGCTTCGAGCAGTCGGTGCGCGGGCTGGCGGTGGATGCACCGGTGGAGTTCCTCGGCATCAACATCGGCAGGGTGGTGTCGGTGCGGCTCGACTACGACGAACAGCGGCAGCGCTTCCCGGTGCTGGTCGGCGCACTGGTCTATCCGCAGCGGCTGGGCGTGGCCTACGACAAGCTGGCCGCCATGGCGCGCGCGCGCGGACAGACCGGCGACCTCGCCCAACTGATGGGCGGGCTGATCGATCACGGCCTGCGTGCGCAGGCGCGCACCGGCAACCTGCTGACCGGTCAGCTGTACGTGGCGCTGGACTTCATGCCGCATGCGCCGAAGGTGGCGTTCGATCCCGCCGCCAAACCGCTCACGATCCCGACCGTGGCGGGCAGTTTCGACAAGCTGCAGGAGCAGATGGCCGGGATCGTCGACAAGCTCGGCAAGGTGCCGTTCGACAGCATCGGCCGGAACCTCGACCAGACCCTGGCCGGTCTCGATGCCACGCTGAAGCAGGTCAACGGCGAGACCCTGCCGGCGTTCAAGGACACCCTGCAGGGCGTACAGAAGACGATGGGCACGGCCAACGAGGCGCTGGCCGGCGACTCGCCGCTGCAGCAGAACCTGGGCGCCACGATGGAGCAGGTGCAGCGCATGGCGCGTTCGCTGCGCGTGCTCACCGATTATCTGGGTGGACATCCGGAAGCGTTGCTGCGGGGACGCCGACCCGATGCGAAACTGCCTGCCGCCGCGCCAGCCACCACGTCACCCACCACGTCACCCAAAAGGAGCCAGCCATGATCCGCCTTGCCGTGCGCCTGCTGGGCGCGGGGGGCCTGCTGGCCCTGGCCGCCTGTGCCTCGGCGCCGCTGCATTACTACACCTTGATGGCGCCGGCGGACGCACCGGCGGGCAGTTCGGTGCCGGATGGCGCAGCCGCATCGCCACCGTTCGAGTTGCTGCCGGTGAGCGTGCCGACGCAGGTCGACCAGCCGCAGCTGGTGGTGCGCGAAGGCGGGCAGGGGGTGGCCCTGCTCGGCGGCGAGCGCTGGATCGCGCCGCTCGGCGATGAGGTGCGCGGGGCGCTGTCCGCCGACCTGGCGCGCGAGCTGCGCAGCCAGGACATCAGCGGCCTGCCCGCGCATGACACGCCGCTGCTGCGGATCAAGCTGGACTTGCGCCGGTTCGATTCGCAGCCGGGCAGCTATGCGCTGATCGAGGGCACGTGGAGCGTGCGCCTGCTGCACGGCGCCCATCCCGGTGCACTGGCCTGCTCAAGCCGCATCAGCGTCCCGGTGGGTCCGGGTTATCCCGCGCTGGTGCAGGGACATCAACAGGCGATCGCCCGGCTGGCGGGCCAGATCGCTGCGGCGGCGCGTTTGCTCGGCCACGGCGGGACGCCGGCCTGCCCGGCCGGCTGAGCGCGCCGTGCTTGGCGCCCGGCGCATGCTCGGCTAGTCTGCCCAGTTCACTGCTGCCGCTTCGTCTGGCGCGCACCCATCGCACAATGGCCCCGGAATCATGCAGGACATTCAAGCCCCGACCACTCCCGATCACGACGAGGCGGCCTATCGCCCCCAGGCCGTGGAAGCCGCCGCGCAGCAGTACTGGAATGCGCAGCACGCGTACGAGGTGACCGAGGACGACTCCCGCCCGAAGTTCTACTGCCTGTCGATGCTGCCGTACCCGTCCGGCGCGCTGCACATGGGCCACGTGCGCAACTACACCATCGGCGACGTGATCAGCCGCTACCAGCGCATGAACGGCAAGAACGTGCTGCAGCCGATGGGCTGGGACGCGTTCGGCCTGCCGGCCGAGAATGCCGCGATCAAGAACCATACCGCGCCGGCGAAGTGGACCTACGCCAACATCGATCACATGCGCAGCCAGCTGAAATCGCTCGGCTACGCGATCGACTGGAGCCGCGAGTTCGCCACCTGCCGCCCTGACTACTACCGCTGGGAACAGCTGATGTTCACCCGCCTGCTGAAGAACGGCATGGCCTACCGCAAGAACGCGGTGGTGAACTGGGACCCGGTCGACCAGACCGTGCTGGCCAACGAGCAGGTGGTCGATGGCCGCGGCTGGCGCTCCGGCGCGGTGGTCGAGAAACGCGAGATCCCGCAGTGGTTCCTGAAGATCACCGACTACGCGCAGGAATTGCTGGACGGGCTGGACACGCTGCCGGGCTGGCCCGACGCGGTGAAGACCATGCAGCGCAACTGGCTCGGCCGCAGCGAAGGGCTGGAGATCCACTTCAAGCTCGAGGGCCACGGCGAAACGCTCAGCGTGTTCACCACCCGCCCGGACACGCTGATGGGGGTGACCTTCCTGTCGATCGCGGCGGAGCATCCGCTGGCGTTGCAGGCGGCGCAGGACAATCCACGCCTGGCCGACTTCATCGCCGAGATGAAACACGGCGGCGTTTCCGAAGCGGAACTGGAGACTCAGGAAAAGCGCGGCATGGATACCGGCCTGCGCGCGATCCATCCGGTCAGCGGCGAGCCGGTGCCGATCTGGGTCGCCAACTTCGTGCTGATGGGCTACGGCACGGGCGCGGTGATGGCAGTGCCGGCGCACGACCAGCGCGACTGGGAATTCGCGCAGAAGTACAGCCTGCCGATCCGCATGGTGATCGTCGACCCGTCGGTGATCCAGGCATTGAACGATATCGATCACGACCTGTCGCGCGGCGTCGGCGTCGATCCGATGCGAGCTGCCTTGCAGGGACGCGACACCAATGCGCAGGACATCTCGGCGCCCGTACGCGTGGTGGAGGCATTCGAACGGCGCATCCTCGAAGAGGCGGCCTGGACGCCGCGCGGCATCCTGGTCAACTCCGGCGACTATGACGGCATGGATTTCGACCAGGCGCTGGCCGCGCTGGCCGCGCGTTTCGAACGCGACGGCAGCGGATCGCGCCGGGTCAACTGGCGGCTGCGCGACTGGGGCGTCAGCCGCCAGCGCTACTGGGGTTGCCCGATCCCGGTGATCTACTGCCCGACGTGCGAAGCGGTGCCGGTGCCGGAGGATCAATTGCCGGTGGTGTTGCCCGAGGACGTCGCGTTCAGTGGCATGCAGTCGCCGATCAAGGCCGACCCCGAGTGGCGCAAGACCACCTGCCCGCAATGCGGTGGCCCGGCCGAGCGCGAAACCGATACTTTCGACACCTTCATGGAGTCGAGCTGGTACTACGCGCGCTACACCAGCCCCGGCGCGAATGCCCAGATCGACGCGCGCGCGAACTACTGGCTGCCGGTGGACCAGTACGTCGGCGGCATCGAGCACGCGATCATGCACCTGCTGTATTTCCGCCTGTATCACAAGCTGATGCGCGACGCTGGCATGGTGGGCAGCGACGAGCCGGCCAGGAATCTGCTGTGCCAGGGCATGGTGATCGCCGAGACGTTCTACCGCGAAAATGCCGATGGCTCGAAAGACTGGATCAACCCGTCCGAGGTCGAGATCCAGCGCGACGAGAGGGCACGGGTGATCGGGGCGTTGCTGAAAGCTGACGGTGAGCCGGTGCAGATCGGCGGCACCGAGAAGATGTCCAAGTCGAAGAACAACGGCATCGATCCGCAGACCATGGTGGACAAGTACGGGGCCGACACCGTGCGGTTGTTCTCGATGTTCGCCGCGCCGCCGGAGCAGTCGCTGGAGTGGAGCGAGGCGGGTGTGGAGGGCATGTCGCGCTTCCTGAAGCGGCTGTGGCGCGAAGTCGCCGCGCATGCGGCGGGTCCGGATCATGCGGTGGTGGATCCGGCGGCGCTGGATGCGGGTCAGAAGACGCTGCGCCGCCAGCTGCACGAAACGATCCAGAAGGTCGGCGACGATTTCGGCCGTCGCCATGCCTTCAACACTGCGATCGCCGCACTGATGGAGCTGCTCAACGCGCTGGGCAGGTTCAACGATGCCAGTGAGCAGGGGCGCGCCGTGCGCCATGAAGCGCTGGAGGCGATGGTGCTGCTGCTCAATCCGGTGGTGCCGCACGTCAGCCACGCGTTGTGGCAGGTGCTTGGCCACCCGCAGAGCGTGCTGGAGGATCACCCATGGCCGCTGGCCGATCCTGCCGCGCTGGTGCGCGACACGCTCACGCTGGCGGTGCAGATCAACGGCAAGTTGCGCGCTACCATCGAGCTGGCCGCCAACGCCTCGAAGGAAGAGGCCGAGGCGCTCGCCCGCGCGCAGCCGCAGGTAGTGCACTTCCTGGAAGGGCTGGCCGTGCGCAAGGTCATCGTGGTGCCCGGCAAGATCGTCAACATCGTCGCAGGATGAAATCCATGAGCTTCATGAAAGCGCGCCGCCTGTTCCACACCTCACTGCTGCTGGTCGCGACGCTGGCGCTGGGCGCATGCGGGTTCCACCTGCGCACGAACGCCGTGCTGCCGCCGCAGATGCAACGGGTGCACCTCACCGTCAACGGTGGCGGCGATCTGGAACGACGGCTGACCCGTGCGCTGGAAACTTCCGGCGTCACCGTCGAGGACGAAAGCGGCCCCGGCATCGCCGAGCTGCGCGTGCCGTCGGCGGCCTTCGGCACCGATACGCTCAGCGCCGGCGGCTACGTGCGCATCACCGAGTACGCGGTGCGCTACCACGTGCAGTTCGACGTGACCGATGCCGCCGGCAACACGCTGGTGCCGCAGCAGCGCATCGACATGTCGCGCGAATACAGCTACGACGCCAGCAATACGGTGGGCAACGCATCGCAGGTGGAAGAGATCCAGCGCAGCCTCAACGACGACATGGTGCAGGCGATCCTGTTCCGCCTGCAGGCCGCCGGCAAGCACGGGCTGGCGGTGCCCGCGGCGGCTTCCAGCACGCACTGATGCCGCTCAGTCCCGGCCAGTGGCAGAAGGCGTTGGCGGCTGACCACCTGCAGCCGGTGTACCTGTTGGCGGGCGAGCAGTTGCTGGTAATCGAGGCCGCCGACGCGTTGCGCGCACACGCGCGCAAGCTCGGTTACAGCGAACGCGAGGTGCTCGACGTCGGCCAGCATTTCGACTGGAACGATCTGGCCCGCTCCGCTGCCGGTATGTCGCTGTTCGCCACCCGCCGGTTGATCGACCTGCGCCTGCCCACCGGCCGGCCCGGCACCGAGGGCGCCAAGGCGATCAATGCGTTCTGCGCCGATCCGCCGCCGGACGTCACCTTGCTGATCACGGCGATGGAGTGGAGCAACAAGCACGACGGCGCCTGGAGCAAGAAGCTCGACGCCAGCGGCACCATGGTGGTGTTCAACTCGCCGCGCCCGGACCAATGGGGCGCCTGGATCAGTGCGCGGCTCGGCTCGCGCGGCTTGTCCGCCACGCCCGATGCGGTGGCGTTGCTGGCCGAGCGGGTCGAAGGCAACCTGCTCGCCGCCGCGCAGGAGGTCGACAAGCTCGCCGTGCTGCACGGGCAGGGACGCGTCGACGCCGCCGAGATGGAAAACCTGGTTGCCGACAGCGCGCGCTACGACGTGTTCAAGCTCACCGATGCCGCCTTCGTCGGCGACGGCGCGCGGGCGCTGCGCATCCTCGCCGGGCTGCGTTCGGAAGGCGACGAACTGCTGGCGCTGATGGGCTGGCTGATCAATCAATTGCAGCTGGCGCTGCGGCTGGCCAACGCGCACGACCTTGGCGCGCAGATCCGCGCCGAACACCTGTGGCAGGCGCGCGAGCAACTGTTCCGCCAGGCGCTGCGCCGTGCGCCGCGCGAGCACTGGCTGCAATGCCTGGCCCGCGCCTCGCGCGTCGACCGCATGGTGAAGGGCCGCGAGACCGGCAATCCCTGGCAGGAAGCCGAGCGCCTGATTGCGGCGATCGCCGAACCGCGCGCATCGAAGGCATTGGCGTGAAGCTGCCTTGTGGCGAGTGGCTGCTCCTTCTCCCCGTCGCGGAGAGGGTGGACGACAAGGCGGGTGGCTCGCGATGACGCCGCTCGGAGCACCGGACGCGCCCTCGAGGCAGCGGCCCCCCTCGGCCCGGGCCTGTCATCCCCTAGAGGAATTCCTGGCGGTCGCCCGCGGCGAAGAGGGCGTCAGGACATGAAGCTCCTCGCCATCTTCGGCGGCACCTTCGACCCCGTGCACCTGGGCCACCTCAGCGTGGCGTGGGAAGCGGCCGAGCTGCTCGATGCCGAGGTGCGCCTGTTGCCGGCCGGCATGCCTCCGCATCGTGACGCGCCGGTTGCTTCGGCGGCGCAGCGTGTGGCAATTCTGCGCGTCGCCCTGCGCGGCCAGTCGAGGCTCACGCTGGATACGCGCGAGCTGGATCGGGCAGGCCCCTCCTTTACCATCGACACCTTGCACGAGCTGCGCGCGGAGCAGGGTGAGCGCCCACTGGTGTTGCTGATCGGCGCCGATGCGTTTGCGAACCTCGCGACCTGGCATCGCTGGCGCGAATTGTTTCAGGCGGCGCATATCGGCGTACTGAGCCGGCCAGGGGCTTGCGTCGCTCTGCCGGACGAGCTGGAACGCGAAGTGGCCGGTCGACGCGTCGCCGATACGGCGAGCCTGCGCGCGCTGCCTTCGGGCAAGGTCATCGAGCTGGCCGTGACACCCCTGGAGATCTCAGCCACCCGCATCCGCGAACTGCTCGCCGCCGGACGTGATCCGCGCTACCTGCTGCCGGGCGGGCTGTTCGACGATCCCGGCTTGCTGGCTCCGTACCGCCATTGAATCGAGTTCGCGGAAGATTGGCGGCGCAGTCCTGCGGACAGACGCTGTCAGGCGGCGGCAAGTGGCTCCCCTTCCGGTGTGCCGCGGCCGAGTAAGTCTGGCAGGGGCGCGCCGTTCTCGACGAACCCGAGCGACACCGAGTTGAGGCAGTGCCGATCGCCGGTGGGTGGCGGGCCATCGGGGAAGATGTGGCCGAGATGACTGCCGCAGCGCGCGCAGACCTCTTCGACGCGGATCATGCCGTGGCTGGTATCGCGAATGCTGCGGATATGTGCCTCGTCATACGGCTGAAAAAAACTGGGCCAGCCGGTGCCCGAATCGAACTTTGCGCTGGAGCGGAACAGCGGCAGCCCGCAGAAGCGGCAGGTATAGACGCCCTTCTTGTGATTGTCCAGGAAGGCTCCGCAGAACGCCGCCTCGGTGCCGTGTTCCAGCAGCACGCGTTTCTCGTCGGCGGCAAGTCCGGCGGTGATGTCGCGGCGCTGTTCGCCGCTGGGCGGGGTGAGGTCGAACGCGGTCATGGGCGGTTCCTGGGCGGACGGGTGGGGCGCCGCTGCGTTATGGCTGGCAAGTCACGCGGGCTACCCCTTGATGGGTATTCGCAGCGCCGCTTGCAAGCGTTACCTGCCGCGTCAAGCACGGGCCTGCGGTGGCAAGTGCCGTTCCAGTCCGGCCGCGCAGCGATGGGCGGTCGTGCGAGGCGGGCTGAACCGGCCTGATCGGGGCAAGCCGGCGGCTGCCGCTGCGGTGATCCGAGGGGGACGGATCCCGGTGGGCAGTCGGGGAGCTCGGCGGTTGTTCCCCCGAATGCCGGCGGTGTATTCTGCGCGGATCAGATGTACTGGCATGGCAGCAATTGCCTTGCTTGGGGGTTGGAAGTTGTCCCGGCGTGACCCTGGATATCCCAGGTGCGCCGTCCATGGAAGATGAAGCAGGCCCGGGGGAATATATCGTGCGTATTGTTTGCTTCGCGGCAGCGTTGGCATTGGCTTTGACTGGCGGAATGGTCCGTGCGCAAGCCGCCGGCGCCGTGTCATCGGCGTCCGGCCACTCTGGAACCACCGTGGAACGCGCGTCGACGCCTCCATCGGCTGATCCCCCGACGACTGCCGCCCCACCGCCCCAAACCGCCGACAGCGTGGTGCCGCCGGTGAAAGACCGCGATGCCGAGGACGCGCAGAAGATCGCGGTGCGAGGCTTTCGGGTCACCGGTGTGGCCGACCATGCGCGATTGGGCGTGACCCCGGCGAGCATCCAGGCGCTGGCCGATGCGCAATACCAGGAGCTGGCGGGCAAGTCGGGCCAGCCGGTGAAGCTCGGCTTCGCGCAGATGCAGGGCGTGGCCGACAAGATCGTCGAGCGCTACCGCTCGGCCGGGTTCATCGTATCCAACGCGTTTCTGCCGGCGCAGACGGTGGGTAGCGACCAGATCGTCGAGATCCAGGTGCTCGAGGGCAAGATCGGCAAGATCATCGTCAAGGGCACCCGGCACTACCGGCCCGGCGTCATCTCGGCGGCATCGGAAAAGCTCAGGGGCAAGCCGCTGCTGAAAAGCGACGTGGACACGGCACTGCTGTATGCGCGCGATCTGCCCGGCGTCACCGTGTCTTCGACGTTCCAGCCCGGCGAGCACACCGGCGACACCGATCTGGTCATGGTCGCCAACGAGGCCAGGCGGCCGTACAAGTTCATGCTGGGCGGCAACAACTATGGCACCGACCTCACCGGCCAGTACCGTGCGCAGGCCGGTCTCGAATGGGACAACCCGCTGCGTATCGGCGATACCTTCAACGTCAACGTCGACTACGCGCTCGACCCGAACAACAACGTGTACGGCGCGCTGGCCTATCGCGCGCCGGTCGGCATCACCCCCGGTCTGAGCGCGGTCGTCGGCGCGTCGCGCAGCGAATTGCAGGTCAATACCGGCAGCTTCTCCGCGCTCCACGTCAAAGGCCCCAGCTCGCTCTATTACGCAGGCGCGGACTGGAAGTTCATCAACCAGGCCGACCTCAAGGCGACCGGCACGCTGCATGTGCTCAAGGAGGAGTCCAAGCTCGACAGCCTGGGCATCAGCCTGTCCGACGAGAAGTTCGACGTCGCCGAGCTGACCTACGGCATGGTCCACACCGATCGCCATTTCCAGGGCGTCGACATTCTGCAGGTCGGCGTACGCAAGTCGATCAACGACAATTCCGGCGAGCCCGACCTGATCAGCCCGCAGCACGCAAGCAATTTCCTTGTCACCAAACTCTCGTATACGCGGTTGCAGTTTCTGGGCAAGTCGCAGCGCCTCAACTTCAAGTTCATCGGCCAGTACACACGCGACGCACTGGTTCCACTCGAGCAGTTCGTGCTCGGCGGACCCGACAGCACCCGCGCCTATCCGATTGCCGACGCCTTGCGCGACAAGGGCTACTACGCCTCGCTCGAATACCATGTCGATGCGCCCGGCTTCGGAGACGTGGTGTCGCCGTTCTACGGCCGGCCGTGGCGCGAGTTGCTCGAGTTCGAAGTATTCGTCGACTACGCCAAGGGCTATTCGGCAGGCGCGAACCGGCTCATCACGCCGGATACGGCCACGCTGAGCGGCGCGGGCGCGGGCCTGATTTTCCGCCTGCCGCGATTCAACCAGTTCGCGTTCCACCTCGACGGCGCGGTGCCGCTGAGCTCGCAAGATGCGTCTGATGGCAAAGGCTTCCACATCTATTGTGGGTTCAGCTTCACGTATTGACGGATGATGACCATGAGCAAGAACGCCCGCATCAATCGCCGCAACCTGCGCCAGTCGTCGCGTACGCATGCGGAGCCTGCAATGGTCGCCTCCCTGCCGCTGCGCAAGACCTGGCCGATCAGCCTGTGCGTGGGCCTGGTCGTCGGCTCGATCGTCGTCAGCGGCGATGCGTTGGCCGGTGGACCGACCGGAGGCGTCGTGGTCGGCGGCTCGGGCACGATCACGCAAACCGGAAACAACACGGTCATCAACCAGGCATCGAGCCGGCTGGCGTTGAACTGGCAGACGTTCAACGTGGGCACCAACGAGTCGGTGCTGTTCAACCAGCCATCGCGCTCGGCGGTGGCGCTGAACCGCATCCTCGATCAGAGCCCCAGCCAGATCTTCGGCCGCATCAACTCGAACGGCCAGGTCTTCCTGATCAACACGCACGGCATCATTTTCGGCGCCACCGCGCAGATGAATGTCGGTGGCCTGCTGGCCAGCACCCTGGACCTGACGCCGAACGACTTTCTCGCCGGTCACTACAACCTCAATGCGGTCGGTCCGGCCGCCGGCATCGTCAACCACGGGCTTATCCAGGCCAGCGGCGGATCGGTCAGCCTGGTCGGTGGCAGCGTGCTCAACGAGGGGCTGATCTTCGCCAACTACGGCAAGATCAATCTCGACGGCGCCGATCACGCGACGCTCGATTTCGATGGCGACGGCCTGATCAATATCCAGATCACCGGCGAGCTCAAGCAGCGCCTGGATGCGAAGGAAGCCGCCGTCACCAACAAGGGCACCCTGCGCGCCGAGGACGGTACGGTGGTGCTGCAGGCCTCGGCGACGAAGGACCTGTTCACCAGCCTGGTCAACAACACCGGCATCGTCGACGCCAGCGGCATCAGCACCGACGGCGGCGTCGTGCGGCTGGTCGGCAACGGCGGCAATGTCGAGAACGGCGGCAGCATCAACGTATCCGGTGTGCACGGCGGCAGCGCGCTGCTGCTGTCCGATCGGAATGTTGGCGTGACCGGCGGCAGCATCGACGCATCCGGCATCCTCGGCGGCGGCAGCATCCGCGTGGGCGGCGGCTGGCAGGGTGGCGAAGGCCTGCAGACCGCTGCAGCGGCCTATGTGGCACCGGACGCCGTGCTCCGGGCCGACGCCACCCAGAAGGGGAATGGCGGTTCGGTGGTGGTGTGGGGCAACGACGCCAACAACTTCCATGGCAGCATCAGCGCGCGCGGCGGCGCACTGGGCGGCAATGGCGGACGGGTCGAGACCTCGTCGCATTACGGATTGAACGTCCATGGCGGAGTCGATGCGTCGGCGCCGCTGGGCAAGTCTGGCATCTGGCTGCTCGATCCCTACGACGTGACGATCAGCACCGGTGCGGACACCAATACCGGTACCGCACCAAACTACACGGCAAGTGGTACCGGCTCGATAGTCAATGCGGGCGGAATAGGCACGGCGTTGACCGGCGGCACCAACGTGTTCGTGTTCACCAACACGGCCGCCAACGGTTCCGAAACGGGCAACATCACGCTGAGCGCACCGATCAGCGCCACCGGTGCGGGCTCGCTCTATCTGGAAGCGGCCGGCAGCATCCTGCTCGACAGCACCATCACTGGCAAGAATACCGGAAGCCCGCTCAACGTCTTCCTGTGGGCGAACTATGGCGGCGCCGCTGCCGGCACCAGCTACACGAGCAACGCAGCCTGTGCGACTTGCCAGGTAGTCGTCGGCAACACCACCAGCGCCGGCATCACCACATTTGGCGGCAATGTCGATATCCGTACCGGCGACGGCACCCATGCCGGTGGCGGGCTGCAACTGGGCAGCAGCGGCACGATCACGGGCAGCATCAACGCGGGCACCGGCAGCCTGAGCGTGACCAGCACGGGCATCAACCAGCAAGCCACCGGGGCCAGCACCATTCTGGCCGGCGCGGCGAACCTCGATGGCGGCGCAGGTGCGATATCGCTGGCCAACACGGGCAACAATTTCAGCGGCGTGGTGAGCCTCCACAACAGCGGCAGCAACGCCGTGACGCTGGACAACGGCAGCAACGCGCTGCAGTTGGGCACGTCGTCGGTGGGCAGCGGCACGTTGACGGTGAATGCCGGCAGCATCACGCAGAACGGTGCGATCAGCCAGGCGTCGGCTGCGGCTGCGGCCAGCTTCAACGCAGCGAATGCAGTCGCGCTGAACGATGCCGGCAATGCCTTCACCGGCGCGGTGGGCCTGACCGGCAGCAACCTGAGCCTGGTGAACAACACGGCGACCGTGCTGGGGCCCACGACGGCAACCGGCACGCTGAGCGTGACCAGCAACGGCGCCCTGAGCCAGACCGGTGCGTTGAGCGCGACCGGCCTCGCCACGTTCACCCAGAACAGCACCACGGCGGGTGCCACGCAGGACATCGACCTCGGCAGCCAGAACAACAGCTTGCAGAATGGCGTGACGTTTGCCGCGGGCACCGGAGCAGCGATCAACAACCTGTCGCTGAAGAACACCGACGCGTCCCCCGGTACCCTGACCCTGCCGGCGAGCGTCGCGGGCAACCTGACACTGAACTACACCGCGGCGTCGTTGACGGCGCCGGTAGCGGGCGTGGGCGGCGCGCTGGACCTGACCGCCGCTGGTGGCATCAGGATCAGCAGCAACGTCACCACGACGGGAGCACAGGCCTATCACAGCGCGGTGACGCTGGGCGCCAACGCCACGCTGGCCACGACCAACGGCAACGTCAGTTTCGACAGCACGGTGGACAACGCCACCACCACGGCGCGCAATCTCACGGTGAGCACCGGCAGCGGCGCGGTGACGTTCGGCGGCGCGGTAGGCGGCAACGCCACCAACGGCGCGCTGGGAGCGCTCGCGGTCAACAGCACCGGCACCACCAGCTTCAACGCGGCGGTGAAGGCGGCGAGCCTGGCCACGAATGCCGGCGGCAGCACCGTGCTGGGCGGCAACGTCACCACCAGCGGCGCGCAAGCCTACAACGACGCGGTGGCACTCGGCAGCGATGTCACGCTGGCCACGACCAACAGCAGCGTGAGCTTCGGCGGCACGGTGGACAACGCCACCACCACGGCGCGCAATCTCACGGTGAGCACCGGCAGCGGCGCGGTGACGTTCGGCGGCGCGGCAGGCGGCAACGCCACCAACGGCGCGCTGGGAGCGCTCGCGGTCAACAGCACCGGCATCACCAGCTTCAACGCGGCGGTGAAGGCGGCAAGCGTGGCCACGGATGCCGGCGGTGGCACCACGCTGGGCGCCAATGTCACCACCAGCGGTGCGCAAACCTACAGCGATGCGGTGACGTTAAGCTCCAATGCGACGCTGGCTGGAACGACGGTCGGCCTGGCGGCCGTGACGGGGACCGGCAACAACCTGACAGTGACCGGCAATGCTGTGCTGTCCGGGGTAGTGTCGGGCGTGAACACCCTGCAGATCAGCGGGTCGACGAACCTCAACACCGCCAGCGTGAGCACCAGTGGTGGCCAGACCTACAACGGCGCGGTCACGCTGGGCATCGACTCGACGCTGGCAAGCAGCGGCAGCGGCGCCATCGACTTCGGTTCCACGGTCGATGGGGCCTACGCACTGACGGTAAACACTGGCGGCGCCACCGGTTTCGGCGGCGCGGTCGGCGGCACGACGGCGATGACGAGCCTGACCACGGACGCCGGCGGCAGCACCACGCTGGGCGGCAACGTCACCACCAGCGGTGCACAGGCCTACAACGACGCGGTGAAGCTGGGCGGCGATGTCACGCTGGCCACGACGAACAGCAACGTCAGCTTCGGCAGCACGGTGGACAACGCCAGCGCCACGGCACGGAAGCTGACGGTCAACGCCGGCACCGGCGCGGTGACGTTCGGCGGTGCGCTGGGCGGTGGCGCCAACGGTGCGCTGTCCGGCCTGACCACGAGCAGCGGCACGTTTACCGCGGGCGCGCTGGGTATCGGCGGTGGTCTGTCCGTGACGACGACGGCCGGTGGCATCACGCAAGGTGGCGCGTTCACGGTCGCCGGCACATCGAGCTTCAATGCGGGAGCGAACGCGATCACTCTGGCCAACGCCGGCAATGCCTTTACCGGCGCGGTGGGCCTGACCGGCAGCAACGTGAACCTGGTGAACGGTACCGCGACGGTCCTGGGTACGACGACGGCCGGCACGCTGGACGTAGGCAGCAACGGCGCCCTCAGCCAGACCGGAGCATTGACGGTGACGGGCGTGGCCACGTTCACCCAGAACAGCATCACGCCAGGAACCACGCAGGACATCAACCTGGGCAGCCAGAACAACAGCCTCCAGGGGGGAGTGACGTTTGCCGCAGGCGTCGGCGCGGGAGTCAACAACCTGTCGCTGAAGAACACGGTCGCCAGCCCCGGCACCCTGACCTTGCCGACCAACGTGGCCGGCGTCCTCACGCTGAACTACACCGATGCCGCGGCCACCCTGGCGGTGCCGCTGGCGGGTACGACATTGGGCGGGCTGGATCTGACTGCCGGCGGCGGCATCGCGATCAACGGCGACGTGAGCACCAGTGGTGCGCAGGCCTATCACAGCGCGGTGACGCTGGGTGCCGACGCGATTCTTGCCAGCTCCGGCAACGGCAACATCGCTTTCGACTCGACCGTCAACGGCGCGCACGCGCTGACAGTGAACACCGGCGGCGCCACCAGCTTCGGCGGCGCGGTCGGCGGCACGACGGCGCTGAACAGCCTGACCACGAATGCCGGCGGCAGCACCATGCTGGGTGGCAACATCACGACCAGCGGCGCGCAGATCTACAGCGACGCGGTAATGCTGGGCAACAGCGTCACGCTGACTACGGCCAACAGCAACGTCAGCTTCGGTGCCACGGTAGACAACGCCAGCGTTACGGCGAGGAGCCTTGCCGTCGATGCCGGCAATGGGGCGGTGACGTTCACTGGTGCGCTCGGCAATGGTGCCAACGGCGCGCTGAGCAGTCTGGTAACCCAGAGCGGAAGCTTCAATGCCAATGCGCTGAATATCGGCAGCGGCGGGCTTGCCGTGACCACCACGACGGGCGCCATCGCCCAGGGCGGCGCGTTCACCGTAGCGGGAACTTCCAGCTTCGACGCCGGCAACAACGCAATCACGCTGGTCGATGCGGGCAACGACTTCACCGGCGCGGTGAGCCTGAGCAACAGCGGCGCGAACGACGTGTCGATCAGGGACCTCAACGGGCTGATCCTGGGCAACGTCAATGTCGGCACCGGGGCGTTGGGCCTGCAGGCGGCGGGCATCACCCAGGCAGCCGGCACGGCCATCGTGCAGTCGATCGGTGGCGGCGCGGTAACGCTCAATGCCGGCGCGGGAGACCTGACCCTGACCAACACGGGCAACGACTTCACCGGGCCGGTCACGGCCAGCGGCCAGGCGGTACGGATCTACGATGCCACGGCGCTGGACATGGTCGGATTCACGAGCGCGTCGAACAAGGACGTGTCGCTGGTGGCCGGTGGCCAGCTTACGCTGGCACCGACGATCACCGCCATCGATACCGGCAGCGGGAATCTCACGCTGTCCTCGGGCACGAGCCTGATGACCCAGGGCAACCTCAGCGGCAACAACGTCTCGCTGACCGGCGCCAGCGGCTTGACGTTGAACAACGACATCACCGCCACGGGCACCTTGACCCTGGCAAGCACCACGGGCGGCATTTCGCAGGGAGCCGGCAACATTCTCGCCGGCGGCACCAGCAGCATCGCTGGCGGTACCGGTGCGGTAAGCCTGACTTCGGTCGGCAATGATTTCACCGGCACGGTGACGGCCAGCGGCGGCAGCATCACGCTGACCGACACGAATGCCTTGACGGCGGCGTTGACGACGGGCGGCAACGCCATCCTCACGGCGGGCGGCAATCTCGCGGTCAGCGGATCGAGCAACAACCTGACCACGAATGCCGCCGGTGCGACCAGTTTCGGCACGACGGCGGTGGGCGGCAGCCTGTCGACGACGGCCGCGGGCGCCATCAGTCAGACCGGTGCCCTCAGCGTAACGGGGACCAGCAGTCTTGCCGCGGGTGCCAACGCGATCACGCTGGCCAACGCGGGCAACGACTTCACCGGCGCGGTGGGTCTGAGCAACAGCGGCGCGAACAACGTGTCGCTCCGGGATACCAACGGACTGATCCTGGGCAACGTCAATGTCGGTACCGGGACGCTGGGCGTGCAGGCGGTGGGCATCACGCAGGCGGCGGGCACGGCCATCGTGCAGTCGGCGGCGGCAGGTGCGGCGAACTTCAACAGCGGTAGTGGCGTTCTCACGCTGGCGAACACCGGCAACGACTTCACCGGCGCGGTGAACCTGACCGGTGGCACCACGCAGATCACCGACACGAACGCGTTGACCCTGGGCACACTGGCTACGGGTGCCCTGACGGCGACCAGCACAGGCGCACTGAACCTGGGCGGCGGCACGGTTGGCGGCAACCTGGCGGCGACGGCCGCGGGCGCCATCAGTCAGACCGGTGCCCTCAGCGTGACGGGGACCAGCAGTTTTGCCGCGGGTGCCAACGCGATCACGCTGGCCAACGCGGGCAACGACTTCACCGGCGCGGTGGGTCTGAGCAACAGCGGCGCGAACAACGTGTCGCTCCGGGACGCCAATGGCCTGATCCTGGGCAACGTCAATGTCGGCACGGGGACGCTGGGCGTGCAGGCGGTGGGCATCACGCAGGCGGCGGGCACGGCCATCGTGCAGTCGGCGGCGGCAGGTGCGGCGAACTTCAACAGCGGTAGTGGCGCTCTCACGCTGGCGAACACCGGCAACGACTTCACCGCTGCAGTGAACCTGACCGGTGGCACCACGCAGATCACCGATGCGAACGCGCTGACCCTGGGCACACTGGGCACCGGCGCCCTGACGGCGGTGAGCCACGGCGCACTGAACCTGGGCGGCGGCGCGGTTGGCGGCAACCTGGCGGCGACCAGCAACAACGGCGCGATCAGCCAGACCGGTGCGCTGGCCGTGACCGGCAGCAGCACGATCAACGCCGGCAGCGGCACGATCACGTTGACGAACGCCGGCAACAACTTCGTCGGTACGGTGAACCTGGCCGGTGGCACCACGCAGGTCACCGATGCGAACGCGCTGACCCTGGGCACACTGGGCACCGGCGCCCTGACGGCGGTCAGCCACGGCGCACTGAGCCTGGGTAGCGGCACGGTCACCGGCAACCTGATTGCCACCAGCAACAACGGCACGATTGGCCAGGCCGGTGCCTTGCACGTGACCGGCAGCAGCACGATCAACGCGGGCAGCGCGGCGATCGCGCTGACCAACGCCAATAACGACTTCGGCAGCGCGGTGACGGCCACCGGCTCCGGCGTGCAGATCACCGACGCCAACAATCTTGCCATTGCCGGGTTGGCCAATGGCGCCAATGGCACGGTGAGCCTGATTGCCGGCGGAGTACTGACTTTGCCGGCTGGTGCCATCGATACCGGTACCGCGAATCTGACGCTGGTATCCAACGGCGGGTCGTTGACCACGCCGGGTACATTGAGCGGCGCCAACGTGTCCCTGACCGGGCACGGCGGCGTGACGTTGAACAGCAATGTGACTGCCGCAGGGACGCTGAACCTGGTGAGCGGCGCAGCCATCAGTCAGGGTGCAGGCATCATCACGGCCGGCACGTTGACGGGCAGTTCGGTGGGCAACACGACGCTCAACCGGGCCAACAAGATCGGTACGCTGGGCAGCTTCAGTGCGGCAAACTTCAGCCTGACCAACGCGCAGGCATTGACGGTGAACGGTCCGTTGACGACGACCGGCAACGCGGGGGATATCGACCTGGAGACGACCGGCGGCGCGTTGGTCGTCAACGCGGACCTTGCCGGCGATACCGTTGCGCTGACTTCGGCCGGCAATCTGGCGTTGTCGAAGAATCTCCGGGGCTCCACGGTGGCGCTGGTTTCCGCGGGCAGCATCAGCCAGGGCGGAGGCGTCGTCACGGCGGGTACGCTGAGCGGCAGTGCCGTGGGCAGTACGACGCTGAACCAGGCGAACAAGGTGGCGGCGCTGGGCGCGTTCAGCAGCACGGGCTTCAGCTTCACCAACGGCCAGGCATTGACGGTGAACGGCCCGCTCAACGGCGGCGGCAGCACCGCGCTGACGACGACCGCGGGCAACCTGGCCATCAATGGCGCGGTCAGCGGCACCACGACGACGCTGACATCCGCCGGCGCCATCAGTGAAGGCGCAACGGGCAGCATCACCGCCGCCACGCTGACCGGTCAGTCGAACGGTGCGACCGTGCTGAACGGAGCCAACCATATTGGTGCGCTGGGCAGCTTCAACGCAGCGAACTTCGCCTTGACCAATGCACAGGCATTGACGGTAAGCGGTCCGCTCAACGGCGGCGCCAGCACCGCGCTGACGACGACCGCGGGCAACCTGGCCGTCAATGGCACGGTCAGTGGCGCCACGACGACACTGAAGTCGGCCGGCACGATCAGTGAGGGCGCGGGTGGCAGCATTGTCGCCGGCACCCTGGCCGGCCAGTCGAGCGGTGCGACGACGCTGAACGGGACGAACCATGTCGGCGCGCTGGGCAATTTCAGCGCGGCGAACTTCGCCCTGACCAATGCGCAGGCGTTGACGGTAAGCGGCCCGGTCAACGGCGGCGCCAGCACCACGCTGACGACGACTGCGGGCGATCTGGCGATCAACGGCGCGGTAAGCGGCACGACCACCACGCTCCATTCCGCAGCCGCCATCACCGAAGGCGCCGGCGGCAGCATCACGGCGAATCTGCTGACCGGCCATTCGATCGGCAACGCCACGCTGGATGGCAACAACCACATCGACACGCTGGGCAGCTTCACTTCCGACTTCAGCCTGACCAACGCCCAGACATTGACGGTGGTGGGGCCGCTCGATGGCGGTCCCAGCGTGGCGCTGACCACGACCGCCGGTGACCTGGTGGTCAATGGCACGATCAGCGGCGCCACGACGACGTTGAAGTCGGCCGGTACGATCAGTCAGGGCGCAGCCGGCAGCATCACCGCAAGCACCCTTACTGGCCAATCGGGTGGTGCAACCACGCTGAACGGGTCCAACCATATCGGTACGCTGGGCAACTTCACGGCGGCGGGCTTCGCCCTGACCAATGCCCAGGCATTGACGGTGGACGGTCCGGTCGCTGGCGGATCGAGCACCATGCTCGCAACGACCGCCGGCAACCTGGCAATCAATGGCGCAGTAAGTGGCGCGCAGACCACGCTGAACTCGGCCGGTGCGATCAGCGAGGGTTCCGGCGGCGTGATCACCGCGGCCACGTTGAGCGGAAGCGCAGCGGGTGGAACCACGCTGGGCAGCGCAACCCATCGCGTCAGCAACATGGTCGATACCCTCGGCAACTTCTCGTCGCCGGCCGGCTTCAGCATGACCAACAGCAAGACGCTGACGCTGGCGTCGGTGGCCGGCAGCGCGTTCACGGTGAATGCCGGCACTTCGGCCTTCTACCTTTCCGTCACCAATGGCGACCTGTTCCAGCTGGGCACCACGCCGGTCTACGACGGGATGGGCGTGTGGGGTTCCACTGGCCGCATAGGCTCCGCGTCCGCGCCGATCTATGTGGTGGGCACCGGCCTGCAGACGATTGCCAACGTCGGCATGCCACCTGCGTACTTCTATGCGATCGACAGCAGTGGCAACCTGCTGCCGCTGGGCGGCGGCCTGGCGGTGAACGTGCCGACCGCGTCGGGCGCTGGCGGTGCCCAGAACGGCAATCACGGCGACTCCTACATCGATCCCAGCGTGATCACGGCCAACTATCGTTCGTACGGCATCGTGCCTTCGGGCGTGCGCCTGCCGGCGGATCAGCAGAGTGGTTGCGATCCCGACCAGCCCGACCAGACCGGTTGCCAGGAGGGCACCGTGGGCATGGTGGGCATGATGTTGAACATGCGCCGATGAAGGGCCTCCGGTGCGGCGCCGGCGTTTTGTTCTGGCTGCTGATGCCGGGCGCCGCGGGGCCGGCCATGGCGCAGATTGCCCCGCGGCTGACCGGCTCGGTGATCATCGACCAGCTGCAGGCCGCCCAGCACGAACTCGCCGCCCGCGCCGTCACCTTGCCGGGTTCGAGTCTCGGCGCGACCAGCCGGCGGCTGGCCGGCGTCACTGACGCCTTGCGTACGGTCCTGGGTGGTGATGCCGGCAAGCCGATCGACCTGATCGCCGTCGAGGCCCGGGCCAACGCCTATCGTGCCTACGCGGTAGCCCAGCGCACGCAGGCTTATCTGCAGGCAAGCAAGGGCTGCCTCGATGCGGACGCGAACGCGATGGCCGACGCGCTGGCCACAACGGTGGATCTCGTCGTCGGCGGCACCGGCTCGGCCAAGCTGCAGCCGGTCATCAATGGTGTGGAAACACTGGATCACCGGCCGCTGTTCGTCTTGCGCGGGGAGGGCAAGGACACCGCCTTCGCGCTGGTCGGCGCCAACCTGTTCGACGCGCAATGCGAGGACCCCGCGATCGTCGCGACCGACGCCCAGGGCAAACCGCAGAATGTGCAGCCCCGCATTACCGGCGTGCTGCCCAACCGGATCGAGCTGGCCGTGGCCGACGCCAGCCAGCTCCAGCCCGGCAGCTATGTGCTGCACGTCGTGCCACGGCGCAAGGCCTTCCTGGTCGGTTGTGCGGCGCAACCCGAAGCCATCGCAACGATGCAGGTCGCCGCGCCCGCGAAGATGTCAGTGAGCTATGCATTGAGCGCGACCTGCAGGGGAGACCGCCATGGCGGCCAGGCGAATGAGCAGATCCTGCCGGCGATCACAGGCACGATGCCGCAGATCAGCGGAGCCGGCGCGGTCGCCCAGCGGATCGAGCTGGGCGGTTGCGCCGAGCCGGTCAGCTATGCGATCAGCGCGACGGTCAGCTTCGGCGACGGCCGCAGCGCCTCGGTCGGACCGATCAGCCAGATCGCTTCGGCGGGCATCACCGCCGGCTTGCCGGGTGGTTTGGCGTTGAGCTGGGACCCGTCGGTACGCGAACTCTACGTGCGCCCGGCAGCCAGCAGCTGCAAGGGCGTCTACTGATCCAGGGGCGCGCCGGGAATCCGGCGCCAGATCCTATTCGTCGTCGGTATTGCCGGAAACGACGCGCAATTCCGAGATGCCGCCGGGCGCCAGGTCCTTCAGCAGATCCATGAAATCCATGCCGACCAGGCGTTGCGCACGGCGCAGCAGCAGCGGCACCGGGCTCGATGGTTCGTTGCGGGTGTAGTAGTCGCACAACTCGTCCAGTCGCCGCATGACGTCCTGCGGGCCGGCAATCGCGCCGGTGGATGCGCGGGTGCCGCCGCCCGCACCGTCTGCGCCGACCGCGCCCTCCTCACCCGAACCTTCCTGCGGCAGGCGGCGAGCGAGCTGCGGTTCCAGGAACTTCTTCAGTTCGTAGATATCGCTGAGCAGGTTCTTGAGATCCGGCCCGGCCGTACCGACGCGGTCATTGAAAATGGCGTCGATGGCCTTGGCATGTTCCAGCGATTCCCGGATCGCGGTGGTGGCGGCAACCAGCTCATCCTCGGCGCAATCCATGCAGCAGGCTTCGATTTCCGTCAGCGACGGTTCGGCGCCTTCCGACGCGGAAACCTTCAAGGTGCCGTTGGCGATGCGCAGAGCGCGCAGATCAAACCGCCCCAGCCGCGGGGATTGCACGAATGGCGTGGTGCGGAAATAGCGCAGCACCCCCTGCAGATCGCCCAGTGGCACCACTGAATTGACCCGCATGGTGGGGTCGTTGTCGTCTTCGGCATCCAGTTGCGGATGCACCGTTTCCCAGAAGTGTTCCAGCAGTCCGCGGATCAGGCCGAGGCCCGCGTTCCAGCCCGGCATGCCCGACGTGCGCAGCCAGCCCGTGGTGAGGTGCACTGCCGCGCGCACGTCCTTGGAACGTGCCAGCACGGTCTCGGCCAGTTCGACGACCTTGTCCCAATCCGGTTCTTCGGCGGCCTTGACGTTGTCGCCCACCGCGCGCTCGGCTTTCGGTGCGGCGGCGCGCTCGAGCGCGAGGTACTCCGGATCGTATTCCAGGTCATCCCCCGCCGGGGAGTCGTCTCCAATCGGTGCCAGCAAAGCCTCGAGGTTATATGCCGTCATGGAATCGCACCGCCTGCAGGGAGTGATTTCGCATTATCACAAATTATTGACACAAAACCAGTCGTCGCGACCGATTCGAATGTGCCGCATACGGGCGCTGTCGATTTGTCCGGCAACAGGCGACGCGGTCAGGCGACAGGGCCCGGATAATGGCTTGCCAGGAATGAACCCGGCTTGGGCGATGCCGACCGATCTATCGGCGCGCATGCATCCGGCGGCGCCGACGCAAGCGCTTCCAGCCCACCCATCGTCGCTCTGCCCACAGCAAACCGCGCCGGGTCGGGCGTTGCAGGAAAGGCAGATCCTGGGCGAGCAGCAGCAAGCCCAGCGGCAGCATCCACAATCCGAGCACGGGCAGGAAGCTGAAAACCCCGCTCACGATCAGGAGCAGCCCCACGGGAAAGCGCACCCAGCGTGAGGCGGGCTCACGCAACCAGCGAATGCCGTGACCGAGCCTGGCTGGAAGCAACCGTTCGATGCGGTCGAGCTGGCGATTCAGGTGTTCCCCGTCTCTTTCGGCCATGCTTCTCTTCGACTCGGTGCCGGTGTCCGTTTCGGTCAAACGGCGATTTCGGCGGTTCATGGCGGAACACGATTCAATGCCGCTCTATTCTCCGGATTCGTCGGTTGAATCGGGCGAGACATAGTATGGGTCTTCCGAGTCGCGTGCGTGACGGATCGCATCGCGCACCTCGGCATCCAGCCGATCGAGGTTCAGCACGACCTTGTCCGAATGCACCGCCCTGACGGCCGAAACGGGCACCACGAAATCGCCGCCGTTCTCGACATAGATGACCAGTTCGGAAGACCCCGGGCGGAGCTCCCGCACGGCCCCGATGCCTTCCTCCCCATCGGAGGCGAAAACCATGGAACCTTCGCGAATGTGTTCGAGCATGAGGGCGACTCCTGCGAGGCATGAGCGGGACGCGGAGCGGGGGTCACCCCGCGAAGCGTGTTATCCAGGCGACGTACCTGTCCACGAATCCCTGCAGGAATTTTCGGGTGCCATCGTTGCCGATGGTGCCGTCGTCGGCGATCAGGTCGTCCTTGAAATGGATGAACACCTCCGGCTGGGCCAGCACCGGCATGTCCAGATAGGCCAGGATGTTGCGCAGGTGTTGCTGGGCCATGGCAGTACCGGTCGCTCCGATCGAAGCGCCGATCACGGCGGCCGGCTTGCCGGCGAATGAATTGGTGCCCCAGGGGCGCGACGCGATGTCGATCGCGTTCTTCAGCACGCCGGGAACCGAGCGGTTGTACTCGGGCGTGACGAACAGCAGCGCATCGGCCGACGCCACGTCGTTCTTCAGGCGGCTGGCCACCGTCGGGTACGCGGCATCGAAGTCCTGCGAATACAACGGCAGGTCGTCGATCCGCACATGTTCGAACACCAGTTCGGCGGGGGCGAGTTTTTCCACCGCGCGGGCGAGCTGACGGTTGAACGAACCTTTGCGCAGGCTGCCGACAAAAACGGCGATCTTCAACGGCGTCATGGTTGTTCCCTGATAACGGGCGTGCCAAACCCTGTGCGCCAATGTATCGCCGAGGCGCGTCAAAAACGGATGAACCCATCACCCCGGATGAGGCTCGGACTGCTGCAACGTGTACTCTCTGCAACCGCCCTGCCTCATTCTCCGACCGTCCCGAACTTGTGAACGAGCCCATGCAAGCCATCGAAACCCAGATCGACGACGCCTTCGAGCGTCGCAACACGCTGACCCGGAGCGAGATCGAAGCCGATCTGCGGCCAGCCATCGACATGGTCATCGGGTTGCTCGAGTCCGGTGAGCGCCGTGTGGCTGAACCGGATGGTCATGGTGGCTGGACCGTGAACCAGTGGATCAAGAAAGCGGTGTTGCTGTACTTCCGCATCAACGACAACCGGGTGGTCGACGGTGGCCCGGCGCAGGCCTTCGACAAGGTGCCGTTGCGCTTCGCCCGCGGCGACGACGAGGAGTTGCAGCAGCTCGGCGCACGGGTGGTTCCGGGAGCGCTGGTGCGTCGCGGTGCGCACATCGCGAAAGACGCCGTGCTGATGCCCAGCTACGTCAACATCGGCGCGTACGTCGGTACCGGCAGCATGATCGACACCTGGGCCACGGTCGGGTCATGCGCGCAGATCGGAGCGGGCGTGCACCTGTCCGGCGGCGTCGGCATCGGTGGAGTGCTGGAGCCGTTGCAGGCCAATCCCACCATCATCGAAGACAACTGCTTCATCGGCGCCCGCTCCGAGGTGGTCGAGGGCGTGGTGGTGGAGCGCGGCAGCGTCATCGGCATGGGCGTGTTCCTCGGCCAGTCGACCCGCATCTACAACCGCGCCACCGGCGAGGTCAGCTATGGCCGCGTGCCTGCCGGCAGCGTGGTCGTGGCCGGCAGCCTGCCGGCGAAAGATGGCAGCCACAGCCTGTATGCCGCCATCATCGTCAAGCAGGTGGACGAGAAGACGCGCGGCAAGACCAGCATCAACGCACTGCTGCGGAGTGGCGAATGAACCCGGTCTTGTATGGGCTGCCGAACTGCGACACCTGCAGGAAGGCGCGCAACTGGCTGGCCCGATTCGGGGTGGCGCATGACTTCGTCGATTACCGCGCCAACCCGGTGCCCGCCCCGACGCTGAAGGACTGGGCGCGTCAGCTCGGCGGCTGGGACAAGCTGGTCAACAAATCGTCGACGACCTGGCGCAACCTGCTGCCGCAGCGCAAGAACCCCGGCAGCGATCCGGAATGGACCCTGCTGCTCAAGGAATATCCCGCACTGATCCGCCGCCCGGTGGTGATGCAAGCCGACGGAACGATCACCGTCGGCTTCACCGACAACGGCTTCAAGAAACTGTTCGCACGCTGAGATGGCGATGCGGCTATCGGGGCCGGCGCGAAGACGGACACGGTGAGTTCGGATCCACTCCATCCGCGCACAGATTCCCTTGCTACGCTTGCATCCCTTGCCGCCTCGTGGTCATCCACCATGTCCGATGTGCTCGAACTCGCCTGTGAGCTGATCCGCCGCCGTTCGGTGACGCCGGACGATGCCGGATGCCTGCCCCTCATCGGCGAGCGGCTGGCGCGCACGGGTTTTCGCATCACGCACCTGCGCTATGGCGAGGTCGACAACCTGTGGGCGACCCACGGCAGCGCCGGGCGCACTCTCGTCTTTCTCGGCCATACCGATGTGGTGCCGAGCGGGCCGGAAGCGGCTTGGCGGAGCCCGCCGTTCGAGCCGACGCTGCGAGATGGCCGTCTATACGGCCGTGGCGCCGCCGACATGAAGGGCTCGGTGGCTGCAATGGTGGTGGCGCTGGAACGATTCGTGGCGGAGCATCCCGGTCACCCCGGCCGCATCGGCCTGCTGCTCACCAGCGACGAGGAAGGCCCGACCAACCTGGATGGCGTGCGCCGGGTGGTGGAACACTTCGGCGCGATTGGCGAGCGCATCGACTGGTGCGTGGTGGGCGAGCCGTCGGCGAGGGAGCGGTTGGGCGACCTGATCCGCGTGGGCCGGCGCGGCTCGCTGTCCGGCACGCTGGCGGTGCGCGGCGTGCAGGGCCACGTGGCGTATCCGGAGAAGGCGCTGAACCCGATCCACGCCTTCGCCCCCGCACTGGCCGAACTCGCCGCCGAGCGTTGGGATGAAGGCAACGCCGATTTCCCGCCCACCTCGTTCCAGGTCTCCAACCTCAACGCCGGCACCGGCGCCAACAACGTGATCCCCGGCGAGCTCACCGCGCTGATCAACTTCCGTTACTGCACCGCCAGTCGCGCGGAAGACCTGCGCGCACGCACCGAGGCGATCCTGCAGCGCCACGGCCTGCGCTATGCGCTGGACTGGAACCTCTCCGGCGAACCGTTCCTCACCCCGCCCGGCGGCGCGCTGCGCGAGGCGGTGGTGGCGGTGTGCCGCGAGCTGTGCGGCATCGACCCCGAACAGAGCACCGGCGGCGGCACCTCCGACGGCCGCTTCATCGCGCCGATGGGCGCCGAGGTGGTGGAGGTCGGCCCGGTCAACGCAACCATCCACAAGGTCGACGAATGCGTCACGCTGGCGGAGCTTGAGCAGTTGCCGCAGCTGTACCGCGCCATCTGCGAACGGCTGCTGGCCGGAGCCTGATCTTCACGGTCGAGGCGGCCGGCTACCTCCGGTGCCACGCGCAGCCTCCTGCACGCATCGCGGCGCGGTATCCGGCGGGCCGGACGGCGGGAGCATCGTCGTGTCAGGGCCGCCGTTCGTTGCCGGCATCCGGCAGGATCGCCGGCGGCGCCGCCTCGTCCGATGGAGCACCGCGGAGCCCCTTGCGGAAATCGGCGATGGCGCCACCCAGGTCGCGGCCGGCGCTGCGCAGCTTGCCGGTGCCGAAGATCAGCAGAACCAATACAAGCAATACGATCCAGTGCGAGAGACTATTCAATCCGGGCATGGTTGGATTTTCCTGTCACGGGTGCGTGGGAGTGCGGGCCGACGATGCCGGCGGGAATGGCTGATGCGGGCTCGCTGGCGGACGCGTGGATGCCGCAGGTCCGGCAAGGCATTGCGAAGGGCGGCCGCTGGCGGCGGCGATCCGGGCGGGGCAGCGATAGTCCAGCGTGGCCACCAGTGCCGGCGTGATGTCGTCGAAACCCAGCACGGCGCCGCCATGCTCGTGGACGAACGCCGCTGCTGCCGTGCGGGTGGCGAACGGCGCCAGGGTCGGTCCCATCGAGCCGGGCAGCGGCTGCCAGGCCACGTAGTAGGCGCGGTGCGCGTCGATGAAGCTGACCGCGGCGTGGCTGGGTTGCTGCCAGTCGATGCGGGCGCTGTCCTGCACGAACAGTTCCTGCAGCGTGGCCTGGTTCTCCGGCTGCAGCACGTAGGCGAAGAAGTCGCGGGTGGAGTCGAATACCAGCGGCTTGGCGCGGCCGGCCACCCAGGCTTCCGCACGCGGGCCGGGCGAGCCATCCAGGTACATGCCGCAGACGGCGCAGGCGTCGTCCGGATGGGTATCGACCGCGCGCTGCGCGGGAACTTGGCCGCCGCCACAGCCGGCGAGCAGGGCCAGTGTGAGGGCCAGTGCGGCCAGTCGGCCGGAGCGGGGTGCGGAACGGGGTCGCATGCGATTCTCCTCAGACTTCCTTGCGCCGGAACGCGAGCATCGCCCATGCGAACGGCGCCGCCGCCCAAGCCAGCATCACCAGGCACAGCAGCAGCGGCGAATAGGCGTGGTGGGCGGTCATGCCGGTGAGCAGGTCGTTGCCGGCGCCGTCGCCCAGCGCGGTGAGGTTGACCAGCCGGAATACGTCGACCGGATTGAGCAGCAGCAGGTAGGGATACACCGCGCGCTCGACCGGGTTGCCGCCGCTGACCACCAGCAGCGCCAGCAGCGCGAGGTCGAACAGCACCACGCTGGCCAGCCAGCCGATCAGCGCCAGGCCGGCGGCGCGGGACTTGTCGGCGGTCTGCACGCTGATCAGGCAGGCCAGCCCGACGAAGCAGGCGCCCAGCAGCGAGGCGCTGAGGATGAAGCGGCCGATGTGCAGCCACGCCTGCAGCGTCTGCGCGGGCGGCTGCATCAGCTGCATGATCGCCACCGCCAGGCCGAAACCCGCCAGCGTGGCGGCGGCCAGCGCGCCGCAGTGGCCGAGGAACTTGCCGGCGACCAGCTGGCCGCGCGCCAGCGGGTAGCTGAGCATCAGCAGCAAGGTGCCGTCGTCGCGCTCGCCGACGATGGTGTCGTAGGCGATCAGCAGGCCGATCAGCGGGATCACGAAGGCGCCCAGCGTGGTCAGGCTGGCCAGCGTGGCGTCGAACGACGTGAAGCCGACCCGGCCGGCGGCGGCACTGCCGAACCAGGCGATGCCCAGCGCCAGCAGCGCGAACAATATCGTGAGCGCCACCGTCCAGCGGTTGCGGAAGTCGTCGCGGAACTCCTTCCAGGCGACGATGAAAATGCTGTTCATGCGCGGGCCTCCGCGGCGGGCTGCGGGCCGGCGCCGAGCCAGTCGTACAACTGCGCCAGCGTCGGCTCGCGTACGTCGAGGTCGGCGATGGCAGGGTTGGCGAGGAGTTCGCGCAGCGTACGCAGCTTGGCTTCGCGCGGCACCTGCAGCTCCAGTCGGCCATCGGGCCGCGACTGCGCGGCCAGGCCGCGCGCAGCCAGCTGGGTCATCAGTTCGGCGCCGGCGTTCTCGTGCGGACGCAGCAGCATGTGGGCGGGCAGTGCCGCCTGTTCGCCGAGTGCGGCCAGGCTGCCGGCGGCGAGCAACTTGCCCTGGCGCAGGATCAGCGCGCCGTCGATGTGCGGTTCCAGTTCGGCCAGCAGGTGCGAGGAGACCAGCACGCAGCGGCCGTCCGCGCGCAGCTCGCCGACGATCCGGTAAAGCTCGCGGGTGGCCTGCGGGTCGAGACCGGTGGTCGGTTCATCCAGCAGCACCAGTTCCGGCGAGCCGAGCAAGGCCTGCGCGAGGCCGAGGCGCTGGCGCATGCCCTTGGAGTAGGTGCCGATGCGCCGGTCGGCGGCGTGCGCCAGGCCGACGCGTTCCAGCAGCGCCTGCGCCTGGGCGCGCGGCGCCTGCTTCAGCCGGGCCAGGTAGTCGAGCAGCTCGCGGCCGCTGAGGTTGGCGTAGAAGGTGGCGCTCTCGGGCAGGTAGCCGATGCGCCGGCGCAAGGCGTGCGCGCGCCACGGTGACTGGCCGAGCACGGCGAGGCGGCCGCCGCTGGGCGCGATCAGGCCGAGGATCAGCTTGATCAGGGTCGACTTGCCGGCGCCGTTGTGGCCGAGCAGGCCGATCACCTGGCCGCGCGGCACGCAGGCGCTGACGCCGTCGAGCGCAGCGAGCGTGCCGTAGTGCTTGGCCAGCGCCTCGAATTCAATCGCGTGGTTCATGGTCGGGCCGGAAGGAGGCGGGGGCTTGCATGAGCGGGTGGCTGTCCTGCACCGATGGCGGCGTGAACACCGGGAACGCGCGTTGCACGTAGCGCAGCAGCAGCACCGCGGGGCTGGACATCAGGTTGCGTGCGGAGGGGTATTTCCACAGCAGTACGTCGACGCCGTCGTTGGGGCGGAACGGCACGTCGCCGATGCCGTCGGCGTCCAGGTCCCAGCCGAGGTAGTCGCTCCAGAAATTGCCGCGGCGGTTCGCCGACCATTCCTGGGCGAGGTTCTGCACGTACTTCACCTGGATGCGGTTGTCCACGAAGCGGTTGCCCCACAGGCGGTTGTTCTCCGAGCCGGCGGTCATGTGGATGCCGATCTGCGAGTCGGCGGCGAGGTTGTCGTGGATGGTGTTGAACTGCGACAGGTAGACGAACAGCCCCTTGCCCTCGGTGCCGTCGATCAGCCCGCCCCGGGTGTCGCGCTGGCCGTTGATGCGGCGTACCTGGTTGCCGGCGATCTCGCTGTGCGAGATGTAGTTGAGCAGGAAGCCGTAGGAATCATCGTCCTCGGCGGTATTGCCGATCACCTGGAGGTGATCGGAGGACATCAGTGCATAGCCGGCGAGGTTGCCGCGGCTGACGTTGTCCTGCAGCAGGTTGTGCTGCGAATACATGTAGTGGATGCCGTAGCGCACGCCATGCACCACGTTGCGCGCGATCGTGTTGTGTGGGCTGACGTAGACGTAGATGCCGTCGCGCGAGTCGGCCACGTCGTTGCCCTCGATGGTGCAGCCGGTGTCGTTCCACATGTGGATGCCGTCGCCGCGGTCGGCCACGCGCAGCGAGCGCATGCCGCGGATCACGTTGCGCGCAACCCGCACGTTGGCCGCGCCGTCGAGGTAGACGCCGAACAGGCTCTCCTCGATGCGGTTGCCCTCGAGCGTGACGTCGCGTGCCTGGCGCTCGACGAAGATGCCGGCGTTCATCGCGGTGAGATCGGTGCCGCTATGACGGATGGTCAACCCGCGTACGGCGACCTGCGCGGCGCCGATGCGCACCACGTCGCCTACGTCGCCGCCGTCGAGGATCGCGCCGGATTCGCCGACCAGGGTGATGGGTTTGTCCAGCCGCAGGTGCACCACGTGCACGCCGGCCGGCACGCGGACGGTGGCGCCCGGCGTTGCCGCGGCCACGATCTGCTCCAGTGAGTCTTGCGCATGCACCGATGCCGCCAGCAGTAGCGCCAGCGCCAGGGCGGCAAGGAAACGAAACATAGGCATGGGACCGGAAAGGCCAGGCCGTGCCGCCGCGCGCTGCGCGACGGCACGGCGCGGCTCACGCCTCCACCAGCATCCGCCCGCTCATCTCCATGTGCATCGCATGGCAGAAGAACGTGCAGTAGTACCAGAACACCCCCGCCTTGTCGGCGGTGAAGGTGGCCGAGGCGGTGGCGCCCGGGCTGATCTCCATGTTGATGCCGTAGTTGACGATGCAGAAGCCGTGGCTCACGTCCTCCACCGCATCGATGTTGGTCACCACCACGGTGACTTCGTCGCCTTTCTTCACCGTGAAGCTGCCCATGCCGAAGATCGGCGCGGCCGAGGTCATGTACACGAACACCTTGCGGCCTTCGCGGATGACCTTGCTGTCGGACAGCACGTTGATGCCGTGGCGCTTGGCCATGGCCACCGTCTCGGCGAAGAACGGATCGTCGCGATCCCAGCTCTTCTTGACCTTGTCGATCAGCAGCCGGCGGTGCAGCAGGATCACGTCGTGCGGCTCGGCGTAGACCGGGCCGTCGGCGACCAGCTTCATGGTCTCGCCGGAGATGTCGATCAGCTGGTCGTTGTCCGGATGCAGCGGGCCGGTGGGCAGGAAGCGGTCCTTGGAGAACTTGTTCAGCGACACCAGCCAGCGTCCGTCGGCGTCGCGTGTCTCGCCCATCGAGGTGTGGCAGTGGCCGGGCTGGTAGGCCACGTCGATCTTCTGGCGCAGGTAGTTGACCTTCTTGCCGGCGTGGGCGGCGATCGCGTCGGCGATGTTCCACTTGGCGATCTGGCTGTCGATGAACAGCGTGGTGTAGGCGTTGCCGCGACCATCGTAGGCGGTGTGCAATGGGCCCAGGCCCAGCTCGGGCTCGGCCACCACCGTATCGCGCGGGTCCTTGAGCTTGCCGGCGAAGCAGTCGTCGATGCGGCTCCACTCCATCACGGTGACGGTGGGCGAGAGCTTGCCGTTGGCGACCACGTACTTGCCGTCGGGGCTGGCGTTGATCCCGTGCGGGTTCTTCGGGATCGGGATGTACAAGGTGAACGACGAGCCGTGGCGGCCGTCCAGCACCGGTACCTTGGAGCTGCCGATGGTCTTGAAGTCGCCCTTCTTCACCGCCGCCTCGATCCGCGCGATGTTGAACACCACCGCCCAGTCGCGCTCGGCCTGCATCGTGCCGGGCAGGTCCATGCCGCCCTCGCTGTTGTAGCAGGTGGAGATGGCGTACTTGCCGGCGTAGTCGGCCTCGGTGTTGTCCAGGTTGCCGTCCACCAGCACCTGCCAGACGACTTCCATGGTGTCGCCGTCGAGCGCGCTGAACATGGTCTGGTATTTCTTCGTGTCCTCCAGGTCGCGCCCGTCGTTCGGCGCCGGGATCAGGAACTCGCCGTTGGCGAACACGTAGCCGGTACGCGGTGCCCGCTGCACGCGCAGGCCGTGGATCGCCTGCACGTTGGGCACGTCGGTGATGCGGTCGCAACGCATCACGTCGCAGCGGATGCGCGCCACGCGGGTATGCGCCTTGTCGTTGATGAAGATGTAGCGGCCGTCGTAGTGGCCGTCGGTCTGGCTCATGTGCGGGTGGTGGCAGTCGCCGCCGGGCGGGAAGTTCGGCCCGAGCACGCGCTTGCTCTCGTTGGTGACGCCCCAGCCGATGGTGAAGTCGGGGTTGAACACCGGGATGCGCATCAGCTCGCGCATCGAGGGCACGCCGACGATGCGCACCTCGCCGGACTGGCCGCCGCTCCAGAAGCCGTAGTACTCGTCGAGCTGGCCGGGCGGCACGTGGTCGGAGAGTTCGCCGGCGGCCGAGGCCGCCTTGGCCGGTCCGGCGGCACCGGCCTGGTCACCCTTGCGGCCACAGCCCGCCAGCGCCAGCCCCGCCGCACCGGCAAGGCTGGCCAGTGCGCTGGTCTTCATGAAGTTGCGGCGTGCGGGGTTGCCCGGTTCCGCAGCCGGTCCGGACTGGCCGGGTTTGTTGCTCGATTCGTCGTGCATGGCGCTCCATCCCTCTGGATAGGTGGGTGGGTCAGTCGGCGGCCTTCGCCGGCTCGTGGGTTGCCGGCGTCGCCGCCGGGATGATCGTCAGCACCGGCGTGGGCAGCGGCCGCGCGGCGCGTTCGCGCTTCTTGCGGCGCTCCACCAGCGGCGGGCACTTTTTGTCGTTGGCATAGGTGACCTGGCAATCCAGGCAGTAGTGGCATTCGTTGAAGTTGATCTGGCCGATCGCGTTGATCGCCTTCACTTCGCATTCGTTGGCGCAGATCTGGCAGGGGCGGCCGCATTCCTTGCGCCGGCGCAGCCACTCGAACAGGTGGAAGCGGCCGGACACCGCCAGTCCGGCGCCCAGCGGGCACACGTAGCGGCAGTAGAACTTGTTGTTGAACGCCGACACCGCCACCAGCGCCACCGCGTAGAGCACGTAGCTCCACGAGCGGGCGAAGTGCAGGTTGATCGCGGTCTTGAACGGCTCGACCTCGGCGTAGCGCTCGGCCATGTTGAGCGACTGCAGCGACATCCCGAACAGCACCAGCAGAATGATGTACTTGATCGCCCACAGCCGTTCGTGCACGTATTGGGGCACTTCGAACTGCGGCACGTGCAGCCGGCGCGCCAGCTTGTTCACCAGCACCTGCAGCGCGCCGAACGGGCACAGCCAGCCGCAGTAGATGCCTCGCCCGAGCAGCAGCAGGGTGGCGGCCACGAACACCCACAGGATGAACACCAGCGGATCCATCAGGAACGTGGACCAGCGGAAGCCGTGCAGCACCGACTGGATGAAGGTGAGGATGTTCACCACCGACAGCTGCGCCAGCCCGTACCAGCCGATGAACACCAGCGTGTAGATCAGGAAGCCCACGCGCAGGCGTTCGAGCAGGTGCGGGCGCGCCACGATCCAGTCCTGGAACATCAGGATCAGCGTGAGCACGGTGAGCCCGGCCAGCAGCAGCGCGATGTCGATGCGGCGCCCGTACCAGACCTTCTGCCACAGCGGCGCGTTGGCCGGCAGCGCGTCGGCGGGCGCTTCGGCGGCGGCGTCCGGCCGGGTCGTGTAGACCGCCGGCATGCGGTAGTCGCTGGTGAAGGTGTGGTAGATGCTCTGCAGCGGGCCGACCTGGCGGTTCACCATCAGCTGCAGCGTCCACGGCCGGGTCGCATCGAAGCCGCTGCCGCTGTTGCGCACGATGAAGATCGCCTGCTCGGCGAAGGCGGGCTTGCCGCGCAGCGGGGTGTCGTTCATCGACACCAGGTCGGTGTCCTTGAACAGCACCAGCTTGCCGTCCTGCAGCAGGTGCACGCGGTCGAAGATGCCGCCGCGCACGTAGCCCAGTCCCTTGAACGAGTAGATGCCGTTGGCCATCACCGCGATCGCGGTATCGCCGGGCTTGAGCTGTTTCATCAGCTCGGCGTGGGCCGCGGTGCCCAGCAGGTTTCTCCCTACCGTGGGCGGGGTGACGTCGGCGAAGTACAGGTCGATGAAGGTGTCCGTGCCATGGCCGGCGGCCGGCGCGGTGGGGTCGTCGACCAGGCCGCTCTCCGGCTGGCCCTTGAACGCGTCGACGACCGCCCGCCGCGCCAGCTGCAGGTGGCCGATCGCGCCATTGCCGGTCAGCGCCTGCCAGTCGGCGGCCACGAAGTAGCCGGAGCGGACCTGCGCGGCGGCCGCGCCGGTGTCGGCCGCGCCGGCGATCAGCTTGCGCGAGGCAGCCACCTTCAGCGCCGAGTTCATGATCGTCTCGTTGGCCACCATCGAGGTCACCGTGGCGCTGCTGATCGCGTCGATGCGCACGCTGCCGCTGGCGCCGCCACCGACCACGATGCGGTCGTCCACGCGGTGGCCGATGTAGCGGGCCACGAAGTCGTACAGCTTCTGCACCGGGATGCCGACCAGCAGGATCGGCTCGTGCTGTTCCAGCACGCGGGCGTCGCGGATGCTGCCGTCGGTGCCGATCGAGACCAGGATGTTGATCGGCGCGCCCGAGTAGGCCGGCACCGGCGCCACCATCACCGTCTCGAACGCGTAGCCGATGACCTTGTCGCCGCGGTACACCGCCGCGGCGGGCGGAGTGCCCTCGATATCGCCGAAGCGGGTGGCGTCGGGGAACACCTGGTGCAGCTGCGGGTGCTTCGCGTCGATGCCGGCCAGCGCGACGGGCGCCGGCACAAGCAGCAACAGCGCGAGCAGCCACTGCGCCACGAAAGAGCGGGAGCGGCAGACGCGCATCACGCCAGCTCCGCCGTGCCGGCGATCAGCGGCAGATCGCGCGAGCGCCAGCGCTGCTCGCCGGTGCGCGAGAACGCCAGCCACTGGTGATCCTGCGCCGCCATCAACGCCGACAGCTGCGGCAGCTCCAGCGAGAACGCCGCCGTGCTCATGCCGTCGGCCAGCACCGATCGCTGCGCCACCACGGTCACGCTGGAATAGCTCTGCGGCGAATAGCCGGTGCGCGGGTTGACGATGTGGAACAGGCGCCGGTCGGTGGAGAAGAACACGCGGTAGTTGCCCGAGGTCGACAGTGCCGCGTTGCGCACCTGCACCACCGCCGCCACCCGGCTCACGTCGCGCGGGTCGACGATGCCGACGTTCCAGTGCCGCTCGGGATCGTTGCCGCAGATCGCCTGGATGTCGCCGCCGGCGTCGATCAGGCCGTACTCGATGCCCGCCGCGCGCAGCGCCGCGATGCCCTGGTCGACCACATGGCCCTTGGCGATGCCGTCCAGAGTGATCGCCATGCCCGGCCGCAGCAGTCGCACGCCGCGCGCGTCCAGCGTGAGGTCGCGCCAGCCCACCTGTTGCTCGCGGCGGTCGATCGCGTCGCGTTCGCGCGCGTCGATGCCGGACACGCCACGCAAGGTTTCGAAATAGCGCAGCACCGGCAGCACGGTGACGTCGAACGCGCCTCCGGTCAGCGCCGACAGCGACAGCGCCTCGCGCAGCACCGTGTGCAGGTTCGCCGGCACCAGCGCCAGCCGGCCGTCGCGATTCAGCCGCGACAGCGCGCTGGCCGGGTCGAAACGGGTCAGCTCGGCAGCCGTCGCGGCCATGCGTGCGAAGGCCGCCTCGATCGCCGCGCCCGCCGCCTGCACGTCGTCGGACAGGCAGGTGACCGCCACCGAGGTCTGCATCAGCGTGCGCTCGCGCCGAACCTGCCACAGGTTCTGCCTGCGCTTGAGCACTGCCCAGCCGCCGCCAGCCAGCAGGCCGCCGGCCAGCGCGAGTTGCCCGGTCTGTTTCAGCCAGCGCCGGCGTTCGGGCGAGCGCAGGTCGCTGGGGTCGGGGGAACGATGCATGGGATGCCTCCCGTGGCGGTGAGCGTGTGCATGCGTGACGCGATGTGCGAGGGTTCAGGCCGCGCTGGCGGCCACTCGTGGCGGAGGTTGCGCGACGGCATCGCCGCGCTCGACCTCGCGCACGCCCAGGCGCCGCTGCAGCGCCGGGCTGGTGGTCGTGTACTGCAGGTTCACCTTGTCGCCGGGATGCAGGTGCGCATGTGCGGCGAAGGCGCACAGCGCCGCCTCGTGGAAGCCGGAAAGGATCAGCTTCTTCTTGCCCGGGTAGGTATTGATGTCGCCCACCGCGAAGACGCCGGGCGTGGAGGTCTGGAACGTCGACGGATCCACCACCAGCTGCTGGCGTTCCAGCGCCAGCCCCCACTCGGCGATCGGCCCCAGCGCCGGATGCAGGCCCCAGAACACCAGCAGGTGCGAAGCCTCGATGCGCTGGACCATGCCGCTGCGCGCGCGCACGCGCACCTGCGTCAGAGCCTCGTCGGCGGTCTCCAGCCCGACGATGTCGCCTTCGCACAGCTGCATGCGGCCCTCGTCGCACAGCGCCTGCATGCGCGCCACGCTGGCCGGTGCCGCGCGGAAGGTGGACGAACGGTGGACCAGCACCAGGCTGCGCACCCGGTCGACCAGGGCCAGCGCCCAGTCCAGCGCTGCATCGCCACCGCCGGCAATCACGATGTCCTGGCCGTCGAACAGCGCCGGCTGCGCCACCTTGTAATGCAGCGTGCGGTCCACCAGGCGTGCGGCTTCCGGCAGGTCGAGCGTGCGCGGCGCGAACGCGCCCAGTCCGCCGGCGATGATCACCACGCCGGCGTTGAAGGCCAGACCCGCGCTGGTGCGCAGGCTGAAGCGGCCGTCCGCCATGCGTTCGAGCGAGGTGACGGTGTGGCCCAGATGGAACTGCGGCGCGAACGGACGGATCTGCTGCTGCAGGCGCTCGATCAGCTCGCGCCCGCTGCACACCGGCACCGCCGGGATGTCGTAGATCGGCTTGTCCGGGTACAGCTCGATGCATTGCCCGCCGGCATGCGGCACGGCATCGACCACGTGTGCATCCAGCCCGAGCAGGCCCAGCTCGAAAACCTGGAACAGGCCGACCGGGCCCGCGCCGATGATGACGGTGTCGCAGTTGATCATTTGCCGATCCGCCTTGTGGACGGTGCGGATCATGCGCGCGAACGAAGGCGATGCCTTTGACCTCGGTCAGACGTGCCCGCGAGGCTCGTGCGGTCGAATGTCGCACGGCGCTCGGTGACCCGATCGGCGTGTTCCGCCGCGGCTGGCTGCCAGGCACGCTCATCGTGTCGTGAGCGGCGGCCACGCACCGGACCCGTTCCTCACCCGCCCGGCGGCGTGGCGCGCTAAACCGTGGTGGCGGTCCGCTGCGCGCTGGGCGGCGTCGATCCCGGGCAAGGCAACGGTGGTGACGGCACCGGCGGCGGCTTCATCGCGTCAGACTGCGCGGCAGCCGTCCCCGGGTCGTTCAGGACGCCACGGGCCACGCGACGATCTCCACCTCCGGGCTGCCCTGGGTCAGCCGCGCCCAATCGGCTTCGGCCTCCTCGCGGCTGCGTTTGCAGAACTGGCCGGCGATCTGCGAGGTACCGCCAAAGTGGCGAACAACGCTGGCGTGGCAGTAGCCAAGATTCATGTCGCACTTGGGGGAACGGCCGGCGAACTCATGCCATACCTTCGGCTGCTGCTGATGCATGTGCGCGGTGAAGGCGGCGAGGGTGGCCATCATGGCGGCTTCACTCCCGTCCGAGTCGCGATTCTCCCAGACCTTGCTGTGGACGCCGCCTGGCTTGCTGACGAACTGCATGAAGACGTGACAGTACTTGCTGATTCCTGCAGCCGGCGCAGCCGTTACGGCTGCCGTGGTGTCCGTGGATGGCGCGATGGCAGTACCGGTTTGCGCGGTGACTGCGGCGGGTCGTCCCGACAACCCCACCGACACCTCATGTTCGGAGCGCTCGCGCCACACTTGCAACGTGACGGGTGTGCCTGCGGGGAGACGACCGACCATCACCGGCAGGTCGGTGAACTGGTTCACCGCTTGCTGGTTGATGCCGAGCACGACATCCATCGGCTTGATCCCGGCCGCTTCCGCCGGGCGGCCTTTCAGCACTTCGACCACCAGTGCGCCGCGCGCGCGGTCCATGCCCAGCGCCAGCGCGAGAGTGGGGCTGACCTCGCCGACATGGATGCCGAGCGTGCCTTGTGCAGGGGCCGCGCCGGGCTCTGCTGCGGTGGGAGCCGAAGGAACTGCTGCGGCCGTTACTGTTGCTGCTGATTCCTGCGCGGGCCGCCACGCGACATCCGTGAATTTCAGATTGAATCCGCTGAACATCTTGCGGTAGTCGTGCAACGCCTTCTCGGCTTCCGCGCGCGTGTCCTTGAAGTAGCAGTCCGGCTGCCCCTGGGCCAGCCCGTTCGGTGCGGCCACGTCGCGCGCGAATTCCTTGCCGTAGGCCGCGGCCTGCGTATAGGCGGTGACGGGGCTCGATCCGTCCACGCTCATCTCGAACACCAGCGCGGCCACGGTCTTGCGCAGGTCCGCATCGGTTGCGACGCAGTAGAAATACCTGGTGACCGCGGCGGGCTTCGCCGCGACGGTGGCCGGACTCCACGGCGCGGGTGTCCAGGGCACATCCATCCACCGATGGGCACGCACCATGCCCATGAAGCGCTTGGTCATGATGGCGCGGATCTCATTGCGGTGCGCTTCGATCTCGGCCCGCCCTCCGTTGGCGAGCACGCAGGCCTTGTCGCCCGCGCCACCCATGCTGCCGACGAAGGCGTGGAATTCGCTGGCCATGTCCTGCGTGCGGGTGAACTGGTTCCTGCCATCGGGCAGGTATGCGTACTCGAAGACCGGCGAGGCCCAGACCTTGTGACTCGCCGTGTCGGTAACGGAGCAGTAGCTGAAGGCTTGTCGTGTCACCGGCGACGCGGGCGATTGCGCGCAGAGAGCGGGCGAGAGGCAAACGGCGAAAACGCATGCAACGACGGCGGCGAAACGCTGCATCGGAAAACTCCCGCAAGGTCGAATGCGCGAAAGCCGCACGCCGCTGCCTCGGCAGCACCGCCGGTTCCGCATGTCATGGCCCCAAGGCCCCCTGCGGCTACAGTACCTTACCGGCAGCTGGTCGCCATAGTCTCCTGTGGCGCAGCCTCGCGCCTGCCATCCTTCAGTTTCCGCTCTCGAGCCATGCCTGCGGCACCTTGCGGATATCCCTCATCGAATAGCCCAGTGTCTGGACGCGGGCGATCAGCGCGTCGTAGTCGGCCTGGGGAATGGTCGGCGTGCGCGCCATGATCCAGGTGTAGTCGCGGGCGTCGCGGGCGACGATGGTCTGGCTGTAGTCGTCATTCAGCCAGGCCACGACGTATTGCGCCTTGAGCGGCCAGAGCACCTGCACGCCCCATACCGCATTGCTGCTGCCGGCCGTGACGAAGCCGGTGGAGCGAATCGTTTTCAGCGGCTTGTCGAAGGCACCGTCGCGAAAGTGGAATCGGGTGTCGATGGTGCCGTCCGTTTGCAGCGTGTAGGTTTCGACTGCGTTGTAGGCATGCTTCTCGAAACGCGTCGGGATGCAGGCGATCACGTACCACCTGCCCATGAAGCGGGGCAGGTCGACGTGCGCGACGGGCTTGATCGGCGGCAGGTTGCCGGCATGGCAAGCCGTGCCGGCGACGGCCAGGACGCAGGCCAGGAGTAGCGCTTTGGGCGGGTGCATGCGGGATTTCCGTGTTGTGGGAAGAGATCAGCCAGATGATCAGGACCGCGCGAAACGGTAATGCGCCACCAGCCATTCCTGGCCATCGGCGTAGCCGAACAATTCCGCGCAGGACATCCAGAACATCCGCCAGCGCTGGAACCACAGCGGCGCCGCCTGGCGGCCATACGCTTCGGTCAGCACCGCCATCACCTGGTCCTTGCGCGCATCCTGGTTGGCCAGCCAGTGGTTGGCGCTGCGTTGGTAATGGGTGCCGTCGATGTGCCAGCGCTGTTCGATCTTCAGGTCGCGCTGAAACCACAGCAGGGTGTCGGACGCCGGCATCAGGCCGCCGGTGAAGAAATGCCGGCCCATCCAGTTGTCGTCACCGGCGGTCTCGAACGGATACATGAGAGTCCTGTGCGCGAAGATGTGCACGAACAGCTTGCCGCCCGGCCGCAACCAGCTGGCGATGCGGCCCAGCAGGGTTTCGTAATTGCGCATGTGCTCGAACATCTCCACCGAGACGCAACGATCGAACTGCGCCGCGCTCAGCTCCAGCCGGTTCACGTCCCGGGTAATCACCCGCACGTTGAGCACACCGCGCTGGCGGCAGGTCGCCTCGATGTGCTCGCGTTGCTGATTCGAGTTGGAGACGGCGACGATCTTCGCGTTCGGATAGCGTTCGGCCATCCACAGGGTGAGCGAGCCCCAGCCGCAGCCGAGTTCGAGGATGTGCTGGCCGTCGGCCAGTTCGGCGCGTTGGCCATACAGTTTCAGCATGGCGTCCTCGGCTTGCTCCAGCGATTCGTCGCCGCGCGGGTAATAGCAGCCGGAATATTTCAGGCGCCGGCCCAGGCACAGCGCGAAGAACGCCGGCGGCAGCTCGTAGTGCTGGGCATTGGCCGCGTCGGTGTGGATCGCCACCGGGCTGTGCCGCAACATCTCGATGCGTGCGGCGAAGCGCGCGGCCTGCTGGCCCAGCCCGCCGTCCGTTTCCTCACGCAGGCGTTGCGCGCACAGGCGGCGGATGCCTTGCCGCAGCAGGCCATCGGGGACTCTTCCCCGTTCGGCCAGGCCGAGCAGGCCCGGGGCAGGCCGCTCCGGGGGTAGCAGGGTGGGCATGGCGACAGGGATATTCATGGGTCACTCCTTTGCGGAAACCACGGAATCAGCATCGAGGTGCTGCGTTGATAGGCGCGGTAGTCGCCGCGGCTGCGCAGCGCCTGTGTTTCGGTGTACGGAATGCCGCTGATCCAGCGCAGGAACACGTACATCACCAGTGGCCCGGCCCACGCCAGCCTGGCGATCGGCGAGCCGATCGCCAGGCACACATAGGCGAACCAGTGGATCCATTCGAAGAAATAGTTGGGGTGGCGCGAATAGCGCCACAGGCCGTCGCGGCAGGTGTGGCCGCGATGGGCCGGGTCGGCGCGAAAGCAGGCCAGCTGGTGGTCGGCGATGGCTTCGCCGAGCACGCTGAGCAGCCAGATCGCGAGGCCACTCAGCGTCCACGCATCGGGCCCGCGCGGGTTGCTCGCCACGGCGAGGAACGGCAGCGAGAACAACACGATCAACACCGCCTGGAACTGGAAGAACAGGAAGAACCGGAGCTGGCTGCCGGACCAGTGCGCGCGCAGATGCCGGTAGCGGCCATCTTCCGGTTCGCCATGGACACGCCGCCAGAGATGCACCGCCAGCCGCGTGCCCCACAGCCCGCCGAGCATCGCCAGGATGACTCGGGGCGCGGTGGCGCCGCTGCCGAATGCGGCCAGCAGTACGGCGCCGCCGCCCACGCCGGCGGCCCACAGCACATCCACGATGCCGGCGTTGCTGCGCTGGCGTTGCCACTGCCAGCCGAGGCACATCGTCACGGCGGCAAGCAGCCACAGAACCAGCAGTTGAATCCACACGTTCATGGTGCGTGACCTTGCAGGTTGGGCGACAAAGGCACCGCGCCGGCCGACCAGCGCCCGGCCAGCCACGCCAGCGCGGATGTCGCCAGCGCCCAGCCGAGGCCGAGGCAAAGCAGGGCATGCCATGCGGGCTCGGTGAAGCTCACCACCTGCCAGCCGCGCGACGCACCGAGGTAGGCCAGCGGGCCGCCGATCAAGCCCAGCAGCGCGGCCAGCCACAGGCGCGTCTGCAACCAGGTCAGCGATTGGGTGAAGGTCAGCGCGAAGGCAATCCACAGCGCGAGGATCCAGGCCGGCGCGAGCGCTGCCGAGGGCCACGGCGCGGCATAGCTGGCCAGCTTCCCGTGGATCAATCCGCCATCGAGCAGCAGCCCGAACACGACTGCCGTCGCCAGCAGCGACAGATCGGTCTTCCAGTGGCGCGCGAGCGCGAGCTGGCAGGCGACATAAACCAGCATGCCGGCCACGCCTGGCCACGCCAGCCCGCGCCCGGCGCCGATCACCGCGGCAAACCAGACCAGCTGATAGCCGATGAGGCTGGCCCAGAACTTCATGCGGTTACCCCTTCAGTTCGGGCGATCCGCGGCAGCCGTTGTGCTTGCCGATGACCGGGCTTGGCCAGCAACAGGTGCGCCACGCCGATCGAGCGTTCGCGAAAGCCACCCTCGCAGTACGCCAGGTAGAACTCCCACATGCGCACGAAACGCTCGTCGAAGCCCTGCGCGCGCACCTGCGGCAGCTGCGCCATGAAGCGCTCGCGCCAGGCCTTGAGGGTCAACGCATACGAGTGACCGAAGTCGTCCAGCTGGATCAGCGCCAGGTCGCTGCTGCGGGTCTTCGAAGCGAGCAGCGCACTGATCGAAGGGATGAAGCTGCCGGGGAACACGTGGCGCTTGATGAAGTCGACCGAATCCAGCGCCTGCTCGTAGCGATGATCCTCGATGGTGATGGCCTGCAGCAGGGCCAGCCCATCGGGTTCCAGCAGCGCGCCGAGCTGGCCGAAATAGACGTCCAGATAGGGTGCGCCGATCGCCTCGACCATCTCGATGGAGACCAGCTTGTCGTACCGCCCGCGCAGGTCGCGGTAATCCTCCAGCAACAGCTCGACGTGTTCGCTCATGCCGGCGGCGGCAACACGTTCGCTGGCCAGCGCATGCTGTTCTCGCGAGATCGTGGTGGTGGTGACATGGCAGCCGAAATGCTGCGCGGCGTACAGCGCGAAGCCGCCCCAGCCGGTGCCGATCTCGAGCACACGATCGGTCGGCTTCAGGTCGAGCGCACGGCAGATGCGCTCGAGCTTGCGCGTCGAGGCGGTTTCCAGCGTGTCTGCCGCGCCGGCCCAGATCGCCGAGGAATACATCAGGTCCGGCGACAGGAACAGGCCGAAGAAATCATTGCCGAGGTCGTAGTGCGCGGCGATGTTGCGGCGACTGCCATGGCGGGTATTGCGGCGCAGCGCATGCCAGCCGCGCATGGCGATGCCGCCGAGCCCGGCCAGCCCGCTTTCCATGCCGTCGAGCATGTCGCGGTTGCGCAGCAGCAACTGCACCAGACCGACCAGATCGTCGCAGCGCCACAGGCCGTCCATGTATGCCTCGCCGGCACCGACGCTGCCGTTCGTGGCGATCGCGCGATAAAACGCCGGGTCGAGGATATCCATGCGGATCTGCAGGTCGGGGCGGGCCGCGGATTCGCCGAAGGCGAGCTGCTCGCCGCCGTCGTCCACCAGCAGCAGCCGGCCATGCCGCAGCCGGGCCAGCTGGCTCAGCAATTGCCGACGCAGGAAGCGGTCGACGGCACCGGCGCGGGGACGATCGCTGTCGACGGCACCGGCGCGGGGACGATCGCTGTCGACGGCACCGGCGCGGGGACGATCGCTGTCGACGGTTTTGGCAAGATCATTCATGGCGAACCTCGGTGGCGCCGGTGTCGGCGCGGGGCGGGTGATCGTGGATGGGATTGCGCTTCAGCCACAGCAGCAGCGCCTGCCAGTGGATGGCGCCGACCACCTGCGCAGTCATCAGCGGGTAACGCCACAGCACGCGGGCGAGCAAAGCGCCGTTCAGCGGGCGACGTTGCAGGGTCAGGGTGGCGTCGAACTCGCGCTGGCCGTCGTGCAGCACATCCATGTGCACATGCAGGTGGTCGGCCGGCGCGGTGAAGCTCCAGTCGTACTCGCGCGCCATCGGCATGAACGGCGAGACATGGAAGGTCTTGGGGAAGCTCCAGTGCAGCGCACGTCCGCGTGCCTGGGCGGTTTCGATCGACAGCACGTAGGCGTGGCGTTCCTTCCACGGCGTGTTGGTGATCTCGGCCACGATGCATACCAGGCTCACGCCGTCCGCGGCGTAGCAATAGTAGAAGCTGACCGGGTTGAACACGAAGCCGCCGTAGCGCAGGTGGGTCAGCAGGCGGATCGGTCCGGGCGGGCGTTGTCCGGTGGCCATTTCGACGCGCTGGCGCACGGCCTCGGCCAGCGGCAGTTCGGCCGGACCGAGATAGTCGCTGCGTCGGAACTGCGCCACGTTGGCGCGTTCGGCGGACCACAGCCAGCGGTTCTCGAACACCTGCTCGACTTCGCCCAGATCGAGATAGAGCTGGGCCATCCGGTAGCTGAAGGCATGCGGATGCGGCGCGAGGCGGCGATGGCGAACCACGCCTTCGTACACCGCGCTGGCCAGCGGCGTCGTCGTGCTGGCACCGCCACCGCTCACGCCTGCATCTCCGCTGCGGCGGACGGCACGGCGTGGGCCGCAGCGCCGCCGATCGGCCAGGGCACGCCAAGCGCCGCGGCAACGTCCACCGCGCTGCGCATGCCGTCCTCGTGGAAGCCCCAACCCCAATAGGCACCGGCGAACCAGGTGCGGCGGCGGCCCTGGATTTCCGGCTTGCGCGCCTGCGCCGCCACCGAGGCGTGGCTGTAGACCGGATGGTGATACTGCATGCGCGCCAGCACCTTGTCCGGATCGATCGCGGCGCTGCGGTTGAGCGTGACCACGAAGGGCTCCGGCGCGTCGATGCCCTGCAGCAGGTTCATGCAATAGCTGACCGTGCACGCCTCGTTCGGGTCGCGCGGCAGCCACGCGTTCCATGCCGCCCACGCCTTGCGGCGCCGAGGCAGCACGCTGGCATCGGTGTGCAGTACGGTGTCGTTGGCCTGGTAAGGCATCGCGCCGAGGACCGCATGCTCGCGCTCGTCGGCATCGGTCAGCAGGGCCAGTGCCTGATCGCTATGGCAGGCCAGCACGATGTGTTCGAAATGCTCGAGCCCGTCGGCGCTGTCGATCACCACGCCGTTCGCATCGCGACGGATCGCACGCACCGGACTGTTGAGCCGTTCGTGCAGCGACCAGTGCGCGCGCAACGCCCTCACGTAGGTCGACGACCCGCCCTGCACGACACGCCACTGCGGCCGGCCGGCAACCTGCAGCATCTGGTGGTTGGCCATGAACTGCACCAGATAACGCGCGGGGAAGCCGAGTATCTGCGTAGCCGGCGACGACCACAGCGCCGACGCCATCGGCACCAGGTGCTCGTCGCGGAAGGCGCTGCCGTAGCCGTGTTCGGCGAGGTAGTCGCCCAGTGTCGGGCTGTTGCCCGGCGCGTCCAGCAGCGCCGGCGCCTCGCGATAGAAGCGCGTCAGGTCGCGCACCATGCCGATGAATCGTGGCGAGAGCAGGTTGCGACGCTGGCAGAACAGCGTATCGAGCGTCGCCGCGTTGTACTCCAGCCCGCTGGCTTGGCTGTGCACCGAGAAGCTCATCGTGGTGGGCTGCGAGGCTACGCCCAGTTCATCGAACATCCGCGTCAGCAGGGGATAGTGCGCCGGGTTGTGCACGATGAAACCGCTGTCGATGCGGTAGCGGCGGCCGTGCTGTTCCACGTCATGCGTTTGCGTGTGGCCACCGAAATAGCTGGCCGCCTCGAACAATGTCACCTCATGCTGGCGTGACAGCAGCCACGCCGACGCCAGCCCCGCGATGCCCGATCCGACCACGGCGATGCGCATGATTCAGCTCCGCGCCTTGGCCAGCACCCACGCCGGGACCGGTTTCAGCCCGCGGACCAGGCCCAGCGCCGACATCAGCTTGAGCCCGTACCAGGTCAGGTCGATCTCCCACCAGCGGAAGCCCTGCCGGCTCGATCCGGGAAAGAAATGATGGTTGTTGTGCCAGCCCTCGCCGAACGTGAGCAGGGCCAGCCACACGTTGTTGCGGCTGTCGTCCCTGGTGTCGAAGCGGCGCTTGCCGAAACGGTGCGCGAGCGAGTTGATCGTCACCGTGGCATGGAACAACACCACGGTCGAGACGAAGAAACCCCAGACCAGCATCTGCCCGCCGCTGGTGCCCCACTGCGGCGCGACATGCTGCAGCAGCACGCCGAGTCCGTACATGACCAGCGCCAGCACCACCGGGACCGCGATGTCGAACCGATCCAGCCAGCGCAGTTCCGGGTACTTCGCCAGATCCGGCACGCGCGACAGATCGGTGCGGAAATGGCGCGGCGTCAGAAACCAGCCGACATGGCTCCAGAGGAACCCGTGGATAGCTGGCGAATGCGGGTCGGCGGCCGTGTCGGTGACGCGATGATGGTGGCGGTGATGCGCCGCCCACCACAGCGGCCCGCGCTGCACGCAGGATGCGCCGATCAGTGCAAACACGAACTGCACTGCGCGCGAGGTCTGGAACGTGCGATGCGAAAAATAGCGGTGATAGAACCCGGTCAGCGCGAACATGCGCAGCGCATAAAGCGCGGCCGCCACCCCCAGCGCGACTGGCGACAGGCCGACCCAGAGCACGCCGAGACACGCCAGGTGCATGGCCACGAACGGCGCTGCGCGCAGCCAGTCGATGCGGTCCTCGCTCGACGCGTCCGATGCCACCCCTACGCCGGTATCGAACCAGCGCCTTACGGTGCGCACCAGCCAGCCGTGCCGGGGGCTGGCTGGGTCGGTCGCGTTGCCCGTGGAGGCTTCGGCCCGGGTGGGCGGCGCAATCGGGATGGGTTGGGGCGTGGCCATGCAAACGTACCTGTCAGCGGTTCAGCGACAGATACGGACGAACGCGGGCAGCGGATGCACACGCGGATGAAATGGCCGGGCTTCACGTCGCTTCCCCTTGTCGCATGCGAATAACCGCATCCGGAAGGCCACCGCATCCGTATCCTGCTGCATGACCGGGAGACACACATGTCGGGCTTGAAACAGACCATGGGACTGATCGGCTGGCTGCTGCTCAGTTTTGCCGCCGCCGCAATCGGTGCGGTCGCCTCGGCGCAGGCCGCCGCCTTCTACCAGCAGCTCGCGCAACCCTCGTGGGCGCCGCCCTCGTCGGTATTCGGCCCGGTGTGGTCGGCGCTGTACGCGCTGATGGGACTGGCCGCCTGGCTGGTCTGGCGCGACGGCGGCTGGCGCCGCCAGCGCAGCGTGCTCGCCCTGTTCGTGGTCCAGTTGGCGGTGAATGCGTTGTGGAGCTGGCTGTTCTTCGGCTGGCACCGCGGCGCACTGGCCTTCGCCGACATTGTGCTGCTGTGGCTGCTGATCGCCGCAACCCTGATCGGCTTCTGGCGCGTGCAACGGCTGGCCGGCGCGCTGTTGCTGCCGTATCTGTGCTGGGTCAGCTTTGCCTCGGCGCTGAATTTCGCCGTGTGGCATTTGAATCCCGCGACGCTGGGTTGAGCAGCATCGCTAAGTCGGGTGCCTTCTACCCACTCCGGGAGGTTTCCCGTGGCGGCGGACCATAGTGATGCGGCGACGATCTGCCGCCACCGCGCTGTCGATGTCTGCCTGGCCTCGCGCGGCCGCGCCGACAACCCGGCTCGACCGCCTGCCGGCCGCAGGCTCGAGCGGCCGGTAGTCAGGCCGGCCGATAGACCTGCGCTACCGCGCCGCCCGGAAAAGCCTTCGAGCTGACCAGCTTGAGCGGCCGCGGTGCGGGCAGGTCGGAGAAGATCGGCAGGCCCTTGCCCAATGCGATGGGATGGATCGTGAGGGCGTACTGATCGACCAGGTTCCGGGCGATGAGGCTTCGCGCGAAGCTGGCGCCTCCATGGGCGAGGATCGGCTTGCCGTCCATTGCCTTCAGCCGGGCTATTTCGTCGCCCAGGTCGCCGCTGGCTACGTAGGCCTCGGCCCAGCTTTCCCCACCGGGTTGAAGCTGCCCCGCCTGGGTAGGCCCGGCCTTGTCCAGTGCGTCCCTGACCCCCTGCAGGACCGCCAGTCCCTGCCGGGAGAAGACCGCCTTGGGGATCTGGTTCATCGGCGGCGCGAACGCCATGGTGGATGTTGGCCAGAAGGGCGCCATGGCCTGGAAGGAGCGGCTGCCCATGATGTGCAGGCTGGCGTTCCAGATGGTCTCCACGGCCCAGGCCTTGGCCTCCTGGTCGGCGCCGAAGACCCAATCGGCTTCGCCGTTGGGGCCGGCGACAAAGCCGTCGAGCGACATGGACATCTTCAGGATCAGTTCTCTCACCGCTTCTTCCTCACGCTGGTCCGACCCGCGACGGGCCAGATCTCCGGTTTCGACAACTCGCGTTGCCGGCCCGCCTTGTCACGTCGAACGACGGGAGCGGAATTCGACACACCATCCGGAGGAGCATTCTCGCATCGGTACGCATCGGGCCATTCGCGGGGATGGTCCCGCAAGCAGGCCATCTGTCCGAGGGCGTCGGCAAGGGTCTTCGACCTTGGGGGATTGAGCGAGCGGCGACCCCGGGGCAGGGGCCGGGGTCAGGCTTCCTCCCCGTCTTGTTGCGCACCCCCGCACGTCACGATGGGAGGGCGGCAGAACCAGCGCTTCACGGATTGCCCATAGGGGGACGCATACAGTCCGCGGAAAACCCGATGGATTCGACGCTCCGGCCTGGGGTGCTGCCGAACTGAAGGACGCCGTCCCATGCCTCGCAAGAGAACCCTGAAGCTCTCCACGTTCAACGTCAATGGAATCAACAGCCGGCTGCCCAACCTGCTTGAATGGCTGGAAAAGGAGAAGCCCGACATCGTGGCCCTTCAGGAACTGAAAGCTGCGGACCAGGCATTTCCCGCGGATGTCCTCGAGGCGGCGGGTTACGGATCGATCTGGCATGGTCAGCAGTCGTGGAACGGGGTGGCCTTGCTGGGCCGGCATACGGCACCCGTGGAGAGCGGCCGCGGACTGCCCGGCGACGCCACGGACAAGCAGAGCCGATACATCGAGGCGGCCATCCACGGCATCGTCGTCGCGGGAATCTATTCGCCCAATGGCAACCCGCAGCCAGGGCCCAAGTTCGATTACAAGCTCCGGTGGATGGAGCGGCTCGCGCACCGCGCCAGATCCTTGGTCGACTTGCCCCATCCCGTTGTCGTGATGGGGGACTTCAACGTCATCCCTGCCGACGAGGACGTCTACGATCCCCGGTCGTTTCGAAAGGACGCCCTGTTTCAGCCGGAATCAAGGCGCGCCTACGAGCGCCTGCTGAAGCAGGGATGGACGGATTCGTTGCGACACGTGTTTGGAGAGAAGCGGATCTACACGTTCTGGGACTACTTCCGCCAGCACGCCGAAAGAGATCGCGGCCTGCGGATTGATCACCTGCTGCTCAATCCCGTTTTGGCGAAAGGTCTCATCGAGGCGGGTGTCGACCGGTGGGTACGCCTGCAGGAAAAGCCCAGCGATCACGCCCCCGCCTGGGTCAGGGTGTCCATTCCCTAGTTGTCCGGTCGGGGGCATGGCCAAGGCTGCGCCGTGTCACTTCCGCAAAGGAAGGCTGCGTCGGTCATGAGGACGAGAAGAAACCCCGCGGCGCCGACGGTGATCGCACCAGGGAGCGACTTCCTTGCTTCATCCACGCGCGAGTGCACCATACGCATCCAATGCCAGTTGCCTCGACTCTCCCAGATCCACCATGGGCGCGGGATACCCACTGCGTCTGAGCAGATCGGCGTCCCTCCACGGCTCATGCAGCAACGCCAGCGGCGCAACCGCCAGCTCCGGTAACCAGCGCCGCAGATACTGGCCGTCCGGGTCGAAGCGCTTGGCTTGGGTAACCGGGTTGAATACGCGGAAATACGGTGCGGCGTCGGCGCCGCAGCCGGCGACCCATTGCCAGCCCAGCGTATTGTTGGCGAGATCGGCATCGACCAGGGTGTCCCAGAACCAGCGAGCACCGTGCTGCCAGTGCTGGCGCAGGTTCTTGGTCAGGAAGCTGCCCACGATCATGCGTACGCGGTTGTGCATCCAGCCGGTATGCCAAAGCTCGCGCATGCCGGCGTCGACCAGCGGGATGCCGGTGCGGCCGTGCTGCCAGCGCGCAAGCGAAGCCTGATCCGCAGGCGCCCACGAAAAATCATTGAAGCGCGGGTTGAAGTTGCCGGTCGGCGTATGCGGAAAGTGATACAGCAGGTGATGGGCGAACTCGCGCCAGCCCAGTTCGCGCAGGTAAGGCTCGACGTCGGGGCGTTGCCTGGTGTCGGTGGCGCGGGTGCGACGATCGAGTGCGAAATGGATCTGTCGCGGCGAGATTTCGCCGAAGTGCAGATGCGGCGACAGGCGCGAGGTGCCGTGGCGCGCGGGCAGGTCGCGCGCGTGCGCGTAGTTGCCGATGGCGTCGTCGCCGAAGATCTCCAGCAGCTCCTGCGCACCGGCCTCGCCCGGCTGCCAGCTGGCGGCCAGGCCATCGGCCCAGGCGATGCGCGGCAGCAGGTCGAGCGCCGCCAACGGCAGGCTGTCCGCCAGCTCGCGCCATCCCGGCACGCGTGGCGCCGGCAGCGGTTCCGTCGCCTGCAACTGCGGGCGCAGGTTGCGCCAGTACGGCGTGAACACCTTGTACGGCTGGCCTTGCTGCGTGGCGATCTGCCACGGCTCGCACCACAGCGCGGCATTGTGGCTGTGCACCGCGATGCCGTCTTGCTGCAGCGCGCTCTTGATCTGCGTGTCGCGGGCGACCGATGCCGGTTCGTACAGCCGGTTCCAGTACACCGCGCTGGCGCCGCTGCGCCGGATCAGTTCGCGCAACGTCGCCAGGGTGTCGCCCTGGAACAGCTGCAGTCCGGCATGCAGCGAGCCCAGGCGCGCGTGGAGCGCGGCGAGGGAGTGGTGCAGCCACCAGCGGCTGGCGGCGCCGGGCGCCCATTCGCCATCCTCGCCGGATGCATGGATGAACACCGGCAGCACCTGCGCGTGCGCCGCGCACGCGGCGCTCAACGCGGGGTTGTCGGCCACGCGCAGGTCGCGCCGGAACAGGACCAGGGCCGTGCTCATCGGCAACTCATGCCCGGCCTGCTCAGGCCCGGGTCCGGTCGGCCTGCAGGTTTCCGTTGACGGCCACCTTGCCGGCGACCTCCGGCGCGGCGCCGATGGCACCCTTGGCGATGACCGGGCCGGTCGGCTGGCCGGTCGGCGAACCGCCGATCGGCTCCACCGAAACGGCGAGCGCGGCGGTTGGCCCCAGTCGCGCCACCAGTGCCGGATCAAGCGTGAGGGTGGTCGGCTGATCGCGCGCGATCATGCCCACCGAGATCGGTTTTTCGCCGGCCGGAATCAGCCACAGCTCCGGCGCGCGGCCCGAGGCAAACGCCACCGGCGTCCCCGGCACCACCACCATGCGGGCGCGCTGCGGATCCATCGTGGCGGTCCAGCCGGTGCTGCCGTTGTCCTGCTGGATCGTGGCGGCCATGTAGCCGGCATAGGCGGCCGTCGGCGTGGGTGCCGGCCGCGGCAGCGACACCACCACCAGCAGCGCGACAGCCACCGCGCTGGCGCCGATGCCGAGCCAGTGCCACAACGCCAGGTTGTTCCACAGCCCCTTGCGCGGCCGATCCCGGGACGGCGCGTCCAGCTGCAGGGCGTCATGGATCCGCGCCCACACGTAAGGCGCCGGCGCGACCTCGCTGATGCCATCGGCCAGCGGCATCAGCCGGCGCTGCCACAGCGCGACCGCGGTGGCGGCCTCGTCCGAGGCCAGCACCTCGCGCGCCACTTCGGCGCGCGTGTCGGCGTCGAGCACGCCGAGCACGTACTCCGCGTAGCGCAAAGGGTTGTTGCCGTCTTCGATGGGTGTGTTCATTGATCGAGGCACGTGCGGAGTTGCATCAGGCTGCGGCGGATCCAGCTTTTCATCGTTCCGAGCGGCACCTTGCAGCGCATCGCCAATTCGTTATACGTGGCGCCGGTGAAAAAGGCTTCACGCACCGAGCTCTGCTGTTGCGGCTCCAGTTGATCGAGGCAATGCTGCAGGCGCTGATACTCCTGGCTGGTCTCAGCGTCCGCTGCGGGCGTGGGCTGCTCGTCGACGGTCTCGTCCAGCCTCGCCGGATCGTCCATCAACTCCTCGCGATGCTGGCGCAGCCGGTCGATCGCCTTGTTGCGCGACAACGTGACCAGCCAGGTGATCGCGCTGGCCTTGGCCGCGTCGAAGCTCGCCGCGCGACGCCACACCGTGGTGTAGGTTTCCTGCAGCACCTCCTCGGCCTCGCCGCGATCGCGCAGCATGCGAAGGCATATCCCGAACAGCTTGGATGAGGTGCGCCGGTACAGCTCGGCAAACGCCTGCTGATCGCCGCGACCGGCCCGCTGCAAAAGCTGGTTCAGCTCGTCACGCTCGGCGGGGCTGCTGACACTCATGGGCAAAGCATCCTGGGATCTGAAGACGTAGTCATCGATGCAGCGATTCGCCGGCTCCCGCATGGGCCCGCGTAAGGCGCTTCCCCAAGCATGAAGGCGGCGTTGCAAGATTGGCAAGCCAGCCGGTCCTTGCATCCCGTCGACGCGCCCTGCGTCCAAGTGGAAACAGGCGACGGGCGTGCCCTGCCGCTCATGCCATGGACGCTTCGGATATCCGCCGTGCCGCTTCTCGCGTTGGCCGCCAGCCCCAGTTCCGCACCGGCGACGAGATGGGCGCCGATGCGTTCATCACCCGGCAGAAATATGGAGAGGCTGCGCCGCCACCCCGGCATCGGTCGCGCCGCTTTCAACGCGTTGATGGAAGAGCTGCGGTTCGGCCACCCCGCCGTATGAGACAGCGCGCCCGGGCGCGCTCAGGAACCCGCCGGTATGAGCGTCAGCGTGTGCCCGGGGGCACCTGGCAGCAGGGGCGTGGGCCGACCTTCGGCCCAATCCGCGTGACCGGCGCCGAAGTACGGCGACAGCGGGTTGTCGCTTTGGCCGCCCGGCATGTCCAGGATGCCCTCGGCTTCGCGACCGGGTGACACGTCGAGGCGCTCGGAGGCGCCGAAGCCGGGGGCGGCGACGCGCGGCATGTTGTTGTCGCCGGCCTGCGGCTGATCGGGCATGTCGATGAAACGGCCGAGCCAGCCGGGCAGCGCGGCGGACAGCGGATGGCGGATCGCGCTGCGGTTGTAGCGGCCCCAGCGCTGGGCGCCGAGCCCGCCGGGTTGCCGGCCGAGTTCGCTCGCCACCTTTCGGGCAGCGTCCAGGAGCAGGGCGTTCCAGCTCGCATACTTCGGATTGAGCAGGTGCGCCGGCTTCGCGTGGATCAGCGTCCACACCGCCGATTCGGCACCGCTCTCGGCGGGCCAGCCGAAATCCCCATGGCGCTGCCTCACCGCGGCGGCGAAGGGCGCCAGCACCGCCTCGCTGACCCCGCTGCGGAATGCACGCACCAGCCGGTAGTCGACGCTGTCGACCGTGGCGCGCCCGCGCCATGCGAGGCTGAGTTCACGCAGCTGGTCCAGCGCCGGATCCTTGCTGTCGGCGAGCGTGTTCTGCAGCAACTGCTGCCAGCCGGTCAGCAGCAACGCGCGATCGTCCAGCTGGATGTCCAGCAGGCTGCCGGGCGTGAAGCTGGCGCGGGCGTGCAGGTCGTCGCGGATCTGCTGCGCGCGCGCGCCGAGGTCGTGGCCGCCGTTGCCGAGCAGGGCCAGCGCATCGCCGTCGACGGTACGGTTGTTCGCCGTCCACAGGCGTCCATCGGCGGGATTCTCGATGCGCGGGTAGCGCGCCGGCGCGGCCCAGCCCTGCCAGCCGCTGCCAGGTTTCGACCAGTCCGACGGCAGCAGCGGGTCGATGCCGGCGCGCAGCGGGATGCCGTTGCCGGCGATGGTCCAGCCGATGTGCCCGGCGCTGTCGGCGACCAGCAGGTTCTGCGGCGGCATGCCGAGCCGGGGCGCCAGGTCCAGCGCGCCGGCCACGTCGGTGGCGCGTTCCAGCTGCATCAGTTCGACGTTGTAGCCGCGCGCCCGGCCGCCGATCCACGCCAGCGCCAGCGGCGTGCCGTCGGCGTCCTCGCCCATGATCGGACCCCAGCGGGTGTCTTCGACCTTGAGGACGGTATCCGGCTGGCCCTTGACCCGGATGTGCTCGTCGTGGCTTTCGATGCGGGCCCAGCCATCGGGCACCTTGTAGCGCGTGGGGTCGGCGGGATCGCGCAGCACGCGCACCCAGTCCTGCCAGTCGCCGTAGCTGTTGGTGAAGCCCCAGGCGATCTGGCCGTTGGAGCCGACCACGATCGCCGGCGTGCCGGGCAGGCTGACGCCGTTGACGTCGCGCTGGCCGTGCGGGGCGCTGGCGTCGGGATAGCGCAGGCGGGTGCGGAACCAGATGTTCGGCACGCGCAGGCCCAGGTGCATGTCGTTCGCCAGCATCGCCGCACCGCTGCCGGTGAGTGTGCCGGCGACCGCGAAATTGTTGCTGCCGGGGCGTGGGGCGTCGAGCGCCGGGGCCAGCGCGGCGGCCAGCGTCGGCGAGTGCGGCGGCGACGCGAGCTGGCGCAGGTCGAACACGCTGGCGGGCGGAATCACCGACGGTCGCGACAGCCGGCCGCTCAGCGGGGCCTCCCAGTCGGGATCGGGCGCCAGCAGGAAATCCACCAGCGACCCGGGCAGCACCGTGCGCATCTGCGCGTAGCGCAATTCGCGCTCGTTGCGGCCGTCGCCGTTGAGGTCCAGGTACATCGCGGCGATCACCAGCGCGCTGTCTTCGGAGCGCCAGGGCTGCGGTCGGCTGCCCAGCAGCAGGTATTCCCACGGCCGCACGCGCAGGTCGGCGAGGCCGGCGTTGACGCCATCGCGGTAGCGGTCGAGTTCGCGCTTCTCCGCGGGCGGCAACTGCGCACAGGCGGCCTCGGCCACGGCGCGCAGGCGGTGGCGGCGATGGTCGAGGTCCACCTTCAGCGCGGCCGGCCCGACCAGCGCGGACAATTCGCCGGCGCTCACGCGGCGCATCAGGTCCATCTCGAAGTAGCGTTCCTGTGCGTGCACGTAGCCGAGTGCGTAACTGATGTCGGTGCGGTTTTTTCCCTCGATGGTGACCGTGCCCAGCGCATCGCGGTCGATGCTGACCGCGGCAGCGAGGCCCGCGGCCGGACGCTGGCCGTCCAGCCGCGCACGGCTGCCGGCGAGCAGCCACCAGCCCGCGGCCAACGCCAGCAACAGCAGCAACGGCAGGCCGATCAGCAGCGCACGCAGCACCCGCCTGCGCCGCGTCGCGACGGGAGCCGGCCTCACGGCTTGGCGAACACGGCGAAGATGCCGGCGTACGGTTTCACCATGAAGGCCGGGGCACCGGCGTAGCCTTCGCCATCGACGTACAGCTGCGAAATGCTGCCGTCCAGGTACAGCGCGTCGCGGCAGCCGAGCTTGTCGCGAAACAGCCGTCCAAACGTGTGGAAGTTCACCGGCGCCTCGCTCACTGCAAAGATCACTTCGGTGGGCGTTTTCACGCATACCCCGCTGCGCCATTTCAGGCTGGACGAATCGTCGATGAACTGGTCGTTGATCTTGCCGTCGATCAACAGCATCGGGCCGGACTGGGTAGCCCATTGCGCGCTCCGGCCTTCGGCCTTGAACGCGGCACTGGTGCGCACGGCGGCATGCCCATCCGGGTATACCGCGAAGACGCCGTTCGGCAGCAGCGAGAAGTTGCCCGAGGCCGGGTTGCCATGTGCCAGGTTCAGCGGCACCACCGTCTTGCCGTTCTCCACGTGCAGGCCCAACGGTGCGAATTGGCGATCGTAGATGCCCGCGTTGGCGGCAAACAGCAGCCGTTGCCCGCGCGCCTCGCCCCACTGCCGCAACGTCTCGATGCTGCCGAACGGCTGGCCGCTGCTCGGCTCGCGCCAGTGCAGGGTCAGGTGTTCGCGCTTGAGATCCAGATGTACCACGCGGTAGTGCTGGCCTTCGAATGCGAGCGTGCCGCTGTCCAGTGCGCGCGCGGTGGGCGCACAGCCGGGCATGCCCGTGAACAGCAACAGCGCCAGCAGCGCATGCCGTGGTATGCACAGGCGGCGGGCTCGGGATGCAAGTGATGCGAGTGGATGCATCCGTCGATGGTCGCCGCCCTGCCGCGCGCACGCAAGTCCGGCTGCGTCGGGCGTTCAGGCCGGCGCGGCGCGGAACGGCGGCTGCCGTTAAACTGGTCTTTTTCCGATGCGTGCGCCATGCCCTACACACCGATCGTCGCAACACTGGGTTACGTGCTGTCGCCCGACCGCAGCGAAGTGTTGATGATCCATCGCAACGCGCGTCCCGACGATCAGCACCTGGGCAAGTACAACGGCCTCGGCGGCAAGATGGAGGCGGGCGAAGACATTGCCGCGTGCATGCAGCGGGAAATCCTGGAGGAGGCCGGCATCAGCTGCGAATCGATGCAGCTGCGCGGCAGCTTGAACTGGCCGGGATTCGGCAAGCAGGGCGAGGATTGGCTGGGCTTCATCTTCGTGATCGATCGTTATGCCGGCACGCCATTTACGAGCAATCCCGAAGGCAGTCTCGAATGGGTCGCGCTGGAGCGCCTGCTGACCCTGCCGATGTGGGAAGGCGACCGCCACTTCCTGCCGCTGGTGTTCGATGCCGACCCGCGCCCGTTCCACGGCGTGATGCCATACAAGGACGGGCGCATGCAGTCGTGGTCGTACAGCCGGCTGTGACTGGCGGCGCCGGTATCGTCCGCATCGTCGCCGCGGTGATCCGCGAACCCATCCCGCCGCGGCTGTGAGCGTCGCCGGTGAAGGGCGGGCAGTGCCCGCCCTTCACCGGCATCGCGCTCAGGGCTTGAACACGGTGAACGCGCCGTAGGGTTTCAGCTGGGCGTCGATCGCCTTGGGGTCGCCGACGATCACGATGCTCTGGTCCTTCGCGGCGAAGTACTTGCGCCCCATCGCCTGCACCTGTTCCGTGGTGACCTTGTTGGCCTCGGCGACGTAGCTGGCCAGGAAGCTCGGCGGCAGGCCGTCGACCCAGTAGTTCGCCAGGGTGGCGGTCAACGCACCCTGGATCTGGTTGCGCAGCAGGTAGATGCCGCCGACCAGGCGCTTGGCGCCGGTGAGTTCTTCCGCACTGGCCGGCTGGCTGGCCATGCTGCCGTACAGTTTGGCCAGTTCGGCCAGGGTGGCGCCGGTGACCTCGTTGCGCACGTCGACCGTGGCCAGCGTGCTGCCGCCGACGCGGTTGGCGCTGAAGCGCGACCACGGGCTGTACGAGTAGCCCTTGTCCTCGCGGATGTCCTGGGTGATGCGGCTGGTGAAGCCGCCGCCGAGGATGGTGTTGGCCACGGTCAGCGGGATGTAGTCCGGGTCATTGGCGGGTACGGCGGGACGGCCATAGCGGATATTGCTCTGCACGGCGCCGGCGCGCGGCACGATCAGCCGTTGCGGTGCCGCCGTGCGCGGCGCCGGCGCGGTATCGGCCAGTGCCGTGCCGCTGGCCTTCCAGTTGCCGAACTGCTGCTCGGCCAGCTTGAAGGCCTCGTCTGCGCTGATCCGCCCGACGATCACCAGCAGGGCGCGATCAGGCCGGAAGCGGGCGTCGTGCAATGCCCGCAGCGTATCGGGCGAGGCCGTCTCCACGCTGGCCTCGGTGAGCGAGTCACGCGAGTACGGATGATCGCCGTAGGCGGCATGGCCGAAGGCGCGCTGCGCCTGCCAGTCCGGGTCGGACTCCTGCACCTTAAGGTTCTGCAGGGCGTTGGCCTTGGCCAGGGTGACTTCCTTGGCGGGAAAGGTCGGATGCAGCGCGGTGTCGGCGACCAGCGCCAGCAGTTGCGAGGCGTGCGAGGAAAGTGCGCTGGCGCGGATGCTGACCGCGTCGTCGCCGGCGCTGGCGCTGTAATCGCCGCCGATCGCCTGCAGCGCCTCGGCGATATCGCGCGAGCTGCGGGTGGCGGTGCCCTCGTTGAGCAGGGTCGCCATCAGCTGCGACTGCGCCGGCCTGGCCGCATCGTCGGCCGCGGTGCCGCCGAGCACGGACAGCGCCACGTTGACCTTGGGCAGGCCCTCGCGCGGCACTACCCACACGGTGAGTCCGTTCGGCAGGGTGCGCTGGGCGATCTGCGGGGTCGGCAGCGGCTTGTCCGGGCCGTAGGCGGGCAGGTCCTTCGGCAGCGCGGCGGTGGATGCCTGGGCGACGCCGGCCAGGGCCAGGCCAAGCGCGAGGGCGAGCGTCTTGAATGTCGTGTGTGTCTTCATGGCGGTCCTCACTTGGCGGGTGTCTTGGCGGCGGGAGTGGCAGCAGCGGCGACCGGGCGGCGCACGATCACGCTGCGGTTCGCATCGGTGAGATAGGCGCGGGCGACACGCTTGATGTCATCGGAATTCACCGCCTCGATCCAGCCGGGCATCCGGCTGGCGACGTTCGCATCGCCCCACAGCGTCTGCAGCTTGGCCAGCGTGTCGGCGCGGCCGAGGAAGGATTCCAGCCCGCCGTACCAGTCCGACAGCATCTTGGTTTTCACGCGGGCCAGAGTGGCGTCGTCGACGCCGTCGCTGGCGACCTTGCCGATCTCCTCGTCGATCGCTGCCAGCACCTGCTCCGGCGTGCCGTTGGGCTTGTACAGCGCGAACAGGCCCAGCAGGGTCGGACCGGCATAGTCGCTGCCGTCGCCGAGCGGGAAGTTCACGCCGCCATTGATGTTCAGCAGCAGCTCGCGGCCCTTGACCAGGCCCTGGTAAAACCGCGAGGCGTCGTCGCCGACCAGCAGCTGCGACAGCACCATCATCGGGATCTGGTCCTTGCTGCCGCGCGCGGGCATCTTCCAGCCGATCGCCAGCGCCGGCACCTTGGCCAGCGCATCGGTCTGCTCCTCGTGGCGCGTCTTGGTGTTCAGCGGTTCGGAGACGTCCGGCCGCGGCGGCAACGCGCGGGCGGGCAGGCTGCCGAAATATTTCTGCGCCAGCGCGAAGGCCTGCTCCGGGGTGACGTCGCCGGCGATGCCGAGCACCGCATTGGCCGGCTGGTAGAAGGTGTCGTGGAAGGTCTTCACGTCGGCGATGCTGGCGTGGTCCAGGTCCTTGAACGAGCCGTAGCCGTCGTGGTCGTTGGCCCACTTGTCGAACGCGAGGCGGTTGAGGTCGGTCCAGAAGAACAGGCCGTACGGCTGGTTCTTCACGTTGACGCGGATCTCCTCCTTCACCACGTTCTGCTGGTTGGCGAGGTTCTTCGCGCTGAAGTCGAGCGACTTCATGCGGTCCGCTTCCAGCCACAGGATCGGCGCCAGCGCGGACGACGGCGCGGAAGCGATGTAGTTGGTGTAGTCGGCGCGGGTGGAGCCGTTGAACACGCCGCCGCCGCCCTGGATCACGCGCTCGAAGGTGCCCTTGGGCGCGTCCGGCGTGCCTTCGAACATCAGGTGCTCGAACAGGTGGGCGAAGCCGGTGCGGTTCTGCGGTTCCAGCCGCATGCCGACGTGGTAGACCATGCTGATGCCGACGGTGGGCGAGCTGTGGTCTTCGGAGACCACCACGGTGAGGCCGTTGTCGAGTTTCTTCACCGCCACCGGCAGTTTCCAGGTATCGGTGTCGGCCGCGTGGGCGGCAAAGGCCAGGCACAGCCCGGCAACCAGTGCGGACAGTCGTACGGTGCGCATCCATCTCTCCTTGTCAACGCGAACGGAAGCCCGATCCTCCTGCGATCGGCCGGCGTCGACAAGTGACGAATGGGGGAGGGAACTGCCCTGTGCAAAAAGCCCCGGAAAGACGTTCCGGCGTGGGGATCACGTCACGTCGGCGATCCAGGCGGGGCTGCTGAACTTCGTCTGCCCGAGTGCTTCGGCCTGGAGCAGCTCGTCGGCGCGCAAGTCGTCGTCGGCGAGCCCGTGCAGGCGGCGGAAGGTGGCGACCATGCGCTCGATCACCGCCTCGCGCGGCAGGCCGGTCTGGCTGCGCAGCGGATCGACCCGCTTGGCCGCGCTGACGGTGCCCTTGTCGGACAGTTTCTCGCGACCGATGCGCAGCACGTCCAGCATCTTCGCCGCGTCGATGTCGTAGGCCATGGTGACGTGATGCAGCACCGCGCCGCCGCGGTGCACCTGCGCGGCGCCGGCGATCTTGCCGCCTTCGGAGGTGATGTCGTTGAGCGGCTGGTACCACGCCTTGATGCCCAGTTCGCCGAGCGCTTCGAGCACCCAGGCGTCGAAGAAGGCATAGGCTTCCTGGAACGACAGCCCCTTGACCAGCGACTGCGGCGCATAGATCGAATAGGTGATCGTGTTGCCCGGCTCGATGAACATCGCGCCGCCGCCGGAAACCCGGCGCACCACCTCGATGCCGTGGCGCCGGGCCGCCTCGCCGTCCACTTCGTTGCGCAGCGACTGGAAGCGGCCGATCACCACCGCCGGCGCGGCCCATTCCCAGATGCGCAGGGTCGGCGCGCGGCGGCCGGCGCCGACCTCGTGGGTCAGCACGTCGTCCAGCGCCATGTGCAGGGTGGGCGATTGCGGCGCGGTGTGGATCAGCTGCCAGTCGTGGTCGCGCCAGTCGGTGCGCATCATGCTTCGGCTTCCCCGTGCAAGGCGCGGCGCACGGCGACCGCGATGGCTTCAGGCGACAGACCATACATCATCACGTCCGGCGAGAGCTCCTGCTTCACGGCGGCGGCGAGTGCCGCTTCGTCGGCGAGCGCCGGCTGGCCTTCCAGCGCGCGGTTGATTGCCTCCAATGCACTGTCCGGCTCGAGGAAGAAGTCGCCGCTCAGCTGCACGTCGGCGAGACGGCCTTCGCGCACGGTGAGGTCGATCACCACCAGCTTGCCGCCTGGCATCTTGTATTCGCCGTGCATGTACGCGTTCCCGAATGACCTCGAATCCGCGTAAGTGTGCCTCGTGGCGCCCGCCATGCCAAAGATGGCGACATCAATGGTCTGGCGATCGACCACGCCTCCATTCATCGGCCACGTCCCCTTGTTGCACGCGTCAGCGCGCCGTCATGCCGCCGTCGACGCGGTAGTTCGCGCCGGTCAGGAACTTGCCGCGATCGGACACGAGCAACGCGACGACCTCGGCGATGTCCTCGGTGGCGCCGATGCGGCCCAGCGGCAGAAGCTGAAGCCAGGCCTCGGTGGAGAATCCAGGGGTCGTCCTGGCGAACTCGTCGGAGCCCGGCGTGGCGATGACGCCGGGCGACACGACGTTCACGCGGATTGCCGGCGCGACTTCCAGTGCGAGCGTGCGCGAGTAGTACTCGAGCGCCGCCTTGGCAGCGCCGTAGTGCGCAAAGGGGCCGAACGGCATCGTCGCCGCTGCCGACGAGATGTTCACGACGGCTGCAACCTTCGAGGCCCGGAGCGCGGGGAGGACGGCGTTGGTGAGGCGGATCGCGGCGAAAAGGTTGAGCTCGAAGCTGTCGTGCCATGCCTCGTCGGGAATCGTCGACGACCCTTCCAGAAACGCGCGCGCACCGCCCGCGTTGTTCACGAGGATGTCGAGGCCGCCGAGCGCCGCGAGCGCCTGTGTCGCGATCGCCTCCACGCCTTCGCTCGTGGCGACGTCGCCGGATACGAACGTTGCTCCGGCGGGCATGTCGTCGTCGGGCTTGCGTGCAGCAACCACGACCTTGGCGCCGGCATCGAGCAGGCGCTGCGCGACAGCCGCGCCGATGCCGCGCGTGCCTCCGGTGACCAGGGCACGGCGGCCGGCAAGTTCATTCGGGAAATGGGATTGGTTGGACATGGGATGTTCCTGGGTAAGGGGTCGATGTTCATGGCGCAGTGATCCGGCCTGCATGGCGATCGCGATCGTGTCGTGATCGCCATGCATCGCTCACGGCTCCTTCTTGAATTTGGATAGGTCGTGGAAGATCAGTGGGGCGGAGGGCTCGCCGTCAGCACTTCACGAACCGATAGGCGAAGCGATCGGTCTCGCCCTTGATCGACGGGTCGAATACCTTGAGGGAGTGTGGATCGTCCTTGTTCGCCAGCACGCTGCTTTCGGCGTCCAGCACGAAGCCCGCCGCTTCCACCTCTTCGCGAACGACGGCGGGTTCGATCCGATGCAGCGACCCGGCGTTGCTTGTGCCCGTCCCGGTGGCGGCGACGTGGTCGACGATGACGTAGAACCCGCCAGGCTTGAGCCGCTCATAAACGGCTCGATTGAAGTCGGCCGGGGTTGCGCCCCGGGTCTGGAGAAGCGCGGCGTGGAGATCGTGATAGAACAGGTGCAGCCACACGACATCCGCGGGTGGCGAACTCTCCGGCAGCACCACGAGGTCCGCCGAGATCGCCCGCACATTCTCTCGCCCCGGTTCCTCGGCCAGCGCCCGGATGCGGCCGACCGGATCGTTGCCGAGATGAGCGACCTCGGCCGGCACGAAGCTGTAGATCCTCCCCTCGGGCCCGACGATGTCGGAAAAGAGGCCGCTCCAGTCTCCGTCGCCTGGAAACACGTCGATCACGATAGAGCCCGCATCGACGCGTGCGAACCTCAACAACTCGGATCGTTTGGAGTGCTGGTACATGATGGCCTCCGAAGTGGCATGACTTCTGAAAAGCTCGTGGTGGATGCCGGCCGGGCCTGACGCGTCAGATTTGCGCCAGGCCGCCGTCGACGGCGACCTCGCTGGCGGTCATGAAGCTGCTGTCCGACGACGCGAGAAAGGCGGCAACCGCGCCGATCTCCGCCGGATCGCCCATGCGCTGGAGTGGATTCATCGAGGCGAAGGCCTTCAGGCCCTCCTCGCCCACCGCGGCCTTCGCCAGTTCGGTCGCCGTCGGACCGGGCGACAGTACGTTGACGCGGATGCCGGTGCCTTTCAGGTCCTCCGCCCAGGTCTTCGCGAGGTTGCGCACGGCTGCCTTGCTCGCGCTGTAGGCGCCGAATGCCGGGGCACCGGTGGTACCGGCGCTCGATCCGGTCAGGATGATCGAGCCGCCCGTGCCCATCAGCGGCAGTGCTTTCTGCACCGTGAAAATCGTGCCCTTCACGTTGGTGTCGAATGTTTCGTCGATGTGTTCGGCGGTGATCTCGCCGAGCGCAAGCAGGCTTCCCGTCCCGGCATTGGCGAAGACGATGTCGAGGGTGCCGCGCTCGGCCTTCACTGCCGCGTAGAGGCGGTCGAGATCGGCCTCGTCGGACACCGAGCCCTGCACCGCGCGGACGTTGGGCCCGAGGTCAGCCACGGCAGCGTCGAGCGCTTCCTGGCGGCGGCCGAAGATGAAGACGAAGGCGCCTTCCTCGATGAAACGCTTTGCCGCGGCGCGGCCGATGCCGGTGGCGCCGCCGGTGATCACGGCGGTCTTTCCATTCAGTCTGGTCATGTCTTTGATCCTTGGTCGGGATGGCACAGATAGGTGATTACGATGCGGCGCCGGCGGTCGCCGGTCGCTCGGGTTCGTTCTTGAACAGGTCCTGGAAGATCAGCGGCGCCCAGCTCTTGTCCCGCACCTGTACCAGCGCGCCGCCTTCTGCAAGCTTCCCGAGATTGACGGGTGCGAAACCCAGTTGTTCGGCGAGGTCCGCCACCTGCGCCGCGGCGGCCTGGTCGTCGCTCGACAGGAACACGACGCGGCGGCTGCCGTTGACGTTCGGGTCGGCGGCCAGCGTCCTTGCGGGCAGGTGATTGAAGCCCTTCACGAAGCGGGCGCCGGGGAAGGCCTTGGCGACGTCGGCAGAAGACAGGCCCTCGAAACCGTTCATCACGTCCACCACCGTCTTGCCCTGCCAGCTCGACAGGGCCTTGGCGACCTCGCGATGCCCCTCGAAGAGAACGGCCAGGAAAATCACGTCCGCCTTGAGCGCTTCCTGCAGCGTCCGGGGAATGACCTTGGATCCGATCGCCTGCGCCTGCGGCAGTAGCGCTTCGGGCGCGCGCCGGCTGGCGACGGAGACTTCGATGTTGTTGCGGGCGAAGGCGCGGGCGAGGGCCTGGCCGATGGCACCGAAACCGATGATGGCGTAGCTCATGGAGATGATCCTTTTCAGTACGGGGATGGAGTGGGCTGGCCCGTTCGGGCCGGTTGCCCCATCAATCTGGGTCGCTTGACGTATCAACACAATTGACGAAATATTGCTTAATACGATCTATTTTCTGGATGGCCCGTGCTCGACAACGTCACCATCAACCAGCTGCGTGCGTTCGTTGCGGTGTGCGACCAGGGCAGCTTCTCGGGTGCGGCGCGGAAACTCGCGCGCGCGCAGTCGGCCATCAGCCACGCGATCAAGGCGCTGGAAAGTGCGTTCGATGTGGAGTTGTTCGAGCGCAACACGCGCAAGGCGCAGCTCACCGCAGCGGGGCGCAGCCTCCTGCCGGATGCGCGTGCGGTGATCTCTCGCACCGAGGAAATGAAGAACCGCGCCGGCGCGATCGCCAAGGTGGGGGTGCCGCAGGTGTCGGTGGCGGTGGATGCCTACTTTCCACGCGCCCACCTGATCGACTGCTTGCGGACGCTGCAGCAGGAGTTTCCGACCGCCGCGATCAACCTGCGCATCACCACCATGCAGGGCGGCGAGCACCTGGTGCTCGAAAAGCTGTGCGCCCTGGCCGTCACGATCCAGAACGTGCCGGAGGTGAACCCGGGCGCCATCGAACGCCACTGGTTGCGCGAGGAGGGAATGGTGACGGTATGCGCGCCTTCCCATGCGCTCGCTTCGACACCCAAACCCATCCCCGTGGACGAGTTCGGTCGACACACCCAGATCGTCGTCACCGACAACCAGCCCGGCGCAGAAAAGACCCAGCAGGGCGTTGCCGGCAAGCGCCAGTGGCTGGTCAACGACCTCGGCGCCAAACGCGACCTGCTCAAGGCCGGCCTCGGCTGGGGACACTTGCCGCGGCACCTCGTCAGCGAGGATCTGGCCAGCGGAGAGCTCGTCGAACTCGAGCGTCGCGCATGGCACTTGGGGACGCTCACGTTCATGGTCTCGCAGCGTCGGGGCTACGATCTTTCAGCGTGCGAGTCGCGGCTGGTCGCGCTGCTAGGGGGACCTTAGCTTCATGCGGTCGCAGAGGCGCGCATGCGTTGCCGCTCATGGCCGCTCGCCGCCTGAAGCAGACAGTCAACGCTGGAGTTGAGCAGGCGACTTGGCGGTGCTGTCAGACACCATTGCGATCAACGACGAGCGAGCGCGACCTGGCCGTGGCCCGCACGACCTCTCCGGGATTTTCGGCGCGGTACTGGAAAACGCCGTGCGTTACGTGCGCCGCCAGGTTTGCTTCTGCGTCATGGCCGGCCCCGAGTCCGAGTGGACGCGGTTCCTGCTTCAGTGGTCGCGGCGGTCGTTGAAATGGCCGGTGCCGCCACCAATCGAAATGCTGACGCCGCCGCTGGGATGGTCGCAGCTGCCGAAGGCCTTGCTGAGGTTGACCGTGCCGGTCTGGTAGTTGCCGCTGAAATGGTTGCCGCCGACCACGCCCATCCCGACGCTGCCGTGCATCTGCGGCTGGTTGTAGCTGTAGTCGTCGCAATCGTCGGTGGTTGTCGCGGCGGCTGTGGTGTCGTTGTTGCCCATGCGTCCGCTGGTGTCGCCGTAATACACGCCGGGTGCGCTGGCAGCGGGCTTGGCGGCCGTGCTGCTGGCGGCGGGGATGTCGCTGGGAGGCAACTTGAGGTTCAACGGCTTGCCGGTGGTCTGCGCACACAGCGGGACGGCAAGCAGGGTGAGCAGCAGGGCGGGAAGAAGCCGTTGGATGTTCATGCACACTCCGGGGTTGTCACATAGTCGACGCACGATGGCACATCGGCGTGTACGTCCCTGTTGGAAATGCCGGACGTCGACAAGTTCCTCCGACCGAGTTCCTGCTCCCGCAAGTCATGGTCAGCCGGTGGTCTCGATCCGCTCCACCCGACGCAGGCCGCGCGGCAGCACGCCGCCGCGGGTGGCGCGGTTGCCGCCGTACTCGACCAGGTCCGCCCACTTCAGGGTGAGCTTGCGTTGGCCCGCATACATGGTGACCTCGCCCTTGCCCTCGCTGACCACGGCCACGCCAGCCACACGTTCGTCGCCGCTGACCAGCTTCGCCTTGGGGATCTCGATCAGCTTGTTGCCCTTGCCCTTGTCCAGCTCGGGCAGTTCGGCCACCGAGAACATCAACAGGTGGCCCTCGGTGGTGACCACCACGATGCGGTCGCGCGCCGGGTCGGCGCTGACCTGCGGCGCCAGCACGTGGGCGCCGTCGCTGAGGCTGATGATCTGCTTGCCGGCCTTGTTGCGGCCGGTGAGCGATTCGAAGCGCGTGACGAAGCCGTAGCCGAAGTCGGTGGCGAGGATCAACCGGGTGTCGTTGTCGCCGGCGATCACCGCATCGAAGCTGGCGCCGGCGACGGGGCTGAAGCGGCCGGTCAGCGGCTCGCCGTTGCCGCGCGCCGAGGGCAGGGTGTGTGCCGGGGTGGAATAGGCGCGGCCGGTGGAGTCGATGAACGCGACCTGCTGGGTGGTGCGCGCCTTCACCGCGGCGAGCAGGCCATCGCCTTCGCGATAGTTGAGGCCTTCGGCGTCGATGTCATGGCCTTTCGCCGCGCGTGCCCAGCCCTTCTGGCTCAGCACCACGGTGACCGGTTCGCTGGCGACCAGCGCGCTTTCGTCCAGCGCCTGGGCCGCTTCGCGCTGCACCAGCGGCGAACGGCGATCGTCACCGAACTTGGCCGCGTCGGCACGGAGTTCTTCCTTGATCAGGCCCTTCAGCTTGGCCGGCGATTTCAGCAGCACGGTGATCTTCGCGCGCTCCTCTTCGAGCTGGTCGCGTTCGGCATTGATCTTCATCTCTTCCAGCCGCGCCAGCTGGCGCAGGCGGGTTTCGAGAATGTAGTCGGCCTGTTCCTCGGACAGCTTGAAACGGGCGATCAGGACCGGCTTGGGCTCGTCCTCGCTGCGCACGATGCGGATCACCTCGTCGAGGTTGAGGTAGGCAATGCGCAACGCTTCCAGCAGGTGCAGCCGGCGTTCGACTTTCGCCAGGCGGTGCTCCAGGCGCTTGGTCACCGTGCTGGTGCGGAACGTCAGCCACTCGCTGAGGATGCGCTTGAGGTTCTTCACCTGCGGCCGGCCGTCCAGGCCGATCATGTTGAGATTGATGCGGAAGCTCTTTTCCAGATCGGTGGTGGCGAACAGGTGCGGCATCAGCTCGTCGGCATCGACGCGGCTGGAACGCGGCACCAGCACCAGCCGGATCGGATTCTCGTGGTCGGACTCGTCGCGCAGGTCCTCGATCATCGGCAGTTTCTTCGCGCGCATCTGCGCGGCGATCTGCTCGAGGATCTTCGACGGGCTGACCTGGTGCGGCAGCGCGGTGATCACGATGTTGCCTTCCTCGCGCTGGTACACCGCGCGGGCACGCACCGAACCCATGCCGCTCTCGTACATCGCCAGCAGGTCGGCGCGCGGGGTGATGATCTCCGCCTCGGTCGGGTAATCCGGTCCGCGGACATGCTCGAACAGATCGGCCACCGTAGCGTCCGGATCGTCAAGCAGGCGGATGCACGCGCTGGCCAGCTCGCGCAGGTTGTGCGGCGGGATGTCGGTGGCCATGCCCACCGCGATGCCCATCGAGCCGTTCAGCAGCACGTGCGGCACGCGCGCCGGCAACCAGCTCGGCTCGTCCATGGTGCCGTCGAAATTCGGCACCCAGTCCACCGTGCCCTGGCCCAGCTCGCCCAGCAGCGCCTCGGCGATCGGGCTGAGCTTGGATTCGGTGTAGCGCATCGCGGCGAAGCTCTTCGGGTCGTCCGGCGAGCCGAAGTTGCCCTGGCCGTCGACCAGCGGGTAGCGGTACGAGAACGGCTGCGCCATCAGCACCATCGCCTCGTAGCACGACGAATCGCCGTGCGGATGGAACTTGCCGATCACGTCGCCGATGGTGCGCGCGGACTTCTTCGGCTTGGCGGTGGCGGCCAGCCCCAGCTCGCTCATCGCGTAGATGATGCGCCGCTGCACCGGTTTCAGGCCGTCGCCGACGAACGGCAGGGCGCGGTCCAGCACCACGTACATCGAGTAGTCGAGGTAGGCCCGCTCGGCGTATTCCTTCAGCGGGATCTGTTCGTAATTGGCTTGCAGGTTCATGCGGGGATATCTGTCGAGTAGCGCGCAACGCGCGGATAACCGGTCGATGGTGCCAGAACGCGCTGGGCCGGGACAGCTTGCGGGAGCGTGGCCGTTGTGCCGCAGCGGTCGCCGGGCGTCACCGGGTTTTGCCCTTGATCGCGGGCAACGGCGGCGCGCGCAACGGTACCGGCGTGGATTGCACGATCGAGGTGGTGGTCTGGCCGTAGCGCAGGAAGCGGTCGAGGATCAGGTCGAGATTCTCCAGCGCGTCCAGGTGCACCTTGATGATGAAGCAATCCTCGCCGGTAACCCGGTGGCACTCGACGACCTGCGGCATCTTCTGCGCGAGCTCGGCGATCTTCGGCAACTGTCCGGGCACCGGGCGCACGCGCACATACGCCGTGATCGGCCAGCCCAGCGCCTTCGGATCCAGGTCGAGCCGGTAGCCGCGGATCACCCCGGTTTCCTCCAGCCGGCTCAGGCGTTCCTTCACCGCCGGCGCGGACATGCCGACGGTGGCGGCCAGCTTGCTGACGGGCTGGCGCGGGTCCTCCTGCAGCGCCTGCAGCAGGGCCATGTTGCGCGGATCGGACATGAGATTTGAAATCTGAGGCATTTTGAACGCTGGACCTGCAAGAAGTGAAATACTGATCGTCAAATCCTTTCTTTCAGCATGGATCATGCGCCGATACTTTGTAAAAGTGGAGCCATGAACGACGAGCAAGATACCCCGACCTTCCAACGGCTGGCGCCAACGCAGATCGCACTCGGCGTGCGGTTGCCGCCGCACCTGTACTTCGTCGTCAGTGCGGTCTTTCATTACCTCGGCCCGGCTTTCGCCGTCTTGCTGTTTGCGCGCGTCGAGCCACTCGGCGTCGCCTGGCTGCGGATCGCCAGCGCCGCGCTGATCTTTGCCGTGTGGCGACGACCATGGCGCTATTTTCTGCAGCAAAACGTCGCGGCGCGCTGGAACATCGTGGCTCTGGGCGTGGTGCTCGGCTGCATGAACATCTGTTTCTACCTGGCGATCGACCGCCTGCCGCTGGGCACCGTCGGCGCCATCGAGTTTCTCGGGCCGATCGCGCTGGCGCTGGCCGGCACGCGCACCCGGCGCAACGTGGTGGCGCTGGCCGTCGCGGTGGCCGGTGTATGGATGCTCACCCACGTCCGGCTCGCCGGTGCGCCGATAGGCTTCGTCTACGCCTTCGCCAACTGCGCACTGTTCATGCTGTACATCGTGCTCGGACATCGCGCGGCGAAGGACGGCGACAGCGAGGGCATCGATCGTCTCGCTGCGGCGATGCTGGTGGCCTTGCTGCTGGTGATGCCGTTGGGCCTGCACGACGCGGCGGCGGCGCTGGTCAGCCCCGGGCTGCTCGCGGCCGGTATCGGCATCGGTGTTTCGTCGTCGGTGATTCCGTATGTCTGCGATCAGCTTGCGATGGCACGCTTGCCGCGCGCCACGTTCGCGCTGCTGTTGGCGCTGTTGCCGGCCACGGCGAGCGTGATCGGCATCGTGGTGCTGCACCAGATGCCGGAAGCCATCGAGATGACCGGCATTGCGCTGGTCATCGCCGCGGTCACGCTGCACCGGGCCAGCCGCCGGTGAGTACCCTGCATGTTTTGAAAAGCCAACGGGAGGATTCGCGATGAACTACATCAATCTGGGCAAGTCGGGACTCAAGGTTTCGCGCATCTGCCTGGGCTGCATGAGCTACTCGGTGACACCCACCGACGAGAGGCCGTGGACGCTGGACGAGGAGCACAGCCGGCCCTTCATCCGGCGCGCGCTCGAACTGGGCATCAACTATTTCGACACGGCGAACATGTATTCGGGCGGCGGCAGCGAGCTGGTGCTGGGACGCGCGCTGCGCGATTTCGCGCGGCGCGAGGAGGTGGTGATCGCCACCAAGGTGTTCTATCCGATGCGCGGCGACGCGAACGGCGGCGGCCTCTCGCGCAAGGCGATCATGACCGAGATCGACGCCAGCCTGCGCCGCCTCGGCACCGACTACGTCGACCTCTACCAGATCCACCGCTGGGACGACGCCGCGCCGATCGAGGAGACGCTGGAGGCGCTGCATGACGTGGTGAAGGCGGGCAAGGCCCGTTACATCGGTGCCTCGTCGATGATGGCGTGGCAGTTCGCCAAGGCGCTGTACACCGCCGACCTGCATGGCTGGACGCGTTTCGTGTCGATGCAGCCGCACTACAACGTGCTGTACCGCGAGGAGGAGCGCGAGATGCTGGCGCTGTGCGCGGACCAGGGCGTCGGCGTGGTGCCGTGGAGCCCGTTGGCGCGCGGCCGGCTGGCGCGGGCGTGGGAGGACGAACCGAGCACCGTGCGCGGCGGCTCCGATCCGTGGGGCGACGGCGTGTATGCCGCGAGCAAGGCGGCGGACAAGGCCGTGGTGGATCGCGTCGGCGAGGTCGCCGCGCGGCTCGGCGTGCCGCGCGCGCAGGTGGCGCTGGCCTGGCTGCTGCACCAGCCGGTGGTCACCGCGCCGATCGTGGGCGCGACCCAACCGCATCATCTGGAAGAGGCGGTGGCGGCGCTGTCGGTCAGCTTGCCGCCGGCGGAAATCGCCGCGCTCGAAGCGCCGTACGCACCGCACGCCGTCGCCGGCATCGACTGATCAGGGCAGGCGCTCGACCGGGACGCCCAGCCATTCCAGTCGCGCCTGCACGCTGTCCGGTCCGGCCAGATGGGCGGCGCCCACGGCGATGAAGACGGTGCCGGGTTGCCGCAGCATCGCGGCGATCTTCGTCGCCCAGACCTGGTTGCGCTGTACCAGCAGCAGTTGGTAGAGCTTCGGTTCGTGCCGGCGCATGTCGTCGTTGCCGATGCGCGCGATGCTGTCCACGTCGCCGGCCTTCCAGGCGTCGATCAGTTCGGTGAGACGGAACGCGCCCTGGTCCGCTTCGCGCATGGTCGAGCGCAGCAAGGCCAGCTCGATCGCGCGCGGCATGTCGGCGAGAAAGCGGATCTGCTGTTCGGCGGTTTCCAGTCCCAGCACCGGCTTGCCCGCGGCGATCATCTGCGCCTTCAGCTGCTTGTCCACGCCATGCTCAGGGTCGAGCCCGGCCTTCAGCAGCGGCGTCACCGCCAGCGTCAGCGCGGCCAGCCACGGGCGCATCACGTTCAGGGTCTGCATTCCGCCGGGCACACCGACCTTGGTCGCCAGCAAGTCCAGCCGGTGTGCTTCCGCCGGGCTGAGCTGGCTGGACAGCGGGTGCGCGGCATCCATGCCGTGGCGCAGCACCAGCGCCGCCATGTTCGCCGGATCGTCGTCGGTCAGCTCGATGTACAGCGTGCGGCTGTCCGCCATCGCCCGATCCAGCTCGGGGGAATGCCAGCTGGCGTCGCTCGGCATCAGATGCACCGTGCCGAACAGGTAGATCGTGGTGTCGGCGTCCTTCACCACCCATAGCGCGGGTTTCGCCAGCGCGGGGGCGCAGGCGAGCAGCAGGGCAAGGCAGGCGAGCAGGCGCAGTGTGATCGAGTGCTTCATGCACGGAGTGTCGCGGCAGGCCGCGGCCAGTTCAATCTCGTTCGGCCCATGCTTGCCCGGGAGCTACAGGCCAAGCAGCTTCCAGGTCCAGTAGATGCCGATGGCCATCTGCACGGCAAAGGCGGCAAAGCGGGCATTCACGGCGATCACGCTGGTCGAAGCCAGGTGGATGCCGGACTGGACGATGCGCGCGCCCAGCAGCCAGGGGGCCAGTGCATTCGTGACGTCGGTCAGGCCCGTGACCAGCGCGACCACCAGCAGGCCGCCGAAGACGGGCAGGCTTTCGACGCAGTTCGCGTGGGCCCGGGCGAGCCGCTGCATGAGTGGCGAAAGGCCTGCGTTGTCCGGCGCGAACCTGTTCGAGCGAACGCGGCCGGTGACGACAAGGTAGCCGCGCAGCACCTCCATCACGACCAGCAGGAGCAGCGTCCAGGCAATGAAGAGCGTGAGTACCAGGGCAGAGGTGGTCATGGTGCCGCCTGCGATTCGCGAGGAGTGGAGAGGATGGGCGGTAGCCGCCGGCTATGTCGGGGTCTCGTTGGTCAGGGCATAGGCGCTGGCGCGAACCGGCTCGACCGGACGGATTTCGAACAGCAGGCCGTAGTCCAGGCAGGGGTTCTCCGCGGCGATGGCCGCCGCTTCGTCGAGGCTGCCGGCGAGGATCAGCCAGTAACCGCCCACCAGCTCCTTGGCCTCGGCGAACGGACCGTCCACGATCGCCTGCCGCGACACCATCTTGCCCGCGCGCGCCAGCCGCTGCCCGGCCCGCATCCGGCCCTCGCCGACCAGCCGCTCATGCCACACGTAGAAGCGGTCGATCGCCGCCTGGATGTCCTCGCGCGCGGCGCCCTTGTCCCACTGGCCGCGGGAGAGGACGAGGTACTCGGAGGGTGGGATTGGCTGGTTCACGCTTGGCCTCCGATGGCGTTGCGTAACACTTGCGGGCACGACGCAACAGAAAGGACACATGATGACCGGCGATAGCCTGCATGCTCAAGGCACGAGCATCAAGCACGTGCGTTGGCGCAAGTCTTCCAGGGGAGAGGCATGGGGGAATGGGTATCGCGTCAGGAACCATGGGGCACCCCGGCGAGCGCCTGCCCGGGTGCGCCAGCCGTCGTCCCTGGCGCCGTTTCCAGTTCGGCGGTGCGCGGCCAGTTCAATCCCGGCGCGGCGGCGATGGCGGGGCCGGCGGAACGGCGATGTCCGGGAGCCGACCCCGGGGCACGTCGCTGCGGGGGTTGCGCACCTCCCCGTCGATATCCGTAGCCTCGGCGCAGGGGCCGGTCAGTCGCCCGAGCGCCAACGGGGCGGTTCGCCCTTCAGCCAGCACACGGCCACCAGGCCGAGGGTAAGCAACACCAGGCTGATCGCGAACATGACGGGGACCTCAACGCCATGCGTCAGGGTCAGGTGAGCTTCGCGCGGAACTGGAAACACTCGATGCCAAAACCCTCGCGGAAATAAAACCGGTGAGCCTGCTCGCGCGTGACGCGCGAGATGAGCTGGATCTCGCTGCAGCCGAGCGCCCGAGCTTCGCTCTTCAGCCTGGCGATCAGTTGCGCGCCGTAACCGCGCGACCGCACACGCTCATCGCAGACAAGGTCGTCGACGTAGAGCAGGCGGCCGCAATACAGCATGTTCATGATCCGGTAGGCGGCGACTGCCCTGACCGTACCCGTGTCCAGCAGCGCCATCAGCCGTAGCCCTTCGCTGGCCATCAGGTCGCGGATCGCCGGCACATAGGAATCCTGGGTGAGATGAGGGCGCAGTTGTCGCATGACGTCGTACGTCATGGCGATCTGTTCGTCCGATTCCATGTGGTCAATCGAGATGGTCATCGCGTTGGTCGGGTGGGAGTGGCAGAAGGATTGGCCCGGACACCCGTGTCGCGGGAGCCGCTCAGGCACGCTCATGGCCGTTCGACACCATGCAGGAACCCGATCAAGCCGTCGAAATACACTTGCTGGTCGTCGTACATCGCCATATGGCTCCCCTTGGGACACAGCAGGAACTGCCCGCGCGGCAGCTTATTCGCCATGCCGGCCATGTACTTCGGATCCATCGTGTCGTGCTGCGCACCGATCACCAGCGTGGGAACGGCAATGCGGTGCAGGTCCTTGCTGCGGTCCCAGTTCAGCAGGCGGCCGCTGGCGCCCAGTTCGCTGGGGCCCTGCATCAGGGTGTAGATCTGCCGGTTGATGTGGCCGAACGAGCGGGTCACCGGCTCGGGCCATTGCGCCTCGGGCATGCGCAGCACGTGCTGCTCGTAATGCATCGGGGTGAGGATCTGCATGTAGCGCGGGTCGTCGGTGCGGTGTTCGGCTTCCAGCTTCCGCACTTCGGCGAGCTGCTTCTGATCCATGGCCGGCATCAGCACCTTGTGGGCGTAGTCGTTGTAGGCGGGAATCGAGTCGACCATGTTGGAGATCACCAGGCACTTGAGGTGCTGCTGGTATTTCAGCGCGTACTCGATGGCGAGCACGCCGCCCCAGGAGTGGCCGAGCAGGCAGAAGTTGTCCTTGTCCAGGTGCAGCGCCTGGCGCACCTGTTCCACTTCGTCGACGTAGCGGTCGATGGTCCATAAAGACCGATCTTTCGGCTGGTCGCTATAGGCCGAGCCGAGCTGGTCGTAGTAGTAGTACTCGATGCCGGCGCCGGGGAAGTAGCTGTCGAACGCCTCGAAGTATTCGTGGGTGGCGCCGGGGCCGCCGTGCAGCAGCAACACTTTCAGCTTCGGGTTGTTGCCCACGCGTTTGGTCCAGACGTGGAAGGTGCCCCGGGGCGTGGTGATCGGGATCATCCTGACGCCTCCGGCCAGCACGTCGTCGCGGCCGGTATGGTCGAAGTAGGTCGAGCCAGGTTGGCTGTGGGCGGGCGGCAGGGCTGCCGCGGCGGTGGCCGCCATGGCGAGCAGCCCGGACAGGAGGACAGCCATGCAGTGCTTCATCGGAGTTCCCCGCGCGACGACAACCCGCACTATGCGGCGGGGCGGCGCTGTCGGCAACTCCCCGCATGCATGTGGCTTCAGCGCGGCACGCGGTAGCCGCCGGGTACGCCGCGCGGGTTCAGCGTGATCTGCCACAGCTGGTCGCGGCGGCTGCGGAAGACCGCTGCGGAGACGGCCAGGTAATAGCGCCACATGCGTCGGAAGCGTTCGTCGTAGCTGCCCGGCAGCGTGTGCCATGCCGCTTCCACGTTCGCGCGCCAGGCGGTCAGGGTGCGATCGTAGTCGGCGCCGAAGTTGTGCCAGTCCTCGACCACGAACAGGTCTTCCAGCGCGGCGGCCAGCTGGCTGGCGGCGGGAATCATCGAGTTCGGGAAGATGTACTTCTCGATCCAGGGATCGGTCTGCGCCGGCCCGCTGTTGCTGCCGATGCAATGCAGCAGCGAAAGACCGTCGTCCTGCAGGCAGCGACGCACGGTCTCGAAGTAGGTGCGGTAGTTCTTGCCGCCCACATGCTCGAACATGCCGATGGAATACACCGCATCGAATTTGTCGTTGACGTCGCGATAGTCCTGCAGCCGGATCTCGATCGGCAGCCCGGCGCACAGTTCGCGCGCATAATCGGCCTGTTCCTGCGAAACCGTGATGCCGACGCCTTCGATGCCGTAGTGCTCGGCCGCGTATTTCAATGCCTCGCCCCAGCCGCAGCCGATGTCGAGCACGCGCTGGCCGGTCTTCAATTGCAGCTTGCGGCAGACCAGGTCGAGCTTGGCGGTCTGCGCATCGTCGAGGTTGTCGGCGCGGGCCCAGTAGCCGCAGGAGTACACCATGCGCTTGCCCAGCATGGCGTGGAACAGGTCGTTGCCGAGGTCGTAGTGGGCCTTGCCGATCTCGAACGCGCGCTCGCCGCGCTGCAGGTTGATGAAGCGCGCCTTGAGGTGGGCCAGCAGGGTATCGAGGGTTTTCAACTCCTGATCGAGCCCAGCCGTGAGCAGGCGGGTACACAGGCCGGGCAGGTCGTCGGCATCCCACCAGCCGTCCATGTACGCCTCGCCCAGGCCCAGCGAACCGTGCGCGAACACCCGGGTGTACAGGCGGTCGTCGTGCACGCGCAGGTCGGTCGGTGCGGTGCCGTCCAGGTGGATGCCGGCCTGTTCGAGCAGTGCGGTGGCGCGGTCCTTCAGATCGTCCTTGCTCATGCGATGCCTCGCTTGGGGTATGGCGTGGGGATCAGTGCTTGCCCAGTACCGCGAAGCTTGCCGGCGACCGTGCATAAGTCGCGTCGACGCCGGCACCGCGCACCCGCTGCAGCAGCAGCTCCGCTTGATCCTCGAGCAGCAGGAACTCGACCTTCACCGGCAGGTCGTCGGCCAGCTCGAAGAATTGCTCCTGGTGCAGTACGCCATGCCGGCCGAAGCCGGCGATCGCGCGGAACACCGAGCCACCGCCGAAGCCTAGGTGCTGGGCCTGTTCGAGCAGCCATTCGGACAGCAGCATGCCGTCGTGCTTGGCGCGCAGGTGGCAATAGAAATGCAGGTGCACGCCGTGCTGCAGATGTTCCTGGTTCATGCGGGTCACCGGTTCAATGGCGCAGCACGCTGCGGGTGAGGAGGATGCCGAGCACGGTCATCGCCAGTGAACCGGCCACATGCACGGCCACATGGCCGCTGAACCACAGGTACTGCTGCCGCAGCAACAGCGTGGCGGATTCGGCCGAGAAGGTGGAGAACGTGGTCAGCCCGCCGAGGAAGCCGGTGAGGACGAACAACCGCAGTTCCGGCGACAGGGTCTGGAAGTGGTCGAACAGGCCCATCACGCAACCCATCATCAGGCCGCCAGCGAGGTTCGCCGCCAGCGTGCCCAGCGGCAGCGTGGGAAACAACGGGTTGAGCAGCATGCCCAGGCCCCAGCGCAACCAGCAGCCGAGTGCGCCGCCGACGCCTATCGCAACAAGTCCGGTAAAGCCCACGAGCGCGTCTCCTGACAATGAAGGTGTCCGGTTGCCGCGGTGGCAGGCACGCCTGCGCCGCCGGAAGCCGGTGGTGCAGGCATCATCAACTTCAACGCGGGTTGCACGAGAAGCGGTTTTTTCCGGGGCGCGCCGCCGCCGGAACGGGAGGCATGCCATCTCCCGGGCCGCCATCCTAGTCGATCGGGCCGCCTTGTCGTCAAGCGCGAGGCATCGTGGCGGCCTCTATACTTCCCGGCCTTCCCCGCCGCAGTGGCATGGCCATGCATCCAACCCATCGCTCCGTGCGGCCCAGCCTGCCATGGCTGCTGGCGGCGTTGTCGATGATCGGACCGTTCTCGATCGATGCGGTGTTCCCGTCGTTTCCGCTGATCGGCGCCCGCTTTGCGGTGGACGACGCCGCGCTGCAGCAGTTGCTCAGCGTGTATCTGATCACCTATGCGGGGATGAGCCTGTTTCATGGCGCGATCTCCGACGCGATCGGGCGCAAGCCGGTGATGGTTGCCGGCATGCTGGTGTATGCCCTGGCCTCCGCGGGCGCCGCGCTGTCCACGTCGTTCGCGATGCTGCTGGCCTGCCGCGGCCTGCAGGGCATGTGCGCGGGAGCGGGCCTGGTGGTGGGGCGCGCAGTGATCCGCGACAGCCTCGAAGGCGCCGCCGCGCAGCGGCTGATGTCGCGGGTCACGATGATTTTTGGCGTGGCGCCGGTGGTCGCCCCGATGATCGGTGCGGTGCTGCTGCCGCTGGGTGGCTGGCATGGCATTTTCTGGGCGCTGGCCGCGTTCACCACCCTGCTGGCCCTGGCCCTGGCGCTGCAACTGGACGAGAGCCACCCACCGGAGCGACGCCGGTCGTTCGCCCCGCGACCGCTGCTGGCCAGCTACCGGTCCTTCAGCCGCGACCGGCTGTTCTGGCCGTTGTTGATTTCCAGTTCGGTCAATTTCGCCGGCCTGTTCCTCTACATCGCCTCGGCCCCGCGCATCGTGCGCGAGCTGCTGCATCTTTCGGCAAAAGGATTTCCATGGCTGTTCCTGCCGGTGGTGGCCGGCCTGGTGGGCGGCGCCTGGTTGTCCGGCCGGATGGCGGGTAAGCGCAGCGCGGGTTTCACGGTGAAGCTGGGCTATGCGGTGATGCTGCTGGCGTGTGTGATGCATCTGCTGCTGGCGCTGGTATTCCCGGCGCCGCGGTTGCCGTGGTCGATGCTGCCGCTGGTATTGCACGGCATCGGCGTGCAGCTGGCGTTCCCCACCCTGACGCTGCTGCTGCTGGATCGCTTTTCGCATCAGCGGGGCGGCATTTCCTCGGTGCAGGCGTTTGCCAGTCTGCTGCTCTGCAGCGCCGTGGCCGGCGTAATGTCCCCACTGCTTTCACGCAGCATGCTGTCGCTCGGACTGGGCGCGTCGGCGCTGACTGTCATCGGCGCGCTGGCATGGTGGCGGTTCCTCGCAGGCAGCCGTCGTGCGCCGGATCAGCCCCTGAGCGCTACGGTTCCGGCCACAGTGATGCAGGCGGAGATCGCCGAGCCCCGCTGAGCCTCGGACAGGAGCCGTCAGGCCGGCTATGAAGTGGCCGGGGCAGTCGGCGCGATCGCGTCGGCCGACATCAGCACTGTCGAGCGTGCCAGTGCCTGCACCAGGGAGGGCGAGCGATAACCCGCGTCGGCGAGCCAGCGTTGCCAGACGGAATCGTCCAACTTCTCGTTGACGCCGGAGCCCAGCAGGCGATCGAACGGGGGCTTGAATGCCTTGTAGATGCCGGACATGAACTCCGCATAGGAGTTGCGCGGCGCCCCCATGTCGGCATCGGTGGGCGGAACGAGCAGTTCGCGGCAGGCCAGTCCGGTGTCGATGGCTTTGCGCTGCAGCCATGCCAGCGGCAGGTCGGGCAACGGGTCGGGCTTGCGCCCGGCACCATCGCTGTCGTTGCCGCCGCCTACATCGGAATGCGAGCCGATGAACCAGCGCTGCTCGATCTCGATCTGCTCGAGCTTCTTGGACGTTGGCGTTTCGCCGGGCTTCAATGTGTACGGATTGCGCGTCCACACGGTCGGCGAAAAGTCGGCGCGATGTTCGTCCAGTGCGAGTGCCTGGTAGGCGTACTTGACGATCTTGCTCAGCTCGGTGTCGTGGAACTGGTAGCGTGAGCGGGCATACGGAAACCACGAGGCGGTATCCGGAATGCCGAGCGAGCCCACCGTGTCCCAGACGCCGATGAAGTGAATGCCGATCTCGACCGAGCGGCTGGCGCGGAAGGTCACGGCGGCCGGGTCATCGGGCCGGGTTTTGAGTTCGCGGTAGAAGTCGTAGGCGCTCGCAACGTCGGCTTTCGTCACGCCGCCGTCGGCGCCGGGCCGGAGCAGGCCGCATTTGCGGATCATTCCGCCGAGGCTGCGTGCGGTATAGGCGCCGCGACTGAATCCGAACAGGTAGACATCGTCGCCGGGCTGCCATGTCTCACATAGCCAGCGGTAGCCATCCAGCACGTTGCCTGAGAGACCGAAGCCGAACGCGCCGCCGAGCAGATGGGTCAATCCGGGCGATACGCCAACGCCGGGGATGTAGTTGACGCGCTGCTCGATGCCCGCGGGGTCGTGCGGTGCGATCAGCCGGCACAGGCGTTCCACATTGGTATTCGATTCGGGCTTGTTCCAGGTGCCATCGAACAACAGCACAAGCCTGCGTGTGGCCATGGTGGCCTCCGACCTGGTCGTGGTAGTCGTGCCCGACTCTAGGCCGCGCCGGCCGGAGCGGCCAGTGCCGCGAGGGAAGTCGCGCCCGTCGCGCCGCCATTTCCGCGCGGCGGCAACCAGCGTACGCTGCCTGCTTCGACATCCGCGCGGGCTGTAGACGAATGGACATCCAAACGCAGTCGGGCAGGGCACAGGCCTTTCGCAAGATGCACGATCGTTCCGCGATCCTGCTGCTGCCCAATGCGTGGGACGCCGGCAGCGCGCGGCTGTTCGCCCACCGCGGCTTCGCCGCCATCGCCACCACCAGCGCCGGCATGGCCTGGTCGCTTGGCCATGCCGACGGCGAACGGGCGCCACTGGCCGAGGTGCTGGCCGCCATCGAGCGAATCACCCGCATCGTCGACCTGCCCGTCACGGCGGACATCGAGACTGGCTACGGCGAGACGCCGGCGGAAGTGGCAGCGACCGTGCGTGCGGTGATCGCTGCCGGCGCGGTCGGCATCAACCTGGAGGACGGCGTGCCTGGCCATGGTGCGCTGCGACCGTGCGCTATCGCCGCCGCGCGCGTCCGCGCCGCTCGCGCCGCCGCCACCGAGGCCGGCGTGCCGATCGTGATCAACGCGCGGGTGGACAGCTGGTTGCAACAGGACGCGGCCAAGCCCGCCGAACGCTTCGACGATGCGGTGCAGCGCGCGCACGCCTACCTGGCGGCAGGCGCTGATGGCATCTATCCGATCGGCCTGAGCGACGGGGCCACGCTGGCGGCGCTGGTGCAGGCGATCGACGCGCCCATCAATGTCGCGGCCGGGCCGGGCGTGCCGGATCTGGCCGAGCTGGCCCGCCTCGGCATTGCCCGCGTGAGCACGGCGACGCGTTTCGCGGCCATGGCGCTGGCGGCGGTCGACCATGCGGCCGGCGTGCTGCTTGAAAGCGGACGCTTCGATTGCCTCGCCTCGGCGCTCACTTACGCGGACGCGCAGGGGCTGTTCGAACGGACGTGACACGCATGCCGTCGTCCAAGCGCATGGCGGAGGTCTTCGGGAGCGCCGCCAAGTCTTGACGGCCGTTTGACCAGGCACGGAGGAGGGTGGACGCGCGGCATCCTTCAGATCTGCGGAGCCTTGTCATGCCATACAAAACCATCAGCGACCTGCCCGATTCCGTGCGTGGTCACGTGCCGAAACACGCACAGGAGATCTACAAGGAGGCATTCAACAACGCGTGGGAGGAGTACGCCGACAAGGATGAGCGCCGCGGCGACGAATCACGCGAGGAAGCTGCGCACAAGGTCGCCTGGGCGGCGGTGAAGAAGAAATACCGCAAGGGGGACGACGGCGACTGGCACGCGAGCTAGGCGGGGAACATCAGGCCGCGCCGTGGGGCAGGCCGCGCTCCCGCAGAAATTCGCGCGCGTTGCCGGCGTCCCGCTCGAACCATGCGCGGGCCGAGCCGAGCCGGAATGAATAGCCCCATGCGTCCATGTCGGCCATCAACCGGTCGCGCCCCACGTCGGGCAATTGATCGGCCAGCACGATCTGCAGGTAGCAGGTGGCATCTTCTTCCTCGATCGAGTCGGTCGCGTCGGTATGGACGTCCATGCGTCTATCTGACGGCAACACGATCAGATGCCCGGCTTCATGCAGCAGTGAATGCACCGGAGTGTCGTCGCGGGCATAGACCGTGGTGCCGATGATGCCGGCTTCCTCATCGCCCCAGAAGCTGCCCGGGATCGGTTCGCCCGCGGCCACGCGCTGCAGTCTCAGGCCGAAGCGGGAAAGCAGGGCGGCGGGCGCGTCGAATCCGATCTGGCCCAGCCGCATCACGGTGCTGGCCGGGTCGCCGGATTCCATGGGGGCAGGGCTGTCGGGATGCATGGCTTGACGCCGGAGGCGGGGCGGGCACCGCCCCCGGGCGATGCGGAATCACCCGAGGGCAAAAGCCGGCGACTGGCGCCGGCAACCCAGGACCGGGACTCAGCCGGTCTTGGCTTCGTTCTTGGCCGTCTGCTTGCCTTCCGGCAGGGTGACCGAGAGCTCGAGGATCTCGTGACCGCTGTCGCGCTCGAAATTGATGTTGATGGCGTCCAGGTCGACGTGAACATATTTCTTGATCACCTCGAGCAGTTCGTTGCGCATCATCGGCAGGTAATCCGGAGCGCCGCGGCTGGAGCGTTCCTGCGCGACGATGATCCGAAGGCGTTCGCGGGCGACGGTGGCAGTTGCTTCCGGCTTGCGCTTCAGGAAATCGAGAATACCCATCGTGATCAACCTCCGAACACGCGCTGGAGAAAGCCCTTCTTGGGCACGTCGATGAAGCGCAGCGGGCGCTCTTCGCCGAGGATGCGAGCCACCGTGTCGCTGTAGGCCTGGCCGGCATGTGAATTGACATCGACGATGACCGGGATGCCGTTGTTGGACGCAGTCAGCACGTTCTCCGATTCCGGGATCACCCCGACCACTTCGATACCGAGGATTTCCTCGACATCCTTGACGCTGAGCATTTCGCCGATCGCCACGCGGGCCGGGTTGTAGCGGGTCAGCAGCAAATGCTGGGTGACCGGACCCTCGCCGCGCTCGGCACGTCGGGTCTTGCTGGCAAGCAGGCCGAGGATGCGATCGGAATCGCGCACCGAGGATACTTCCGGGTTGACCACCACGACCGCATGATCGGCGAAGTACATCGCCAGATGCGCACCTTTCTCGATGCCGGCCGGCGAGTCGCACACGACGTAGTCGAAGCCGTCCTCGGACAGGCCGTCCAGCACTTTCTCCACGCCTTCCTGGGTCAGCGCGTCCTTGTCCCGCGTCTGGCTGGCGGCCAGCACGTAGAGGTTGTCGTGGCGCTTGTCCTTGATCAGCGACTGTTTCAGGGTGGCTTCGCCATGAACGACGTTGACGAAGTCGTACACCACGCGACGCTCGCAGCCCATGATCAGGTCGAGGTTGCGCAGGCCGACGTCGAAGTCGATGACGGCGGTTTTCTTGCCGGCCATGGCCAGGCCGGTGGCGAGCGAGGCGCTGGTCGTCGTCTTGCCGACGCCGCCTTTGCCGGAAGTGACAACGATAATCTCAGCAGTCAAGGGCCCATCTCCGCATGATTGTTCTTGTTGTGATGATCACAGCTTGGCGATCAATAGCTTTTCGCCTTCCAGCCAGCATTGCACGGACTGGCCCTGGAGGTCGTCAGGAATCTGTTCGAATACGCGATATTGCCCGGCGATCGCCACCAGCTCGGCGCGGAAGTCGGACACGAAGATGCGCGCCTTGGCGTCGCCCTGTGCGCCGGCCATGGCACGCCCGCGCAGGCCGCCGTAGATATGGATGTTGCCATCGGCGATCACCTCGGCGCCGTTGGCGACGGCGCCGGTGACGATCAGGTCGCGCTCGCGCGCGTAGACCTGCTGACCCGAACGCACCGAGCCGGTGTGGTGCTGCGCACCCTGCATGCTGCCGGGTGCTGGCGCGGAGAGGATCGGCTCGCGCTGGACCTGCGCGACAGGCGCGGCGCGGGCGGGCGTTTCGACCGCCGCCGGGCCGCTGGCCGGTTCATAGGCAGCGCGGAACTTGGCGATCAGCGGCAGGCCCATGCGCTTGGCCAGCGCCTCGGTCTCGCTGGTGCCGTAGGCCAGGCCCACCGGCAGCATGCCGGCACTGCGCACCGCTTCGAGCAAGGCGTCCACCGCACCGTCGTCGGGCAGGTTGAGCAGGTGGCTCAGGTCCAGCACCACCGCGGCGCGGGCAAACATCTGCGGTGCGGCGCGCACGCGGCGCTCGAGTTCGTCGCACAGCGCGGCGGCGTCGACCCGGCGCACGCGCACGCAGGCAATCCCGACCTGGCCGAAACGCAGGTCGCAGGCATCCGAGGTATCCATTTTTGCATTCATGGGTGCCGCTCTCCGGCGAGGCGGCGCGGCGCGGAATCGTGCAGGGCAGGGCGCTCGCGCTCGGCCAGCCAGGGCACGTCGGGCAGGCCGCCATGATCGAGCCAGGTGTCGCGCACATAGGCATAGCTGGGCAGGTCGCGGGCCAGCAGGCTGACTTGCGGCCCGTGTTCGCCCATGCGCTGCTGACCCACTTCCTGAAAACCATAAGTGCCGTGGAACAGCACTACCACGTCGTCGCGCGGTTCCAGGAATACCTCGCAGGCGAGCAGCGGCACGCGTACTTCGGCGTAGCTGTGCACGTCGCAATAGAAGATGCGGCCCAGGCCGTGGCGGCGGTAGGCGTTCGCGATCACGATGCGGTCGATATAGAGAAACTGCGGGTAATGCTCGGCGAACCAGCGGTAGTTCGGACTTTCATAGTCACCGCCTTCGCGCAAGGCGACCAGGAAACCGGCCAGGTGGCCGTCGATCTCGGCAACACGGAAATAGTCGGCGTGCTCGTAGAAGTAGCGCAACTGGGTGGCGTCGAGGGCGAGGATGGAGCGACCGGCAGCATTGTTGAGTGCCAGTACGGCATCCAGGTCGTGCTCGCGCACGTCGCGGATGGCAAGGGCCATTCGTTGCTCCGCAATGATGGATTCGGGGACAAGACCGGCAACGGTCTTGCGCAATGGCCCATTATGACATGCGCCCGGAAGCCTTACATCCGCCAGCCGCTGATGTAAAAGGTTCGTAAAACGATAGGGGGCAGCGTCGGCCATGACTTCTCGCGCATTGCGCGAAACCGTCGCACGCCCAATGATGCGGCGCATGCGCTGGCCATTCCTCAATCATATCCGCCTGCTTCGCTATGCAGGCTTCTTCACCTACCTGTCGGCGGGCACGCCGCTGGTGACGAACTGGGCCACCGAACGCCTCGACCAACTGCATCGTCCGAACTTCTCCCTGTTGCTGTGGACGCTGTGCTACCTGATTTTCGGCCTGATGTACTGGATGCTGACCAGCAACCTGGGCTCACGCCGTTATCCGGTGCTGAAGTTGCTCGGACTCACCCTGATGACGGCCGCCGCGGTGGCGGTGGGTTGGTACAGCCATAGCGGCCTGTCGGCCATGCTGATGGTGGTGGCGTCGCTGGTGCTGCCGTGGTTGCTGCCGTTCTGGTTGGCGGTGTTCTGGCTGGTGCTGCAGCACCTGAGCCTGGTGGCGATCTTTGCCACCTTCCCCGAGTACGACCACAGCATTGCGGTCGGTTTTATCCAGGCCAGCATCTACCTGGGCATTTCGGTGCTGGTGTTCATTACCTCGATGGTGGCCAGCCAGCAGGCCGAGCAACGCGAAGCGCAACGTCGCCTGAACTCGGAGTTGCGCGCCACCCGTGCATTGCTGGCCGAATCCAGCCGCATTGCCGAGCGCATGCGCATCGCGCGCGATCTGCATGATCTGATCGGCCACCACCTGACCGCGCTGAGCCTGAATCTCGAGGTGGCCAGCCATCTCACCAACGAGGCGGCCGGCGCGCATGTGCGCAAGGCGCAGAGCACGGCCAAGCTGCTGCTGGCCGACGTGCGCGAAGTGGTCAGTGAGCTGCGCCAGGACGATGCCATCGATCTCACCCAGGCGCTGCGCAGCCTGACCGAAGGTGTGCCCGGCTTGAATGTCCACGTGGTGATGCCGCCACGCTTCAGCGTGGAAGATCCGCGCCGCGCGCAGGTGCTCCTGCGCTGCGCGCAGGAGATCATCACCAACACGGCCAAGCATGCCGGCGCGCGCAACCTGTGGCTCAATTTCGCGTATGCCGGGGAAAGCCTGCTCGGGCTTCATGCGCGCGACGATGGCCGCGGTGCCGAAAAGGTCGAGCCGGGCAACGGCCTGTCCGGCATGCGCGAACGGCTGGCCGAGTTCGGTGGCAGCGTGACGCTGGATACCGGCCTGAGCCAGGGCTTCGCGTTGACCGTGCGGTTGCCGTTGGGCGAACACAAGGCACTGGCCCATGCACCGTCGCGATTTGAACCGCCCGCGTTGAATGTGTCGTAATCTTGGTGATTCGCGCGTGCAAGAATTCACCATCGTCGAAAACGGCCCATTCCGCCGGTTTCCACCGTCACAGCCTGAGTCATGTTTGTTCGAGGATTCGCGATGATTTCCGTTTGTCTCGTCGACGACCAGAATCTGGTGCGCCAAGGGGTTCGTTCGCTGCTGGATCTGGCCGAGGACATCCGCGTGGTGGCCGAGTGTGCCGATGGTGCGCAAGCGGTGCAGGACATTCCGCGGATCAAGCCCGACGTCGTGCTGCTGGACCTGCGCATGCCGAACATGAGCGGGCTGGAAGTGCTGCAGGCACTGTCCGCGCGCAACGAGCTGCCGCCCACCATCATCCTGACCACGTTCGACGACGATCAGCTGGTGTTGCAGGGCCTCAAGGCCGGTGCACGCGGCTATCTGCTGAAGGACGTCTCGCTGGAGCAGTTGGTGGAAGCCGTGCGCACAGTCGCCGCCGGCGGCTCCCTGGTCGCACCGATGGTCACCCAGCGCCTGATGGCCGGCGTGGCACGGATGCAGAATCATTTCACCAGCCTCGAGCAGCCCGATCCGCTGACCGAGCGCGAAACCGAAATCCTGCGGTTGCTGTCGGGCGGGTACTCCAACAAGGAGATCGCCAATTCGCTGAAAGTGGCCGAAGGCACGGTGAAGAATCACGTCTCCAACATCCTGTCCAAGCTCGGTGTGCGCGACCGCACCCGCGCGGTGCTGAAGGCGCTGGAAATGGGCATCGTCTGAGTTCCCGCGGCACCTGATCGGGGTGCCCGTTCCGGGGCGTGGGGCAGGCGCCGCTGGTGGCTTTCCAGCGGGATGGGAGGGGCGGTTGCAGCGGATAGCGTTCCTGCCCGCGAGCAAGTAACATCCGTAGCTTCGGCGTTTGCCGACCCCCTGCCATGGCCCTCGGGTTCCCCCTCGGGCAGGCCCGCGCGGTGGCGGGGGCGACATTATCGTTAGGTATGGCGTAAAGACGCTTCGGAGAACTCTGGAATGATGCGTGTCTTTGAATTTCTTGTTGCGCTGGTCATCGTGGCTGCAATCGGTGTCCTGGCGGCTGTGGTCATGCCCGGCAGCGGCCATGTGGAGCGCCAGCTGGTCATCGGCAAGGACATGCGTCAGGTCTATGACGTGCTCGACAATTTCCGGCGGCTGCCCGATTACTCGGTGCTGCGCTCGCTCGACAAGGACGTGCAGTTCAATTTTTCCGGCAAGGCCTATGGCCCGGGCGCGGAGATCAGCTGGGTCAGTGCCGATCCCAAGCTCGGCAACGGTGGCCTGACCATCGCCAGCGCCACGCCGGAGTTCGACAAGATCGACAGCACCACCAAGGGCGCCAGCATCGTCTGGAACCTGGACAACAGCTGGCGCGGACTCGACAAGCATTTCACGCTGGACCTCGAGCGCAAGGGCAGCCGCGGCCAGCTGACCCAGGTGACCTGGTCGTATGACGTGTCCTACGGCTGGAACCTGATCAATCGCTTCGCGAACCTGTATATCCATGGCGATCCCGACGCGTTCATCCAGTTCAGCCTGAACAACCTGCAGAACGTGCTGGCCGGCGTGCCGAACATCGACTACAGCCAGCTGATCCCGTACATCGAGCAGACCCAGCCCACGCCGGTGCTGCTGGTGTCGACCTCGATCGAGCGCAAGGAGGGCCTGGACGGGCTGGACGACGCCGTCGGCAAGGCGATCACCGAGATTCAGGCGGCTGCCAAGAAGCTTGGCGTCAACGTCACCGGTCCGCGGATCCTGATCACCACCAACTATGGTGACCAGACCTACAGCTTCGATGTGGCGCTGCCGATCGACTCCAGCACCCTGACCGTCAACGGCCAGAGCGAACAGCTCACTGCCGCCACGCCCCCCTCGATGGATGCCTCCGCGGCGCCGGCGGAAGCCAGCACCGCTCCGGCTGCCGCCAGCGCGGAGAACATCGCCGTGGGTAGCCGCGACCGTTACGGCCGCCTGGCGGTGGGCGGCGATGTGCGCGCCACCCTCGCGTTTGGCGGCGCCGCGTTGAAGGGTGTCTGGAACGGCACCTTCGCCGGCGTGCCGCAGACCCGCGACATGCTGAAAGCCTACGCGCAGACCCACGGCTACAAGTTCGATGACGTGGTCAACCGCTCGTACGACATCCTGGCGACGCCTGAGGTGAAGGATGCTGGGGGCAACATCACCACGTACGCGAAGTACGACGTGTTCCTGCCGATCACCAACGCTCCGGAAAAGACCCCGGAGCAGGAAGCCGGGCTCCAGCCGCCCTCGCTCGACAGCGCGCCGGCAGCCGCCGGGTCGGCCCCGGCCCCGGCAAGCAGCAGTGCTGCCCCGGCCGCCAGCAGTGCCGCTCCGGCCGAAGCAGCCAGCGCCGGCGAGTAAGCCCAAGACGACATGAGATCGGAAGGCCCTTCGAAAGAAGGGCCTTTTCGTTTGTGTCGGCGGCGCGCGTCGTTGTCGCCGGCCTCGGCCAGGCCGAACTTTGCCCGTGTCTTGCGGTACATTGCTTGCGGTCCGCGGCGCCTTCTCCGACGCTCGACGTTCCGCTCACCACCCCTGCCGGACATGATCGAAACCGACCAGCTCACCCGATGCTATGGCAACCTGACTGCGGTGGACGCACTGAGCATCCGTGTCGAACCCGGCCAGGTGCTTGGCCTGCTTGGCCCCAACGGCGCCGGCAAATCCACCGCGATGCGCATGATTGCCGGCTTCCTCGTGCCCACCTCGGGCGTGGCCCGGGTCTGCGGCCACGACGTCTGCCGCGAGCCGCTCAAGGCGAAGCGTGCGCTCGGATATCTGCCTGAGGGTGCCCCCAGCTACGGCGAGATGACGGTGCGCGAGTTTCTGCAGTTCATCGTCCGCATGCGCGGGTTCAGATCGGATACCGGCTACCGCCGCTTCGATGCAGTCGTCCAGCAGTTGCAGCTGGAAGAAGTGCTAGGGCTGTGCATTGATACGTTGTCCAAGGGCCTGCGCCGGCGCGTGGGGCTGGCCCAGGCGATCCTGCACGATCCGCCGGTGCTCATGCTGGACGAACCCACCGATGGTCTCGACCCGAACCAGAAGCATGCGGTACGTCGGCTGATCGACATGATGGCACGCGACCGCACCATCCTCATCTCCACCCATTTGCTGGAAGAGGTGCATGCGCTGTGCAACCGCGTGGTGATCATCGCTCGCGGCAAGCTGCTCGCCGACGCCACGCCGGCCGAACTGGAGGCGCGCTCGCGCTATCACGGCGCGGTGTCGTTCAGCGCACCGGGCAGCGGCATGTCGCAGGAAATGCTGGGCCGACTGCCGCAGGTGGCTGCGATCGAGGTGGATCCGCTGGACGGCCGCATCACCGTGTTTCCCAAGCTCGGCGAGCGCATTCTGGAACCGGTGGAAACCCTGCTGCGTGAGCAGGGGCTGGAGGTGTCGGAAATCCAGCTGGAACGCGGTCGCCTCGACGAGGTGTTCCGGCATATCACCACGGCAGACAGCGACGCCGCGGGGAGTTGCGCGTGAGGCCGGTCAACGCCGTCATGCGGCGCGAATTGCGCAGCTATTTCGTGACACCTGTGGCGTACGTGTTCCTGGTCATCTTCCTCGTGCTGGCCGGCATCCTCACGTTCTACGCCGGCGATTTCTACGAGCGCGGCCAGGCCGACCTGCAGCCGTTCTTCGTGATGCATCCCTGGTTGTACCTGATCCTGGTGCCCGCCATCACCATGCGCATGTGGGCGGAGGAAGCCAAGGGCGGCACGCTGGAACTGCTGCTGACCCTGCCCCTGACCTTGTGGCAGGCGATGCTGGGCAAGTTTTTCGCGGCGTGGCTGTTCATCGGGCTGGCGCTGGTGCTGACCTTTCCAATCTGGATCACCGTCAACTACCTGGGCTCGCCGGACAATGGCGTGATCCTGGCCGGCTATCTCGGCAGCTGGATGATGGCCGGCACGTTCATTGCGATAGGTGCATGCCTGTCGGCACTGACGCGCAGCCAGGTGGTGGCCTTCATCCTCACGGCTCTGGTGTGCGTGTTGCTGATCCTGATCGGGCAGCCGCAGGTGCTGGATTTCTTTTCCGGCGCGCTGCCACGCAGATCGATCAACGCGGTGGCGCACCTGTCGATGTTGCGCCATTTCGAGGCGATCGCGCGCGGCGTGCTGGATGTCCGCGACCTGCTGTATTTTCTGCTCAGCACGGTCAGTTGGCTGGTGGCCGGCGTGCTGCTGCTCGACCTGAAACGGATTCGTTGAGGCGATGTTCCGGCTGCGTCTCCCCCCCGTATTCTCCACGCCGTTGCGGCTGAGCCGGCGCCCCATCCTGTACGGTGCGCTGGTGCTGCTGGTGCTGGTGACCGTGCCCTTGATCGTGGCCAGCAGCCGCTGGTTGCGCGCGTCGCGCATCGATCTCACCACCGACCACCTGTACACGCTGACGTCGGGCACGCTGCACATCGTCGACACCTTGAAGCGGCCGCTGCGGCTGACCCTGTACTTTTCCGACCACGCCACGCGTGACCTGCCGCAGCTGCGCAGCTACGAACAGCGCGTGCGCGAAATGCTGCAGGAAGTGGTGGCCCGCTCGCGTGGGCACGTGCGCCTGCAGATCATCGACCCGGTGCCGTACTCCGACGACGAGGCCAGCGCCGAGGGCAGCGGCCTCACTGCGGCAAATGGCGGCAGCAACGGCGAGCGCGTTTTCTTCGGCCTGTCCGGCAGTGCGCTGTCCGGAGGCATCGACAGCGAGGCCACCGATGACCGCGTGCCGGAGAAGACATTGGCGATACCGTTCTTCGATCCGGCCCGCGAAGCGTTTCTGGAATACGACATCGCCAAACTGCTGTACGAGTTGAACCAGGCCAGCAAGCCGCCGATCGGTGTGATCAGTTCGCTTCGCCTCGATGGCAATCCGGTGCTCAGCGAGCAGTCATGGACGGTGATGCAGCAGCTCAGTCAGTTGTTCGATGTACGAACGATGGATCCGGCCACGCTGCACCACGTCGACGACAAGATGCAGGTGCTGCTGCTGATCCATCCACGACGATTGCCGCCCGCTGCGCAATACGCCATCGACCAGTACGTGTTGCGGGGCGGTCACCTGGTGGTGTTTGTCGACCCGGATGCGGAGCTCGACAACAGTCCCTACGGCCCGGACAGCGCCACGTACCCCGATCACGGCTCGGACCTGCCGCGATTGTTCGCCGCCTGGGGCGTGCGCTACGACCCGCACCAGATCGTGCTGGACCGCGCCCGCGCGCTGCAGATCGAGCTGGGCGGCAGCAGCCTCAATCATCCGGCCATGCTCGACCTCGGGCCGCAGGAGCTCAACCGCAACGACGTCATCACGGCCAGCCTGCAGCGCATCAATGTCTCCACCGCCGGCTATTTTGATCTGGCGGCGGATGCGAGGACGCGACTGATCCCCCTGCTGCAGAGTAGCGCCGAAGCCGAGGCGGTACCGACCCAGCGGGTGCTGGATGCCAGCAGTGACCCCACCGCGTTGCTGCAGGATTACAAGGCCGACAACGCGCACTATGTGCTGGCGGCGCGCCTGCGCGGAGTCTTCGACAGCGCATTTCCCGAGCGTGCGGGCGAGCACGGCCACCTGGCGCATTCCGCGGCCAACGCCGAGGTGATCCTGGTTGGCGATACCGATCTGCTCAGCGACCGGCTCTGGGTCGAACCGCAGACCATTCTGGGCCAGACGATGATGCGGGTCTTCGCCAACAACGGCGACTTCGTCACCAACCTGGTGGACAACCTCAGCGGGTCGTCGGCTTTGCTGTCCATCCGCGGCCGTTCCACCTCGCAGCGGCCATTTACCCGAGTGCAGGCGCTGCGCAACGTGGCCGACCAGAAATTCCTGCAGAAGGAGCGCGAACTGGAGCAGGAACTGGCCGACACCCGACGCCGGCTGGACGAGCTGCAACCGGCCAAGGGCAGCGCCGGCAGCACGGCCACCACCGAGCAGCGCCGCGAGATCGAGCAGTTCCGCCAGCGCCAGCTGGCGATCAACAAGGAATTGCGCGACGTGCAGCATCAGCTCAACGCGGAGATCGACGCGCTGGGTCTGCGCGTGAAGGTCATCAACATCGTGCTGGTTCCCGCGCTGGTGGTGCTGATCGGCCTGATCTACGGCTGGCGCCGCACCCGACACAGCCGCCGACGGCGGTGAGCGGCAATCTGCCGCAACCGCGCGCTGCCATGCCGGCAGACGTCGCCGACGCCCGGCATTATGCTGCGAGGTCGCCGGCGTCGCCGGGGCGGATGAATGCGCTGGTGCAGCTGTCGTGATGGCAATTTTTCTCAAGTGGATCGTGCCGTGGGAGTTCTCGTGGATCTTTCTCGCGAGTTTCCTGCTGACCTGCGCGTTGTACGTACGCGGCAGTCGCCGGTTGCCGGTGAGCTTCAGCCGCAAGCTGGCGTTCTGGACCGGCATGGCGATCATTTACCTGTCGCTGCATACCTACCTGGACTTCTACGCCGAGCATGAGTTCTTCATGCACCGGATCCAGCAACTGCTGCTGCACCATCTGGCGCCGCTGCTGATCGTCACCGCGTTTCCCTCCACAGTGCTGCGCGCGGGCATGCCGCTGGCGTGGCGCGTGCGCTTGCTGCGGCCACTGCGTCGCTGGTGGCCCTGGCGCGTGGTCAGCGGGGTGCTGCTGAATCCCACGGTGGCGACGCTGCTGTTCATCGCCTTCATCCTGATCTGGCTGATCCCGTCCATGCAGACGCTGGCCATGCTGGACTGGCGCATCTATCGCTTCATGAACTGGAGCATGTTGATCAGCGGTTTCGCCTACTGGTCGCTGGTGCTGGACCATCGGCCGCACCCGCCGGGCCGGATGACCGCGGGCCTGCGCGTGTTGTCGCCGGCCATCACGATGACGCCGCAGATTCTCGCCGGCGCGATCATCACCTTCTCCAAGACCGACCTGTATCCGATCTTCGAGATCTGCGGACGCGCATTCACCTTCAACGTGCTCACCGGCCAGCTGATCGGCGGCGTGATCATCTGGGTACCGTCGGCCTTGCTGGAATCGATCGGCGGCCTGATGGCGCTGCGCCAGTGGCTAGGCCTGTCACGCAACGGCCGGTTGCCAGGCAGGGCGCTGCATCGACATTCGACAGCGGCAGCTGCCAGGGCTGGCGCAGGCCGCTCCCCATAGCCTACCTGTGAGGCGAGGTTTTCCCAGGCCTTCTGGCTACCGGCTTCGCCCATCCGCCGGGCTCCTGCCGATGGCCCGTAGTCCGGACAACTTCAGTGTCCGGCGTGTTCCCCGCCAGCGTCGATGGCGTTCGCCGGGCGCGCGATGAACCTGGCGACCAGCGTGCTGCCATCCGAGAACTTGAGCGTCAGCGGGATGGAGTCGCCGGGCTTCACGGGTTTGGTCGCCCGCATCAGCATGAAGTGATAACCCGCCGGTGCCAACACCGCCTGGCCGTGAGCGGGCACGGTCACCGTGTCGACCATCGTCATGCGGCTCATGCCGCCAGCGGTGGAACTATGGTGCAGCATCACATCGGTATATCGCGTGCTGCTGGCGCCGCTCAGCGCGGCGGGCTGGTCGCCGTCGTTCTGCAGCGTGACATAGGCGCCAGCGGGCAGGTCGCCAGGCAGCACGCGGATCCACGCGTGGCTGACGCGCACGTGTTCGGCCGCGGTGGCATGGGCTCCGCCCGCGCACAGCAGGCTGCCGAGCAGCAGGGACAAGGTAATGGATTTCATCATTTGGTTCCGGTGTCGAGCAAGAGATGCAGATCGTGCACGAGATCGTCCTGCGAGGCGGATGGCGTAGCGAGCACCCGTGCCTTGCCCGCGCCGTCAAACACGTAGATCGCCGAACTGTGGGTGACCTCGTAATTGCCGTCGGCCGAGCCCGGCTCGCGGGAAAACGCCGAGCGGTAACGCTTGCTCAGCGCCTCGATCGCGCGCGCGTCGCCGGTGAGGCCGACGGCGCGCGGATCGAAGGCATGGACGTAGGCGTGCATGACATCTGGCGTATCGCGTGCCGGGTCGACACTGACGAACAATATCCGCGCGCCATCGGCCAGCGGGCCCAATCGCTGCATCACCACGTGCAGCTGTGCCAGGGTGAGCGGGCAGACGTCCGGGCAGTGCGTGTATCCGAAATACAGCAGCGCCACCTTGCCGCGGTAGTCCGCGCCGGTCACCGATTTGCCGAGATCGTCGGTGAGCTTGAAATCGAGGTCGGGCATGTGGCCGCTGATGTTGGTCAGCCGCAACGGCAACGGTTCATTCCGATGGCAGCCGGCGAGCAACAGGCCAGCGATCAGCAGCAGGGCGGGGAGAAAGATGCGGCAAGGCTTCATGCGAGAATCCGGACGATCAACCGGCCAAGCATACGACAGGGGTCGGCATGCACGGCCCGGCAACCAGGATATTCGGCAATGATGCGACAACCTGTCACCACGCGAATGGGCGTATTGGTCGGCGTGGCCGGCGCCAGTGCGGTGCTGCTCGGCGCGTTCGGCGCGCATGGCTTGCGCAGCGTGCTCGATGCGCCAAGGCTGGAACTTTGGCACACCGCGGTGAACTACCACGTCTGGCACGCGCTGGCACTGGCGTTGGCCGCGACCCTCGGACGTGGCCGCAGCGGGCGGCTCGCGATCACCGCGTTCGGCCTCGGCATCGTGCTCTTCAGCGGGAGCCTGTATGCGCTCGCACTGGGGGCGCCACGCTGGACGGGCGTCGTCACGCCGCTCGGCGGGCTCGCTTTGATCGCTGGATGGATCGCACTGGGCTGGTCGCTGAGTCGCGGTAACGATTAGTTCTTGCGCGCGTCACCGGCTTGTCATCGCGCGATGGGAGGCTGTCGGCATGAACACGCCGATGACCCTTCGTCGCAGCGCGCACCCGCGGCCACATGCACCATGGTCCTGGCGTTTGCTGCCGTGGCTGGCGCTCGCTGCGCTGATCGCCTGGGCGGCGCATCTTTACCGGCCGCATACGACAACCGGTGACGACACGGCCGACACGGCGGCGACCGTCTCGCCCCTGGTGCATTGGAAGGACGCAGGGCACGACTGGTTGCTGGTCGTCGACCCCGCCACGCGTGAACTGGTGGTCTATGACGCCAATGACGGTCGCCTGTTGCGTCGTCTGGGAGCCGCCAATGGCGCGGGAGCCATCGACTCGATCGTCGGCGAGGGGAACTGGCTCATTGCGACGAGCCGGCGTGACCCGCGCCCCCAGATTCTCGGCCTGCCCGATTTGCGGCCGGTCGCGCTGGCTGCGCGCTGATACCGCGCAGGCCGCATCTCAGCCGAGCGTCAGCGGCACTCCGACATGCAGCACCAGATCGGCGCAGAAGTGCGCCAGCATCGCGTGTTCCAGTCCGTACTTCCAGAACAGGCCGCCGGTCACCACGCCCACCAGCGCGTTGAGCACCACGATGCGGGTGATCAGTGCCGGGGTGTGCGCCATCCCGATGGCGAACGCCGCGGGCAGATGGCCTGCGCCGAACAGCAGTGCAGCGAGCACGATGGCCAGCACGAACATCCACGGCCGGGCCACGCGCCGGTTGCATCGCGCCAGCAGCCACACCATGACAGCGACGAGGAAGAGGCGACATTCCACCTCCTCCACGATGCCGCCGTAGAACGAGGCCAGGAATCCGCGCCAGGCCCAGCCTGTTGCGGTGGCGGCCTGTTCGACGGCCTCCTTCGGGCCGAGCAACGACAGTCCGGCCACCACCACGGCGGCCAGCACGCCAAGCAGCGCCGCCAGCCCCCAGTGTGGATGCCCCGCTGGATCGCGCGGACGCCGGTAGATCCATGCGCGCAGCCACGGCGCGTCCAGGCCATACGGCGTGCCCAGGCAGAGTCCCAGCCAGGCGAGCAACCAGCACAGCAAACCCGCCTGGGCGATTTGCGCGCCTGCCACGACGGGCAGCGGCAATGGCATTGCCGCAAATTTCTGCGGCATCAACGCGAGCAGGTAAGGCAGCAGGGCCAGCGTCGCCAGCGCGCCGGCGGCGCCGAACAGCAGGGCGAGCTTCAGATGGGGAGTGCGGCTCGGCAGTGTCGCAGGGGTGGCGCTCATTGCGGTTTCCTGGAGTGGGACAGCTCAGCGCAGTCGCTTGAAATACAGCAGGGTAGGCTGGGCAAGGCCGGGGCAGATCGCGGTGACCAGTTCCCAACCCAGGGCGCCTTCGCGATTGAGCGCGGCGATGCTTTCTTCGTCTGTCGGCGTCAGCGTGAGATGCAGGCCGCCGCCGCCGTGCTTGAGGGTCATGACTTTGTACTCCCACGTTGCAGACATCGTTGCGCTCCTCGATGGAATCAGCATGGATTGGAGCCGGCCTTGGTCGGCTCAGTTGTCGTCGTCCGTCATCGGCTCGCTCTTGCCGGGTTTGAGCCGGCCCGCCTTGCGCAGCGCCTCGCGCAGCACGTACTCGATCTGCGCATTGACACTGCGCAACTCGTCGTCGGACCAGCGTTGCATCGCATCCAGCACGGTCGCGCTGATGCGCAAGGGATAAGCTTTTTTCTCGGCCGCCATGCCGCTCAGTGCCGCAGGCGTCCACGCCTTGCGGCGTGGCTCGCAATGAATACGATCAGGAGAATTGCGATCGGGCTGCCCATGGCCGTCTCCTAGTACAACGTGCCGGTGTTCAGCACTGGCTGGGTGCCGCGCTCGCCGCACAGCACCACCAGCAGATTGCTGACCATGGCCGCCTTGCGCTCTTCGTCCAGCTGCACCACGCCACGCTGGCTGAGCTGTTCCAGCGCCATCTCGACCATGCTCACCGCGCCCTCGACGATCCGGGTGCGCGCGGCAATGATCGCGCCGGCCTGCTGCCGCTGCAGCATGGCCTGGGCGATCTCCTGGGCATAGGCGAGGTGGCTGATGCGCGCCTCGACCACCTGCACGCCGGCCTTGCCGAGGCGGTTCTGGATCTCGTCGCGCAGATGCGAATTGATCACCTCGCCATGGCTGCGCAGCGATGGTTGGCCGCTGTCGTGCGCATCGTAGGGGTAGCTCTGCGCCATCTGCCGCAGCGCCGATTCGCTCTGGATGTGCACGTAGTTCTCGTAGTCGTCGACGCAGAACACGGCTTCGGCGGTGTCCAGCACCTGCCACACCACCACCGCGCCGATCTCGATAGGGTTGCCGTCGCTGTCGTTGACCTTGAGCTTGCCGCTCTCGAAGTTGCGCACGCGCAGGGAGATGCGCCGCCTGGCGTAGAACGGATTGGTCCAGCGCAGGCCTTCCTGGCGCACCGTGCCGGCGTACTTGCCGAACAGCTGCAGCACCTGGCCCTCATTCGGTGCGACCTGGAAAAAGCCCTTGAGCAAAAACCCGTCGATCACCAGCAAGGCGACACCGGTCAGCATGGGCGCCGGCGCCGGGGCATCGGGACGGCCGTGAATGGTGGAGAACAGCAGTGCGACGCCGATGCCGGCCAGCACGAGGCACAGCCCGATGAAGGGTATGCCTGCGACGGAAAAACCATTGCGTTCGTTCATGAGTCTTCTCCCTGAGGTGCCGAGATTAGATATCAAATTGATATCAGTTACAAGTCCTCGCCGGTGCCCGCCCAGGGAGGCGGAAAATGGCGGCCCCATGCGCGCCCGCGCGGCCGCATACAATGCCGTTTTGCCTGCACCGGAGAACCCGATGAAGCCATTCGGCACGCCCCATTCCGACCATGCGCTGCGCGTGCTGCTGCTTGGGTCCGGCGAACTGGGCAAAGAGGTGGCGATCGAGTTGCAGCGCTACGCCGTGGAAGTGATCGCGGTGGATCGCTATGCGAATGCGCCGGCCATGCAGATCGCCCATCGCAGCCATGTGATCGACATGCTGGACGGCAAGGCGTTGCGCGCAGTGATCGAACTGGAAAAACCCGACCTGGTGGTGCCGGAGATCGAGGCGATCCACACACCGACCCTGATCGAGCTGGAGAAGGAAGGCCAGCGAGTGATCCCGACTGCCCGTGCGGCGTGGTTGACGATGGATCGCGAAGGCATCCGCAAGCTGGCCGCCGAGGAACTGAAGCTGCCGACCTCGCCGTATCGCTTCTGCGATAGCGAAGCGCAATATCGAGAAGCCGTTGCCGCGATCGGCTACCCGTTCGTGATCAAGCCGGTGATGAGTTCGTCCGGCAAAGGCCAGAGCGTGGTGCGCGGCGCCGACGAATTGCAGCACGCGTGGAACTACGCGCAGTCCGGTGGGCGTGCCGGCAAGGGCCGGGTGATCGTCGAGGGCTTCGTCGACTTCGACTACGAGATCACCCTGCTTACCGTGCGGCACGTCGATGGCGTGAGCTTCTGCGCGCCGATCGGCCATCGCCAGGAGGAGGGCGACTACCGCGAATCGTGGCAGCCGCAGCCGATGAGCGATGTGGCGCTGGCCGAAGCACAGCGCCAGGCTGCGGCCGTGACCGGCGCGCTGGGTGGCTGGGGCGTGTTCGGCGTGGAGTTCTTCGTGAAGGGCGATGCGGTGATTTTCTCCGAGGTCAGCCCGCGGCCGCACGACACCGGCCTGGTCACGCTGATCTCGCAGGAGTTTTCCGAGTTCGCGCTGCACGCGCGGGCGATCCTCGGCCTGCCGATTCCGGTGATCCACCAGTACGGGCCGTCGGCTTCGTGCGCGGTGCTGGTCGAGGGTGACGGCGCGGCGCCGCGCTACCACGGCGTTGCCGAAGCGCTGGCCGAGCCCGATACGCAACTGCGCATCTTCGGCAAACCCGAAGTGAAAGGGCGACGGCGCATGGCCGTGACGCTGGCGCGCGCCGCGTCGGTGGAGGCGGCAGTGGGCAAGGCGGTGCGTGCGGCGAGCCGCCTGCGCATCGAGTTGTGAACGCAGGGCGATGCGATAGGCTTGCTGGACACGAAAGCGGATTGAAGGAAACGGGACATGGAATCGAGCGGATTTGCGCATTGGCTGGTGCTCGTGGTGGAGCTCGGCGTGGCGTTCGCCCTGTTGCTGCTGGCGCTGGCGGTCGTGGTGCTGATGGCAACCTGGGTCGTCGACCGCAACCAGACCGGCAACGCGGTGCTGCGCAACTTCCCGGTGATCGGCCACTTCCGCTACTGGTTCCTGCACCTGGGCGAATTCTTTCGCCAGTACCTGTATTCCAGCGACCGCGAGGAGATGCCGTTCAATCGCGCGCAGCGTACCTGGGTCTACCGCGCCGCCAAGGATGCGGACAACACCAGCGCGTTCGGCTCCAGCCGCGACCTGCGTGCGGAGGGCGTGCCGTTCTTCGTCAATGCGCCGTTTCCCGATCTTGGCGTGGATCATGTCGAGCCGGTGCCGTTGACGATCGGTCCGCATGCGCGTGAGCCCTACAGCCACGCCGCGTTCTTCAACATCTCGGCGATGAGCTTCGGCGCGCTGTCGGCACCAGCGGTGCGCGCGCTGTCGCGCGGCGCGGCGAAGGCGGGCATCTGGATGGATACCGGCGAGGGCGGCCTGGCGCCGTATCACCTCGAAGGCGGCTGCGACATCGTCTTCGAGATCGGCACCGCCAAGTACGGCGTGCGCACGCCCGAGGGCAAGCTGGACGATGACAAGCTGCTGGCGATCTGCGCGCACCCGCAGGTGAAGATGGTCAGCATCAAGCTCGGCCAAGGCGCCAAGCCGGGCATGGGCGGCTTGCTGCCGGGCGCCAAGGTCACCGCCGAAATCGCCGCGATCCGCGGCATTCCGGTCGGCGAGGACTCGCAAAGCCCGAACCGCCACCTCGACATCGGCAGCGTGTCGCAGCTGATGGACAGCATCAGTCACATCCGCGAGCTCACCGGCAAGCCGGTCGGCTTCAAGGCGGTGCTCGGCGGGGTGGAATGGATCGGCGAGCTGTGTGACGAGGTGTGGAAGCGCGGCATCGCGAGCGCGCCGGATTTCATCATCGTCGACGGCTCCGAAGGCGGCACCGGCGCCGCGCCGCAGACCCTGATGGAAGGCGTCGGCCTGCCGCTGCACGAGGCGCTGCCGGCGCTGCTCGACATGTTGATCGTCAAGGGCCTGCGCGAGCGCATCAAGGTGGTGTGCTCGGGCAAGTGCATCACCGCCTACGACGTGGCGTGGGCGCTGTCGATCGGCGCGGACTTCGTCAACTCTGCGCGCGGCTTCATGCTGGCGCTGGGTTGCATCCAGTCGCTGCAGTGCAACCGCAATACATGCCCCACCGGCATCACCACGCAGAACCCGAAGCTGCAGCGCGGCCTGGTCGTGACGGACAAGAGCGAGCGCGTCTATCACTATGCGAAGAACGTGATGAAGGAGGTCGGCATCATCGCGCACAGCTGCGGCGTCAGCGAACCGCGGCAGCTCAACCGCGGGCATTGCCGGGTGGTGGGTGACGACGGCTTGTCGATTCCGCTGGAGAAGTTGTTTCCGTATCCGGCACCGGCCGAATGATCGCGCCCGCGGGCTCGTTCATATGCGCTGTGCGCACAGGCATACCTACGACATCGTGGTCCAGCCTTCGGCGGTGCGGATCTGCAGCGGCCTGAAGCGCCGCTTGTAATCCATCTTGGGATGGCTGTCTATCCAGAAACCCAGATAGAGCCACGGTATGCCGCGAAGGCGCGCCAGTTCAATCTGTTGCAGGATCGCGCAGGTACCGAGGCTGCGCGGGCCTTCGTCGGGATCGTAGAACGTGTAGACGGCCGAAATGCCGTTGAGGCAGATGTCGGTCACAGCCACGGCCAGCAGGCGTTCGCCCAGGCGCAGTTCCAGAAACAGGGTGGGGCTCCACGGCGCGGTGAGGAAACGGCGAAAATCGCTGGCCTCGGCATCATCCATGCCGCCACCGACGTGGCGGGTCTGCAGGTAGCGCTCGTACAGGGCGTGACGTTCGCGGTTGTAGCCGGGAATGGATTCGCTGATGGTGAGATCGGCGTTGCGCTTCAGGCAACGGCGCTGGGCACGGTCGGGCTCGAAGTTCGCCACGTCGATGCGGCACGGCGTACAGGCATGGCACTGCGCGCAATGCGGGAGATACAGATGGCCGCCGGCACGTCGAAAACCGCGTTCCAGCGCGGGGCCGTACAGCTGGTCGAGCTGCGGCGCGGCCGGGTCGAGCACCAGGTTCTGCGCGGTACGGTCGGCGTAGTAGCCGCACGCGTGGGGCAGGGTCTGGAACAGGCGGACTTGGTCGGAGCGGGACATGGCCCGATTCTATGCCCGTGCAGCGCCAACGCACCATCGGCAAAGTGTCAAATGAGGCGCAGGTAGCGCAGCATCACCACGGCGAAAGCGGCAAGCACCAGCAGCAACGTGATGTGCCGTGCCCGCGCCACCGTGTGCTGGCGTCGCGTGGCGGGCGTCGGATGGCGCGCTGCGGCCAGTTCCTCGCCATGGCGGATCACCGGCTCGATGCCGATCTCGCGCAACAGCGCGCGCGCGCGCGCGTAGTCGTCGGCGTGGGTGATCCAGACCTGCGCCCAGCTGTCGCGGTTGTCCTGCCGCTGCGAGTAGCTGAAACGCTGCCAGGTCGCACGGCTGTAGTTGGAACGATTGGCCACGCTGGCCTCGATGCCGTGCTCGGCCATCAGGGCGATCACGCGGTCGATGTTTTCGTGGCGAGGCGAGGTATAGATCTGGCGCATGCGTGGAGTTTACGCGATCAGTCGCTGCGAACGCGGATCAGGCCTTCCTGCGCGGTGGAGGCGACCAGCCGGCCATCGCGGCTGAAGATCTGCCCGCGCGCCAGCCCGCGGCCGCCCTGCGCGGTAGGGCTGTCGAACGAATACAGCAACCACTCGTCGACGCGGAACGCCCGGTGGAACCATAGTGCGTGATCGAGGCTGGCCATCTGCACGTTGTGGGTGAGATAGGAGATGCCGTGTGGCAACGTGGCGGTGCCGATCAGATGGAAGTCCGAGGCATACGCGAGCAGGGAACGGTGCAGGATGGCCGAGTCGCTGATTGGCGAGGTCAGCTTGAACCAGATGTGCTGGATCGGCGGGCGCTTCGCCGGGTGCCGTTCGTCGCGGGGCCACACCTGGCGAAACTCGAACGGACCATCGATGCCCATCCAGCGTTGCAGCTTTACCGGCAACCGGGCCAGCTCGTCCGGCGGCAGCGGATGCAACGGTTCCAGATCCCCGGGCGCGGGCACTTCGGGCATCGAGGTCTGGTGTTCCACGCCCTGCTCGGGTACCTGGAACGACACCGAGCCGTTGAGGATCGGCTGGCCATGCTGGATCGCCACGACGCGACGTGACGAGAACGTGCCGCCGTCGCGGGTGCGCTCCACGTTGTAGACGATCGGCGCCTCGATGTCGCCCGCACGCAGGAAGTAGGCGTGCAGCGAATGCGCCTCGCGCAACGGATCAACGGTTTCCTGTGCCGCTGCCAGGGCCTGCCCCAGGACCTGGCCGCCGAAGACGAAGCGCGTGCCGATATCGCGGCTCTGACCTCGGAACAGGTTGTCCTCCAGCCGTTCCAGCTGCAGCAGCTCGACAAGTTCGGCAACGTGGTCTTCGCTCATGGCGTGTCCTTGCAGGGGGCCGCCAGTATAACGGTGGCGGTGCCCGACCCTGCATTCAGCGGGCGCCGATCGACCCCGCGCCGACTTCGAACGTGACCGTAACTGCCGCGGGATCGAGCGCGGCGAGAAAGTCGCGTGCGTCGAAGGCCTGGCCCGCGGCGAGCGCGCCGCGAGCGCGGACGCGGCCGTCGAGAATGCGTTGCAGCGCCTCGACCAGCAGTGGCGCGGTGACGGCGTAGATGTCGCGTCCGCTGGCGATGGCGCGGCATGCGTGGTTGCCGCGGCGCACGCGCACGTCGACCGCGAAGCGCTGCACGGAGCGGCCGCTGTCGTCGGCGGCGACCGGCGCTGGTGTGGCCGGATCGCGCAAATCGCGCAGCGGGGCCAGGTTCATCCACGCGTGCAGGTTGCGGCAGGCGATGTGGTGAGGTACCACGACGGCCTCGGACAACGGCAGCAGCACCGTTTCCAGCCGCCCGAACGGTGCCGGGAAGTCGGTCTCGCGCACCGGCGCGGGGTCGGGCACGGTGCGGGTGCGGCCATGCTCGATGTACGTGCGCGGGTAATGGTTGCGCTCGCCGGTGAGGCGGGTGCCGCGCGTCGGATGCCAGCCGTCGAGCGCGACGGCGATGTCCACCGTGTCCGCGTCGGTGGCGCCGTCGAGCGCGGCGCTGGCCAGCAGATCGGCAAGGCCGCCATAGAAGGCCATTGCCGGCACCACCGTCACGCCCGCGGCTTTCGCCTCGTCATCGCGCGCCAGGACGTCGGTCACGGCACGCTGTTCCGCCGCCACATCGAGGTAGTGGATGCGTGCGCGCAGCGCCGCCTCCAGCACCGGCGCGGCGGTGTCGAGAAAGGGCCCGGCGCAATGCAGGACGGCGGCGGTGCCGGCGAAGGCGGCATCCAGCGCAGCGGGGTCATCGGTGGAGGCGACGCGGACCTCGACGTCGGCGACCGCGGCCAGTTCATGCAGCCTGGCCGCGTCGCGGCCGCAGGCCACCGGCACGAAGCCGCGGCGGCGCAGTTCGGCCAGCACGAAGCGACCGGTATGGCCGTAGGCGCCGTACACCGCGATGCGAGGGAAAGGATGTGTCGTCATGCCTGGTCTCCCTGCGCAGCCCACAGTCGCCGCGCTTCCTCGGCGATCACATCGGGGTGTTCCTCGGGCCACAACGGCTTGCTGCCCTGGCACGCGCCCAGCCAGCGGTCGAGCACACCACCGCGCCAGTGGAAGCCGTAGAGCGGGAAGCCGAACAGCGCCGCCGGCCCGCTGCCACGTTCGACGTGGGCGATGCGGCCGAATGCGGTACGGGTATAGCGGCGCGCGGCCTGGAAGCCCGCCGCTTGCATCGGTGCCGACACGGCGCCGGCCAGCGTACCCGCGGACGCGGCGAGGAAGCAGCGCCGGTTCATGCCCGGCGCTGCCAGTCGTGCGGCGAATGATGAGGTTCCGCCGCTCACGACTTCGCTTCCGCCTCGCGCAGCTTCTGCGCGCACTCCTCGCAACAGACCTCGACGGTGCGGCCGCCGATGGTGACCTTGATGGCGTTGCCGTCGAGCGGATAGTCGCAGGCGGCGCAGGTGTTCTCGTTCATGGCGTATCTCCGGTAAGGCCCGCGATCGGGCAGGCACAGGAGACCACCGGCCGGCGGCGGCGGCTGTCAGGATATTTAGCGATTCACGACGACTGCGACAGCGCGACCCGGCGGAACGCCGTGGGTGTGCGGCCGTAGGCCTGGTGGAATGCGGCGCTGAAATGGCTGTGGCTGGAGAAGCCCAGGTCCTGCGCCAGCGCGGCGACGTCCTCGCAGTCGGCCACCAGCATCGCCGCTGCAGCACACGTCGTGCACTGCGACGGTGGTCGATTGCAGCAGCGGCTGGACGTCGAACTCCGGCCATGGATGCGGCTCGAAAGGGGCGATGCGGTCTAGCGCAGTCGCTGCAGGCCGCAGGCCGGGACGATGTCGGTCCAGGGGAAGCGCGGGCCGGGGTCGAGCTTGCGGCGGACCTGCAGCGCGGGATCGTCGCTGGACGGCATCAACGCGGTGTCCAGGTCCTCATGGCCGGCGATCTGGCGAAGGTTCGGGAATTCCGCACGCAGTTGCGCCAGCAGGGCATTCAGTGCCGCGATCTGGGCTTCGCCGTACGGCTCGGTCATCTGCTGGTGGCGCGAGTCCCACCACTGCGGGTAGCGGCCAAGATTGACCAGTTCGATGCCGATCGAGCCAGGGTTGTGCCCGCGCACGTGGTTGGCCACGCGCGTGCCGGGTACGTAGCGATAGATCGCGCCGTCGCGGTCGATGTAGTAGTGCCCGCTGTTGCCGGCGCCGCTGGGGTGCAGGACTTTTTCGCCGTACTCGCGTGCCGTGGCCAGGTCCGGCAGTTCGGTGCAGTGGATCACCACCAGCTCGACCGCGCCGGCGGAACGCTCGGGCAGCACGTCGACGTAGGGCAGTGGCTGGTCACGGATGCTCAGGCTCATGCGCGGCAGTTTCGCATGCAGCAAGGCCCTGCGGAAACGCCGCCTGTTACCATGAACACCTTGCATTCTGCAGTTTTCATGGAGACCGCCATGCGCGGCCAGATCATTCTTTCCCACGGCTCGGACTCCGGCCCGGACGCCACCAAGGTGAGCGCGTTGGCGGTGCTGGCCGAATCGCTGGGTTGGCGCACGCAGCGGCCGGACTACGGCGCCGACGATGCGCGCGGCCATGCCGGCTCGGTGGAACCACGCATCGCCCGGCTGCGCGCCACCATCGCGGCACTGGATACGCCGCCCCTGCTGGTCGGTTCCAGCATGGGGGCGTTCGTGTCGGGGCTGGTCTCGCTGGACGTGCCGGTGGCCGGCTTGCTGTTGCTGGCCACGCCGAGCGAGATCCCGGGCCATGCACGCAAGTTCGATCTGCGAAGCAATGCGCCTACCCTGCTGATCCACGGTTGGCGCGACGAGGTTTGTCCGCTGGCGGGCGTGCAGGCGTTCGCCGCCCGGCGCAAGCTGCCGCTGCTGGTGCTGGACGACGACCACCGACTGAGTGGCAGCATGGACATGATCGCTGCGCAGTTCCGGCTGATGCTGGACCAGCTGGCGACCATCGCATGAGCCCGCTCCCGTCCAGGGCATTCTTCGCGACCTGCCCGAAAGGCCTCGAGTACCTGCTGCGCGACGAACTGGTCGCCATGGGTGCCGGCGACGTGCGCGAGGCGCTGGCCGGCGCGCATTTCTCCGGCACATTGGAAACCGCGTACCGCGCCTGCCTGTGGTCCCGCCTGGCCAGCCGCATCCTGCTGCCGCTGGCCGAGTTCGATGCGGTCGACGACGATGCGTTGTATCGCGGCGTGCAGGAGATCGACTGGAGCCAGCATCTCGCCGCTCATGCCACGTTCGCGGTGGATGCCGGTACCGCAATGAGCAAACTCACCCACAGCCAGTTCATCGGCTTGCGCACCAAGGACGCGATAGTCGATCAGTTCCGCCAGCGCGACGGCAACCGGCCGGGCATCGATACGGACGAGCCGGACATCCGTATTAACGTGCGTGTGCGTCGCGACCGCGCCACGCTATCGCTGGATCTGGCTGGCTCGCCATTGCACCGGCGCGGTTGGCGCGAAGAACAGGGCGAGGCGCCGCTGAAGGAAAACCTCGCCGCCGCGATGCTGCTGCGCGCGCGCTGGCCAGAGGTGTACGCCGCCGGCGGCGCGCTGCTCGATCCCATGTGCGGTTCCGGCACCTTGCTGATCGAAGGGGCGCTGATGGCGGCTGACGTGGCGCCGGGCTTGCGCCGCGAGTATTTCGGCTTTCTCGGCTGGCAGCAGCACGACATCGCGCTGTGGCGGGGCTTGCTGGATGAGGCGAAGCAGCGCGCCGAAACCGGCCTGCGCGGATTGCGCAGTGTGTTCTTCGGCAGCGACGCCGACCCGCGCATGGTGCAGATGGCCAAACGCAATGCACAGGAAGCGGGTGTCGCCGGCTTCTTCACGCTGGACAAGCAAGACGTGGCGCATGCCGCACCGCCGCCTGGTGTTGCGTATGGATTGGTGATCACCAATCCGCCGTATGGCGAGCGCCTGGGCGAACGCGCCGAGATGCCGAAGCTGTATCGCGCCCTGGGGGATGCCTTGCGTGCCCACTTCACCGGCTGGCGCGCTGCCGTGCTGGCTGGCGATGTGGAACTGGGCCGGGCGATGCAGCTGCATGCGGACAAGCGCTATGCGTTGTACAACGGCGCACTGGAAACCGTGCTGCTGACCTTCGACCTCGGCAGGCGCGACGAAGCCCCGCGCGAGCCCAAGCCACTGTCTGCCGGTGCGCAGATGCTGAAGAACCGGCTCGAAAAGAACGTCAAACACCTGCGCAGGCGGCTCACCCGCGAAGGCATCCATTGCTGGCGCGCCTACGATCAGGACCTGCCCGAGTACGCAGCCGCGATCGACGTCTACGGCGACACCGCCGGCAACGATCACTTGCACATCCAGGAGTACCGGGCACCGGCCGACGTGCCACCGGACATCGCCCGCCTGCGCCTGCGCGAGATCGCTCGCGTCGCCGGCGAGGTGCTGGGCGTGCCGCGCGAGCGCATCGCGATCAAGACGCGCGAACGCGGCAAGGGTGGTTCGAAATACGGTCAGCTCGACCAGCGCAACGAGTTCATCGAGGTGGAGGAGGACGGCCTGAAGTTTCTGGTCAACCTCACCGACTATCTGGACACCGGCCTGTTCCTCGATCACCGGCTGGTGCGCGCCAAGGTGCGCGAACTGGCGGATGGAAAATGTTTCCTCAACCTGTTTGCCTACACCGCCACCGCCAGCGTGCATGCAGCTGCCGGTGGCGCGCTTGAAACCACCAGCGTGGATCTGTCCGCCACATACCTGGACTGGGCGTCGCGCAATCTCGCGTTGAACGGGTTCAGCGGAGCCAGCCATCGACTCATGCAGTTCGACGCGCTGGAGTTCCTGCAGCGCGACCGTGGCCATTACGGTTTGATCTTTGTCGATCCACCCACCTTTTCAAACTCCAAGCGCGCCGAGGATTTCGACGTGCAGCGCGACCACGTCAAGTTGCTCGACGCCTGCAACGAACGGTTGACCCGCGATGGCGTGATCGTGTTCTCCAACAATTTCCGCCGTTTCAAGCTCGATCGGGCGGAGCTGGAGCAACGCTTCGAGATCGAGGACTGGACCGCTCCCAGCATCCCGTTCGACTTCGCCCGCCGCGCCGACATTCACGGTTGCTGGCTGCTGCGGCGACGCAAGGCCGACCCCGGGATAAATCCGTGGGATACGGCACGCATCAAAAAGTGAACGCTTCAGTCCACATTAAGTGTGATCAGCCGAGCATCCGTGCTGCACAACGGAGAGAAATCATGACTCGACATTTCAGTGGCGCGAGCAAGCTGGCGGTACTCGGTTTCGCGATGATGGCAGTGCTGGCCATGCCGCTCGGCGCGTCGGCACACGGCTGGGGTGGTGGGCACGGCTATCACGGCGGGGGCCACGGTGGTTACTACGGCGGTCATGGTTACTACGGCGGCCATGGGGGCTATTACGGCCATGGTGGCGGGCACTGGAGCGGCGGGCGCTGGATCGCCGGCGCCATCGTCACCGGCGCCGTGCTTGGCCTAGTAGCTGATTCTATGCGACCGGCGCCGGTGTATTACAGTGCGCCGGTCTATGCTCCGCCGCGCACGGTCATCTACGAAGACGGCCCGCCGATCGTGCGACGTCGCGTGGTCGAAACCCGCACCGTGGTGTACGACAATCCGCAGACGCGGTACATCCGCGACGATGGTTACGATCAGGACGACGGTTACGACGGCGACTGAGATGCACGACGTTGCCATTTGACGCAGAAGAGCCCGGCATGTCCGGGCTCTTCTGCTTTCGGCTTTCCGCATGCTGGGTCGGGCGGGGAACTAGTGGGCCGGGATGGCCGTCGGCTGGTCCGCACCGCTGCCATGGCGCTTGGCTTGCGCGCTCATTTCATCAAAGCGGGTCTTGTCGATCTTGCCGATCGACTCGATCGCACATGGCGGCTGGTTGCGCGAGCGCACGGTCTCGCCAACCTCGCCGCAGATGCGGCCCCGGTTGACGGCTGCGTTGGACCGGTTGGGCCGGAAGATCAGGCCGGCAGGCGGCATGCCCAATCGCGGACACGCGTGCTGCAAAGTCACCAGATAGCGTTTCGGTCCGGTGCGCACGATGGCAGTATGTGCGTCCACGATGTGCCACTCGTTGATCTGGGTGGTGTCGATGCACTCAGCCGCCGGCAGCGGTGATCGCGCGGCTGCGGTTTCGGACGCCTTGACGGGGCCGACATGGGTGCACGCAATGACGATGAGCAGCAGGGTGGGAGTGATCATTTTCATGGGCGTTACCTCGGTCTGTCGGGCTGGACGCGTGCCGTGGCGGGGCCACGGGGAAGGGCTTGTGCCGGCATCGGCGCAGGTGCGTCGGACGGCCGATGCAAAGTATCTGACATCCCCCTATCACAAGAAGTGAACGGCAGGCACGGCATGCTGACGGCCATGTTTTTGAACGATAAGCGCTACCCGATGCCCCGGCTTGCCGCCGCCGCTCCGGCCTTGCCGGGGCAGCAGTGACGATGACCGCCCGGCAGATGCCAGCGACATCCGCGATGGCGGCACGCTTCGACCACGTGCGCCGTCGCACGCTGGATCTATGTGTCGGCCTGAGCGCCGAGGATCTGCAGTTGCAATCGATGCCCGACGCCAGTCCCGGCAAGTGGCATCTGGCGCATACCACCTGGTTCTTCGAGCAGTTCGTGCTGGGGCGCGATCCGGCCTACCGGCCGCGCGACGCCACATGGAGCCGACTGTTCAACTCCTACTATGAGTCCGTCGGGCCGAGGCATGCGCGCCCCCAGCGCGGCCTGCTGTCGCGGCCTTCGCTGGATGACGTGCGTGGCTATCGGCACGCCATCGACGACGCGGTGCGCGACCTGCTGTCCCGCGATAGCGATCCGGAGCTTGCCACCCTGGTCTCTTTGGGCCTGCAGCACGAGCAACAGCATCAGGAGCTGTTGCTGACCGACATCAAGCACGCGCTCTGGTGCAATCCGCTGCAGCCGGCGTATCGCGCGCCGATGCCGCCGACAGCCACGGCCACCGTGCCCTTGCGCTTCATCGACGGCCACGACGGCATCGTCGAGATCGGCCATCGCGGCGACGGCTTTGCCTTCGACAACGAAACCCCGCGCCACCGCACCCTGCTGCATCCGCATGCGCTGGCCAACCGGCTGGTAACCAACGCGGAATACCTGGCGTTCGTGCGCGAGGGAGGGTATCGCGAGCCGGGCCTGTGGTTGTCCGACGGCTGGGCCACCGTGCAGCGCGAAAGCTGGCAGCACCCGCTCTATTGGCGGGATGATCTGGCCAGCGAGTTCACTCTTGCTGGCGTGCGGGCGCTCGATCCGCACGAACCGGTCTGCCATCTGAGCTACTACGAGGCCGAGGCGTTTGCGCGCTGGGCCGGTGCCCGACTGCCCACCGAGGCGGAGTGGGAGACGGCGGCGCAGCGCGTTCCCGTGGAGGGCAACCTGCAGGACGAGCAACGCTTCCAGCCGCGCGCGGCGCACGGCGATGCGGATCTGCTGCAGATCTATGGCGATGTATGGGAGTGGACGGCTTCGCCGTACATCGGTTATCCCCGCTTCCGTCCGCTGCCCGGTTCGCTGGGCGAGTACAACGGCAAGTTCATGTGTGGCCAGTGGGTCTTGCGGGGAGGTTCGTGCGTCACCCCGCGCGATCACCTCCGCGCCACCTACCGCAACTTCTTTCCACCTCACGCCCGTTGGCAATTCGCCGGGCTGCGATTGGGACAGGACCGATGAGCAGTGTGCAACCTTGTGGCGTCAGCGACGACGATCGTCGCCCGCCCGTAAACGATCTGCTGGAAATCGCCCAGCGCGGACTGGCGCTCAAGCCGAAGCGATTGCCGTCGTGGTTGTTCTACGACGAACGCGGCTCCGCGTTGTTCGACAAGATCTGCGAGCAACCTGAGTACTACCTCACGCGCTGCGAAATCGCGTTGATGGACGAACACGCGCAGGACATTGCCGATACGCTCGGCAGCGAGGTGCGCCTGGTCGAATACGGAAGCGGCAGCGCGCGCAAGACGCGCATGTTGCTGCAGCATCTGCATGCGCCCATCGCCTATGTGCCGGTGGAGCTCTCGGCCGAGCCCCTGCGGCGCAGCGTGGAGCAACTGGCGATGGACTTTCCGCAGCTGCCGCTGCAGCCGCTGTGCGCGGATTTCAGCAAGCCATTGCGGCTGCCGATTCCGCCACGGGCGCCGCGTCGCACGGTGGTGTATTTCCCCGGTTCCACCATCGGCAACTTCGAGAACCGCGAGGCCGCCGTACTGTTGCGCAAGATGCGCAACGAGATGGGCGATGCCGGCGGCATCCTGATCGGCGTCGACCTGAAAAAGGATCCGGCGGTGATCGAGGCGGCCTATAACGATCGCGCCGGCGTCACCGCCGAGTTCACCCTCAACATGCTGCGCCGGTTGAATCGCGACATCGGCAGCAATTTCGAGCTGTCGGCCTTCGCCCATCGGGCGCATTACAACCCGATGGCCGGACGCATCGAGACCCATCTCGTGAGCCGCCGCGAGCAACACGTCAAAGTGGGTCGCGTCAACGTGCCGTTCCGCGCGGACGAAGCGATCCAGGTCGAGTACAGCTGCAAGTATTCGCTGGAGGATTTTGCCGCCCTGGCGGCCAGGGCCGGCCTGGCTGTCCAGCAGGTCTGGACCGACTCCGGACGCATGTTCAGCGTGCAATATCTGGTGCGCGCCAGCACGCTGGTGCGCTGAGCGCTACTTCACGCCGTACAGCGCCCGCACATCCGCGGTCAACGCGGCCTGGCTGTCCGCGCGCGCATAGAACATGTGGCCGCCCGGATAGCTCTTCACCCGCACGCGGGTCGAGTCGCCCATGGCCGGCATCTGGTCGACGATCAGCACCGAGGCCATGAACGGGCAGGAGAGGTCGTCCCAGCCGTGCGCGATCAGCACGCGCAGGCGCGGGTCGTTCGCCACCGACTCGCGCAACTGCGACACCGAACCCTCGCGGGCGTCGTCGTCCTCATGCCACAGCTTGGCCACTTCGTAGCTCAGCGCGTTGTAGCGGCCGTCGTACTTCCAGCCTACCGTCCGGGTGACGAAGTCGACCATTGCGCTGGTGGTCGGCGCAATGATGCCGTTGAGTATCGGGTCGCCGGTCTGCTGATGTGGCGCATACGGGAATGGATCCCAGGCGGTGACGTTGGAGTCGTAGCGGCTGCCGAGCCGGCCTTCGGCACGGTACACCTCGCGCAGGTAGGCCTGGGTTTCCAGCCGACCGCCGGAACGCTTCACGAACAGCGGGTCGAGCCCGGTCAGCTCGGTCACCTTCTTGATCACGCGAGCGGTCGCCTGCGGTTCGGAGCGGCCGCGCATGAGGTCGCTCGCGTACTCGCCGCGGGTGTACTCGATCACGCCAGCCATCGCTTCAGGGGTGAGCTTGTGCTCGCGTTCCAGGTGCGCCGCGGCGATCGAGGGCAGCGTCAGCATCCACGGCAGCGGCGACACGTTCTCGTCGTCGGACGCTGCCGGGTCGAGGTAGGGCGACAACAGCACCACGCCATTCATCGCCACGCCGAGCCGGGTCTGCAGGTAGTCGGTGATGCGCGGGCCGCGGAAACCACCATAGCTTTCGCCCACCAGATACTTGCGCGAGGTCATGCGGCCGTTCTTGACCAGCCAGTCGTAGACGATGCGCGAGAGGTATGTGATGTCGGTATCGGTGCTGTAGAACTGTTTGGTGGCTTCCTTGTCTTCCACCAGTGCCCGGCTGTAACCGGCGCCGACCGGATCGATGAACACCAGGTCGGTGAAGCCCAGCCAGGTGCCGGGATTGTCGTGCAGCGTCACCGGATCGGAAGGGTTGTCGCCCTCGACGCCGAAGTTCACCTTTTTCGGGCCGATCGCGCCGAGGTTCAGATACACCGACGACGCACCCGGCCCGCCATTGAGCGCGAACGTCACCGGCCGATCCCTGCCGGCCATGGTGTAGGCGGTGAACACGACTTCGCCGGTGATGACACCCTTCGCATCGCGGACGGGCAGCGAGCCGACGGTCACGGTGTACTTGAGCGTCCTGCCGTTCGCGGTGGTGGATTGCGTGACGTGTGCATCCGCCGGGAACGGCTGCAGATGGAAACCGTTGCCGCCGGCGTCGTCTGCCGCTGCCGGCTTGCGGGTGTCGGCGGCAAGCGTGGGCGCGCTATTGAATGCGGCCAGCACGAAGGCCAGAAGGGCAGATTGCAGGGGCTTGCGCACGGGCCGCTTCCTCGCGACGAAAGCGCCAAGCCTACCTGCCTGCACGGCGGCGGGAGTGTGCGTAAAGGCATGGGTGGCGGGAACCTGCGCCATCCGGACACGTCGGCGATCAGCGCGCCATCGCCAGCGCGGCTTGCGGCCGGGCGGGCGCCGGCGCGACGCGGGCCATCCACTGTTCGAAGGCCAGCACGAAGCGCTGCAGCGATTCCGCGGTGGCCGGGTCGACCAGCGCGGCATTTTCATCGAAGCGGGCGGCGGCGTTGGCGATGAACAGGGTTGGCGCCGGCATCACCAGCGCGCCGCAGGTGTGCAGCACTTGCCGCAGCGATGCCTGCGCCAGGCGCGTGCCCCATGGACCCGCGCTGGCACCGAACACGGCCACCGGCTTTTCCACCAGCACCTCGCCCTGGGGGGATTCGCGCGAGAGCCAGTCCAGTGCATTCTTCAGCACGCCCGGCATGGCATGGTTGTATTCGGGCGTGGCGATGATCAGGCCGTCGGCGGCGGCGACCGAAGCACGCAACGAGCGCACGCCGGCGGGGCCATCGGGCTCATGTTGTTCCAGATCCTCGTCGAACATCGGTACGGCAGCCAGCCCACCGCAGACGTCCAGATGCAGCGTCGCGGGAGCGTGGGCCGCGGCCACGCCCAGCAGCCGCCGGTTCCACGAGTCTCGGCGCAGGCTGCCGGCCAGGCACAGCACGTGGCGGACGGGAGGTGCATTGGAAAGGGTCATGTTCGATCTCCGGGGTGTTTTGACTGACAAGCGGCAATCACGGTTCAAGCAGCAAGAGCGAAGCGCAGGCGACCAGTAGAACGCCCATCACGATGTCGACGCCGCGGCGTACCACGGGTCGGACCAGCCAGCGTGCGAGCCATGCGCCGAGCGCGGCCCACAGCAACAGGCACACGGTGGGAATCAGCACGAACAATCCGGCCAGCGGCAGGTAATCGCGCAGGGCCGCCGCCGGCAGCGCCGCCAGCGCGGTCAGCACCATGACCCAACTCTTCGGGTTGAGGAACTGGAAGCCAAGCAGGCCCAGCGCGCCCGCCGCCGGGACCGGCTCCGCCGAGGTGGCGCGAGATTGTCGGGGCGACACGCCACCGACGCACAGCGATACGCCTAGCCACGCCAGATACAGCGAGCCGATGGCGCCGATCCCTTGTTTCAACGATGGATGCGCCAGCAACGCCGCGCCGGCGCCAAGCACCGCCAGAGCGAGCAGCAGCAGGCCACCGAGCACGATGCCGGCGATGGCCGGCACCGCGGCGCGAATGCCGCCATGTCCCGCGGCACGCAGCACCACCAGGTTGTTGGGGCCGGGCGTGATCGCGGCAATGCAAAGCAGGCCAGCCAGGGCGATCAGGCGATCCATCGTGATGTGTCCTTCGGCGGCGATTGAATGACGCTCATCATGCGGCGGGGATCTGGTCCGTGGGGGAGGTTCAATGGTCTAGAATTCCGACCATGAACGAATTGCCGTTGAATGCACTGCGCGCCTTTGCCATGGTCTATGCCCACGGCGGCGTCCGAGCTGCCGCCCGCGAGCTGGGCATGGCGCACTCCTCGGTGAGCCGGCATCTGGGCGAACTGGACCGCTGGCTCGGTGTGCCGCTTTTGCGTGCTTCGGCCGGGCGAGGCGCGCTTGTCTTCACGCCGCAGGGCGACACGCTGGGCCGCGCCACGCTGGCTGGCCTGCGCGGGATCGAACAGGCGGTGGCGGCGCTGCGCGAAACCCGCCCTGCACACGCCGTGACCTTGTCGACCTCGCCGTCGTTTGCAATCCGCTGGCTGCTGCCGCGGCTGCCGGCGCTGGAAAAGGCGCATCCGAAAATCGAGCTGTCGGTGCAGGTCGAGCAGCGGCTGGATGCGCTGGACGACGGTCGCATCGATCTGGCCATCCGCATGGGCACGGGACCTTGGCGGGAGCTGCATGCCGAGCCGTTGATGGACGATGCGCTGTATCCGGTGATGAGCCCGGCGTTGTGGCAGACGTCCGGACGTCCATCGAAGCCGGTGCAGCTGGCGGGGCTGCGCCTGCTGCATGACCGCGACCCGCAAGCGTCGTGGGAGTTGTGGCGGCAGGCGCATGGCCCGGCCAGGCTGGCACTGCAGAGCGGTGCGCGCTATACCTCGTCCGACCTGGTGTTGCGTGCGGCGATGCAGGGCCAGGGCGTGGCGCTGGCCCGCCATCGGCTGGCGGCGGACGACGTGGCCAATGGCAGCCTGCTGCGTCCGTTTGGCGAACTTGGCGTGCCGTTGGGATCGTCTTACTGGGTCGTGCGGCCGCTGGCGAAGCCGCGCCCGGCGGTAGCCGCCGTGATCGACTGGCTGCACTGGCAGGCGGCAGGCGGCAACGCGGTGCGCAAGGGCTGAACCCGCCGATCAGCCGCGCGCCAGCGCGCCTTCGACGAACTGCTGCAATTGCGTCGCGTCGAGTGCTCCGGATTGTCGGGCAAGCTCGCGTCCCTGCTTCAGCATGATCAGCGTGGGAATGCTGCGGATGTTGAAGCGCTGGGCCAGCTGCGGCTGCGCTTCGGTGTCCAGCTTGGCCAGCCGCAGGCGGGGTTCGAACTGGCCGGCGGCTCGCACGAATACCGGCGCGAAGCCGACGCACGGCCCGCACCACGGCGCCCAGAAGTCCACCAGTACCGGCAGGTCGCCGCGACCGGCGATCGCGTCGAAATTCGCGGTAGTCAGCTCCGTCGGATGGCCATTGAACAACGCCTGCTTGCAGCGGCCGCAGTTCGGCCGCTCGGTGGCACGGTCCGCCGGCACGCGGTTGAGTGCACCGCAGTGCGGGCACGGGATAGCCAGTGGGGTATTCATGGCAGACTCCGACAAGGGGATGCGCGCACGGCACCGTAGCCGACAAGATGGCGACGGCGGCGCGCAAAGCCAAGTCACGCGCAGGTGTCGCTCCATGACAATGCCGTATCGGTCAACCGGTTTTCGCCGGCGAAGCTTGCCTCGCGGCGTGCTGGCGCTCGGCATGCTGTGGACGCTGCCAAACAGCCTGGCCGGTCTGCTGCTGGGCGTGATCGGTCTCGCTTTCGGTGCGCGGATGCGCTGGCAGGCGCGCGGACTGGCGTTGGTGGTGCGACGCTGGCCGTGGGGCAACGGTGGCGCACTGACCCTTGGCAACGTGATCCTGCATACCGGCGAACGGCTGGATACGCCGTGCTTCACCTATGCGCATCGCGCTGGCCACCGCATCGAGTCGGCCGTCTCGCTGGCCGATCACGAACGGGCGCATGTATATCAGTACATGGCGCTCGGCCCGTTGTTCCTTCCGTTGTATCTGCTGAGCGGCGGGATCAGCGTGCGCAACCGGTTCGAGCGGGCGGCCGATCGTTATGCACTCCATGGCCACGGCTGGTGGCCATGGAGTGCCTGAAGCGGTCAGCGCAGTGGCGCGCTGCGTGCGTACCGGCGCAGGTGATAGACCCGATGCACATGCGCAGCGCCGATCCATCCACCGAACGCCGCGGCCAGCAGCGACAACAGCAGGCTGACGAACAACACCCACATCGCCATGGCGCTGTAGTGGGCCGCGGTGTCGGCCGCGGCCTTCAGGTTTGCCTTGGCCTGACTCACGTCGGCAGAGAGACCCTGCACGGTGCTGTCGATGTCGGCCTGCGACATGCTTGTGTTGGCGCCGAGCAGCGCCCTGGCGGTGTCGGGGTGATCGGCCAGCAGCGCCAGGGTGGCTGCGTTGGCCGTGCGTGGATCGAGCGGTGGTGCGCTGCGCCTGTCCATGCCGCTGCCCGCTGCGGATGCATCTGCCAGCGGCGCGCCAGCGCTGCTTGTCTGCCTGATCCGCTGCATCAGCTGCGCCTGCAGCAAGGTGCTGGCATCGCTGTCGCCCATGCCGCGGATGCCGTGATGGGTCATGGCGCGTCCATGCACGCCACCGGCCGCGCCGCTCACCAGAGTGGCACCACTGCCGATCGCGCCACCGATACCCAGCGCCAGCAGCAGCCCCGAAGCCGCAATGGAAAGCCCCCACACGGTGATGCCGTGCATCACGCCGGTGGTCTGGTCGTCGCGACCGTCGAACCAGCTGGCGAACATGCCGCCGACAAACAGCGACACGACCCAGGTCAACACCAGCCACGCACAGGTGCCCGCGCCGATGCCTTTGGCGGTGGCGTCCGCGTCATAGGGATCGAACGCGGAAAAGCCCATGGCCAGCCCGGCGACGTACATCAGGAAAGCGATGCCCACCGCAACCAGCCAGCCGGCGAGGATCGCGCCCCAACTCATCCCGGCGGGTGACACATCCACGATCGTGGTGCGTTCGACGTCTACGGCCATGTCCTTCTCCTTGTACGTGATCGGCTCGGCAAGATTCGACGAAGACTGCACGCGCGCGTCAGGTGCAGCCACGCAGCAGGAACAGCAGGATAAGTACGGGTATCGGTATGCCGAGCAGCCACAGCAACACCCAGCCGATGCCACCGTTCTGTCTCTGCCGGTCCAGTTGCCGGCGGTAGGTTTCCATTACGGTTCTCATGGGCACTCCTGTCGTTGATGACTGAACGCCGACGCGAACAACTCAGCCGCCGGACGCGCAAAGGCTGCTATGCCGCCCGTGGACAAGGGGTGACGTGCGCGTTGCAAGCCCTACACGCAACGGCATCGCGCAGGCGGCATCGGGCGGCGAGCTTGCTGCGGACGGATGGACCAACGGCGCATGGATGCATCGGGTGATCAGTGCTTGTCGCGGTCGCCTTTCTCGTCGCCGGCCTTCGCCTTGCCCTTGGACGGCCTGCCCGCCGGCAGGACATGGCCGGCCGACGGTTCCGGGCGATGGGATGCCGGTACCGCCGCGCTTCCCGTTGGGCGGGCAGGCCGGGGCATCGTGTGCCCGGCAGGTCGATTGGCCGATTCGTCGCGGCCCGGCCGGGCACCCGATGGCTTGGGTCGATTGCCCGGTACCGGTCGCAGGCCGGGCGGCGGCGTGATCGGCCCTGGCACGGGTCGATGCGAGATCGGCCGTGGCGGATTGGCCGGCGGCCGGCCATGGCCGGGGGAGCCATGCGGAGGTGGCCGGTACGGATGACGCACTGGCGGTGGTGGCGGCCGGCGCGGGATCGGCCGTCGGTACCAGCGGCTGCGTTCGCGGTAGAACGGCCGGCCGCGATAGTGACTGTCCCAATAGTTGCCGATCACGAAGGTGACGATCGGTATGCCGATCCGCGCGCCGTAGACGGGCAGCAGTACGGGCCGGTCCTCGTATTCGTATTCGACATAGTTGCCCGCGATCCAGCCGCGGTTGCCATAGGCGATCACGTCGCACCATTCCCAGGCCTCGGTGCAGCCCAGCACGTCGACCTCGGTGCCAGCCGGAATCAGCGCGATCAACGGGTAGTCCGGCGCCGGTCCGGCGCGCAGGCTGACATTGCCGGTGACGTAGCCGTCGGCGGCATGCGCCAGCGCGGAGGCGGCCAGCGACACCGAGGCCAGTGACAGCGAAATCCAGGCGGACCGGATCAGGCGTTTCATGCGCACCACCTCCAGTAAACGATAAGCAACGATGGATGGCCGGATGGTTATGCGCGCGCGAACGTGATGGCGATGTTGTGGTCCCGGTCCAGGCTCACGCGGTCGTCCTGGGCACGAAGCGCAGCGCGACCGAGTTCATGCAATAGCGCAACCCCGTCGGCGCCGGCCCGTCGTTGAAGACGTGGCCGAGGTGGCTGTCGCAGCCGGCGCAGCTGATCGCGGTGCGCTCCATGCCGAACAGGCGGTCGCGTTGTTCGACCACATTGCGCCTGGCGATCGGCTGCCAGAAGCTGGGCCAGCCGGTGCCGGAGTCGAACTCGGTGGCGACGTCGTAAAGGGCGGTGGCGCAGGCCATGCAACGGAACAGGCCGGCGAGGGCAGGCCTCTCGTGTTCGCCGCTGAATGCGCGCTCGGTGCCGTCGCGGCGCATGATTTCATACGAGGCCGGCGACAAGCGTTGCCGCCATTGCGCGTCGGTCAACACCAGTTTCGGCACCGTACGGGCGCCGAGATCGCGGCCGTCGTCACTGAAAATTTCCAGCACCACGCTGCCCGGCTTTCCGAGAGGTGTGTTTTCTGCGGCAAACAATCGCGGAACGAGCACGCTTGCCCCGGCAGCGAGCATGGCGCCGCCGACGAGGCTGGCGCGCAGGAAGCGGCGTCGGTCCATGGCGAGAGTTTCATCGATGCGTGACATGGCAGCCTCCGTGGAGTGTCGTGTATTGCAGGTTTGTCTCAGCCGAACGTGAACGCATAGGCCTGTGCCCCCGGATCGAGGAAGCGGATCTCGAACAACCGCTCGCCGCTGCCATTGGCCTGGCGCACCAGCTGGTACAGGCGTTGCGCCGTGATGGTGCCGTTGCCGTCGGCATCGGTGTCCATGCCGTGGTCGGCGCCGGGCGGCTTGCCGTCGATGGTCACGCGGAAGCGGATCGGCTTGCCGCCGCTGGCCGGACCCAGCACGAGATGCAGGTCGCGGCCGCGGAAGCGGTAGACGACGCCGTCGCCAGGCTGCATCGATTGCGCGTTCTCGGCGTGCACGGTCCAGCGACCGTCAAGCGACCATTGATCGGCGCCCAGTGCATGCGGCGCGCGGTAATCCCACGCATCGTCGTGCGCCACCCTGCCGCCGGCGAAGTTCTGCGCGCGGGCATAGCCGACGTAGGTCTCGGGCGAACGGGTGGAATCGCTCGATGCGGCGGCCTCGACGCCACGATGCGCATCGCTGATGTAGCCGCCGGGCAGGTTTTTCTGGCCCGCCGCGGTCAGCAGCAGGCGGATCACGTCTTCGCTTTCCCGGTAGTCGCCTTCGCCGAAGTGGTGATTGCGGATCCGGCCCTGCGCGTCGATGAAGTAGTGTGCCGGCCAGTACTGGTTGTTGAAGCCCTTCCAGATGGCGTAGTCGTTGTCCAGCGCGACGGGGTAATCGACGCCCAAGTCCTTGACCGCCCTCGCTACGTTGGCCGGATCCTTCTCGAAGGCGAACTCCGGCGCGTGCACGCCGATCACCACCAGGCCATGGTCCCGGTACTTGCCGGCCCAGCCGCGTACATAGGGCAGCGAACGGATGCAGTTGATGCAGGAGTAAGTCCAGAAGTCGACCAGCACCACCTTGCCGCGCAGCGATTCGCTGGTCAGCGGCGCGCTGTTGAGCCATCGGGTGGCACCGTTCAGCGACGGCATCTGGCCTTCCACCGGCAGCGGCTCGCCGGCCTTCCGCACAGGCGCGGCGGCCGGTGCCGGGCGCACCGCATTGATCAGCTTCTGCTCGATGCCGCCGGTGCTGGCCAGCGAAACGCGGGTAAGCAAGCCGGTATCCAGCCCCAGCGCGATCGCCGCCACGCCGCACAGCACCAGGACGCCGAGCGCACGACGCACCCATTCGCCTGCACCCAGCGAGCGCTTCATTACGGCGAACACCTTGCCGCCGACGAGCAGCGCCAGGCCCAGCGACGTGGCCGCGCCAGCGGCGTAGGTGAGCAGCAGCAGGGTGGTCTGCACGCTGGCGCCATTGAGTGCCGCGCCGGTCAGCAGCAGACCCAGGATCGGCCCCGCGCACGGCGCCCACAACAAGCCAGTGGCGACGCCGAGCCCGGTTGCACCCCAGATCGAATCGCCATCGCCCGCCGAACGCTGCGACAGCCGGTTGCCCAGCACGACGAACGGACGGGTGAGCCACTCCGCCAGGTGGGTGGACAGCAAGGTCAGGCCGAGGAACGCCAGCACCACCAGCGCCACGATGCGCCCGTACTGGTTCGCATGCACGGCCCAGCCGCCGCCCAGCGCAGCCAGAGTGGCCACTCCCGCAAAGGTGACCGCCATGCCCAGCAGCATCGGCAGGCCATTGCGCATGAACGGCTTGTCCGAGCGGGCGAACACGAACGGCAGCACCGGCAGGATGCAGGGGCTGAGGATGGTCAGTACGCCGCCGAGGTAGGCGAGGATCAACACGAGCATGGGAGCGGCTTCCGTGGGAGTTGTCTGCTTATTCGCCGTCAGGCGGACGACGGTTACCTGCGTAGTACGAAGTAACGCAGGCGTGGGATGCAGCGAAAGACCTGGCAGGAACCCCGCTGTGGATCGCGCATGTCGCAAACCTTGACCGCCACCGGCTTCATGGGTCTAGATAGTGGACTTTCCCATGGGATGGGTCGCGTCCGGACCGTGCCAGTCGAGCCCGCCACTGCCAGCACCAGCGAAACGCCCGACCGGCGGCGGGCAGCGTGGATGGCTGCCGCCCAGGCGGGCGACCGGCGCACCTACGAGAAGCTGCTGGCCGACTCGGTGGCACTGATCCGTGTGGCCGCCCGGCGGCAGGGCGTGGCGCAGGATCACATTGACGACGTGGTGCAGGAAACCCTGATCACCGTCCATCGCGTTCGCCACACTTATGATCCAACCCGTTCATACGATGCGTGGCTCACGGCGATCGCCAACCGCCGCGCGATCGACGCGCTGCGCAGCCGCGGCCGGCGCGACAGCCGCGAAGTGCGCGATGACCATGCGCTGGACAGCCACCCGGACCAGCACGATGCCAGCGCAGCCGCCGAGAGCGGGCAACGCGCCCGGCGGCTGCGCGAGGCGATCGCCGAATTGCCGCCGGGCCAGCGCGAGGCGGTGGAGCAACTGGGCCTCAGGGAGCGTTCGCTGAGCGAAGCCGCCGAACTGACCGGGCGCAACACCGGCGCGCTGAAAGTGAACCTGCATCGAGCGCTGAAGGCGCTGCGCGACCGTTTCCATGGAGAACCCTGACGCCATGTCCGACCCGCGCCCCCTTGAGGCATTGATCGACCGACTCGGTACCGGACTGGTGCCGGTGCGGCGTCTGTTGCCGCCATGGTTGCGCACCGCCGGCTGGTTGCTGCTGGTGGCGATGCTCGCGTCGATGCTGCTGATGCATTACGGCGTGGAGCCCATGTCGCGGCGCTGGGCCGCCACGCCCGATCTGGCGTGGGCCGGCATCGGCGCGGCGATCACCGCCGTGAGTGCGGCGTGGGCAGCGTTTGCGCTGGGCGTGCCGGGGCGTAACCCGGCCTGGGCGTGGCTGCCGCTGCCCGGCGCGCTGCTGTGGATCGGCGCCAGCGGTCTCGGTTGCCTGCGTACGTGGATCGCGCCGGGCACCGCGATCGCCGGTGTGCATCAGTCCGCGGATTGCCTGCTTTTCATCATCGGCTTTTCGATCCCGCTGTCGGTGCTGCTCGTCGTGTTGCTGCGTCGCGCCTGTCCGTTGCGCCCGGTTCTCACCGCGGTGCTGATCGGCCTGGCGAGCGCGGCGGCTTCGGCCAGCCTGCTGGAGATCTGTCACGCGTTCGACTCCGCGGCCACCGATCTGCTGACGCATGCGCTGGCGGTGGCGGCGGTGGTGGCGGTCAACGCCGCCATGGGCGGGCGGCTGTTGTCGAAAGGCTGATCTCGGGTCCTGTCGGAGCGACTCGCTGCCGTGGAATGCGTCAGTCGCGGAAGTTGTCGAACTGCAGCGGCAGCTCGACTTCCGATTTGCGCAACACGGCCATGGCGTCCTGCAGGTCGTCGCGCTTCTTGCCCGAGACACGCAACTTGTCGCCATTGATCTGCGCCTCGACCTTGAGCTTGGCGGCCTTCAGTTCGGCCACCAGCTTCTTGGCGATCGGCTGCTCGATGCCCTGCTTGACGGTGATTTTCTGCCGCGAGCCGCCCAGGTTGGTTTCCGGCTCGCCCACGTCCAGCGCGCGGATGTCGATCTTTCGCGCCACCAGCCGGGCGCGCAGGATATCCAGCATCTGTTGCAGCTGGAACTCGCTCGGGGCGCTCTGCGTGATGACGAACTCGTCCAGCGCGTAGGACGCATCCTGACCCTTGAAGTCGAAACGGGTCGACAGCTCGCGGTTGGCCTGGTCGACCGCATTGGTCAGTTCGTGCTTGTCGACTTCGGAGATCACGTCAAAGGAAGGCATGGCGGCAGCTCTTGAGAACGGTAAGCCAGTGTAAGCGATGCCATGCCACGCGGCTGATGGATAATGCGCCGCTGCAACACAAACCGGTGAAGGCGATGGCGGAATGAAAGTGGATGTGCTGATCATCGGCGCCGGTGCTGCCGGGCTGATGTGCGCGATCGCCGCCGGCCAGCGCGGCCGCAGCGTGCTGGTCGTGGATCACGCCAACAAGGTCGGCAAGAAGATCCTGATGTCCGGCGGCGGCCGCTGCAATTTCACCAACACCGGTACGACGCCGGCCAATTTCCTTTCGGCGAACCCGCATTTCGCCAAGTCGGCGCTGGCGCGCTATACGCCGTGGGATTTCATCGCGCTGGTCGAAAAGCACCGCATCGCGTATCACGAGAAGGAACTCGGCCAGCTGTTCTGCGACGATTCCTCCAAGCAGATCGTGCGCATGCTGCTGGGCGAATGCGCTGCCGTCGACGTCACGGTGGAGGCGAGCTGCGGCGTGCGGGCGGTGCGCAGGGCACCGGAAGGTTTCAGCGTGGCCACCGCCCGCGGCGAGGTGCATGCGCAATCGCTGGTGATCGCCAGCGGCGGCCTTTCGATTCCGAGCATGGGTGCCAGTGGCTTCGGTTACGAACTGGCGCGCCAGTTCGGCCATGCCGTGCTGCCCACGCGTGCCGGCCTGGTGCCGCTGACGCTGAGCGGCAAGCATCAGGAGCACTACCAGGATCTGGCCGGGGTGGCCTTGCCGGTGGTGGAAACGCGCGTGGGCAAGCAGTCGTTTCGCGCCGGGTTGCTGTTCACCCATCGTGGCCTCAGTGGCCCGGCGATCCTGCAGATCTCGTCGTATTGGCAGCCCGGAGACGACCTGCGCATCGACCTGCTGCCCGATCAGGACGCCGGAGCCTGGCTGGTTGAGCAGCGCGCGGCGCGGCCGGCGGCCGAGCTGAAGACCGTGCTCGGCGAGGCACTGCCGAAGCGGCTGGCGCAGCGCCTGTGCGAGCGATGGGTCCTCGCCCCCCAGGACGGCGGCCATCCGTGGCCGCTCCCCGCGCACGAGAGCCGGCCGATGCGCCAGTACCGCGACGCCGAGCTGGTGCAGGTTGGCGCCCGGCTCAACGCGTGGCCGATCACTGCCAGCGGCACGGAGGGCTATCGCACCGCCGAGGTCACCCTGGGCGGCATCGATACCGACGGCCTGTCCTCCAGCACGCTGCAGTCGAAACTCGTGCCCGGGCTGTATTTCATTGGCGAAGTCGTCGATGTCACCGGCTGGCTCGGCGGCTACAACTTCCAGTGGGCGTGGGCATCGGGACAAGCGGCCGGGGCAGTGGCGTGAAGGACGCCATGCACATCTGGCGCACGGACGATTTCGCGCGGATTGAATCTCCCGCATGCTCCACTGCGTACCGGATCACATGAGGTAGAACTGCATGAAAGTCGGATTCATCGGTCTGGGCGCAATGGGCAGCGCGATGGCCAGCAACCTGATCGCGGCCGGCCATACGGTGACAGTGTGGAATCGCACCGCGGCGGCCGCCGAACCGCTGGTATCGCTCGGCGGCCGGATCGCAATTACCGCGGATCGGGCGGCGCAGGGCGAGGTCTTGTGCAGCATGCTGGCGAACGATCAGGCGGTGCGCGAGGTGATGCTCGATGGCGGCCTGCTCGACGCCATGGATCGCGGCACCGTGCACGTCAATCACGCCACGATCTCGGTGGCGCTGGCGCAGCTGCTGGCCGAGGAACACGAAAAGCGCGGGCTGGAGTACGTGGCCGCGCCGGTGTTTGGCCGTCCGGACATGGCCGCTGCGGCGAAGTTGAATATCCTCGTGGCCGGCAAGCCTGCCGCGATCGAGCGCGTGCAGCCGCTGCTCGAAGCGATGGGCAGTAGGTTGTGGCCGCTGGGCGAGGCGCCCGAACGCGCGAATGTGGCCAAGATCGCGGGCAACTTCATGCTGGCGAGCGCGATCGAAAGCATGGCCGAAGCCACGGCGCTGACCCGCGCGCACGGCGTCAGCGCGGCGGATTTCCTCGAGGTGATGACCAGCACCCTGTTTGCCGCACCGGCGTATCAGGGCTACGGCAAGCTGATCGCCGAGCAGCGCTTCAAACCGGCCGGTTTTGCGCTGACACTCGGGCTGAAGGATGTCGAACTGGCCTTGTCAGCGGGTTCGGCGGCGCGGGTGCCGCTGCCGTTTGCCGGCGTGCTGCGCGACAGCCTGCTGGAAGCCCTGGCCGCCGGCGATGCCGGGATGGACTGGTCGGCGCTGGCCCTGGTGGCGGCGCGGCGCGCGCACCTGGACGAACGCGGGTAATCGCGTTTCGTAGCCAGCGCCTGCTGCTGGTGTCAGGGCTTCCAGTCCAGGGTGCCGTCGACCACGGTGTGGCTGCGACCGCCTACCCAGATGGTCCTGCCATCGATACGCACGATCAATCGGGCGTCATGGCCGATCTCGCGACCCTGGCTGACCTGATAGCCGCCAGCCAGCGCGCCATGAGGCTCGGCGTGCGCGATGTAGGCGGCGATCAGCCCGTTGGCCGCACCGGAGGCGGGGTCCTCGACGATGCCTACGCCGGCCGGGAACGCGCGCACCACCAATTGGTAATCGTGGTTGCTGCGCGCGAACACGCATAGCCCCATGCTGTCGCTGGCTCGCGCCAGCGCCCCGATCGCCGCGTGATCGGGTTGCCAGGTGCGCAGGTTCGCCTCGTCCGCCACTTCGGCCAGCCACCAGCGCCGGCCGCCATCGACCAGCGCCGGCGGCAGCCTGCCGCGATCGATGCCGTTCAACGTCGCCGCCAGCAGCGGGTGCGCATCATCACCGGTGGCCACCACGCGCTCGCCGGGCGATTGCAGCAGCAGTTCGCGCGCGATGCCGCCGCCTTCCACGCGGATCGGCAGCAGGCCAGCGGCACACTCCTGCCACAGCAGGCCACCGTGCGGCTCGGTCAAGCCGCATTCCAGTGCCGCATGCGCGCTGCCGATACTGGGATGCCCTGCGAACGGGATCTCCTTGTGCGGCGTGAAGATGCGTACGCGATAGCTGGTCTGCGGATCCGTTGGCGGCAGCAGAAAAGTGGTCTCGACCAGCGCTGTCCAGCGTGCGAAACGCTGCATCGCCGCGGCACTCCATTCATTCGCGCCGATCACCACGCCAAGATGATTGCCTCCGCCAGGCGTGGCGGCAAAGACGTCCAGATGCAGATAGCGTAGCGCGGCCATGGTGTCCGTCAGGCGGCGAAGGGCCGCACAAAGTGAGGAATGATAGCGGCGCGGCGGTGTACTTGGCAGTGATGCTTGGCCTTGCCGGTGCAAAAGCAGGCATGGGCGCTCGCCGCGCGGCCTGCCGCAGCGGCGCCCGGTCGACAAGGACGGGCCGGGACGCCAAGATGCCGAGCTTTGCCGCTGCCGTGGAACCGTTCATGCCGATCACCCTCGTCATCCTCGCCATCACTTGCGTTGTCTCGTTCATGGCTTTCAAGAACAGCCGGCTGATGAACGATCTGATCCTGTGGCCGCCGGCCATCACCGGCCAGCGCGAGTACCACCGGCTGGTGACGTACGGCTTGGTGCATGCCGATTTCAGCCACCTGCTGTTCAACATGTTCACGCTGTATTTCTTCGGCCGCGCGATGGAGCCGTTCTTCAGCGACTCGCTGGGCACGTTCGGATTCGCCTTGTTCTACATCGGCGGCCTGGTGGTTTCCATCCTGCCGACCTATCTGAAGAATCGCGCCAACCCCAATTACCGCAGCCTGGGCGCGTCCGGCGCGGTGTCGGCCGTCTTGTTTGCTTTCATCCTGCTGGCGCCCTGGCAGCAGATCATCGTGCTGGTGATACCGATGCCGGCGATCGTCTATGCGGTGCTGTACACCGGCTACTCGATCTACATGGACCGGCGCGGACAGGGCAACGTCAATCACAGCGCGCATCTGTGGGGCGCCGCGTACGGCGTGATCTTCACCCTGCTGGTGAACCCCCGCGTGCTTCCCCATTTTCTCGATGCGCTGCTGCATCCCAGTTTCCGCTGACGTGTATCGGCGACGGCGCCGTCGTTTCGACGCATCGAGCGTGAATGCCTGCCGCAGCACCTGGTGCCCATGACGGCACAGGCGCGCATACTGGTGCCGTCAATCGACCACCGCAGGAGAACGAACGCATGGCTATGACCCGCAAGTCAGCTGCGAAGAAGTCCGCGGCAAAGAGAGCATCCCCCGGGAAGACCCCGGCGAAGAAGGCAGTGGCCAAGGCAGCGCCACGCAAGGCAGCCATGAAGAAGCCGGCAGCACGCGCGCCGGGGCGGCCGGCGGTGAAGAGCGTTGCGACTGGAAAGGCTGCGCCGAAGAAGGCCACCGCCACGAAAGTGGCGACGAAGAAGCTCGCCGCAAAGAAGGTGCCTGCGAAAAAAGTCGCTACGAACAAAGCCGTCGCCCGAAAGCCGGCAACGAACAAGGCTGCCGTCAAGAAGGCCGCTGCCGGAAAGGTTGCCAGGAAAGCGGTGGCGAAGACGCCGCCCGCCAAGAAGGCGGCACCACGCAGAACAGCTGGCAGCTCCACTGCGTCGGCGATGAAGCCACCGCAGGCAGCCGCCGCCAGCGGAAGTACGGCACCGACAAAGTCGGCTGTCCGCGCGAAGCCCGCCAGGCGCAAACCCCGGGAAGCGCCGGTGCATCACATCAGCCAGGAAGACGCAGTGGCGAAAATCCAGGCGCTGCTCGAAGCCAAGCAGGAACGAGTGCGCCAGGGACCGAGCTGGCCCGACGCCAATCCGCCCCACCCCAGTTCAAACGGGGCCGAGATGCACCCGCCTGTGTCGATTGAAACGGGCGGCGAGGGCGCTACCCGGACACTGGCGTCCCAGCGTGGCGACCAGGCCCGGCACAAGGATTGAATGTCGCCCGCCGCGGCGCGGGTTGCCGGCACATGGCTGGCAGGTAAACGCCTGCCAGCCATGTGCCGCAAACTCATCACGCGTTCAAGGGGCGCGTCCTAGCGTGGTGGCGTCACCCTGTGGAGACGGATCATGAAACGCCTGTTGGCCAGTCTTGCCCTGATCGCTGCGGTCTCAGCGCTGTCAGGTTGCTATTACGATCCGGGCTACAGCTATGTACGCAGCACCGGCTATAGCGGCGATGCCTACTATGGCGAGGGCGGCAACGCCTACTACGCGGCGCCGGGGTATTACGACGGGTATTACGGCAGCGGCTACTACGGCTATTCGCCCGGGGTCAGCATTGGCATCAGCAGCGGCTGGTACGGCGGCTCGCGTTATCGGCATGACGACTATCGCGGGCATGGCGACTATCGCGACTATCGGCGCCACGCCGGCCAATGGCAGGGGCGGCGCGATGGCGACGACCGCGACCGTGGTGGCCGTGGCGACCAGGGTCATGGGAGCTACGGCCAAGGTGGACGGCCATCCGGCGATCATGGACGCGGCAGCAGCAGATCGCATGATGGCGGTCAGGATCGGAGCGGCCACAGGGATCGTCGCGATTGACGCCTGACGGACCATCCGGACGTTGGTCGCATCTGAAGTTCGTGCGGTCGCGCACCGGCATTTCATGGCTCATCGCCGTCGCGGCGGTGAGCCTTTTGCTGTGCGCGTGCACCAATCTGCGCTACTACGCGAAAGTCGCGCGCGGGCAGGGCGAGCTGGTGATGCACCGGCGTACGGTGAGCAGGCTGCTGAGGGATCCGACGACCGATCCGCTGCTCGCTGAACGCTTGCGGCAGGCCCAGCAGGCGCGCCGGTTTGCTTCGCAGCGGCTGGGTTTGCCGGACAACCGCAGTTACACCGGCTATGTGGACCTGCATCGTCCGTACGTGGTATGGAACGTGTTCGCCACGCCGCGTTATTCAGTGACAGCGGTGCCTCAATGCTTTCCGATCACCGGGTGCGTGGCCTACCGCGGCTGGTTCAGCGAGGCCGACGCCAGGGCCGACGCGGCGCGGTTGCGGGCTCGCGGCGACGACGTATGGATCGGAGGCGTGCCGGCGTATTCGACGCTTGGCTGGTTCGCCGATCCGATCCTCTCCAGCATGCTGCGCTGGGACAACGATGAACTGGACGGCACCATATTCCACGAGCTGGCGCATCAGTTGATCTACGTGAAAGGCGATACGGCATTCAACGAGTCCTTCGCCACCTTCGTGCAGAACGAGGGGCTGCGCGAATGGCGGCGGTCGCGCGGGCTTCCGCCGCAGGACGGTCATCGCGAAGCGATGGATGAAGGCTTCGCCGGGCTGGTGCTGGATCTGCGCGTGCGACTTCAAACCCTCTACGCCAGCGGGGCGGGTGAAGCGGCGATGGAAGCGGGCAAGCAGGATGAGATCGCGGCATTCCGTAGTCGCTATGTGCAATGGCGTGCGCATGGCTGGCCCGATGACCACCGCTACGACGCCTAGGTTGCGGCTCCGATCAACAATGCGCGGTTGCTGCCGTTCGGCCTGTACGATCAGTGGGTGCCAGCCTTTGCGGCCTTGTTCGAGCGCGTGGGGCGCGGCTGGCCCGCATTCAATGCACGCGTGCGCGAGTTGGCGCGCGAGCCGAAACCGCAACGCGAACGATCGCTGCAGGCGGCGTTGACGGCTCGACGCTGAAACGCCGTGTCGCGCGGGCGGACGCCCGCCGGGCTCGTCGTCAGTGCGCCGCCTTGCGCTGCGCCATGTGCCGCAGGTAAGCCAGCACGGCATCGAGATCGGCGTCGGACAGTGCCTGCGTATCGAACCCTTGCATCTTCGCCTGCGGCCAGCGGTGCAGCGACTGCGGATCGCGGATGAAAGCGCGCAGCAGGTCGGTGCGCAGGTACTCGGTGGGATTGTGCGGGAGGTTCAGATCCGGGCCGAGTTTCGCATCGCCCTCGCCGTTGAGCGTATGGCAGGCGAAACAGGTGCGCTGGAATACCGTGAAGCCCAGCTGCACGGCGCTGCCGGCGGGCTGGGACGGGTCCGGCAGGATCGCCGGGAAGCGCGCCGCCACGTCGTCAAGCCTGTGGATCGCCGCGAGCTGATATGGCCATTGCTCCGGATTCACCGGTACGCCGCGCGGCTGCGTCCAGACGATGTAGAACGGTCCGGCGCTGCCGCGATGCTGGCTCAACCCCGGCCATGGCGCTGCCGGATCCTCGATGGCCAGCCACGCTTCGCCGCCGCGCCGGTCGAGGACGAGCGCCGCAGGCATCTCGGCGGCGAAGCCGTCGCTGGCGACGAACTGCAGATGATCGCGGGAGTCGAGCCGATCGAGCAACGCGGCCAGCGGCACGGCGCGATACTGCATCGTGCGGTGGAAGGCCACGTCGTTTGGCACAGTGATCGTGCGCACGTCGGGTCGTTGCAGCAGCGCGGCGGTGGTGTAGATGGTGGCGCCATGGCCCACATCGATCTTCAGCTCGGCGGCGTGCACGAGGAAGGGCAGGGCTAGCAAGGGCAGCCAGCAGCGCAACGACAATTTCATGATGACTCCCGCGAGGATGGCGCGGCGGCGAAGGCCGGGCGCAGCGATGGTGCCACCTGAACACGCGGGCCCCAAGTGCATGGGCCGGGTGCCGGTTTTCCGCGGCGCCACGTATCGTCAGGCCCCGGAGGTGCCATGCTGTCGCCGGGCTGAACAGGCGCAGGCTTGCACGTTGAACTCACGGGCCATAGGACACACTAAGCCCTGTATCGCCGTGAGGGCGACAAAAAGTGGCGCAATCCATCGCGTCACTGAGGGGTCGGTCTTTCCTCCCCTGGAGGCCACCTGACAAACCCCATCCGTCCTCCCCTGGCGGATGGGGTTTTTTTTTTTGCGCGCCGTCATCGCATATGCGATGGCGGCGCCATGGATAATGGCCGGGTGCAACCGCACGTTCGCCTGAAGCCATTGATGATCATCGACTCGCTGCTCGATACCGATTTGTACAAGTTCTCGATGATGCAGGTGGTGCTGCATCAGTACCCCGCAGCGCAGGTCGAGTACCGCTTCAAGTGCCGCAATCCGGGCGTCGATCTGGTGCCGTACATCGGCGAGATTCGCGCGGAGCTGTCGGCGCTGTGCCAGTTGCGCTTTGCACCGGACGAACTGGATTACCTGCGCACGTGGCGCTTCATCAAGAGCGATTTCGTCGATTTCCTGGGCCTGTTCCAGCTCAATGAAAAATATGTGGAGATCCAGCCTGCCGGCAGCGGGCCGGATGCGGCAGGCCACGGCGAGATCGAGATACGCATCTGCGGACCCTGGCTGCACACGATCCTGTTCGAAGTGCCGTTGCTGGCGATCATCAACGAGGTGTACTTCCGCAACACCAGTGGCGGTATCGATAAGGTAGAGGGGCGCAGGCGGCTGCACGAGAAGATCGCCTGGCTGCGCGACACCCCCGGCTACGCCGGCTGCCGGATCGCCGACTACGGCACGCGGCGGCGCTACTCGCGGGTATGGCACGAAGAGGTGGTGACCACGCTGCGCAACGAGCTGGGCGGACAGCTGGCCGGCACCAGCAACGTATGGCTGGCGCGCAAGCTCCACCTCACTCCGCTGGGCACGCTGGCGCACGAATACCTGCAGGCGCACCAGGCGCTGGGTCCGCGCCTGCGCGATTCACAGGTGGCGGCGCTGGAGGCGTGGGCGAAGGAGTATCGCGGCGATCTCGGCATTGCGCTGTCGGATGTCTACGGGCTCGACGCCTTCCTGCGCGATTTCGACATGTACTTCTGCAAGCTCTTTGATGGCACCCGGCACGACTCCGGCGATCCGTTCGAGTGGGGCGAGAAGGTACTGGCACACTACGCCGCCAACCGGGTCGACCCGCGCAGCAAAGTGCTGGTGTTCAGCGACGGCCTCGACATTCCCCGGGTGATGCAGCTGTACGCGCATTTCCGCGACCGCTGCGTGCTGGCTTTCGGGGTAGGCACCAACCTGACCAACGACGTGGGTCCGCAGCCGCTGAATATCGTGATCAAGATGATCCGCTGCAACGGCCAGCCGGTGGCCAAGCTCAGCGATTCACCCGGCAAGAACATGTGCGAGGACCCTGCGTACGTGGCCTATCTCCGCCAGGTATTCGACATTCCACTGTCCCAGGGCTGAGCGAGAACTGCGCCGCCGAACCCGGATGACCGTTGCTTGCCACGGTTACGCCTTGCGGGCGAAGCAGCCGCTCAGCAGGAGCAGGGCCAGGATGGCGGCGGTGGCGGCGAGCAGCAAACTCATGACGGCGGTTCTCGTTCGTTCTCAACGAAGATAGGCCGTCTATACCGCCAAACGCAAATAGCCGGATCGGCGTTGCTTATAACGCGCCGATGGCGGACGCCTCGGCCGTGCGACGGCTGATCAGGCCACCGGGACGCCACTGGTGCGGCGATGGCGTATGCTGCTGGATTGAACGATCAAGACGGAGCCCATCATGTCCAGCGTTTACGATTTCACTGTTCGCGATATCGATGGCAATCCGCGCTCGCTTGCCGAATGGCGCGGCAAGACCCTGTTGATCGTCAACGTCGCTTCCAAATGCGGTTTCACGCCGCAGTACCAGGGGCTGGAAAATCTGTGGCAGGACCAACGTGACCGGGGCCTGGTCGTGCTGGGTTTTCCATGCGACCAGTTCGGCCACCAGGAGCCCGGCGACGAGGCCGAGATCAAGGCCTTCTGCAGCACGCAATACGACGTGACCTTTCCGATGTTCGCCAAGATCGAGGTGAACGGCGAGCAGGCCGATCCGCTCTACAAGTGGCTGAAAAGCGAGGGCAAGGGCATTCTGGGCAGCGAGTCGATCAAGTGGAATTTCACGAAGTTCCTGGTCGGCGCGGATGGCCAGGTGGTGAAGCGCTATGCGTCCACCGACACGCCGGAGAAGATCGGCAAGGACATCCTGGTCAGGCGGGCCAGCTGACAGTCCGGCGTGGGCGCGTTAGTTCGCGTCCGCCTGATTCGCAGACACGCATGGCCACGGCGCCGATGCGACACGGAGTCCCGTCGCACGGTCGCATTACGCGCGCCTGAAGGGGTCTTCCTGCAGCGTTCTGGTAAACTTGCGCCTTCGTGTCGGCGCCTGGCCGGCGGACTTGAACCCATACGCGAGACCTCCATGCAGATCGCCCAGAATTCCGTTGCGGCTTTCCATTACACGCTCACCGACGACCAGGGCATGGTCATCGACAGCTCCGAAGGGCGCGAGCCGCTGACCTATCTGCACGGCAGTGGCCAGATCGTGGCGGGGCTGGAAAAGCAGATGGAAGGCCGTACGGTCGGTGACAAGTTCAACGCCGAGGTGACGCCCGAAGAGGGCTACGGCGTTCGGCACGCGGAACTGATGCAGGAAGTGCCCCGCGAAGCTTTCCAGGGCGTGGAGGACATCCAGCCGGGCATGCAGTTCCAGGGCCGCGGTCCGCAGGGCGAGATCAACGTCACTGTGACCCGGGTCGAAGCCGACAAAGTGTTCATCGACGGCAACCATCCGCTCGCCGGCAAGACCTTGCATTTCGCGATCGAGGTGACCGAAGTGCGCGCTGCCAGCGAAGAGGAGCTGTCGCACGGGCATGTGCACGGCGCCGGTGGCCATCACCATTGAGCTTTGCCTGATGCCGTGTCTTCACGGCTGCAGGAGGAGCTTCGCCGCGGCGTCTTGTTGACGCCGCAGCCGTCACGGCAGGGGCGCGAATGCACGGACGCTTGCGCATTGCCATTGTGGGGTACGGCACCGCCGGCCAGGCCGCGGCGCTGTTCCTTGCCGCCCAGGGACATGCGCTGAGCGTGTTCGAGCAGGCGGCTTCGCCGGGGCCGGTCGGCGCCGGTTTTCTGTTGCAGCCGACCGGCTTGTCCGTGCTGGCCCGGCTCGGCCTGCTCACGCCGGCGCTGGCGTCGGGCCAGCGGATCGAGCGGTTGCACGGCTGCAACGATCGGGGCCGCTGCGTGATGGACATGCGTTATGCCGATCACGCGCCCGATTGTTTTGGCCTGGGCCTGACCCGCGGCAGCCTGTTCACGTTGTTGCGCGATGCCTATGCCGATGCGCCGGACATCCACACCGGCGTGCGCATCGTGTCGGTCGATGCCGCAGGCGGCCGCCTGTACGACAGCGCCGGCCGCAGCCACGGCCCGTTCGATCTGGTCATCGCCGCCGACGGCGCGCATTCGGTGTTGCGCGACGCGGCGCCCTCGCTGGTGCGGCGGCACCCGGTTTATCCGTGGGGCGCCGTGTGGTGCCTGTTGCCGGCCGAAGGCTGGCCGCTTGGCGACGTGCTGCAACAGCGCTACGGCGGCGTTCGCGAGATGATCGGGGTGCTGCCGGTGGGCCGGCGCGCCGATCGGGAAGGGCGCTGGCTGACCTTCTTTTTCAGCTTGCCGGGCGCCCAGGTGGATGCGTTTGACGCGATGGCGTTGACCAGGCTTCACGAGCGCGTCGGTGCGTTGTGGCCCGAGATGCTGCCGCTGCTGGCGAACATCGACTCACCCGGACAACTCCATCGCGCACGCTACCGCGATGTGCTGCTGCACCGGCCAGCGCTGGGCCGGCTGGTGTTCATCGGCGATGCCGCGCACGCGATGAGCCCGCAACTGGGCCAGGGCGTAAACATGGCCTTGCTGGATGCGGCCGCGCTCGCGGATGCCTTGCACGAAGCGCCCACGATGGACGCGGCGCTGCACGGCTACAGCCGCCGACGACGTTCGCATCTGGCGGTGTACCAGTGCCTGAGCCGCTGGCTGACCCCGCTGTTCCAGTCCGAACGCGATGTGCTGGCGTGGTTGCGCGATGTCGGCTTCGGGCCGCTGGGGCGTATGCCGCTGGCCAGGGGCCAGATGCTGAAGATCCTCACCGGCAGCAAGATGGGCTGGTGGCGCTGAACCGGCTTTCGGCCGGATCAGTACCACTCGAGCAGCGAAATGCCCACGCCGGCATAGGTGGCGTTGTGGTTGTAGTCGATCAGGCTTTCGCCGTAGCCCTTGAAGACCTCGGCGTAACCGCGCAGGTTGCCCGCGACCGGGAAACTCCAGCTGAACTTGGCCGCGCCGTGCTGACGGCTGCCGCCCCGGAACGAGTCGCGCAGCATCAATCCGAACTCCTGGCCCCGCCATTCGTGCACGATCTGCACTTCGCCGCGCCCCATGTAGTTGCTGATGTCCGGGTTGTCGTCGGTGCTGCGCGACTCCGGAATGCGCCACCACGGCGTGAGCATCACCGTCCAGCCGTTGCGTTCGAAGCCGACCTTCGCCATTACCCGGTTCCAGCTGCGCGATTGCGGGTTGTCGCGTCCGTTGGATTGGTGGTCGATGCCGATGCCCAGCATCCGACCGGTCCAGCCGAACACGTGATAACTGGTATCGAACACCAGCATGGCCTCGGGTTCGTAATCGGTCTCGCGAAACGGGCGCGACTGTTCCGAGTTGTAGACCTGCCACCGCGACGATTGGGTGTAGCCCACCCACAGGTCGCCGCTGTCGCCGAACATGCCCTGCCAGACCTTGGTCTTCAGGCTCAGCTGGAACTTCGCTTCCACGTTGTCCAGTTGCTCACCCTGTGGCACGACGTTGTCCGGGTTGGGGCTGGAAGGCAGCCTGTTCTGGTTGCTGGTGGCGAACACCGGCAACACGTACACCGGCTTGTAGCCGCGTACGTTGAAGGTGCCCAGCTTGCTTTCCGACGTCAGTTCCCAGCGGCTGTCGAGGAGCGACAGCGGCCGGGCCACTTCGGTGTTGGTTTCCACGGCGGCAGTGGATTCCTTGCGGTCGCGGTTGAAAATGCTCGGCGTGGACGTGTCCGCGTCCGTGCGTTTTTGCGCTATCGGCAGGTTGACGCGGCCGGTCGCATGGTCGTAGCAGGCCAGCCGCTGCGCGTCGCTTTCGATGGCAGTGCAGGCACGGATGTCGGTAGGGTCGGGATTTTGCGCGTGGGTGGCAGCAGCAAACAGGCCGGCAGTGAGCGCCAGCGGCAAGGCAATGGTGCGAGGTTTCATCAGCAGCGTATTTCCAGGGATGGACGATCGAAGTCTAGGCCATGCACCCGGGATCGCGTGAGGCCAGGTCGTCGAACCCGACAAAACGGAAGCCGGCCATGAGCGAACTCATGGCCGGATCGGCGGCATGACACGTTTTAGAGCTGTTTGGTCCAGTTGTTGTATTCGGTCTTGCTGACCTTGCCGTTGCGGTTGCGATCGGCGTTGATGAAATCGTTGGCCAGCGGCGGGTAGGCGACGGCCTGTTCCTCCGTGATCGATTTGCCGCCACCGGACAATTGCTCGAAGTCCGGTGCCGGGCCCGCGGTGGGGGCGGGCGGGGGAACGCTGCGCACGACGACATCGCCTTGCGGAGTGTGATAGGTGTTCTGGCTCGCGCCCGGCGCTGCGTCGGACATGCCCGAGGCGGCCGGTGCGCCCGCCGTCGTCGGCGTGCTGGACGGCATGGGCTCGCCCGGTGCAGGTGCGGGAGCCGGCATCGGCGCGGCGGAGGAACTAGATTCCGCCGGGGCGGCAGGCATCGGTGGAGGTGTTGACTGCCCGGACTCGGCCGGGGTGGGTGCTGGCATCGGTTCGGCTGACGAGGCCGGTTCGGCGGGCGCCGTGGGTGTCGGCGTTGCCGGCGGCATCGGCGTCGATGTGGCGGGCGCGGGCGGCATGTCCTGTGCGATCAGTGCCCCGGTGAATATCAGCGCACCCGTGGCAAGTGCGGTCAATAACGGCTTGCGGGATTTCATCATCAATTCTCCATGCCAGAATACTTCGGTGAGTTCATGCGGATGGATTGATTCGGGTGCGGCCTTCGTTGCCGGTGGCCCCACTCGCGATTACGCTACCAAGGGTTTTGTCAATGCCGGCTCCCTATCCTGATCATCAGCCCGTGAAGCTGCCGTGTCGTTCGACCGGGCTTCAGGCAGGGGCGCCATGCTGAGCCCCGCGCAGGCGCGTTTGCTGCAATTGCATGCGCAGGGGCTGCTGCAGCCGCCAAGGCGCCGTCCGCATCGCGACGACGTGGTGGCGATGGTCGAGCGCATGCGGCTGCTGCAGATCGACACCATCCACGTGGTGGCGCGCAGCCCCTATCTGGTGCTGCACGCGCGGCTCGGCGCCTACCCGACGACGTGGCTGGACGAGGCACTTGCACAAGGCCGGCTGGCGGAGTGCTGGGCCCACGAGGCGTGTTTCGTCAGCGCTGCCGACATCGCATGGCATCGCGGCGGCCCCGATCAGCGCATGCATCACTGGGCGCACCGGAGCGCGGCACGCATGCATCGCGAGCAGCGCGCGGACATGGATGCGATGCTGGCCGGCATCCGCGTTTCCGGCCCGGTGCGGGCGGCCGACTTTGCGCGCAGCGAAGCCATGGCCAAGCCGGGCTGGTGGGAGTGGAAGCCCGAAAAACGCTGGCTGGAAGCATGGTTCGCCCTGGGCGAGCTGATGGTGGCCCGGCGCGACAACTTCCAGCGGGTATACGACCTGGCCGAGAACGTGCTGGCCCGGCTCGATCCGCCGTTCGATGCCGCCGCGGCCGACATGCTGGACGCAGCGGCTCTGCGCCGGCGCGCCATCATCGACAGCGTGCGAGCGCTCGGAGTGACGCAGGCGGCCTGGATCGCGGACTACTTCCGGCTCAGGCCCAGGGTCACCGACCGCGAACTGGCTCCTTTGCTGGCCACCGGCGAATTGCTGGCGGTGCCGGTGCGGGGCTGGGTCGCGCCCGGATACGTGCACCGCGATCACGCCGACGCGCTTGCCAAAGCCCGGCGTGGCCGCCTGCGCGCCACGCATACCGCGCTGCTGTCACCGTTCGATCCGCTGGTGTGGGACAGGGCGCGGGCATTGGCGATGTTCGATTTCGAATACAGCATCGAGTGCTACACCCCGGCCGCGAAGCGGCGCTACGGCTATTTCGTGTTGCCGATCCTGCATCGAGGCCACATGGTGGGCCGGCTCGATGCCAAGGCGCATCGCGGGGAGGGCGTCTTCGAAATCAAGGCACTGTTCCTGGAACCCGGCGTGACGCCGAACCCGACCCTGCTGCAGGCGCTGGCCAAAGTGATCGCCGACACGGCGCGCTGGCACGGCACACCGGTCGTCCGGCTGGGACGAACCCGGCCGGCGACCCTGATGAAACCCCTGCGGCAGGCTTTGAACACCAGCCGGCAAGTTGCATCCGACTGACGCCATCCGGACGGATCACGGCGTGCTGCTGGCCGGTGCCGGGTTTTCCGTGCACGACTTGCCATGCAGGGCCTGGCGCAGTTGCGTTGCCAGCGAATTGCAGCGGGCCGCGAGCTGCGGGCGAACGTCCGGCTTCTGGGAATCGCGCAGCAGGCTGGTGCGCATCGCCTGATAGCGGGATTCCACCTGGTCGGGTGCATAGATGGCCGCCGCGCGATGGCAGGCGATATAGCTGGACAGATAATCGTCGCAGGCGGCGATGCCGGTGCTGTCGGGCAGGCCGGCGTCCTCGCTGGGCGGGTTGCGGGCGCTCGCGGCATGCTCGGCATGGTTCGCGCTGCGGGTCGTGGTAGTGGACGGGGCCGCCGTGGTCGAGCTGCTCGTCGTGCGCGGCGCGGGCTGCTGATGGGCGCAACCGGCCAGCAACAGGCCGGTGATCATCAGGGCCGGAGTCAGACGGGACAGAATGGGCATGATCAGCGCTCCTTGACATGGCGACCGTACCGCCGGGCCGGATGGCCTGGCGGGGGCGGGTCGGATAGTTGTCGTACTAGACAGGGTTCGAGGTCAAGAAAACCTGAACGTGTCGCCGGGCCGTCGAAAACCGATCTACTCGTTTCGACTATTCGCGCATGACGGGAGCAGTTCAGGCGTTTGCAGAGCGATGGCGCGGCTTTCCCGGAAGGTTGGCCGGTCTGGGCGGCTGCAGGGCGGCCTTGATGGCGGGTTTTTTCGGGGCCGCGCCCGGACAGTGATCAGGGCTTGACAAATCACTCGCATGCAAGAAATCCGTTATGCTGGCCCCACTGCGCTGCTTGGCCGCGTGTGGTGCCCGGGGAAAATCCTGAATATGCCCGTTGCACCCAACCCTTCGCATGCTCAGTAAACCGTCGGCCCGTTGGGGCCGGTTTGTCTAAGCGAATGGATAGGATCGGAGTGAGTCATGTCGGATCGTGAAGTGGGTACCGTCAAGTGGTTCAATGACGCCAAGGGCTTCGGCTTTATCAGCCGCGAGAATGGCCCTGACGTGTTTGTGCATTTCCGCGCCATTACCGGCTCGGGTTTCAAGAGCCTGCAGGAAGGGCAGAAGGTGAGCTTCAAGGTCGTTGATGGCCAGAAGGGCCTGCAAGCCGAGGACGTCACTCCCGTTTGATGCGGTGGGAAATCCCTTGAAGAGGCCGGCGCATGCCGGCCTCTTTTTTGTGGCCGCTTTTGTAGTGATCGCGGCAATTCGCTAGCCTGTCCGGATGTCCGATCAGTCCGTGGGTAGCTCAGCCTTTTCCGTGTCGCCGGCCGTGGCCGCGATCGAGACGACGGTCATTCCGGTGACTGTCGCCGACGGCTCGCGTTTCGAACTGCTGTGCATCCAGCCAGGTAGTACCTGCCATCGGCTGCTGTACTGGCTGCCGGCGATGGGCATATCCGCCCGGCAGTACCTGCCATTGGCCGAGGCGCTGGCGGCGCGCGGCGTGGCGGTGATCGTGCACGAATGGCGCGGCATAGGGTCCAGCGATCGGCGGGCGAGCCGCCGCTGCGATTGGGGCTATCGCGAACTGCTGGAATGGGACCTCGCCGCGGGCATGGCCGCAGTGCGAGAGCGCTGGCCGCACGCCACGTGCTGGCTGGGCGGGCACAGCCTGGGCGGCCAGTTGGCCGCGCTCCATGCCAGCCTGCATCCAGCCGAGTTCGCCGGCCTGGTGCTGGTCGCCAGTGGCGCGCCGTACTGGCGCCGCTTCCGGCACGGCTGGTTGGTTGGTGCAGCCTACGCGCTGGCGCCGTGGTTGGCAGCGCTGCAGGGTTATCTGCCGGGGCGCCGGATCGGCTTCGGTGGCAACGAGGCGCGCGGGGTGATCGACGACTGGGCGCGCAGCGGCCGCAGCGGACGCTATGCAGCGGCCGGCATGGCGCGGGATTTCGAGCAGCAAATGGCGTCGCTGCATCTTCCTTTGCTGGCCCTGCGTCTGCGCGATGACTGGCTCGGGCCGCAAGCATCGCTGGAGTGGTTGCTGGGCAAGCTGGGATCCGGCGAGCGCAGCGTGGATGTCATCACGCCGCAGGACCTTGGCGTCCCGGCCGATCATTTCGGCTGGATGAAAATGCCGTCGCCGATCGCCGCGCGCATCGCCGCCTGGATCGCCGCGCACGACACAGCGTTCGCCACGCGCAGCGAAACCGATGCTTGATTCGATCGGTCCCAGCCTGCATCTCGGGGGGCCAACCCCACCGCACCGGACGCACCGATGAACCTGTTCGACCCGTTTCCCCAGCGCAGCCTCAGCCTGCGCAATCGCCTGGTCGTGTCGCCGATGTGCGAGTACTCGGCCATCGATGGTGTTCCCAACGACTGGCACATGGTGCATCTGGGCAGCCGCGCCGTGGGTGGCGCGGGCGCGGTGATCGCCGAGGCGACCGCGGTATCCGCGCAGGGCCGCATCTCGCCGCAGGACGCCGGCTTGTGGAATCAGGCCCAAGTCGAAGCCTGGCAACCGATCACCCGATTCATCCGGTCGCAGGGCGCGGTGGCTGGCGTGCAACTGGCGCATGCCGGGCGCAAGGCCAGCACGTTGCGGCCGTGGGACGGACACGGCCCGGTGCCTGCCGGTCAGGGCGACTGGCAGACCGTGGCGCCATCCGCGCTGCCGTTCGATGCGGGCTGGAACGTGCCGCTGGCGCTGGACGAAGCCGGCATCGCGGCCGTGATCGCGGATTTCCGGGCTACCGCGCAACGTGCGTTGGCGGCCGGCTTCCAGTTGATCGAACTGCACGCTGCCCACGGCTACCTGCTGCATCAGTTCCTGTCGCCACTGAGCAACCGGCGCAGCGACAACTACGGCGGCAGCTTCGAGAATCGCAGCCGCCTCGTGCGCGACATCGTCTGCGCGGTGCGCGAGGTATGGCCGCAGGAGCTTCCGCTGTGGCTGCGTATCTCTGCCACCGACTGGGCCGACGAGGGTGGCTGGGATATCGAACAGAGCGTGCAGCTGGCGCGGCAGGTCGGGCCGCTCGGCGTGGATCTGATCGACGTCTCCAGCGGTGGCCTGTTGCCGCATGTGACGATTCCACTGGCGCCGGGCTACCAGGTGCCGTTCGCGGCGCGCATCCGGCACGAGGCCGGCATCGCCACGGGCGCGGTGGGGCTGATCACCGAAGCCGAACAGGCCGCCGCCATCATCGCCAACGGCCAGGCCGATGTCGTGCTTTTGGCCCGCGAAAGCCTGCGCGATCCCTATTTTCCGCGCCGGGCGGCGCAGCTGCTGGGTGCGCAGATCAAGGCGCCGGTGCAATATCAGCGGGCATGGTGATGATGGAGCCCATGATGGAAGCCACTCCGACGCTTATTGCCGACGCCCGCGTGCACGACCTGGGCGAGGGTTTCATGGTGCGGCGCATGTTGCCGGTGTTGCAGGCTCGCCATGTCGGTCCGTTTGTGTTCTTCGATCACATCGGGCCCGCGACTTTTTCCGCCGGCAAGGGCATGGACGTGCGCCCGCACCCGCATATCGGCCTGGCCACGGTGACCTGGCTGTTCGATGGCTCGATCCGTCATCGCGACAGCCTGGGCAGCCTGGCCGACATCCGCCCCGGCGAGGTGAACTGGATGACTTCCGGTCGGGGCATCGTGCACTCCGAACGCACGCCGCCGCAGGAGCGCCAGGATGGCCACAAGCTGCACGGCATCCAGGTCTGGGTGGCACTGCCGCAGGCCGATGCCGAGGCAGCGCCGGAATTCCATCACCATGATCGCGATGCGCTGCCGCAGATCCGGCAGCCCGGCGTGGCAGCCGTGCTGATCGCCGGCAGCGCCTATGGCGAGCGCTCGCCGGTGAAGGTGTTTGCACCGATGTTTTTCCTGGAGGTGTCGCTGGCCGCCGGGGCCGAACTGGCGTTGCCGCCGGAGCATGCCGAGCGTGGCGTGCACGTGGTCGAGGGCGCGGTCCGCTGGGGCAGCCTGGACATCGGCGCGACGCAGATGGCGGTGCAGGCAGGCCCGTCGGCGCCGACGTTGCGGGCGCATGAGGCGAGCCGGCTGATGCTGTTCGGTGGCGCGCCGCTGGATGGCGAACGCCATCTGTGGTGGAACTTCGTCGCCAGCACGCGCGAACGCATCGAGCAGGCCAAGGCTGACTGGCTGGCGCAGCGTTTCGGCAAGGTGCCCGGCGACGAGGTCGAGTTCATTCCGCTGCCGGACTAGTGGTGTCGATCAACGGAGTAGCCGTCCATGCCCAGCTTCACCAGCTTCGCCGAGTTCTACCCGTTCTACCTGAGCGAGCACAGCGATCGCCGCTGCCGACGACTGCATTTCATCGGCAGCACGCTGGTGATCGGAGTGGTCGCGCTGGCGGTGCTGAGCGGCCAGCCGCGCTGGCTATGGCTGGCGCCGGTGTTCGGCTACGGCTGCGCCTGGGTCGGCCACTACGTTTTCGAAAAGAACCGCCCGGCCACATTCAAGCACCCGCTGTACAGCCTGCTCGGCGACTGGGTGATGTACGGGCAGATGTTGCGCGGCAAGGTCAGCTTCTGACTGACTGCCTTGCTGGCCCGACCGCGGGTCGTCCGGATGTCAGCGATATTGCTGATGGCAGCTCTTGCAGGTGTCGCCGACCGGCTTGACCGCAGCGGCCAGCGCCGCACAGTCCGTGGGTGCGGCCTGCACGGCCTGCTGCAGGTGGCCTTGCAGTTCGCCGGCCTTGTCGGTGAACGCCTTCTCGTCGATGCCGAACACCGGCACGATGTCGGTGGCGGTGGATTGCATGCGCTGCAGATGCTGCTGGCTCTTCACCGGATCGCATTGTTTCGCTTTCAGCGCGTGGCTCAGTGCGCCCATGTGATAGCCCATCGTTTCCATCACCGCCTTGGGCATCGGGTTGCGTGCGGCCAGTACGCTCATGACCTGGGTTGTGCCGAGCACGCCAATCACCAGTCCCAGCAAGATCATCAGGGCTACGCGCATCGGTTTCATGTCCCAAGTCGGCAAGAAGTTCTCAAGAATAACCCGGACCGGTAGGTTGCAGGCATGCGCGCACGATAAAATGGCCACTGCATCGCCACAGGGCCGCACCGTGATATACGCAGAAAAGACCAGCGCAGGCGTCGCGGCATGAACACGATCGATTTCCCGGCCGAACGCTTCGCCGGCGTGGAGCGCCTGTACGGAACCGGCAGCGTCGCCACGCTGGCGCGCGCCCATGTGTGCGTGATCGGCATCGGTGGCGTGGGTTCATGGGCGGCCGAGGCGCTGGCGCGCAGCGGCGTGGGCCGGCTCACCCTGATCGATGCCGACGAGGTCTGCGTGTCCAATACCAATCGCCAGCTGCATGCGCTGGATGGCGAGTACGGCAAGCCCAAGGTCGGCGTCATCGCGGCGCGCGCGCACGCGATCAACCCGACCATCCGGCTGGAGGCGATCGAACGCTTTCTTACCCCATCCACGCTGGACGAGTTGCTCGACCGCGGCTACGACGTGGTGCTGGACGCCTGCGACGCGTTCCGGGTGAAGCTGGAGACGATCGCCTGGTGCCGGCGGCGCAAGTTGCCGATCGTCAGCGTCGGTTCGGCCGGCGGGCGCACCGACGCCACCCAGATCCGCGTACGCGACCTGTCGCGTACCGAGCACGATGCGATGTTCAGCCTGATCCGCAAGAAGCTCCGCACGGATTTCAACTTTCCGCGCAACCCGGATCGCTACTTCGGCGTGTCGGCCGTCTATTCGCTGCAGAACGTGCAGTACCCGCAACCCGACGGCACGGTGTGCGGCACGCGGCCGCCCGGTAGCGACGCGCTGAACCTGGCTTGCGGCGGCGGGCTGGGCGCCGCCACCCACGTCACCGGCGCGTTCGCGTTCGCCGCGGTGGGCAAGGTATTGGAAAAACTGCTGGCTACCCCGTAGGAGCCCGCTCGCGGGCGATGCTCTTGCTGTGAATCTCCAAGCATTAAAGCCAGAGCCTCGCCCGCGAGCGGGCTCCTGCACGGTGGGGGATGGCGCTCACCACCCCATGTAGTGGCCACCGTTGATCGCCAGGTTCGCCCCGGTGATCCACGCCGCCTGCTCGCCGGTGAAGAACGCCACCGCGTGCGCGATTTCATCCGGCCGTCCCAGCCGCCCGACCGGGATCTGCGCCACGATCTTCTCGCGCACTTCCTCGGGCACGGCCATCACCATGTCGGTGCCGACGTAGCCGGGCGAGACCGTGTTGACGGTGATGCCGAACTTCGCGTTTTCCTGCGCCAGCGAGATCGTGAAGCCATGCATGCCGGCCTTGGCGGCCGCGTAGTTGGCCTGGCCGTACTGGCCCTTCTGGCCGTTGATCGAGCTGATCTGCACGATGCGCCCCCACTTGCGCGCGCGCATGCCCTCGATCACCGGACGGGTGACATTGAAGCAGGCGTTCAAGTTGGTGTTCACCACGTCTATCCACTGCTGGTAGCTCATCTTGTGGAAGGTGGAGTCGCGGGTGATGCCGGCGTTGTTGACCAGGATCTCCACCGGCCCGCACTTTGCCTCGATCGCACGGATCATCGCCTCGCTCGCGACCGGGTCGGAGACGTCGCCCTCGACCATGCACACTTCGATCCCTTCATTGGCCATCGCCTTGTGCCAGGCCTCGGCCTTGGTCGCGTCGCGGTAATTGGTGGCGACCTTGTGGCCCTGGCTGGCCAGGTAACGAACGATCGCACTGCCGATGCCGCCGGTGCCCCCGGTGACCAATGCCGTACGTTGGGTCATATCCTTGATCTCCTGTGAGGTGAAGCAGAGGCTGTATCGGCAGGATGCCGGGGCTTTGCTGCCATCCCGCGACACGCCGATACATAACCTGCTTTATAGCGTTTCAGCTCACAGAGTGACCGCTGCAATGCGGCAAAAGTGCCGGGTCGAAATCCGCCAGCGCGCGCGCCAGCAGGTCGCCCGCGTCCATGGCGCTGGCGCTTGCCGGCACCGACAGGAAGGCCAACGCTTCCCGCAAGGCGGGCAACGGGTCGGCCGGGTCGACCGGGAGCGCCTGCTCGGACTTGGACAACTTGCGGCCATCCGCTCCCATCACCAGCGGCAGGTGCCGATAGGTCGGCGTAGGCAGATCCAGGCAGCGTTGCAGCCAGATCTGCCGTGCGGTGGAATCGAGCAGGTCGCTGCCCCGCACCACGTCGGTGATGCCCTGGTACGCATCGTCCACCACGCAGGCCAGCTGGTAGGAATAAAAGCCCTCGGCGCGGCGTATCACGAAATCGCCGACGCTCCCGCGCAGGCTTTCGCGCTGCGAGCCATGCAGCGCGTCGTCGAATGCCACGTCGATATCCGGTACACGCAGCCGCCACGCCGGTGGCCGATCGGGATCGGCCGCAGCCACGCAGTGCCCATCCCGGTGCAGGCCGCCGCCGGCAGCGAGCTCGCTGCGGCTGCACCAGCACGGAAACAACTGGCCGGCCGTGCGCAGTTGCTCGAACGCCACGTCATACGCCGCAATGCGCTGCGACTGGAACAGCGGCGGCGCATCCGCGACGAGTCCGAACGCCGGCAGTGTCCCGATGATGCCGGCGGCCGCACCGGAAACTTCGCGCGGCGGGTCGATGTCCTCCATCCGCAGCAGCCATTGCCCGCCAGCATGCCGCGCGCACAGCCAGCTGCCGACGGCCGCCACCAGCGAGCCGAAATGCAGTGGTCCGGTGGGCGAGGGGGCGAAGCGGCCGCGATAGGTCATACGGCCATTTTAAGGCACGCATCCGCCCCCGGTGGGGGCCGCCAGCCCTTGAAACTGTGCACCCGCGCCCCGAATTTTCATCCACGCGCCAGGGTCGGCATCGGCGCGTGTCCCCTTCATGACTGCCACACCCAGAGAGACAGCCATGCGTCGCATTGCATTGTTCATCGGCACCAACCTCGCCGTCCTGCTCCTGCTGAGCATCGTCTGCCACCTGTTCGGCATCGACCGGATGGCGGCTGCCCGCGGCTATGGCGGCATGACCGGCCTGCTGGTCTACGCCGCCGTGTTCGGCATGGGCGGCGCGTTCATTTCGCTGGCGATGTCCAAGATGATCGCCAAATGGTCCACCCACGCGCGGGTGATCACCCAGCCGCAGAACGAGACCGAGCGCTGGCTGGTCGACACCGTACGCCGCCACGCGCAGAACGCCGGCATCGGCATGCCCGAGGTGGCGATCTACGAAGCGCCGGAGATGAACGCCTTCGCCACCGGCATGACCAGGAACAGCGCGCTGGTGGCGGTCAGTTCCGGCCTGCTGCAGCAGATGGATCGCGAGCAGGTCGGCGCCGTGCTCGGTCACGAGATCGGCCACGTGGCGAACGGCGACATGGTCACGCTGACCCTGATCCAGGGCGTATTGAACACGCTGGTGATCCTGGCCGCCCGCATCGTGGGCCAGCTGGTCGACAGCTGGCTGTCGGGCGGGCGCAACGACAACCGCGGGGGCGGCGGCATCGGCTACTTCGTGGTGGTGATGGTGCTGCAGGTGGTGTTCGGCCTGTTCGCCTCGATCATCGTCGCCGCGTTCTCGCGCTGGCGCGAGTTCCGCGCCGATACGGCGGGTGCGCAGTTCGCCGGCCGCGGCGCGATGATCTCCGCGCTGCAACGGCTGAAAGGCAATCATGGCGAGAGCACGCTGCCGCAGACGATCGCCGCCTTCGGTATCTCCGGCCCGCTGACGGACGGCCTCAAGCGATTGTTCATGAGCCACCCGCCGCTGGACGAGCGCATCGCGGCGCTGCAGAACGCCAGCTAGACACCACAACCCGTAAACTTTCGAATCCGCCATTCCTGCTTGCGCCGGCATGGCGAGCCACAACATTCAACCTCCACGCAACAACGGAACATCCACGCATGAACGCACCCGCCGAAACCCGCAAGTTCGAAGCCGAAGTCGCCCAGGTGCTGCACCTGGTCACCCATTCGCTGTACTCGCACAAGGAGATCTTCCTGCGCGAGCTGATCTCCAACGCCTCCGACGCCTGCGACAAGCTGCGCTTCGAGTCGATCGCCAAGCCCGAGCTGATGGCCGGCGACAGCGAGCTGCACATCGACGTGAGCTGGGATCCGGACGCGCGCACCGTCACCATCCGCGACAACGGCGTCGGCATGAACCGCGACGAGGTGGTGGCGAACATCGGCACCATCGCCAGCTCCGGCACCAAGCGTTTCCTCGAAGCGATGTCGGGCGAGCAGAAGGCGGACGCGCGGCTGATCGGCCAGTTCGGCGTGGGCTTCTATTCCGCCTTCGTGGTGGCCGACAAGGTCACCGTGCTCAGCCGCCGTGCCGGTGCGCCGGCGGGCGAAGGCGTGAAGTGGGAGAGCGACGGCAAGGGCGAGTACTCGCTGGAGCAGGTCGAGCAGGCCGAGCGCGGCACCGCGGTCACCCTGCACCTGAAGGCCGACGAGGACGAGTTCCTCAAGCGCTGGCAGCTGCGTTCGCTGATCACCAAATACTCCGACCACGTCGCCTTCCCGATCCGCATGCCGAAGGAGAAGGACGACAAGCCGACCGACGAATGGGAAACCATCAACGCGGCCTCGGCGCTATGGACCAAGCCGAAGTCCGAGATCAGCGACGACGACTACCAGAGCTTCTACAAGTCGCTGGGCCACGACTTCAACGACGCGCTGGCGTGGACGCACAACCGCGTCGAGGGCAGCCAGAGCTTCACCACCTTGCTGTACATCCCGTCGCAGCCGCCATTCGACCTGATGATGGGCGGCCGCGACGAGCGCAAGGGCCTGAAGCTGTACATCAAGCGCGTCTTCATCATGGACGCGGCCGAGGAACTGCTGCCGAACTACCTGCGCTTCGTGCGCGGCGTGGTCGACGCGGATGACCTGCCGCTCAACGTCAGCCGCGAGATCCTGCAGCAGAACCGCCAGCTCGAGCGCATCAAGTCCGCCTGCGTGAAGCGCGTGCTCGACCTGATCGAGAAACTGGCCAAGGACGAGCCGGAGAAGTTCACCACCTTCTACAAGGCGTTCGGCAACACGCTCAAGGAAGGCATCAGCGAAGACGCCAACAACCGCGAGCGCATCGCCAAGCTGCTGCGCTTCGCCTCCACCAAAGGCGAGGGCAGCGCGCAGACCGTCTCGTTCGACGACTACATCGGCCGCATGCCGGTAGGCCAGGACACCCTCTGGTTCATCACCGCCGACAGCTACGCGGCCGCCATCGGCAGCCCGCAGCTGGAAGCGTTCAAGGCCAAGGGCACCGAAGTGCTGCTGATGTCCGACCGCATCGACGAATGGATGCTCGGCTCCCTGAGCGAGTACAGCGGCAAGAAACTGCAGAACGTCGCCAAGGGCGAACTGCCGCTGGACGAAGCCGACAAGAAGAAGCAGGAGGCATCCGCCAAGGAGGCCGAGCCGCTGGTCAAGAAACTCAAGGACCTGCTCGGCGACCGCGTCGGCGACGTGCGCGTCTCCGCCCGCCTCACCGATTCACCGTCCTGCCTGGCGCTGGCCGACTACGAGATGGCCCCGCACCTCGCCCGCCTGCTGCGCGAAGCCGGCCATGACATGCCCGACAACAAGCCTACGCTGGAGATCAATCCGCAGCATGCGCTGCTGAAGCGCGTCGAGGCGGAGACCGACGAAGCGAAGGCGAAGGACCTAGCCACGCTGCTGCTGGAGCAGGCGGAGATCGCGGCCGGTGCGCAGTTGCCGGATCCATCGGCGTTCGTGCAGCGGTTGAATCGGGTGTTGCTGGGGTGAGGCGCGGGGCGCCTTGCTGACAAGAAGAGGCCCGCCATCGGCGGGCTTTTTCTCGGCTCTCTCTCCCTCCGGCGACCGAAGAGCGTCCCCTTGTGGGTGAGAGGGTTGGGGAGAGGGTTCGGCTCTCGCCACGAACCTGCCGGCGGAACCGGCTTCTTGAGAGAGCGAAGCAAGAGCTTTCGGTCCGCTGCGCGGCCCGAGTCACTTTCTCTTTGCGTGGCCAAAGAGAAAGTAACCAAAGAGAAAGGCCACCCCGCTTGGCGCTTGCCGGGCATCCATGCCCGGCAAGTCCGTGAGCTGGGGCCGGGCTTTTCGACAGCACTCCCCCCGTTTTTGCCTGTGAACCGCGGCTTCTTCATGGGAACCTGCCGGGCGACACATGCCAGGGAGTTCCGCTTCAGAGGTGCCTAGCTGGCGGGGGGGCTTACGGCTCTCAATAGTCGGCAGGTGTTCGATAGTATGCGCAAGGCCGGTTGGTCGAAGTCAGGCCCAGACAGCATGGCGTCGATGGCAGAAGGGGGAAACGGAATGTTTGCTTACTACCTCGAACTGGCTGTGCGCAGCTTGCGGCGCAATCCTGGCCTTACGGTGCTGATGGTCCTGGCGATCGGCTTTGGTGTGTCGGCGTCCATGACGATGTATGCGGTGTTCCGTGGCGTGTCCGCCGATCCGATTCCGTGGAAGTCGTCAAAACTGTTCGTACCGCAAATCGATGCCTGGGGACCGGATCACCGCGAAAATGGCGAGCCGCTCAGCAAGCTGACCTATATCGATGCTATGGCGCTCATGCATCAACATCGGGCCTTCCGCCAATCGGCGATCATTGGGGTGTCTCGACTGATAGTGCCGCCGCGAGATAACCAAAACGACGGCCTGTTCAACGCCTCCGGCTATGCTGTCTTCAGCGACTTTTTCCCCATGCTGGATGTGCCGTTCCACTACGGCGGCGGCTGGAGCGCGGACGATGACGCGCGTCAAAACCCGGTCATCGTGATCGGCGATCACTTGAACCAGGTGATGTTCGGTGGCGGCAACAGTGTCGGCAAGACCATCGCGATCGACGACCACATCTATCGTGTCGTGGGTGTGCTCAGGCACTGGAATCCGCAGCCGGAATTTTTCTTTCTCCGCCGGTTCCGCAGAGACGGGCCTGATTTCTTTTTGCCATTCCAAACCGAGATTTCGAATAGCGCGCAAGGCCGCGGCGAGATGGGCGCGACCTGCGGGCCCAGTGACGGTTCAGTCCAGACATTCAAGGAACTATTGCGTTCGGACTGTGTGTGGATCTCGTACATGGTCGAGCTGGACGATCAAGCAGCGGTGCGGGCGTACCGGCAATACCTCGATGCGTACGCCAGCCAGCAACAACAGCTGGGTCGCTTCCAGTGGGGGCCGAACAATCGCCTGCGTGACCTGCCGGCATTTCTTGCTAATGAGCATGTTGTACCCAGTGATATCCCGGTGTCGCTCGTGGTGGCGCAAGGTCTCTTGGTCGTATGCTTGCTGAATGCCATGGGGTTGCTATTCGCGAAGTTCCTCCGACGTAGCAGTGAGATCGCCGTGCGGCGCGCACTCGGTGCATCGCTGGTATCCATCTATGCCCAATTCCTCATTGAGGCGGCTGTGATTGGTGCCACGGGAGGCCTTCTCGGGCTGCTGTTGACAGTCATAGGCGTGCTCGGCATCGGGGTAGTGATGCCGCCATATCTCGCGGCGTTGGCGCAAGTTGATCCATCTTTGCTGGCACTCACGCTGCTGGTGGCAGTGACAGGCACCCTGCTTGCCGCCCTGTATCCGACCTATCGGGCGTCGCGTGTGCCGCCTGCGTTGCAGCTCAAGGGATAGTGAGGACTGCGCCGTGAACGTCCATCCAATCATCGCGGCATTGCGGCGACAGAAGGTCGCGGCACTGCTCATCGTGCTGCAAATCGCGCTGACTTTGACGATTGTCGCCAACGCATTTTTCATTATCGGCAACACCATCGAGGACATGATTCGCCCGACCGGAGTGGAAGAAGATGGCTTGATCTGCGTTGTGCAGGGATTGACAGGTATCTCTGGCAGTGATGCCGCCGTTATCGAGAAGATAGATGCGCTGGAGCGCGCAGATCTGCAAGCCATACGGAATCAGCCCGATGTGCTGGAGGTTGCGGCGTCGATGCAAGGCGGTAACGTGGGCGTCATTTCGCTTGACGCGGATCGCAAAGGCAAACTCCTGCATGCAGACTACTTTTATGGAGACGAGCACTTGCAATCGACCTTAGGGGTGCATCTGATCGCCGGTCGGGACTTTTTTTCGAGCGAGATTCGACACGGCCATGCACTCCCGGATTTACCGGTCGTCATCGTGAGCAAACCCCTGGCCGATCAACTCTTTCCGAATGGCAACGCACTCGGTCAGACGATATTCCAGGACGGCAACGCTGCCACGATTGTGGGCATTGTCGGACCGCTGCAGTCATCTGGGGACGGCAATCCGGACTATTACTCGGTAATCGAGCCAAAGCGGGTAGATGCCTTCTGGCCGAAGTATTACGCGCGCGCGCGCCCCGGTCGCACAGCATCGGCGCTACGCGAAATCCACACGGCACTTTTTGCATTGAATCCGATTCGCCAAATGCCTCGTGGCGCCGGCATCTACACGTTTGCCGAGGAACAGGCCAGGGGTACGCGCGATGAGCGCGGCATCGCGATTCTGATGGCTGTGATTTGCGCCATTCTGCTGAGTGTTACCGCCGCAGGCATCGTCGGCCTGACCAGTTTCTGGGTAAGTCAGCGGCATCGGCAGATTGGCGTACGGCGAGCACTTGGTGCCAAAAAGATCGACATACTGCGTTATTTCCAGATTGAGAACCTGCTGATCGTTGGATGCGGATCGACACTTGGCGTGCTGTGTGCCTTTGGCCTCAACGGATGGTTGATGAAGCACTACGAAATGACCCACCTGCCGCTCTTCTACGTAGCCATAGGCGCGCTTGTCATGCTTTTGCTTGGTCAGGCCGCCGTCCTGATGCCAGCGCGCCGCGCCTCCAAAGTACCGCCGATCGTTGCGACACGATCCGTTTGAGCTTTGGCGAAAAGGAATCAGCTTCCTGCCGGTTCCCGCTATGTGACCTATCGTCTCCAACTCACTGCCGCACAGGGCCCGGGTAGAGCGGCGGGCCATCCTGGCCGGCACTCGGTGCACTTGATGCGCGGAGGATGTGAACGGATCCAGACTTTGAATAATTCAGCCGCTGAAGCGAGCCAGGTATGTCACCGGATCGAGCTTGCAGTGGGTTTCTATCGAGCCAGGCAGCTGAAATACCCTGGGCTTCTCGCGAAAGTCGAAGAGTCTATACAGACGGTACCTGTCTGCGTCGGCGTTTGATCGAGCGATTTCGTTGCGGCTGACGTAGAACGGTGTTAGCTCACCGAATGCTGTTGTCTTGACCTCTATCAGGCGTTCGCATCCATTACTTTCAAAAGAGAGGATGTCGTAGCCCAAGCCATCGCCTTGGCTTGCTGCAACATGCTCGATGCGTTCACTCAATGCTTTTTTGCCTTCGGCGTGCAACCTGCGTGACTCCAGTTCAAGCACGAACAGTTCGCCCGCGCGGCCAAGCGAACGGTTGCGAGCCTCGCGTGCAAGATAGTCGCGACGTACAGGCAGAAAATTGGGCGCGTATTCCGCAGCGGCTTCGCGAACCTTCGTGGGTTTCGGTGCAGGTACCCATACGGCAAGCGAATCGCTTACTGGAATTTCGATAGCAGGACGCTCAACGGCAGCTTGAGCTGCAGCATCGATGACATGATTTTCCGCCAGTTGCGATTCCACGACGCCCAGAAGTTCGAGCTGGTAATTGAAGCGAGGCTTGTAACCATTGATGCTTGGATAACCCAGCGCGAGCAGGACGGCGCTGATATTGCAGTGCTTGAACTCCACAGATCCGCGACTGCGGCCATCGAGTTTCTGCATCAACGCTTCGGCGTACTCGGTCTTGTTGTAGCGCTGACCATTGAGCTCCAGCGCGAGCATCGTGAGATACGAGGCGACACAAGCCTCTACCTCTATCCGCGTCCAGCTATCGCCTCTAGCCATTTGATGGGATCCCCAATCGATGCTCTCAAGTATAGACAGGTAGCTCATTGTCACAGTCGGAGGGGCAACGCATCGACCACGTTGCTTGGGGTTGCATCGCTGCATCCGTGTGCATGGTCAGTATTGCTGGACTCCCCTGAGCGCTCCCTGGCGCAGCCACCGTACTGCAACATCCCTGCCGGAAAACCGGCCAGCCAAGCTCGAAGATCCGCTGGCAACGGTTTCGACCCTCGCGCGCAAGCCAGAAACTCCGAAGCGCAAGGCTCAAAGCCTTGCGCGCGAGGGTGAAAGCCTTGCGCTCGAAGGTTGTCGGCATGTGCGCAAGGTGGTGAGCCCTGCGGTCGGGGTTTCGAACCTTGACGTTTCAGGCCTTCGAACCTTGCGCACGATGTTCAAAGGCTTGAGCACGATGCCGAGAGTGTCGCGCGCGACGCAAACAGGCTTGCGCTCGACGCTTCGAGGCTTGGCTTATCGAGTTCGGCACCCTTGCGCCCGGAAGTTGGAGGCTTGCGGGGGCGCCTTTGGGCTTTGCGCGCAAGGCCGAAAGCCTTGCGCGCGGGGTTCGCAGGGTTGCGGCAGGAGACCTGGCGGTCGGCTGCAGATCGCGTGCCTTTGCGTGAGCTACATCCGGGAGAAAACAGGCTACGGCGGGAGCGTGCATTTTCCCGCAGGCAGCTGGCGCGGCGGTGCGCCCGGACGGGTCTACATGGGCGCCGCCGCCTCCAGCGCCGACGCGGCGAGTTGCCGGAAGCTGCGGTCCATGTCGTCCGGCGACAGGTTCGGCTGTTCGTCCAGCCACCAGGCGAGCAGGCCGAAGAGCGCGCCGGCGATTCAGCGCACCAGCGGCTCGCGCTGGGTGGCCTTGGCGCGGGCAGGAGGCAGGGCGGGTTTCACGTCGTCGCGCACGAGTTCGATCACCAGGTTCTGGAGGCGCTGCTGCACGGCCGCGCCGCTGCGCTTGCCGACCATGGCGTGGAACACGTCGCGGTGCTCGCCGACGTGCGCGAACAGCTCGCGGCTGAAGCCGAACAGCCGCGCACTGCGTTCGCGTCATCGTGGCGGGCGGGACGGCGCTGCAGGTGGTGACTACTGGCAGATATCCCGGCCGTATTTTCGCGCGATAGTCGAACGCGTCGCCGCCGGTGCCGAAGCGCGCATCGCGGCGTATCCCTCACAGAGAGTGGCAACGATGATCCGATCTCTTCTGCTGATGCTGCTCGCGGGCCTGTCGATGCCGGCCGCGGCGGCCGCCTCGCATCCATCGTTCGACCTGCAGGTGCCGCAGGCGCCGACGGCGGTGACGATCGGCGGGCAGCGGCAGCTGGTGTACGAACTGCACGCGACGAACTATGCCGGCGTCGGCATGGTGCCCACGAAGCTGGAAGTGCTTGACGCGGATGCCCCGGAAAAACCACTGGCGTCGTGGGCCGGCCCCACGCTGCTGGCGCGCATGGCGATCGCCGGCACCGACCGGTCGCCGGATGCGCACGGCCTGCCTGCCGGCGTGCAGGCGGTGATCTACGTGGAGGTGACGCTGCCGGTCGGCACCCGCGTGCCGCGCCGGCTGATCCACCGGCTGACGTATGAAACCACCACGGCGCATGGACCTGAATCGGACGATGTGGCCGGCGGCGTGGTGGCGGTCGACCAGCGTGGGCCGGTGGTGCTGGCGCCGCCGCTGCGCGGCGGACCGTGGCTCGCGATCTACGACGCATCGGTGCCGCGCGGCCATCGCCGGGTGATGTTCGCGCTGGACGGCCAGGCGCGGATCCCCGCGCGTTTCGCGATCGACTGGTTCCGGCTGGACGCGCGCGGGCGCCATGTGCGCGGTGACGGCCAGGCGGTGGCGAACTGGCTCGGTTATGGCGCGGACGTGCTGGCGGTGGCCGACGCCACGGTAGTCGCCACGCGCAACGATTACCCGGAGAGCCCCACGTTGAAGAACCCCCGGCATCCGCTGGGCGAGGGCAGTGGCAACTTCGTGTCGCTGGACCTCGGTCAGGGTCGCTACGCACATTACGAGCATCTGCGGCCCGGCAGCGTCCGGGTGCATGCCGGCGAGCATGTGCAGCGCGGTCAGGTGATCGGCGCGCTCGGCTTCAGCGGCGACTCCACCGGCCCGCACCTGCATTTCCACGTCAGCGACGGCGCCGCTCCGCTGGCCGGCGAAGGGTTGCCGTTTGTCATCGCCCGCTACGAGGTACTGGGCGACTATCCGGACCTGGACGATTTCGACGCGGGCAGGGCATGGCGGGCATTGCCTGCGCAATCCGCGCATGGCCGGCAAGCGGAGATGCCGGCACCCAGTGCTGTGGTGGCGTTCCCGGGTAACTAGGGTTCACCTCACGACCTGCCGGTGGCTCGCTCGCCATGCTTGGTCTTGCGCGCGGGCGGCTTCGTCCACCCTTGCGCTGCCAGCCACCCATCGAAGTCATCGATCCAATGGTCGCTGCTGGTGCCTTGCCTGCGCATGCCGAAGCCGTGGCCACCGCCACTGTAGATATGGACCTCGGGTTTCTGGCCCGCGGCCATCAAGCTGTCGTAGAACTTCACTACGGGTGCGCGGGCCACGTCATCGTCCTGTGCCCAGGCCATGAAGACGGGCGGCAGTTGGGAGGGGATGGTCGGCATCGCGCCGAACGGGGCGCCGTAGATCAGCGCGGCGAAGTTCGGACGCGCCGCCGCCTCCGGCTGGAGCAGGGCGCCGCTGGCGACCATGCCGCCGGCGGAAAAGCCCAGGATGCCGACCTTCGTCGGCGCGATGTTCCACTGGGCCGCGTGTTGTCGAACCAGCTTGATGGCCTGGATCGCATCGGCGATGCCGTCCTTGCAGGCGGCGTCCATGTCCAGATTCCGCGGGATGCCCTGCTGCTTCTTTTCCTTGAGGCGGTACTTGAGCACGAAGGCGGCGATGCCTCGTTGCTGCAGCCAGCGTGCGACATCGTTGCCTTCCGCATCGATGGCCAGCGCCACGCAGTAGCCGCCCGGCGCGATGATCACGCTGGTGCCCGTGGCCTGGGCTCGTTCCGGAAGATAGGCCGTCAAGGTCGGCGTGGTCACGCCGAGGACGACGGTGCCGACGGGGGTGCCATGCACCACTTGCTCGTGCTGGGCCGAATGTTCCGTGCGCGGGGTGGGGCCGGGCCAGATTTTCACCGTCGCCTGCGCGTGCGCGCAGCAGGCGATGAACATGCCCGCCGCACCCATCGTGATCTGTCGCATGGGTCGCTCCAGGTTGCATGGTGGCTCGGCGCTTGCCGCCGGGTCCCTTGAAAAAACCAGAAACCCGCCGGTCGCGGCGGGCTTCTGGTTTCGATCGGTCGGTGGTCGGGGCCGGGGTCGTTCCATCCACGTGCCGCGCCTCGTTCAGTGTCCGGATTTCTGCACGCCACCGGCTGCGCCGCGAGCGCTGTCTTGAATCGACGGCGAAGAGGTGCGCGAGTAGTCGGGGATGTCCCTCAACGGATACCTGCGTTCGTCGTCGAAACGGATCCGCTGCTGACGGCTGAAATCGTTCCTGTTCGCCAGCGCCAGCCGGTGACCGTCGATGTGCACCCAGTACCATGATCCGTTCGGCACCGGCGAGCTCGACACGTAGACGAACCGTGCCAGGTAATCACCCTCCTGCCGGGGCGAAGCCTGCAGCGCGAGGTTGATGACGACCTGGCTGCTGATGGGCCGGCCATGGTGGGTGGCGGGCTTGCTGATCATTTCATCCAGGCTCTGGCGCAACAGCCGGGTGACTTTCGGCGACAGCTCGGCGGACGGCGAGACGTCGGTGACCTTGCCCCGGGAATCCACGTGCACCAGCACCGGCATGAAGCCGGGCCTGAATTCGTTGAGCGAGCCCGTGGCTGCCATCGCGGCGCTTGCGCCGACAGCCAGTACACCTGCGAACATCGTTGTGGAAAACCGTTTCATGCATCCTCCGTGGATCACGAGTCAGTGCTGCCTAGGGAAGCCATCTGTCAGCGGACACACACCTGTGTGAGCACTCTTCTACTCAACGCGTGACCTGTCAATCAGGATGACGTGACGAAGGCCGGCGGCGCCTTGCAGTACGGGTCAGCGCTGTTCCGGCAGCGTGGCCAGCCACTGCAGCACCGCGCGCGACAGCTCGATGCGCTGGTCGGAGTACGCATGATCGGTGGGCAGGTGCACGGCCGTCACGCGGGTGTCCCCGGCATGGCGCAGGGCCGCCGCAAACGACACGTTGGCCTGCGCCAGTCCGTCATCCGAGGTGACGATGAGCGCGGTGCGGCTTTCCAACGCATGGACCTTCGATTGGAATGCCCATCTGGCCGCGTGATCGGCGAGCTCGCGAGCCAAACCGTCGGGCGTGCAGCCGCTCAGCGGGGCCATGCCTTCGTTGGCCAGGCCCGCGCTCATCCTGTGCAATGCATCCGGCTTCTGATCGCTGCCCAGCATCTGCTGCATCCTGCCAGCCATGTCGGCGGCCGAAATGGTGGCAAAGGCCTCGATCGCGGGGTCGGCCGCTGCTGCCTGCACGGCCATGAAGCCGCCCATGCTGTGGCCGATCAGCACGATGCGTGCCGGATCCAGCCGCAGCTTCCTGGCGACGTCCGGCTGGCGCAGATATGCCAGCGCCGCGGCGGTATCCTCGATGCCGTGCGAGAACGAGAACTCGCCCGGCGTGCCCCACGAGCCGCGGTAGTTGAAATAGAGCACGTCCCAGCCGGCGCGACGCATGTCCTGCGCCAGATCCAGATTGCGCTCATTGCCGGGAAAGCCATGCAGCAGGATCACCGCCGGATGCGGACCCGCGCCGGCGGCGACGTAGACCAGTGCGTTCATCAGCGCGCCGTGGCTGGGGACCTGCATGGTTTCCATCGCGGCGCGAGTGCCCGCCGGCGCCCGCGATTCCGCTGCCGTCGTGGCCTGTTTCGGCGCGGCCTGCGCGTGGGATGGGCTGCATGCCAGGCAGGCAGCGAGGCAAACGGCCAGCAACACATGGTTCGGGTTGTTCATGCTTTTCCCCCGGCGTCGATCGAGGTGGTTGCCGAAGGGTAATCCTTCCGCGAACGGCGCGGGTCGGTGCCGTGCATTCAGCGTGCCGCCCGCACTTGCGAGGCCAGCCGCGCGATGCGCGTGGCCTCGATGCCGATCTGGCGCATCTGGCCGGTCGGCGAGGCGATGAGGCCGCAGAAGAACAGGCCCGGTTCCGGCGTTGCCCGGCCGCTTGCCGACGGCATGCCGTGGTCGTCGAAGACACCGCGGACGTCGGGGAGCAGGGCGCGCAGGTCGGGGCGGAAGCCGGTGGCGAGGACGACGCTGTCGAACGGCTCCGCCGGCGAATCGACGAAGGCCACGCCGTCGCGGGTGAACCGCTCGATGCCGCCGCGCACGGCAATCGAACCGTCCCTGATCCGGGCCAGCGTGCCCACGTCGAGCAGCGGCACGCGGTGGTCTTCCTCGATCGAGCGGCGTGGTCCTTTCGCAGGGGCCTCGAGGCCGAGTTTCTTCAGCGAGCCGATGGCCAGGCGTATCGTCGGCGCGTTGATGAAGTCGGCAAGGCGTGCGGGCAATCGCGCCTGTGCGATCGCCCAGGTCAGGATCGGCAGGCCGAGCAGTTCGCGCGGCAGGATGTGCACCGGGCCACGTACCGCCAGCGCCACGCTGACGTCGGCCTCGGCCAGATCCAGCGCGATCTCGCCGCCGGAGTTGCCGAACCCCACGACGAGCACACGCTTGCCCGCATAGGCCGACGGGTTGCGATAGGCGGTGCTGTGGATGATCTGGCCCTGGTAATCCTCCATGCCCGGCCAGCGCGGCCGGTAGGGGAAGTCGGCCCAGCCGGTTGCGATCACGACCACCGGTGCCGTGAACTGTGCCCGCTTCGTGCCGACGTGCCAGGCCGATCCATCGTGACGGACGGTTTGTACGGCGCAGTCGAACAACGGGCGAAGGTCGAAGTGCGCCGCATAGCTTTCGAGGTACGCCACCACCTGCGCGCGCGACGGGTAGCGCGGGTAGCCCGGCGGCATCGCCAGGCCGGGCAGGCCGGAGTGGCCGCGGTCGGTGTGCAGGTGGAGCCGGTCGTAGTGGCGGCGCCAGACCGAGGCGACCGCATCGGCTTTTTCAAGGATCAGCACGCGCAGGCCGTGCCGGCGCATGGCGGCCGCGCAGGCAAGGCCGGCGGGACCGGCGCCGACGATGATCGCGTCTGCATCGGGCATGACGTTCATGGCCTGAGTTCCCGACGGCTATGGATGAGCCCATAGTGCCATCCGCTCGCCGAGATGGCGCCCATCGGGTGGTCGATGCATGGGCCGGCGGACCGATGAATGCGGTCGCGCGCCGGCCCGAAGCGTGTCGCGCAGGTCTCTGGAGGGTGCCCCCGTCGGCGTGGCGAAAGCCGACGCGCCATCAGCTCAGCATTTCACCCGGCCGCCGGCAAGTTGCTGGCAGGGGTGGAATACCGGCTCCTTCGATGGCCGATCACCATGATCGTGGTCATGGCCATGGTCATGGTCGCCGTCATGGTGGTCGTGACGACCGCCGCTGTAGGGCGGCGTCACGCCCCAGTAGGCCGGTGGCGGGTAATAGGCAGGCTCGGTGAGCTGATCGCGGTATTGCGCGTTCTGCTGGCGCAGTGCTTCATTCTCCTCGCGCAGCCGTTCGCGGTTGGCGGCATCGTCGGCTGCGGCCTGTTCCTGGGCCTGCTGACGCGCCTGCTCGTCGCGCAGATTCGCAGCGGCGTCCGCTTCCGCCTTGCGCTCGTCTTCCTGCGCCATTTTTTGCTGGTATGCGGCGACGCGCTGCTTGTAGAGCGCCTGCAGATGATGCGATTCGGCGTACTTCCGCGCGAGCGCGTCCTGGCCCAGGCGCAGGTACTGATCGATCACTTCGCTGTCGTCGGCCTGATGGATCAGCTCGCCCTTGGCACCGGGGCAGGGTCGATCGGTGTACTCGATGCGACCACCCTTGCTGCATTTGTAGATGTTCTGGGCAGCGGCAGCAGGCGCGAGGGCCAGCAACAGCACGGCGACCAGGAAAAGGCAGGATCGGAGGGGCAAGATGTTCATCTTGGCCACCATTCTGCACCGGTGACGCCCCAAAAACCGCTGGCTCGATCCACCCGGTTTGGAATGGTTCACGGCCACCCCAGGGCGCCGCGGGACATCCGGCGAGCGACCTCCCCGCTACGGGCTAAGGCAGGCTTTCACGCGGTACCGCATGCGGCTCCGCATGCCGCCAGGCCCGCAATCCGATGATCGCCAGCATCACGAAACCGGCATACAGCACCGAGGTGATCAGCAGGTGCTTGTAGACGTATTCGCCCACGTAGATCACGTCCACCACGATCCACAGCCACCACGCGGCGACATGCCGCTTGGCCTGCCACCACTGCGCGACCAGGCTGAAGGCGGTCAGCGCCGCGTCGAGCCAAGGCAGGGCGGCGTCGGTGCGGTAGTGCATGAACGCGCCCAGCGCCAGCGCGCCGAGGCTGCCCAGCGCCAGGTGCGCGATCGCCTGCTGTCGCGCCAGCGTGGCCACCTCGACGCGGCCATCCTCGCCGATGTGCTGCAGCCAGCGGTACCAGCCGTAGCCGATCAGCAGCGCGAACGCGAACTGCAGCAAGGCGTCGGAGTAGAGCTTCGCGTCGACGAACACCCACGCGTAGGCCAGCACCGAGATCAGCCCCACCGGCCAGCACCACGGGCGCCGGCGGGTAGTGAGCCAGACGCCCCAGGCGCTGACCAGCGCGGCGATGAGTTCGACCCAGGTCATCTCAGAACGCGATCGTCAGCGAAAGCCGGGCCAGCCGCGGCGCGCCCGGGAACAGGTAGCTGTCGCCGCCGGAGCTGCCGGTGTCGCGCCAGTAGAAGCGGTTGAACACGTTGTCGACGCTGAGCCGCCAGGTCAGCGCATGGCCGTTCCACTGGCTGGCGTAACGCAGGCCGGCATCGAACACGTTGTACGCCGGCACGCGGGTCAGGCCGTTCGGCGTGGCCACGTTGGGGCTGGCGTAGCGCCAGCCGCCGAGCAGGCCGAGCCGGGGCGCGAACGGCAGGCGGTAGTCGACATACAACGCACTGCGCAGGCGCGGCACGTTGACCACCTGGTGGCCTTCGTAGCTTGGGGCGCCGGTGCCCTCGGCGCGCGCCCGGATCAGGTTGAGGCTGGCGGTGAGGCGCAGGTTGTCGGTGACCTGGCCGGCGGCGTTGAATTCCAGGCCGCTGTGCACCTCGTTGCCCTGCTGCACAAAGGTGAAGCCTTCGGCGGTGCTGTCCGGCCGGGCGAACTGGTACGGCTGGCGGAGGCGGTACAGCGCGGCCGAAAGGCTCAATGCGTCGCTCCATGCGTACTTCACGCCGGCCTCGGCCTGGCGCGCCAGCAGCGGGGCCAGCGTGGTGCCGCCGTTGGAGGTCCAGTACGGCGCTTCGTTGCCCAGCGACAGGCTTTCGCTGTAGCTGACGTAGGTGGTCAAGTGCGTGGTGGGTTGCCACAGCACAGCCGCCTGCGGCAGCGCCTTGCTGAGGCGGGTGTCGCGTTCGGGGGCGCCGGTGTCGTCGTAGGCGCGCTCGTGCAAACGCACGAAGCGGCCGCCGAGCAGCACCTGCCACTGCGGACCGAGATGCACGCGGTCCAGCGCGAACACCGAATGCTGCCAGCTGGTCAGCCGGCGTGCCGACGCGCCCGGCTGGTTCGGCGACGGCGCGAACACGGGCGGATCCACCTGGTCGATGTTGCCGGTGCCGACGTAGTCGTAGACATAGGGGCGGCGGTCGATGCTGCGGCGGAACGCGCTGGTGCCGACGCTGACCTCGTGGCTGAGCGCGCCGGTGTCGAAGGTGCCCTTCAGCACCGCGCGCGCCTCGTCGTTGACGCGGGTGTCGTCGGGGCTGCGGTAGTCGTAGATGTCATAGTCGCCATTCGGCGCGAAGAACCAGCCCGGCGTCGCGCCGCTGGCGCAGTCGGGCGAGTAGAAGCAGCCGTAGGCGAACGCCACGTTGTCGTCGATCACCACGTGGCTGTGGCCGGCCGAGAGCTGCACGCTCCAGGCGTCGTTGACGCGGTAGTCGAAGCGCAGCGTGCTGTTGCTGGCGTCGATGCCGACCGGCCGCTGCCACGGCTGGAAGCCGAGCATGCGGCTGCGGCTGGGATGCGCCGGAATCATGCTGCCGCCGAGCAGCTGGTAGCCGGAGACCGAGCGCTGCCCGCTGGTCTGGTAATTGGTGTCCAGCCGCAGCGTGGCGTTCGAGCTGATCTTCCAGTCGGCGGCCAGCGAGAGGAACGTGCGGCGGCCATCGGCGTGCCGCACGTAGGAGTTCATGTCCTCGTGGGCGGCGTTCACGCGCACGCCGAAGGTGGGCGTCAGCCAGCCGCCCACATCGATCGCGAGGTAGCGCGAACCGTGCGAGTCGGTGCCGACGGTGGCGCTGTGCACGTCGGCGGGGCGCTTGCTGACGTAGTTGATCAGCCCGCCCGGTGCGACCACGCCCGCTTCGAGGCCGCCCAGGCCCTTGAGGATTTCCACACGCTCCTTGTCTTCCAGCGGCTGCAACTGCTCGCCGGCCATGCTCATTTCGTTGAACCGGAAGCCGGTGGCCGGATCCAGCGCATAACCGCGGATCGCGATGTCCTGGTAGTAGCCGACCGGCGCGTAGCTGTCGCCCAGCGCGGCATCGCTGCGCGCCAGTTCGCTCAGGGTACGCGGCTGGCGGTCGTCGATCTGGTCGCGGGTGATCACCGTGATCGCGGCGGGCGTGTCCTGCAGCGGTGCGTTGCCGAAGCTGCCGAAGGTGTCCAGCTGCGAGTTGTCCGCGTGGTAGCCCTTGGCACTGTCGGCCTGTACGTGCACCGGCGCCAGTCGCGTGGCCTGCGGTTCGCTGGTGGTGTCGCCGGCGTGGACGGGCGCCATGGCAGTGAGCAGGGCGAGGATCAGGGGAGTGCGGGGAAGAGGCATCATCATCGTCGTCGTCAAGGGGGTACGGACGAAGCGACGGCGACCCGACTGTCGCGAGGACATGCCGGATCTGCAAGCTCCCTACGCCGGTACTAACCGGGTCAGGTTCCAAGGGACTCTCTCAGCCCGGCAACGCCGGGCACCCCCGCTTCAAGAACGTCTATTGAACCACGGATCGGCGTGGCCTGCGGAGCTGCGATCACGCGCAGCCGCGAATGGCCTCCAGCAGCGCGCGCCCGGGTGCGGTGCCGAACCATGCGGCATGCCCGCGCAGAAAGGTGTCGTAGGCGACATCCGCGCTGGCGCGCGAGCGGGTGATGGCGTGGAAATACTCGACCTCGGACAGTGCGAAATCCACGTGCACCAGCGGCAGCAGGTCGGCCAGCAGGGCCAGGTCGTCCGCTTCCAGCGGACGCTCCCGGCGATAGCCCTCGATCAGCGCGCGGGCGATGTCCGGATGTGCGGCGTCGATGCCCGTGTCCAGGGCCAGCCAGGCGATCGCGTTGCGCTCGATCGCGGTGGCGAGGTCGAACAACGCGAAGTTGGCGGCGGCGAGGCCAAAGTCGAGCGCCGCGGTGATGTGGGCGTTTGCGCTGTCGTCGCTCCAGCACAGGTTGGAGACGTGCCAGTCACCGTGCGTCCACAGCCGCGGTTGCTGCGCCAGTCGCGGCTGTGCCGCGGCGTGCCATGGCGCAAGCACGTCGGCAAGGTCGGCCGGCCAGTCGCGCCCTTGCAGATAGTTCGCCAGGCCTGGGCGTGTGCGCAACTGGCTTTGCAGTGCGGCGATCGGGTCGGGCGAACGGATCAGTTCGCTGCGCGCGACCAGGATGTGGGTGTCGCGCTGGGCCGCGTCGTAGCCATCGGACGCGTCGTGCAGCATGCCCAGCAGCCGGCCGGCGCTGCGCGCATGTCCGGCGTTCGGCAGCGGGGACCATGAGATGGCTTCGCGATACAGGTCGATCCCGGCGGCACGCTCGTGCACTTCGTAAACCCAATCGCCGAGCGCCACCGCGGTTCGCCCTTGCGCGTCGCTCAACACGGCCGGTATCGGCATGCCGTTGCCGCGCAGGTGCGCCATGAAGCGATGCTCCTCGCCGAGCGTGGCAATCGAGCGCACGCTGCGATGGTGGCGCTTGACGAAGACTATCCCCGTGGTCGTCTCGACCAGGCAGGCTGCCGACAGGGGACGCGGGCTGTGCCACTCGATGCGGACCGGCGCGCCGAGCACGGGATAGTTGCGCAGCAGCGTAGTGGCCTCGCCGGCCGTCAGCGGCGGCCAGTCCGCGCGAATCTCGTCGCCGGCCAATCCGTGGGCAAGGTGGGGCGAATCGGTCATGGCGCGCGAAGTGTCCGCAACGGGGGCGAACCCGTGATTATCCCCGAAGGTCATCGTGACTGCTTTCGAACCCGTGGCGGCGTTCACACGCACCCGTCCGCTGGCTCCGAGCCCTTCGACGAGCCCGGGACAGGCGTGGTCGCTAAGCGATGGCGTCGAAGGTGTGGGGTACGGCCGAACATCGACCGCGCGCTTTCGGCGCCACGCGAGCTCCGGACGGGACAAGCTTGCAGTTTGCCCCGCCTATAATGGCCAGCTTTCCCGCGTGGTGCCCGCCGTCCGATGAGCGCGATGTTGCTGCTGTTCGTCTGCCTGATCCTCGGCATGCTGGTGGCGCGCTTTGCGAGGCCGCCGGCTGGCCTCGTGCAGGGCATCAACTGGTGGGTGCTCAATGTGGCGCTGCCGGCACTGGTGCTGGAACTGATCCCGAAAGTGAAGTTCGATCCGCAGCTGTGGTTTCCGGTGGCGGCGATGTGGCTCACGTTCGGTGGCGCCTGGCTGTTGTTCGGTCTGCTCGGGCCGCGGCTGGGGTGGTCGCGCCAGCGCACCGGCGCGCTGGTCCTGGTCTGCGGCCTGGGCAATACCGCGTACATGGGCTATCCGCTGATCGAGGCGCTGCACGGCAAGGCCGGCCTGGCGCTGGCGGTCGTGGCCGACCAGATCGGCGCGTTTCCGGTGCTGGCCTCGGCCGGCATCGTGGTGGCGTCGATCTACTCGGGGCGCACGCCGCAGCCGCGGCTGATTGTCCGGCGCATCCTTACCTTTCCGGCTTTCATCGCGCTGGTGGCGGGCATCATCGTGGGTTTGGCCGGCGGCTGGCCCGACCTGGCGAACGGGGTGTTCGCGCCGATCGGCGCCACGCTGACTCCGCTGGCTCTGTTCTCGGTGGGGCTGCAGTTCAAGTTCCATCCCGGGCAGCGGCAGCTGGGCGCGGCCGGTTGGGGACTGGGCTGGAAGCTGCTGCTGGCGCCGCTGCTGTGCTGGGTCCTGGGCGTGGCGACCGGCGTGGGCGGCCTGGTGCTCACCGTCGGTGTGTTGCAGGCGGCGATGGCGCCGATGGTATCGGCGGCGATCCTTGCCGACGAATACGGGCTGGAACCGACGCTGGCCAATACCGTGCTGGGCGCAGGCATCGTGCTGTCGCTGATCAGCATCCCGCTCGGCAATCTGTTGCTCGGGCCCTGATGCGGCAACTTGCGCCGCGCACCGGCTGCGCCGAGACTAGTGGCTGATTCTCGGGCCGGGGGGGGCTCGTGCCATGGCAGGTTTTGAACTTATCAGGCGGTTCTTCGGAAACGAACCTGGCGAGCGCCGGGCCGTGCCTCGCAGCGGCGTACCGAAGGGCGCCTGGGTGCTGGTGGTCGACGACTCGGCCACCATCCGTGCGGTGCTCGGCAAGATGCTGAGTCAGGATGGGCATGTAGTGTTCAAGGCACCTGACGGCGAAACGGCCATCGAGATGGCCCGCATGGAAAAGCCCGACCTGATCTTTCTCGATATCGTGATGCCCGGCATGAACGGTTTTGCGGTGCTGCGCGCGTTGCGCCGCGAGCCGCAGACGCATGACATTCCGATCGTGATGATCAGCGGCAACCTGCAGGCGACCGAGCAATTCTACGTGCAGCGCTTCGGCGCCGACGATTTCATGAAGAAGCCGTTTGGCCGCGGCGAGGTGTTTGCGCGCATCCAGCATCTGACCAAGAGCGGCCGGTTGGTGATACGTGAGCGCACGCGGGAGGATCTGCTGCCTACGGTGCCGGAGCATACCGAGGCCGAGCATGCCGCCATTCCGGACATTGCCATGCCTGACCCGCACGACATGCTCTTGCCGCCCACTGAAAATTCGTGACCCGCGCAGCAATGCCGGCCCGACGCGCGCGATCGGCGCCCTGATCGCACGATAATCGCGGCGATGAGCAAACCAGCGGACAACCCGGTTGCCGACCTGCGTGTCGATCAATGGCTGTGGGCGGCGCGCTTTTTCAAGACGCGCAGCCTGGCCAAGCAGGCGATCGACGGCGGCCGGATCGATGTCAACGATGCCGGCTGCAAGCCGGCGAAAGCAGTGCGCGTGGGTGACATGCTGCGGATCTCGCGCGGTGAAGAGCGGCTGGAAGTCGAGGTGCTGGCTGTGTCCGAGCGGCGCGGCCCGGCCAGCGTGGCGCAGACGCTTTATCGCGAGACGGACGCCAGTCGCGTGGCGCGGGAAACGGCGCAGCGGCAGCGCCAGCTGGTCGGTGCAAGCGGCCCGTTGAAGCGCCCGGACAAGCATGCCCGCCGCGACCTGCGGCGGTTGAAGGACCCGCGCTGAGCAGTGCATCGCAGATTGGCCGCCCGATCTGCGGGACCATCCACGCCAATGCTAAAGGGGATTGCGCGTGTGCATCCCCACGACCCGGGGTGTGGCATGGACGGATTAACGCGGATGGCCGGCATCGCCTTCATCAAGCGTCTGCTCGGTGGCGCCGATGGCGAACAGGCGGCAGTGCAATACGCGCAGGCCGCTCTGGGTTCGCGCGTGCTGGTGGTCGACGATTCGCCCACCATCTGCGCCGTGCTGGGCAAGATGCTGGGCATCGAGGGTTACCTCGTGTCCAGGGCGAACGACGGCGACAACGCCATCCAGCTGGCGCGCGACGAACAACCCGCGCTGATCTTTCTGGACATCGTGCTGCCCGGCATGAACGGTTTCGCGGTGCTGCGCGCGCTGCGCCACGATCCGCTGACCCGGCACATTCCGATCGTGATGATCAGCGGCAACCAGCAGGCTACCGAACAGTTTTACGTGCAGCGTTTCGGCGCGGATGACTTCATGAAGAAGCCGTTCGGGCGCGACGAGGTCTGCAAGCGCATCGGGCAGTTGGTGCAGTCGGGACGGCTGGCTGCACGCAAGCCGTCGGAGCCGGTGAGCGTGCCGGTTGCCGGACTGTCTGCCGAAGCGCTGGATGCGATTCCGGATATCGCCATGCCATACGCGGATGAAACACGCGAACCCAGCCCGCCGCCACGCCCGCGCCCCGGCCTGCAGATGGCCCACGGCATGTTCTGAGCGTGTGACGCAAAGGGGCGAGCCATCCCCCTGGCATGATTCGCGCGAATCCACCCGGTCATCCCCGCCGCGAAGCGAGTCGCTGCAGCTCGCACCCGGCGCGTGTCGCTCGCCAGATGGAGGTGAAGCTTGCGCTCAGGCCAGCGCTTTCAGCCGATACAAAGCCTCCAGCGCCTCGCGCGGCGTCAGCGCATCCGGGTCGATCGTTTCCAGCGTGCGTTCGATCGCCGAAGGCTGCGGCGAGGCAAACAGGCCCAGTTGGGGCGAGACGTCAGCCACGGGCGAGCGCGTCGATGCGTGGCCATGTGGGCCCCGCTCCAGCTCCGCCAGCGTGCGCCTTGCGTCGGCGATCACCGACTTCGGCAATCCGGCCAGCGCAGCCACCTGCAGGCCGAAGCTGCGGTTCGCCGGGCCTTCCTTCACCGCGTGCATGAACACCAGTTGATCGCCGCGCTTCTGGTCGTGAAACTCCACCGCGTCCAGATGCACGTTGGCGATCGCAGGAAACTCACCGGCCAGTTCGGTCAACTCGAAGTAATGGGTGGCGAACAGGGTGTACGCGCGGCTGCTGCGCGCCAGATGCACGGCGGCGGCGCGAGCCAGCGACAGGCCATCGTAGGTGCTGGTGCCCCGGCCGACCTCGTCCATCAACACCAGGCTGTCGGCGGTGGCGTTGTGCAGGATGTTGGCGGTCTCGCTCATTTCCACCATGAAGGTGGACTGGCCGCGCGAGAGATCGTCGCCGGCGCCGATGCGGGTGAAGATGCGGTCGATCGGGCCGATCACGGCGCGCGAGGCTGGCACGTAGCTGCCGATGTGCGCGAGCAAGACGATCAGTGCGTTCTGGCGCATGTAGGTGGATTTGCCGCCCATGTTCGGGCCGGTGATCACCAGCATGCGGCGCGCATCGTCAAGCACGAGATCATTCGGTTCGAACGGTTCGTCGCGGACTTTCTCGACCACGGGATGGCGGCCGCGCTCGATCGCTATGCCAGGCTGGTCGCTGAGTTCCGGGGCGCTCCAGTCCAGCGCCTGGGCGCGTTCGGCCAGATTGCTCAGCACGTCGAGCTCGGCCATTGCGGCGGCAGCGGCTTTCAGTGGCTCCAGTTCCTGGGTGAGCGTGTCCAGCAGGGCTTCGTATAGCGCGCGTTCGCGCATCAGCGAACGCTCCTTCGCCGACAGCACCTTGTCCTCGAAGGCCTTCAATTCTTCGGTGATGTAGCGCTCGGCATTCTTGGTGGTCTGCCGGCGCGTGTAGTGCGCAGGTGCCCTGTCGGACTGGCCCTTGCTGATCTCGATGTAGTAGCCGTGCACCCGGTTGTAGCCGACCTTCAGCGTGGTGATGCCGCTGGCGGCCTTCTCGCGTTCCTCCAGTTCGACCAGATACTGGTCGGCGTGGGTGGACAGGCGGCGCAACTCGTCGAGTTCGGCGTCATAGCCATCGGCGACCACGCCGCCGTCGCGCTGCAGTACCGGCGGTTGCGCCACGATGGCGCTGGCGAGCAGGGCAGCGGTTTGCGCGTGGTCGCCGATGCGCTCGACCAGCGCATGCAGCAGCGGGCTGTCGAGTGATGCGATCTGCTCGCGCAATGCCGGTGCGGCAGCCAGGCCATCGCGCAGGGTGGACAGGTCGCGCGGCCGCGCCGAGCGCAATGCCACGCGCGTGAGGATGCGTTCCAGGTCGCCCACCCCGCGCAGCAGCTCGCGCAGCGGTTCGTGGCGTCGACTGTCGAGCATCATCCCGATGGCCTGATGGCGATGGCGCAGCAGGTCGCGCGAACGCAGCGGGCGGGTCAGCCAGCGGCGCAGGAGGCGCGCGCCCATCGGGGTAACCGTGTCGTCGATCACGCCGAGCAGGGTGTGTTCGGTGCGGCCGCTGGGGTGGGTATCCAGCTCCAGATTGCGCCGGGTCGCCGCATCCAGCGCGATGGTTTCGCTGGCGCTTTCGACGGCCATCCCGGTGAGGTGTGGCAGCGCACTTTTCTGCGTTTCCTCGACGTAGCCGAGCAGGCAGCCTGCCGCGGCGATCGCCAGATGCATGCCGTCGACGCCGAAGCCGCCGAGATCGCGGGTACCGAAGAAGCGGTTGAGTTCGCGCTTCGCCGCGTCGCCATCGTAGTGCCACGGCGGACGCTTGCGCAGGCCGGGCAGGCTGCTGACGAGTCGGGGCCACGCCACGTTTTCATCGATCAGCGTTTCGGCGGGCTGCAGCCGGGCCAGCTCGGCGGCCAACCCCTCGGCATGGGGCACTTCGCTGAGCAGGAAGCGCCCGCTGGACAGGTCCACCCAGGCCAGTCCGTAGCCGCCATTCGCTCCGGCGGCAATCGCCAGCAGCAGATTGTCGCGTCGTTCCTCCAGCAGCGCGGCATCGGTTACCGTGCCGGGCGTGACGATGCGCACGACCTTGCGTTCGACGATGCCCTTGGCCAGCGCCGGGTCACCGATCTGCTCGCAGATCGCCACCGATTCACCGAGCCGCACCAGCCGCGCCAGATAGTTCTCCGCCGCGTGATACGGCACGCCGGCCATGGGGATCGGCGCCCCGGCCGATTGCCCACGTTGAGTCAGCGTGATGTCGAGCAGCCGCGCCGCCTTGCGCGCATCCTCGAAGAACAGCTCGTAGAAATCGCCCATGCGAAAGAACAGCAACACATCCGGGTGTTCGGCCTTCGCCGCGAGGTACTGGCGCATGAACGGGGTATGTTCGGCGGGTTTTTCGGTCTGCACGGGCCGTAGGGTCATCAAGGGTTGCCATGGATCGGTCGCGAGCCATGCACCTGGCCTGCAGCCGGGCTGGTCACGAACGCGGAAGCGCATGTGTAGCCCAGCCTGCGGCAGCTCACAAGTCATTGACTTTCGGGTTGCGCGCGAGGCGCGGTCGGTCGGGTGGCGGCGCCGATCGCCAACCATCCATCGCGGGCAGGCATCTTACCCTGCGGCGGGGTTCATGCCTTCCGCATCGCGGGCGATCTCAGCCACAGCGGCAGGGTGACCACAAACTCGCTGCCGAGATTCCTGCCGGCGCTGCGGCCGACGACATGGCCACCGTGTGCCTCGACCAGGTCGCGGACGACCGCCAGGCCGATGCCCAGGCCGCCAAACGCCGGCTCGATCGCATCGGTATCCTGCACGAACAGATCGAAGATGCCTGGCAGCAGCTCGGGGGCGATGCCGGCGCCGTCGTCGGCGACGGTAACGGTGGCGGTGGCGGAGTCCGGCGAAGCCTGCAGCGTCAACGCGATATGCCCGCCGGCCGGTGTGTACTTGGAGGCATTGTCGAGCAGGTTGCTGAACACCTGTGTCAGCCGTACGGGGTCGCCGTAGAAATGGAGCGGGCCATTCGGCATGTTCACCTCCAGGCGCTGCTTCCGGGTGTTCATCGACGGCTGGCAAGTCGCCACAGAGCCGGCAAGCACTTCCACCAGATCGACCATGCGGCATTCGAGGCGAAGCTTGTCGGTGCCGACGCGCGACCCTTCCAGCAGGTCGTCGATGAGCCGGGACAGGTGTGTGACCTGGCCCTCGATGATGAGCTTCAGCTGTTCGGGCGACATTTCCCCGTCGGCGCGCCCGCTGGCGAGCAGGTCGGCGGCGATCTGGATCGGCGCCAGCGGATTGCGCAACTCGTGCGCCACCATCGCGGTGAACTTGATCTGGCGATGATGCGCTTGGCGGGCTTCCGACTCGGACGCCTGGGCGTTCAGCGCAGCGAGCGTCAGCTGCTCGTTGGCTTCGCGCAGATGATGCTCGGCCGGGGTGGGATCGTCGCCATCCGGTTCGCGCCGCCGCGACAACTGCAACTCCGCTGCACCAGGCTGTTGCGGGAATTGTTCGGCAAGGTCGCCGCGATGGAACTCGAAGCTGCCTCCGCCCGCTCGCTTGGCTCGATACATGGCCGCGTCCGCCCGGTTGATCAGGGTCGTGGCGTTCTCGCCGTCCTCAGGATAGAGCGTGATGCCGACGCTGCCGGAGACATGGAAGAGGCGGTCGTCCACCGGGATGGGCGCGGTCAGGGCGGACAACATCTTTCCGGCGAGCAGGGCCGCATCGGAAGGTTGCGATACGTCGTTCAGCAGCACCAGGAATTCGTCCCCGCCGTAACGGCTGACCGTGTCGGAGTCGCGCACGATCGACTGCAGCCGTTGCGCCACGCATTGCAGCACCTCGTCGCCGCCGGCATGCCCCAGCGTGTCGTTGATCGGCTTGAAATGGTCGAGGTCGAGGAACACCACGGCGAAGCGCGTACCGTGCCTGCGGGCCGCGGCGATGGCGCTGTCCAGCCGGTCCAGGATGAGCGCGCGGTTGGGCATGCCCGTCAGTGCGTCGCGCTGGCTGACGCGCAGTAGCTGGTCCAGGTCGCTGATGGCGGATTCGGCATTCGTATCCGCGTGCAACGCGGCGAGGACCAGCTTCTCGTTGGCTTCCTTGAGCTGGGCGGCGTGGCTGTCGTTGAAATCGCGCTGGACCTGGGCAAGGTTCTGGCGCAGCTTCGCCAAACGCATGCGCAGGCGCTCCGCCTGCTGGTTGAGCCGCACCACGGGATCTTCCCGCCCGGTGGCGACCGGATCGCCGCTGAAAGTCACGTCGACGATCCCGCGGTGGTCGATGCGGCCAGCGGGTGCTCCGGCCTTGCCGTGCCAGCGATCAGGAGCTCACCCGCCGGCTGGGAGAGTGCCCGTTGCGAAGTCATGACCCCGCACCCTGCGCGGTCTGAGCGCCCGACGGGCGATTCCACACATTGCCGAGCAGCCGCTCGGCAAGCGGCCCGCCGATCAGGTTGGTCAGCAGGGTCTGGAAGGTGCCCAGAAGTGCGTCGTTGGCGGCGTCGGCGTCGGCGCTGCTTGCCTGCGCAAGCGCCTGGCGCAGCGGACCGAAATCACCGGGCTCGAATGCGCCCTGGTGCACGGGTGCGAGGCAGGGATGGTTGGCGCACGCAAGGTGGATGCTGCGTTCGAACAGTGCCGCCACGCCGGGCCGCCCGATGATCGGTGACAGCACGGCATCAATGTCGAGCCAGCGTGAAACCGCCATATCGATAATCCTCGAAGCATCTGCGCCTTCTGCCGCCAGTTGCGCAAACATGGTGTGAACAGGGGCTGCATCTGGGCACATCGATGATCCGGACGCTTGCCGCGAATGCGAGCCGCCCGATCGTGCACCGTGAATTGCGTTTGTTTGGTGAAGGTCGGGACGCGGCAGCCGGCCCGCGGAGGTGCCTCGCGGCACAAAGCAAGTCTTGGCGCGGCCGCGCGGAACGGGTAGAAGGGAATCCCCGCGCCTGGCGCAGAAGTCATTCAAGCCGGAGTTCCGCATGAATTTGTCATCCGTCCCCACCGATGCCGAATTGCTGGCGCTGGCTGGCGGGGTAGCCAGCGAAGTGCTGCGCTGCCGGTTGATGCTGGTGACAGCGGAGTCGTGCAGCGGAGGCTGGATCGCCAAGACGCTGACCGATCTGCCCGGTAGTTCGGCGTGGTTCGATGCCGGTGTGGTGACCTACAGCTACGAGGCGAAAGAGGCCCTGCTCGGGGTGAATCCGCGCACGCTGGAGCATACCGGCGCGGTGAGCGAGGAGACCGTACTGGAGATGGTATCGGGTGCACTCGCGCGCTTTGGCGCGGGTGTCGCGGTGGCGGTAACCGGCATCGCCGGGCCATCCGGGGGAACACCGGACAAACCGGTCGGCACGGTCTGGATCGGCTGGAAGCGCCGTGGTGGTTACGGCCATGCACAACTGTTCCACTTTCCAGGCGATCGCGAAGCGGTGCGGCGACAGACCGTGGCTGCCGCGCTCATCGGCTTGCGCAAAGCGCTGACGGAATGACGCGCTGCCGGCCGCCAGACCGGCTTGACCGGTGTGGGATACTTGGCTGTGCAACCACCGGGTTTCCGTGATCGCGCGCGTTGATCGCAGCCGGTGAGATTCGATCCGGGCATCATGCCCACATTCAACAGCCCAACCGGAATACAAGACGATGGATGACAACAAGCGCAAGGCGCTCACCTCCGCCCTCGGCCAGATCGAAAAGCAGTTCGGCAAGGGCGCCATCATGCGCATGGGCGACCGCGTCAACGAAGCCATCGAGACGGTTTCCACCGGCTCGCTGGGACTGGACATCGCGCTCGGAGTCGGCGGCCTGCCGCGCGGCCGCGTGGTCGAGATCTACGGGCCGGAATCGTCCGGCAAGACCACCATGACCCTGCAGGCGATCGCCAGCTGCCAGCGCGCCGGCGGCACCGCCGCGTTCATCGACGCCGAGCACGCGCTCGATCCGACCTACGCCGAGAAGCTGGGCGTGAAGGTCGACGACCTGCTGGTATCGCAGCCGGACACCGGCGAGCAGGCGCTGGAAATCGCCGACATGCTGGTGCGCTCGGGTGCGGTCGACATGGTCGTGGTCGACTCGGTGGCCGCACTGACCCCGAAGGCGGAAATCGAGGGCGAGATGGGCGACTCCCACGTTGGCCTGCATGCCCGTCTGATGAGCCAGGCGCTGCGCAAGCTCACCGCCAACATCAAGAAGTCCGGCACCCTGGTGATCTTCATCAACCAGATCCGCATGAAGATCGGCGTGATGTTCGGCAGTCCCGAGACCACCACCGGCGGCAACGCGCTGAAGTTCTACGCCTCGGTGCGGCTCGACATCCGCCGCATCGGTGCGGTCAAGCGGGGTGACGAGATCATCGGCTCCGAAACCCGTGTCAAGGTCGTCAAGAACAAGGTCGCGCCGCCCTTCCGCCAGTGCGAGTTCGAGATTCTCTACGGTGAGGGCACGTCCCGCGAAGGCGAGATCATCGAGCTGGGCGTGGCGCAGAACCTGATCGACAAATCCGGCGCCTGGTACAGCTACAACGGCGACCGCATCGGCCAGGGCAAGGAGAACGTGCGCCAGTTCCTGCGCGAGCATCCGGAGATGGCCAACGAGATCGACAAGCAACTGCGTGAGCGCCTGCTGGTACCGGTCGGCAAGCCTGCCGCTGCCGCACCGGAAGAGGCGCTTGAAGAAGCGTGACCGGGTGACTTGTAACGATTCGCTGCGGAAAGCATGGCCCGGCTCGCCCGGGCCATGTCCGTTCGCATGTTCATGAAACGTCCACCTGGCAAGGATCATCCGGGGGAGGGTCATCCGGCCAAGCCGAAGCGCAGCGCTTACGACAAGGCGCTGGGCCTGCTGGCCCGCCGTGAACACTCGCGCCGGGAACTGAAAACCAAGCTGCGCCAGGGCGGTTATGAAGGCGAGGAAACCGCCGCCGCGATCGACCGGCTCGGCGAGCAGCGTTATCAGGATGACGACCGCTTCGCCGAAGTGCTGCTGCGCAGCCGGATCGCGCAGGGCTATGGTCCGGTGCGGCTGCGGATGGAGCTGAAAACCCATGGGCTGTCGGACGCGCGCATCCGCGAACTGCTCGACGCGGCCGAGGTGGACTGGAACATTTCCGCCGCCGCGCAATTGCGTCGGCGCTACGGCGGCGGAGGCACCACCGACCCCGCCGAACGTGCCCGCCGTGCGCAATTCCTCTTGCGCCGCGGCTTTGCCGCCGCCACAGTACGGAATGTTGCCCACGCCGATGTGGACGAAGCCGACGACGACGCTTACTGAATCCCTTGCCGGGGAACGATGGACGCTGATCGAGTGGCCCGGCCGCGGTGTGGTCTTTTTTTTACGCCAGCCACTTCGATGCGCATGAAAACCTCCGAAATCCGTTCGACTTTCCTCGACTACTTCCGCTCCAAGGGCCACACCATCGTGCCGTCCAGCTCGCTGGTGCCGTCCAGCGACCCCACCTTGCTGTTCACCAACTCGGGCATGGTGCAGTTCAAGAATGTTTTTCTGGGCAGCGAGAAACCTGGATACGTCCGGGCGGCGGACGTTCAGCGCTGCCTGCGCGCCGGTGGCAAGCACAACGATCTCGACGCCGTGGGCTATACCGCACGTCATCACACCTTCTTCGAGATGCTGGGCAACTGGTCGTTCGGCGACTATTTCAAGCGCGACGCGATCATCTACGCATGGGAACTGCTGACCGTCGTGTTCAAGCTGCCGGCCGACAAGTTGTGGGTCACCGTCTATCACACCGATGACGAGGCATTCGACATCTGGAGCAGGGAAGTCGGCGTGCCGGTCGAGCGCATCGTGCGCATTGGCGACAACAAGGGTGCACCGTACGCGTCGGACAATTTCTGGCAGATGGCCGACACCGGTCCCTGCGGCCCGTGCACCGAGATCTTCTTCGACCACGGCGCCGATATCGCCGGCGGCCCGCCCGGCTCGCCGGACGAGGACGGCGATCGCTACATCGAGATATGGAACCTGGTGTTCATGCAGTTCGATCGCGCGCCGGATGGCACGCTGAGCCCGCTCCCGGCACCGTGCGTGGACACCGGCATGGGGCTGGAACGGCTGGCTGCCGTGTTGCAGCATGTCCATTCCAACTACGAGATCGACCTGTTCGCGCACTTGATCCAGGTTGCCGCCGGACTCACTGACACGAAGGATCTGGCGAACAAGTCGCTGCGCGTGATCGCCGACCACATCCGTGCGTGTTCATTCCTGATTGTCGACGGCGTGCTGCCGTCCAACGAAGGACGCGGTTACGTGTTGCGCCGGATCATTCGCCGCGCCCTGCGGCATGGCTGGATGCTCGGCGTGCGCGGCGATTTTTTCTGGAGGATGGTCGCGCCGCTGGTGGAGGAAATGGGCGCGGCCTATCCCGAACTGGCGTCGAAGCAGTCGTTCGTCGAGGACGCGTTGCGCACGGAGGAGCTGCGCTTCGGGGAGACACTGGAGCACGGCATGCGGCTGTTCGACGACATCGCCCATAAAAGCCGGGCCGGCCAGTCCGGCGGGATCATTCCTGGCACCGATGCGTTCCGCCTTTACGATACTTACGGTTTTCCGGTCGACCTCACCGCCGACATCGCTCGCGAGCGCGGGTTGGAGGTGGACATGGGCGGCTTCGAGCAGGCCATGAACGAGCAGCGCGAGCGCGCCCGCGCCGCCGGCCGGTTCGAAGCCAAGGGCCAGATGCCGGCCGATCTGGCCAGCCAGCTCGGGCCCACCGTGTTTCTCGGTTATGAGGCACTGCGCAGCGAGGGCTGCAAGGTGCTTGGCATCGTCCGTGGCGGCAAACGGATCGATCAGCTTGCCGACGGCGAGGAGGGTTTGCTGATCCTCGACCGCACGCCGTTCTACGCCGAATCGGGCGGGCAGGTGGGCGATACCGGCGAGCTGCTCGCGGCAGCCGGCCGATTCGATGTCGGCGATACCTTGAAGATGGGCGGCGTGTTCTTCGGCCACGCCGGCCGCTGGGTGGGCGGTGAGCCCTTGCGCACCGGTGACGTTGTCGATGCCCGCGTGGATGTCGCGCGGCGCCAGGCCATCGTGCTCAATCATTCGGCCACCCATTTGCTGCACGCGGCATTGCGCAAGGTATTGGGCGATCACGTCGCGCAGAAGGGGTCGCTGGTGGCGCCGCAGCGGCTTCGATTCGATTTCTCGCATTTCAAGCCGATGGACGCAAACGAGTTGACGCAAGTCGAGCTGATGGTGAATGCCGAAGTGCGCCGCAATGCGGCAGCCGAGGTGCGCACCATGGGCTACGACGACGCGATCGGCTTCGGCGCGATGGCACTGTTCGGCGAGAAGTACGGGGATGAAGTGCGCGTGCTCAAGATGGGGGACTTTTCCATCGAGCTGTGCGGCGGCACGCATGTCAACCGCACGGGTGACATCGGGCTGTTCAAGATCGTCAGCGAGGCAGGTGTCGCCTCCGGCGTGCGGCGCATCGAGGCAGTCACCGGTGATGGTGCGCTGGCGTACGTGGCGGATGAAGAGCACCGCCTGGCCGAGCTGTCCCAACTGCTCTCCAGCAGCGGCGAGGAGGCGGTGGAAAAGCTGCGCCAGCTGTTCGATCGCCAGAAGAAGCTCGAACGCGAACTGGCTTCGCTGCGCAGCAAGGCGGCAGGTTCGGCCACGGCTGATCTGGCCGGCTCTGCCACCGATGTCGATGGCATCAAAATTGTTGCTGCGCGACTGGAGGGGCTTGATGCCAAGTCGCTGCGCGACAGCGTGGATCAGCTCAAGCAGCAGCTCGGCGATTGCGTGATTCTGCTGGCTGGAGCTGCCGATGGCCGCGTTTCGCTGATCGCCGGCGTGCACGGCAAGGCGTTGAGTCGGGTCAAGGCCGGCAGCGTCGTCGCTCACGTCGCTGCCCAGATCGATGGCAAGGGGGGCGGACGGCCGGACTTGGCGCAGGGCGGCGGATCGGACCTGCCTCGGCTCCCCGCGATTCTGTCTGCGCTGCCAGCGTGGATTGCCACGCAGTGATGCGAAAAAATTCTAACCTGAATGTGCTATTTTGCTGCGGCTCGAACGCATTGCGCCCGGCAATGACGCTCAGTTAGTATCGAACCCGTGTCGGCACGGTTCGTCATGGCAGTGCCGCCAGTCAGGACGCTCAGGAGTGTTTTGGCTGTGAGCCGGGAAGGCGGTAGGGCCTTCGGCGGATCAATCGTCGAACTGCGGACGGACGAAAGCTCAGGGGTGAGGCTTCGTCGTGCTGCAGGCCTGTCACCAACAGCTTTATGGAGAGTAGCAATCATGTTGATTCTGACCCGCCGGGTCGGTGAAACCCTGATGATCGGCGACGAGGTGACCGTCACCGTTCTTGGTGTGAAAGGCAATCAGGTACGCATCGGCATCAATGCACCGAAGACCGTCGCCGTTCATCGCGAAGAAATCTATCAGCGGATCAAGGGCGAACACGAGACAGGCGGCACGACGCCTGACGAGTCTGCCGAACACTGACGTGAATTAAGCCTTTACCTCGAACTCGCCGGTCAGTATCCTTGCCGGCTCCGCTGCGATGCGGGAAAAAAACCCCGGAGAGATGCCCGAGTGGCCGAAGGGGCTCCCCTGCTAAGGGAGTATAGGGTCAAAAGCCTTATCGAGGGTTCGAATCCCTCTCTCTCCGCCAGATACGCAAAACGCCCCGAGAGGGGCGTTTTGCGTATCTGGCGGAGAGGTAGTGGGGGCAGCCCTCCAGGGGTCGACAAATTCGTCTGGAATGAACTGGACGGCCCAACGACGGGCCCGGACCATCTTCGATGGCTATGCGTCGCTCCTCATCCCATCGAAGCTGCGTCTTGCCATCTGGCGCAGAACCCGTCGTGAACGCTGCTGGATGGGTCGCGGCGGCCGCCATCGTGGACCGCACCAGCACCGCGCAAAAGCATCGCGGGCAGGATGCAGCTCGACACGGTCTTCTATTGGACCCCCAAGCCACGCAGTTCGACGCCATCGCCGTCCACCCGCAACACCGAACCGTGTTCATACCAGTCGCCCAGCACGATCCTCTCGGCTGGCTTTCCATCCAGCACGAACGCATGTACCGCTGGCCGATGCGTGTGCCCGTGGATCAAACGCGTCACCCCCAGCTTGCGCATGGTCTCGGCCACCGCATCGCCATTCACGTCCATGATGCTTTCCATCGTGCTGCCGGTATGCGCCTTGCTGTCCTCGCGTGCCTTCGCGGCAAATGCGCGACGCGCGTCCAGCGGCATCGACAGGATCTGCTTTGCCCATTCGGGCTTGCGTACCTGCTGGCGCACGGCTTGGTAGGCGGTGTCGTCCGTGCACAGCACGTCGCCGTGCATCAGCAGGGTCGGGCGCCCGTGGATGTCGTGGACGATGCCGTCCTCCAGCAAGATCATGCCGGCACGCCGGGCAAATGACTCGCCGAGCAGGAAGTCGCGATTGCCCACCATGAAGTACACCGCAACGCCGGCGTCGTGCACGGCACGGACGGCGGTAGCGATGCGCTGGGGCAGTTCGGCGTCGTCGTCGTCGCCTATCCATGCCTCGACCAGATCGCCCAGAATGTACAGCGCGTCGGCCTGGCGTACTTCGTCACTGGCCAGGTAGCTTTCGAAAAGTGCGGTGATCTGCGGTCGGCTTGGATCCAGATGCAGGTCGGAGATGAACAGCGTCGCCATGCTGCCGTCAACCTTTGCCGGCAGATTTTTTTGCAGCCTTCCTGGCCGCGGGCGCGGTCGCCGTTGACCCAGCTCTGGCCGGCGTCGGGGCGCTCGCCGCGGATGCGGGAGTCTCCTCGCCCACGACGTTGGCGTTCTCGATCAGCACCAGCGGGTTGGGCACGTCGCCGGCAAACGGGCCGAGCGCACGGGTGGGCAGTGCGGCGATCTTGTCGACTACCTCCATGCCCTTGGTCACTTTTCCGAACACGGCGTAACCCCAGGTCAGGCCGCTCTGGTTGCCGGCGTAATCCAGCCGGCGGTTGTCGACCAGGTTGAAGAAGAACTGTGCGGTACCGGAGTTCGGATCGGCGCCGCGGGCTACGGCCAGAGTGCCACGCAGGTTGGACAGGCCGTTGTCCGCCTCGCTCGCCACCGCCGGACGCGTGCGTTTGGGTTGCAGGTCGCGCGTATACAGGCCGCCCTGCACCAGGTAGCCGGGGATGGCCCGATGCAGCAGCGTGCCATCGTAGAAGCCGTCGCGCACGTATTGCAGGAAGTTGGCCACGCTCTTCGGCGCCTTGTCCGGGTACAGCTCCAGCGTGATGTCGCCTTGCGAGGTGTGCAGCAGCACCTGCGGCGGAGCTGCACTGGCCGGAGCCGGCTCGGCCGCTTGTGCCGACAACGACAGCGGCAGGATCAGGACCAGGGTGGCGAGCAGGGATTTCAACATGGGCATCATGACTGGCTGGGCGTGCGGCCATGATACGCGGCCGCGAGGGGACGGGCGTTGCCGGTTGACGCGATCAATGGTTCGAGATCTCCAGTTTCACGCCAAGCTCCGCCATCGGGGCCTGTTCCTGCTGCAGGTCGGCTTCGGTGAGCGGGTGCAGTTCGAACCACACCAGGGGCAGGGCGAGGCGCAGCGATTTGCTGCTGGCGGCGAGCCGCATCTGCGGTAGCGATTCGGCTCGACGCGGCCGCCTGAACAGCACGGCCAGCCGCAGCAGCGCGGTGGTGTAGCGCGCCAGTTGGCGATGACGCTGAGGCAGCGCCGCGAGCATCGACTTGTCCGGCTTGCGCCGGTGCATCTCGACCACCGCCGCCAGCAGCTGCTGCTCCTGCCGCGAGAAACCGGCGAGGTCGGCATGGCGCAGGATATAGGCACCATGATGGTGATGCTGGCTGTGCGCGATGGCGAGACCGATCTCGTGCACGCGCGACGCCCACGAGAGCCACTCGCGTGCATCGGCATCGAGCTTCCAGGCACGGGCGACCTGGTCAAACAGCATCAGCGCGGTCGATTCCACTCGGCGCGCCTGGGCGCGATCCACGCCGTAGCGGGTGGCCAGCGCGTCGATGCTGGCGGTGCGCGGATCGCTGCCGCCGGCGCGACCGAGCAGGTCCCATAGCAGCCCCTCGCGCATCGAGCTTTCGCAGACGCGCAAGCGCTCGATGCCGAGCGCGGTGAATGCCGCCTCCATGATCACCACGCCGCCAGCGAGCACCGGCGCGCGATCCTCCACCAGACCGGGCAGCTTCAGCGTACTGATCTGGCCATGTTCTATCAGTACCTCACGCAGCGAGGCGAGCGACGCAGGCGTAATGCCATCATCGGAAAACTTCATCGCCTGTACCACCGAGCCGATCGACTTGGCGGTGCCCGACGAACCGTAGGCGTCTTGCCAGCCCGATTCGCGGAAGTCCTCGGCAAACTGCTGCAGCAATACGCCGATCTCGCTATGTGCGCGCTGCCAGCGCTTGCGGGTAAGCTTGCCGCCGGGAAAGAAGCGCAAGGTCGAGGCGATGCAGCCGGCCTGCACGCTTTCGGTGTGCAGCGGAGCCAGGCCGCGACCAATGACGAACTCGGTACTGCCGCCGCCGACGTCGATCACCAGTCGCGGTTCGCGCGAGGCGGGCAGGTCATGCGCGGCGCCGAGGAAAATCAGGCGACCTTCCTCACGACCGGACACCACCTCGATCGGATGACCAAGCGCCGCCTCGGCGGCGGTCAGAAAGGCCTGCGGCGAGGCCAGCCGGCGTACCGTATTGGTGGCCACCGCGCGGACCCGGATGGATGGCAGGCCAGCGATACGCTGTCCGAACTGGGCCAGGCAATTCATCGCGCGGGCGCGCCGCCCTGCATCCAGCGTGCCGTCGGCGCGCAGGCCGGCGGCCAGGCGCACGGTGTCGCGCAGCCGGTCGATCACGCGCGGCTCGCCATGTTCCATGCGCGCCACCACCATGTGGAAACTGTTCGAGCCCATGTCCACGGCGGCGATCAGCTCGCCATCGCGAATCGGTGTCTGTTCGGCTGGACTCACGCCAGGATTCCCGCGATGGTGAAGCGCGGATTCTCGCACGTGCGCGTGAGGCTGAGGCGAAGCCGACTCACTGGCAGAACCTGTCGAGCAGGCCTTGCTGCGCGCTGTACGGTGGATTCTCGCCGGGTTCGGCATGCACGTAGCGGCCATCGGTGCCGAGCAGCCATGCCTGGGTATTGTCGGCGAGTCCGTTGGCCAGGGTTTCCTCGAATACCCGCGCAGCCAGTTCGGGGTCGAGGATCGGGAAGGCCACCTCGATCCGCCGCATCAGGTTGCGCTCCATCCAGTCGGCGCTGGCGCAATACAGCTCGGGTTCGCCGTCGTTGGCGAACCAGTACACGCGGCTGTGTTCAAGGAAACGCCCGATGATCGAGCGCACGCGAATGCGTTCGGAAATGCCCGGGAGGCCGGGACGCAGGGTGCAGGCGCCGCGGATGATCAGGTCGATCTCCACGCCGGCCTGCGAGGCGCGATAGAGCGCCTCGATCACGTGCGCTTCGTTCAGCGCGTTGAGTTTGGCGACGATGCGAGCGGGGCGGCCGGCGCGTGCGTGCGTGGTCTCGCGCTCGATCCTGGCCAGCACGCTGGGATACAGCGTGAACGGGGAATGCAGCAGTCGCTTCAACTCGATCATCGGACCGAGGCCGGACAACTGCTGGAAGACCTTGTGCAGATCCTCGCCGATCTCGGGGTTCGCCGTCATCAGGCCGATGTCGGTATACATGCGACTGTTGGCCTGGTGGTAGTTGCCGGTGGACAGGTGCACGTAGCGGCGCAGCGTGTCGCCTTCGCGGCGCACGATCAGCATCATCTTGGCGTGGGTCTTGTAGCCGACCACGCCGTAGACGACCTGCACGCCGGCCTCCTGCAGGCGCGTGGCCAGGCGGATGTTGGCCTCCTCGTCGAAGCGCGCGCGCAGCTCGATCACCACCGTGACGTCCTTGCCGTTGCGCGCCGCCTCCACCAGCAGGTCGACCAGCGGAGTGTCTTCGCCAGCGCGGTAAAGCGTCTGCTTGATCGCCAGCACCTGCGGGTCGGCAGTGGCCTGGCGCAACAGGTCGATCACCGCGGCAAAGCTCTGATACGGATGGTGCAGCAAAACATCGCGCTGGCCGATCAGGTCGAACTTGTTGCGCGCGCTTTCCAGCGCCGGCGGCAACTGCGAATTGAAGCGGGGAAATTTCAGCTCGGGCCGATCCAGCCAGTCATAGATCAGCCCTGCGCGAATGATGTTGACCGGGCCATCGCAGCGGTAGACATCGGCCTCCTCCAGCTCGAAGTTCTCGATCAGCATCGCGGTGATCGCCTTCGGGCAATCGTTGGCGATCTCCAAGCGGACGGGGCGCGCATAGCCGCGCCCGACCAGCTCCTCGCTGAGCGCCAGCGCGAGGTTTTCCACCTCGGCTTCCTCGACGATCAGCTCGCTGTTGCGGGTGACCCGGAACTGGTAGGAACCGACCACCTTGAGGCCGGGAAACATCAGGTCGACGAACGCCTGCAGCAATTCGGCCAGGAACACGAAATGTTCGCCCGGGCCACTGACCTCGGCCGGCACGCGGATGATCCGCGGCAGCGAGCGCGGCGCGCGCACCAGCGCCATGTGACCTTCGTGGCCGAACGCATCGCGGCCCTTCAGGACCACCGCGATGTTCAGCGTCTTGTTGAGAATGCGCGGGAACGGATGGGCCGGATCCAGCCCCAGCGGCGACAGTACCGGCAGCACCTCGTGCTCGAAGTAACCCTGCAGCCAGCGCCGCTGGCGCGGATTCCAGTGCTTGCGGGTCAGGATGTGGATCCGCTCGGCGTCCAGCTGCGGGCTGATCTGCTCCTGCCAGGCGGCGTACTGCTCGGCGACGAGATCCAGTACGCGGCTGCGGATTCGCGCCAGCAGCTCGCCGGAGGGGATGCCGTCCGGGCCCGGTGCGGCCGAGCCGTAGGCGTGATGATGCTTGAGCATGGCCACGCGGACCTCGAAGAACTCGTCGAGGTTGTTGGCGACGATGCTCAGGTAGCGCAATCGCTCCAGCAGCGGCACGGCGGCGTCACGGGCCATCGCCAGCACGCGGAAATTGAACTCCAGTGCGGCCAGTTCACGGCTGAGGTACAGGCCGGGGGCGGCCAGGTCGGGTTCGCTGGGCGAGACGGGGGCTGGATGATGCATGGTTCATTCTGGCCCAAGGCGCAGGCCAATGAAACGCCGTCAGCCGACTCATTCGTCGTCGTTGCCGCCGGGCGTCAGCAAACGTGCTCGACCGAAATGGCAGGAAAATACCGATCCGACGCCTGGCCTGCTATCGATCTGCAACTGCGCCTGATGCAGGTTCAGCACATGCTTGACGATCGACAAGCCGAGCCCGGTGCCGCCGCTATCGCGCGAGCGGCTGGAGGAAACCCGATAGAAACGCTCGGTGAGTCGAGCCAGGTGCGTGGCCGCAATGCCGAAGCCGGTGTCGCTGACCGAGTATACCGCGCCGTCAGGCACGCGCTCCCAGCGGATCGTGATGCTGCCGCCGGTCGGCGTGTAGCGCACCGCGTTGCTGACCAGGTTGGAAAGCGCACTGTGCAGATCCTTGGGCGAGCCGAGCAGATCCGCTGCGGCGGTGGATTCAAGCACGATCCGATGGCGGCCCTGGCTGAGGGCTTCGGCTTCCTTGCGCATGGTCGCCAGCAACGGTGCCATCGGCACCCGCTCATCGACGATCCGGTGCTGCGTTTCCAGTCGGGACAGGGTGAGCAGATCCTCGACGATCTGGCCCATCCGTTTCGATTGCGTGCGCATCTCGCCCAGCACCGCTGCCAATTCGGGCATGTCGTCCGGGTCGAGCAGTTCGAGGTAGCCGTGGATCACCGTCAAGGGCGTGCGCAACTCGTGCGACACGTTTGCCACGAAGTCGCGGCGCACTTGTTCGAGCCGGTTCAGATGGCTGATGTCGTGCGCCAGCAGCAGCTGCTCCTGATCGCCGAACGGCAGCAGGCTGACATTGAGCTGACTGTCCGCCCGTCCGGGGGCGGTGGCGTCGGCGAGTGGCTCGTGTGCCCCGTCATGCAACCAGGCGGCCAGTTCCGAGCCGGCCAGCCGCTGCTGCAGCGGCGCGCCGCGATCATCCGGGCGGCGCAACCCGAGCAAATTCTCGGCAGCGCGGTTGAACCAGCGGATCTGCTGCTGCCGATCGAGCAGCACCACCGCGTCCGGCAGTTGGCTCGCAGCATTGCGGAGGTCACGCAGGGAGGAGGCAAGGCGTCGGGAACGCTTCATGAAACGGTCATGCTGAAGAGGGTTGGCGGCACCGGGTCCGGCCATCATGAGCGGCATTCGATGACCGATCCGGGTCAGCAGCAAGACGACTTCCGCCACGGCGACCAGCGCCACGCCGACGGCGACATGGCCATCGGCCAGCCAGCCCAGCAGCGCGCCGGCAAGCAGGGCGGCGGCAAGAACGGCAGGCCATCTCCAGAAGGATATTGCGGGTCGGGTCATTCAGGGCGACGCGGGATGGGCCGGGGCAGACGCAGCATCGGCAAAAGTCGCGGCTATCGCAAGCGCGGCACTCAGACGCTGGTCGAGAAGCGGTAGCCGGTACCGCGCACGGTCTGCACCAGATCGTCCAGCTTCCACGGCTCCAGCGTCTTGCGCAGGCGGCGGATGTGCACGTCGACGGTGCGCTCTTCCACGTACACGCTGCCGCCCCACACATGATCGAGCAACTGGGTGCGCGAGTAGACCCGCTCGGGGTGGGTCATGAAGAAATACAGCAGTCGGTATTCGGTGGGCCCGATCGGCACCGGTTCGTCACCAGCAAATACCCGGTGCGCGGGACCGTCGATGCGCAGCTTGCCCACTTCCACCATGCCGGAGCCGTCGTCGCCCTGGCTGCGCCGGAGCACGGCCTTGATCCGTGCGATCAGCTCGCGGGTGGAGAACGGTTTCACCACGTAGTCGTCGACGCCGGCCTCCAGTCCGTTGACGCGATCCATCTCCTCGCCGCGCGCGGTGAGCATGATGATCGGTACCTCGCGGCTGAGCTCCTCCCTGCGCAGGCGCCGCGCCAGCTCCAGCCCGCTGGTGCCCGGCAGCATCCAGTCCAGCAGGATCAGGTCGGGCACCTGTTCGGCGATGGCCAGCTGGGCTGCGCGCGCGTCCGCTGCCTGCATCGCGTCCATGCCCGCCTTGCGCAGGGCAAAGGCGATCATCTCGCGAATCGAGGTCTCGTCTTCAACGATCAGGATGCGTTTGTGCACGCCGTGGGTCTGCCGGTACTTGTGACGGAGATATTGCAGCGTATGAATGTTACGCGTCGATGACATGCGCCCGGCGCGGGCTACCGACGTGGATCGATCGCCTCGGCTGGCCCGGCGCCGATGCCGAGGCACAGCCGCCCGCTGCAACGGTCAGCCGGATGCAGCTGCTGGCGACCGTCCGGATTATCCTCGGTCTGGATCTTGCGCTTGTGCAGCTCCAGAACCAATGGCGTCAGTTCGGCAATGCGCGCCTGGATGCGTACCCGGGCGTAGTAGTCGAGGTCGTCGCGCTTGAGCAAGCGCTTGAGCTGCTCCATCGCATCGAACGGGCGGCCGGCGTAGTAGCTGGCATCGGCGAAGGCCTCGCCGGCGCGCACGCTGTCGCCGGCCTTGTCGCTGGCGCGGGCGTAGGCGCTGTAGATCTCAGGTTCGCTGGCATTGTCCAGCAGCGGCCGCAACAGGTTGGACGCCTCGCGGGCCTTGTCCTTGTCGCCGTCCGCAGTGAGCGCCTTGGCATAGGCCAGCGCGACGGCACGATTGCGTGGCGACTGCCGGTTGAGCGCGCTGTAGATCGCCAGCGCGGCCGCGCGCTGCCCGGCCTGCAGGCGTGCATCGGCCAGTGCCAGTTTCAGGATGAGATTGTCCGGCGCGGATTGCAGCAACGGTTGCAACTGATCGATGGCCTGCGCGCCGCGGCCGCTGCGGGTCAGCGCCAGCGCATAGCCGTAGCGATTTGCCGGGGTGTCGAAGCCCTGCTGGTTCTGCAGGTTGGAGCTGTAGTAGATCGCCTGTTTGGGGGCGTCGCCGGCCAGCACCCGCACGCGTTCGCGCATCAGCGAGTAGGTGTCCGTACTGTCGGCACGGTGTGCCAGAAGCAGTGTGGTGGGATCCTTCACGAAGGCGATCGGCGCGGTGCTCTGCTGCCACTGCAGCTTGCCGATGCCAGTAGCGGACGGGCGCAACTTCTGCGCGGCAACCAACGCCGCAGCGCGGGCCTTGGCATCGCTGATCCGCATGGTGGTCACCGGATGGGTCTGCAGCAACGCCGGAACGTCGATCCCGCCCGCGCCAGCGCTCAGCACGTCTTCCATGTGCTGGAAGAATGCGGCCATCGCATTCGGATCGAAGTCGGCGCTGGCCAGGGTCTGGATGCCGACACGGTCTGCCTCGATCTCGTCCTTGCGGGTGAAATTGATCGACTTCTGCGCGATCAGGCCCTGGCCTGCAGCGGCTATCGCCACCGGGGCATCGCCGCTGTGGCTGCCGGCGCCGGCGGCGATGGCGCCGAGCAGAATCAGCGCCATCAGCGGCGCATCCTTTTTCGAATCTTCGAATGCCCGCTGCAGATGATTTTGCGTGATGTGGCCGATCTCGTGGGCAATCACGCCGGCCAGCTCGCTCTCGTCGCGGGTGATCGTGAGCAAGCCGGAATTCACCGCGATGTAGCCGCCGGGTGCGGCAAACGCATTGATCTCCGGATCCCTGACGATGAAGAACGCGAAATGGTTCTTCGGCTTGTCGCAGCTGGCCACCAGCCGATAACCGAGATCGTTGATGTAATCATCCAGCAGCGGATCGTCGACCACCATGTCCAGCGCGCGCATCTGGCGCAGCATCGAGGCGCCATAGTCCTGTGCTTCCTGCGGCGAGATCAGGGCATTCGCCGAACTGCCCAGATCCGGCAGGCGTACTTCGTTCTGCGCGCCGGCAGAACAGGTCAGGGCAGTGCTGATCAGCGCTGCCAGCAAACGTGGGAAAAGGCGTCGTGATGCCATGTTCATAGGTTGGGCGACAATAGCATTCAGACCGCGCCTTGCCGCATCGGTTCACGATGCGGGCGCTTGACTGGCGGCGGGGTGGCCCCATTTGGGGGTGATCATTCTTCAGTTGCGGAGTGTTGTGATGTCAAAGATCGAGGTCTATTCCACGGCGGTGTGCCCGTACTGCGTGGCGGCCAAGAATCTGCTCAAGTCCAAGGGGCTGGAGTGGAGCGAAGTACGCGTCGATACCGACCCGGTGCAGCGCGACGCGATGCTGGCACGCAGTGGGGGACGGCGCACGGTGCCGCAGATTTTCGTCAACGACCAGCATGTGGGGGGCTACGACGACCTGGTCGCGGCCGATCGCAGCGGCCAGCTGGCGAAACTGCTGGAGTACCCCGCATGAGTGACAAGCTTGCCGAATTCACCGCGTTCCGCCAGCGCATGAACGAGCGCATTCTGGCCGAGGACAATCAGGTCGTGCGGCGCTTCTTCGCGCTGGATACGCAAACCTACAAGGCCGGCGCGCTGGATGTGAAGACCAAGGAGATGCTCGGCCTGGTCGCCTCGATGGTGTTGCGCTGCGATGACTGCATCAGCTATCACGTGGCCCAGTGCAAGGAGGCGGGCGTGCAGCGCGACGAGTTCTTCGAGGTGTTCAGCGTGGGCCTGGTGGTGGGCGGCTCGATCGTGATCCCGCATCTGCGCCGTGCGGTGGACTTCCTGGACAAACTGGAAGCCGGGGAGTCGTCGACGCCGGAATGCGCTGGCCACGCCTGAGCGCTTCTGGGCGAAGGGATCCGCGGGGAGGGTGGTTGCCGTGCGAGTTTACGCGACGCTCCGTGCGAGGATTTGCAACGGTTCACGCAGCCTGTCGGCTGCCCGGCCTGGGCTGGATGGGGGATAATGGGCGGTCTTGACGCGCACCACGCCCTGCCCGTCGCATTCAGCCCCAAGGAGTACCCCATGAGCAAAACCATCGCCGTGATCCCGGGCGACGGCATCGGCCCGGAGATCATGACCGCCACGCTGCGTGTGCTCGATGCGCTGGACTGCGGCCTGCGCTATGACTTCGTCGATGCCGGCATGGTCGCGCTGGAGAAGCACGGCGATCTGCTGCCGAAGGCCACGCTGGACAAGATCGCCGAGCACAAGGTGGCGTTGAAAGGCCCGCTGACCACGCCGATCGGCGACGGCTTCACCTCGGTCAATGTGACCTTGCGCCGCCACTTCGATTTGTATGCGAACGTGCGCCCGGCGCTGAGCTTTCCGGGTACCAAGTCGCGCTACGAGAACATCGACATCATCACCGTGCGCGAGAACACCGAGGGCGCGTACCGCTCCGAGGGCCAGACCCTGTCTGCCGACGGCGAGATCGCGGAGTCGGTTGCGCGCAATACCCGCAAGGGCAGCACGCGCATCGTGCGCTACGCGTTCGAGCTGGCGGTGAAGAAGGGCCGCAAGAAGGTCACCGCGGTGCACAAGGCGAACATCCTGAAGACCAGCTCGGGCCTGTTCCTCAACGTGGCGCGCGAGATCGCGAAGGAATACCCGCAGATCGAGTTCAGCGAGATGATCGTGGACAACGCCTGCATGCAGCTGGTGATGAAGCCCGAGCAGTTCGACGTGATCGTCACCACCAACCTGTTCGGCGACATCCTGTCCGACCTGTGCGCCGGCCTGGTCGGTGGCCTCGGCCTGGCGCCGGGCGACAACATCGGCGAGCACGCGGCGATCTTCGAGGCGGTGCACGGCTCGGCGCCGGACATCGCCGGCAAGGGCATCGCCAACCCGTGCGCGCTGCTGCTGGCGGCGGCCGACATGCTCGACTACCTGGACATGGTGGCCAAGGGCGACCGGTTGCGCCAGGCGATCCGCGACACCATGACCAACGACCGCGACAGCGTGACGCCGGACCTGGGCGGCAAGGGCAGCACCAGCAGCTTCGCCGACGCGATCGTGAAACGCCTCGCGGCCTGATCCCGGCGCGCCCGGCCATCCACATCAAGGCCGCGGTCGCTCCGCGGCTTTTTTGTTGGATCAGCGTCGGTCAAGCGGCTAGGCTTTCGGGCTGGGTCATGCGACCGCCGGAATTCGTCGATGCCATCACAGGTGATCCCCAACCAGGCGTACGCGCTCTGGGTATTCGTCTACATCGCCGCTGCCGTGCAGGCGGCGTTGCTGGCGCTGGCGCTGTGGCGGCGGCCGGTGAACACCGAGGCGAACCGGGTGCTGGCGGTGTGGGTCGCGCTGACCGGCATGGACCTGCTGGTCAAGGCGGTGTACTGGAACTCGCTGTCGCCGGAATGGTTCAGGGCGTACCGCTTCGTCGCGCTGTTTCCGTTCCTTTACGGCAGCCTGTTCTACGTCTATGTGCGTGCGCTGATCGAGAGTCGCGGCTTTCGCCTGCGCGACGGCGTGCACCTGCTCGGTTTCGGCGTGATGCTGGCGTTGAATGCGCATGTGCTGCTGATGAGCGACCAGCAGATGCAGGCGTTGTCCGCGCGCTGGGTGGCAGGCGAAAAGAGCATCGGCTCGTGGTTCGACGTTCCCTTGTTCGTCTACAGCCTCTCGTACGTGGCGGCCGCACTGATGCGCGTGCACCGCTACCGCCGCCGGTTGCGCGAGCGACGCTCGGATGCCGAGCGCATGTCGCTGCGCTGGATCGATGTGATGGCGGCTTGCCAGATCGTCATCTGGATCATCGCCACCACGCAATGGCTGGCGACGCTGCCAGGTATTGACTACCGCCTGCTGTTCGGCGCAGTCGCCGCATGGGTGTGCGTGGTCGGCTGGCTCAGCCTCAACCAGCCTCCGGTGGCGGGCGAACCGGCCGCGGTTGCCGGGGAGGAGGCGTCGCCGGACACGACGGACCCCGACGACGCACGCTTCCCCGCGGTGGAGACGCGCCTGGCGCAGCTGATGGGTGGCGATGAGGCGCTCTATCGCGAACCGGCGCTCACCATCGGGCAGGTGGCCAAGCGCAGCGGCTATCCCGAATACCTGGTGTCGGCGGTGATCAACCGGCGTTTTGGCGGCACGTTCTGGGATTACATCAACCGCCTGCGGGTCGAGGCGGTACGCATGCGCCTGGCCGATCGCGACGACGCGCGCACCATTCTCGACATCGCCTACGACTGCGGCTTCACCGCCAAGTCCACCTTCAACGCCGCGTTCAAGCGGCAGGTGGGCGAGACGCCGAGCAACTATCGCAAACGCCACGGCCAGGGCCGGGCCGTCACGACGCCGGCCGGCGATGCAGCGCGGCGATGATCGCGGCGACCAAGTCTTCCGTGCCGGTGCCGTAGTCGATCGAGATGCCCATGCGCACCACCACCAGCCGTTCCGACGGCACGATCACCACGTATTGCCCCAGCGCGCCGCGCGCGTAGTACATGTCCTTCGGCAACCGCGGCATGCCCCACGGCGCATTCCATACCGGCACGCTGCCCTCGCTCACCAGGTTGGTCCAGAAGCCGGCGCCGTAACCGGTTTTCAGGGTTTGCGAATGGCTGTACGCCACCCAGCCTTCGGGCAGGAGGCGCCGTCCGTCGACCACGCCGTCGTCGAGATAGAGCTGGCCGAAGCGGGCAAAGTCGCGGGCCGAGGCGTAGACATTGCTCGACCCGACCGGCGTACCGGTGGCGTCGGTTTCGATCACCGCGCTGCGCATGCCCAGCGGCGCGAACAGTTCGCGCCGCACGAGGCGCCCGGCATCGACCGCGCTGCCGCCGGCGGCGTCGCGGATCAGCCGCGAGAGCAGCACGTAGCCGAGGTTGCTGTAGCCCCAGGCGGTGCCGGGCGGATGGGCCAGCGGCGTCCGCGCCGCATAGCCTGCCATGTCGCGTTCGAGGAACAGCATGCGGGTCATCGGGCTGAGCGCGCCGTCGGTTTCGTCGAACGGCAGGCCGCTGTCCATGCGCAGCAATTGGTCGACGGTGACGGCGTGGTGCGGGTCCGCCGGCGAGCGCCAGGCGGCGATCGGCGCCGGCTGGTCCAGCCGCAGCTTGCCTTGGCGCACGAGGATGCCGATCAGCGCGCTGACCACCGATTTCGTCAGCGAATGGGCATAGATCGGCGTGTCCGGGCCGTAGCCCGCGGCGTAGCGCTCGGCAATCAGCTTGCCGTCGTGCAGCACGACTACCGCCTTGGTCAGGCGCGGGTGGGCCGGGTCGGGTTCGGCGAAGGCCCGATCGAGTGCGCGGCGGATCGCCGGGTCGGCCGGTTCGAGCACGGCCGCCGGCCAGGGGCTGGCGATCGGCGCGGGCTCGAAGCCGGCCGGCTCGGGTACGGCGCCACCGCCGTGCACGAGCAGGCAGCCGAGTCCGTCGCGGTAGACCGCCCGCGCGGTGAAGTCGCCGAATACCGACGTGCGTACTTCGCGCCTGGCGCGATCGACCTCGTAGTGGATCGCCCAGCCGATGCTGCGCATCAGCGGCAGCTGTTCCTCCGCGAAGGTTCGCTGCGGATCGACTCGTGAAACGAACGCTGCGGCGCACAGCGAGCGGCTGACCGAGCCGGTGGCGGTGCGGAACAGATCCTTGCCGGCGGTGCCGATCCAGAGGGCGGCGGCAAGCAGGAAGACGAGCAGGGTGACGAGGGTGATTTTCAGGAGACGCAAAGCCATGGTGGTCCGCCGGGTCGGTTGTCGGGGCGGCCAGCATGGGGAACGCGGGGGTGGCGATCGTCCGATCCGGCCGGTCCGGACGTCAGTCCAGCGAACAACCGCCATCGGTGCAGCCGTTGAACTCGCGTTCGACGCGACGGCGCAATGCGGGAATTCGCAGCAACGGCAACAGTGGCCAGTAGGCCGGAATCTGCCGGCACAGCAGGGTGAACCCGGCCGCGCCGCGCAGTGTCGTGCGCTGGCGCAGATCCTGCACCACGACCTCGCCCAGGTGCAGCGGACCCACGGGCGAGACGCCCGTGGAATCCTCGAAACGACCCAGCCAGTCGAGCCGGCGATGCCACCGCGCGTAGCGTGCGCACTTCGCGCAGTCCGGATGGCGGAACAGCCTGATCGTGGCCATGGCGGCGGCTGTTCAGTGCTTGCCGGGCTTGTAGTGGCCGGGCTCCGCGCGCGAAGGGATGGCGATGCGGTTCCAGCCGTTGATCACGATCACCACCATGTTGAGGTCGATCAGCTCTTCCTCGCTGAACTGGGCGCGGGCCTCCTCGTAGACCTCGTCCGGCACGCCGTGGACCGGATCGAGCCGGGTCACCGCCTCGCACCAGGCCAGCGCGGCGCGTTCGCGCGCGTTGTAGAACGGCGCCTCGCGCCAGGCCTGCAGCACGTACAGGCGTTGTTCGGTCTCGCCGGCGGCGCGGGCGTCCTTGCTGTGCATGTCCAGGCAATAGGCACAGCCATTGAGCTGCGAGGCACGCATCTGCACCAGCTCGATCAGGCTCTGTTCGAGGCCGCAGCTCCTGATGTAGTCGCCAAGGGCGAGCAGCGGTTTCAGGGCGTCGGGCCGCTTGTAGACATTGAAGCGGGGCATGGGGGTCTCCGTGGGGTGGGCGGCCGGGATGGCCGTTCAATGCAAGGACGCAGGCGGCATCGATTTCGTGACAGCCGCCAGCCGGGCGAGCTTGCCGGGGTGGCGCAGGACGTGCATCGCGGTGATGCGCTCGCCGTCGTCGTCGATCCAGCTGGCCGAGATCAGCGTGTCGCCCTGCCAGCCGAACAGCGCCGGCATGCCGTTGAGCTGGGTGATCTCGTGGCGCACGCCGCCGTACCGCTGCTGCTGCAGCGCGATCTGCATGTACAACCGGGCCAGCCGCTCGGCGCCGTGCAACGGGTGCAGGGTGGCCCGCGCCAGGCCGCCGCCGTCGGAAACGCTCATGGCATCCTCGGCAAACAGGGCGCGCAGCGTGGGCATGTCAGGCTGCTGCAGCGCCTGCATGAAGCGTTCGAGCAGGCGCCGCTGGGTGTCGATATTCGGCATCGCCTGGCGCGGTCGATCCTCGCGCAGCCGCTGCTTCGCCCGATGCACGCGCTGGCGGCAGGCGTCCTCGCTGATCTCCAGCATCGCGGCCGTCTCGGCATGGCTGTAATCGAATATCTCGCGCAGCAGGAAGGCGGCGCGTTCCTCCGCGCTCAGCCGCTCCAGCAACAGCAGGAAGGTGAGGGTGAGGCTTTCGGCGCGTTCCAGTTGCGCCTCGGGCTGCTCGGATTCGGCGGCCAGCGGCTCGGGCAGCCACGGGCCGGGATAGTGCGCGCGTTCGGTCTTGGCCCGGCGCAGGCGATCGAGCGCGATGCGCGTGGTCACGGTGACCAGCCAGGCTTCCGGGTCGTCCAGCGCATCGGCATCCTGCGCGTGCCAGCGCAGCCAGGCGTCGTGCAAGATATCCTCGGCGTCGCTCGGCGTGCCGAGCATGCGATAGGCCAGCCCGAACAGACGCGGGCGGTGCTGCTGGAACAGGGTGGTTTGGGGATCCATGGCGCTCTCCGGCGAGGTGCGCATCAAGGAGGCACGCGGATCACGTCATGTGACCGCTCAGCGGAAGATCGGCCAGGGCGCAAGGAAGATCAGCCAGATCAGCAGCAGGATGCCGACGTACTTGAGCGCTTTGTACAATTTCTTGTAGCGGCGCTTGAACGCCGCCTTGAACTGATGACCGGCGCCCTTGCGGCGCTGGCTGAGCGCGAACAGCCGGTTCACGAAGCCGGTCGTCTCGGCTTCGCCATCGGTGTTGGGCGAGGCGGTGATCCTGCCCATGAACGCGCCCACGCGGTGGTTGATCGCGTTCATCCAGCGCGTGCGCAGGGGACGCTCCACGTCGGCAAACAGGATCACCCGGGTCTGCGCGCTGGTGTTCTCGGCCCAGTGCACGTAGGTCTCATCGAACACCACGTCCTTGCCGTCGCCCCAGGCATGTTCCTCGCCGTCGACGAAGATCCGGCAGTTGCGCGAGTTCGGCGTGATCAGGCCCAGGTGGTAGCGCAGTGAGCCGGCGAACGGGTCGCGGTGGGGATTGAGTTTGCTCCCCGGCGGCAGCAGCGCGAACATCGCTGCCTTCACGCTGGGAATCGCCTTCAGCAGGGCCACCGTCTGCGGGCACAACGCCTCGGCCGAGGCCAACGGTTCGCCGTACCATTTCAGATAGAAACGCTTCCAGCCCTGCTTGAAGAAGCTGTTGAAGCTGGCGTCGTTGTTCTTCGCGGCGGCGCGGATATAGCCCTCGTCGAACAAATGCGTCGCCTCGTCGCGGATCGCCTGCCAGTTCGCCTGCAGCAGATCCAGCTGCGGAAAGCCGCGTCGATCGAGGATGGGCTTGGCCGGCACCGCCGAGAACGCGTACATCAGCAGGTTGTACGGCGCGAAGATCGCCGAATGGTCGACGAGCTGGCGATCGAAGCGCAAGCGTACCCGGCCACGCAGGTGCACCAGCAGCACGCACAACACGAAGAACGCGAGCAAGGCGAGCAGGATCAGGCGTGGAGTGAGGATCATGGAGGTGATGGCGGCCGTGGCAAAGCAGTCAGGGCCTCCATTCTACTCGCTTGCCGGGAATGCCTTCGGCACGGACGCAGTCGCTGCGACGTCGTCGCGGAACCTGGTGGCCGCCAACCCGGGGCAGGGCAACGGGAAGACGTCACTACCGCGCAGGTGGAAGTCCGGGGGTCGGTCAGTTTCCGGAGGCCGGAAGCAAGGTGGACCCCTCCTGCGCGCAAGTGACGACGCGGTGCTTTCGCGTATGCGACTCCCCCTACAGCGCTTCCGCCGCGAAATCCGCCAGCCGCGAGCGCTCGCCCCGGCGCAGCGTGATATGCGCCGAATGTTCCCAGTTCTTGAAACGATCGACCGCGTAGGTGAGGCCGGACGTGGTTTCGGTGAGGTAGGGCGTGTCGATCTGCTCGACATTGCCGAGGCAGACTATCTTGGTGCCCGGGCCGGCGCGGGTGATCAGGGTCTTCATCTGTTTCGGGGTGAGGTTCTGTGCCTCGTCGATGATCAGGTAGCGCGACAGAAAGGTGCGTCCGCGCATGAAGTTGAGCGAGCGGATCTTGATGCGCGAGGCGAGCAGGTCGTTGGTGGCCTGGCGCCCCCAGCTGCCGCCATCCTCGGGGTTGGCGAGCACCTCGAGGTTGTCGGTCAGCGCGCCCATCCATGGCGTCATCTTCTCTTCCTCGGTGCCGGGCAGGAAGCCGATGTCTTCGCCGACCGAGACGGTGGCGCGGGTCATGATGATTTCCCGGTAGCGCTGCTGGTCCATCACCTGCGCCAGGCCGGCGGCCAATGCCAGCAGGGTCTTGCCGGTGCCGGCGTTGCCGAGCAGGGTGACGAAATCGATGTCCGGATCCATCAACGCGTTGAGCGCGAAGTTCTGCTCGCGGTTGCGCGCGCCGATGCCCCATACGTGGTGATTGGCGTGCGAGTGGTCGTCCAGCAGCACCAAGGTGGCGCTGGCGTCATCCAGATGCAGCACGCGCAGCTCGACCGCGTTTTCGCCGGGCAGGTACAAGCACTGGTTGGGATGCCAGTCGTCCTGCTCGCGCCGGTTCACTTCGTAGAACGTGCGGCCGCGCTCGGTCCACGAACGCACTTCGGGGTGCTGCTCCCAGAAGTCTTCCGGCAGCTCGGCGGAGCCGGTGTACAGCAGGGAGAAATCGTCGAGCGCGCGGTCGTTCTCGTAGTCCTCGGCGACAATGCCGTTGATGCTCGCCTTGATCCGCAGATTGATGTCCTTGGTGACAAGGATCACGGCGCGTTCGGGATTCTGGTCGCGCAGCTCGATCACCGCCGACAGGATCTGGTTGTCCGCCTTGGCGTGGCCGTTGCTGCTGGTGCGATGCTGGAAATACAAGCGCCCGACGGAGCCGCCACGCTTGAGCTTGATGCCTTGCGGGTTGCTCAGCTCCAGTCCATCGCCCAGGGCATGCTGCTTGCCCAGTTCGACCAGTTCGTTGAGAAAACGACTGACCTGGCGGGCGTTGCGCGAGACTTCCGAGGCGCCCTTCTTTTTTTCGTCCAGTTCCTCCAGCACGGTCATCGGGATGAAGACGTCGTGTTCCTCGAAGCGGAACAGCGAGGTCGGGTCATGCAGCAGGACGTTGGTGTCGAGAGCGTAGATGCGCTTGCTTCCGGTCATGCGGAAGTGTCCTCGCTGGTGGGTGGTTGGAAGAATCGCGGCGCAAGGTTGGCCCCGCACGGAAGTGCACCGTGCGCCGTGCGGATGAATGGCGAGAGCGGAGCGGCTGTCACCGGGCGGGGATGGCGTCGAGCACGGTCTGGGCGTGGCCCGGCACCTTCACGCCGCGCCATTCGCGGACGAGCTTGCCATCGGGGTCGATCAGGAAGGTGCTGCGCACGATACCCATGTGGCGCTTTCCGTAAAGCACTTTTTCGTGGATCACGTCGAATGCCCGGCACCAGTTTTCGTCGGCATCGGAAACCAGCGGGAACGGCAGACCCTGCGTCGCGGCGAAGCCGGCGTGCGATTTCTGCGAATCCCGCGATACGCCGATGACCTGTGCATGGCGATCTCGAAAGGACGGGTAGAGATCGCGGAAGTCCTTCGCCTCGGTGGTGCACCCGGGCGTGCTGTCCTTGGGATAGAAATACACCACGACCCATTGACCCTTGAGGCTGGCGAGGCTCAATTCGTGGCCATCGCCGGTGGCGCCTTTCAACGGGGGTGGTTTCTTGCCGATTTCAGGCATGACGGGTCCTGCGCGGCGAACGACCGCGGCGATCGAGGTTTGGAAAAGGGTGCCAGGAGGGAGACGTGAAAGAGACTCGCCGTACTGAAAGCAGGCACGGCACCAGATACGCCCGGGACGATCGGCATGAATCGACACGCTGGCTGCAATGCAATGTTCCTCCGGCAGGTCACGGGCACAGACTAGCGCGTGCGTGGCGGCGGATGACAGCCCTTGTCACGCGGTCGTTATCGCGCGATGCTCAAGGGCCAGTCGGGGCTCTCAGAATTTGACCGGATCCATGATCGCGTCGAGATTCAGCCCGTCACACAGCTCGAGAAAATCATCGCGCAACGCGGCAATGTGGATCTCTGCCGGGATGCCGATGGTGAACTGGGCCTGGAACATCTCCGCGCCTGTCTGCATCGCCTGGTAACGCGTCGAGTTCAGCTGCTCCACGCTGATGCCGTGCTGGCTGAAGAACTCCACGATCCGCACCACGATCCCCGGCCGATCCGCCGCCACCACTTCCACCAGATACGGCAGCAGGTGCGAGCTGTTCTCGCGCGGGCCGGTGCGGTAATGCACCAGCCGCAGGCTCTCGTCGCGGGCCAGTTTGGTCAGTGCGGTTTCGAGCTTGGCCAGCGCATCCCACGCGCCGCTAGCCAGCAGCATCAGCGAAATTTCCGTGCCGATCGTCGAAACGCGCGACTCGGAAAGATTGCAGCCGGCATCGGCGATGCGCTTGGCCAACGCCAGCAACGGCGACTTGATCGCCGGCGTGAGTGCCTGGATCAGCAACTGGTTGTCGTTGCCCGCACGCGCTGCCGTGGGAGAAGAGGCGGAAGAAGGTTTCAAAAGAGCCTGCCTGTGGCGTTGTCCCGCGCGTTGCGGAGATGTCGAGATTACTCCGTCCGAGCTTACTTGCCCGGCTCGCGAGCCGGCAAGTAACATGCAGGGGTTGATCTGGAGCGGAATCAAGACGTGGACATTCGCGGAAGCATCTGCGCGCTGGTGACACCGTTCGCGGCCGACGGGTCGCTCGACCTCGCGGCATTCGGTCGGCTGCTCGATCATCAGCTCGACGGTGGAACGCAGGCGCTGGTGGTGGCCGGTTCCACCGGCGAAGCGCACATGCTTGAATCCGAAGAGTTCGACCGGTTGCTTGCTTTCGCGGTCGAGCGCGTAGCCGGTCGCGTGCCGGTGATCGCCGGCACCGGCGAAGCGGGCACGTCAAAGACGGTCGCGACCACCCGCCGTGCGCACGCGCTGGGCGCTGACGCCGCGCTGGTGGTGGTGCCTTACTACGTGCGTCCGACCCAGGAAGGTCTGTACCGGCATTATCTCGAAGTAGCCGAACACGGCGGTCTGCCCTTGTTGCTCTACAACGTACCGAGCCGCACCGGTTGCGATCTGTTGCCGCAGACGGTGGCCCGTTTGCGTGGGCATCCGGGCATCCTGGGCATCAAGGAAGCGCGCAGCGACCGCGAGCGGATTTCCGCGCTGGCGGAACTTGTGCTTCCCGATTTCGTCTATCTGTCCGGCGACGACGCCAGTGCAGGCGAGGCGATGCTGGCCGGTGCTGCGGGCACCGTCTCGGTGGTGGCCAACCTGGTGCCGCGGGCGTTTCGTGCGTTGTGCGACGCGGCCATCGGTGGCGATCAGGAGGCTGCCGGGCGCTGTCATGCCGTGCTCGAGCCGTTGGTGCAGGCGCTCAATTGCGCGCCGAATCCGATCGCAGTCAAGGCCGGACTGCCTCCGTTGGGGCTGGGTCTGGCGTTGCCAAGGTTGCCGCTGGTGGAATTGAACGACGGTCCGGATCGCGCCCGATTGCACCAAGCGCTGTCCAGTCTGGCATCCTTGGCAACTGTTGCCGGTTGACGGTTGCCGACTTACTCACGGAATCTGATTACATGAAAAAATCCTCGCTCCTCGTGGCCTTGCCGGCTGTGGCTCTCAGTGGCCTGCTGCTAGCCGGCTGCGGCATGTTCCGCTCGCACAAGGCGTGGGACACTGCCCAGCAGGAATCGCCGCTGGAGATCCCTCCGGGTCTCGATCGCCCGTCGACCAGCGAGGCCTTGATGATTCCTCCGCCCGGTGCGAACCAGCCGACCGCCAACGGTGCGACAGCCAGCGTCGGCACCGCCGGCGGCCAGATCGCCGACGGTTTCGTCATCACCGACAGTGTCGGCAATGCCTACCAGCGAGTCGGCCAGGTGCTGGAAAGCGGCAGCCTGGGGCAGCTGGTCGGACATGACGATGCTACGCACAGTTACACGCTGAATGTTTCCGCCGCTGCCGTTCAGCAAAAGAAGAAAGGCTTCTTCGGCCGCATGTTCGGCCGTCACAAGGACGATGCCGCCACTGCGCCGGGCGCTGGCTCGCATCAGGTGCAGATAAGCATCAACAGCAGCGGCACGAGTGCCAGCGAAGTGCGTGCCGAAGGCAACGCCGCGGCGGTGGCCAAGGTGATCGATACGTTGAAGTCGCGTCTGGGCGGCTGATCCTGCTGCCATGTGGCCACAAAAAAGCCGCCCCTGAGGCGGCTTTTTTGTGATGACCATGGAGCTCAGCGCTGCAGCAGCCGGAGCTTGTCCGGCTTGCCTTCCCATTCCTTGGCGTCCGGGGGGCTGTCCTTGCGCTCGGTGATCACCGGCCAGCCCTTGGCCAGTTCGGCATTGAGCGCCACGAAGGCTTCCTGGCCGGCCGGCACGTCGTCTTCCGGATAGATGGCGTTGATCGGACACTCCGGCTCGCAAAGGGTGCAGTCGATGCACTCGTCCGGATCGATCGCGAGGAAATTGGGGCCTTCATGGAATGCGTCGACGGGGCAGACTTCGACGCAATCGGTGTATTTGCATTTGATGCAGTTGTCGATGACGACGAAAGTCATGGGCGGTCTTCGGTGGTTTTTTATGAAGAGTGCGGCCGTGGACGGCCGCTTCTGGTCTTCACTCGCTGGCGAGGACTGCAAGTCGCCACCTGTCGTGCCGACCGTCGCGATAGAGGACGGTCGCACAAACTAACCAAATGGTGCTCCCTACGAGACTCGAACTCGTGTTCCCGCCTTGAGAGGGCAGTGTCCTGGGCCACTAGACGAAGGGAGCGTTATGCTGCGAGGCGCGCTAGTATAACGGAATTGTTTCGCGCGGCAATGCTCGGCATGCATGAGTCTGCGCCGTTCGAAGCATGTCGCGCAGGTGCAGGCCTCACGCCCCGCGGGACGATCCGCGATGCCGCGCGCACCGCGATATCCAGCAACCATGGGGCGGCTTCGCCCCCGCAAGGATTCCGACCGCTTGAATCTCGAATCAGGGACCGACATCACGCCGACGCTGCGGATCATTCCGCGCGACCAGCACATCATCTCCCGCAAGAACATCAGCAAGTCGGCGCTGCGGGTGCTGTACCGCCTGAACGAGGCCGGCTATACCGCGTATCTGGTCGGCGGCGCCGTGCGCGACCTGTTGCTGGGCCTGCAGCCGAAAGACTTCGACGTGGCCACCAGCGCGACGCCGGACGAGGTGAAAAAACTGTTCCGCAACTGCCGCCTGATCGGGCGGCGCTTTCGCCTGGCGCATGTGGTGTTCGGCGCGGAGATCATCGAGGTGGCGACCTTTCGAGGTCTCGGCGAAGAGGGCGGCGAAGGGGATCGCCACATCGTCGACGGCCGCATCGTGCGGGACAACATCTGGGGCACCATCGAAGAGGATGCGATCCGCCGCGACTTTCGCGTCAACGCGATGTACTACGACATCAGCGACTTCTCGGTACGTGACTACGTAGGCGGCATACAGGACCTGCAGGACCGCGTATTGAGGCTGATCGGCGAGCCCGACATTCGTTATCAGGAAGATCCGGTGCGGATGCTGCGCGCGGCCCGATTGGCAGCGAAGCTCGACATGAGCATCGATACCGCCGCGATGGCGCCGTTCGAGGCGCTGGGGCCGCTGCTGGCCGACGCGGCGCCGGCGCGGCTTTTCGATGAATCGCTGAAGATGTTCCTCAGCGGCAACGGTCTGAAAAGCTTTCGCATGCTCGAGCAGAGCGGTCTCCTGAAGTTCCTGTTTCCAGCGACGGCGCGCGCGCTAAAGCGCGGCGACGAGGCGCTGCGTTCGCTGGTTGAACATGGCCTGGCGAATACCGATGCGCGGATCGCCGAAGGCAAATCGGTGACGCCGGCGTTCCTGTTCGCGGTGCTGTTGTGGGGCGAAGTGCGCGATGTGGCGCATCACTGGATCGCGCGCGGCCAGGAGAGCACCGAGGCATGGGCGCGTGCATCGGCCCAGGTCGTGGGTGAGCAGTGCCAAAGGGTGGCGATACCGCGGCGGTTCACCTTCACCATGGAGGAGATCTGGTCGTTGCAGCCGCGCTTCGAGCAGATCCAGCGCAAGCGCGTGTTCCGCCTGATGGCCCATCCGCGTTTTCGTGCGGCGTTCGATTTCCTGCTGCTGCGCGCAGATGAATCCCCCGCAATGCGCGAACTGGGCCAGTGGTGGGCACATGCGCAGCAACTGCCGCAGGAAGTGCTGGCGGCCGCGTTGCCGGCCGGCGGCGGCAGCGCGGCCAGCGACAATATCGTCGCGCCGGCGGCCAGCCGGCCGCCTCGGCCGCGGCGGCGCCGGCGCAAGCCTGGCGACAAATCGGGTTCCGTGTGACGCTGGCTTACGTCGCGCTGGGCAGCAACCTCGGCAATCCCAAGCAACAGGTGCTGGACGCGATGGATGCGCTGGCGAAGCTGCCTGCTACTTGTCTGCTGCGGCATTCGCCCTTGTATGGCACGCCGCCGTGGGGCCTGCTGAAGCAACCGCGCTTCGTCAACGCCGTGGCTGAGCTGGATACGCTGTTGTCGCCGCATCTCTTGCTGGATGCATTGCTGGCGATCGAGCAGCAGGCTGGCCGGGTGCGCGCCGAGCGCAACGGACCTCGCACGCTGGACCTCGACGTGTTGCATATCGAAGGCGTGCAGCTTGACGATGAACGACTGACCCTGCCGCATCCCCGCATGGCCGAGCGCGCTTTTGTGCTGCTGCCGTTGAACGATGTGGCGCCCGCGCTGTGGCTGCCGGGCCACGGCATGGTGGCGGAGCTGCTGGGCGGGCTCGATCTTGGCGGTTGCGAACGGCTGCTTGCGCCATAATCGGCGCCCCGCTCATCCGATCAGGAGTTGCCGTGTACGTGCAGAACGCGAATGTCCCCGACCGCAAGCCGGTGACTGTGCCGAGCCTGCAGGCCATGAAGGGGCAGGGGCAACGCATCGTCATGCTTACTGCCTACGACGCCAGCTTCGCCTGGCAACTCGAAGCCGCCGGGATCGATATCGCGCTGGTCGGCGATTCGTTGGGCATGGTGGTACAGGGACATCGCAGCACGCTCCCGGTCACCCTCGAGCACATGGTCTATCACACCGCCGCGGTGGCCCGTGGCCTGTCGGCGACCTTGCTGGTGGCTGATCTGCCGTTCATGGCCGATCGCGATGTCGGGCATGCGCTGGAAGCGGGCGCGAGGCTCGTCGGCGAAGCCGGCGCGGCGATGGTGAAGATCGAAGGTGCCGCACCGCATGTCCTCGAGGCGATCGCGGCACTGACCGCGCGCGCAATCCCGGTTTGCGCGCATCTCGGCTTGACGCCGCAATCGGTGCACAAGTTCGGCGGATTTCGCATCCAGGGCCGCGAAGAGGCTGCGGCGGACCGCGTGCTGGCCGAGGCACTGGCGGTACAGGCGGCCGGTGCCGACTTGCTGGTGATGGAAGGCGTGCCGGTCGAGCTGGGCCGCCGGACGACCGCGGCCCTCAGCATTCCGGTGATCGGCATCGGCGCCGGCCCGCATTGCGACGGGCAGGTGCTGGTGATCCACGACATGCTCGGCATCACCCCAGGCAAGCGACCGAAATTCAGCAAGGATTTTCTGTCCGGGCGCGACTCTGTCGGCGCAGCCATCGCGGCGTACGCGGCGGACGTGCGCAGTGGCGCGTTCCCGGCGCCCGAACATTGCTTCAATTGATCAGCGAGTCAACGCACCATGCAAACCGTACAAGATGCCGCTGCCTTGCGCGCTGCGGTCCGCGGCTGGCGGGCCAAGGGCCAGACGGTGGGTTTCGTGCCGACCATGGGCAATCTCCACGCCGGTCATCAGTCGCTGATCAAGCTGGCGCGGGCGCGCACCGAACGGGTGGTCGCCAGCGTGTTCGTCAATCCCACGCAGTTTGGGCCGAACGAGGATTTCGAACGCTATCCCCGCACGCTGTTGCAGGATCAAGCCGCGCTGGCCGATGAGGATTGCGATCTGCTGTTTGCGCCCGATGTGGCGACGATCTATCCGTTTGGTGCCGAACACAGCGTCAGCCTGCACGTACCGCAGGTCACCGACACGCTGGAGGGTGCCCACCGGCCCGGGCATTTCGATGGCGTGGCCACGGTCGTTTGCAAGCTGTTCAACCTGGTGCAGCCGGATCTGGCGGTGTTCGGCCAGAAGGATTTCCAGCAGCTGAAGGTGATCGAGCGAATGGTGCGTGACCTGTCATTGCCGGTGAAGGTGATGGCCGCGCCGACACTGCGTGCCGACGATGGACTGGCCTTGAGTTCGCGCAACCAGTACCTGACCGCCGCCGAACGCGCACGCGCGCCGTTGATCCACGATACCTTGCTGAAAATGCGCGAGCTGCTGGAACAGGGCCATCCATGGCAGGCCCTGGAACAGACAGCCGCAGCACGTCTCACCCGGGCAGGATTCGTGCCCGATTACGCCGTGATCCGCCGCGCCGAGGATCTGGCCGAGCCTGCCGAGGGCGAGCGTGACGGCCTGATCGCACTGATCGCGGCGCGCCTTGGCAGCACCCGCCTGATAGACAACTTGCCGTTCGACTGATCCGCCCGCATATCGTTGCCGAACCGGCGATGTTGCGGTGCAGCGCGATCGGTTCGATAATTGCCGACTTTGCAGGATCCTGCGGGAAAAGAACGTCATGCACCTGAACATGCTCAAGGCCAAGATCCACCGCGCCACCGTGACCCATGCGGAGCTGCACTACGAGGGCTCGATCGCGATCGACGGGCTGCTGCTGGATGCTTCGGGCATCCGTGAGTACGAGCAGATCCATGCATGGAACGTCAACAGCGGCCAGCGCTTCGTCACCTATGCGCTGCGTGCCGAGGAAGGCTCCGGCATCATCTCCGTCAATGGTAGTGCCGCGCGCAGCGCCCAGGCTGGCGACATCATCATCATCGCCGCCTTCGTGCAACTGAGCGAAGCGGAGCTGGAGCACTACCAGCCTACCTGCGTGTACATCGCCGCCGGTGCCGGCAATCGCATCAGCCATACCAACCGCTCGATCCCCAAGCAGATGGCTGCTGCCTGAGCCGCCCGATTCACGCCGCGCCTTGCTGCTTCGCCAGCGCCCACGCCACGTGCTCGCGCACGATCGCCGACGGGTGATCGGCGCGGGCATCGAGCGCTGCGCGTGCGCCGGCTGACGACGGTGCGTTGCCCAGTGCCACCGCGATATTGCGCAGCCAGCCTTCGTAGCCGGTGCGGCGGATCGCCATGCCTTCGGTGCGCTTGAGGAACTCGTCCTCGCTCCATGCGAACAGCTCGACCAGTTTCGCGCCGTCGAGGCTGTGCCGCGGCGCGAAATCCGGCTCGACGGTGGCCTGCGCGAACTTGTTCCACGGACACACCAGCTGGCAGTCGTCGCAACCGAAGATGCGGTTGCCCATCGGCGCGCGCAGGTCTTCCGGAATGCTGCCCTTGAGCTCGATCGTGAGATAGGAGATGCAGCGTTTCGCATCCAGCCGATAGGGGCCGAGTATCGCCTGCGTCGGACAGACGTCGATGCAGCGGCTGCAACTCCCGCAGTGCGCGCTGGCCGGTTCGTCCACGGGCAGCGGCAGGTCCGTGTACAGCTCGCCGAGAAAGAAATACGAGCCGGCGCGACGGTTGATCAGCACGGTATGCTTGCCAATCCAGCCCAGCCCCGCGTTGCGCGCCAGCGCCTTCTCCAGTACCGGCGCGGAATCCACGTAGGCCCGATAGCCGAAGTCGCCGACCACGGCACGGATGCGCTCGGCCAGCTTCTGCAGCCTGTTGCGCATCAGCTTGTGATAGTCGCGTCCCAGCGCGTAGCGCGATACGTAGCCGGCTTCGGCATCCTGCAGCACGCCCCATGCGTTGGCGATGCCGGGCGGGAGGTAATCCATGCGCACCGAGATGACGCGTTGCGTGCCCGGCTCCAGTTCGGCTGGCCGGGCACGGCGGGTGCCATGGCGGGCCATGTAGTCCATCTCGCCGTGGTGGCCGTGATCGAGCCATTGCTCGAGATGCCGTTCGTCCTCGCCCAGGTCGGTGCCACTGATGCCGGCATCGGCAAATCCCAGCTCGCTCGCCCAGCGCTTGATGTCGCGGGCGAGCACGGCGTAGTCGGGTGTGCTGCGAATGTCGGTGCTGGACATGCGTCTATTGTAAACGCGGCCCGTGCCTATAATTCGCGCATGCCAATGCACCCTGACAGCCACGATCTCCATACCGTCGAGCGGTTGCGCCAGCTGGAGCGCGCGGCCTTGGCGGTCCCGGGAATGACCGGGCAGGAGCTGATGCGCCGCGCCGCGAACGCTGCGCTGAACAGTTTGCGTCGTCACTGGCCGGAGGTGCGAAACATCGTTATCCATTGCGGTCCCGGCAACAATGGCGGCGATGGCTTTCTGCTCGGCGTGCTGGCGCGCGAGGCGGGGTTGCAGGTCGAGCTGACGGCGTTGACCGGCGCCTCCCAGGGTGATGCCGCAGTCGCCCGGCAGGCATGGGTGGCCGGAGGTGGTTGTGTGCAGGTGGTGGATGACGACGACACGTTGCCGACCGCCGAGCTGCACGTCGATGCGCTTTACGGCATCGGCCTGCACCGCGCTCCCGAAGGCAAGGCGGCAAGGCTGATCGAACAGATCAATGGCAGCGGCCAGCCGGTGGTGGCTCTGGATGTACCCAGCGGGCTGGATGCCGACACCGGCCACTGCGCCGGTGCGGCGATCCGCGCCGATGTCACGGTGACCTTCATCGCTGGCAAGCGCGGGTTGCATACGGGCCGGGCTGCCGATCATGTCGGCGTACTCGAGCTAGCCACGCTGGGCGTACCCGACAGCGTGTACGCGGATGTCGCGCCCGATGCCCGCCTGCTGCGGGCTGAGATCCTGCCGCGGCGCCCGCGCTACGCCAACAAGGGCGACAACGGTCACGTGCTGGTGATCGGTGGCGAGCACGGCATGGCCGGGGCGGCACGGCTGGCTGGCGAAGCGGCATTGCGCGGCGGCGCTGGCCTGGTGAGCGTGGCGACGCGCGCCGAGCATGTGTTCGCCCTGAATGCCACGCGGCCGGAACTGATGGTTCGTGGCGTCGATGGTCCGCAAGCGCTGGCGCCGATGCTCGAACGAGCCAGCGTGCTGGCCGTCGGTCCGGGCTTGGGGCAGGCGGAGTGGGGGCGTGCGCTGTGGCTTGCCGCGCTGGATGCGAACAAACCGCTGGTGCTCGATGCCGATGGCCTGAACCTGCTGGCGCGGCAGCCGCGCCGGTTCAGCGTGCCGGCGATTTTGACGCCCCACCCAGGCGAGGCGGCGAGATTGCTTGGCGTATCCACGTCCGAGGTGGAGCGCGATCGTTTTGCGGCGGTGCGCGAGCTGTCCCGCCGCTTTGGCGCCGTGGCGATACTGAAGGGTTCGGGCAGCCTGATTGCCGACCCGGATGGGCGTCTGGACGTCTGTCCCTGGGGCAACCCCGGGATGGCTTCTGGCGGCATGGGCGATCTGCTCACCGGTATCGTGGCGGCGCTGCTCGCGCAAGGTTGCAGCGCCTGGCAGGCTGGCTGCCTCGGCGTGGGTCTGCATGCACGGGCCGGTGATCGGGCCGCGCAACACGGAGAACGCGGGTTGCTGGCCAGCGATCTGCTGGCGCCGCTGCGTGCTCTGGGCAACGGCGTGCACGATGGCGAGCGCGACCATGACTGAGCGAACCGGACCAGGCCATGCGGAGTCAGGTCATATCGAACGCGGCCGGGAGTGGCCGTTGCCCGACGAGGCGGCCACCGCCGCCCTGGCCACACGGATGGCGCACATACTGGACGACGGGCTGGTGCTCTATCTGCATGGTTCGCTCGGCGCGGGCAAGACCAGCTTTGCGCGTGCCCTGCTGACCGCACTTGGTGTGGGAGAACGGGTCAAGAGCCCGACCTATAGCCTGGTCGAGAACTACATGGCGGGCGATCGGCCAGCCTGGCATCTGGACCTTTACCGGATCGCCGATCCCGGCGAACTGGAGTGGCTCGGCCTGGACGCGCTGGCCGAGCCCGCCGCACTGGTGCTGGTGGAGTGGCCCGAACGCGGTGCCGGCGCCCTCCCTGCCGCGGATCTCGAATTGCGCCTCGATTACGCGGAACCAGGGCGCCACGCCTTGCTGCGCGCGTTCAGCGCCCGCGGCGAAAGGTTGCTGGAGCGACTGCGCTGACTGCTAAGTGCTGATTTCGGCTGAGAATTTAAGGCGCGCCACGCGGTCAATGATCCTTTCGGAATGCGCCACTTGCGGCCGATAACTTGATGCGGCCTGATAAATGAGCCGCAGGCTGCGGATATCCAAGGGAAAATCTGCTTGCGTTCGGGGTGTGACTGCGTTTCAATGCGGCGCATGAGGGGTTACCTGAACAACCTGGGTGGACTGGTCACCGTCGCTTTGCTGGCGGTGGCACCGTTGGGCGTGATTCGGGCGACCGATCTGAAGGATGCCCGGATCTGGGCTGGCCCGGACTACACCCGCCTGGTACTCGATGCATCCGGCCCATTGCATTACACGGTCAGCCAGAAGGATGGCAAGGTCGTGGTCGATCTGCCGGACAGCCGGGTGACGCAGGACTTTTCCGACCCCGCCGCCCAGGGGTTGTATCGGGGCATGAGTCATGCCCGTATCGGCGATGGCCTGCAACTGACCGCCAGGATCGATCCGGCCAGCCGCCTGAAAAGCTTCGTGCTGAAGCCGGCCAGCGGCACGGACTATCGTCTGGTGCTGGATATCTACCCCGACAACGGCATCGAGACCGTCAGCACCGCCCAGCGCACGCCGGCGACCACAGTGGCAGCGCCGTCGGTGAGTCCGCAATACAGCAATCCCACTCACAGCGGTCGAGTCGCTACCGAGCAGGCTGCTGCCATGCTCAACGGCCAGCGCGCCGTGGTGGTGGCCATCGATGCCGGTCATGGCGGCAAGGACCCCGGTTCGCACGGCCCCGGCGGCACGCTGGAGAAGAATGTCACGCTGGCCGTGGCGCGCAATCTCGCGGCGGAAATCAATCGCCAGCCGGGCATGAAAGCGGTGCTCACGCGCGATGGCGATTTTTTCATTCCGCTCACGCAGCGCTATCGCATCGCCCGCGAAAACAATGCCGATCTTTTCGTGTCGATCCACGCCGATGCCTTCACCAGCGACGACGCCAAGGGCTCGTCGGTGTGGGTGCTGTCGCCGCGCGGCAAGACCAGCACGGCCGCGCGCTGGCTCGCCGATAGCGAGAACCGCGCCGACCTGATCGGCGGCATCACGCTGGACGACAAGGACGACGGCTTGGCCAAGGTGCTGCTGGACCTGCAGCAGGGTTGGGCGATGCAAGCCAGTGATATGGTCGCCGGCAACGTGCTCAGGGCGCTGGGCCAGCTCGGCCCGACCCACCGCGGCTATGTCGAACGGGCGAACTTCGTGGTGCTGCGCTCGCCGGACGTGCCGTCGATCCTGGTCGAGACAGCCTTCATCAGCAACCCGGCCGAAGAACGCAAGCTGCGTGATCCGGCGCATCAGAAACAGCTCGCCGAAGCCGTGATGGGCGGCGTGAAAAACTACTTCGAGTCGACGCCGCCGCCGGGCACCTGGTTCGCCGCGCAGGCGACACGGCGCAACGGCATCGAACTGGCATCGGCCATGACACCAGGCGTCAACAAGGACACGGCGCGGGCCAGCCGCAAGACGCAGGCCACCCTGGCCAGCCAGTCGGCGGATGCCGGTGTGCGCGACCTGCATCGCGTCGGTCGCGGCGAAAGCCTGCGCAGTATCGCGCGGCAGTACGGCGTCAGCGTGGGCGCCCTGAAAAGCGCCAACCAGATGAGTGGCGATACGGTGCGCGCCGGCGCCATGCTGGCCATTCCCACCGGCTGAGTTCCAGACGACGGCAGCGTCGCCGTCGTTCGCTGCTAAAGTTCGCGGATGACCGCGATCCGCCTGCTTCCCCCCGAACTCATCAACCAGATCGCCGCCGGCGAGGTCATTGAGCGACCGTCCTCGGTGGTCAAGGAGCTGGTCGAGAACAGTCTCGACGCCGGCGCCAGCCGGATCGAGGTGGACATCGAGGCTGGCGGCGCACGGTTGATCCGCGTGCGCGACGACGGTGGCGGCATCCACGTCGATGAGCTGCCGCTGGCGGTGGCGTCGCATGCGACCAGCAAGATCGGCAGCTTTGACGACCTGGAACGCGTCGCCAGCATGGGTTTTCGCGGCGAGGCGCTGGCTTCGGTGTCGTCGGTGTCGCGTTTCGCGCTGACTTCGCGCGCACGCGACCAGGACGCATTCCGCATCGAGGTCGATGGCGGCAAGCTGCAGGGAGCGCGCCCGGCCCAGCACCCGCCAGGCACCAGCGTGGAAGTGCGCGACCTGTTCTACAACGTACCAGCGCGCCGGAAATTCATGCGCGCCGAGCGTACGGAATTCGCACACATCGACGACCTGCTGAAGTCGCTGGCGCTGGCCCGCGGCACGGTCGAGTTCCGGCTCAGCCACAACGGCAAACCGGTGCGCATCTGGAAGGCCGCGCGCGACGAGCAGGCCGCGTTGCATAGGGTGGCCGAGGTGCTAGGCGAGGAATTTCCGGCACATAGCCTGCGCATCGATTACGCCATGGCCGGCCTGCACCTTTCCGGCTGGGTGGGTTTGCCGACCGCGTCGCGCGCTCAGGCCGACTCGCAGTATTTTTATGTCAACGGCCGGCTCGTGCGCGACCGCATCGTGGCCCATGCGGTGCGCCAGGCCTACGCCGACGTGCTGTTCCATGGTCGCCATGCGGCGTTCGTGCTGTACCTGGAACTCGATCCGGCCGGCGTTGACGTGAATGTGCATCCGGCCAAACAGGAAGTGCGCTTCCGCGAGCAACGGCTGGTGCACGATTTCCTGTTCCGCACCCTGCATGAGGCACTCGCGCAGACGCGAGCCGGGCTGAACACGCCGCCCGTGGCGGAGCCGATGGTCATGCACGCCGTGAACTCCACGGCCACCACGTGGCCCAGCCAGTTCAGCCAGAACCGGCTGAGCCTCGGCGTGCGCGACGCGCCGCTGGCGGATTACGCCGCATTGCTTGGCAGCGCGCCATCGCCGTCGATCGCCTACGCACCGGTACCCGCAAACGACGAGGGCGAAACACCGCCGCTCGGCTTTGCCATTGCACAACTGAAATCCATTTTCGTGCTGGCCGAAAACGCGCATGGCCTGGTGCTGGTGGACATGCACGCGGCGCACGAACGCATCACGTACGAAAAGCTGAAGAGCGGCCGCGTCACCAGCAACCTGCGTTCGCAGATGCTGCTGGTGCCGCTCAGCATCGCGGTCAGCGCGAAGGAGGCGGCGGCCGCGGAAGAACACGCCGAAGCGCTGGCCGAGTGGGGACTCGAGCTGTCGCGCAGCGGCCCGTCGACGATCGTCGTGCGGCGCATTCCCGCGCTGCTGGAAGGTGCCGATGTGGCCCAGCTCAGCCGCGACGTATTGTCCGAACTGGCCCAGCATGGCAGTTCGCGCCGGCTGCAGGAGCTTGAGAACGAGCTGCTGTCGACGATGGCCTGCCACGGCTCGGTACGCGCCGGACGGCGGCTCGGCGTCCCCGAGATGAACGCATTGCTGCGCGAGATGGAAGCCACCGAGCGCTCCGGACAGTGCAATCATGGTCGGCCGACCTGGGTCCAGCTGAGCCTGGCCGAGCTCGACAAGTTGTTCATGCGTGGTCGCTGACGTGCTGCCGCCCCACCGGAGATGCCTGTGATCCGTACCAGCCTGTTTGTTGCCGCCGCCATACTGGGAGTTGCTACCGTGCACGCCGCCGACACCGATACCTATACGCAAAGCATCAAGCAGTGGCATGCCGGCCGGGTCGAGCGGCTGACCGCACCCGACGGCTGGTTGAGCCTGATCGGTCTGGAATGGTTGAAGCAGGGCGATAACCGCATCGGGTGCGCCGCGGACAACGACATCGTGCTGAAAGCGGGTCCTGCACATCTGGGCGTGGCGAAGCTGACGGGCAGCGGTGAAGTCCAGCTGCTGCTGGCCAGCGACAGCGGCGCGTTGATCGACGGCAAGCCCGCGCACGAGGCCGTGCTGATCGACGACATGCAGGCGGGCGACGGCACGCCGACTACGGTGAGCTTCGGCACGGTGAGCTTTTACGTGATCGACCGCGATGGCCGCAAGGGGCTACGCGTGAAAGACACCGATGCGCCTGGTCGCAAGCACTTCGCCGGTATTGACTCGTTCGCGATCGATCCCTCGTGGCGGATCGAGGCGACCTGGGTGCCCACGCCGGGCCTGACGCTGGAGATGGGCACGGTGATCGGCACCATCGACAAATATCCGGTGCCAGGCAAACTCGAATTCACCCGTGACGGCAAACATTTCGAGATCCTGCCGGTGATCGAGGTGCCGGGCGATACGCAGTACTTCATCGTGTTCGCCGACCGCACCAGCGGCAGGGAGACGTATGGAGCTGCGCGCTTTCTGTATATCGATCCGCCGAAAGACGGCAAGGTCGTGGTGGATTTCAACAAGGCCTACAACCCGCCGTGCGCATTCACCGAATTCGCGACCTGTCCCCTGGCGCCGCCGGAAAACCGGCTGGACCTGCGCGTTACGGCGGGCGAAAAGAACTACGCCGCAAGCCATCACTAGGCCCGCCGTACGCCGTTCAGGGCTCGGCCCGGGCGATTCGCCCCGGGATGCTTCTTCGTGCCTGGCGACTTCAGCGTCCTTTGAAAACGGCTTTCCGCTTTTCGAGGAATGCGGCAGTGCCTTCGCGCATGTCCTCGGTGGAGAACGCCAGCGCGAAGCCCTGCGTCTCGAACTCCAGGCCCTGATCGATGCTGGTTTCACCGCCTTGCAGCACGGCATCGAGAATACCGGCGGCGGCCAGTGGCGCGGCGGCGGCGAGATGGTCGGCCAGCGCGTTCACCGTTTCGTCCAGCGCCTCGGTCGGGACCACGTGGGTGACGATGCCCAGCTCGTACGCGCGCTGCGCGTTGATCGGGGTGCCGGTGAGGCACAGTTCCAGCGCCGCGCCGCGGCCGGCGAGGCGCAGCAGGCGCTGGGTGCCGCCGAAGCCCGGGATCAGCCCGAGGTTGATCTCGGGCTGGCCGAACCTGGCCTTCTCGCTGGCCACGCGCAGATGGCAAGCCATGGCCAGCTCCATGCCTCCACCGAGCGCGAAACCCTGGACCCGTGCGACTACCGGCTTGCCGAGCCGCTCGATCGAACTCATCAGGCGCTGGCCGGTGCGCGAAAAACCTTGCGCCTGCGCCGCCGTATAGCCGTGCATCTCGGCGATGTCCGCGCCCGCCACGAACGCCTTCTCACCGGCACCGGTCAATATCACGGCGCGCACGGCGTCGTCATGGGCAGCCTGCGCGAACGCCAGGGTCAGTTCGTTGAGGGTGTCGCGGTTGAGTGCATTGAGCTTGTCGGGGCGGTTGACGATGATGGTGCGCACGGCGCCGCGGTTGGTGATTTCCAGGTTGCGATAGGCCATGAACGGCTCCCGGTGATTGCGTAGACGCGATGGTAGCAGCGGGAACCTTTGCGGCCCCGGGGTTTCTCAAGTCCCGAGCACTATCGCTATACCCGGCGGGCGCTTGGAATGTTCCATCAAGATCGATCGTCGTGTAAGGGAAGAACTCCGTGGAGAAGGGCATGACATATCTGCGTTGCGGCCTGCTCGGCACGATGCTGTTGCTGGCGGGCGTAGGGCATGCGCAGAATCGGTCACCCGCCTCGACCGACCCGGCGAAACCGGACAAGGCCAAGCTTTCCTACGCGATCGGTTACCAGATCGGCAGTCAGTTCGCGGACGGCAAACCGGCGGTGGAAATCCCCGTGCTGGTACGTGCCATCCAGGATGCCTACGCCAAGCGCCATCCGACTGTATCGATGCAGGACATGCACCAGCAGTTGCAGCGTCTGGATCAGCAGATGCAGGCCGATGCGCTGGCCCGGTTCAGGCACATCGCTGCGGTGAACGCGCGCAAGAGCGCGGCCTACATGGCACGCAACCGCCAGCAGCCGGGCGTGGTGCAGTTGCCGTCAGGGATCCAGTACGCGGTGTTGAGCAGTGGCAACGGCAGCAGTCCGACGGTGACCAGCGTGGTCACCGTGAACTACCGCGGCATGTTGATCGACGGCACCGAATTCGACAGCACCTGGGCACACGGCGCGCCGGTGAGCTTTACCGTCAACAAGGTATTGCCCGGCTGGCAGGATGTGATCCCGCGCATGCACGTGGGCGACCGCTGGAAAGTGGTGATTCCGCCACAATTGGCCTACGGCGAGAACGGCCAGCTGCCGCGTATCGGTCCGAATGAGGCGCTGGTTTTCGAGATCGAGTTGCTCGACAGCAAACCCGGTGCAGCCAGGCCGTGATCCATGCCGGTGGTAGCATGACCCGCCATGTCGAACGTCCCGAGCTCCGTCGAAACCGTGTCGCTGACTCCCTGCATCGGCCTCTGCCGGCTGGACGAGCGCGGCTATTGCACAGGCTGCCAGCGTACCGGTGAAGAGATCGGTCGCTGGCGCACCATGAGCGATGCCGAGCGACTGTACGTGATGCAGGTGATCCTGCCGGGACGTGAGTTGCCGTGATGGATGCGCTGACCGGCGCCTTGCTGCCGCTGTCGACGCCGCCAGCGGCGCCCGGCTGGAACCACGCGGACATGACCGAACTGCTGGGCAACAGCAAACGCCAGCCGGCGGCGGTGCTGGTCGGCTTTCGCGAGGGCATTCAACCGCGCCTGGTGTTGACCGTCCGTACCGACCAGCTGCAGATGCACGCCGGCCAGGTGGCGTTTCCCGGTGGTCGCAGCGATCCGGAAGATGGCGATGCGCTGACCACGGCCTTGCGCGAGAGCGAGGAGGAGATCGGCCTCGACCGCGCACTGGTGACGCCACTGGGCTACCTGGATTGCTTCGAGACGATCAGCGGCTTCTGCATCACGCCGGTGGTGGCGAAGATTGCCGCCACGGCCCGGTTGTATCCGGCACCTGGGGAGGTCGCCGAGGTGTTCGAGGTGCCGCTGGCCTTCCTGCTGGAGCCGGCCAACCTGCGCCGCTACACCATGGAGTTTCGTGGTCACCAACGGCCGATGGTGGAATTCGTCCATGGCGGCCATCGCATCTGGGGCGCCACCGCCGCGATGCTGTTCAACTTGTTGCAGAGGATGGAACGCAAATGACGCTCAAGACCACCTTGATCGACGTGGCGGAACTGGCCGCATGGCCGCCGCATGATGTACTCATCGTCGATTGCCGCGTCGACCTGGCCGACGCGGCCAAAGGCGGGCGCAGCTATCTGGACGGCCATATCCCCGGAGCCGTATTTGCCAGCCTCGACCACGACCTGTCCGATCTGTCGCGCCAGGCCGAAGGTCTCGGCCGGCATCCATTGCCATTGGAAGAATCGTTCAATGCACTGCTGTCACGCTGGGGTTGGCGGGCGGGCATGCAGGTAGTGAGTTACGACGCGGCTGGCGGTGCGCTGGCTGCGGCGCGCCTGTGGTGGCTGCTGCGGCTGGTCGGCGTGCGTGAAGCGGCGGTTCTGGATGGCGGGTACGCCGCGTGGCAGGCGGCTGGCCTGCCGATCGAGTGCGGCGAGCCCGCCCCGCGAGAGGGCAGCAAGGTATCGTTGCACTACGACGCCAGCCAGATGGTGATCGATCATGCGGCGGTACGCGATGGCGCGGCCGGCCAGTTGCTGGACGCACGGGCTGCTGTGCGTTACCGGGGTGACGTCGAGCCGCTGGATCGGGTCGGTGGGCATGTGCCCGGTGCGTTGAACCGTCCATTCGCCGACAACCTCGACGGCGATGGCCGTTTCAAGCCGTCGGCGCAATTGCGCGAAGAGTTCGGTGCGGTGCTGGCTTCGACCGCGCCGTCGGATGTGGTGCACATGTGCGGTTCCGGCGTCACCGCCTGCCACAACCTGCTGGCGATGGAGCATGCCGGGTTGCACGGTTCGCGGCTCTACGCGCCCTCGTGGAGCGGCTGGGTCAGCGATCCGTCGCGGCCGGTGGCGAAAGGTTGACCCGACTCTCGCAGGAGCCCGCTGGCGGGCGATGCTCTTTCTTCGGGTGTGGGTGTCCCAGAGCAGAAGCATCGCCCGCCAGCGGTCCCCTGCGTCATGCTCGTTTCATTTCTTGTCCTTGAGCCGCGCTACCAACTGCTGCAGCACCATCTGCGTCTGCGGGTGGAAGAACTCTTCGACGAAAGCATCCAGCGGCAGCGCGTCCAGATCGGCGTAGGCAGCGGCGAGGTCCGCGCGGGCCAGTGTGCGGGTCGCCAGCATCGCGTGCGACGGCAACGCGAGCAGTTCGCCCAGCCAGTGCCGTGCTCGCGTGGTGACTTGATCGACGCCGGTGAGTTCGTCGACAAAGCCGCAAGCCAGCGCGTCTGCCGCCTCGATCATGGCGCCTGAAACCAGCAGCCGTTCGGCCCGGTAGGTGCCCACCACGCGACGCAATGCCAGCTGGATCGCCTCGGGCACGATCAGCCCCACTTGTACCTCGTTGAGGCCGATCCGGTACGGGCCTTCGGCCATCACCCGGTAGTCGCAGAACAGTGCCAGTACCGCGCCTCCTGCCGGACTGTGGCCGGTAACGGCCGCCACCAGCGGAATGGGTGCGCGGGCCAGGGTGCCGCACAATGCGAAGAGTTCGCGCCAATATTCACGCACACCATCGCGGTCACGCGCCAGCAGGGCGGGGACATCGACGCCCGCCGAAAAAAGCCCTTGGGCGCCGGACAGCACGATGCCGCGTACCCCATCGCGCACGCTGTCGTCGATGGCAGAGCGCAGCGCGCCCACGAGCTCCAGGTTCAACGCATTGACCGGCGGGCGGGCCAGCTGGATCTCGCGGATACCGTGGTCATGATCGGTGATGTTGAGCATTCGGATTCCAGTGCGGCGGTTCACGGTTGGGGGCTGTCTTCGGCGGTCCAGCTGTAGCGCACCGCATAGTCGAGCAGGACCTTGCCGTTGGCCGGCACCTCGACGCGGAACTCCAGCGTGTCTGGCGTTTGCCGACTCGGTTTGCTGCTGGATGACACCAGCGTCCACTGCCGCCAGCGCGAGGGATGTTCGCGTACGGTCACCGTACGTGCGCTGTCGCCGGCATTGCTGAGGTTGATGCGGAACGCCTCGTCCATGGTGCGGCCAGCCTTGTCCGCGCTGAACGCCGTGCGGGTCCGCTCTGCGCGCAAATCGAACGCCGTGCCCAGGGTGATGGTGGCGTCGCTGCCCTTGGGGGTGTCGTTGATGCGGCCCTCGCCAATGAACTGCGGTGTGCCCTGGCGATCGGCGGTGAGCACGCGCAGGAAGCCGGCCGGCAGGCTGTCGAACGCCTTCAGCTTCAGCGTGCTGACGATGGCGTCGCTGCCGCCCTGGTTGAAGTCACGACTGAGAATCGGCTGCTGCGGCCCGAAGCTGTTGCCGTTCTCGTACAGCGCGGTGCGCTCGCAATCCAGCGTGCGGCTGGCGTACAGCGGCACCTGGCTGACGCTGCCATCGGGCAGGTCGACCGCCGTGGGCAGGGAGTAGCTGCGGTAGTCGCCGACGCTGTCCTGTTGCGGCACGTCGGCGCTCTCGGCCTTGGCACTGTAGCCACGCGCCATCGCCATCATCGGCCGCGGTGCCTGGGCCTTGGCCATGTTCGGTTCGCCGGCAATCAGGGTGAGTTGCGCATCGTGCCAGTCGCGGCCGCTGCGGTTGGCGATGCTTGCGCGCGATTCGAACTGCATGCGGCAAGCCACGCCCGATTGGAGTGTCGCCACATAGGCGGCGCGCCAGCCGAGGCCGGAGGTTGGATAGCTGAGCACGGCCCTGGTCTGGCCTGCGCGCGCCGCATCCACCCGCAAGTTCAGGCTGGAACCGGTCGGGAACTCCGTGCCGTTCGTGCGCACGGCGGCATAATGGCTGACCAGGGTAGTGCTGCCGCTGTTGTCGCGTACCAGCAGGCCGTCACCCGCTCGCAGGAGGGTGCCGCCGGCCAGCAGTTGGCCGCCACTGCCGAGTACCTCCACGGCATGGCCGGCCAATCCGGCAAGGGCTGCGCTCGCGCCCTGCGCCAGCAATAGCCGTTGCGAAACCACGCGGGCATCGCCACTGGGGAATCCCAGCGCCAATGCCTCGGAATCGAGGAACCCGGGCAAGTCGCCGATCACTACGTCGTGCGTGCCTGCCGCAAGCGTCAATGTTCGCTGTTCGCGCACCACGGCATAACCGTCGTCGACACTGCCGCCGCTGTTGCTGGCATACAGCGCCGCGTTGTCGCTGCGGTACAGGGTAATTCTGGTGTCGTTGGCGGCATGGGCCGGGGAGATGCCAGCCAAGGTGGCCGCACAGGCGACAGCAAGGGCAAGGGCGGTGCGATGTGGCGTCGTCATCGGGCATTCCGTCGTGGGGGAACGCCATCATAGCGATGGCGCGCGCATGCCGTACGTCGATTGCGTCATCGGTTCCAACCGCAGGCAGTTACCGCCGGGGCTCGCCGTGGCTGGCGCGGCCTGCGGCCGCCACCCGGATCGATTCCGGCAACGGCACGGGTTTGCCGGTGGCCGGGTTCATCCAGACCATCACGACGTGGCCATCGCTGTACAGCCGGCTTGCGTCGGCGGCATCGACGATGCGATGGGCGATCGTCATTGAACTGGTGCCCAGCCGCGCGCAGCGCAATTCGATGTTCAGCGAGGCGGGCCATTCGATCGGCCGCCGGTAGTGCAGTTCACTGGCGGCGAGAACCGGCATGGATTCCGCGCTGAACCAGTCGCGCACATGCTGCAACCACTGCAGCCGCGCCTCTTCCAGATAGGTGAGGAAGTTGGCGTTGTTGACGTGGTTGAAGGCATCCAGGTCGCGCCAGCGTACGCCGAGCGAGCCAACGAACAACGGTGACTCGGCGGGACCTGGCGATGCTGCGCCGGCATCGGGGGTCGCGCGTGCGTCGGCCGGGCTGATTTCGTTCATGACGATTTCTTCTTCTTTCCACGCATCGGCTTGTACTTGTCCGCCGAGGCGATGTGTTTGGTGGCGGCCTTGATGCGTTTCGCCGCAGCGGTCTTCTTGGGCAGGACCGGCTTCAGGTGCGGCGCCAGGAAGCGACCGGTATGTGAGTCGGCGCTGGCCGCCACGGTTTCGGGGGTGCCGGCGACCAGAATGCGGCCACCGCCGCCGCCGCCCTCGGGGCCGAGATCGACGACCCAGTCGGCGGTCTTGATCACGTCGAGGTTGTGCTCGATCACCACCACGGTGTTGCCCTGGTCGACCAGCTGGTGCAGCACGTCGAGCAATTGCTCGATGTCATGGAAGTGCAGGCCGGTGGTCGGTTCGTCGAGGATGTACAAGGTACGGCCGGTGTCGCGCTTGGACAGCTCTTTCGACAGCTTCACGCGCTGCGCCTCGCCGCCGGAGAGCGTGGTCGCGCTCTGGCCGAGCTTGATGTAGTCGAGGCCAACGGCGCGCAGCGTATCGAGCTTGCGGGCGATCGAGGGCAGGTTCTCGAACAGTTTCAGCGCATCCTCCACCGTCATGTCGAGCACGTCGGCGATGGTGTGGCCCTTGTACAGGATCTCCAGCGTCTCGCGGTTGTAGCGCTTGCCGTGGCAGACGTCGCAGGGCACGTAGACGTCGGGCAGGAAGTGCATCTCCACCTTGATCATGCCGTCGCCCTCGCACGCCTCGCAGCGGCCGCCGCGCACGTTGAAACTGAACCTGCCCGGCGTGTAGCCGCGCGCACGTGCTTCGGGCACCTGCGCGAACATCTCGCGCAGCGGCGTGAACAGGCCGGTGTAGGTGGCGGGGTTGGAGCGCGGCGTGCGGCCGATCGGCGACTGGTCGATGTCGACCACCTTGTCGAACAGCCCCATGCCATCGACGGACTTGTACGGCGCCGACTGCGTGCCGGCACCGTTGAGTTCGGCCGCGGCCAGGCGGAACAGGGTGTCGTTGACCAGGGTCGACTTGCCCGAGCCGGACACGCCGGTGACGCAGGTGAACAGGCCGGCCGGGATGGCCAGGTCGACGTGCTTCAGGTTGTTGCCGCTGGCGCCTTTCAGGTGCAGCCAGGAATCGTCGTCGATCGGCTGGCGGCGTTCCTTCGGCACTTCGATCGCGCGCTCGCCGGAGAGGAACTGGCCGGTGACCGAGCGCGGCGAATCGAGCATGTCCTGCACGCTGCCCTGCGCCACGATCTCGCCACCGTGCACGCCGGCGCCGGGGCCGATGTCGAGCACGTGGTCGGCCATGCGGATGGCGTCCTCGTCGTGCTCGACCACGATCACCGTGTTGCCGAGGTCGCGCAGGCGGGTTAGCGTGCCGAGCAGGCGCTCGTTGTCGCGCTGGTGCAGGCCGATCGAGGGTTCGTCCAGCACGTACATCACGCCGACCAGGCCGGCGCCGATCTGCGAGGCGAGGCGGATGCGCTGCGCCTCGCCGCCTGAGAGCGAGTCGGCCTGGCGGTCCAGGGTGAGGTAGTTCAGGCCCACGTCGTTGAGGAAGGTCAGCCGCTCGCGGATCTCCTTGACGATTTTCACGGCAATTTCGCCGCGCCAGCCAGTGAGCTTCAGTTCTTCGAAGAACTGAAGCGCATCGTCGATCGAACGATGCGTGAGCGACGGCAACGCATGGTCGGCGACGAACACGTTGCGCGCCGATCGGTTGAGCCGCTGGCCGGCGCACTCGGGGCACGGCTTGTCGCTGATGTACTTGGCCAGTTCCTCGCGCACGGCAGCGGATTCGGTTTCCCTGTAGCGTCGTTCCAGGTTCGGCAGGATCCCCTCGAACACGTGCTCGCGGGTGACCTTGCCGCCGCGTTCGGTGATGTAGCGGAAGGCGATCCTGTCCTTGCCGCTGCCATGCAGGATGGCCTTCTGGACGTCCATCGGAAGTTTCTGCCACGGCGTGTCGACGTCGAAACCATAATGCGCCGCCAGCGACAGGATCATCTGGAAATAGTACGCGTTGCGCCGATCCCAGCCTCGTACCGCGCCTGCCGACAGCGGCAATTCGGGATGACTCACCACGCGTGCCGCGTCGAACACCTGGGTCACGCCGAGCCCATCGCATGACGGGCAGGCACCGACCGGCGAGTTGAACGAGAACAGCCGCGGTTCGAGTTCCGGTAGCGAGTAATCGCAGACCGGGCAGGAGTAGCGTGACGAGAGCAACTGCTCGGTGGCGTCCGGCGAATCCATGTTCACCACGATCACCAGGCCGTCCCCCAGTCGAAGCGCGGTCTCGAACGACTCGGCCAGGCGCTGCTTGATGTCATCGCGCGGACGGAAACGATCGATCACCGCTTCGATGGTGTGCTTCTGCCGAAGCGTCAAAGGCGGTACGGCATCGAGGTCGTAGACGGCGCCGTCGACGCGGGCGCGCACGAAACCCTGGGCGCGCAACTGTTCGAACACCTGCATGTGTTCGCCCTTGCGCTCGCGGATCACCGGCGCCAGCAGCATGTAGCGCTGACCGGGATCCAGCGCCAGGGTGGCGTCCACCATCTGGCTCACCGTCTGCGCTTCCAGTGGGGTGCCGTGGTCAGGACAGCGCGGCGTGCCGACGCGGGCATACAGCAGGCGCAGGTAGTCGTACACCTCGGTGATCGTGCCGACGGTGGAGCGCGGGTTGTGCGACGTGGATTTCTGTTCGATCGAGATCGCCGGCGACAGGCCTTCGATGTGGTCGACGTCAGGCTTTTCCATGATCGACAGGAACTGCCGCGCGTACGCCGACAGCGACTCGACGTAGCGTCGCTGGCCTTCGGCATAGATCGTGTCGAACGCCAGCGACGACTTGCCGGAGCCGGACAGGCCGGTGATCACGATCAATTTGTCGCGGGGGAGGTCGAGGTCGATGTTCTTGAGATTGTGCGTGCGTGCGCCGCGGATGCGTATGGTGTCCATTGCGCCGGGATATGGGGGGGGACCTTTACTATACCAAGGCGTTTCGACAGTTCATCGGGCACATTGGCCATGCGGCCGGTTCCCGTTGCGGCGGAGGCCACCCGGACGAGGGACGGCCACAGGGGTTCTTGTCGGGTGCCGGCGGGGCGATGGAGCTCGTCGTTCGTGACGGCCATGATGCGTGGATGTGGTCAGTATTTGACCAGTGCCACGGAGGATCGTTATAATCCGCGGTTCGTCAGCCCCTGTTCGGGGCATGGCGATACCCAAGAGAATAACGACAGAAGGGCATTCCCATGAGTTACGCAGTCATCAAGACCGGTGGCAAGCAGTACCGTGTGCAGCAGGGTGACGTGCTGCGCGTGGAACTGTTGACCGCCGAAGAAGGCGCCACCATCAGCTTCGATCAGGTGTTGCTGGTCGGTACGGGCGAGTCGATCACCGTCGGCGCGCCGATCGTGGACGGCGCCACCGTCAGCGCCACCGTCCGCAAGCACGGCCGGGCCGACAAGATCCGCATCATCAAATTCCGCCGCCGCAAGCATTACAAGCGTCAGCAGGGTCACCGGCAGCATTTCACCGAAATCGAGATCACGGGCATCAACGCCTGAGCAACTGGAGCATTGAGTCATGGCACATAAAAAAGGCGTAGGTTCCAGCCGCAACGGTCGCGATTCGAACCCGAAATACCTCGGCGTCAAGATCTACGGTGGCCAGGCCATCGAAGCCGGCAACATCATCGTGCGCCAGCGCGGCACCCAGTTCCATCCGGGTACCGGCGTCGGCCTGGGTCGCGATCACACGCTGTTCGCGCTGATCGACGGCAAGGTCGAGTTCAAGATTCGCGGCGACAAGAACCGCCGTTTCGTCGACGTCGTCCCGGCGTAAGCTTTCAACGACGCGACAACGAAGGCCCCGCTTCGGCGGGGTTTTTGTTTTTGAAGCGGGGAACAGGGAACGCATGCTTCCCGGTACTCTGTGACCGCTGACTTTCCCCGTTCCCCGTTCCCGGACCATCCAATGAAATTCGTCGACGAAGCAAACATCAAAGTCCAAGCCGGTGACGGTGGCAATGGCTGCATCAGCTTCCGGCGCGAGAAGTTCATCCCGTTCGGCGGCCCTGACGGCGGCGACGGCGGCTACGGCGGTTCGGTCTGGCTGGTAGCGGACGAAGGTCTCAACACTCTGGTCGATTTCCGCCACCAGCGCAGCTTCAAGGCGCGCCGGGGCGAGAACGGCATGGGTAGCCAGATGTACGGCAAGGGTGGTGAGGACACCATTATCCGCGTGCCGGTCGGCACCATGATCACCAACGTCGACACCGACGAGGTGATTGGCGACCTCACTGGCCACGGCCAGCGCATGCTGGTGGCGCAGGGCGGCAAGGGCGGGTTGGGCAACATCCATTTCAAGACGTCGGTGAATCGCGCGCCGCGCAAGGCCACGCCGGGTACACCGGGCGAGGCACGCGAGCTGAAACTCGAACTGCGGCTGCTGGCCGACGTCGGCCTGCTGGGGTTTCCCAATGCGGGCAAGTCCACCTTCATCCGGGCGGTGTCCGCGGCGACGCCGCGGGTGGCGGATTACCCGTTCACCACGCTGGTTCCGAACCTGGGTGTGGTCAGCCTCGGTGTCGACCAGAGTTTCGTGATTGCCGATATTCCCGGCCTCATCGAGGGAGCTTCCGAGGGTGCCGGCCTGGGCATCCAGTTCCTGCGCCATGTGGCCCGCACGAGCCTGCTGCTGCATCTGGTCGACATTGCGCCGATCGACGGTACAGACGTGGCCGCGCAGGTTCGCGCGATTGAACTGGAACTTGAGAAGTTCAATCCGGAACTGCTCGATCGTCCGCGCTGGCTGGTGTTGAACAAGGCCGACATGCTGGCCGAGGACGAGCGCAAGGCCGTGGCGGAAAAGATCATCGCCGAATTGAACTGGACCCAGCCTTGGTTCCTGGTCTCGGCGATCGCCCGCGAAAACACCATGGCCGTATGTCAGCAGGTGCAGCGCTTCTTCGAGCTGCAGCGCGAGGCCAGCGTGGGGCGCACGGACATGCTGCCGAATGACGTGCGCTTGCGCGGGCTCGACCCCCAGGCCTGAGCGGTTCCGGAGCTCCGGTCGAGTTTCGGCGCTTGGCCGCGACATGCGGGAAGAGCCGCGGCTTCGTTGGAGGTTCGGCGTGGTCGGCGTGCGGAGGTGATCGAGGTTGCTGAATGGAGTCAACACGGGGCGAAGCGACTGGCGGCATCGTGGTTGTCAATGCAAATAAGAATGATTATCATGTATGGCGCCCATCGATAGAGACTGCCGCCATGCAACGGTTATTCATCATCCTCAGCTTGCTGTTGCTCAACGGCATCGCCCTGGCCGACGAGCTGCCGCAGTACACCCTGGTAATCCGTAACCACATCTACCAGCCAGCCGAGCTGAAGGTTCCCGCGGATGCCAAGTTCAAGTTGATCATCGAAAACCAGGACGCGAGTCCGGAAGAGTTCGAGAGCACCGAATTCAGCCGCGAGAAGATCGTGCTTCCCAAGAGTACCGTCAGCATTTTTGTAGGCCCGCTCAAGCCGGGTAGCTACCGGTTTTTCGGCGACTTCCACCAGGACACGGCCCAGGGCCGTCTGATCGCGGAGTAGCCCTATGCCTGGCGTAGCGCTGCTGGTCTTTCGAGAGGTGATGGAAGCGGCCCTGATCGTATCCATCGTGTGCGCAGCCACCCGTGGCGTGGCGCGACGCGGTTTGTACGTTGTCGGCGGCATCGGGTTGGGGCTGCTGGGCGCAATGTTGGTCGCGCTGGGCGCCGGGGTCATTGCAAATCTGGCCAGCGGGTCGGGGCAGGAACTCCTCAATGCGGGTGTGCTGCTGGCCGCCGTCCTGATGATCGGTTGGCATGTAGTGTGGATGTCGCGCCATGCGCGGGAGCTCGCACAGCACATGGGCGCGGTAGGTCAGGCGGTCAAGGCCGGTTCAAGCTCGCTTACCCTGCTGCTGGCGGTGGTGGCGCTGGCCGTGCTGCGCGAAGGTTCCGAGGTCGTGCTGTTCCTGTATTCAATGGCGATGGGCGGCATCGGCGTAGCCGGGCTGGCCGGCGGCATCGCGTTTGGCGTCGGAGGCGGCGCACTGTTGGGCTTTGCGCTGTACTTCGGGTTGCTGCGCATTCCGATGAAGCACTTTTTTGGCGTGACCAACCTGATGATGGTGCTGCTTGCGGCGGGCCTAGCCTCCAGTGCCGCGCGATTCCTGCTGCAAGCGAACCGGTTGCCGGCGTGGGGCGAGCAGCTGTGGGATACCTCGTGGCTGCTCTCCAACGGGTCTCTGGCCGGGAAGACGCTGGGTACCCTGGTTGGTTACGACGCCTCGCCGGCGGGCATTCAGCTGGTGTTCTATGCGGGAACCCTGCTGAGCCTGCTGATTGGCATGCGTTGGGCAGGAAGACACGCCTCGCCGCCAGCGCGGTCGCTCGCGCCGCTCGGCATGCAGCAACCCCAGCACTGATCGAGCAGCCTTTCGCCGATCCGCTTTCGCGCTGCCGCGACGCCGCGCCGCGCGCCGGATCCGACCCGAACACACGCGTCTCACATTCAGAGAAAGCTTTCGCATGACCTTCTACCTTCGCATCAACAAGGCCGGTGTGCCGAGCTGGTTTGTTCCCCGTGCCGGTTTCCGATTGATGGTCGGCATGGCCCTGCTGGCAGGTTCCGCACGCGCACGCGCCGACGACTTCATCGTCTATTCGCCGCACGTGATTGCTTCCCAGACCGAGATCGAACTGCGCGGCTACAGCTTCAACGACAGCCGATCGGATTTCGACGGGCAGCGGGCGGCCGAGCTGTCCGTGGCACATGCCTTCACCGACTGGTGGAAGCCCGAGCTGTATCTTGCCGAATACGAAAAGGAACCGGGCGCGCGCGGACATCTGGTGGGCTACGAGTTCGAAAACACCTTCCAGTTCACGCAGCCAGGTCAGTACTGGGCGGATGTCGGACTGCTCGCCTCCTACGGCCGCCCGAGGGATGGCGGTCCCGGCGAGCTCGAGCTCGGGCCGCTGATCGAGAAGACCGCGGGCCGCTTCGATCACCGCGTCAACCTGATATGGGAAAGGGAGATCGGCGCCGGCGCATCGTCCAGAACCGAGTTTCGCTACAGCTATGCCGGCACCTACGCAGTCTCTTCCGGCTTCCGTCCAGGCGTCGAAGCCTATGGTCGCCCGGACGACCATGCCTACCAGGCCGGACCGGTGGTGACCGGTGAGTGGCATCTGCCGGGAACCCAGGGCAATCTGGAGTACCGCGTGGGTCTGCTGCTGGGAATCAATGCCGCGGCGCCGCGGCATACCTGGCTGGCGCAGTTGGAGTACGAGTTCTTCTAAGCACCAGGTCAGCGAGGCTACATCCGAAACACGCCATAGCGCTGCGGTTCGATTGGCGCGTTCATCGAGGCGGAGATCGCCAGCCCCAGTACGCGGCGGGTGTCGACTGGATCGATGATGCCGTCGTCCCACAGCCGCGCGCTGGCGTAATACGGGTGGCCCTGGCTTTCGTACTGGTCGCGGATAGGCGCCTTGAACGCTTCTTCGTCGTCGGCCGACCACGCGCCGCCGCGCGCCTCGATGCCCTCGCGCTTGACCGTGGCGAGCACCGCGGCGGCCTGTTCACCGCCCATCACCGAGATCCTTGCGTTCGGCCACATCCACAGGAAACGCGCGCCGTACGCGCGACCACACATCGCATAGTTGCCGGCACCGAAGCTGCCGCCGATCACCACGGTGAACTTGGGCACATGCGAGCAGGCCACTGCGGTGACCATCTTGGCGCCGTCTTTGGCAATGCCGGCCTGCTCGTACTTCTTGCCGACCATGAAGCCGGTGATGTTCTGCAGGAACACCAGCGGCACGTTGCGCTGATTGCACAGTTCGATGAAGTGCGAGCCCTTGAGTGCGCTCTCGGCGAACAGGATGCCGTTGTTGGCGACGATGCCCACCGGGTAACCGTGGATGTGCGCGAAGCCGCACACCAGCGTCTTGCCGTAGCGCGCCTTGAACTCGTGGAACTCCGAGCCGTCGACGATGCGCGCGATCACTTCGCGGATGTCGAACGGACGGCGGGTGTCCTGCGGGATCACGCCGTACAGTTCCTCGGCCGGGTACTTCGGTTCCATCGGCGCGCGCAGCGCCAGCGGCATCTCCTTCTTTCGATTGAGATGCCCGACGATGTCGCGGGCGATCGCGAGCGCATGCGCGTCATTCTCGGCGTAATGATCGGCCACCCCTGAGATCGACGTGTGCACGTCCGCGCCACCCAGCGTCTCGGCGTCCACCACCTCGCCAGTGGCCGCCTTCACCAGCGGCGGCCCGCCGAGGAAGATGGTGCCCTGTCCACGCACGATGATGGTCTCGTCGCTCATCGCCGGCACGTAGGCGCCGCCGGCGGTGCAACTGCCCATCACCACCGCGATCTGCGGGATGTTGAGCGAGGACATGCGCGCCTGGTTGTAGAAGATCCGGCCGAAGTGCTCCTTGTCCGGAAACACCTCGTCCTGCAGAGGCAGGAAGGCGCCGCCGGAATCGACCAGGTAGACGCAGGGCAGATGGTTCTCCAGCGCGACCTCCTGTGCGCGAAGGTGCTTCTTCACAGTGATCGGAAAGTAGGTGCCGCCCTTGACCGTGGCGTCGTTGGCAACCACCACCACCTCGATGCCGTCGACGCGGCCGATGCCGGTGATCAGGCCTGCTGCCGGTGCAGCATCGTCATACATGCCATGTGCGGCCAGCGGCGACAGCTCGAGAAACGGCGAGCCAGGATCGAGCAGCGCGCGGATGCGTTCACGCGGCAGCAACTTGCCGCGCGCCACATGCTTGTCGCGTGCCTTGGCGCCGCCGCCTTCGGCGTTGCGCATCAGCTCGCGCTGCAGATCGCCGACCACCGCGCGCAACTGCGCGCTGCTGGCCTGGAACTCGGGAGAACGAGGATCGATCTGCGATGCAATGACGCTCATGAAGTCGCACTCACGGATATGGGGCCGTTATCGCGGCCAATTCCGGCGATGATAGCGGGCGTCGGTCAACGACGAAAATCTTCGGGTTGCGTAGACAAAAAAACGGCCGCACAGGGCGGCCGTTTTTTCTGGAAACCAGCGAGGGATCAATGATCCTTCGCGGCGTCCTTTGCCTTGTCGGCAGCGTCTTTCGCGTTGCCAGCGGCCTCTTTTGCAGCATCAGCAGCCTTGTCGGCAGCATTGGCAGCATTGGCGGCGGCGTCCTTGGACATGGACATCGCATCCTTGGAGGTGCTTGTTGCCGGAGCCATCGAGGAAGCCGCAGCGGCAGCCTGCTGGGCCTGGTCGGAGGCCTGACCAGCTGCGTCAGCAGCCGTCTTCGCCTGATCAGCAGCCTGCTCGGTTGCCGTGGTCGGAGCCTGGGCCGCAGCCTGCTGAGCCGTATCGGCAGCTTGCTGAGCGGTGTCGGCCGACTTCTGGGCGTCCTGCGCGGAATCCTGCGCGCCGTTGCTGCATGCCGCCAACAGCGCGACGAGCGCGGCGGCGAGTAGGGTACGCGTAAACTTCATGGTGGATCTCCTTTGCCGTGGAATGCCGTTTGGCCGTGTATTAATAACGCTTTCGCGGAAATTGCGCCAGATCTTTGTGCCCCTGCCGCATTACCGGACGAAAATGATTTAACCAGCCGTCATGTGAAAGCTACGAAAGGGCGATCACTCGCTGATGGTGGTCAGTCGATGCGCTCCACTGCAATGGCGGTGGCCTCGCCGCCTCCGATGCAGAGTGCGGCGATACCGCGCTTGAGCCCGCGGGTTTTCAGGGCATTCAGCAGGGTCACCACCAGCCGGGCACCGCTGGCACCGATCGGGTGACCCAGGGCGCAGGCGCCGCCATTGACGTTGAGTTTGTCGTGGGGAATGCCGAGTTCCTTCATCGGCGTCATCGCGACCACCGCGAAGGCCTCGTTGATTTCGAACAGGTCGACTTCATCGACTTTCCAGCCGGCCTTGTCGAGTACTTTCCGGATTGCGCCGACGGGTGCCGTGGTGAACCACTCCGGCTCCTGCGAATGGGTGGCGTGCGCCACGATGCGCGCCAGCGGCTTCAGGCCGCGCTTGTTCGCGTCATCGGCAGACAACAGCACCAAGGCGGCGGCACCGTCGGAAATGCTCGACGAACTGGCTGCGGTGATCGTGCCATTCTCCTTGCGGAACGCGGGCTTCAGGGCAGGGATCTTGGCGATGTCGGAACGACCGGGCTGCTCGTCGCTATCGACCTGCACGTCGCCCTTGCGGCCGCTCACGGTGACCGCAACGATCTCGCCTGCGAATGCGCCGTTCTGCTGCGCAGCCTGCGCGCGTTTGACCGATTCGATCGCGAAGGCATCCTGCGCCTCGCGCGTGAAATGGTATTTGTCCGCGCACAACTCGCCGAACACGCCCATCGACTTGCCGTCGTACGGATTGGTCAGCCCGTCCCATGCCATGTGGTCAACCAGCTGGCCGTCGCCGTAACGAATGCCGGTGCGCGCCTGCACCATGTGCGGCGCGTTGGTCATCGATTCCATGCCGCCGGCCACTACCACCGTGGCGGAACCGGCCTTGATCAGATCATGGCCCAGCATGATCGCCTTCATGCCTGAGCCGCACACCTTGTTGATGGTGGTGCAGCCGGTACTGGCCGGCAGGTCGGCACCCAGCGAGGCCTGCCGCGCCGGCGCCTGGCCCAGGTTGGCCGGCAACACGCAGCCCATGATCACCTCGCTGACGTCGGCTGGCGCAATGCCAGACTGGTCCAGCGCGGCGCGAATGGCGGTGGCGCCGAGTTTTGGCGTGGGCACACCGGTGAACTGGCCGAGGAAGGAACCGATGGCCGTGCGCTTGGCACCGACGATGACGACGCTGACATCCGACATGGATAACTCCGCTTGCGAGACTTGAGGGGCGCGAACGCCTGACAGATAGCCCGCCAATTATCGCAGCCCGCCGCAAAACTCGGCAAACGGGCGCAAGTCCTTGCGGCGCGAGGATTTGCGCCCGCTTCATTCGATTTCCGTTGTGCCAAGATGAGTGACTGGGGCGTGTCATGGCGTACCGCGTACGTCGTTGATGCCGAGGCAGATGTCATGACAGGGGTGGATGATGAAGACGCGTGAGTCGGAGTGGCGGCATCGTGATCTGGCATGGTTGATTGCGATGGCGCTGAGCCTCAGCGCCTGCGGGGGCGGTGGCGGCAATGTCAGGCCGACACCGGCAGCGCCGCCTCCGACAGCGCCGAGCAATCAGCCTCCGTTGGACGCCCAGCTTTCCCTCACCCGTGCGAACGGGGCGCTTGGCCTGGGCTATACCGGCGCCGGCGTGACCATCGGCGTGGTCGACAGCGGCATCATGCGCAGCAACCCGACGCTTGCCGGACGCGTCAAGCAGGAGTTGATCTACGTCGACACGACCACCAACAACACGTCGATCGACGATGTGGTTGGCCATGGCACCTGGGTTTCGGAGATTGCCGCAGGCCGGCCGTTCGACAAGTTTCCCGGTGGCATCGCGCCCGACGCCAATCTGGTATCCGCGCGCATCATCAACGACGTCGAACCGAAGGACGACGGCTCGGGTCAAGGCAATGCGGTAACCGCCGCCGACGCCGACTTCTTCGCGCAGACCCTCAATCCGGCGCTGATCAACGCCGGCGTGCAGGTAATGAACAATTCCTGGGGAGGCATTTACTGGGACACCACCAACGCCTCGATCAATCAGGCCTTCGCCCAGGCTTACGAGCCGTTCGTCGTGCAGCATGGCGGTCTGGTGGTGTTCGCCGCCGGCAACGATTCCAAGGGCAACCCCAGCGACATCGCGGCATTGCCCAGCCTGGCACCGCAACTGGGGGTCGGCTGGCTGGTGGCGGCAGCCGTCGACAGCAACCATCCGACCCAGCTCGCGAGCTACTCGAACGCCTGCGGCAAGGCGATGAATTACTGCCTCGCGGCGCCGGGTGACGTGGTCGTCCTCGACAAGAACGCCACCACGACCGGCAGCCAGACTTACTGGGTCGTCAGCGGCACCTCGTTCGCGGCACCCGAAGTCTCCGGCGCGGCCGCACTGGTGTGGCAGGCCTACCCGTACTTCAGCAACGACCTGGTGCGGCAGACCCTGCTCGGCACCGCGCGTGACCTTGGCGCGCCCGGCCCCGACACCACGTTCGGCTACGGCATGCTGGACGCGTTCAAGGCGGTCAATGGGCCAGCCAGGTTCGACTGGGGCGATGTCACGGTGAACTTCAGTGGCATCTCGAGCTGGAACAACGCGATCTCCGGTGTCGGCGGCCTGATCAAGCAGGGGCCGGGCAGGCTCAACCTCAACGTCAGCGACAACTATACCGGCCGCACCCAGGTGCAGGACGGCACGCTTGCCGTGTTCGCGTTGAGCAGCCCCGTCGATATTGGCGCACAGGGCACACTGATGTCCGCCGATACGCCGCAGAATCCCGTTGGCTTCACGGTTTACAACAACGTGACCAACGCCGGCGTGCTGACGGTTAGCCAAGGCAATGTCAATGTAACCGGCAACTACGTGCAGCAAGGCAACGGGCGCATGGCGGTGTCGCTGGGGTCGCAGCTATACGTGAACGGCACGGCCACGCTGTCCGGCGGTGACCTTTATGTGTTCGGCGCCAATTCCAATTACACCCTGAACTCGCACACGACTGTGCTGGCAGCCGCTGGCGGCCTCACGGGTACCTTTTCGGCCCTGGACACGGCGCCCAGCGTGGCGCTGACCGCATCGCTGAACTACGACGCCAACAACGCGTGGCTCGACGTGGCGCAGGTGAACCTCGGCCAGATCAAGGGTTTGCCATACACCGCCGCCAGCTACGGCGCCGCACAGCGCACGCAGAGCGCGTTCGAACAAGTCAACAGCCAGCTGCAGGCGCAGGGCGCCGCCAGCGGCACAGCAGCCAGCGCAGGCTTCATCGCCGGCGCCGCGAGCCTGCAGCGCGCCGTTTCCACCGAGGTCATGCAACGCTCGCTGGAAAGCCTCTCCGGGCAACTGCACGCCGCCAGCGCTGCGATGACGTTCGAGGCGATCGATGCGGGCACGCGCGCGTTGTCCGACCGCTTCGACCGCCTGCTCGACACGCCGAAAGCCGGTGGCTGGACGCAGAACCTGGGTTATCACGGTGGCATGTCGCGCGGCGGTTACGGCAACGTCGGGTACGACCTCAGCGGCTCGCTGGTCGGCGAGGACTATCGCGTTGGCGGCAACGGCATCGCCGGCTACGCACTGGGTCAGAGCCAGGGCCTGGGCCGATTGATCGAAAGTGCGGACCAGGGCCGCAGTCATGCGCTGGAGGGCATGTTGTACGGCGGCGTGATCCGTGGCTCGTGGTACACGATGGGCCGCTTCGGCGTCGGCAGTTATCGCGAGACCATGCGGCGCCAACTCGAACTCGGCAATCAGTTCACTGGCGTGGCCAGCGACGTCAACGGTCGTTACGGCGTGGCTTATGGCGAAAGCGGTTACCGGCTGGCGTTGGGCCACACACAGGTCACGCCCTACGTGAACCTGCAATACGCACAGATCCGGCGCGATGGTTTCAACGAGTCGGGTGCGTACGGCTTCGGGCTCAAATCGGCCGCGCAGGGCACGTCGCGCTGGCAGGCTGGCGCCGGCTTGCGCGCCAGCCACGATTGGTCGCTCGCGCGCGGTGGAAGCCTCAGCCTGCAGGCGCGCATGTTGTGGCAGCAGTCGTTCGGCCTGCGTGGCGAGGTACTTGACGCCAGCTTCAGCGGGATCAACCAGTTCGCCCCGGTGGGCGGCATTGGCGTGTCGCGTTACGGTGGCATGTTCGGCACCACGCTGGACTGGCGCATGACATCGCGCGCCAGCCTGCAGCTTGGTTACGACCGTTACCTGGGCCAGCGCCAGCAGGCGCAGCTGGCCACGGCGAATTTTCGCTGGGCGTGGTGACCGCTTTGCAGCCCGTTCCGTAGCGCGGGCATTGCCCGCCCTACGGGATTTCAGGCCTTGCCGTGGAACAGCTCGCGGCCGATCAGCATGCGGCGGATCTCGTTGGTACCGGCACCGATCTCGTAGAGCTTGGCGTCGCGCAGCAGGCGGCCGGCCGGGAACTCGTTGATGTAGCCGTTGCCGCCGAGCGACTGGATCGCCTCCAGCGCCACCTTTACCGCGTTCGTCGATGCATTGAGCAGGCAGGCGGCCGGGTCGATGCGCGACTTCACGCCGTTGTCGAACTGCTGCGCCACCATATAGGCAAACCCGCGTGAACTCTGCAGCGCGGTGTACATGTCGGCGACTTTCGCCTGCATGATTTCGAAGGTGCCGATCGGCGCGTTGAACTGCTTGCGCTCGCGCACGTACGGCATGGTGATGTCCATCGCCGCCTGCATCAGGCCGATCGGACCGCCGGACAGCACCAGCCGTTCGGTATCCAGCCCGTTCATCAGCACGCGCACGCCTTCGTTGACCTCGCCGACGATGTTCTCGGCCGGGATCTCGCAGTTGTCGAACACCAGCTCGCAGGTGTTCGAGCCGCGCATGCCGAGCTTGTCCAGCTTCTGCGCGGTGCTGAAACCCTTCATGCCCTTCTCGACGATGAAGGCGGTCATGCAGCGGCTGCCGGCGGTACGCGGCGCGGTGCGCATGTAGACCAGCAGCACGTCGGCGTCGGGGCCGTTGGTGATCCACATCTTGCTGCCGTTGGCGACCCACGCGTCGCCGCGCAACTCTGCCTTGCAGCTCATCGAGCCGACCACGTCGGAGCCGGCGCCCGGTTCGCTCATCGCCAGCGCGCCGACGTACTCGCCCGAGCACAGCTTCGGGATGTACTTGCGTCGCTGCGCCTCGTTGCCGTTGTGGTAGATGTTGTTGAGGCACAGGTTGGAGTGCGCGCCGTAGGACAGGCCGACCGAGCCGGACGCGCGCGAGATTTCCTCCATCGCCACCATGTGCGCCAGGAAACCCAGGCCGCTGCCGCCGTAGGCCTCCGGCACGGTCACGCCGAGCAGGCCCATCTCGCCGAACTTGCGCCACAGGTCGGCGGGAAACAGGTTGTCGCGGTCGATGCGGTCGGCGCGCGGGGCGATTTCCTTTTCCGCGAACGCATGCACGGACTCGCGCAGCAGGTCGATATCTTCACCGAGCGGAAACGGGCGCATCGCGAACTCCTGGGTGTTCAGAACCGCGATTTTAGCCTACGCGGTGCCGGCCTGCCGGCAAGCGCCGGGCAAAAGAAAAGCCGCCGATGTTCCGGCGGCTTCGTGCGGCAGGCGCGGGTCGCTTACTGACCGCGCATGCGGCCCTGGAAACGCGTGCCGTTGTTGCCCATGTGCGCCAGCTTGATCTTGCCGATCGCGCTGATGCGCTCTTCGGCCAGACGGTCGGCGGCCTTGTAGGTCGGGATGTTCTCGTTCTTGCTGATCTCGAAGATGCGGCCGAGGTTGTAATAGATCGTGCGCATCATGCGCATGGCGCGCTCGCGGTTGTAGCCGTCGATCTCCAGCGACACGTTCATCACGCCGCCGGCGTTGACTGCGTAGTCCGGCGCATACAGCACGCCGCGGCGCTGCAGCTCGTCGCCGATCTCGTCGGTGGCCAGCTGGTTGTTGGCCGGGCCGCAGATGACCTTCGCCTTGATGCGGTCGATGGTCTGCTCGTTGACGGTGCCGCCCAGCGCGCACGGCGAATACACATCGGCGTCGACGTCGTAGATCTCATCGAGGCCGACCGCCTCGCAGCCCAGCTCGTCGACGCAGCGCTGCACCGCTTCCTTGTTGATGTCGGTGACGAACACCTTGGCGCCCTGTTCGCGCAGCAGCTTGATGAACTCGCTGCCGACGTGGCCGCAGCCCTGCACGGCGTAGCTGTACTTGCCCACGTCCTCGTTGCCGAACTTGGCCTGCAGCGAGGCCATCAGGCCCTGCAGCGAACCGAATGCGGTGAACGGCGACGGATCGCCCGAACCGCCATGCACCTGGTGCACGCCGGTGACGTACTCGGTTTCGCGGAACACGTACTCCATGTCGTTGACGTCGATGCCGACGTCCTCGGCGGTGATGTAGCGACCGTTCAACGAGTTGACGAAGCGGCCGAACGCGCGGAACAGCGCCTCGGACTTGTCCTTGCTCGGATCGCCGATGATCACCGCCTTGCCGCCGCCCAGGTTCAGGCCGGCCACGGCGTTCTTGAAGGTCATGCCGCGCGACAGGCGCAACACGTCGTTCACCGCTTCCTGCTCGGTCTTGTACGGCCACATGCGCAGGCCGCCGAGCGCAGGGCCCAGCACCGTGTTGTGGATCGCGATGATGGCCTTCAGGCCGGCGTCCTTGTTGTGGCAGAAGACGACTTCTTCGTGACCGGTGTTGGCGATGGTTTCAAAGATCATTGGAACGGTGACTCCATGATTTATGGTGCCGGACGACATCTGCAGATGGGCGGCGTGGGGGTGTGGAAGCGTCTGAAAACTTGTCGCCCCGACCGGAGCCGGGGCGATGAATCAAAGCGTCAAGTTTAGTACGTCGCCCCCTTTGGCGATGACGCGCCGCAACAAGGCGCATGCGTACGGACGTGGGCGGGAGCCCGGTTTCAACGGTGCCAGTGCCCTTCATGGAAGCGCCAGCCATGACGGCCATGCACCCAGTACGCGGGGCGATAGCGATAGCCGGGACGCGCGCGAACCCAGTAACCGCTGGCCCACACGTGGCGATGTCCATTCCAGCGCCAACAGCCCGGTGCCCAGACGTAACCGGCGCGTGGCGGAGGCACGCGCTCGAAGCGTGGCGCCGGCGGGCCCAGGCGCACGCCGATGCCTACGGAGACCTGCGCGGCCGCGGGCGGCGCGTAGGTCGTGCCGGCAAAGGTGAGGCCGAATCCGGCGAGCAGGGCCAGCTTGAGAGGCAGTGCACGTTTCATGGTGGATCTCCGTCATCGCCGCGACCGCGGCAGGCAGGACGGAAAACGACGCCGGACGGAAGCCGTTGACGCCACCCATGGGCGTCCGTTCAGCTGGTTCCGGCGTGGAACGCTCGATGCGCCGGCGCCCACGCCGCTCCGGCCCGCGCGGGCTGCTTCACATCCGGCAGTTGGGCGCGTGGCCGCTGCTGCGTGCGTGCTCGTACATCGGCAGCAGCTGTTGCGCCTCCTGGCCCAGCGCCTGTTCGCGATTGCCGGTGGACGGGTGCGTGGACAGGAATGCCGGTGGCTTGCTGCCACCTTGCGCGCCCATCTTCTGCCACAGCGTCACCGCCGCGCGTGGATCGAAGCCGGCCTGGGCCATGTAGCGCTGGCCCAGCGTGTCGGCCTCGCTTTCCTGGGTGCGCGAGAACGGCAGCAGGATGCCCACCTGCGCACCCACGCCGAGCAGCGCGGCGGCGTTGCCGGCGTCGCCGCCGCGCGAGCCGGCGTAGATGGAGCCGGCGGTTACCGCGGCCTGGGCGGCCATGTTGTCGGACACGCGCTCGGCGCCGTGGCGCGACACCACGTGCGACAGCTCGTGGCCCAGCACCACGGCGAGCTGATCCTGGTTGCTGGCGAGCTTGAACATGCCCTTGTTCACGCCGATCCGGCCGCCGGGCAGGGCGAACGCGTTGGCCGTGTCGTCGCCGATGATCTGGACTTCCCATTGCTGGGTGTTCCACGGCGGCGGCAGCACCGCGATCAGGGCATTGGATACGCAGGTGGCGTAGGCGCGCTCGCGCGGCGCGTCGACGAACTTGCCCTGCTTGCGCATGTCGTTGAACGCGCTCAGGCCCATCTGGCTCATCTGGCTGTCCGACACCATCATCAGCTGCGAGCGGCCGGTTGGCGAGGTGACGCAGGCGGCCAGCAGGGCGGTGGCGAGCGGGATGCTCAGGTTGCGGATTTTCATGCGGGGTTACTCCTTGGGCTTGCGGCGGCCAGCATACCGGCAGGGGCTGCGGAGACCGCGTGAGTGTTTTTGCTTGATATGGAACGAACGATCGTGCTATTTGTACGAACATGACGATCGCAATCCACCCCGGCAAGCGCGCGGCCACCCGCGACACCATCCTCGACCACGCCTACGCGCTGGCCCGCCGCGACGGGCTGGAAGGCCTGTCGATCGGAACTCTGGCCAGTGACGTGGGCATGTCCAAGAGCGGCGTGTTCGCCCATTTCGGCTCGCGCGAAGACCTGCAGCTGGCCGTGCTCGACACCGGCCGGCAACGCTTCATGACCCAGGTGCTGCTGCCGGCGCTGAAGCAGCCGCGCGGCCTGCCGCGGCTGCGCGCGATCGTGGCGAACTGGTTCGAGTGGGGCTGCGAGCACCAGAGCGGCTGCGTGCTGCTGTCCGCCGTGAGCGAGTACGACGGCCGCGACGGTGCCTTGCACGAGGGCGTGGTGCGGCAGCAGGCCGGCTGGCGCGACGAGCTGCAGAAGGCGATCGCGCAGGCGGTCGAGCTGGGCCACCTGCGCAGCGACACCGACGTCGCCCAGCTCGCCTTCGAGATCTATGCCCTGATGCTCGGCCTGCACCACGACGCCGGGCTGTTCGGGTTCGACGAAGCCGGCCGCCGCACCCGGGCGGCCTTCGAGCGCCTGTGGCGCAGCTGGCAAACCTGAGGCGATACCCATGTCCACCGTCATCGACAGACTCAAGCTCACCACCGTGCGCACCGGCTTCGCGCTGGGCGGCCGCATCGCACCGAAGCGCACGGTGAACCGCGCCGCGCGCCTGTTCGCCACCCCGTTCGCCAGCAGCCGCAGCCGTGCGCAGGCCGTGCAGGGCGACGGGGACATGCAGCGCGGCGAGTTGCACGCCAACGGCGAAACCATCGCCACCTACGTCTGGGGCGACCCGTCGACCCAGCCTTACGCGCTGCTGGCGCACGGCTGGTCCAGCTTCGGCCTGCGCTTCCTGCCCTGGGTGGCGCAGCTGCGTGCGCTGGGATTTGCGGTGGTCACCTTCGACCAGCCCGGCCACGGCCACAGCAGCGGCAAGCTGTGCACGCTGCCGGAATTCATCGCCACGATCCGCGCGATTGGCGCGCGCTACGGCAATGCCGCGCTGGCGGTCGGCCATTCGCTCGGCGGTGCCGCCGTCACCCTCGCGCAGGATGAAAGCTGGCGTGCCGAGCAGCTGATCCTGATAGCGCCGGCCGCCGACATGAAGGCGGCGGCGCGGCGCTTCTTCCGCTTCGTGCACCTGGCCGGCTACCTGCGCCAGCCGTTCTACGCATGGCTGCATCAACGCACCGGTGTGCACATCGATGAGCTGCGGGTGGAACGCAAGCTGCCCACGCTGGGCCAGCCCGCGCTGATCGTGCACGACCTCGACGACGCGGACGTGCCGTGGGCCGAAGGCGAGCGCTACGCCCAGTACTGGCCCGGTGCGCGGCTGCACACCACGCAGGGCCTGGGCCACCGCCGCGTGCTCGATGCCCCCGAAGTGATCGGGGCGGCACTGGCCTTCGTGCGTGGCGAACAGGTAGGCACGCGTGTGGTCGGCAGTCCGGACCTCGCGCGCTGCATGTAGCCGCCGTACGCCGAAGTACGCCGCCAGCTCCGCGTGCTCCCTGTCGATCCACTAGAATCGACAAGTTCAAGCACCGATGTCGGAGTTGCCATGAGTTCCCCCGCCAAGCACGTCCCCGCCAGCGCCACGCAGGCCGACACCACCCCGCTGCGTTTCGTCACCGCGGCCAGCCTGTTCGATGGCCACGACGCGGCGATCAACATCATGCGGCGGATCATCCAGAGCCAGGGCGCGGAGGTGATCCACCTCGGCCACAACCGCTCGGTCGAGGACGTGGTGCGCGCCGCGCTGCAGGAAGACGCCGACGCGATCGCGCTGTCGTCCTACCAGGGCGGCCACGTCGAGTACTTCAAGTACATGGTCGACATGCTGCGCGAGCGCGGCGCCGGCCACGTGCGCGTGTTCGGCGGCGGCGGCGGCACCATCACGCCGGAAGAAATCCGCGAGCTGCAGGCCTACGGCGTCGAGCGCATCTACCACCCCAACGACGGCATGAAGCTCGGCCTGGTCGAGATGATCGAGGACGTGATGCAGCGCGCCGGCAGCGCCGCCGCGAAGCGCGCCGAGTCCGAATCGCACGCGCTGCCCAAGGTCGACATCGACGACGAGATCTCGATCGGCCACATGCTCTCGGCCATCGAGGAGGGCAAGCTCGCCGGGGCCGAACTCGAGCACCAGCGCAAGCAGTGGAAACTCGCCGGCAAGCACACGCCCGTGCTCGGCCTCACCGGCACCGGCGGCGCCGGCAAGTCGTCGGTGGTGGACGAACTGCTGCTGCGCTTCCTGCACGCGTTCCCCGACATGCGCATCGCCGTGCTCGCGGTCGATCCCACCCGCCGCCGCTCCGGCGGTGCGCTGCTGGGCGACCGCATCCGCATGAACTCGTTGCGCTCCAAGCGCGTGTACATGCGCTCGATGGCCACCCGCCGCCAGCACGCCGCCACCAGCATCGTGCTGCACGACTGCATCGACTTCCTGAAGAGCCAGCCCTACGACCTGGTGATCGTCGAGACCGCCGGCATCGGCCAGAGCGATTCGGAGATCGTCGACCTGGTCGACTTCCCGGTCTACGTGATGACCAGCGACTACGGCGCCGCCAGCCAGCTGGAGAAGATCGACATGATCGACTTCGCCGACCTGGTGGTGCTGAACAAGTTCGACAAGCGCGGCGCCGAAGACGCGCTGCGCGACGTGCGCAAGCAGTGGAAGCGCAACCACACCGCGTTCGGCGTGAAGGACGAGGACGTGCCGGTCTACCCGACCATCGCCAGCCAGTTCAACGACCCGGGCGTGACCTGGATGTTCACCAACCTGTGCCGGCTGATGCGCGACAAGCTCGCGCTGCCGGTAGAGAAATGGTCGCCCCAGCTCGACACCACGCTGAAGGAACCGCGCGCCACCGTGCTGATCCCCGGCTCGCGTGTCCGCTACCTCGCCGAGATCGCCGAGCAGGGCCGCGCCATCAACGGCGCCATCGCCCACCAGGCCGAATTCGCCAGCAAGGCGCAGCACTACTACGAGGCGCTGAAGGAACTGGGCGACGACAAGCTGCCGCGTCCGCTGGATCTGTACGGCAGCGCCGACCTGCACGCCGAAGGCGACCGTTCGCTGGTCACCCTGCGCCAGCGCTACAACGCCGCGCTGAAGGAACTCAGCCACGAAGCCATCCACCAGCTGCGCGAATGGCCCGCGCTGTATGCATCGGTCACCGCCGACGTCAACGAATACAAGGTGCGCGACAAGGTCATCCGCGTCGACAACTACCGCGAGTCGCTGAGCCACCAGAAGGTGCCCAAGGTGGCGCCGCCGAAGTCGAAGGACTGGGGCGAACTGGTCAGCTTCCTCGGCCGCGAGAACCTGCCGGGCCACTACCCGTACACCGGCGGCGTCTACCCGTACCGCCGCAGCGGCGAGGACCCCACCCGCATGTTCGCCGGCGAAGGCACGCCCGAGCGCACCAACCGCCGCTTCCACTACCTCAGCCAGGGCGGCGCCGCCACGCGCCTGTCCACCGCGTTCGACTCGGTCACCCTGTACGGCGAAGACCCGGCCCCGCGCCCGGACATCTACGGCAAGATCGGCAACTCCGGCGTCAACATCGCCACGCTGGACGACATGAAGAAGCTGTACTCCGGCTTCGACTTGAGCGCGCCCAGCACGTCGGTCTCGATGACCATCAACGGCCCCGCGCCGATGATCCTGGCGATGTTCATGAACACCGCCATCGACCAGAACGTCGAGAAGTACCTGCGCGAAGACGACGCCCGCTGGGCCGCCGCCGAAAAGAAGATCTCCGCGATCTACCGGAACGTGCCGCGCCCGCAGTACCACGGCGACCTGCCCAAGGGTAACGACGGCTTAGGACTAGGCCTGCTCGGCGTCTGCGGCGACGAACTGGTCGATGCGCAAACCTACGCCCGCATCAAGGCTGACACGCTGACCAAGGTGCGCGGCACCGTGCAGGCCGACATCCTGAAGGAAGACCAGGCGCAGAACACCTGCATCTTCTCGACCGAATTCGCGCTGCGCATGATGGGCGACATCCAGCAGTACTTCGTCGACCACAAGGTGCGCAACTTCTACTCGGTGTCGATCAGCGGTTACCACATCGCCGAAGCCGGGGCGAACCCGATCAGCCAGCTCGCCTTCACCCTCAGCAACGGCTTCACCATCGTCGAGTACTACCTCGCCCGCGGCATGAAGGTGGACGACTTCGCGCCCAACCTCAGCTTCTTCTTCTCCAACGGCATGGACCCGGAATACACCGTGATCGGCCGCGTCGCCCGCCGCATCTGGGCCCGCGCCATGCGCGAGCGTTACGGCGCCAGCGCGCGCAGCCAGATGATGAAGTACCACATCCAGACCTCGGGCCGCTCGCTGCACGCGCAGGAAATCCAGTTCAACGACATCCGCACCACGCTGCAGGCGATGTACGCGCTGTTCGACAACTGCAATTCCCTGCATACCAACGCCTACGACGAAGCGATCACCACGCCCACCGAAGAAAGCGTGCGCCGCGCGGTGGCGATCCAGATGATCATCAACAAGGAGCTCGGCCTCAACTTCAACGAGAACCCGTGGCAGGGCAGCTACGTCGTCGACAGCCTCACCGACCTGGTGGAAGAAGCCGTGTACAAGGAGTTCGAAGCGATCAGCGAGCGCGGCGGCGTGCTCGGCGCGATGGACACCATGTACCAGCGCGGCAAGATCCAGGACGAGTCGATGTATTACGAGCACAAGAAGCACGACGGGTCGTTGCCGTTGATAGGGGTCAACACCTTTTTGCCTAAGGATCATGCGGGGGAGATTGCGACGGAGATCGAGTTGATTCGGTCGACGGAGGAGGAGAAGGGGGCGCAGATTGCTAATGTTCGGAGCTATGGGGAGGCGAGGAACTCGTTGGCTGCTGACAGTCTCAAGGTGTTGCAGGGGACGGCGCGGGAGCGTAGGAATGTGTTTGAGCAGTTGATTGAGGCGGTGAAGTACAACTCGTTGGGGCAGATCAGTCATGCGTTGTATGACGTGGGGGGGGAGTATCGGAGGAATATGTGAGATACGGATTGTCCGATAGTCCAACATCACGGTACTGCCTTAGCGCGTCTATGTCCGAGGAAAGAAAGCACCTGATGATGTGTTGAAAGCTAAGCGCAAGCGACTATCAACTCGCTCTGAAAGCAGAAAGGCCTGTCAATTGACGGGCCTTTCTTGTTATATGGTACGAAGCGGGTATACCTTTGGAGCCGTGGATTGTCGTTTAGTCCAATCCAAGGCTTACTCTCCACGATTGAGAGTGGGCATGAATTTTAGTTGACGATTAGGGATACGTATGGCTTCCAGCATGACGCGATTGACCTTATACGCTTTGATAAGCTCAATAGAAGAGGACCTTCGGCGCCTTGCCGATAAATATCTTCCCAATCAACAGAAACCCCGCCAGATATTGGGGGAACACCTCTTTTTAAAACTAATAGAGAGGGTCGATGGCGACGCATCAGAAAGTGAGCTGACTCCTACCCTAGAAGATCTATTGGCATTTTCAGATTTGGGTGATGTGTATCAATTAATGCGGAGCTACCTGTCAGATTTTCCTAGTGACCTGGTTGATCAGCTGGATAATTTTTCAGACGATTTTGTTGATCTTATTAAAATAAGAAATAGGGTGATGCACGCTAGGCCACTGGAATTTGATGATCTTTCACGTACAAACGACTTGTGTGAAAAACTAAAATCAAAATCCAGCTACTGGGTTTCTCTGAATGAAATTATCGGCCGTCTAAGTAATGAGCCAGAACTCGTTCTCCGGCTTTCAATACCGTTTGAAAATGACGCAATTGGGCCATCAAACAATTTACCGATGCCAGACTTCGATGAGACTGGATTCATAGGCCGACGTGTAATTGTTGATAACGTAATTCGAGCGGTACTTGGGGTCTACCCAGTTGTAACGCTCGTGGGTGAAGGTGGTCTCGGTAAAACATCGCTGGCACTAAAAGTTGCGTATGAAATTTTGGAAAAAAAACCTGATGAATATGACGCGCTGATATTTGTCTCCGCAAAAACCTCCCAGTTGACTGACTCAGAGATCATTAGGATACGTGGGTCGGTCAATTCATCAATCGGCTTGTTTGAAGTAGCTGCCGGTGCGCTTGGAGGTAATGCGGGTAATCCTCTTGAGGATCTGATTTCCGTTTTAAGCCAATTCAGGGTATTGCTAATTATTGATAATTTAGAAACTGTTATCGATAAAAATATGAATGAGCTGCTATCCAGAATTCCGCAAGGAAGTAAGATATTAATAACCACTAGAATAAGGCTTGGAGCATACGAATTTCCTGTACAACTTGACCCAATGTCAGACGCAGAAGCGATTCAGTTGCTGCGTGTGACGGCAAAAATACGGTCCTGTTCGAGATTGGTTCAGGCATCGAACAAAGTCATCGGCGGCTTCTGTACAAGAATGAGGAACAATCCCCTCCACATAAAGTGGTTTGTTTCGGCAGTTCAGGCGGGGAAAAGGCCTGAGGAGGTTCTCGCGGATGAGAAGCTATTTTTGCAATTTTGCCTATCCAACGTATTTAGTCAGGTTGGTGAAAACTCGAGGCGGCTCGTGAGAACCCTACTAGCGCTTGGGGGGAGTTATACAGTTGCAGAACTTGCCTTTCTCACGGAATTAGATCAGTCGACGCTTCTTAGCGCGATTCAGGAGTTAACTAGAACCAATATGTTTTTCGCGACAAGCGCACCCACCGGCGCCAGCTATGAAACAAAATACGAATTAAGCCAGCTTGCCAGGGCCTATTTGGCGCGATTCTATCCTGTAAGCAAGGAGGAACAAAAGCAGATGCTTACGGTGAAGAGGCGATTGGTAAGCGCGGGTGAGCAAATTGCTTCTGAAGCTCAAACAAATCCGCTATCTGCATCAAGTATTCATTGTAGAACACGCAGTGATTGGGTAATTGCAAAATATTTGCGTGAGTCCCTTTCAAAAATAAGAATAGATAAGTGTGACGAGGCACTTGAAATTATCGAAACGGCAAAAGGCCTTGCGCCGGACTTTTCGGAAGTCTATCGGGTCGAGGCTTGGGCGTATGCGCGATCAGGGAATTTAAGTCAGGCTTACGATTGCTACGAAAAGGCGTTGGAGTGGGCGCCCGATTCAGCCATAGTCTATTATCTTTTTGGCGGCTTTTTGCTAAGAGATATGCATGACACTGAAAAGGCTAATGAGATGTTCGAGAGAGCGATGCAGCTGTGTCCAGAGCGTCCCGAGCCTATGATCGACTATGCGCGATGCTGTCTATTTCGCCGGAATTTCGTTGATGCAATGAGCGCTATTGAGAAATTGGAGGTTGGGGCGATCCGCAACGAGCATATCGATATGAAGATAGCCGACATTCATCTTCAATATTTTACAAGGTATGCGGAGAGCTGCTTTGTTAATCATGAGTATTATAAATGCCTTGAAGCCCTTGAGGGTTCTCGCGAATTTTACGACTCAATAAGCCATCCTGATCGGCGGATGAGAGATCGACTGGCCAAGCTCTTGTATATAGTAGCGCAACTGAAATTGGCGCTAGGTAATGACGTAGATGGCTGTCAGAGGGTAGATAGTTTTTCTAGCTGGATACAGGGCCTCCTGTTCAAAGATAGTGGGCAACCTCCTTTGGCTAGTAGTTCAGACTCTCAGTATGATCTGGCGCTTGTAAATCATGGTGCAATATGCCGACTGCACGGTAGCGGCCAGTTTGGATTTATAAGGCAGGATGATGGGGACGAAATTTATTTCAGATTAAGTCAGGTAAGTGACGAGAGGCTTCTTACTTCGTTTGCGGTCGGGGTGAGGGTCAAATTCGATACGAAATTTGACTGGAAGGGTAGGCTTGTCGCGGTAAACGTAAAGTCAGAAGGATAGACAGGAAAAACAGGGGTCAGAGTGCACTTTCTCCTGAATCTCTGCGCGTGCCTGTCAGCGCCTTCTTCAACAGCATGTCGTACGTCTGCAAACGAAAACGCACGTTGATTTGCAACAGGCTGGTCCAGTAACCAAGCACCAGAGCAAAGATTAGAAAGATTTCCAACCAGCTTGGATGCGGCGGCCAGTGGGCACCTTTGAACTGGATGTAGAGCGCGATAAGTATCGGTAGCGCACCGAGTTTTTCAATGCCACCGGTGAGCATAGGCAGGCGTTCGCGCATGCGCTCCTGACGGTAACCGATGTAGGTGCTGAAAGTTTCGAGCTGATCGCGTGGATGGCTCTGCAACCAGTGAATCAGCTCTTGGTGATAGGGCAGGTGGAAGTCCAGCTCTTCCGCTGCTTCGCGCCGCTCGCTTGTGAAGGTCGGCCAGGTTCGCGGCAGCATAGACGCCGCGCCGAGGCCGAGGCCGATCACTTCGGCGATCAGGCAGGCGAGGGTGACGATCACGGTGCTGAGGTGATCTGACGGCATGATCTTGGCGGCAATGAGCCCGACTGCAGCTGCGATGAATCCTATCGTGAAGCATCGGCGGGCCTTCTTCGGCATGACTGTCGACGCGGAGGGATGCTCCGGCATGGCCTCAATCTTCGCGTCCAGCGCAGTAAACGTGAGCTTCGGTGATTCCATGCCTTGCTGCTCCTGTGGATTCGCTTTGTCTTTCGGATGCTCTAAGTGGTGAGGACTTTGTCGAAAGGGAAAATAGAAGTGTCGCAGAACGGGTTCTGACGCGCTTTGATTAAAGGCTCTAGCTCGCCGCAAGGCGCTTTAACATGTCGGTATACAGCAGGTCACCCAAGGCGATTCCGAGGGCGTCAGCGAGCAGCCCCATGTTGTCGATGGAGATGTTCCGCATTCCACGCTCGACTTCGGAAACGTAAGTGCGACTGAGGCCCGCCTGCAGCGCAAGCGCTTCCTGCGATAAATCCTTAAGTCGTCTGGCCTGACGAAGGTTGCGCGCGAACACAAGGCGCGGCGAGGCACGGACGGATGCTTTGCTCATGGGGCAAGCATCCATGCAGAAGGAGTTGACCGCTACAAATTATGTGGGTATAAATGACAACTATATGAGCCATTATGGCTTCAATACGAGGCTTACTGCCTTGTATATGAGTCATGTCATACACTGAGAGAGCCGGCTGCTTTCTCGATGCTGCCTGAGTCGCGCGATGAAGGCTGCGCGATTTACCGTACCAACTGCTTGCGAAACATTGCTGGATGGGCGGGGAGAACGAAGGAATGTCCTTGATACCTTTTCGACGTAACCAGGAGGCGACCATGTCGACGTTCAATTCGGATGATCTGGGAACGACCGGCTATTTCCTGCCGGAGGACAGCCAGTTCCGGCTGAAGAAGCTGCGCGAGTATGTGGAGTTCCTCTCGCATCTGGCGCAACCGCGAAGGCCGGACGAGGATCAGGAGTTCACTGCCGAGATTCGCGTGGGCGAAGTGGCGATCTGCCTGGAGTTGCTGGCGGAGCAGATGGGGCTCGTGCTGGACGATATCTCGTCGCCGGCCTGCCGATCCGAAAGGGAGGTGGTGCCTGGGGCCGACGCGGCGCCCGAAGCCGCGGAAGAGGTGCCTGGCAACGCGGATGGACGCTATCTTTTCGGCGTGACCCTGGATCAGATCGATACGCTCCACCGGCTGATCTCCATGATCTCGGCCCATGGCGATGTGGTGATCGCCAGCGGCGAGGCGGAGTTCGCCAGGCACACGCTGTCCTTGCTGGGCGATGCCATCTTCAACGACGCGATGACGGTGCGCGACATCATCCGCCAGGTGGAATCGCAGAGGCTCCGGAAGGCGCGCGTTTCGCAAACCGGCGTGGAGGAAGAGCAGGCCGTATACCTTGCCGGGCGAAAGTATTTGCCCGCGGTCAGCGCGTCACATGCCGCAGGTTCACTGGTTGGATCGTTGCCTGGCTATGGTGAGCGGGTCGGATGCTGGCAAGCGCAGGGTCCTGGCTTCGGCCAAACCAGGGAAGCCATTCCTCACTACCACTGATACCGACGAGGTGATCATGAAGAACGTGCCCACCATCCATCCCGGCGAGGTGTTGCGCAAGCAGTTCCTGACGCCCCGGGGCATCAGTCAGAGCGCCCTGGCGCGCGCCGCCGGCATGCCGACAGTCCTTGTCAAAGACATCGCGCTCGGCAGGCGCGACGTCACGGTAGATACCGATGCGCGCCTGGCGGCGGCGCTGGGTACCGACCCATGTTTCTGGTTGGAGCTTCAGGCCGAATTCGATCTGGAAAGCGAAAAAGGTGTCAGGGACAATTTCTGACAAATTGTCCCTGACACCTATTTTCACTGTGTAAAAAAGATTGAGGGCGGGACCCGTCGTGGCGTCCTCACTTCTTTGCCGGCCGCTTCCCCACGCCCGGCTTCGCGGTGATCTGCCGCATCCAGGCCACGACCTGGTCTTCGTCGATGTCGTCCAGCGAGGCCAGCTCCACGCCCCGCGTCGCCTTGCCCATGGCAACGGGCGTCACCGGCGGTACCGGGTCGAGCATCGTGCCGTTGACGAACATCAGCTTGACGTGGCTGGCGAAAGCGCCGCAGCTGAAGCACCAGCCATCGCCCACGCCGTAGTACGCCATGCCCCATTTCACGCTACGTAGCAGGCCGGACAGGGATGCGGCGGCCAGGCGGTCGATGTGTTCAGCGATGTCGCGCTGCGGTTGCGGCAGGCTGGCGATGTAGGCGAACACCGGCTTGTCGCCGACGGCGGCTTTGGCCTGGCTGGCCTTGCCATTCATGGTTTCAGGCAGGGCATTGCCCGCGGGGGCGCGTTTCGCGGTGGGCTTGCGCACGCTCGCCGTGGCAGCTCGCTGGGGTTCTCCTGTCTTGCGGGTCACCATGATGGGCTCCGTATTGCTTCGGGTACCCCTGGACGACGATCGAGGGCCCGCTGGATCGACACGGAAAACTGGGGTCGGAGCGAAGCAGGGTCACAGTGAGATGGCCCGACCCCTTTGGCCCCGTCCCGCTTAAGCGTTCAGGCCGGACAGCGTCGGCGGCGACGGCCCGAGAGCAGCAGGATTGTCGCCAACAGCACCAGCATGCGAAGGGCATCATGCGAGTCCTGGATCGCGTCCCCGTTCCGAAGATGTGTACCCACAGCGCCCAGCATGATCACGAGTAGCGTTGCCGCCGAGGGCGCACGCGTGCGGGCCATGAGCAGTCCAATGGCTGCGGCCGACTCCACCGCCATTACGGTGTACATGAACCAGATCGGCAGCCCCGATGAGGCAAAGAACTGGCGCATCTCTGCGTCATGCGCCGCCTTGCCTACCTCGAAACCGAGGAATGACGTGGCCACATAGAGCGATGCCGCAATTGCGACGACTCGCGCTGTCTTGGAGTCGATCAAGTCCAGGATCCACGCCATGCATGGCACCAGCATGACCCCCAGAACGAGTCCGGTGATGACATCAGCAGCCTCCAGTGCGAACCGCGCCGTTTGCTGCAGTGGTTCCGGCCCGTGAGCTCGTACCACGACCAGCAACAAGTTCAACAAGCCAACGACACAGACGACGCGGAGCGTTGCCGATGCGAGCAGGTCCTCGCGCTTGCGTAGCACCGCCAGTGACCAGAGCAGCGCGCTGATGGCCACGCCGATGAGGATGGGAAGAAGAAACCGCCAGTCCATCGCCGCTCCGATGCGTCAAAACCGACGCACATTGGTGCCCGCCACGCGCAAGCGGCAACAGTGCCAAAGGTCAGCAGCGCGGCGCAGATGGCTGACGCTGAAACTTGGACAGTCAGACCCGGGCCATTTCAACCTGAAGACTCATGTCGCCGCCTCCTGCGCCTGGCGGTACGTTGGAACTACCACAGAGAAAAAGGCGTCAGGGACAATTTCCGACGGCGGAGCGATTTCGAGGATGAAGGTGAGGTGCGGTTCGCGCTGATCGTGGCGGAGCAGGCGTTGCGTGATCCTGTCGGACATGGCCCGACTTCCACGCTTCGATCTTGCCGGTGTTCTGCAGCGCGTGGTGCAGCGGGGCAACAATCGTCTGCTTTGTTTCCTGGCCGACGATCCCGAACTTCGATTCTGCGTTGCATTCGGGAATCCGGTGCGATCGTCGCCGATGACTTCTCCGGGCATTTGGCCGCTTAAACGGCTCATTAACGCGACGCTTGAAACCCTTCCTGACGACCCTACTTGGGATACGCCAGCCCGTATGGCTGGCACGCCGGGCCACCTGGCCGGCGGAACGTCCCATGTTGCTTGAAAGAGGATATGGCCATGCGTAACAGCCTTTTTGATCTTGCCCCGCTGCATCGGTCCAGCGTCGGTTTCGACCGGATCTTCGATTTGCTGGAGAACGCCACCCGCGCGCAGACGGTCGACAGTTGGCCGCCGTACGACACGGTGAAGCTCAGCGATGACCGTTACCGCATCACCATGGCGGTCGCCGGCTTCAATCGTGAGGAACTGGATATCGCCGTGCAGCCGAACCTGCTGGTGGTGTCCGGCGAGCGCAAGAGCGCCGACCAGGAAGGCGAGTTCCTGTATCGCGGCATAGCGAGCCGCGCCTTCACGCGTCGCTTCGAGCTTGCCGACCACGTCAAGGTGACGGGCGCCAATCTTGTCGATGGCCTGCTGACCATCGAGTTGGAGCGGGAGGTGCCCGAATCGCTGCGGCCGCGCCGGATCGCGATCACCTCGACTCCGCCCGGCGCCACGCTGGAGCAGAGCCCGCAGCGCCAGATCGAGAGCCAGGCTGCGTAAAGCCGGGTTCCGGCCTGATGCCGGAGCTTGACGACTACAGTTGTGTCTTGCGGCCCGCCTTTTGGCGGGCCGTCTTTTTCAGCCGGGCGAAGAGGTGTCAGGGCCAATTTCCGACGACGGTTGAGCCGAAACGGGATCAGGTTCATTTCTTGGATTATGGAAAAAGCGTGCCGGGCCACCCCCGCACGCTTTCGGTCCAGCCAACTGGATCAGCCCGCGCCGATCAGAACCCCACCGGCCGCTCCCCGGCCACCGCCACCTTCGCCTCCAACGCGCGCCCAACACGGCCCAGCGTGCCTTCCTCGAACAGCCGGCCCACCAGGGTGACGCCGTAGGGCACGCGGTGCGGCCCGGCCAGCTTCGGCAGCGGGTGTTTCGGGTCGGGTGCCCAGTCGCTGCGTACCTGGCTCACTTCCACGAAGCCGGTGCGCAGGGTGAGCGAGGGCTGGCCGGACATGTTGGAGATCACCATCATCTCGTCGCGCAGCGAGGGCACCAGCAGCAGGTCCACCTCGGCCATCACGCGCTCCATCTCCCTGGCCACCTTGCGGCGCAGGCGGTCGGCCTGCACGAAGTCCACGGCGGAGAGGAAGCGCGCTTCGCGGAACAGGTTGGGCCAGGCATCCGGGGTCTGCACGTGCATCTGGTCGGCGGCCCCGGAGAGCGTGAGTTCCTCGAAGGCCGCGGCGGCCTCGGCGAACAGCAGCAGGTTGAGATCGTCGTACGGCCAGTCGGGCAACGACACTTCGGTGGGCACCAGGCCGAGCGCGCGCAGCTGGCCGAGCGCGGTGCGGTCGAGATCCGTGGCTGGCGCTTCCTTCATCCAGCCGGGGAAGTAGCCGACCTTGAGGCCCTTGATCGGGGCGGCCGCATCGTAGTCCAGGTGCGCCGCCACGCTGGCGCCGTCGCCCGGGTCGGTGCCGCGGATGGCGTCGAGCACCAGCAGGGTGTCTTCCACCGAGCGGGCGATGGGGCCGAGCTTGTCCATGCTCCAGCACAGCGTCATCGCGCCGGTGCGCGGTACGCGGCCATAGGTGGGGCGCAGGCCGGTGGTGCCGCAGCGCATGCACGGGCTGATGATGCTGCCCTGGGTTTCGCTGCCGATGGCGAACGCCACCAGCCCGGCCGCCGTGGCCGAGGCCGGGCCGGCGCTGGAGCCGGAAGCGCCTTCCTTGAGCAGCCACGGGTTCATGGTCTGACCGCCGAACCAGATGTCGTTGAGCGCCAGCGCGCCCAGGCTCAGCTTGGCCACCAGCACGGCGCCGGCCTCGTTGAGCTTGCGGGTGACCGCGCCGTCGTCCTTCGGCACGCGGTGGCGGAACGGCTCGGCACCGTAGGTGGTGGCGATGCCGGCGGTGTCGAGCAGGTCCTTCGCACCCCACGGGATGCCGTGCAGCGGGCCGCGGTAACGGCCGGCGGCGATCTCCTTGTCGGCCTGCGCGGCCTGCGCCAGCGCGTGCTCTTCGCACAGCGTGATGACGCAGCGCAGCTGCGGATCGAAGCGCTTCAGGCGTTCAAGGTAGATCTTCGTCAGGCGGGAGGAGGTGAGCTTGCCTGCGCGGATCCACGCGCCGAGCTGTGCGACGGAGGCGAAGGCGATGTCCTCGTCTTTCGCCGGCAGCGGCGTGGCCGCCACCCTGGACGGCACGAAGCGATCGTGCGCGGGCCCGACGTGCACGCGGCCCATCGCCGGGAACCAGGTGGTGGCCGGCGCCAGCCCGTCTTCCAGCGCCACCTTGCGCGGGCCGGTGCGGCGCTCCAGCAGCGCGGCCATCGAGGTGGGCCAGTTGGCCACGGCCATTTCGCGCTGCGCCTCGGTCATGCTCACCTGCGTCAGCTTCTCCGCCTCCACGAAGGTGGCCGTGGAGAGCTTCGGCCCCACCGGCGGCGCGGTATTGAACGCGCCGGGCGAACCGGGCGGCGGCGTGCCGGGGGTGGGGTTTTCCCCCGTCTGCGCCAACGCGCTGCCAGCCACCATGGCACCCAGCAGGCCCAGCGGCGCCTGGGTCAGGAAATCGCGACGAGTCTTCATGGTTCTCCCCGATGCGCCCCGCAGCGGGAGCGCGTTGCTGTCGAATCCTCATTCCGAACGCGCCGGAATGGCCGTCTGCCAGAACAGAGGGCAGGGTAGCTTTTTCAGAAATAGATGTCAGGGACAACGGAAAGTAAGTGCGTCAGAACCACATTTAAGGAGCCTCGGAACGGGTTCTGATCTGCTTTGATGCATCACAGTCGGCTCCGGAAAAAGGTGTCAGGGACAATTACTGACAGCCGACAGGTCGCAGGGATGGGGGTGGGCGCGGCGTGTCCTGATCGTCGCGGGGAGGGCTGTGGGTGATCCTGTCGGACATGGCCCGAAGTCGTGGGTTGAAGAAAGGACAGGTCGATTCGCTACCGTGCGGCCGGTCGGAAGGCCGCCGGGACGTTCAAATTGTCCCCGTTCGTCCCTGACACCTTTTCCGTTCGGCCAAGAGGAGCATCACCCGCGTTCGCCAACCTTACCCCGCGACGTGCCGTGCCATCTGCAGGGCCTGCATCACCGCCTTGGCCACCGCTTCCGGCTGATCGGTCTGAATGTCGTGCGAGGTATCCGGTACGTGCACCAGCGTGCCGCGGGACGAGGTAGCGACGATCTGTGCCTGCGTGTGCGACCGGGCTTCTTCCAGCCCCTTGCGGTCACGGGGCAGAGCGTCGGCATAGGTGTTGGCGGCGGACAGCACGATGAGCGGCGTCGAGCCGTGGGTTTCGCGTGCCGACACCGGCTGCTTGAACACCCGGATGTTGTCCTGAAGTACCGACAGCACGGTATGCCAGAACGCCGGCTTAGACATGAGGGCCAGGTTCGATGCGTTGAGCTTGGCGCTGGCGAGTGGGTCGGCCTCGCCGAGACAGTGGCTCAGCTCCGGATCGCTGGACGGCAGTTCGTGCTTTTCGGCGGCCTCCTCGCAGCGGCGGAGGAACGCGAACCGCTGCACCGCCAGGGTGTCCTCGTCCTTCTGCCAGTCGGGAGCGAAACGGCCGATATCCTGCGCGGGCGGGTCGATCAGGACCATCGCGTCCACGTCCGCCGGGTACCGGCTCGCATACTTTCGGACGATATTGCTGCCCAGCGAATGCCCAACCATCACCAATGGGGTCGTCAGACCGGCGCGATGGATCAGCGCATGCAGGTCCGCCACGTCGGCATCGATGTCTCGGGGGAGCGGTCCTTCGCCGCTGAAGCCGTAGCCGGCCCGGTCATACGCACAGACGCGTGCGCGGGACGCGAGCAGCGGCTGCACCTTGAACCAGGTGGAGGAATCGGCAGTGGCCCCGGCCTCGAGGATCACGGTCTGCGGTCCGTTGCCCGAGCAGCGCAGGTTGAGATGACGGCCGTGGCCGAGGTCGACCAGCTTCGCCGCCCGCGCATAGGTGTCGGGCATGCGCTGTGGCGTGGCAGGGTGTTCGGTGTTCGCGGCACGTGCCTGGCCGAGCACTACGGTGAGCAGAAGGGCGCTCCCCGCTTTCAGGTACATCCTGTTCAAGGCGTGTCTCCCGTCGATTGCCCGAGCCGGGGTGCCGGGCAGGCCCTTCCATCGACTGGAGGAAGCGCAACGAAGTTCCATGAGTCCTTGCCGTTCGAACAAGGCCCAGGGCCCGGCGTGGCCGAGCCTTCTCCCCTTGCGGCTGCATAGCCGGCTGCGTCACCTGCACATCTGCCGTCTGCACCATCGGCGAGGACGCCTGCATCGTCTGCGCAGGCAAAAAAAGTGTCAGGGGCGATTTCTGACAGCCAATAGAGGGGGGTAGCCAATTACATCTCGTCGCTCGCGCCAGCGGCTCGAATTCGGTGGTGCGCTCTACCACGTGACGGCGCGTGGGGATCGCCGTGAGGCGTTCTATGAGGATGACGCGGATCGCGAGCTTTTCTGGAAGTGCTCGCCCAGGTGGTCGGGAAGTTCAACTGGTATTGCCATGCGTACTGCCTGATGGGCAATCACTACCATTTGGTGATCGCGACGCCGGATGGCAATTTGTCGAAAGGGATGCGTCAACGTCCGCCGCGCCGTCTAGACGGCCGAATGCAACGATGCTGGACCTGATCCCTGGCCCGGTGCAGCCTTCCACTTATAGAGCTGGTTCCGGCGAATGCCCAGGTCGATCGCCAGTTGGGACGCCGGGCGCTCGCACGCATCGAGCAGGCGCACCGCCTCGCGCTTGAACTCCGTCGTGAATCGTTGCCGCTTGACCATCTGACACCTCCCAAGGGGTTGTCCCCGTTCAAAGGTGTCCGTCAAACCCGGGCCAGCTCAACCTGGGCCCATTTCTGCCTACAGTGCCGCCGCCCCCAGGTGGCCCCTGAAGCGCTGCTCCGCACGCGACTTCACGACCACGCCATCCCTCAGCGTCACGCGATCCATCACCGCCTCGTCGCCGTCGATCCGCATCCGCAACGAATCCCCCTTCTTGTCGGTCCAGACCACGGTGCCGTCCGGTCCGACGCGACCGGTCCAGACTTCATCGGGCTTGCCCGAGATCATGCGCAGGCCGTTGCCGCCTTCCAGGTCGATCTGCATCTTTCCGTACAGCACGCCGCGATCCTGCAGCATCACGTTGTCGCTGGCCCAGCCCCAGGAGATGCTGGTCCACATCTTGCCGGCCAGGCGGGTGCCGAGCAGGCGCGAGTAGACACCCCAGACTTTCGGATCAGCCGGCGTGGCGACAGGGCGCAGGATCAGCCCCTTTGCGTCGGCATGGTCGTACTGGGTGGTGAAGTTCTCGGTGATCTGGTCGCCCTTGATGCGCACGAAGACCATCGCCATGCGGCCCTCGTCGTCGACACGCACGCGGTAGGGCGCCTTCAGCATGCCCACGCCGATGTACAGCACCGAGCCGTCGGGCTGGACGGTGCCGAGCCATTGCTTGTGGCCGAACTTCGGACTGTCCAGCACCAGTTGTCCAGGCTGCGCGCCCGGCACGATGGTGGTGGTGTAGGACAGTTCGCCGCTATAGGCCTCGTACCAGTCCTCGAGCAGCTTCCGGTTCGGTTCGGCCCAGTGCCAATGTACGCGGTAGCCGGTGTCCGATTGTTGTGTGTGGTCGACCAGGCGCGCGTACGGACCCCACGTGGCGGCATCCACCGGCTCGGCGGCCAGCAGCGGCGAGGCACCCAGGAACAGGGCAAGGCAGAGCAAGAAGCAGGCGCGCACGTGGCGAAGCGGCATGGGAGTTCCTGGAGAAGTGGACGAACGTGTCCCCGGATCGTACGCGAAAACCACAGCCGGCCCCCGATCCACGACGGGTCCATGGGTGATTCGATCAGGGACGGCGGCAACTGAATCGGGCCACCCCCTCACAAGCGCTTCAGGCTCACCACCACCGGCAGATGGTCGGTGAGGCTGTAGAGGTCGTCGGCCAGGTCGGTGTCTTCCTTGCCGATGGAGATGTCGCCGATCAGGCATTTGCCGAGGCCGACGTTGCCGCCGTAGGCCACCAGTTTGTCGACGTTGTAGTAGACCAGGTCGGGGCCGGCGCTGTGATTGGTCGTCCGGCCGTCTTCGCGCAAGGTGGTCGAGCCGCCGACCTTGTACCACTTGAGGGTGTCCTTGAGGATCTTGGGCGGCGCGAAGCTTCCCTTCGGGTTGTAGTTGAAGTCGCCGACAAACAGGTCGATGTGGTCGGCCAGCACCTCGCCGTAGGCCTGGAACAGGGCCGGCCCGGTGCCCTTGGCCGGCCCCGGCGCGTGCCACGCGGCGATCTTGAATCTGCGTTGCGTGAAGTCCGGCTTGGTCACCACCACATCCACCACCGCCGGAATGCGGTAGCCGAACTTGTGCCGCACCCGCTGCGCCTGGATTTCCGAGCGCACCGTGTCGTTGTAGGAGGCGCGCAGGGCGTCCCAGCCCTTGTCCCACAGCCGGTCGTCGTACACCGGGTTGCGCGAGACATCGATCTGCACCTCGTCCCCCTTGGTGAAGTTCACCGATTCGTCGCCGACCTTGCGCATCTCGGTATAGACGACCACCACGTATTCGTTGGTGCCGACCGGGATGTTGAGCGCGCTGACCCGCACGTCGTCGCCGTGCGCCTTGCCCACGATGGAGACCAGCTTTTCGTACATCTCGATGTTGTCGTCGTGGCCCATCTTGTTTTCGTACAGGAACGCCACGTGCCCGCCAGCCAGGCCCACCCTGATCTTCTTGCTGTGCTCCTTCACCTTGTCGTAGCGAAGGTGGCGGATATTCCAGGAAATCACGGTCAGTTTCATGTGATACCTCCTTGTTCAAGTGGACTGATGAGTGGGCCGGCAAGAGGTCGCGCGCAGCCGCTGGGGAGAAGCCAGTCAGGCGGGAATCTGCAACGCTTTGCGGAGCAATATTTCATAGAGCTGCAGCCGCAGCCTGACGCTGACCTGCGTCACACTCAGCCAGTAAGCCAGAACCAGCACGACGATCAGGAAGATCTCCATCCAGCTGGGATGTGGCGGCCAGTGCATGTTCTTGAACTGCAGGTAGAGCGCGATGACGATGGGCAGGGCGCCGAGCCTTTCGATGCTGCCGGTGAGCATCGGCAGCTTCTCCTTCATCCGCTCGTGGCGATGGCTGACGAACTCGCTCAGCGTTTCGCGTTGTTCGCGCGGAAAGGTTCGCAGCCACTCGACCAGTGCCAGGTGATGGGGCAGGTCGAAGTCCAGTTGCTCCGCAAAATCGCGGCGCTCGTTGGCGAACGTCGGCCACTTTTTCGGGATCAGGGAGATGCCGACAATGACGACGCCAGCGGCCTCCACGGTGACGCCGATACAGGCAAGCACGACGGTGCAGATCGCGTCGGCCGGAAGCAGCTTGACGCATAGCAGGGCAAACAGCGCGCCGGCAGCCGCGAGGGCGTATCCGCATTTGGCTTGGCTGGGGAAAATGGCCTGGTCCGCCGGAAACTCCGGCAGCGCTTCGATCCTTGCGTTCAGCGCCGCAAACGTGAGCGTCGGTGATTCCATGCCTGATCGTTCCTGGGGTTGCGTGTCGCCTTCCGGATGCCCGCAGTGCGGGGGCTTCACCACGCCGGTCAATGACTACAGGAGGCCAGCGTAACCGCCGACTGCCCAGCGGTACCAGCTCTGGCATCGTTCTCCACGCCTCGGCCGATGCCTGTCCATCTACCGGGGCGTCCCGGTCCGGTCGCGCGGTTGCCCCCTGACAACCAGCGCGGCCGGGCCACTTTCTTTCGTGCAAACGGAGATTGCCGCATGTCGCAGAACCCTGTTTCGCCGGTGTTGAACAGGGATGCGTTCGAAACGGACTCCGCCACCATTCGGTGGGGCGGCTTTCCCAGGACGGGCGACTCTGACCTTTGGCGCGCTGACATATCGACTCGTCATACTTGCCTCAACCCAGGAGCAAGTATGGAAACGATCCATGTAGTGCAACCCTTCGACCGGGTGAACAATATTTTGAAGCCAAGCCAGGTCCTGCAGTTCAAGACGGCTGACGAGGCGGCGCGCCGGGCAGGGCTGCTGGCCGAAAAGCATGCCGGCGTTGTCGCCTACAGCATGGATGTCGACGAAGAGAGCGGAGACTACGGCACGCCGCGAGTGTTGTTCGAGTCGGGGGACGTACCCGAGCTTTGATCGGCCGAAGCACCGGATCGGGGTCGCGTGGTTTCCGTGCCGACACAACGCGGTCGGAGGGCTCGGGGGCGGCTATCATGGCGGCATGTCCAAGCTGCTCATGAACCTGCGTGACGTCCCCGCCGATGAAGCCGACGATGTGCGCGCGATGCTCGACGCGCAGCAGATCGCGTTCTACGAAACCCGGCCCAGTATCTGGGGTATCTCGGCAGGGGGAATCTGGGTCACCGAAGACGCGGCCTTCGCGGACGCCAGGCGTGCGATGGACGACTACCAGCGGCAGCGCGCGGCCCGTGCCCGTGCCGAATACGCCGCTGCCAAGCTCGCAGGTACCGCAGAGACGTTCACCTCCTTGCTTCGTGCAGAGCCGGCACGCGTCGTGATGACCGTGTTGGGCATCCTCTTCGCGTTGGGACTGGTGACGCTACCGTTCTTCCTGTTGCGCGGGTAGGGCCGCAGGCAGGACCGGGTTCTGCCCATTCTCGCGGACAGACGTGCCGGCGCGCGTCCTTCCGTGTTTGGACATGATCTGGAAGCGGCTTCTTGCATGGGTTCCAGGCCAGTTGCCGCGCGTTGATGGCACCATCCAGAGAGACCGTCATTTCCCCTGGGACGGGGCCGCTTCATCGAACCGGGCTACCAGGGCAGCGCCGGGACCTTCGGAGGATCCCGCGGCGACGCGATCCGGCCGGTTTCGATCAGGCAACGGCGGCCTGCCTGCTAGAATGAGCGTTTCCCGCCCTCACCACGGGCGCCCGCGGGCGCGCAAGTTCAGGAGACATCCATGTCCCATCCCATCCTCACCGCACTCGGCCTCGACGGCGAGCAGTCCGGCACGTACCTCGGCCAGGGCGAGTGGTCCAAGACCGCCGACGCCGGCGCCCTGCAGCCGGTGAATCCGGCCACCGGCGAGGTGCTTGGCACCGTCCACGCGTCCAGCGCGGCCGATTACGAAGTGATCGTCAAGCGGGCGCAGGCGGCGTTCAAGGTGTGGCGCACGACGCCCGCGCCGCAGCGTGGCGAAGCCGTGCGCCTGTGCGGCGAAGCGCTGCGCAAGCACAAGGACGCACTGGGTTCGCTGGTCGCGCTGGAGATGGGCAAGATCAAGCCCGAAGGCGACGGCGAAGTGCAGGAGATGATCGACATCGCCGACTTCGCGGTGGGCCAGAGCCGCATGATGTACGGGTCCACCATGCATTCGGAACGCCCCGGCCATCGCATGTACGACCAGTATCATCCGCTGGGTCTGGTCGGCATCATCAGCGCGTTCAACTTCCCGGTCGCGGTGTGGGCGTGGAACGCGATGCTGGCCACCATCGCCGGCGACATCTGCATCTGGAAGCCGTCGCCGAAGACCCCGCTGTCGGCAGTCGCCACCCTGCGCATCTGCAACGAAGCGCTCAAGGATGGCGGTTTCCCGGATCTGTTCTTCCTGTTCAACGACGCCGGCACCGATCTGTCGCAGAGCTTCGTCGACGACAAGCGCATCCCGCTGATCAGCTTCACCGGTTCGACCAAGGTCGGCCGCATGGTCGGCGAGCGCGTTGCGCAGCGCATGGGCCGCTCGCTGCTGGAGCTGGGCGGCAACAACGCGATCATTCTCGACGAGAGCGCCGACCTGAAGCTGGCGATCCCGGGCATCGTCTTCGGTGCGGTGGGCACCGCCGGCCAGCGCTGCACGACCACGCGCCGGCTGTTCGTGCACGAGTCGATCTACGGCAATGTGCTGGACACGCTGGTCAAGGCGTACAAGCAGGTCGAAGGCAAGATCGGCGATCCGAACCTGTCCACCACGCTGATGGGTCCGCTCAACAGTTCCGAAGCGGTGCAGGGCTATCTCTCGGCCATCGAAAAGGCCAAGGCAGCCGGCGGCACCATCGCCACTGGCGGCGCCGCGCTGACCGACCGCAAGGGCAACTTCGTGCTGCCCACGATCGTCACCGGCATCGCCAATTCGCATGAGGTCGTGCAGACCGAAACCTTCGCGCCTATCCTCTACGTGATGCCGTTCAAGACGCTGGACGAAGCCATCGACATGCAGAACGACGTGCCGCAGGGCCTGTCCTCATCGATCTTCACCAACAACCTGCGCGGCGCCGAGCAGTTCCTGTCGGCAGCCGGTTCCGATTGCGGCATCGCCAACGTCAACATCGGCACCTCCGGTGCGGAGATCGGCGGTGCCTTCGGCGGTGAGAAGGAAACCGGCGGCGGGCGCGAGTCCGGCTCCGATGCATGGAAGGTGTACATGCGCCGCCAGACCAACACGATCAACTACTCCGATGCGCTGCCGCTGGCCCAGGGCATCAAGTTCACGGTGTAATCGCTGAAGCCGGTCGGGGCGGTTCGCCGCCTCGACCGGTGGCGATGCAAGGCGGCGCGGTTCTTAATCTCCATTCGAGTGAGCGACCCGATGAGCTACCAACCCTCCCATCGAGCAGGCACCGGCACCAGTTCGCTGGCGGTGGTGAGCCTGGTTTTCGGCATTCTGACCTGGTGCGTCTTGCCATTCGTTGGCGCGATCGTGGCGATCATCTGCGGCCACCTGGCACGCAGCGAGATCCGCCGCAGTCCGCTCGACGCCCGCATCGAAGGCGACGGCATGGCCGTGGCCGGGCTGGCTCTCGGCTACGTGCATTTGCTGCTCTGCGTGCTGGCAGTGTTCGTGGTCATCGCGGCGCTGATCTTCGGGTTCGCCTTTTCGAACTGGCACTGATGCCGAGCGCGCCATTCGATTTCCACGGGTATCGCGTCGTCGTCGCGGGTGGCAGCCGTGGTATCGGTCGCAGCATCGCGTTGGGCTTCGCCGAGGCTGGGGCCGCCGTATCGATATGCGCGCGCGGCGCCGCGGCCCTGGAAGAAACCCGCCAGGCACTCGCCGCTCATGGCGCAGTGGCGCATGCGCAGAGCTGCGATCTGGCCGACCCGGAGGCCATTGCGTCCTACGTCGCGAATGCGGCCGACGCACTCGGCGGCATCGACATACTGATCAACAATGCCAGCGGGTACGGTTTCGCCGACGACGACGAAGGCTGGATCGCCGGCTTCAACGTCGATCTCATGGCCGCCGTGCGCGCCTCGCGGGCGGCCCTGCCGCATCTCAAGGCATCCACTCGCCCGTGCATCCTGCATACCAGTTCGATCGCCGCTTTCCGCCCCCGTGCCAGCGGTGCGCCGTACGCGGCGATGAAGGCGGCGCTGAGCCAGTACGCCACGTCGCAGGCGCTGGCGCTGGCCGAGCACCGCATTCGGGTCAATGCGATCGCGCCCGGTTCGATTGCGTTTGCCGACGGCCTGTGGGAACGCCGCAAGCTCGAACAGCCGCAGCTATACGAGGCGACGCTGGCAAAGATTCCGTTCGGCCGTTTCGGCAAGCCGGAGGAAATCGCGCACGCTGCGTTGTTCCTCGCCTCGCCATTCGCGGGCTGGATCACCGGACAAACCCTGGTGGTCGATGGCGGCCAGATGCTGCATGGCTGATCAGTTCCATGAGGCCGATGACATGAACGAGCTGGATTCCACCGCGCGCTTCAGCGACCGGGTGGACGACTACATGCGCTATCGGCCGGACTATCCGCCGGCCCTGCTCGACTGGCTGCAGCGCGAGCAAGGTGTGGCAGCCGATTGGCGGGTCGCCGACGTGGGTGCCGGTAGCGGCATCTCGTCGAAGATGTTTCTCGACGCGGGCTATCGCGTGACCGCGGTGGAACCGAATGCGCCGATGCGCGCCGCCGCCGAACGCTGGTTGCAGGCGTACGAGAATTTCGATGCGGTCGATGGCAGGGCCGATGCCACCGGGTTGCCCGATACCAGCGTGGACCTGGTCACGGTGGCGCAGGCCTTCCACTGGTTCGACGAAGAAGCCGCGCGGCGCGAGTTCGCGCGCATCCTGCGGCCGCGCAGGCTGGTGGCGATCTGGTGGAACTCGCGACGGCTCGCCGGCACGCGCTTCCTGGAAGGCTATGAAGCGTTGCTGCAGACGTTCGGCACCGACTACACCAGCGTGGCCGAGCGCTACGCCGACGATGCGCGGATGCGCGACTGGTTCGGCACCGGATTCGGCGGCAGCGCCCGTTTCGAGCACGCCCAACGACTGGATTTCAATGCCTTGCGCGGTCGCCTGATGTCATCATCGTATGCCCCGCAGGCGGGGCAACTGCAGCACGAGCCGATGCTGCGCGCACTGCGCGAGCTGTTCGACGCCTGCGCCGTGGACGGCACGGTAAGCTTCGATTACGACACCCGCATTTTTGCGGGCCAACTGGCCTGAACCATGTACGACCTCCTGCGCCCGCTGCTGTTCAAGCTTGATCCCGAGACTGCGCATCGACTGACCCTGTACGGGCTTGGCGTGGCCCAGCGCAGCAATTTCGCGCAGTGGATTGCCAGGCCGCCGGCGGATCTGCCGACCACGGTGTTCGGCATCACGTTCCCGAATCCGGTGGGCCTTGCCGCCGGGCTGGACAAGAATGCCGAACACCTCGATGCGCTGAACGCACTCGGCTTCGGCTTCATCGAGGTCGGCACGGTGACGCCGCTGCCGCAGCCGGGCAATGACAAGCCCCGCATGTTCCGGTTGCCGCGACACGAGGCGATCATCAATCGTCTCGGCTTCAACAACGACGGCGTCGATGCGCTGGTGCGCAACGTGCAGCGATCCAGCTACCACGGCGTGCTGGGCATCAACATCGGCAAGAACAAGGACACGCCAAACGAGAAGGCGGTCAACGACTACCTGGCCTGCCTGCACAAGGTCTACGAGCTTGCCAGCTACATCACGGTGAATATCTCCTCGCCGAACACGCAGGGGCTGCGCGACCTGCAGCAGGAAGCCACGTTGTACAAGTTCATCTCGCTGCTGCGCGCGGCGCAGGAAAGGCTGGGCTCGCAACAGGGCCGGCGCAAGCCGATGCTGCTGAAGATCGCCCCCGATCTGAGCGAGACGGAGCTTGACGCGATCGCCGAAGTGCTGCTTCGCACGGGCATCGACGGCGTGATCTGCGGCAACACCACGATCGACCACACGTCGGTGGCCGACGATCCGCATGGCGGCGAAACCGGCGGGCTGTCGGGCAAGCCGCTGTTCGAGCGCTCCACCGCCGTGCTGGCTGGCATGCACCGGCGGCTTCAGGGGCGCATCCCCCTGATTGGCGTGGGCGGCATCCTCGATGGCAGCGACGCGGCCGAAAAGATCGCCGCCGGTGCGTCGCTGGTGCAGCTCTATTCGGGGCTGATCTACCGTGGCCCGCATCTGATCGCCGAGTGCGTCAACGAAATTCGCCGCCAGCGCGAGGATGCCCATGTGCCCTGAACGCGCGGACGTAGCCGCGGAGCGAATTGACATGGGCGGTTACACCCTCATCGAGAATGCCTCGTTGGCGAACCGCAACACGTTGCGCGTGGAAGCGCGGGCGGCGTTGCTGGCGGAAATCCGCGACGCCACCAAACTGCCGGAGCTGCTCGATTTCCCCGCCATCCGCCATGGTCGTCTGCTGGTGCTGGGCGAGGGCAGCAATGTGCTCTTCACCGGCGATTTCGGCGGCACCGTGCTGGCGATGGAAACCCGGGGCGTGCAGGTGGAAAACGACGGCGACCGCACGCGTATCGCGGTGGCCGCGGGCGAGCGCTGGGACGACTTCGTGCGCTGGACCCTGGGTCACGGTTACGCCGGCCTGGAAAACCTGATCCTGATACCCGGCACCGTCGGCGCCGCACCGATCCAGAACATCGGCGCCTACGGTTGCGAGGTGGCCGAGTTCGTCGAGAGTGTGGAGGTGTGGGACACCCGCGAGCGGCGGGTGGCGACGCTCGACCACGCCACCTGCGGCTTTGCCTATCGCGACTCGCTGTTCAAGCACGAGCCCGGCCGCTACATCGTCACCGCCGTGCGCTTCGTGCTGCCGCGCAGTCGGCCGCTGCGCACCGACTACGCAGGCATCCGCGAAGAGCTGGCGCGGATGGGCGTGGACAAGCCCGCACCGTTCCATGTCGCCGAAGCGGTGGTGCATCTGCGCACGCGCAAGCTGCCTGACCCGTCGGTGATCGGCAACGCCGGCAGCTTCTTCAAGAATCCGATTGTCGATGCCGCGCTGGCCGATGCGCTGAAGCACGAGCATTCCGAACTGACCGTGTGGCCGCAGCCCGATGGCCGCTGCAAGCTGTCCGCCGCATGGCTGATCGAAGCCGCCGGTTTCAAGGGGCTGCGCGATGGAGACGCCGGCATATCCAACCGCCATGCGCTGGTGTTGGTCAATCACGGCCACGCAACGGGGCCGCAGCTGTGGGCGCTGGCGCAGCGGGTGATGCTTGGCGTACGTGAAAAATTTGGCGTTGCGCTGGAGCCGGAGCCGGTGGTGATCGGCGCGCGCTGAGTTAAGCGCCCTCGATCTCGCAGGGCGGGCTTTATGCGCGATGCTCCCGCATCGTCAGAGCCAGGGTCCACAGGGTGAAGGGTTTTCGTCATCCCGCGGAGGGTGGAAGCTCGTTCGCTCCCGACCACTCGTTCGGGCATCAAGCGCCAGCCCGCTTCTCGATGTTCGGCAAAAACACTGTAATCAACCCCATCAGCGGCAGGTACGCGCAAAGCCGGTAGACGTATTCGATGCCGTGCAGGTCGGCCAGGCCGCCGAGCACGGCGGCGCCGATGCCGCCCATGCCGAAGGCAAGGCCGAAGAACAGGCCCGAAACCATGCCGACGCGGCCGGGCACCAGTTCCTGTGCATAGACCAGGATCGCCGAGAACGCCGAGGACAGCACCAGACCGATGATCACTGTCAGCGCGCCGGTCCACATCAGGTTGGCATGCGGCAGCAAAAGGGTGAACGGTGCCACGCCGAGGATCGATACCCAGATAACCCACTTGCGCCCGATGCGGTCGCCGACCGGGCCGCCGATCAGCGAGCCGGCGGCTACCGCGAACAGGAACACGAACAGGTGCACCTGCGCGCTTTGCACCGAGACGCCGAACTTGTGGATCAGATAGAACGTGTAATAGCTGCTGAGGCTGGCCAGGTAGAAATACTTGGAGAAGATCAGCAGGCCGAGGATCGCCAGCGCACCGATGACCTGGTTGCGCGACAGGGACACCAGCGCCAGATGGCGTGAGGACGACTTGCCGCGGATGAGGTGATGCTGGCTATACCAGCGACCGACCTGCAGCAGCACCACCATCGCCAGCAGTGCAGCCAGCGAGAACCACGCCACGCTGCCGCGTCCGTGCGGCACGATGATCCACGCGGCCAGCAGCGGCCCCAGCGACGAGCCGGTGTTGCCGCCGACCTGGAACAACGATTGCGCCAGCCCGTGTCGGCCGCCGGACGCCATTCGTGCCACCCGCGAGGATTCGGGATGGAAGATCGACGAACCCGTACCCACCAGCGTGGCCGCCAGCAGCAGCACGGGGAAGCTGGGTGCGACAGCCAGCAACAGCAGCCCGCACAGGGTAAAACCCATGCCGACCGGCAGCGAATAGGGCATCGGCCGGCGGTCGGTGACCATGCCTACCAGTGGCTGCAGCATCGAGGCGGTGAGCTGGTAGGTCAGTGTGATCAGGCCGACCTGGGCGAAGCTCAGGTGGAAATCGCTTTTCAGGATCGGATAGATCGCCAGGATCAGCGACTGGATCATGTCGTTGAGCATGTGGGCGAAGCTGATGCCGCCGAGCACGCCGTAGGCCGTGCCTTGAGCGGGTGATTGCGGGGTGGCTGTCGCTTCGGCCGGCAGGCTTGGCGCGTCGACGCGAACACTCATGCGGAACTCTCGGGGATGGGGAAGGGGGCGGCCGCATTGCACTGCCGGGGGCACCACTCTAGAGTGGCCGGCGGCGGCCCGCATGCATCGACGGGTCAAGTTCTGTCGAAATCGGGCCATTCCCCGTGCGCAATGCCCGCGTCACCCATTACGAAGACACTCCGCGCGACATCGTCATCACCGGCAACGACTATGCGCCGCGCTACGTGCTGCCGCGCCATGCGCACAAACGCGGCCAGCTGCTGTACGCCGCCACCGGCGTGGTCACGGTGATCACCGACGAAGGCAGCTGGGTGGTGCCGCCGCGTCGTGCATTGTGGATACCGGCCGGTGTCGCACACGAGGTGCGCATGAGCGGCGTCGTGTCGACCCGCAGTGCTTACGTGCGCAACGCGGCCGCCACCGGGCTGCCGGCGCATTGCCGGGTGATCGGCGTATCGCTGCTGCTGCATGCCTTGCTGCTGGAGGCCGTGGATCTGCCGGCCGAGTACGCGCTGGAGGGCCGCGACGGCCGGGTGATGGCGTTGCTGCTGGACGAGATCGCCGCGATGCCGGCGCTGCCATTGAACACGCCGCTGCCGCGCGATCCGCGGCTGGCCCGCCTGTGCCGCGCGCTGATCGCGGCTCCGGCGCTGGAGATCGACATCGACGCGATGGCTCACAAGGCGGGTGTAAGCCGGCGCAGTTTCACTCGCCTGTTTCGCCAGCAGACCGGCATGAGCTTCAGTGCATGGCGTCAGCAGGCCTGCCTGCTCGCTGCATTGACCCGGCTGGCTGGTGGCGACTCGATCACCCAGGTGGCGGTCGATCTCGGCTACAGCAGCGCCAGCGCTTTCACTGCGGCGTTCCGGCGCGTGCTCGGTGCGGCACCCACCCGCTACCTGGCAGCGGATGAACGGCTGCTCCGCGGCGCAGGCGATACATGAAACTCCTGCCCGCCGCGGGAATGCCGTGTCATCCGGTGGTCAGAAAACTGTCGCACACTGGCGGGGCAGCCGCGGTGCGCTGATCCAGCCATCACCGATGGTGCACTATCTTGGATGACTACTCTTGCCGGAACTGATGCACCGATGAACAGTCGCCTGATCCGCGAGACCTCGCCGGCCGGTGCTTCCGCGCCGGCCGCGAATGATGCCGAGACGGCGGCGGTGGATCTCAGCGACAACCGGCTGTACATCCATCGCGAGCTGTCGCAGCTGCAGTTCAACATCCGCGTGCTCGACCAGGCGCTGGACGAGCGTACCCCGCTGCTGGAGCGACTGAAATTCCTGTTGATCTTCTCGCGCAACATGGATGAGTTCTTCGAGATCCGGGTGGCCGGGCTGAAGGGCCAGATCGCGCTGGACCACGAGATGATCGGCCCGGACGGCATCGCGCCGAAGCGGGCGCTGGCGGAGATCAGCGAGATCGCGCATCGGCAGATCGAGCGGCAGTACGCGATCCTCAACGAACGCATCCTGCCGGAACTGGTCGCGCACGGCATCCGCATTGTTCGGCGCACGCAGTGGACGCACAAGCAGAAGCTCTGGGTGCGCCGGTACTTTCGCGAGGAAGTGGCGCCGCTGATCACCCCGATCGGGCTGGATCCGACCCATCCGTTTCCGCTGCTGGTCAACAAGAGCCTCAACTTCATCATGCGGCTGGAGGGGGTGGACGCGTTCGGCCGCGACTCCGGCCTGGCGATCGTGCCGGCGCCGCGCGTGCTGCCTCGGCTGATCCGCATGCCGCTGGAGATCTGCGAGGGCGGCGACAATTACGTACTGCTGTCCTCGATCATCCATGCCCATGCCGAGGAGCTGTTTCCCGGCATGCAGGTACTCGGCTGCTACCAGTTCCGGTTGACCCGCAACGCCGATCTCACGCTCGATCCCGAGGACGTCGAGGATCTGGCGCTGGTCTTGCGTGGCGAGCTGTACTCGCGGCGCTTCGGCGATGCGGTGCGGCTGGAAGTGGCCGACAACTGCCCGAAGGATCTGATCGACTACCTGCTCAAGCAGTTCGGCTTGAACGAATCGGAGCTGTACGAGGTCAACGGGCCGGTGAACCTGGCGCGGCTGTTCCGCATCGCCAGCGATGTGAGCTATCCGCAGCTGCAGTACCCACCGTTCACGCCGACCCTGCCCAAGGCGTTGAAGCATGCCGAAGACCTGTTCCAGGTCATCGGCAAGCAGGACGTGCTGCTGCTGCATCCTTACGAGTCGTTCTCGCCGGTGATCGACCTGCTGCGTCAGGCAGCGAAGGACCCCCAGGTGCTGGCGATCAAGCAGACGCTGTACCGCACCAATGCGAACTCGGAGATCGTCGACGCGCTGGTCGATGCCGCCCGCGCCGGCAAGGAAGTGACCGCGGTGGTCGAGCTGCGCGCGCGCTTCGACGAGGAGTCCAACCTCACGCTTGCCTCGCGCCTGCAGCAGGCCGGCGCGATGGTGATCTACGGGGTGGTGGGCATCAAGACGCATGCCAAGCTGATGCTGATCCAGCGGCGCGAAGGCAGCGAACTGGCGCGTTACGCGCATCTGGGCACCGGCAACTACCACACCGGCAACGCGCGGCTATACACCGACTACAGCCTGCTCACGTCCGACGTGGCGCTGTGCGAGGACGTGCACAAACTGTTCAGCCAGCTCACCGGCATGGGCAAGGTGCTGCACATGAAGAAGCTGCTGCATGCACCCTTCACGTTGAAGAAGACCCTGCTCGAACTGATCGCGCAGGAAACCGCCCACGCCCAAGCCGGCAAGCCGGCGCAGATCATCTTCAAGGTCAACGCGCTGACCGAACCGAAAGTGATCCGCGCGCTGTACAAGGCCAGCATCGCCGGCGTGCAGATCGAGCTGATCGTGCGCGGCATCTGCAGCCTGCGGCCGGGTGTCGAGGGCGTCTCGGAGAATATCCGCGTTCGTTCGATCATCGGCCGCTTCCTCGAACACAGCCGCGCCTACTGGTTCGCCAACGGCGGCGATCCGCAGCTGTACCTGTCCAGTGCCGACCTGATGGAACGCAACCTGGACCGCCGCGTCGAAACCGCGTTTCCGATCGAGGGCAGGAAGCTGCAGCAACGCGTCCGCAACGCGCTGGAGCTTTACCTCACCGACAACACCAGCGCTTCCCTGCTGCAACCCGACGGGCAGTACCTGCGTCTGGCCGCGGCTGATGGCGATGCAAGCCGCAACGTGCAGGCCGAGCTGTTGGAGAAACTGTGCGGAGCCGGGGCCGGCAGCGCGCACTGAGAGGATGGGCGGGAGCGGTCCCGCCAAGCTCGCCAATGGGTTGCGACCAGGGAAGAAGGGCGTCCCGACGACCGGTCACGCGCCATGCCATTGCCGTCCACGCGGCGCTCCGTCGCGTATCGGGCGTTGCAGAAACCCTTTCCACTGCCATTCCTCGTCGGCAGGGTTGCGCAGCGATGCATGCAGTGAATCCGGACAAAGTCCGATGGCGCCACGCGGTCGGTGTTGAAGGCGACTTCACTTGCTCGCCCGCGATGGTTCACTTCCCGCTGGATGGTGGCCATCCAAAAAAAGAACCGCGCCGAAGCGCGGTTCTTTCTGGATGCATCACCGAATGAGTGGTGGAGCGGATGGGGATCGAACCCACGACCTTCGCATTGCGAACGCGACGCTCTCCCAGCTGAGCTACCGCCCCACGTAAGCGCCGCATGTTAACAGCGAGCGAGGGGGTTCGCCAAGACCTGTGGGCTTGCGCCTCAGTCGGGAAGCAGGGTGGCCAGGCGGTCGTGCAGCACGTCGCGGCGCCAGCCTTCAAGAAATTCCGGCCATTCGGCGGTGACCACGTATTCCTCCAGCACCTTGCGCGGACACAGCAGGCCGGGCGGCAGGCCGAGCTCGCCGGCCTGGCTGTCGATCAGCAGCTTCATCGCAGCGAGCGATTTCTTGGCGTCGCCCTGCGGATGGCCGGGGATGGGCGCGGTGGCGGCGATTTCTTCGGCGCTGGCTGCCGGCGCAAGCAGCTCAAGCAGTTCGTTGCGCTGCGCCGACCGCAAGGCACGCTGCCCGCGGCTGCGCAGTTCGAGATCGCTCAGGCCGGCTGGCGGCTGTAGCGCCAGGTTCAGCGCCAGCGTGTCGTCGAGCAGCCAAGGACGCGGCACGTCGAGACGGCGCGCACTGCGATCGCGCCATAGCAGAAGGCGGCGCAGCAGCGCCTGCTGGGGGAGCGGCCATTCGGCAGCGGCGCGCATCGCGCGCTGGGGTTGCGCGTCGCCATCGCGATGGCTGGCGCGGCGCTTCAGGCGTTCGCAATCCTCGGCGTGCCAGATGCTGCGGTCGCGTTGCAGCAGGCGTTCGCCCAATTGCTCGTGGATGGTCTTCAGATACACCACGTCCAGCGCGGCGTAACTGCATTGCGAGTCGGTGAGCGGGCGCTGCAGCCAGTCCGAGCGGGTCTCGCCCTTGTCCAGCTCCACCCCGGTCAACTCGGCAACCAGCGCGCGATAGCTGATGCCCAGGCCCATGCCGACGAATGCCGCGGCGATCTGCGTGTCGAACAGGACATGCGGTCCATCCGGCAGCAGCGGCGCCAGCGTTTCCAGATCCTCGCTGGCGCTGTGCATGATGGTTGCCGCGGGGCCTGCGCCCAGCAGCGGCTGCAGCGTATCGGCGATCTCGAAGGCGAGCGGATCGACCAGCGCATGGCGTCCGTTCCAGCCGAGCTGAAGCAGCGCCAGTTGCGGATAGAACGTATTGCGACGCATGAACTCCGTATCCAGGCCGACCGCCGCACCCGCGGGTATCTCGGCCAGCCAGGCCTGCAGCGCATCGCGATGATCGATCCAGTCGGCGGCAGCGGTTTCGGGCAGTGACATCGGTACTCCTTGAAAGGCGCCAGCGCGGATTGCCCTGTCGCCGGTTTGTGCCTATGGTGGACAGCGCACGATAACAGGCCGCACCTAGGACGCCCATCTATGCCGAGCAATGCAACCCTGCGCCGTCAGCGCACCCTTGGTGGAGCGATGGGCGTGATCGTGCTGGGGTTTGCGCTGATGTATCACTTTTTTCCGCGATTGTTCCACGTCGACCCCACGCAGACGCCGCGCAGGTCGATGTCGATGGGCGCGGCACCACCTGCGGGCGCGCTGCAGCCGGAACGCCCATCGGCGATCAACGAACTCAATGCGGGTCCGCCGCTGACCTTGGCACCTGCTGCCGTGATTGCCGCGCACGGCAACCGGAACGTCGACCTGCCCAAGCAATTGAGTGCCGATCCGCCCGCCGTGCAGGCCTTGCTGGCACGAGCATCGAAGGCGCTGCGTGCCGGTCAGCTCGCCGGCGACGCCAACAGCGCGGCGGCGTTGTTTGCGCAGGCATTGAAGGACAAACCGGACAGCCGGCGCGCTGCGCAGGGCCTGTTCGACGTGCGTGCGCGGCTGGTGGCGGAGATCGATCAGGACATTGCGCTGGGCGACGCCGATGCGGCGTCCGACCTGATCGATGCGTTGCGCACGCTGCCCGACGCGGCCAGCGACGTGGCGCAACTCGAGGCCAGCCTGCAGACCCTGGTCAAGGTGCGTCCGATGCTCGCCCGCGCTGCCAGCTTGCTGCAGCAGGGCAAGGTGGATCGCCCGCGTGGCGGAAGCGCGCTGGACGTGTATCGCGAAGTGCAACAGCTCGACCCGCAGAATGCGGTGGCGGAGCAGGGCGTCTTCCAGGTCCAGCGCGCCGTGCTCGACCGGGCGCTGGCGGCGGTGGCGCAGAACGATTTTGTTGGCGCCGATCGGGAGCTGGCCGAAGCACAGGCGATCCGTCCCGGCTCGCAGCAGATGCTGGACGTGCACAAGCGCGTCGACGACATGCGCGAGCAGCGTGCGAACGGCGTACTGGCGCAGGCCCGTTCGGCGCTGGACGCCGGCAACATCGGGCTGGCCCGAAAACTGGCGGCGCAGGCCCGCACGATCGATCCTGCCGTGTCTGGGCTGAAGGATTTCGACGAACAGCTGACGAACGCGCGGCTGTACGCCAGCTACAAGCCGGGCCAGGTCTTCAGCGACCGCTACGTCGACCTGCCGGGCAAGACGCCGGCAATGGTCGTGATTCCCACCGGCAGTTTCCGGATGGGCGCGCCGGATGGCGACGATGGCCACATCGATGCCGAGCTGCCCCAGCACGCGGTCGCGATCGACAAGGGCTTTGCCATGGCGCGCACCGCGGTGACGGTTGGCGAGTTCCGCGAGTTCGTGCGGGCCAGCGGTTACCAGCCCGACTCGGTGAAGCTCGGCGGCTCCAGCGTGTACGACGAGCGCGGCGGCGCGCTGCGCGACGATTCGGGCGCGACATGGCAGGACGACTACGCCGGCCACAAGGCGGATGACAGGCTGCCGGTGGTCAACATCTCCTGGAACGACGCCAAGGCGTACGCCGACTGGCTCAGCCAGCGAACCGGCAAGATCTACCGGTTGCCCAGCGAGGCCGAGTTCGAGTACGCGTTGCGTGGCGGCACCACCAGCCGCTACTGGTGGGGCGATGGCGTGCCCACGCGCCAGGTGGAGAACCTCACCGGTTCCGGCGATCGCTCGCACAGCGGTCGGCGCTGGAGCCATGCCTTCCGCGGCTATCGCGACGGCTACTGGGGGCCGGCGCCGGTGATGAGCTTCGCTGCCAATCCGTTCGGCTTGTACGACATCAACGGCAACGTCTCCGAATGGGTGCAGGATTGCTGGCACGACAATTACATCCGCGCTCCGAACGATGGCAGTGCCTGGCTCAACCCCGGTTGCCGCGCGCATGTGGTGCGTGGTGGTTCCTGGGGCAGCTCGCCGGATCAGGTGAACTCGGCCTATCGCCAGGGCGCCAACGGCGACGTCCGCAGCGGCCGGGTGGGTTTCCGCGTGGTACGGGAATTGTAGGCGCCGCGCCCAGGATCGACGGCCGGTGAAAAACAAAGGGCCAGGCTTGCGCCTGACCCTTTGTTCTTTATGTTGGTACCGGTGATAGGACTCGAACCTACACGACATCGCTGCCAGCGGATTTTGAGTCCGCCGCGTCTACCATTCCGCCACACCGGCATGTGAGCCGCCGCATTATGCCGGGTTCAGTGCACGCGGTCGAGTCCCAGCTGGCGCACGTCGCGACCGTACCAGCGGTCCTCCGGCAGCGGCTGGAACACGGCGCAGCGCAGCATCGGGCCGGAGTAGATGTGCAAGCTGACGGTGACCGCGCTGTCGCTGGGATTGCGGATGCTGTGGTATTCGTGCGGCGGGATCAGGCTGCCGGCGGAGCCTGCGCCGGCCTGGATCGATCCCACCGGCTGGAAGCAATAGCGCTGCGCGTCGTGTTCCAGCAGTTCGTACTGCACGATCTCCAGCGCGCCGTTCCACACGCCCTCGACGCACCACATGCCGTCGTGGTCGTGGATCGGCGTACCTTGGCCAGGCCCCCAGGTCATCGCCACCACGCAATAGCCGTGTTCTTCGCTGCGGTACAGCTCCCGGCGGGCGTAGTGTTCGGCGTTCGCCTCGAACACGCAGTCGGGCAGGGTCACCGCCTTGTCGCGGATCAGCTTGCACAGGCTGTTGCGCAGGCTGTCGGTGAGTTCGTGGGTGGTTGGCTTGGCCACGGCGGCGTCGATCGCGTCGATCAGGGTGCGGCTGCCGGGGAAATCCAGGGTAAGCATGATGATCTCGGAGTGATGCGTGATGCGGCTTATCTTAGCAGCGCGCCGGTTACGCGGCCGCCAGCCGGTTCAGGAAGCCGCCGATGGCGCGGCTGTAGTTGTCGATGTCGACCAGGAACGCGTCGTGGCCCTGCGGCGAATCCAGCGCCACGAATTCCACCCGCGCGCCGGCCGCCTGCAGGCCTTCGGCGATCTGTTCCTGCTGCTGCAGCGGGAACAGGATGTCGGTGCTGACGCCGATCACCATCGCCCGTTCGACGTGGATGCGCTTGAGCCCTTCCAGCACGCTGCCGTGGCCGTACTCGGCGATGTCGAACCAGTCGCTGGCGCGTGACAGGTAGAGATAGCAGTTGGGATCGAAATTGCGCACGAAGCGCTGCGCATGGCCTTCGAGATAGGACTCGACCTGGAATTCGCGACCGAACGGTTCGTCTTCGCGCTGTTCCGGATCGAGCCGGATACGGGCGAAGCGGCCGTTCCACTCCATCGCCGAGCGATAAGTGATCACGCCCAGCTTGCGTGCGATGCTCATGCCCAGGTCGGGATAACAGCCGCCTTCCGTTGCATGGATGTCGTAGCGGCCTTCGTTGAATTGCGGGTCGAGCCGGATCGCCTCGCGCTGCAGCGAGCGGATCGCGATCGCGAACGGCTGCGCCTGCGGCGCGGTGTCCACGCTGATGTGCGCGCGCACGCTGTGCGGGTGCAGCAGCATGTAGGCCAGCGCGCTCATGCCGCCCATCGAGCAACCGATCAGGCAGGCCAGCTGGCTGATGCCGAGGCTGGTGGCGACGCCGTGCGCGGCGTTGGCGACGTCCTCCAGCGCCAGTTCGGGAAACGTCAGCCGGTACGGTTCGCCGGTGGCCGGGTCGATCGAGGCGGGACAGGTCGAGCCCTTGTCGCTGCCCAGCGAGTTCACGCAGATCACGAACCAGCGCGTGGTGTCGATCGCCTTGCCGGGGCCGGCCATGCCTTCCCACCAGCCCGGCGTGGGATCTTCCGCGCACGAAGCCATGTGCGCGCTGGGCGACAGGCCGGTGAGTACCAGCACGGCATTGTCGCGCGCCGCGTTCAAGGTACCCCAGGTTTCGTACGCGACGTGTGCGCCGCGCAGTTCGCCGCCGCGCTTCATCGCGAACGGCGAGGGCAAGGCGAAATAGCGGCGTGCGTCGCCCATCGTCAATGCACCTTGTCGATGCGGATCTTGACCGGCGTCTTGCGCTCCACCGCGACCACGCCGGCGTCGCCTTCCAGGTCGCCGGGCTGGGCGACCGGCTGGCCGCTGTGGCTGATCCGCGCGCCGACGAAGACGCGCTCGACCGAGGACAGCCTGAACGCCGGCGTCATCGCCATCGCATCGGTCAGCGTGACGGTGGTGGGCAGCTGGGCGGGATCGAGCTTGGCTACCGCCAGCGGCATCGGCGGCCCGTTCTCCGCACGGGCGTAGACGAACAGGGCGTCGCCGGGGGCGAGCTTGTCCTTGAGCGCCGGCGCCAGCGCCACCTGCACCTGCAACGCGGCGCCCTGCGGGGCGGCAGCGGCGGCGCTGCTGGATGCGCCGGCGGGTGCACCACCGGCACGGGCGTCGGCCACGGCGATCTGTTCGGCGACGGACTTGGCCACGTTCGAGCCCGGCTCCAGCTGCGGTTGCAGCAGGCGCCAGGTGGCGGCGGCCTCGCGGTACTCGCCGCGCTGGAAGTTGCCGATGCCGAGCAGCCACAGGCCACGCTGGCTGTCCGGATGCAATTGCACGGCGCGCTTGAGCAGCTCCAGCGCGCGGCCTTCGATGCGATGGTCGTTGCGCGTCATCGAGTCGTTCTCGGCCCAGCCGATCATCGCTTCGGCATTGTTCGGGGCGAGCTTCAGCGCGTGGTCGAACGCGTCGCGCGCATCGGCCGGCTGGCGCAGCATGCTGCTGGTCTGGGCCAGCAGCATCCAGCCCTGCAGGTCGTCCGGTTGCTGTTGCAGATGCGTGCGCAATTCGGCGAGTGCCTGCTGCATGCTGATCGGCGCGGTGGCCTCGGCGGTCACCCCGTTCAACGCGGCCGGCGTGCCCACCAGCAGGTACAGTGCGCCGGTGCCCAGCGGCAGCACGAGCGCGATCAGCAGGGCCACGGCGAACACGCCACGCGAGCGACCGGACTTGCGGCCCTGGCGCACCAGCGGCAGCAACAGCACGGCCAGCGCCACCGCGACCATCGCGGCGGCGGCAATCAGAAAAACGGTCTTCACCAGTCGTCCCCGTTGTCGGTCGGTGCTTCAGTGGCGATGCTGCCGGCGCGGCTGCGTTTGCGGATCGCCGCCAGCACCACGCCGGCGCCGCCGAGCAGGATCAGCAGCGGGCCGAACCACAGCAGCCAGGTACCCGGCGTCAGCGGCGGGTCGTACAACACGAACCGGGAATAGCGCGCGACCAGGTACTGCTTGATCTCCTCGTCGCTCTTGCCTTGCTGCATCATCTGGAAAATCTGGTTGCGCAGGTCGCGCGCGATCGGCGCGTTGGAATCGGCCAGCGTCTCGTTCTGGCACATCGGGCAGCGCAGCTGGTGGGTGAGCTGCTGGAAGCGCAGCTCCTGGGCGTGGTCCCTGAACGGCATCGGCTCGATCGCCTGCGCGTGCGCGACGCCGGCAACCGCGAGCAGCGCCACGAACAGCATGCGCAGGAACGGGCGCATCACGGCGCCTCCTTCAGCATCGCCGCGATCGCCGGCTTCAGTTCCTTCGCCACCACCTCGGGCGTCAGCGGGCCGATGTGCTTGTAGCGGATCACGCCCTTCGCATCGATCAGGAAACTTTCCGGCGCGCCGTATACGCCGAAGTCGATCGCGGTGCGTCCGGGCTCGTCGGCGATCAGCAGGTCGTACGGGTTGCCGTGTTTGGCCAGCCAGCCCTTGGCGTCGTTCGGCGCATCCTTGTAGTTGTAGCCGACCAGCTGCACGCCCAGGGTCGGGCCTTCGGCGGCCAGTACCGGGTGTTCCACGCCGCACTCGATGCACCAGCTGGCAAACACGTTGAGCAGGTAGGGCTTGCCCAGCAGGTCGGTCTTGCTGACCGTCTGCGCCGGCTCATACAGCTTCGGCAGGTTGAACGCGGGTGCGGGCTTGTCCAGCAGCGGCGACGGAATCGCGTTCGGGTCGTGCTGGGTGTTCCACCAGATGCCGAAGCCGAACAGTCCCACCAGCAGCATGAAGCCGATGAACGGAAGCAGGCGGCTCATGCGCGCGTTTCCTGCATCTGCAGGCCGTCGGCAGCGTCGGCGCCGGCTTCGGCCCTGGCGCTGCGCTTGATGCGGAAGCGCTTGTCGGTGGCGCAGACCAGGCCGCCCAGCATCATCAGCAGGCCGCCGGCCCAGATCCAGCGGATGAAGGGCTTGTAGTACAGGCGCAGCGCCCAGGCGCCTTCGATGTCGTTCGCGTCCATCGGCTCGCCCAGCGCCACGTAGAGGTCGCGGGTGATGCCGGCATCCACCGCGGATTCGGTCTGCACCTGGCCGCGCGGGTAGGTGCGCTTCTGCGGGTGCATCACGGTGGTCTCGCTACCGTTGCGGGTGACCGTGACCACGCCCTGGTCGGCGGTCCAGTTCGGCCCCGTCGTATGGCGCACGCCATCGAAGCGGAAGTCGTAGCTGCCGATGTGCTGGGTCTCGCCCGGCGCCATGCGCACATCGCGGGTCACGCTGAGCGACTCGGACAGCAGCACGCCGGCCACGAACACGCCTACGCCCAGGTGCGCCAGCAGCATGCCGGCCATCTCGGCCGGGTAACGGCGGCCGCGCGGCATCTCGCGCCAGCGCTTGAGCGCGTACAGCAGCACGCCGACGATGAGCCAGACCAGCGCCGCCACGCCGGCGATCGCCTTGGGCTGGCCGTCGACGAAGAACGCCGCCACGATCGCGCAGGCCGCCGCGGCGATGCCGGCGCGCAGCAGCAATTGCTTCAGCACGGGCGCCTCGCCCTTGCCCCAGCGCAGGAACGGGCCGAACGGCAGCAACAGCACCACCGGCAGCATCAGCAGCGGGAACAGGAAGCCGAAGTAGGGTGGGCCGACCGAGATCCGGCCCAGGTTCAGCGCGTCGCCGATCAGCGGGAACAGCGTGCCCAGCAGCACCATCGCCGCCGCCACCGCGAACATCAGGTTGCTGATCAGCAGCGCGGTTTCGCGCGACACCACCCTGAACGGCTTGCCGCCGAGCACCTTGGGTGCCCGGAGCGCATACAGCAGCAGCGAGCCGCCGACCACGATGGTCAGGAAGGCCAGGATGAACACGCCGCGGCGCGGATCGGAGGCGAACGCATGCACCGAGGTGAGCACGCCCGAGCGCACCAGGAAGGTGCCGAGCAGGGACAGCGAGAACGCGAAGATCGACAGCAGGATCGTCCACGCGCGCAGCGAACCGCGCTTCTCGGTGACCGCCTGCGCGTGGATCAGCGCCACGCCGACCAGCCATGGCATGAAGCTGGCGTTCTCGACCGGATCCCAGAACCACCAGCCGCCCCAGCCCAGTTCGGCATAGGCCCACCAGCTGCCGGCGACGATGCCGCAGGTGAGGAAGGCCCAGGCGATGTTCGTCCACGGCCGCGCCCAGCGCACCCATGCCTGCTCCAGCTCGCCGCCGAGCAGGGCGGCGATCGAGAACGCGAAAGCCACCGAGAAACCGACGTAACCCATGTACAGCATCGGCGGGTGGAAGGTCATGCCCGGGTCCTGCAGCACCGGGTTGAGATCCGCGCCGTCGCCCGGCATCGGCAGCAGCCGTCCGAACGGGTTGGAGGTGAAGATGATGAAGGCGAGGAAACCCACCGCGATCAGGCCCATCACCGCGATCACGCGCGAGGCGAACACCTCGGGCAGCTTCTGGCTGAACGCGGCCAGCGCCACCGTCCACACGTTGAGGATAAGGATCCACAGCAGCAGCGAACCCTCGTGCGCGCCCCACACCGCGGCGATGCGGTAGTACCACGGCAGCGCCAGGTTCGAGTTGTCGGCCACGTACTGCACCGAGAAGTCGAAGCGCAGGAACGCCCACGCCAGGATGCCGAAGGCCATGGCGACGAACACCGCCTGACCGGCCGCGGCCGGGCGCGCCACCGCCATCAGCGCGCGATTGCCGCGCCATGCGCCGACCAGCGGCAGGACGCTCTGCGCCAGCGCCAGCAGCAGGGCGAGGATCAGCGCGAGTTGGCCTAGTTCCGGAGTCATGGTCGGGAGCCGGAAACGGGGAATCCCGCAAGGGGACTTCCTGAAGGTCGCAGGGAACGGGGAATGTTGTAGTGCGATGCAATTGACATGATTTTGCTCCGGTCAGGCGATGGGCAAAGGGACGCAACGGGTTTACTCACTACCCGTTCCCTGTTCCCCGTTCACCGCTTCCTTGACCTGCTTGCCCTCGTGCGCCTTGGCCATCGCGTCCTTCAGCTCTTTCGGCATGTAGGTCTCGTCATGCTTGGCCAGCACCTCGGTGGCGACGAAGCGGGCCCCGTCCATGTGGCCGGTGGCGATCACCGACTGGTTGTCGCGGAACAGGTCGGGCAGGATGCCGGTGTACTCCACCGGCATCGCGCCGCCGGCATCGACCACCGTGAAGGTAACCTTGAGCGAGTCGTTGCTGCGCTGGATCGAGCCGGCCTTGACCATGCCGCCGAGGCGGAACGTCTTGTAGCCGCCTGCCTCACCCGATTGCACCTGGCTCGGAGTGAGCAGGTAATTCATGTTGTTTTGCAGCGCCAGCACGACCAGCACCGCCGCGATGGCCGCTGCGGCGAGAATCGACAACACGATGGTGAGCCGGCGTTTGCGGGTAGGGTTCATGGGCATGGTGTCGATCCGCTCCGCTCAGGGCGAAGGTGAAATGGGGAGGTCGCCGCCGCCGGGGCGTTGCTGACGGGCACTTTGACGCGCCAGGCGTGCGCGAAGTTCAGCGAGCACGCGGCGCCGCCGCAGTCGGGGGGCGACGGTGTCGGCGACCAGCACGATGAAGAAGACGGCATACGCCGGCCAGACGTAGGCCGCATATCCGCCCATCGAGAGAAAGGTCTGCACGGCGGTCATGGCGCTGCGTCGCGTTCGGCAATCCGGCGCACCCAGTCCTTGCCGCCCTCAAGTGCCAGCAGGTCGGTGCGCACGCGGCGGAACAGGCTGGCGGCGTAATAGAACTTGGTCGCCAGCACCATCGTCAACAGAGGCCACAGCATGTCCCAGGACATCTTCGACTGGCCGAACACATTGACCGTGCTGCCCTGGTGCAAGGTGTTCCACCAGTTCACCGAGAAGTGCACGATCGGCACGTTGATGATGCCGATGATTGCCAGGAAGGCCGCGGCGCGCGCGCCCTGGCGGCGATCCTCGAACGCGTGGTACAGCCCGATCACGCCCAGGAACAGGAACAGCAGCACCAGCTCTGAAGTGAGTCGCGCGTCCCAGGTCCACCAGGTGCCCCACATCGGCTTGCCCCACAGCGAGCCGGTGACCAAGGTGATGAAGGTGAACGCCGCGCCGATCGGCGCCGATTCCATCGCCACCACCTCGGCCAGCTTGATCCGCCACACCAGGGCGATGAACGAGGCCGCGCCCATCACCGCGTAGATGAACATGCTCATCCACGCGCTGGGCACGTGGATGAAGATGATCCGGTAGGCGTCGCCCTGCTGGTAGTCCGCCGGCGCCAGCACCAGGCCGCCGTACAGCGCGATCGCGCCCAGCGCCAGCGCCAGCGTCATGGCCCACGGCTGCAGCGTACCGGCGAAGCGGTAGAACGTCGGCGGCGAGCCGAGTTTGTGCAACCAGAGCGGAATCCAGTTAGCCATAAGCAAGTCGTCAGGCGTCCAGGGCAATACGAAGGGCGGCGGCGCAGGCCAGTGGCGCCAACACCACAGCCAGCACCAGTGCGGCAGCGAGCCAGGCGATCGGCGCGAGCCACGGCAATCCCTGCTGGGCGGCTGCCACGGCACCCGCGGCGAAGATCACTGCGGGTACGCACAAAGGCAGCAACATCAAGGCGAGCAGCATACCAGAGCGCCGGGTACCGGCCGTCAGCGCCACCAGCACCGCACCGAGCAGGCTGAGCAGCGGCGTGGCCAGCAGCAACCCCAGCAACAGCACCGGAATCAGCGCGCCGGGCAGGTGCAGCATGGCGGCCATCAGCGGCGCGATCAGGATCAACGGCAGCGCGGTGGTGATCCAGTGGGCGAGGATCTTCATGCCCAGCATCAGCGCCAGCGGCTGCGGCGCGAGCACCAGCTGTTCCAGCGAACCGTCCTCGATGTCGCTGGAGAACATCGCATCCAGCGCCAGCAGCATCGCCAGCAGCACCGTGACCAGCACCACGCCGCCGGCGATCCGCTGCAGCAAGGTGTCTTCCGGCCCCAGCGCGAACGGGAAAAGCATCGTCACGATCAGCGCGTACAGCACCGGCATCGCGATATCGCCGCGCCGACGCCACGCCAGCGTGAGGTCGCGCCGCAGCATCGCCGTGCAGGCGGTAAGAAGGCCTGGAGGATTCATGCGTGCATCCGGATATGCCGCGGTTCGCCGCCATGGAAACTCACGGCGCCATGGCTGGTCACCAGCGCGGCACCGCCGGCGGCGGTGTGCGTTTCCAGCATGAGATTGACCAGCGCGATGCCGATGCGGTCGAGGTTCGCGTACGGTTCGTCGAGCAGCCAGAGCGTGGCCGGCAGCAACAGCAGTCGGGCCAGTGCGGCGCGCTTCTTCTGACCGGCAGACAAGCGGCGCGCCGGTTCGTCCTCGTAGCCGCGCAGGCCGATCTCGGCCAGCACCGCCGTCACACTGGCGCCGTCGCGGCAGCCATGCAGCCCGGCGGCAATCTGCAGGTTTTCGCGCGGACTCAGGTCGGCCTTGAGGCCGAGCTGGTGGCCCAGGAACAGGATCTCGCCGGCGCAGCGGTCGCGCTGCAGCGGTTCCCCGCGCCAGCGCAGTTCGCCTTCGCCGACGTGCAGCAGGCCGGCCAGCATGCGCAGCAAGGTGGTCTTGCCGCTGCCGTTGTCGCCCTCGACCAGGGCCAGTTCGCCCGCGTGCAGCTGGAAACCCAGCGGCGCGAACACCGGTTCGTCCTGGCGAAGGAAAGTCAGGGCCCGTGCTTCAAGCAGGGGTACAGCGGGATCTGCAGCAGTCATTGCCTTGATTGTCCGCAATGCCGATGGCGCTTGTCCATGCGGCGTGCTGCCGCTGAGCCGGTCATTCAAGCAGGCGCAAGCGGGCGGTGCTGTTGGCGTGACCGTGGACATACGCCAGTTGTTCGTGCTGCCGGGCCAGAGTGTCCAGTGTTGCGATGTCGGGGCCGACCACGAACAGGCTGGGTTCGCTCCAGCCGGTGCGGCCGATGCCGATTGCCGGATGGATCACGGCTCCGGGCCATGCGCGCAGCGCGGTCAGCAATTCGCGTTGTGCGGCAAGATTGCCCGCCGGGGTTCGGGTCGCCTGTGCACGGGCATTCCATGCGGTGATGAAACCCCAGGAGCGCACGCCGACCAGCGCCTGCAGCGATGCCGGCAGCGGCTGGTCGATGCGGATGCCGGCCCATTCCACGTCGTCGATGCAGACCAGGTAGTCGGTGGCGCGAAACGCGTCGAGCAGGGCCTTATCCATGCCGCAGCGGAGGCAACGGCGGCAGGCTGGACCGGAGCAGGCTCGCGGCTGCTTCGAGATCGACATCCGCGACCCGGGGCGTATCGCGCAGCAGCTGCTCCAGCAGCGCATCCTGCGCACGTCCGCGTTCCAGCGCATAGGCGTAGGGCACGTGCGAGAACGTGACCAGCCGATAGCGCGCCATGTAGTGCTGCGGCGCGCGTGCCGCCAGCAGCGCCCCCAGTTCACGCTTGGCAAGGTAATGCGGGTCGGCCACCGAATCGCGCATCTCGACGTAGTTTTCCAGCGCCATCGCGGCGATCGCGTTGGCATTGGGCTGGCGCACGCGCTGGAACTCGGCGAACACCTCGGCACCGTCGTCTGGCGCCGCGGCCAGCAGGTTCGCCAGCACCACGGTGTCTTCGAAGCCGCAGTTCATGCCCTGGCCGTGGAATGGCACGATCGCATGGGCCGCATCGCCGACCAGCAGCGCACGGCCGTCCAGATGCCAGCGGTCGAGGTACAGCGTGGCCAGGGTACCGACCGGATGAGTGTCGAAGTCTTCGCTGAAGCGCGGAATCAGCGACAGCAATCCCGGGAACTGCCTGCTGAAGAACGCAGCAGCTGCAGCGGCGTCGGGCAGGGTAGCGAAACTCGGTGCCTCGCCCTGTGCCGGCAGGAACAGCGTGACGGTGAAGCTGCCTTCGACATTCGGCAGTGCGATGCACATGTAGCCACCGCGCGGCCAGATGTGCAGCGCGTGTGGCTCCAGCGCGAACTGGTCATGACCACCGCTGAGCCGCAGCACGGCGGCCGGCAGTTCAGCCGCCGGCGGAATCTCCAGTTCCTTGTAACCGTGGCCGAGCGACTCGATGCGTTCGCCAAGCGGGCTGTGCGCGTTCATCGCAGCGCGCACCGCAGAGCCGGCGCCATCGGCTCCGATCAGCATGCCGAACGGAACATCGCGTTCGACGCCGGCCACGTCGGCCACTCGAATGCGTTGCGCATCGAAATCGGCGCTGACCAGCGATTGTCCGAAATGGAACTGCACGCCGGCCGCCTCGGCGGCATCCAGCAGCTGCATGTTCAATGCGCCACGCGATACCGACCAGATCACTTCGCTGTCGTCGACGCCGTAGCGCTGCAGTGCACTGTTGCCTTCCAGGTCGTGGACCATGCGACCGCGCATCATCACCGCGCGCTGCAGCACGTCGTCGGCCAGGGCCGCCACGCGCAATGCCTGCAGGCCGCGTTCGGCCAGCGCCAGGTTGATCGAGCGACCCCCGAGGAAACCGGCCCGTCGCGGGTCGGCGCGCTTCTCGAACACCTCGACAGCAAAGCCGCGCTGAGCCAGTTGCTGTGCCAGCAGCGCGCCGACCAGGCCGCCGCCGATGAGGGTGATGGTTTGCTGCGCCATGCTGCGATCCTGGGGAAGAATCCGTCCACTGTTCCGCAAGCGGCGCATGACTGCAATCCCGGATGGATCGAACCGCTCAGAAGCTCATGAAATAGCCGCCGTTGACCGGCAGATTGGCGCCGGTGATGTAGCCGGCGTCGTCGGCGCTCAGAAAGACCACGGCACGGGCGATGTCGGACGGTGAGCCGAGCCGGCCGACGGGGATGCCGGCGATGATGCCGGCGCGGATCTCGGCAGAAACGGCGGCGACCATCGGCGTGTCGCAGTACCCGGGCGAAACGGTATTGACGGTGACGCCCTTGCGCGCGGTTTCGCGCGCCAGCGCCATGCTGAAGCCATGCACGGCGGCCTTGGCAGCGGAGTAGTTGGTCTGTCCGAATTGTCCGGTCTGGCCGTTGACCGAGCTGATGTTGACGATGCGGCCGAAGCCGCGCGCCGTCATGCCCTCCACTACGTTGCGGCACATGTTGAAGACGCCGTCGAGATTCACCCGCATCAACTCGTGCCACTGCTGCGGCGTCATCTTGCGCAGGCTGGCGTCGCGGGTGATGCCGGCGGCGTTGACCAGGATATCGACCTGGCCATGCTGTTGTTCGATGCGGGCTATCAGATGCTGGCAGCCGTCGAAGTCGCTGACGTCCGCGGGTTCGAACGCGATGGCGGCACCGAAGTCGGCGGTCTCTTCGCGAAACGCGGCGACGCGCTCGCTGCGTGCGGCCAGATCCACCGCGATCACGGTTCGACCGGCTTGGGCCAGCTGGCGGCAGATTTCCGTGCCCAGGCCGCCGATGCCGCCGGTAACCAGCGCAACACGTCGTTCCATCGCAGGCTTTTCCATGGCGGGTTTCGCAGCAGCGGTCTGGTTCATGGATCTCGGTCGTTCGACACGATCATGCCGCAAGGCAACACGTGCTGTGCTGCAACGGTTGGATCAGGGAAACAAAACGAACGACGCGTCGATGCGCGTCGTCGGCCAAGCCGGGATCAGCCGGATTTCTTGCCGCTGCGGGTGCCCGCGCCCGGGGTCGGGATCACTTGGGCGGCAGTATCGATCAAGCCGCGCTGCATCGCCTGGAAGGCTGCCAGGTTGCGCTCGGTCAAATCGTTCAGCGTGTTCCAGGGCGTCTGCCCCATCAGGTTGTTGAGCTGGCTGCGGAACTGCGTTTGCTGATCCAGGAACACTTCAAGGCTGCGCTCCAGGTAAGGCCCCATGAAGCCCTGCAGCGAATTGCCATAGAAACGGATGATCTGGCTGAGCAACTGCGGCGACAGCATCGGCTGCCCCCTGTCCTCGTGCTCGGAGATGATCTGCAGCAGGACCGAGCGGGTCAGGTCTTCGCCGCTCTTGGCGTCGCGAACCTCGAAATCCTCGTTGTCCAGGACCAGCTGGCGGACTTCCTCCAGCGTGATGTAGCTGGAGATTTCCGTGTCGTAGAGACGCCGGTTCGGATACTTCTTGATGGTGCGCTTTGTTTGTGCCATGCGGCGAACGCTAACAGAAGATATTGCGCCGCACCAGTCGTGGCGGGCGGAAAATGCTGCAGCCCCGGACCGCAGCATTTTCCAGGCGCCCTCAGTGGCCGACTGCGCCGCCAGCGCTGCCGAACGGCGGTTTGGCGAACCACAATATCGGGATGAGCAGTACGAACAGGATGGCGCAGGCCCAGAACACATCGTTCACCGCCAGCGTCAGCGCTTCGCGGGTCAGCAACTGGTCGATCAGCCCCAGGCTCTGCGTGGACGAAAGGCCGCTGTGGGACAGCTGTCCGACGAACCGGGTGGCGGCGGGATGGCCGGGGCTGACGTATTCGGTGAGCGCCGCATGGTGGGTTTCGCCGCGGTGTTGCCACATCGTCACCATGATCGCGGTGGACACGCTCGAACCGATGGTGCGGCAGAAGTTGGACAGCCCCGACGCGCTGGCGATCTGGTCGACCGGCAGGCCGGACAGGTAGACCTGGTTCAGTGGAATGAAGAAGCAGGGAATCGCCAGGCCCATCACGAAGCGTGGCAGGATCAGGGTGGAAAACGATGCGGAGCTGTCGAAGGTGGAGAACCAGTACGCGGTGCCGGCGAACACCAGGAACGCGAATGTCACCACCGCGCGCAGATCCAGCTTGTGCATGTTCTTGCCCAGGATCGGCGCGATCAGGAACGCCAGCACGCCGACTGGCGCGGTGGCCAGTCCGGCCCAGGTGGCGGTATAGCCCAGGGTGATCTGCAGCCACAGCGGAAACACCACGTTGATGCCGAAGAACGCGAACATGCCCAGCGACAGGCTGACCACGCCCACGGTGAAGTTGCGTTGCCTGAACAGCGACAGGTCCACCACCGGATGCTTCGCATGCAGTTCCCATACGATCAGGAAGGTGAGACAGATCAGCGCGGTGAGACCCAGGGTCAGGATCATCGGCGAGGAGAACCAGTCATGGTCGTTGCCGTTGTCCAGCATGAACTGCAGCGCGCCCACGCCGACCACCAGCAGCAGCAGCCCGATCATGTCGATCGGTGCCTTGTAGGTCCTGGTCTCGCGCTTGCGCAGCAGGCCCCAGGTGACCACGGCTGCCAGGATGCCCACCGGCAGGTTGATGTAGAAGATCCACGGCCACGAGAAGTTGTCGGTCAGCCAGCCACCCAGGATCGGACCGAAGATCGGTGCCACCACCACGGTCATCGCCCACAGCGCCAGTGCGATGCCCTGTTTCTCCTTGGGGTAGTTGGACAGCAGCAGGGTCAGCGACAGCGCCACCATCGGGCCGGAGCCGGCGCCCTGCAGCAGCCGGCCGATCACCAGCATCGGCATGCTGGTGGCCAGTCCGCACAGCATCGAGAAGACCACGAACATCAGCACCGAACCGACAAAGGTCTTCACCTCGCCGAAGCGGCGCGCGAGCCAGCCGGTGAGCGGCTGCATGATCGCGCTGGCCAGCGCGTAGGAACTGATCGTCCAGGTGCCTTCGCTGGGGCTCACGCCGAGGCTGCCGGCGATATGCGGCACGGCGACGTTGACGATCGTCATGTCCAGCACTTCCATGAACGTGCTGAACGCGACGGCGATGGTGAGCAGTGCCAGCGGACCGCCGTGCAGGGGCTTCAGTGGGGCGTCGGAGATTGCGTCGTTCGGCGTGACGGCCATGGCTGGATTCAGTTCGCGACGGTGGCGTGGGGCAGATTGGCGCGGATGACCTGGTCGGCTTCCGCATCGGCCTTGCTGGCCATCTGGTCGTAGACGTCGGTCTGTGCCACCGGCTGTGGCGGCGACCTGCCAGGCAGCACGCTGCCCTGGTCATGGCGGATGTCGACGGTGACGTCGGTGGACAGGCCGATGCGCAGCGGATGCTTGTCCAGCTCTTTGTTGTCCAGCGCGATGCGCACCGGCACCCGTTGCACCACCTTGATCCAGTTGCCGGTGGCGTTCTGCGCCGGCAGCAGCGAGAACACGCTGCCCGTGCCGGCACCCAGGCCGATCACCTTGCCGTGGTACTCCGCGTCGCCGCCGTACAGGTCGGAGACCACGGTCGCCGGCTGGCCGATGCGGATGTGGCGCAGCTGGCTTTCCTTGAAATTCGCGTCGATCCACAGGTCGTGCAGCGGCACCACCGTCATCAGCTGCTGGCCCGGCTGCACGCTGTTGCCCAACTGCACGCTGCGTTCGGCCACGTAGCCGGACACCGGCGCGTAGATCGCGTTGCGCTGCGCGGCGACCCAGGCGGCGCGGAAGTTGGCGCGCGCCTGCAGCACCGCCGGGTTCCGTGCCACATCGGTGCCTTCGATGGCGGCATGCGCGGCAGACGCCTGCGCCTCGGCCGCGACCACGGCCGAACGCGCCTGCTCCACGCCATCGCGCAGGTGCTGCACGATTTCGGGTGATTCAGCCTGTGCGGCGATGAGCGGCAACCGGCGCTTCAGATCGGCCTCGGCCTTCTTCAGGTCGAGCTTCGCAGCCACCACCTGGGCATCGGCACCGGTGGCGGAACTGGTCTGCTGGCGCACTCCGCGCACGGCCTGGGCCAGCGCGCTGCGTGCCTGCTGCAGGCGTGTCTGCGCATCGGTGCTGTCCAGCTTCACCAGCACCTGGCCGGCGTCGACGTGCTGGGTGTCGTCGGCGAGGATCGCCACCACCGTGCCCGGCACCTGCGCCGAGATCGCCACCTGGTTGCCGCCGACATAGGCGTTGTCGGTCTTCTCGCGGGCGGAAAACACGAACAGCCACAGCAGGAACCAGGCCAGGCCGGCAAGGACGAACGCGCCAGCCACGATCAGCAGCACGCGGCGGCGCTTGGCCGGATCTTTCGCGGCCATGCCGCTGTCGTCGGCATCGCCGGCGGTTTGCGACTTGTCGGATTCAATGGGGCTCATGGTCGACGGCTCCGGCGCTGACAGAAGGGGAAGGGGTTCGTGCGGTTTCGGTGGCGGGCACGCCGGTGCGATAACCGCCGCCGAGGGCCTTGATAAGGGCGAGTTCGGTGCTCAACGCCTGCGCCTGCAACTGTGCCGCGGCGTCGCGCTGCTGCAGCCATTCGGCTTTGGCGCCGAGGCTCTCGCGGGCGTCGCGTACACCCTGGCGCGCACGCGCCTGCGCATTCGCCAGCAATTGGCGGTCGGCTTCGAGCTGGGCGCGCTGTTCGTGCTGCCGGGCGGCAACCTGTTCGGCGCCCAGCGCCTGGGTCGCCACCTCGCGCGCAGCGGTCAGCACGGTGCTGTTGTATTGCGCCACCGCCGCATCGAGCTGGGCCTTGCTTATGCCGTAGCCGGCCTGCAGGGCGCCGCCGTTGAAAATCGGCAGATGCAGAGCCGGAGTCAGGGCAAACGTGCGGCTGCCGGGAGTGAGCAGCTTGCCCATGTCGATGCTGGACAAACCCGCCAGTGCGCTGATGCTGACGTCGGGGAAGAACTCCGCACGCGCCGCATCGGTCTGCTTCAGCGCGGCTTCGACCTGCCAACGACTGGCTGCGATGTCGGGTCGCCGCGCGACCAGGTCCAGGCCGGCATGTGGGGGTACTCCGCGCTCGACCGCCGGCAGCGGTTGTGCCTTGAGCTCCGGCAACTGCGCCGGCGTCACGCCGAGCAACGATGCGAGCGCGACACGACGGATCTTTGCCGACCCATCCAGTGCTGCACGCATCTCGCGTACGCCGGCCAGTTGCGCGCGGGCCTTCTGGGCCTCGTCCGGCAAATCGATGCCCTGCTGCACGCGCAACTCGGCGATATGCGCCAGTTGCTGCTGCGTGGCAAGCAGCTGGTCAGTCAATTGCAGACGCGCCTGATCGGCCTGCCAGCCGAAGTAGGTGTCAGCCACGGCGTACTGGATCGCCAGCGCGGCGGCACTGCGCTGGGCTTCGGCGGCGTGGGCCTGATCCAGTGCTGCTTCCACCGTCGCGCGCTTCTTGCCCCACCAGTCGAAGTCGTACTGCAACTGCACGCCCAGGTCGGCCTGGTTGTACCAGGTGAAGCCCAGGAATTTGCTGGGAATCAGGCCGTGCTCGCTCATCCGTGTGCGTGAGACTTGCGCGCTGCCATTGATCGACAGGCCGAGCTGCGCGGCGGCGAGTCGTGCGGACTGATCGGCGTTCTGCACGCGGCTGCGTGCCAGCGCAAGATCCGGCGACTGCTGCATGGCGCGGTCCATCAGATCGTCCAGCTGACGGTCGCCGTACTGGCGCCACCACTGCACCGCCGGCCAGCCCGCGCGTGTCGGGGCCTGCAGACCGGCCAGCGGAACATCGTCGCGCAGCGTCGGCGAACCGAGCTTCGCCGGGGCGGACGCGCAGGCGGCCAGCATCAGCGTGATCGCCACGGTCAGCGCCGTGCGGCCACGAAGCGGAGCATGCTTCATCGGGGCTTCCTTCATGGAGGGTTGGCGTCGCTCAGTTCGTCGAGGTTACGAGCCAGCTTGCGCAGCAAACGGCTGAGGCTGCGTTTGTCGCCGTCGCTGAAGCCCGCGAACATGGTTGCGACGCGGGGAAACATCGGTGGCAGCATTTTCTGCACGAAACGCCGGCCGGCCGGCGTGATCCGGATCAGCACGCGCCGACGATCCTCCTCACTGCCACCACGGGTGATCAGTCCACGCTTGACCAGCGCATTGCCGATGCGGGTCATGTTGGTGGCGCCCTGGCTGGCGTACTCGCACAATTCCCCGGGCGTCGAGCTGCCGTCCGGGCGGCTATACAGGATCATCAGCGTGAGAAACTCGCTGTGGTTGAGCTTGTGCGGCTTCAGCTTGAACTCGAGCTCCTCCTCGAGGGCGCCGCCGACCATCAGCATCAGCCGAGTCAGCCGCGCTTCGGTGGCGGGCATCTGCGGGATGATATGGCTCACCCGGCCGATGCCCTGGTCCATGAGCTCGATGCAATCGGTCAGGCGCACCATTTCACCAGGTCATATTTCATCAATGAAATAAAACGATAGCAAGCGCGAGCCCAAGCACGCAAGTGGTGACAACGATGAAGCCGCTCAGCTGTTGCGGCGGTCCAGCGCAAACAGGCGTCGCGCGTTGGCGCTTGTGGCAGCGGCCACATGCGCTACCGATTCGCTGCGCAGCGCCGCGACGCATTGCAATACATCGACTATCCTTCCCGGCTCGTTGCGCTCACCCCGGTGGGCGGCGTCGGGCTGATCGGGGGCGTCGCTCTCCAGCAACAGGAAATCGATCGGCATCTGGGCCACGATGCGACGCAGGCGTTGCGCCCGGGGGTAGGTCACCGGCCCACCAATGCCCAGATGGAAGCCGATGTCCCACAGGTGCTGCGCCTGCTGCCAGCTTCCCGAAAAACTGTGCACCACGCCGCGCAATCCGCCGGTGCGGCGCAAGGTCAGGCTTACTTCCTCCAGTGCGCCGCGCGCGTGCACGATCACCGGCAGATCACGCTGGCGCGCCAGCTGCAGCTGGCGCAGGAAGAACTGGCGCTGTGAATCGCGGTCGAGACCCTCCACCTGGAAATCCAGGCCGATCTCGCCGACGGCAACGACGTTCTCTTCGTCCAGCCACGAAGACAGCGCATCCACATCCGCAGGCACATGCTTGTGAAGGAACATCGGGTGCAATCCAAAGGCCGGATGCAGCCGGCTGTGCCTCGCGCACAGCGCCTTGATGCCGGGCCAGCTCCGGGCGTCCACGCCGGGCACGATCATGTCGCCGACGCCTGCGCGCCAGGCGCGGTCGATCACTTCCTCGCGATCGGCAGCGAATGCCTGATCGTCAAGATGGGCGTGGCTATCGATCAGATCGGGCGTGCTGCGATTTTCGTGCACTGGCAGAGAGTCCGCGACGGGGAGGTGAAGATAATGTAGTGATCGGGAGCTAACTCCGATTCATGTGCATACCGGTTCAATGACGACGCAAAATCCTTGCGCGCGTCTTTCTAAGCGTCAAGCGGCAACAGCAGCATACAAACAGAGGAGAGGGTCGTGATGAACAGATTGATGGGCAATGTACTCAATATCGCTATCGCTGCGACATTGGCGACGGGGCTGGCTGCTTGCAACCGCAATGCGGACGCGGGCACTTCCGGCGGCAGCGCGGCGCTCGATGCAGGCAGCGGCGGGGACGCCGGGGTCAAGTACGCCAAGGTCGTCAGCGTGGATCCGGTGCGCTCGACCTCGAACAATCCGCGCCAGGTGTGCCACGACGAAACGGTGACCCAGACCGCGCCGCCGCGAGATCAGCACCGCATCGCCGGCACCGCCATTGGCGCTGTAGTCGGCGGCCTGCTCGGCAATCAGGTCGGCGGCGGCAAGGGCAAGACCCTGGCTACGGTGGCCGGCGCAGTTGGCGGCGGTTATGCGGGCAATCGCATCGAGGCCAGTCGTCAGCACGGTCAGGTGACTTCGTCGGTAGAGCGCAAGTGCAGCACGGTGAACAACCCCTCCACCAAGGTCGTGGGCTACGACGTGCGCTATACCTACAACGGAGTGACCCGCACGGTGCGTATGGATCACGATCCGGGTGACCGCGTGCAGGTGCAGGAAGGTGTGACGGCTGTATCGGACGCTCGCTGAACTCGCTCAATCGAACTTGCCCCATTGAAAGGAGTTACCTCATGAACGCACTGACCGGAAAGTTTGCGCTCGCTGCAGCGATGACGGCCGGACTGGCTCTGGCCGGTTGCGCCACCGCGCCTTATGGCAACAACAGCGGCTACAACAACGGCAATTACAATCGGGGCTATCAGGGCCAGAACGGCTACGGAAACCAGACCGCACGTTGCCAGACTTGCGGCGTGGTGCAGGAAGTGCAACAGGTTTACACGGACGGTGGCAACGGCAACGGCGGCACGCTGGGCGCGATCATTGGTGCGGTGGCGGGCGGCGTACTTGGCAACCAGGTCGGCAAGGGCGACGGCCGCAAGGCCGCTACCGTGGTCGGCGCGGTTGCCGGCGGCGTCGTGGGCAACCAGGTCGGAAAGCGCAGCGGTGGCAACGGTACGGCGTGGCGCATCGTCGTGCGGCTGGATGATGGCCAGTACGCCACCGTCACGCAACGCGAGAACCCCAACCTTCGCAATGGCGATTACGTCGAGGTTCGCGGCGACCATGTGTACGCGCGCTGATTTAAGATAGACGTATGGACGTCCATTCGATTGGACGTCCAGTTATAAAAAAGGCCCTCGTTTGAGGGCCTTTTTTTTAGTTGCGAATCACGTACGGATCAATTCACCGCGTAGAACGCATGCTCACCGATGGTTACGCTGGGGCGATTGCGCGACCACGCCGGCGAGATCGCTGTCGTGGCAAAGTGATCGGCGCGCGGCACCAGCATGTGTCGTTGCGCCACTGGCAGCTGCCAGTTGTGGATTGAGCGACCGGCCACCTGCCAGGCCTTGTTGAAAGCTTCGAGGTTGTTGACGTCGAACGAACCCGGGGTGGTGGTGGTCGCGAACTGGTGCGGAGCGGTAACGACCTTGCATACGGTGCTGCCCCAGCGTCCGCGATCGCGCCGGCGCAGTGCCACCTCCGCCACGGCGAGTTGGCCGTTGGTAGGTTCGCTGCGTGCCTCCAGGTAGACGGTGGTCGCCAGGCACGCCTGGTCTGCGACGGGTTGTGGCATCAACGATGTCAGCCACAACAGCATGGAAAGTTTCATGGTTCTGCCTCCAACGTGCTGTACGCGCAAAGCGATGCAAGCTTTGTGCGCCGTTGCGGTGGACGGGCGGGCAGGCCGTTCCACCTGGATCTATCGCCGTGACCGAAACTTGTGGTCGGGCGCCTTGCCACGGGATTGTGGCGGTACGAGCGGCGATCTGATGCCGATCGGAATGGGTGTTGCCTGGCGTTGCGCGTGCCGGTGTCGGCCGTGTTGCCTGCAACTGCTGCTGCGCACTCGTGGATGCGAGGCGATGTGCCATCCGGCTTTCGCCGGGTCGCGCCGATTCGGATTCTTCCGGTTCGTCGCGTACTTCGGCACCCCGTGTTCCGGATGCCGCGATGTTCGATCGGCGGAGCCTAGTGGCGGAATCTGCCGCTGGCAAGTGCCGGGAGGATGGAGTTTAGCCTGTGCTCACAATAAGCAGATGTCGTCGTCGCGTGATGATCCCTGCGCGGCATTGCTCACGCCGGCCAAGACGAATCCAGATGCATCACGAGATTGTCGTTGAGCGACAGCGATCGTTCGTCATCCGCTCGCGCGGCGACATCGTCGCTCAATACCACCAGAGCCTCGATGCGATCATTTGCGTTGAAGGCATTCAGTATGCAACCCACATCGCGGTCATCATCGCGCAGCACCTCGCCGGCATGTGCCGGTTGCGACAATGTGACGCTGTGCAGATGCCGTTTGTGTCCGTTGCGAAAGTGCAGCCGGGCAACAATCTCCTGGCCCGGATAGCAGCCCTTGTCGATGGCGACCGCCTGCAACCGCTGCAACGACAGTGCAGCCGGCAGCACCTCGTTCAATGACTGTGTCGGCAGCCATGGCCAGCCCGCGCGTAGCTGCAGCGGCTGCCAGTCGGTGTCACCCGCTGCCGAGTCGACGATTCGCAGACTGTGCGTGCCGCAACCCAGCGAAAGTGCTGCATCGTCGTTGACGAGATGCATCGGCAGTGCCGGGCCGGTCGCCAGCGCCCGTGGCGGCAGCGCGGTCAGTGCAAGCTTCGAGCGGAACACGAAGCGTCGCAAGGCATCCACCATCGTCGCCGCATCGCCACCGCGCAGCAGCAGCAGGAAGCGATCGTCGGCGAGCCTCAGCAGATGAAACAATGCGCGCACCCGACCTTTTGGATCGAGCCATGCACTGAATTGCCACCGGCCGATGGCGAGCGAGCTGACCTTGCTGCTGAATTGCGCGTGTGCGAATGCCATCGCATCGGCGCCTTCGATCAACAGGGTTTCAGCGGAGCAGGATGTCGGCATATCGGAGTAGAGTTGGGGCGCCAGCGCCGCGGCGCAAGTGGCGGGCGGTTCATCCCGCATATCGCCAGGCATCGTCAAGGTTGTGCTGTTTTGCCGCAAGTATTAACCTTCGCGAGCCAACAAAACCATGTCCGATACCTACTCCTCCGTCGAATCCGCGCCTGCGTCCGTTCCTCCGGAGCACGTTGTCGTGCCGGCGAGTCGGGTCCGGGACAAGATGCCGGCGGAACGATCGGCGCCTGACCCCACCCGCTATGGCGACTGGGAGAAGAACGGACGCTGCATCGACTTCTGAACACCTGCAACGGCGCTCGTCGCCGATGGCGTACAGGGCAGATGCGGCAATGAGATCAGCGATTTCACTCAGGACAGCCGCCATGGCAGACATGCACCGACCGCTCTCTCCGCATCTCCAGATCTATAGATGGCAAGTGCAGATGGTGAGTTCCATCCTGCATCGCGCTACCGGCATCGCCCTTGCCGTCGGCAGCGTGCTGGTGGTGTGCGGGCTGCTGCAGCTGGCGGCGGGCGAGGAGAGCTTCAACCACTACAAGAGCCTCATCGGCAGCCCGGTCGGCATGGTGTTGCTGGTGGGCTGGAGCTGGGCCTTGTTCTACCACCTGTGCAATGGCATTCGCCATCTGGTACAGGATGCGGGTCTCGGTTACGGCATTGCGCAGTTCGTGCGTTCCAGCTGGCTGTCGCTGGCGGTCAGCATCGTGCTCACCGTGCTGGTGTGGGCCTGGGTGCTGATGGCGGGAGGTGTGGCATGAACGCAAAAGGCAGCGTCGTCAAAGATCGGCGCAACCCGCTCAAGGTTGCCCGTGGCCTTGGTTCATCGCAGTCCGGCGTGGGTCACTGGTGGAGCCAGCGTGTGACCGCCGTCGCGCTGGTGCTGTTGGGCGTATGGTTTGTCGCCACCGTGTTGTGCTTGCTGCATGCCGACTACCCGACCGCGCGCGCCGCGGTAGCCAGGCCGTTGAACGCATTGCTGCTGGTCGCCTTCGTGCTCACCCTGTTCTGGCATGCGGTACTGGGCATGCAGGTGGTGATCGAGGATTACGTGCATGTCCGCTGGAAGGAGGTCGCGCTGATGGTGACGATCAAGTTCCTCGCGGTACTGGGCGCGCTGGCAAGCGTGCTGGCCGTGCTGCGCATTGCGCTGAACCCATAAGACGCGAGGAAGAGATTTCATGGAAAGCTCCAAGCTGGAATCCCACAAGGTTCGGCAGCACCTGTATGACGTGATCGTGGTCGGCGCCGGCGGTGCCGGGCTTCGCGCCACCTTCGGCCTGGCCGAGAAAGGTCTCAAGGCCGCCTGCATCACCAAGGTCTTTCCCACCCGCTCGCACACGGTGGCCGCGCAAGGCGGTATTTCTGCCGCGCTCGGCAACATGGGCGAGGACGACTGGCGTTTCCACTTCTATGACACCGTCAAGGGGTCCGACTGGCTCGGCGACCAGGATGCCATCGAGTACATGTGCCGCGAGGCGATCCCTTCGATCATCGAGCTGGAGCACTACGGCGTGCCGTTCTCGCGCACCGACGAAGGCAAGATCTACCAGCGCCCGTTCGGCGGCATGACCACGCATTACGGCAAGGGCACCGCGCAGCGTACCTGCGCCGCGGCCGACCGTACGGGTCACGCGATCCTGCACACGCTGTACCAGCAGGCGCTGGCACATGACGCCACGTTCTTCATCGAATATTTCGCGATCGACCTGATCTTCGACGCGGACGGCGTCTGCCGCGGCGTGCTCGCGCTCGACATGAACGAGGGCACCCTGCATTTCTTCCGCGGCCATGCGGTGGTGATGGCGACTGGCGGCTACGGCCGCGCGTACTTCAGCGCTACCTCGGCACATACCTGCACCGGCGACGGTGGCGGCATGGTGCTGCGCGCAGGTCTGGCGCTGCAGGACATGGAATTCGTGCAGTTCCATCCCACCGGCATCTACGGTGCCGGCTGCCTGATCACCGAAGGCGTGCGCGGCGAAGGCGGCTACCTCACCAACTCCGAGGGCGAGCGCTTCATGGAGCGCTACGCGCCCAGCGCGAAGGATCTGGCCTCGCGCGATGTGGTCAGCCGCGCGATGACGCTGGAGATCCGCGAGGGTCGCGGCGTCGGCGAGCACAAGGATCACATCTACATCAACCTGATGCACCTCGGCCCCGACGTGATCAACGAGCGCCTGCCGGGCATTGCCGAATCGGCGCGCATCTTTGCGGGCGTGGACGTGACCAAGGAGCCGATCCCGGTCATTCCGACCGTGCACTACAACATGGGCGGCATACCCACCAACTATCACGGCGAAGTGGTGCAGAAGCGTGGCGATGATGTCGATGCGGTGGTGCCGGGCCTGTTCGCGATCGGCGAGGCGGCTTGCGTCTCCGTGCACGGTGCGAATCGCCTGGGCTCCAATTCGCTGCTCGATCTGGTGGTGTTCGGCCGGGCCGTGGCGCATCGCTGCGCCGAGCTGATCAAGCCGGAAACCGCGCACAAGGACCTGCCGGCCAACGTGCTGGACAAGGCCCTGGCGCGCTTCGATAGCCTGCGCAATGCCAATGGCAGCAAGCCGACCGCGCAGATCCGCCTGGAAATGCAGCGCACCATGCAGAGCGATGCCGCCGTGTTCCGTACCGGCAAGACGCTGAAGGAAGGCTGCGAAAAAATCTCGGCCGTGCGCGAATCGTTCAAGGATGTGCGTGTCAGCGATCGTTCGCTGGTGTGGAACTCCGACCTGATCGAAACGCTGGAGCTGGCCAATCTGCTGGATCAAGCCGTCGCCACCATGTATGCGGCCGAGCAGCGACCGGAAAGCCGCGGCGGCCACGCGCGCGAGGACTACCCCGATCGCGACGACGTCAACTGGATGAAGCACACGCTGGTATGGGTCGACGAGGCCGGCAAGGCTCGCTTCGATTCCCGTCCCGTGCACATGAATCCGATGACCGATGAGGTCAAGGCCGTGCCGCCGGCGAAACGCGTGTACTGATTCAGCGCAGCGGCCGCGTCCGCCGCAGGCATTTGCATCATTGGTTGTAAGGTCGGGGCGCAAGCCCTCCTGCAGAAAGTTGAAGGGTTCAGCACATGGCAGAGTTTTCGCTACCGAAGAATTCCAAGATCCAGCCGGGCAGGCACTACGCCGCCAAGGATGCGAAGAAGCCGCGCACCTTCCGCATCTATCGCTGGTCGCCGGACGACGGCCAGAACCCGCGCATCGACACGTACGAGGTGGATCTGGCTGCGTGCGGCCCGATGGTTCTCGATGCTTTGCTGAAGATCAAGAACGAAATCGATCCCACGCTCACCTTGCGCCGCTCCTGCCGGGAAGGCATCTGCGGTTCGTGCGCGATGAACATCGATGGCACCAACACGCTGGCCTGCACCAAGGCCATCGGCGAATGCGGCTCGGGCGACGTGAAGATCTATCCGCTGCCGCACATGCCGGTGGTGAAGGATCTTGTGCCCGACCTTACCCATTTCTACGCGCAGTTCGCGTCGATCAAGCCGTGGATCCGCACGCAGAGCCCGGCACCGGCCCGCGAGCGGCTGCAGTCGCCGGAAGAGCGCAAGAAGCTCGATGGCCTGTATGAGTGCATCCTGTGCGCCTGTTGCTCCACCAGCTGCCCGAGTTATTGGTGGAACGGCGACAAGTACCTCGGCCCGGCGATCCTGCTGCAGGCCTACCGCTGGATCGTCGACTCCCGCGACGAAGTGACCGGCGAGCGTCTGGACGACCTGGAAGATCCCTTCAAGCTGTACCGCTGCCATACCATCATGAACTGCACGCGCACCTGCCCGAAGGGTTTGAATCCGGCGAAGGCGATTGCCGAGATCAAGAAGCTGATGGTGGAGCGGCGTTCGGCGTAGGCTGCGGCAATTCCCTCGTTGGTAAGGATGCTCGCGATGTTCAACCTGCTTTCCCTGCCGTGCGCATCCTGGAAGATCCGGCTGGTTTTCCTGCTCCTGTCGGCCATGGTGATCGGCGGGATGGCGCAGCAGTGGCCGCACCGGCACGACGACCTCGCTATCGCGCGATGGATGGCCTGGTTCCTGGTCCTCAGCGGTGTCTGCTATTTGCCGCGCATGTTGGCGGTCGTGATGTTCGGCCGGCTACCGAAGATATATGCCGGCCTGTTGCGCGGTTGGAACAAGACGCTGCCGCAGATCCACGCCGATATGGCGCGTGAACAGCAGGCACTGCGCGAACGGTCGCGCGAGCTTTGAACGAGGCTCGTCTCAAGCGCCTGCGCTGGCGCGCACGCCGCGGCACCCGCGAGTTGGACGCCCTGTTCGGCGGCTGGCTGGACGAATGTTTTGCCGACGCGGACGAAGCGCAGCAGCAGGCGTTCGACGAGCTGCTCGACGCGCAGGATCCGGATCTGTGGGACTGGGTGATGGGCCATGCCCGTCCCGGGCGAGCGGACTGGCAGGCGATCATCGATGACATCCGCACCCGCCATCGGCTTTGAGTATCGACCGTCGCGGCTGTTGCCGCGGTTGTTGATCGTCGTCGCCGCGCTGGCCGCGTTGGCCGCCATGCTGAGCGGGCTGGAACTCTGGCTGAAGCCGCCGCTGCTGCTGGTCGTGCTGATGACGACATGGCGCGCGATTCGACAGTTGGCCGCCAACCCCATTGGCGCTGCCGGATGGAGCGTGGACAACGCCTGGACCTTGCATCTGGCCGATCATGAGGACGTGCCCGCCACGCTCGTTTCGTTCCGTGTACTCGGCGCCTTTGTCTGGCTGCGCTTGCAGACAACGGAGCGCGGCACCCGGGCTCTACTGCTGGCGCCGGACAACAGCGATGCCGACATCCGCCGCCGCCTGCGCATGCGGCTGGCCGCGATGCATCCTGGAGAGGCCCCGCCACGCGCGTGACCCGCCGCAACTTCACCGGCACAGCGCGGTCTTATCGAATACCTGATAATGGATGACCGGGCGGCCCGCCCTGCGATCCCCACAAGCGACCCGCCCATGTTCCGACCGCTCGAACTCTTCATCGGCCTGCGCTACACCCGCGCCAAGCGGCGCAACCAGTTCATCTCCTTCATCTCCACCGTGTCGATCGTGTGCATCGCGATCAGCGTGATCGCCCTGATCACCGTGATGTCGGTAATGAACGGCTTCGACTACCAGATGCGCTCGCGCATTCTCGGCGCGATCTCGCATGCCACCGTTTCCGGCGTCGACCAGAGCGTGCAGGACTGGCCGCGTGCGCTGCAGATCGCCGCGGCGAATCCGCACGTGCTGGGCGCCGCGCCGTACGTGGAATCCGAGGCCATGCTGCTGGCGCGCCGTTCCAGCGGTGCGCTGGTACGCGGCATCGAGCCGGCGCAGGAGCCGAAGGTCGTCGACATCGACAAGCACATGATCGAAGGCAAGCTCGCAGAACTGACGCCTGGCAGCTGGAACATCGTGCTGGGACGCGAGCTGGCGATGAGCCTGGGCGTCGGCGTCGGCGACCGTGTGACGATGGCGGTGCAACAGCTGCGCGCCACGCCGATGGGCAGCTTTCCGAAGATGCGCAGCTTTCATGTGGTGGGCATGTTCGAACTGGGCATGGAGCAGTTCGACTCGGGCCTGGCCCTGGTCAACATGAGCGACGCCGAGAAGCTCAATGACCTCAGCGGCCCCAGCGGCATCCGCCTGAAGCTCGACGACCTGTTCAACGCCCGCCCGGTCGCGCGCGAGCTGGCCGACCAGCTCGGCCAGGTCTACCGGGTGCAGACCTGGATGGACACCAACGCGAACCTGTTCGCCGCGCTGTCGATGGAAAAGATGGTGATGTTCATCATCCTGTCGCTGATCATCCTGGTCGCGGTGATCAACCTGATCTCGATGCTGATGATGCTGGTCACCGACAAGCAGGCCGACATCGCGATCCTGCGCACGCTCGGCGCCACGCCGCGCAGCATCATGGGCATGTTCATGGTGCAGGGCGTGCTGGTGGGCTTCGTGGGTATCGGCTTCGGCGTGGGCTTCGGCTCGCTGTTGTCGTGGAAGCTGCCGGGCATCATCAAGTGGATCGAGCACACCTTCCACGTCACCTTCCTGTCGCCGGACGTCTATTACATCAGCGAGGTGCCGAGCCGACTGGACTGGCACGACGTGGGCTGGACCGCGCTGCTGACCTTCGCGTTCTCGCTGCTGGCCACCCTCTATCCCGCGTGGCGCGCCTCGCGCACGCAGCCGGCGCAGGCACTGCGCTATGAATAAGGCCGCCATGAATTCCACGACTGAAAACGTGCTGCGCGCCAGCCACGTCGCCAAGACCTACGACGAAGGCGGCCTGCGCACCGACGTGCTGAGCGACGTCAGCTTCACCCTGAAGCGCGGCGAGACGATGGCGATCGTCGGCGCCTCAGGCTCGGGCAAGAGCACCTTGCTGCACATCATCGGCGGGCTCGACACGCTCACTGCCGGCGAGGTGGAAGTGGATGGCCGCGTGCTGTCGAAGCTGTCCGATGCCGAACGCGGCCGCGTGCGCAACCGCTCGCTCGGTTTCATCTACCAGTTCCACCACCTGCTGCCCGAGTTCACCGCGCTGGAGAACGTGTGCATGCCGCTGCTGATCCGCGGCACCGCGATCGCCGAGGCGGAACGCCAGGCGGCGGCCCTGCTGGAACGGGTCGGCCTGGGCGGCCGCACGCACCACAAGCCGTCCGAGCTGTCCGGTGGCGAGCGCCAGCGCTGTGCGGTGGCACGCGCGCTGGTGACCAAGCCGGCTTGCGTGCTCGGCGACGAGCCCACCGGCAACCTCGACGAGGGCAATGCCGCGCAGGTCTACGCATTGATGCTCGAACTCAACCGCGAGATCGGCACCAGCTTCGTGCTGGTCACCCATGATCCGCACCTGGCGGCGAAGATGGACCGCACCCTGGTGCTGCACAACGGCGTCCTGCAGGAAAGCCCGAAGCCCTGAGGGAGACCCTGCCGAGGATCCCAGCGCTCCTCGGCGTGTCGTGCGGGCGCAAGCCTACGCATCTTTCATCCACGCCGTCGCCCTCGCCGCGCTAGGCTCGATCCGTCCAGGACGGAACGAGGCGCGAGGGATGGCACGAACCACAATGCCTGCGGCAGTCACGGCGGCGTTGGCGTTGTTGGCCGGCGTGCTGTCGGTGCAATGGCTGGCCACCTTGCCGCCGCCGTGGTGCGCGTGCCTGGTGCTGCCGATCGCCGCGTTGCTTGCCTGGCGCTGTCCGCGCTGGCGCTGGCTCGCCTGTTTTCTGTTCGGCATGGTCTGGGCGGCATGGCATGGCGGGGTGGCGATGGGCGCGCGGCTGCCGCGAGCGCTGGAGGGGCGCGACCTCGCCGTCGTCGGCACGCTGATCGATCTGCCGCTGGCGCGCACGGACGCCAGCCGCTTCACCCTGCGGGTGGAGCGGGCCACGCTGGATGGCGAATCGGTTGCCCTGCGCGGTGACATCGCAGTGTCCTGGTACGAAGGCGCGCCCGTTCTGCAGCCCTGCACGCGCTGGCATCTGCTGCTGCGATTGAAGCGGCCGCGCGGCTTGCTCGACCCCGGCAGTGCCGACAGCGAGCGTTCGGCGCTGGAGCGGGGGATTGTCGCCACGGGCTATGTGCGCGACGACGCCGGCAACGAACGCCTGGCGGGTCCTCATGGGTGCGTCGACGGCGTGCGTGATGCGGTGGCGCGGGGTATCGCGGCGCGGGTGCATGACCCGCACGATGCGGCCTTGTTGCAGGCGTTCTCGGTTGGCGACACGCGCGGGTTGGTATCGCGCGACTGGGAAATCGCCCGCGCGAACGGCGTATCGCACCTGATCGCGATTTCCGGCTTCCATGTCGGCGTGGCGGCGGTGTTCGGGGTGTGGCTGGCGTGGCTGGCTTACGCCTGCTGCCCGCGGCTGGGACTATGGCTGCCACGGCCGCAGGCGCAGGCCGCCGCCGCGCTGCTCGTGGCCGGCATCTACAGTGCGCTGGCCGGTTTCGGCCTGCCCACGGTGCGCACGCTGCTGATGATCGCGGTGGTGGCGCTCGCTCGCTGCAGTCGGCGCGGCAGCAGCGGGGCGCAATCGTTGGCCCTGGCCATGATCGCGATCCTGCTGGTCGACCCTTTGGCAGTGCTCGCAGCGGGCTTCTGGTTGTCGTTCGTCGGCGTGGCGTTCCTGATGCTCTGCCTGCAGGCGCGCGGACGTGGGGTGCGCGCCTTTGTGCACGAACTGACCGCCGGACAGCTGGTGATGACCGTGGCGCTGTTGCCGCTGAGCCTGTGGTTCTTCGGGCAGGCCTCGCTGGTGGGGGCGCTGTCCAATCTTGCCGCGGTGCCGCTGGTCAGTTTCGTGATCGTGCCGTGCGCGTTGTGCGGGATGCTGTTGCTGGGCCTGTGCCCGCCACTGGCGACGCCGGTGCTGTGGCTGGCTGCGCGGATCGCCCATGCGCAATGGTGGCTGCTGGCGCAGATGGCGACATGGCCCGGTGCGCATTGGTATCTGCCGACGCTGCGGCCGGTCGCGCTGCTGCTGGCCCTGTGCGGTGCCGTGTGGCTGTTTCTGCCGCGCGGGATGCCGTTGCGCTGGCTGGGCGTATTGTTGTCTCTGCCGCTGCTGTGGCCGCCGCGTCAGCTGCCGGCGGACGGCGCTTTCCAGGTGTGGGTGCTGGATGTGGGGCAGGGCCTGTCGGTGCTGTTGCGCACGCGCGATCACGCACTGGTGTACGACGCCGGTGCCCGATATCCGTCGGGTTTCGATCTGGGCGATGCGGTGGTATTGCCGGCGATCCATGCGCTGGGCATCGCGCGGCTGGACATGTTGATGATCAGTCACGGCGACAACGATCACGCTGGCGGCGCGGCGGCGGTGGCGAACGCGTTTCCGCGGGCGTCGCGCTATGCGGGCGAGCCCGCGCGCATGCGCATCCCGATGCACCAATGCGTGGCCGGCCAATCATGGACCTGGGACGGCGTGCGCTTTCGGGTGCTCAACCCCGGCCCCGACGACGGCGATCGGGACAACGACAGTTCCTGCGTGCTGCTGGTGGAAGGCCGTGGCGGACGCCTGCTGTTGACCGGCGACATCAGTTCGGCGGCGGAGCCGCAGGTGGCGGCGGCGCTCGGGCCGGGACCGCGGCCAGTTCTGCTGGTGCCGCACCACGGCAGCAGGACGTCGTCCAGCGCGGCGTTCATCGCTGCTGTCCGGCCATCGCTGGCGCTGGTGTCGGCAGGTTGGCACAACCGTTTTGGCCACCCGAAGCGGGAGGTGCTGGCCCGTTATGGGGAGGCGCACATACCGGTATTCAACACCGCGGAGCTGGGCGCGATCCCGCTGGAATTTCCGGCCGATGGGCCGCCGCGGCGCGGGCTGGGCTGGCGCCTGCAGCAACCTCGCTACTGGCGCGAATGAGCGGGAGATTGCCACCCGTGCCGCAGTACATCCGGACGGGACTGCTATCATGCGGGCTTCTTGTCCGGTAGTGCGGTGGGCTCAAACGTGCTGGAAATCCTGATGGCTGGTGGTTGGGCGATGGTGCCCATCCTGATCTGTTCGGCAATCGCCCTGGCGATCGTGCTGGAGCGTTGCTGGACACTGCGCCGCAAGTCGGTGCTGCCGCCTGGCCTGACCGACGAGGTACGTCAGTGGGCGCGCGCCGGACAGCTCGATCCGAGCCACCTCGAGAACCTGGCCAGCGGCTCGCCGCTGGGTGAATTGCTGGCCGCCGCGCTCACCGTGCGCAGGCAGCCGCGTGAATTGATCAAGGAGCGCATCGAGGATACCGGCCGGCATGTCATCCACCGGATGGAGCGCTACCTCAACACGCTGGGCACGATCGCCCTGATTGGCCCGCTGCTTGGCCTGTTTGGCACCGTGATCGGGCTGATCCGCATGTTCATGGAAGTGATGGCCGGCGGCATCGGCGATCCGGCCAAGATGGCCGGTGGCATCGGCGAGGCGCTGATCTGCACGGCATCGGGCCTGACCGTGGCGATTCCCGCGTATGTGCTGCATCGCTATTTCCGCTCGCGCGTGGCCGGCTATTGCGTGGAGATGGAAAAGCAGGCCACCGCCCTGCTCGACGACCTGACCCTGACGCCCGCTGGGGCGGCACCCGTACGCCCACGGCGCACGCCGGTGCCGACGGCGCCGGGCGCAGGCTGAGCGCGCACCGATGCGTATCAGCAACAACCGCCGCGGGGACGATTTCGAGATCAACGTGATTCCGTTGATCGACGTGCTGCTGACCCTGCTGATGTTCTTCGTTCTGACCAGCACGTTCGTGCAGCATTCGCGCCTGCAGGTGACCCTGCCGCAGGCAAGCGCGCAGGACCGCGACATGAACGCGCCCGCGTTGACCATCATGATCGACCGCGACGGTCGCTACTACGTGGGCAGCGATGAGGTGCTGGGCGAGGGCATCGAGCCGCTCAAGCAGACCATCGCGCGCAACGCCGGCGCCGACCGCGAGCGTCAGGTGACGATCCGCGCCGATGCGATGACGCCGCACCAGGACGTGGTCACCGCGATGGATGCACTGGGCCAGCTCGGTTTCACCCGTCTGTCGATCGCCACTACGCCGGTCCAGCCAGGCAGCCGTCAGTGAGCAGCCAGAAAACCGCTGTATGGGATGCGGAGAGCTGGCGCATCTATCGCCGCCTGCTCGGCTACACCCGACGCTACTGGGCGATCGGACTCGTCACGCTGGTCGGCATGGCGGTCGATGGTGGTGGGCTGGTGGTGTTCACCAAGCTGCTGCAGCCGCTGATCGATCAGTTGTTCGCGAAGAAGGATCCCTACCTGATCTTCTGGATGCCGATCTGGATCATCCTGATCTTCGCCGTGCGCGGCGTGGGTACTTTCGTCAGCAGCTACGGCATCGCCTACATCGGGCGCAACGTGGTGCAGGTGATGCAGCGCGACGTGTTCGCTGCCTATCTGCGGTTGCCGGCCGCGTTCTTCGGGGCCGAAGCCTCGGGTCACCAGGTCTCACGCATTACCTACACCAGTGAACAGGTGGCCTCGGCCTCGACCGATGCGGTGAAGATCGTGGTGACCGAAGGCGTCACCGTGGTCGGCAGCCTCTACGTGATGCTGTACTACAGCCCCTACCTGACCATGGCGTTGCTGATCATGGTGCCGGCGATCGCCTTGATCGCCACCGTGGTCAGCCGGCGTTACCGGCAGATCAGCCGGCGCATCCAGGGCATGATGGGTTCGGTCACGGGCACCGTGGAGGAGTCGGTCGGGGCGCACCGCGAGGTACGCATCTACGGCGGCCAGTCGCACGAGTCCACACGCTTCAACGAGATCACCCAGCGTGCGAAGCGGCTGAATCTGAAGATCGCTGCCACCAATGCCTCATCGAGTACCGCGATCCAGACCGTCGCCGCCTGCGCGCTGGCGGCGCTGGTCTACCTGGGCACGCGGCCATCGGTTATCGACAGCATCTCGCCCGGCGTATTCGTCGCCGTGCTGACCGCCATGGGCACGATGATGCCCTCGCTGAAACGCCTCACCACCGTGCAGGCGAACATCCAGCGTGGCCTTTCCGCGGCTACCGATCTGTTCGAGATCATCGACACCCCGGCAGAGAAGGACACGGGCCGGCAGGAGATCGCGCGGGCCGGCGGCGACATCCATTTCGAGGATGTCCGCATGGTGTATCCGCGCGGGGAGTTCGAGGCTTTGCGCGGCGTAGATCTGCATTGCGCGCCGGGTACGGTGACCGCGCTGGTCGGCCGTTCGGGCAGTGGCAAGAGCAGCCTGGTCAGCCTGCTGCCGCGTTTCTACGCGCCGAGTTCCGGTCGCATCGTGCTGGATGGCGAGGACTACCAGGATTACACGCTGCGATCGCTGCGCCGGCAGATCGCCTGGGTCGGGCAGAGCGTGGTGCTGTTCGACGATACCGTGGCCAACAACATCGCCTACGGCGAACTGGCCGGATCCGCCGAGGTGGACATCATTGCTGCCGCCGAGGCGGCCAACGCGATGGAGTTCATCGCGCGCATGCCGCAAGGCATCCACACCCAGATCGGCCAGAGCGGCAACATGCTTTCCGGTGGCCAGCGGCAGCGCATCGCGATCGCCCGCGCGATCCTCAAGAACGCGCCGATCCTGGTGCTGGACGAGGCCACCAGCGCACTGGATACCGAGTCCGAACGGTTGATCCAGCAGGCCTTGCAGCGGCTGATGAAGGATCGCACCACGCTGGTCATCGCACATCGCCTGTCCACCATCGAAGGTGCCAACCAGATCGCCGTGATGGATCAGGGCCGCATCGTCGAGCGCGGCACCCATGCCGAACTGATCGCACTGGGCGGTCACTATGCCGCGCTGCACCGCATGCAGTTCCACGACCTCGCCGCCGGCGACTGAGGAGCCTCCATGGCGCTGGTCGACACGCTCGAATCAGCCTGGTACGGCTCCGGCCGCTCCCCTTGGTGGACGTGGCCGCTGGCCACGATGTACGGCTGCGTGGTCCGCCTGCGCGCCGGGCTCTACCGCATCGGCTGGCTGCGCAGCACGCGGCTGCCGGCGCCGGTGGTGGTGATCGGCAACCTCAGTGTGGGCGGCACCGGCAAGACGCCACTGACGATCGCGGTGGTCGATGCGCTGCGCGCGCGCGGCTACCGGCCCGGCGTGGTCAGCCGGGGTTACGGCGGCAGCCAGCGCGAACCCCTGTTGCTGGGTGCTGCCCCGGACCCGGCGCGCGTCGGTGACGAACCCTGCCTGATCCATGCCTGCGGCGCGCCGGTGGCGGTGGGCCGCGATCGGCCCGCGGCGGCGCGCCTCCTGCTCAACGCGGGTTGCGACGTGGTGATCGCCGATGACGGCTTGCAGCACTACGCGCTGGCGCGCGACGTGGAAATCTGCGTGGTCGACGGCGTGCGTCGCTTCGGCAACCGGCGGCTGCTGCCGGCCGGGCCGCTGCGCGAGCCGCTGGACCGGCTGCGGCGGGTGGACTTTCGCGTCTGCAACGGTGGAACGCCTGCCGAAGGCGAATACCCCATGCAATTGCACGGCGGCGAGGTCATGAGCCTGTGCGATGACCATCGCCAGCCGCTCGTGGATTTTTCCGGCCAGCGCGTCCACGCCGTCGCGGCGATCGGCCATCCGTCGCGCTTCTTCGGCAGCCTGCGTGCAGCAGGCATCGAGGTGATCGAGCATGCCTTCGCCGACCATCACGCCTACACCGCGGACGAGCTCGACTTCGGCGATCGGCTGCCCCTGCTGATGACCGACAAGGACGCCGTCAAATGCCGCCGCTTCGCCCAACCGCACTGGTGGCGGGTACCGGTGCGGGCCGACCTGCCGCCGACATTCTACGAAGCGCTGGACGAACGCCTGGAAGGTTTGCGTCGCGAGGCCAGTTCGCCCGCCACATAGACCTTGCGGGCCAGGCCGCCGCCGATCCAGTAGCACAATTCGGCTGGCCGGCGCGCGTTCCAGACCACCAGGTCGGCCCGCTGGCCGACTTCCAGCGTGCCGCGATCGCTCAGCCCCAGCGCGCGGGCCGCGTTGACGGTGACGCCGCGCAGCGCTTCCTCCGGCGTCAGCCGGAACAGCGTGCAGGCCATGCCGGCGGCCAGCCGCAGCGACAGCAGCGGCGAGGTGCCGGGATTGCAGTCGGTGGCGATCGCCATCGGTACGCGGTGGTGGCGCAGTGCCTCGATGGGCGGCAGCTTCGTTTCGCGCAACGCATAGAACGCACCGGGCAGCAGCACTGCAACGGTGCCGGCGACGGCCATCGCCTGAATGCCGGATTCGCTGAGGTGTTCCAGATGATCGGCGGACAGGCCACCGTATTCGGCCACCAGGGCGGCACCACCCAGATCGGACAACTGCTCGGCATGCAGCTTCACCGGCAGACCGAGCTCCTTCGCGCGCCCGAACAGCCGGCGGGTTTCCTCACGGCTGAAGCCGATGCCTTCGCAGAACGCATCGACTGCATCGACCAGGCCTTCGGCGGCAAGCGCGGGCAGCATCTCGTCGCACACCAGCGTGACATAGTCGGCACGGCGATCGCCGTACTCCGGCGGCAGCGCATGCAGGCCCAGGAAGCTGGTGCGTACGCTCATGCCCAGTTCGCGGCCGAGCCGTCGTGCCACCCGCAACATGCGCCGCTCGCTGTCCATATCCAGCCCGTAGCCGGACTTGATCTCCAGCGTGGTCACGCCGTCGGCCAGCAACGCGCGCGCGCGCGGCAACGATTGCTCGAACAGCTGCTCGTCGCTGGCGGCGCGGGTGGCGCTGACGCTCGATGCGATGCCGCCGCCAGCGCGGGCTATCTCCTCGTAGCTGGCGCCGTTGAGGCGCAGCTCGAACTCGTTCGCACGGTCGCCGCCGAACACCAGATGGGTATGGCAGTCGATCAGGCCCGGCGTGACCAGCGCGCCGTCGAGCGATTCGACGGCACTGGCCAGCGCATCGGGTGCGCCTGGAAGAGCGTCCATGCGCCCGATCCAGGCGATGCGTCCATGATGCAGGGCCATCGCACCGCGTTCGATCAACCCGTAAGGCGCATCGCCGGCAAAGGTCGCAAGCGTTCCGTTCAGCAGCAGCCGATCCCAGCGTGGTTCGCTCATGTTCGCACTGACTCCATGGTGAGGATCATGACTGTTGGGTGGGGCGAGTATCGGCTGCCGCGGCTGGTTCGTCGAATGCGCTGGTGCGTCCGGGCGGGGGCTCATCGGGAGCGCCATCCTGATCGCCGCCGGCAGACGGTGCGGCGGCTTGCAGCCGCTCGAAATCCTGCACCATGCGCTCGGCGAAATCGCGGTACACCGGGACGGGGCAGAACAGCGATGCCGCGGCGCGGGCGAGCAGGCAGGCGGCCATGATCGGGATCACCATGTCCTGATTGTTGGTCAGTTCCATCGCGATCACGGCCGAGGTCAGCGGGGCGCCGGTGACGCCCGCCAGGTACGCGCTCATGCCCAGCAACACCACCGCCGCGGCGGGTGCGCCGGGCAGGAAGTGCGCGATGTTCTGGCCCAGTCCGGCGCCCACGGCGAGCGCCGGGGAAAAGATGCCGCCCGGGATCCCGGCCCAGTACGACGCCACGTTGGCCAGCAATTTTTCGATGCCGAAACCTTGATCGGGCATGCTGGCGGCGCCCTGCACGATCGCGCGCGCCTGGTCGTAACCGGTCCCGTAGACGGTGCCGTGCGAGGCCATGCCCAGCAGCGCCAGGACCAGCCCGCAACCCGCCGCGAACCACACGGGTCGGCGCGCGCGCAGTGCGCCGATCAGGGCGAGCGGGCCTTGCCGGCTGAGCAGGATCAAACGCGCGAAAAGGCCGCCCAGCAGGCCGCCGATCACCCCGGTAAGCAACACCGCCAGCCACGCGTGCCCCAGCGGCAGGCTGGCCTGCACTTCGCCGAAGTAGGAATAGTTGCCCATGATGCCCAGGGAAACCACGCCACCGATGATCACCGCGGTCAGCAGCAGGCCGCTGAAGCGGTGCTCGAACGTGCCGGCCAGTTCCTCGATGGCGAACACCACGCCGGCCAGCGGCGTATTGAACGCCGCCGCGATGCCGGCTGCACCGCCGGCAAGAATAAAGCGCGAGGCGGCCTTGGGGTCGTCGAAACCGAAACGCCTGGCCATCGAATAGAACAACGCGGCGCCGACATGCACGGTCGGTCCCTCGCGGCCGATCGATGCGCCAACGGTCAGGGAGATCAGGGTCAGCGCCATCTTGCCGGCTGCGATCGGCAGCGAAAGCATGCGTGCGCGAAAGCTCTCGCTCTCGATGTGCAGCGTGCCGATCACCTGGGGAATGCCGCTGCCCCGCGTAGCGCGCAGACGCCCTTCGGTTACCCAGGCCAGCAGGCCGAACACCACCGGAGTCATGATCAGCGGTATCCAGCTGCCGTGGCTGAGGATGCGCAAAAACAGCCCGTAGGACCAGACGCTCGCCTTGGCGAACAGGATGGCCGCCAGCGCCACCAGCACGGCACCGACCCACAACACGAGGCGCCGCTTCCAGTGATGCGGCGCGAAAAAATCGTGACCGAGCAAAGCCTGCAGGCGGGTATTCGACGAGGTCGGTGGAAGCTCGGACATCTGTCGATTATCGCAGAGCCCGAGGTGCAGCCGGAATCGACGGCCGGCCGGCCGTCGACTTGGAGCCGGCAGGTATCGTCAGGGGCGAACGACGAAAGAGCGCGCCCGTTGTTGTCCGGGCCCATCCGCAAGAATCACCGTGGCCGCCAGCGCGCTTCGTACAGATCGAAGCGGCGATCCTTCAGGTTCGTCACGGCGCCGGCGTTGCGCGCACGTGCCAGGCTTTCCAGGCGCAGGTCGGCGAACAGCACGGTCTCGATGTTCGGGGTCGAATCGGCCGCGACGCCGTCGCGGGCGAAGCCGAAGTCGCTCGGGGTGAGGATGCAGCTCTGGCCGTACTGGATGTCGAAATTGTTGACGCCGGGCAGGTTGCCGACGTTGCCGGAGAGCACCACGTAGCACTGGTTTTCGATCGCCCGCGCCTGCGAACAGTAGCGCACGCGCAGATAACCCTCGCGCACGTCGGTGCAGAACGGCACGAACAGAATGAGCGCACCCTGGTCGACCAGATGCCGCGCCACTTCGGGAAACTCCGCGTCGTAGCAGATCATCACGCCGATCGGGCCGCAGTCGGTGAGCACGGTGGCCGCGCTGTCGCCACCGATGATGTTCCACACGTTGCGCTCGCTCGGCGTGGGATGCAGCTTCTCGCGCTCGTGGATCGAGCCGTCGCGCAGGCACACGTAGCAGACGTTGTGGATGTCGCCGTTGGCCTGCTCGGTGGGGTGCGTGCCGCCGATGATGTTGATGTTGTAGTGCACCGCCAGCCGGCTGAAGAGCTCCTTCACCTGCGGCGTGTACTGGCTGAGCTTGCGGATCGACTCGACCGGCGACAGCTCGGTGTTCTCGATCGACAGCAGTTGCAGCGTGATCAGTTCGGGGAAGGTGACGAAGTCGGCGCTGTAGTCGGCGGCGATGTCGGTGAAGTATTCGACCTGGGTGGCGAACTCGTCGAACGAGGTGATCCGGCGCTGCTGGTATTGCACCGAGGCCACGCGCACCGAATCGGGCAGCAGCCGCGCCGAGGTGATCGGCGGGATGTCCGGCTGGTCGAGCAGTTGCGGGTTGCGCCAGACCAGGTGCACGGCGTAACCCAGCGACTCGTGATCGGACGGCACGTAGCCGCGCAGGATGCCGATCACCTCGAAATCGTTCGACAGCTGGAAGCTCAGCGTGAGGTCACGTCGCTTGCCTTCCACCACCGCCTGCACGTAGGCCTCGGCGCTGCCGTAGCGCGCCATGTTCTTCGCCAGCCCGGGGATGCGCCCGCCGAACACGATGCCGCGCAGCTTCAGGTCCATGCACAACCGCTTGCGCGCCTGGTACAGCCGCTGGCCGATGCGCATGCCGCGGTAGTCCGGATGCACCACCACCTCCATGCCGTACAGCCAGTTGCCGTCCGGCTTGTGCCGCGAGCCCATGCCGCCGCCGGTGATCTGCATCCAGGTATGCGGCGCCAGCGCAGTGGCTTCATCGATGCGGAACGTGGCGCAGTAGCCCACGATCACGCCTTCGTACTCGACCACGAACTGGCCTTCCGGGAAATGCGTCTGCTGCGAACGCAGCATCTCCACCGAATGGCCCCATTCCTCCGAGTAGATCCGGGCAGTAAGGTCGGCGAGCTGGGGTACGTCGTCGAGGACTGCCTGTCGCAGCAGCAGCTTCGGGGTATTTTCGTGGGTCTTCTTGGCCATCGCGCCATTATGCCTTGGGTGGAAGGCGCCTAAAGTGAAGGTGGATCATTCGCCCGGTTACACTGCGCGGCATCGTCCACGGGAGTCGTCTGCATGAGCATCCACGCCGCCGTTCGGCCATTTCGGGCAGGCCAGCTATGGCGCGCCGATGGCTGGCACACCGATGCGATGCTTGCCGTGGGAGCCAATGGCCGCTTGGGCGAGACCGCCGATGATGATGCCGGCGAGTCGATCGGTCGCTGGGTGTTGCCCGGCATGCCGAACCTGCACTCGCATGCGTTCCAGCGTGCGATGGCAGGGCTGGCCGAACGCAAGGGCCGCAGCGACGAAAGCTTCTGGAGCTGGCGCGAGACGATGTATGCCTTCGCCGCCACGGTCGGACCGGACGAGCTGCAGGCGATCGCCGCCCAGCTCTATGTCGAGATGCTCAAGGCCGGCTACACCCAGGTTTGCGAGTTCCACTACCTGCACCACCAGCCGGATGGCAAGCCGTACGCGCAACCCGAGGCGATGTCGCTGGCACTGATCGAGGCCGCGCGCGAAGCCGGCATCGCGCTGACCCTGCTGCCGGCGCTGTACATCAGCGGCGGCTTCGACGGCCGCGTGCTCACCGCGCGGCAACGCCGTTTCGGGCATGACGTGGACGGTTATCTGCGCCTGCTTGAAACGCTGCGTCAGCGCGAAAACGACGATCTGCGCGTCGGCATCGCGCTGCATTCGCTGCGCGCGGTTCCGGAAATGGCGATGCGCGATGTGCTTGCCAGTGCCATGGCGAAAACCGGCCCGATCCACATCCACATCGCCGAGCAGATCGGCGAGGTGCAGGACTGCCTGGCCACCCGCGGCGCGCGGCCGGTGGAGTGGCTGTTCCACCATGCCGACGTCGATGCCCGCTGGTGCCTGGTGCATGCGACCCATCTGACCGGGGCGGAAACCCTGCAGCTCGCGCGCAGCGGCGCCGTGGCCGGCCTGTGCCCCACCACCGAGGCGAATCTCGGCGACGGCCTGTTCCCGCTGGCCGAATACCTGGACGCCGGCGGCGCGCTCGGCATCGGCTCGGACTCGCACATCTCGATCTCGCCGGTGGAGGAACTGCGCTGGCTGGAATACGGCCAGCGCCTCACCAGCGGCCACCGCAACATCGCCGCGCGCGGGCAGGGCACGAGCGTGGGCGAGACGCTGTGGTCTGCCGCGTTGCGCGGAGGCGCACAGGCGGCCAGGCTGCCGTTGGGCGACTTGCGTGCGGGGGCGCGTGCCGACCTGATCGTGCTGGATGAAAACTCGCCGCTGCTCGCCGCGCGCGATGCCCGGTCGGTGCTGGACAGTTTCCTGTTCGCCGGCAACACGCCCTTGGTGCGCGATGTGATGTGCGGCGGTGAATGGGTGGTGCGCGACTTCCGGCATCGTGACGAGGAGCGCATTGCGACGCGCTACCGCAATGCCGTCAAGGCGATTGGAGTTGCCCAAGATCATCAAACGATGCCCCCGAAGCCGTTAGCCTGAATTCCGTCGCCGCCCCAGGGGCGGCTCTCGAGCGGAGCGCACGCATGGCCCTGGCCACACCGCTGCCTGCCGCGGAGGCGGTATTCCGCGCCCGCGGCCTCACCAAGACCTACCGCATGGGCGAGGTCGAGGTGCCGGCGCTGCGCGGGGTCGACCTGGACCTGTATCGCGGCGAGTTCGTGGTGCTGCTCGGTCCCTCGGGCAGCGGCAAGTCGACCCTGCTGAACATCCTGGGCGGACTCGACGTGCCCACCACCGGCGAGGTCTGGTACGAGGGGCATCACCTCACCGGCGCCAGCGAGCGCGAGCTCACGCTGTTCCGCCGCGAGCACGTCGGCTTCGTGTTCCAGTTCTACAACCTCATTCCCAGCCTCACCGCGCGCGAGAACGTGGCGATCGTGACCGAGCTGGCCGGGCAGCCGATGACGCCGGAGGAGGCGCTGGCGCGGGTGGATCTGGCCGACCGCATGGATCACTTTCCCGCGCAGCTGTCCGGCGGCCAGCAGCAGCGGGTGGCGATCGCCCGCGCGATCGCCAAGCGGCCGGCGGTGCTGCTGTGCGACGAGCCCACCGGCGCGCTCGACTCGGCCACCGGCGTGCGTGTGCTGGAGGCGCTGGAACGGGTCAACGCCGAGCTCGGCACCACCACCGTGGTGATCACCCACAACGCCGACATCGCGCGCATGGCCCATCGCGTGCTGTACCTGGGCGACGGCCGCATCGTGCGGGAGGAGCGCAATGCGCAGCGCATGCCGGCAGCGGAGCTGCACTGGTGAGCGCGCTGAGCCGCAAGGCGGTGCGCGACCTGTGGCACCTGCGCGGGCAGGCGCTGGCGATCGCGCTGGTGATCGCCGGCGGCGTCGCCACGCTGGTGATGTCGCAGTCCACCTACGAGTCGCTCACCGCCACGCGCGAGCAGTTCTACCGGCAGGGTGCGCTGGCCGACCTGTGGGCGCCGCTCAAGCGCGCACCCGACACGCTGCTGCCGCAGCTGGCCGCGATTCCCGGCGTGCAGACCGCGCAGGCGCGGTTGCTGGCGCTGGGCACGCTGGGCGTGCCGGGCTTCAACGAGCCGGTGCGCGCCGAGGTGGTATCGCTGCCGCTGGACGGCGGCCAGCCGCTGCTCAACCGGGTGCAGCTGCGCAGCGGGCGGCTGCCCGATCCGGAGCGCGACAACGAAGTGGTGGTGGGCGAGGCCTTCGCGGCGGCGCAGGCATTGCGCGTCGGCGACAGGCTGCGGCTGACCCTGCGCGGGCGCCAGCGCTGGCTGCAGGTGGTGGGCGTGGGCACCTCGCCGGAGTACGTCTACCAGAGCCCACCGGGCGCGGTGTTTCCCGACTTCAAGCGCTATGCGGTGCTGTGGATGAACCGCCACGCGATGGAAAAGGCGCTGAACATGGACGGCGCGTTCGACAACGTGACGCTGCGCCTGCTGCCCGGTGCGCGTACCGCCGCGGTGATCGCCGAACTCGACCGCCTGCTGGCGCGCTACGGCGGCGTCGGCGCCTACGGCCGCCACGAGCAGACCTCGGCGCGCTACCTGGAGGAGGAGATGCGCCAGCTGCAGACGATGGCGCGGCTGTTCCCGGCGATCTTCCTGGGCGTGGCCGCGTTCCTGCTGCACGTGGTGCTGATGCGCCTGGTCGGCACCCAGCGCGACCAGATCGGCGTGCTCAAGGCGTTCGGCTACAGCCATCGCGCGCTGGCGGTGCATTACCTGGGCATGGCCGCGGCGATCGCGCTGCTCGGCGCGGCGCTCGGCATCGCGCTGGGCGGAGGGCTGGGGCGCTGGCTGGCGCACGTCTACCAGGGCATCTACCGCTTTCCGTTCCTGGCCTATCAGCTGAGCATCCAGGCGGTTGCCACCGGCGTGGCGGTGAGCCTGGCGGCCGCGGCCGCCGGCGCGCTGATGGCGCTGCGCGCGGCGGCCAGCCTGCCGCCGGCCGAGGCGATGCGCGCGCCGGCGCCGGCGCACTTCGGGCCTACCGTGATCGAGCGGCTGGGCCTGCAGCGCTGGCTGTCGCAACCGGCGCGGATGGCGCTGCGCGACCTGGAGCGTCGTCCCGGTCGCGCGGCGTTCACCGTGCTGGGGCTGGCGCTGGCCTGCGCGGTGACCATGGTGGGTCGCTTCCAGGGCGATGCGATCGACTACATGGTCGACACCCAGCTCAGCATCGCGCAGCACCACGATCTGGCGGTGAGCTTCATCGAGCCGGCGCCGCGGCGGGTGCTGTTCGAGCTGGCCGCGCTGCCGGGCGTGCGCTGGGCCGAGCCGGTGCGGATGGCGCCGGTTCGGCTGGTGCATGGCCACCGCAGCTATCGCACGACGATCGAGGGACTGCCGCCGGATGCGCGCCTGCGCCGGCCGCTGGATGCGCAACTGCGACCGATCACGCCGTCCGCCGATGGCGTACTGCTGACCGATTACCTGCAGGGCATGCTGGCGCTCGCGCCCGGCGACGAAATCGAGGTGCAGGCGCTGGAAGGCCATCGCCACGTGCGCCGCGTGCGCGTGGCCGGCTTCGTGCACGAGTCGATCGGCGCGCAGGGCTACATGGATCTGGATGCATTGAACCGGCTGCTCGGCGACGGCGACGTGGTCTCCGGCGTGCTGCTGGGCGTGCTGCCGGGCGCCGAGCCGGATCTGTATGCGCGGCTGGATCGGCGCCCGTGGGTAGCCGGCATCAGTTCGCGGCTGGCCTCGGTGCGCAGCTTCTACGCCACCATGGGCGAGAGCCTGCTGGTGTTCTCCCTGGTGGCGGCGCTGCTGGGCGGGGTGATCAACTTCGGACTGGTCTACAACGCGGCGCGGATCAGCCTGTCCGAGCGCGGCCGCGAGCTGGCCAGCCTGCGCGTGCTGGGCATGACCGAGGGCGAGGTGAGCGCGCTGCTGCTGGGCCAGCTGGGCCTGCTGGTGGTGGTGTCGCTGCCGTTCGGCTTCGCCGCGGGCTGGGGGCTGTGCTGGCTGATGGTGCAGGGCTTCCAGTCCGAGCTGTTCCGCATACCGATCCGGCTGACCACCGCCACCTACGCGTTCGCCGGCCTGATGGTGCTGGGCGCCAGCGTGGTCTCCGCGCTGCTGGTGCGCCGGCGCATCGCGCGGCTGGACCTGATCGCCGTATTGAAGACCCGTGAATGAGGACCGCCCGATGAGCATGAAACGCCGCCACTGGATCATTGCTGCCGCCGCGACGGTCGCCGTCGCGGCCGTCGCGTGGTGGGCGCTGCAGGCCGCGCCGCGCACGCTCGAGGTAGCGCAGGTCACGCGCGGCCCGCTGGTGCAGCGCTTCGAGGAAGAGGGCCGCACCGAGTTGCCGCGACGCTGGGTGCTGTCGGCGCCGATTGCCGGCACGCTGCGGCGGATCGACCTGCTGCAGGGCGATCCGGTCAAGGCCGGGCAGGTGGTGGGGGCGATCGAGCCACCGCAGGGTAGCCTGCTGGATCCGGCCAACCGCGATCGTCTGCTGGCCGAGGAACAGGCTGCGCAGGCGGCCATGCAGGCGGCGCAGCAACGCCTCGCCGCGGCGCAGGCGGATGCACGGCTGGCCTCGCGTGACGTGGGCCGCATGCGCACGCTGGGTGCGTCGGGCGTGGTCAGCGTGGCCGCGCTCGACGAGGCCGAAGCGCGCGTGGCCCGGGCGCAGGCGGCGGCTGCCGCGGCGCTGGCCGAACAGCGCGCCGCCGGGCAGCAGCGCGCGGCGCTGGCGGCGCTGCTGCAGGGACAGGGCCATAGTGGCGGGCAACAAATCGAATTGCGCGCGCCGATCGACGGCGTGGTGCTGCATCGTTACCAGCAGAGCGCCATGCCGGTGCAGGCGGGCCAGCCCTTGCTGGAGTTCGGCGACCTGGGCCAGTTGCAGGTGATGGTGCAGGCGCTGTCGCAACAGGCGATCGCGCTGCGGCCGGGTTCCCTGGCGCGGATCCTGCGCTGGGGCGGCGAAGGTGCGTTGCCGGCGCGGGTGACGCGGATCGAGCCGGGCGGCTTCACCAAGGTATCGGCACTGGGCGTGGAGGAGCAGCGCACGCAGGTCTGGCTGGACATCACTGCGCCGCGCGCGCAGTGGGCGCAACTGGGCGATGGCTACCGGGTCGAGGTGGAGTTCGAGCTGGCGCGCCGACCCGACGTGCTGCAGGTGCCGTCCAGCGCGCTGTTCCGCGACGGCCGGCGCTGGGCGGTATATCGCGTGGACGGCGGTCGCGCGCGTCTGACCGAGGTTACCCCGGGCATGCAGGGCGATGGCTCGACGGAGATCCTGTCGGGGTTGCGTCAGGGCGAGCGGGTGATCGCCTATCCGGACGACCGCCTGGCCGATGGCCTGCGCGTGCGCCCGCTGGTCGCGTCGCCGTGACTGCGGGCATTCGCCGCGCCGGCGACGCGGCAGCAGCGGCGGGGGCAGCCGTCAAGGCATCGACCGGTGCGGCGGCCGGACAATCGGTTTAGCCTGTGCCCGCGTTGCGCGCCGTCCATGACGGGTTTCCGAAACGACCAAGGGGAGAGTCCCATGCAAGGTTCCACCGATCTGGGCAAGCTGGTGCTTCGTGTCGTGCTGGGTGTGTTGATCCTGTTCCATGGCGTGTCCAAGCTGATCCACGGGCCGGGCTACATCATCGGCGTGGTGACTGCGGCGGGCCTGCCGTCGTTCATTGCCTACGGGGTGTACGTGGGCGAGGTGCTGGCGCCGCTCCTGTTGCTGCTCGGTTACTGGACGCGGGTGGGCGCGCTGATCATCGCGATCAACATGCTGGTGGCGATCGGGCTGGTGCACCTGGGCCAGTTCGCCACGCTGGCCGATACCGGCGGCTGGGCACTGGAGCTGCAGGGCATGTTCTTCGGCACCGCGCTGGCGATCATGCTGCTCGGCGCCGGCCGTTTCAGCCTGGGCGGCAGCCACGGGCGCTGGAACTGAGCGGTACCCGGTTCAGGCCTCGGTGATCGAGCTGAACGCCAGCCGTCATCGGCTGGCGTTCGCGTCATCGCCACCCGCGGGAATGCGTTTGCTGAGACACATCCACGGCAAGGAGTGTCCCATGCATCGCATCGCGTCCCGTCTCGCCATCGCCCCACTGTTGCTGGTCGGCAGCATTTTACTTTCCGGTTGCATCGTGGCGGCGCCGCGCCCGGTCCGTCACGTGCGCGTGGTGACGCCGGTGCAGGTCGAACCTGTGCGCGTATGGGTGCCGGGCTACTGGGGCCCGCGGCATGTCTGGGTCGGGGGTCATTGGCGCTATCGCTGATCGCCCTCAGGCCGACGGTTCCAGCCGCTCGCGCAGGAAGTCGATGAACGCGCGCAGCTTCGGCGGCACCTGCAGCCGGCTCGGGTAGTACAGGTAGAAGCCGTCGAACGGCGGCAGCCATGCATCCAGCACGGTCTGCAGCCGTCCGGCGGCAATGTATTCGCGCACCATCGGCTCCAGCATGTGCACCAGCAGCAGGCCGTCCAGCGCCGCCCGGATCGGCAGCGAGGGTTCGTTGGTGATGAGCGGGCCGTTCACGTCGATCTCGAACCAGCGATGGGCCGTCGCGCCGCTTTTGCCGGTGCTGACTTCATGGGCGCGGCTTTTATCGGCGCGGCTTCTATCGGCGAACTCCCAGCGGTAGATCGCGCCGCTGCTGCGATAGCGAAAGCGTGCGCAAACGTGCTGCTGCAACTCGCGCGGATGCTGCGGCCGGCCATGCCGCGCGAAGTACGCCGGCGCGCCGGCCACCACCGCGCGCAGCGGTCCGCCCAGCGGCAGCGCGACCACGTCGCGTGCCAGCCGCTCGCCGAGGCGGATGCCGGCATCGACGCCATCGGCGACCAGGTCGGTGAGCGCGTTGTCGGCGATCAGGTCGAGCGTGACGTCGGGATAGGCGCGCAGGAAGTCCGCCAGCATCGGCGCGAGCAACTGGTCGAGCAGGCTGTGCGGCGCGGTGATGCGCAAGGTGCCGGCAGGGTGGTCGCCGTGCTGGCGCAGCGCCTCCACCGCGCCGTCGATCTCGGCCAGCGCGGGGCCGATGCGTTCGAGGAACTGCCGGCCCGCCTCGGTCAGGCCCACCTTGCGCGTGCTCCGCTGCAGCAGGCGCGCACCCACGCGTTGTTCCAGCTGGCGCATCGCCTGGCTCAGCGCCGACGGCGTCACCTCCAGCTCGGCTGCGGCGCGGGTGAAGCTGCCGTGCCGGGCGATCGTGTGGAAGGCGCGCAGCGCCGGGCTGTGGTCGTCGATCATTGATTAGTCCAGCTTCATGAAGCATCAAGAGAATCGGCATTTTTCCACGGAATGACAAGGTGCAGACTTTGCGCCGTCCCCACTGACGGAGTCCCGCCATGTCACTCGACCAGTACTACACCCTCGGCCGCTCCGGCCTGCGCATCAGCCGCCTCGCGCTCGGCACCATGACGTTCGGCGACGACTGGGGCTGGGGCGCGGCGGAGGACACCGCCCGCGCGATGTTCGACCGCTACCTCGCCGCCGGCGGCAATTTCATCGACACCGCCGACCTCTACACCGGCGGCAGCAGCGAGCGCCTGCTCGGCAAGTTCATCGCCGACAGCGGCAGCCGCGACCGCGTGGTGCTCGCCACCAAGTTCAGCTACAACGCCGAACCGGGCAACCCGAACGCCGGCGGCAACGGCCGCAAGAACATCCTGCGTGCGGTGGAAGGCTCACTGCGCCGCTTGCGCACCGACTACATCGACCTCTACCTGCTGCACACCTGGGACCGGATCACGCCGGCCGAAGAGGTGCTGCAGACGCTGGACGACCTGGTGCGCGCCGGCAAGATCCGCCATGCCGGCCTGTCCGACGTGCCGGCCTGGTACGCCGCGCAGATCCAGACGCTGGCGCGCGCGCACCACCTGCATCCGTTGGTCAACCTGCAACTGCAGTATTCGCTGGCCGAGCGCAACATCGAACGCGAATACGTGCCGCTGGCGCAGGAGCTGGGCATGGGCATCACCGCATGGAGCCCGCTGGCGATGGGCTTGCTGTCCGGCAAGTACCGGCCCAGCGAGGCCGGCCACGACGGCGAGGGCGAAGGCCGGCTGCAGGTGGTCAAGTCGATGGGCCTGCCGTCGCTGGCGGACAAGTTCACGCCGCGCAACTGGGCCATCGTCGGCGCGGTCGAGCAGGTCGCGCGCGAAAGCGGCCTGAGCATGGCGCAGGTGGCGATCCAGTGGGCCGCGCGCCAGCCCGCCCTGGGTGCGGTGATCCTCGGCTCGCGCAACCTGGATCAGTTCGAGGACAACCTCGGCGCGCTCGATCGTCCGCTGCCCGACGAGGCCATGCGCCGGCTGGGCGAGGTCTCCGCCTTGCCTTCGCAGTTTCCCTACAGCTTCTTCGAGCCGGCGCAGCAGGCCGGCCTGCATGGCGGCGTGGGGGTGGGCGACAAGCCGCCGGGCTATGCCTCCACGGTGTGGACGGGCGCCGCGCAGCGCGTGGACTTCGCGGCCGCTTCGACGACGGAGGCGGCGCGATGAAGCCACTGCCTTACGGCGCGCCGATCACGCTCGACCAGGCCCGCGCCGTGATGGCCGCCGCCGAGGCGGAAGCCGCCGCGCATGATTGGCCGATGGTGATCGCCATCGTCGGCAGCGGCGGCCAGCTGGTGATGCTGCACGCACTCGACCAGGCCCAGCACGGCAGCGTGCCGGTGGCGCAGGGCAAGGCGGAGACGGCAGTGAATTTCCGCCGCCCCAGCAAGCTCTTCGAGGATGCGGTGGCCTCCGGCAGCCTCGGCCTGCGCCTGCTCGGCATGCACAACCTGCTGCCGCTGGACGGCGGGTTGCCGCTGATCGCCGACGGCTGCGTGATCGGCGCCATCGGCGTCTCCGGCATGCAGTCGACCGAGGACGCGCAGGTCGCCGCCGCCGGTGCTGCCGCGCTGGCCGGCGAGCCGGCGCCGGCAACTACCCGGCGTGGGTCTCGCGCGCCAGGTGCAGGTCGTTGAACTTGCGACGCTCGACCAGTTCGCTGACGTGGCCAGCCGCATCGCGGCGGAAGATCAGCAGGTTCCGCTCGTCGTCGGTGCCCATGAACACATCGCGCGCGATCGGCTCCAGCGCGGTGAACGGCCGGCCGGCCCTGGTGACATAGCCCAGCACGCCATCGCGCACGCTGACCGTCCAGGCGCGATCCGGCGCGTAGCGGTAGGTGCCGGCATAGTCGTCGAGGGTCAGGCCGCGCACCTCGAGTGCCGGCGGCGGCGTCGGGATCGTCACATCCTCCATGCCGGCCATCTTCCAGGCGCCGTGCTGTTTCACGAACGTCGCCAGCGCCTGGTAGCGCACCACCAGCTGCTGTCCGAAGACGGTCTCGCGCTCGTACTCCTCCACCTGGAGCAGCGCGGTATCGCCGTATCGCCATGCCTTCGGCTGGCGCAGTTCGATGCTGCCGGCGAAGCCGGCGGGGAACACTTGCAGCGAGGCGATCGCATCCTTCTTGTGCTGGATGCGGCCGAACTCGTCGATCAGCACGGCATCGTCGGTCAGCGTCCGCTGCCAGATCGCCTTGTCGCCCCGCGGAATCGCGTCGACCCAGGCCTGGGTGATCGCCACCAGTTCGTCGCGCAGCGCGTTGGATGGCTCCGCGGCATGCAGGGCACCCAGCTGGCATGCGAGCACGCACGCAACGGCCCATCGGGATATCGGCATGGTCCTGGCTCCGCGGAAGGTGCCGCGAGTCTGGATCCATGCAGGCCCGGGCAGCATGTGCACGAAGTCACGCGGGCATCGCCGGGTCGGCGGTCAGGGCCACGGTGGGGCGCCGCAGGCGCCTGCCGGCATGCCGTGCGCGAACCAGGACAGGCTGCGGCCTTCCTCGTCGGGCGCTGCGGATCAGGGTGCGGTTTCCGAATCATGATGAACTTCGTCGGTGGAGGCGATGACAGCGCGACCGTGCTACGCAAGCATCGTCCGATTTGCCACACTCGCGTTTTTATCCGGTAGCCGGCATGCGTTCGAAGGCTCTTGCCGCCGTGGGACTGGCACTGTGTTCGGCGCTGTTCTTCACGCTTACCTACGTGCTCAATCGGAGCCTCGTCGCCGGCGGCGGACATTGGGCATGGGCGGTGATCCTCCGCTACCTGCTCACCCTGCCGCTGCTGGCCGTGGTGGTGCCCCTGCAGGGCGGGCTCGGTGATCTGCCGCGCGAGCTACGCAGGCATGCGCGGCCGTGGTTGTTGTGGAGCAGTGTCGGCTTCGTGCTGTTCGGCGTGCCGCTGACCTGGGCGGCGAACAGCGGGCCGTCGTGGCTGATAGCAGGCAGCTTCCAGACCACCGTGCTGGCCGGCCCGCTGCTGGCGCCGCTGATCTATCGCGATGAGCGGCGTCGGTTGGCGTGGCCCACGCTGGCGATCGGTGCACTGATTGTCGCCGGCGTGTTCGCCTTGCAATGGGGCCATGCGCAAGGCCGGCTGCATGCGGGCGACTGGCTGGCGATCGGTGCGGTGGTGTTGTCCGCGTTCGCCTATCCGCTGGGCAACCGCAAGCTGCTGTTGCACCTCGAACACTGCGGCAGCCGGCTCAACGCGGTGCAGCGGGTGTTCGGCATGACGCTGTGCAGCTGGCCGCTGTGGTTGCTGTTCGCGGCGGTCGCGTGGTTCACGATCGGCCCGCCGACGTGGCGCGAGGCGCTGCTGGCCGGCGGCGTGGCGCTGTCCTCGGGCACCATCGCCACCATCCTGTTCTTCCGTGCCACCGACATGGTGCGCAGCGAGCCGACTGCGCTGGCTGCGGTGGAGGCGATGCAGGCGGCGGAACTGCTGTTCGCCACGCTGCTCGGCGTGCTGTTTCTCGATGAAGCATGGCCGCACGGTTACGCGCTGTTCGGCGCGCTGGCGATCATCGCCGGCATCGCGTTGTTTGGCTGGATCAGCGGACGCGGCGCCGCTGGCGATGACGGGGCGGTGCGCGCCTTGCGCAGCGATCGCAGCGCCTGACCCGTGGCTGCCCGATGACCTTCCTTCGGCCCAGGACCCGCGAGGGGAACTGCGCCAGCCGCGGCGGGCACGTCACGGCGCTGCACGCGGCCGGCCGTCATGGATGCTCAATCGTGCCGGCTGGCGTTTATGCTTGCGCGCAGATGACAGCCACCGGTCGAGCATGATGGACATGGCTTCCAGTAACGCGACACAGGTCGATGGAGCGTCGGTCGTGCCGACGATCCACCACGGCACCCCGGCATTCCGTCGCACCAACCTCGCGCTGTTCGCCGCCGGCTTCGCCACCTTCGGCTTGCTGTATTGCGTGCAGCCGCTGATGCCGGAGTTCAGCCACGACTACGGCGTGAGCGCGGCAGGCGCGGCGATGTCGCTGTCGCTGACCACGGGCGTGCTCGCGTTCGCGATGTTGTTTGCCGGTGCCCTGTCGGATGCGTGGGGGCGCAAGTCGGTGATGGTGGTGTCGCTGCTGTCGTCGGCAGTGCTGGTGCTGTTGACGGCGCTGATGCCGAACTGGCCGGCGCTGCTGGTGGTGCGCACATTGCTGGGGTTGACGCTGAGCGGTCTGCCGGCCGTGGCGATGACGTACCTGGGCGAGGAAATGGACATCGAATCGATCGGCCTGGCCATGGGTCTGTACATCAGTGGCAGCGCGGTCGGCGGCATGGGCGGGCGGCTGATCACCGGTGTGCTGACCGATTTCTTCGGCTGGCGCTTCGGTGTGGGTGTGGTCGGTGTGATCGGCGTGCTGGCCAGCCTGATCTTCTGGCGCGCGCTGCCGCCATCGCGACACTTCGTGACGCAGCCCCTGCACTGGCGCGTGGTGCGGGGACGCTTCGCCGGCATGTTCCGCGACCGCGGCCTGCCGTGGTTGTTCGTCGAAGGCTTTCTGCTGCTCGGCGCATTCGTCACCGTCTACAACTATCTCGGCTACCGCCTGCTGGCGCCGCCGTACAACCTGAGCCAGGCGGAGGTCGGGCTGGTCTTCGGCATCTATCTGGTCGGTACCTTCAGCTCGGCGTGGATGGGCCATCTGGCCGGCCGGCTAGGGCGGCGCAAGGTGCTGTGGACGGCGTTCGCGCTGATGCTGGCCGGCGTGGCGCTGACGATGGCGCGGCCGCTGCCGTTGATCATGCTCGGCATCGTCGCGGTGACGTTCGGCTTCTTCGGCGGACATTCCATCGTCAGCAGCTGGGTCGGGCGCCGCGCGGGCTTGGCGAAGGCGCAGGCGTCGTCGGTGTATCTGTTCTGCTACTACACCGGATCGAGCGTCGCCGGCGCCAGCGGCGGGCTGTTCTATGCGTCGCATGGCTGGAATGGCGTGGCGCTGTTCGTCGGCGTGCTGGTGCTGGCCGGCCTGCTGATCGCTTGGCGGCTGTTCCGGCTGCCGCCGCTGGTGAACGTGGCGACCCCGCCCACGCCGATGAGCAAGGGTGCGATGCCCTAGCGAGCGGATCGCCATCGGTGGCGGCGGCGGGCAGGTCGGGCAGGCGGGTCGTCAGCGGATGGGCGTGTGTGCGGCGCAGCCCCGGCTGAATGCCGCCATTGAGCACGGCGGCAGGCGCAACGGTAATTTCATATGTGCGGCCCTACGATTGAAACGTCACCCCGCATGACCCCGTGCCGCCATGATCCTTTCGCGCAATGTCTCGCATGCCCCGCTGGTACGGGTCCTGTTGGCCGGCGTACTCGCGCTGGCGCCGCTCGGTGCGGCCTGCGCGTGGCAAAACAGGGCGCAGGCGTCAGGCCAGCAGTACCGGCAGACGGCGCAACAGCAGCAGACGCGTGACCAACTGCAGAAGAGCCAGCTCCAGCAGCAGTTGCGTCAGGGTGTGTCGGACAACGCCCGCCGCCCGAATGCCACCGATGCGCGCACCCAGCGGCAGCAGGATGAAGCCGACCGCGCACAGCGCGCCCGCGATCGCGCGAACCAGCAGGATCTGCTGGACCGCGAGCGCGGTGCGCCGGTGTTGCCACGGGTGGTGCCGAAGGACCTGCCGACACCCGCGCACAGCGGCTGATCATTCATTGCCGCGCCGCCGCGTATGCACGGCCAGGCCCAGCAGCGCGATCAGGCCAGCCAGATCCAGCCACGCGAACCAGTCGCCCCATTGCGCGTACAGCGTACGCGTCTCGCGTAGCGGCAGTTCCCCCACCAGTTCGGCGTCGTGCTGCTCGCTGGAAGCCTCGGCCAGCACGCGGCCGCGGTCGTCGCTCAGCGTGAGGCGGCCGGAATGGGCGGCACGCGCCATGGCGAAACCGCTTTCCACGCCGCGCATGATCGCCATGCGGCTGTGCAGCCAGCCATCGACGGTGAAATCGGATGCGGGCACGAGCAGCAGTTGCGCGCGACGTGCCGCATAGGCGTGGCCGATGTCGTGGAAATCCAGGTCCTTGCAGATCGCCAGTCCGATCCGTGGCGTACCTTCAAGCATGGTGTAGCTGTCGCCTGGAATGTACTGCTCCAAGCCGACAAGCAGATGATGCTTGCTATAGGTGGCCGGAGACATGCCCGGCTGGAACACCATCAGCATGTTGTGCTCCGCGCGCGGGTTGCTCCGCGATTCGACGCCGATGCCCACGGTCAGCTCGCGCCGGTTGGCCATCTGCGCCAGTACGGGAAGGTTGGCGTCATCGTCGCTGAAAGATGTTTCCGGGGTCAGCACGATCCGGGCGCCGGCATCCGCGAGGCGTCCGACCGCTTCCACGTAATGCGCTCGCCGCGCCTGCACGTCTGCGCGGGATCGTGCCGGCTGCTGCAATGACACCAGGCCGATCCGGAGGTTCGCCGTGGCCGGCGCCTGCAATCGCCAGTAGCCATACGCGAGGGTTGCCGCGAGCAGCGAGGCGGCGCCCGCGGCAATCGTCAGGCGGCGGCGTCCCGGCGCCTTGTCCGCAAGCTGCGCGGCGATCGCCGCAGGCAACAGCAACAGCAGGAAACCGACGCCCCAGAGGCCGGTGACGGCGGCGACCTGGATGATCGGAAGGGCATCCATCTGCGTGTAGCCGATGTTGAAGAACGTGCCGTGCGGCGAGAGCAGGTTGTTGATGTACTCCAGCGCGACCCACATCGCCGGCGGGGCCAGGGCCGCCGCGAGCGCGTGGCCGCGCAGCAGCAGTCGCCGGAACAGCAATACGCACAGCGCGAGCATGAGGGCAGGTGCGCCGATGGCCTGGATGATCGCCACCACCGGCAGGCCGATGTACCCGTGCAGGTAGCCCCATAGATTGAGCCCGCCGGTCGTGTACGCGGCGAACGCCGCCAGCGCCGCCCAGCGCGCGCGAACCCGCGGTGCGAGCCACAGCACCGGCAACGGCGCCAGCCAGGTCAGCCACCAACACGGCTGCACGCCGCTGCCGAACCACCAGCCCAGCGCGGCCAGCGCCGTCGCCGCCAGCCCGGCGGGCAGCATGTGACGATCAGATCTTGATGCCATCAATCAGTCTCCCTATCGATTCGAAGTAGAACTGGCGGAATTGGGTCTCGTCGTAACTGAAGCGGCCGGCGCGATACAGCGCGACCAGGCCGTGCGCGTGCGCCCACAGGGACATCGCCACGTCCCACGGATCGTCCTGTTTCAGCACGCCCTGGCGCACGCCTTCGGCGACCGCATCGGCGATGACGTTGAGCGTCGGCGACCGCCGCGCGCGGAAGTCTTCGGGAAAGCGCCGCGCATCGTCGCGGCGCGCCGAGAACGCGTGGTCGAACAGGTGCGGATGCTCCAGCGCGTAATCCAGATACGGTTCCAGCAGCGCGAGCAGCCGCTTGAGGATGTCCGGATGCGTCGCGCGCGTTCCCCATTCATGCGCGACGGCGTCGAAGCTGTCGTCGGACAGCCTCTTCAGCAATGCCTCGCGATTCGGAAAATGCCGGTAGATCGCCATCGGCGTGATGCCCACGGCCTCGGCGACGCGGCGCATGCTGACGGCGTCGGCGCCCTCGCGATCGAACACCTCGTGGGCTGCGCGCAGGATCTTTTCGGCGGTGCTCGGACGTGCCATGTATACAGTGTATACATGCGCGGCCGCCGCATCAAATGCCCGGGGTGGAGGGCTTGCGGACCCGCCCGCGCAAATATAGGTTAGCGCTAACGTAAATTTCGACGGAAATACCCATGGAGTTCGTGAACGAGTTGGGGCTGCTCGCCCTGGGCAGCCGGATGCGGGCGCTGAGCGATCGCCTGTATGCGATCGCGGACGAGGTCTATCAACGCGGCGGCATCCCGGTGCAGGCGCGCTGGTTTCCGTACCTGCGGCTGCTGCACGATCGCGGGCCGCGCACCGTCGGCGAGATCGCCGAAGCGATCGGGCAGACGCATTCCGCGGTCAGCCAGCTCGCCGACAAGCTGGTCCGCGACGGCTGGCTGGTGGTGAATTCCGATGCCGCCGACAAACGCCTGCGGCGGCTCGGCCTCACCGCGAAATCCATGGCGGCCCTGCGCGACGCCAAGCCGGCCTGGCGCGCGATCCAGGAGGTGCTCGAGTCGCGCTGCGGCGATGCCGGCATCGATGTACTGGGCACCTTGTCCGGGTTTGCCAAGGTGCTGGAATCGCCGATCCAGGACGAGATCGCCGAGCGCACCCTCGCGATCCAGCGCGAGGCGGTGCGCGTGGTCGGCTTCCGGCCGGAGCTGCGCGAACACTTCTATCGGCTCAATGCCGCCTGGCTGCGCAAGTATTTCTACCTGGAAGAAATCGACCACCGCGTGCTGTCGGATCCGGAACAGGAAATCCTCGCCGCGGGCGGGCAGGTCTTCTTCGCGCTGCTGGGCGATGCGGTCGTGGGAACGTGCGCGCTGACGAAGGAGGCCGACGGTTCCTGCGAGTTGACCAAGATGGCGGTGGACGAAAGCCACCACGGTCTGGGCATCGGCCGTCGCCTGATCGAGGCCGCCATCGAAGAGTTCACCCGTCGTCGCGGCAAGACCCTGTTCCTGGAAACCAACAGCAAGTTGACGCCGGCGATCCGGCTGTATGAAAGCGTGGGTTTCGAGCATCAGTCCACGCTCCGGCCCGATTCGCACTACCAGCGCGCCGACGTCTACATGGTGTGGCGCGCGCCGCGTGCCGCGAAACCGAAAGGCGGCGCCCGTCCGCGCCGAAAGGGCGCCGGCGTGGCGTGACGTTCGCGCCGGATCGGTCGGTGTCGCCAGCCGCTCACGCCCCGGCGATGAACAGGTCGCCGTATGCGACGCGATCTTCCAGCGCCAGCAGGAAACGCTTGGTCGGCAGGCCGCCGCCGAAGCCGGTGAGGCTGCCGTCGGCGCCGATCACCCGGTGGCACGGCAGCACGATCGGAAGCGGGTTGCGTCCGTTCGCGGCACCGACCGCGCGCACCGCCAGCGGTTGCTCGATGCGGCGGGCCAGCTCGCCGTAGCTGATCGTGACGCCGTAGGGAATGCGTCCAAGCTCGTTCCACACGGCGAGCTGGAACGGCGTGCCCACCGGATGCAGCGGCAGCTCGAAATGCTGGCGCTCGCCGGCGAAGTATTCCTCCAGCTGCACGCGGGCGAACGCGAGGGGTTCAGCCGCGCGAATCCAGCCCGGGTGTGCCTTTTTCGGATGGCGTTCGCGCTCAAACCAGATCTCGCGCAGGCCGCGGCTGTCCGCGACCAGCCGCAGCGTGCCGACCGGGCTGTCCATCTCGTCATAGTGAATGATGTCCGCCATGGTGGTCATGCGAGCGCCTCCGTCTTCTTTCTGCGCGGCGGCAGCACCTGCGAGGCGCCCCGCCACAAGTGGATCACGGCGTATGCGCGCCAGGGCCGCCATGCGCCGGCGCTTTCGGTCAATGCCTTCGTGCTCAGCGGCACGCCGTCGGTGGCGGCTTCGCGGCGCAGGATCAGGTCCGCCGCGGGGAAGGCATCCGGATCGCTCAGCGCGCGCATCGCCACGTAGTGCGCCGTCCATTCGCCGATGCCGGGCAGTGCGACCCAGCGCGTCACGAACTCGTCCAGCGACTGTTCCGCGCGAAAATCCACGCGGCCGTCCAGCAGCGCCTGGGCCATGCCGCTGATCGTCGCGGCGCGGGTCGTGGTCAGGCCGATCTCGCGCAGGTCCGCGTGCGCCAGCGCGGCCGGCGTCGGAAACAGTCGTTCCAGTCCCGGCATCGGCGCATCGTGCAACGGTTCGCCCCAGCGTTGCACGATGCGCGTGGCCAGCGTGCGCGCGGCCGCCACACTGATCTGCTGTCCGAGGATCGCGCGCACCGCGATCTCGAAACCGTCCCAGCCGCCGGGCAGGCGCAGGCCGGGGTTGCGCGCCAGCAGCGGGCCGAGGATGGCGTCATGACGAAACGTGTCCGCGATCGCCTGCGGGTTTGCGTCCAGGTCGAACATCCGCCGCAACGTCGTCACCACGCCGAGCAGTTGCGTCGGCTGCGGACAATGCAGCTGCAGCTGCAGCGCGTGCTCGCCGCCTGGCCATGCGCTCAGGCGAAACCAGCCGGGTGCGTCGGCCGGCCCGAACACCCGCGCATAAGCGTGCTCGTCGACCCGCTCCACGCCCGGCAGCGCGCGCGTGCGCATGAACGTGAGCAAGCCCTCGAAGTCATACGGTGGCCGATAGCCCAGCCGCAACACCAGCGCCGCATCGGCTCCCGCGCGCGGGTGCCGGCGCAGCTCGCGCGGTGCGATGCGGTTCGCCTGCGCGAACGCGGCATTGAACCGGCGCAGGCTGCGAAAGCCCGATGCCAGCGCCACCTCCGTCACCGGCAGCGCCGTCTCCGTCAGCAACTGCTTCGCGAACAGCAGCCGGCGCGTCGTGTGCACGCTGATCGGCGGCGCGCCGACGCGTTCCACGAACAGCCGGCGCAACTGGCGCGCGCCGATGCCGACACGCGCGGCCAGTTCGTCCAGCGATTGCTCCGCCAGCATGCCGGCCTCGATCAGCTTCAACGCGCGCGCCACGACATGGTCACCGCGCTGCCACGGGCCATGGCCCGGCGCCAGCTCCGGCCGGCAGCGCAGGCAGGGCCGGAACCCGGCCGCTTCCGCCGCCGCGGCGTTCGCGTAGTACCGCACGTTCTCGCGTTTCGGCCGGGGTGCCGGACACACCGGCCGGCAGTAGATGCCGGTGCTGCTCACCGCCGTGAAAAACAGCCCGTCGAAGCGCGCGTCGCGGCTCAGTCGGGCCTGTTCGCAGATGCGCGGGTCGGGCAGGGCGGAGAACTCGTTCATGCCCGCAGGCTAGCACCGCCCCGCCCGACAAACTCGCCGTTTTCGGACATCCATGCCGCGGCCCGCGGCTGCGCCGAACCGGTAAACCGGCGGATCGCTCGGGCGCTGCTTTCGATCGGCCCGGAATGTCAGCTCGCGCAATCGCACCGTGCAGGCCACGTGCGCGGCGCGCACCGGCAGATCACTTGACCGGCACCATCAAGTGCTCGTACGGCGTGCCGGCCCACATCACGTACGGCACGCCCGTGTCCGGGTCCGCCGCGTTCGGATAGCCCGCGTAGAACGCGGCGTCCGCGCCCACGATCATCAGGTGCGGCCCGGTCTTGATCCAGTGGTTGCCGCTCGCCGGCTTCTGCGCATACGGATCGGTGTTGCTCGCATCCGTGCCGCCGGCCAGCATGTACATCACGCCGAGCTTGCCGGCTGGCGGATGCTCGTGCGCCATCAACGCATTCGCCCAGGCCAGCCCATTCTGGTCCATGCACATCGGGTCCGGCCCGGGTGTGGTCGGGTTGTCCGGCATGCAGGTGAACGCGTTCTTGCCCTGGCGCAGCGTGCGCATCTTTCCGTCCGCGCCCGCCGCGACAATCGTCGCGTCCTTCGCGACGCGTGCCGGCGCCGCATGCATCGCGCTCGCGATCATCTGTGCATCGCTCGGCGTCTTGGCGCCCGCCGCCTGCGCGCAGCCGATGGCAACGAGTAGCGCGGCGGCGATCGTGAACCGGGTCTTCAGGTCTGGTGTTTGCATGGCAACCTCCACAATGACTTGCGATGGTCGCTCCGGGACTCCCCTGGACAGTCTCTGCCGCCGCCCGGGCCGGGTCAATCGCTGGAGGCGCGACGGTTCGGCCTCGCCGGTTTACGTCATCGATGCAGGATCGTGGGCAAGCCGGCACCCACCGCGCCGGGACAGCGCTCCCGCCGTCTCGCGCGGAACGCCGCGGCGTCCGCATTGCCCACCGGCCTGCCGCTGTCGCCGCCGTCGAACGCGACACGCCACACGCGGTCGCTGCCGCGCTGCCACACGGTGGCGAACTGGCCGATCGTGTAGCGCGGCTTCGCGGCCGGTGCCGGATCCTCCAGCAGGTAAGTGCCGCTGGAATAGGCGAGCGTGCCGTCCGCGCTCGCCACGACCTGTTGCGGATACCAGCTCAGGTGCACGGTCTTGCCGTCGATGATCGCGGCCCAGTGCCGGGCGATCGCGTCCGCGCCGCGCGTCGGCCTGGCCGTGTTCGCGTCGAAGATCGCGTCACGCCGTACATGGCCGGCGAACGCCGCCGCATCGTGCTGCTGCACGCTGCGCGCAAACGTCAGCTCGCGCTGCCATACCTCGCAGGCCGCCTGCTCCGGGGACTGCGCCGGCGTCGCCGCCAGCGCGCACAACGGCATCATCGGCAGCAGCGCGAACCACAGGATGCGTGACATCGGACAACTCCGTTTGCAGGGTTGCCGGATAGCTTCCGCCCAGTCGATGCGGGCCTGCCAGTGCCGGATTGCACGCGCTCGCCCGGAACCGCGCGGCCCGGGCGGAACCCTACGCGGCCGGCTTCGTGTCCTGCGCCGCGCCCGCGTCTTCCGGTTCACCGGGCGCGCCGCCCACGGCATCCGCGATGGGTCGATGGATCGGACCGGTGCCGGCCGGCCCGGTGTCCCGCCCATCACGCAGCATGCCCGACAGCACGCCATCGCGGCGGATCAGACCGTGGTACAGCGCGGCGGCCAGGTGCGCGAGGAACGTCAGCAACAAGAGCAGCGCAAGCCAGCCGTGCAGGTGGCGCAGCACGGCGAACGCGGCGGCGCTGGCCGGAAAGATCGGCGGCAATCGCAGCGACGCGCCCAGCATCACCGGATAGCCGCCGGCCGACAGCATCGCCCAGCCGATCAGCGGCATCGCCAGCATCAGCGCATACAGCAGCCAGTGCGACGCCAGCGCGGCCAGCTTCTGCAATGCGGGCAGGTCGGCCGGCAGCGGCGGTGGCGGATGCCGCAGGCGCACCGCCAGCCGCACGATCGCCAGCAGCAGGATCGCGATGCCCAGCGGCTTGTGGATGGCCAGCAGCCAGGCGTGCCGCTCGGATACCGACGCCACCATGCCGACGCCGATGAACAGCATCGCCACGATCATGAGGGCCATCAGCCAGTGCAGCACGCGGGCGGGCAGGGTGAAGGTGCCGGTGGCGGACGTCATGGCTGCTTCTCCGGTTGCGCCGCGGCGGTGCCGGTCAGGTGGGCTTCCTCGCTGGTGCGGCGCAGGTAGGAGTCGGCATAGGCGGCCGATCGCGCCGGCAGCAGCGGGTCGTCGGAAGCGGCGATGCCGGCGGGCAGCACCAGCGGGTCGTAGTTGATGTCGCGGCATTCGCCGCCTTGCTGCGGCGTGGTCGCGTCGATCACCAGCGTGCCGGCGTCGATCGTGCGGCGGTCGCCTGGCCATGTCTTCGTCGCGTCGTCGGTCGGGTCGCCCGGATTCGCCAGCGTGATCTGCAACTGCCAGCGCAGCGGTCCGCGGGCCAGGCGTTCGGCCAGGTCCGCCGCCAGGTAATCCGCGTCGCCGGCCTTGCCTGCGGCATCGCCCGCAGCGGCGGCCTCGGCCACCATGCGCCAGCGCACCGGCTGGCGTTTGCCGTGCGCGTCGACGAAGACGAACGCGTTGAGGCTCTCGTAGTTTTCCGTCGCAAAGCTGGCCGAGGGTTTGGCCGTCTTCGCCCACGCGCGGAACGCCGCGGTCTCCGGATGCGCCGCAAAGAACGCCGCCACCTTCGCCGGGTCCGGCTTGCCGGTGGCGGGGTCCGGCTGCTGCGCCTGCAGCTGCGCGAAAAACGCCTGCGGCGTGGCCACCGGAAACACCGGCATGCTGTTCATGCCGGTGCGCCACTGCTGGCCGTTCGCCTGCGTGAAGCGCAGCGCCATGCTGCGGATCGGCACGCTGCCGTCCGGCGCGTACGGGTTGCTGCCGGGGATCGCAAAGCGTCCCACCACCGGGGTGCGGCCCGGGGCGAACACCTGCGCGGCGGAGTACGCCATCGCCTGGCCGCTGCTGTCGAAATGGCCCGCCACGCACACGCCCTTCGCATGGTTGCGCCGGTAGCCCGCAAACGTGCCGGCGTTGCGCTGGAACTGGTCGATCAGCCTGGCCGGCGTCAGCCGCTGCGGCGCCAGCCAGCCGCCGACATAGCCGAACGCGACGGCGGTGATCGCGATGACCGCGGCGATCAGCGTCCATGATCCGAATCGGCGCAGCGGCGAATCGGGCGGGGCGGCATCGTGCATGTCTGGCTCCTGGCCGCGCGGGCCTCGTGGGGTGGTGGAAGAGTGCCGGCGTGCCGGCCGTGCCTGTCATGTCTTCGCCCTGCGCAAGCGCTGGGTTACCTGCGCCGGCGGCTTCCTTCGCTGCTGGCGCACAGCGCGCCCGCCGGCCTGCCGCGCGCGGTGCTATCGTCACGCCGGGGTCGCCTTGGGGGAGGCATGCATGAACGCGTTGCAACGCGGTTTGCTGGTCGGGGCCATCGTGCTGCTGGGTGTCGGCGAAGGCGCCTGGTTCATCCATTCGGCCCGTGCGCAGATCCGCCAGCAGGGGGAATTCCTGGCGGCGCACCAGCCAGCGCCCCATACGCTGCCGCCCAGCCACACGTTCACCCGCGACCAGGTCTATGCCTTCATGGCGGCGGCGAAGAAAGCCGAGGCGATCGCCGATCCGCTGCAGCGTTGCCTGGCCTACCCCGATCCGCCGGACAGTCACTGGTCGCGCGATGCGGTGGTCGCCTACTGCCATTACCGCCTGCTGCCGCTGCTCACGTTTGCCCAGGCGCAGTCGCTGATCCAGCAGGGTCGATCCGGCGAACTCGACCGTCGCCTCGCCGCTGCCTTGCACGAGCAGCAGACCCAGCCGGATTCGCGCGGCCTGCTCGATCGGATCTACCAGGAAGCGTTCCAGAACGGCTCGTTCGACATTCGCCCGACCCTGGACGCCTGGAAACACGATTCGCCGCACAGCGCCTTCGCGTTCGCCGCCAGCGGCATGGCCTACGTCGCCATGGCCGCCGATGCGCGGGGAGCCGGATACATGAAGGACACGCCGCAGGACAACGTCGACGCCATGCACAAGCTGCTGGCCCAGGCCGACAGCGACCTGCGCCGGGCGATTGCGCTGGATCCCAGGCTCACACCGGCCTACATCGCATTGATCAACGCCGGCGGCCTCGGCTTCGGTCGCGCGTACACCGACACGGCGATCCGCAGCGCGCTGGCCGTGGCACCGGACGATTACGCGATCCGCGGCGTGGCGATGTGGACGCTGGAGCCGAAGTGGGGCGGCTCGCTGGACGCGATGGACCGGTTCGCCGCGCAAGCGCAGGCGTACACGCGCACGAATCCGCTGATGAGGCTGATGTTGTCGGAGCGGCCGTACTACCAGGTGGACAACTGCGATTGCACGCAGGACATCGAGCTGGCGGCCTATCCGGCCGCACTGGACCAGCTCGCCAGCATCACCTACCTCGAAAATGCCGGGCTCGCAGCGGACAACAACCGGAACATGGCCGTGCCGGGCATCTACCTTTCCGAGGCACGGCGTTTCGCGTCGGAAAGCGACGACGTGCGCATCCACCGCGTCTCGGCGCTGGTGGATTTCGACGAGGCCGCCTGGGCCGTCGCCGACATGAGCCGCCTGCTGGCCGCGTCGCCGCGCCAGGCGGACGCGCTCAGGGCCCGTGCCTACGCCTACGAAATGCAGCCCGACTATGCGCATGCGGAGCAGGATTTCCGCGCCTTGCTGGCGATCGACCCGCGCGACGCGCGGGCGCTGTCCCAGCTGGGCGACCTGTTCGTGAACTGGGTGCACGACTGGGACAAAGGCTGGGCCGTGGCCGATCAACTGACCCGCGAGCAGCCGGACAATCCGTACGGCTGGCTGCTGCGCGCCGACATCCAGCAGCGTCAGCCGCGCGCCGGGCTGGACGTCACGGCCGACTACCTGGCATCGCACTTCGGCAACGACCCGCAGCTGGCGAAGATCGTCGTGCGCCTGCGCGCGGCGGTGGCCTTGCGCAAGCACACCGGCATCGACGCGCGGGCAACAAGCCCGGCGCGATAGCCTGACCTTGATCCAAAGTCTGTCCCATCGGAGCCTTTGGTCAAGTAGTGCGGGCGCGCACTCCTCTGATAGTGTCGCGGTACTTGGGGGGTCAGGGGAGCAGGGGATGACTTCGTGGAAAGGATGGCTGCGGCTGGCCGGCGTATCGGTGCTGGTGACTCTGGCCGGTTGCACACAACCAGTTGCACGGACTTCGCGGCAGCAAGTGGTGCAGAGCACGGCACCCGCCTCCGAGGTGACGCAACCGATTACAGCCAAGGACAATCCGTTCCCTGCGCTGCAGCAGGTTCCTGTTGCGAAGACCGTCTACTCGACCGATGAAATTCGACAGTTCGTGACCGCAGCCAGGGCAGCGGAGTCGATCGAGGATCCGCTGCAGCGTTGCCTGGCTTATCCCGATCCGCCGCACAGTCACTGGTCGCATGAGGCTGTCGTTGCCTATTGCCGCTATCGCCTGCGGCCGATGATTTCGACAGCCGAAATCAACGCGCTCATTCGCAGCGGGCAAACGGCCGAACTGGACAATCGCCTCGCCGCCGCTTTGCATGCGCAATTGACGCAACCAGAAGCGCAAGGCCTGCTCGATGAAATCTATCTGCAGGACTTCCGCTATGACTCGGCCAAAGAGCGGCCTCTGCTTGATGCATGGAAGCGTGCGTCACCCAAGAGCGCCTTCGCCTATGCAGCCAGCGGCTATGCCTATGAAGAAATGGCGCAGGATGCGCGTGGGGAAGACTATTCAGAAAACACCGCGCCGGCCAAATTGCAGTCGATGTCCAGCTTGCTGGCGCTGGCAGAGGACGATCTGCAACAGGCCCTTACGCTGGAGCCCCGACTCACGCCGGCTTACGTGGCGTGGATCGACGGTGCCAACATCGGCCGTACCCGGGATTTCGTCGAGAATATCGGCGAACGGGCGCGTGCCGCCGCACCCGCCGACTATGCGATCTACAGCGACCTGATGTTCGCGCGTCAACCGATGTGGGGCGGCTCGCCGCAAGCCATGGAACAGCTGGCCAGCCAGGCACAAGCGCATGCCGTGAAGAACCCGCTGCTCAAATTGCTGCTGACCGAAGCGCCGTTCTATGAAGTGAGCGACTGTCACTGCGACCCCAGGATCCAGCTGGCCAACTATCACGAAATCTTCGGCCAGCTGCCCACCACCGCCATCATGTGGAGCGCTGGAGATCTGGCGTCTGACAACGGCCATCCCGAAATGGTGGTGGTCTACCTGTCGGAGACCTTGCGGTTTCTTCCCTACAATCCTCTGGCCATACGTGCGCGGGCAAACCGTTCCTACAGCCTGACGTATCTGGGTTACCCGCAGTGGGCGCTTGCCGAAGCCGACAAGGTCGTGGCTGCCGATCCACAATTCGATGCAGGCTTCAGGGCGCGCGGCCTCGCGTATGAAGCGCTGCAGGATTATCCGCACGCCATCGAGGCGTTGCGTCGCGCCATCGCACTCGACCCCGGCAGTTCCTGGCAGCTGATCGAACTTGGCAATCTCTATGGCTACAAGACCCGGGAATGGGACAAGGCCTGGGAGATATCCAGCCAGGTCACCCGGAAGTTTCCGGATGAAGCCAACGGATGGGTTCTGCGCGCGATGATCCAGATGGACGAGCCACGGGCCGGGCTGAAAGACACCTATGATCAATTCAACGCGCGATTCGGTAACGATCCCAACCACCAGACAGCCCTGTCGGAAATGCGCGAGTCGCTCAAGCAGCAGGCTGGCCCTGGTGGCTTGAACAGCACCAAGCTCAACTTGCGGCCACACTGATCGTCGACTTGCGGGACGCGCTGGCCCGGACTTCTGGTCGTTCCCGGGCACGGGTGCCGCCGTGGCTATAATCCGGCGATTGCCTCACCGGAGTCCCTCGTCATGACCGCACCCACCCGCATCGACACCACCCGCACCATCCGCGCGCCGCGCGGCACCGCGCTTTCCTGCAAGAGCTGGCTCAGCGAGGCGCCGTTCCGCATGCTGCAGAACAACCTCGATCCGGAGGTGGCGGAGAACCCGGCCGAGCTGGTGGTGTACGGCGGCATCGGGCGGGCGGCGCGCAACTGGGAGTGCTTCGACGCGATTTTGAAATCGCTGCGCGAACTGGAGGACGACGAGACCCTGCTGGTGCAGTCCGGCAAGCCGGTCGGCGTGTTCCGCACACATGCCGACGCGCCGCGCGTGCTGATCGCCAACTCCAACCTGGTACCGCACTGGGCCACCTGGGAGCACTTCAACGAGCTCGATAAGAATGGCCTGATGATGTACGGCCAGATGACCGCAGGCAGCTGGATCTACATCGGCTCGCAGGGCATCATCCAGGGCACCTACGAAACCTTCGTCGAGATGGGCCGCCAGCACTACGGCGGCAATCTCAAGGGCAAGTGGCTGCTCACCGCCGGCCTCGGCGGCATGGGCGCGGCGCAGCCGCTGGCCGCCTCGCTGGCCGGCATGTGCAGCCTCAACATCGAATGCCAGCAGAGCCGCATCGACTTCCGCCTGAAGACCCGCTACGTCGATGAGCAGGCCAGCAACCTCGACGACGCGCTGGCGCGCATCGAGAAGTACACCAAGGCCGGCGAAGCGAAATCCATCGCACTGCTCGGCAACGCCGCCGACATCCTGCCCGAACTGGTCAAGCGCGGCGTGCGCCCCGATGCCGTCACCGACCAGACCAGCGCGCACGATCCGGTCAACGGCTACCTGCCGCGGGGCTGGACGGTGGAGGAATGGTTCGAGCGCCGCAAGAGCGATCCGGAAGGCACCCGCGACGCCGCCAAGCACTCCATGCGCATCCACGTCGAGGCGATGCTCGCGTTCCACGCGCAGGGCATCCCCACCTTCGACTACGGCAACAACATCCGCCAGATGGCCAAGGACGAAGGCTGCATCCACGCCTTCGACTTCCCCGGCTTCGTGCCCGCCTACGTGCGCCCGCTGTTCTGCCGCGGCATCGGCCCGTTCCGCTGGGTCGCGCTCTCGGGCGACCCGGAAGACATCTACAAGACCGACCAGAAAGTGAAGGAGCTGATCCCCGACGACGCCCACCTGCACAACTGGCTGGACATGGCCAGGGAGCGCATCAGCTTCCAGGGCTTGCCGGCGCGGATCTGCTGGGTGGGGTTGGGGTTGCGCGACAAGCTGGGGCTGGCGTTCAACGAGATGGTGCGCAATGGGGAGTTGAAGGCGCCGGTGGTGATTGGGCGCGATCACCTGGATTCGGGGTCGGTGGCGTCACCGAATCGGGAGACCGAGGCGATGAAGGACGGCAGCGACGCCGTCAGCGACTGGCCGCTGCTCAACGCGATGTTGAACGTGGCCGGTGGCGCGACCTGGGTGTCGCTGCATCACGGCGGCGGGGTGGGGATGGGGTACTCGCAGCATTCCGGCGTGGTGATCGTTTGCGATGGCACGAAGGAAGCGGATGAGCGGATTGCTCGGGTGTTGTGGAACGATCCTGCCTCAGGCGTGATGCGGCATGCGGATGCGGGGTATGACATCGCGAAGCAGTGTGCCAAAGAGCACGGCATGAAGCTGCCTATGGCCTGATGCCCTGATATGAATCCAATGCCGTCCGCAATTTAGGTAGCCGCAGACGCGCATTCTAGGTTATTGCGCTGAGGCAATCGAAAAAGCCAGTTGCTCTGCCCGATACGTCTAAGCCTTCCATCACTGGTTGGGCAGAAGGGAAAAAATACATTGATCAACCAGAAAGTCACCTTGTCGCAACTCGAGTCGTTCCTCATGGGCGCCGCCGATATCCTGCGCGGCAAGATGGACGCCTCCGAGTTCAAGGAATTCATCTTCGGTTTGCTGTTCGTGAAGCGTCTGTCCGACGAATTCGATGCCAAGCGGCATCGCCTGCGCACGCGCGATTTTGCCCATCTGGCAAACCAGCCCGAGCTGCTGGCCGAACTGCTGGAAAGCAAGACCAGCTATGGCGAAACCTTCTACGTGCCGGTGCGCGCGCGTTGGAATGCCTCGTGGCTAGACGAGAACGGCGATACCGTGCCGGCGCTCAAGGATCTGAAGCACGATATCGGCGCTATGCTCAACAAGGCCATCGCCGCGCTGGAGGACGAGAATGACTCGCTGGCCGGCGTGCTCAAGAGCAACATCAACTTCAACGAAGTCAAGGGCAAGACCAAGATCGCCGACCAGAAGTGGAAAGACCTGCTCGACCACTTCGACACCTTCGGTCCGCTGGTCAACGACCGCTTCGAGTTCCCGGACCTGCTGGGCGCCGCCTACGAATACCTCATCAAGTACTTCGCCGACAGCGCCGGCAAGAAGGGTGGCGAGTTCTACACCCCCGCCGAAGTGGTGCGCCTGCTGGTGCAGCTCACTAAGCCCGCCGCCGGGCAGAGCATCTACGACCCCGCGGTGGGCTCCGGCGGCTTTCTGATCCAGGCGCACCAGTATGTGGAGGAGCAGGGTCAGGACGCCAACGACCTGGCGCTATACGGGCAGGACTCCAACGGCACCGTGTGGTCGATCTGCAACATGAACATGATCCTCCACAACATCACCCGCTTTACCATTGAAAACGGCGACACCCTGGAAGATCCGCAGATTCTCGAAGGCGGCCGCATCCGCCAGTTCGACCGCGTGCTGGCCAATCCGCCGTTCTCGCAGAACTACAGCCGCGCCAACGTCAAGTTCGCCAGCCGCTTTCGCGAGTGGTGTCCGGAAACCGGCAAGAAGGCCGACCTGATGTTCGTACAGCACATGCTGGCCAGCCTCAAGCCCGCCGGGCGCATGGCTACCGTCATGCCGCATGGCGTGCTGTTTCGCGGCGGCAAGGAAAAGCTCATCCGCGAGCTGCTGCTGAACGACGACTGCATCGAGGCCATCATCAGCTTGCCACCGGGTCTTTTCTACGGCACCGGCATCCCCGCCTGCGTGCTGGTGTGCAACAAGCAGAAGCCGGACGAGCAGCGCGACAAGATCCTGTTCATCAACGCCGACCGCGAATACGGCGAAGGTAAGGCGCAGAACAAGCTGCGCCCGGAAGACATCGAGAAGATCGACTTCGTGTTCACGAATACGCGCGAGTTGCCCAAGTACTCGCGCCTGGTGGACAAGCGCGAGATCGTGGACGAGCACGACGTCAACCTCAACCTCCGCCGCTACGTGGACAACACGCCTGACCCCGAACCCGAGGACGTGCAGGCGCACCTGATCGGCGGCATTCCGCAGGTCGAAATCGACGCCCTCGGCCCCCGGCTCAACCAGTTCGGCGTTCAGCCCGGCAGCCTGTTCCGCTTCGAGCGCCCCGGCTACCGAGCCTTTGCCGAAGCCATCGCCGACAAGCCCGCGATCAAGCGCGCGCTGGAAGCCGACCTCGCACTCACGCAGACCCTCGCCTGCCACCAGCAGGCGCTGGCTGACTGGTGGCGCGAGGCCAGCCAAGACTTCGCCGAGCTGGAGCATGTTCAGGCCGGCAACGGTGGCCGCAAGATGCCCGACATCCGCCGCGAGCTGATCCGCTCGCTGAAAGACAAGCTGATGCCGCTGGGCGTGCTGGACGAGTTCAAGAGCGCCGGTGTGTTCGTCAACTGGTGGCAGCAGATCCGCTACGACATCAAGACCATCATCGCCAGCGGCTGGCACCACAGCCTGATTCCCGATGCCTACCTGATCGCGGCGTTCTTCCAGAAAGAAGCCGACGCCATCGAGGCATTGGAAGCGACCATCGCCGAGGCGCAGGCGGAGCTGGACGAAGCCGTGGAGGCTGCCGTGGAGGTGGCGGGCTGGGAACCGGAGGTCGACGAGAAAGCCAGCTCCGCCGTGCTCAAGAAAGCGCTGAAGTCCCTGATCGATGATCTGGCGAATGCCACCGGCGCCAGCGCGGCGAAGGAACGCAAGGCCCTGAAGGTGCAGGACGCCGCCATCAAGGCCGTCGAAAAGCGCATCAAGGACGCCAAGGCCAAACACAAGCACAAGCGTACCGAACTTGAAGAAAAGCTGGAGCTTAAGCGCGTCGGCGCCGATGCCGCCAAGGCGGAAAGCCAGACGCTGATCGCACAGATCGACCAGCGCCTGGCCAGGCTGGACGGCGACAAGCTCGCCGACCTCAAGCAGGCCAAGGCACTCGTCGGCGACAAGGAGACCCTGCAGGCGCGCATCGCCCGCACCGATGCCCTGCTCAAGGCTATCGGTGGCCAGCTGAGCGATGCCGATGCGCGCACGCTGATCCTGAAGAAGCTCGACGACCTCGCCCGCGCCGAGCTGGCGCGCTACCTCAATGCCGAGAAGCGCGCGCTGGTCGCGGCCGTGGAGAACCTATGGGACAAATATGCAGTGTCAAGCCGGCAGCTTGAGGCGAGCCGTACCGAGGCGCTGACGTCGCTGGATGCGATGCTGGCAGGATTGGGGTACTTGCTGTGAATGCGCCAGAGGGATGGGCGTTAGCCACTCTCGGATCAAAGTGCAGCATCGAGATCGGTGGCACGCCATCGCGGGGCGCAAATGCGTATTGGGATACGGACGGGTCGACCGATAACGCATGGGTATCCATCAAGGACATGCATTCCCGTCTGATTAACGACACGGCGGAACGCATTTCTGATCTGGGCGTGCGGCATTCCAACGTGAAGCTCCAGCCGAAAGGAACCTTGCTATTGAGCTTCAAGCTCACCATTGGTCGCGTAGCATTTGCAGGGGTGCCGCTGTACACGAACGAGGCGATCGCTGGATTGCAGTCGAAAACACTCGATTCCGAATATCTTTACCATGGGCTGCAGCAGTGGGATCTCTTACAAGGCGTAGACCAAGCGATTAAAGGCGCTACGCTTAACAAGGCAAAGCTCAGAAAGATCAGCTTCAACCATCCCGAGTCCCGCGCCGAACAATCCAAAATCGCGGAGGTGCTGTCGACTGTGGATCGGGCGATGGCGCAGACCGAGGCGCTGATCGCCAAGCAGCAGCGCATCAAGACCGGCCTGATGCAGGACTTGCTCACCCGCGGCATCGACGGACACGGCCAACTCCGCTCCGAAGCCACCCACGCCTTCAAGGACTCCCCCCTCGGCCGCATCCCGGTGGAGTGGGACGTATGCTCTCTGGAGCGCGCAGTGCGGTCTGATTCGCCGATTACATACGGCGTCGTCCAGCCTGGCAAGGAAGATGAGTATGGTGTGCTGTTTGTACGCGGTGGGGACATTTATCAAGGGGAAATCAGTATCTCGAAACTTCGCACGATCAGCAAAGCCGTGTCGGCGCCGTATCGGCGTACCCTTCTAGAAGGCGGCGAACTGTTGATGTCACTGGTCGGATATCCCGGTGAAGTTGCGGTCGTACCAGAAACGCTTGCGGGCGCCAATATAGCCAGGCAGGCGGCACTCATCCGTCTATCTGATCACTTCGCGCCCGCGTTTGTGATGTGCTACCTGTTGTCGTCCGACGGGAAGCGCCAAGTGCTTGGTTCCAGTCTGGGGTCGGCGCAACAGGTTGTGAATTTGAAGGATCTTCGGACAGTTGTTGTTCCTATGCCGGATGAGGTGGAGCAGTCCGCAATTGCCGAGCGAGTCGCGGAACTCTTTTCGCAACAGAAAAAAACAATGAAAGCGCTGAACAAGTTACGCTCCCTCAAAACCGCCCTGATGCAAGACCTGCTCACCGGCAAGGTCCGCGTCACACCACTGCTGCCACTGGCTGGGAAGCCCACCGCATGAAAGCCCAGGATCTGCAGTTCACCCAGCTGTTGCAGGGAGCCAAGCAGTTCATCATTCCGATCTTCCAGCGCCCGTACAGCTGGGAGATTGTGCACTGCGAGCAGCTGTGGCAGGACATCCTGCGCGTGGGCAGCCATGCGGAGCTGGACAGCCATTTCATCGGTTCGGCGGTGTACATCCCCGAGCAGGAAACCAGCGCCGCGATCTCGCGCTGGCTGGTGATCGATGGTCAGCAGCGCATCACCACCTTGTCGCTGCTGTTGCTGGCGCTGAAGCGGCGGCTGGAAGCCGAAGGGGTGGACACGCCGGTGTCGGCCGCGGAGGTCGAGGACTATTTCCTGCTCAACCGCTACGGCAAGGGCGAGCTGCGCTACAAGATGCTGCTCACCAAGTCCGACAAAGACACGCTGATTGCGCTGCTCGATGGCAAGGCGCTGCCAGAGACCGCTTCCCATCGCATCAAGGAGAACTTCGACTTTTTCAGCGGCAAGGTGGCGAGTGCCGACCTTGGCGTGGTCTATACGGGCATCCAGAAGCTAATGATCGTGGACGTGCGTCTGCAGCAGGGCATCGACAACCCGCAAATGATCTTCGAGAGCATGAACTCCACCGGCAAGGCGCTGACCCAGGCCGACCTGATCCGCAACTACGTGCTGATGGGGCTGCCGCACGAGCAGCAGACGCGGCTCTACGAAGACTACTGGCGGCCGATGGAAATGCTGTTCGGTGCGGAGAACTACACCAGCTACTTCGACGAGTTCATGCGCTTTTATCTGGTCATCCACACCGGCAACCACCGGATCCGCAAGGACGAGGTCTACAGCCAGTTCAAGACCTACGCGCTTGACCACCACGTCGAGCCGCTGCTGGCGACGCTGCTGGAGTTTGCGCGCTACTACTGCGCCATGGCGCTCGGCAACGAGCAGGATGCGGAATTGGCGCGTGCCTTCCAGGACATCCGCGAGCTGCGGGCGGACGTGTGCTACCCGATGCTGATGGAGGTGTACCACGACTACGCGCGGCAGCAGCTGGGCAAGGAGGAGTTCAGCCAGATCCTGCTGCTGGTGGAAAGCTACGTGTTCCGGCGCGCCATCTGCGACATCCCCACCAACTCCCAGCGCCAGACCTTTGCCACGTTCTGTCGCCAGCTCAAGAAGGATCGCTACCTGGAGAGTGTCAAGGCGGTTTTCATGCTGCTGCCGTCGTACCGGCGCTTTCCGGGCGACGAGGAGTTCCGCCGCCAGCTGCAGATCCGCAACCTGTACAAGTTCAACCGACGCAGCTACTGGCTGCGTCGGTTCGAGAACTTCGGCCGCAAGGAGCGGGTGATGGTTCAGGATTACACCATCGAACACATCATGCCGCAGAACGAGCACCTAAGCGCGGCCTGGCAACAGTCACTGGGCGACGACTGGGCGCGGGTGCACGAGCAGTACCTGCATACGCTGGGCAACCTCACGCTGACCGGCTACAACTCCGAATACAGTGACCGGCCCTTTGCCGAGAAGCGCGACATGGACGGCGGTTTCGCCCACAGTCCGCTGAAGCTCAACGAAGGGCTGGGCAGCTGCGCCGACTGGAACGAGCAGGCCATCGTGGCGCGTGCCGAGCGCCTGGCCTCGCGCGCGCTGGCGATCTGGCAGGCACCCGCCCTGGCCGATGACCTGCTCGCCGCTTATCGGGACAAGAAGTCGGAAAGCGAGACGCCCTACACGCTGGAGGATCACCCCAACCTGGCCTCAGGGCCGACGCGCGCACTGTTCGAACGCTTCCGCAAGGCGGTGCTGGATCTGGACGAATGCGTGCACGAAGAGATTCTCAAGCTGTATGTCGCCTACAAGGCCGAGACGAACTTCGTGGACGTGGTGCCCCAGGCCAAACGCTTGCGGATGACGCTGAACATGCCGTTCCCGGAGATCGACGACCCGCGCCACAAGTGCCGCGACGTCACGAATACCGGTCGCTGGGGCAACGGGTGCGTGGAAGTGGCGCTGGAGCAGGAAGACGATCTGCCCTACGTCATGGGTCTGGTGCGTCAGGCACTGGAGCGGCAATTGGGCGAAGACGAGGAAGCTGCCAGCGCATGAGTGCCAAGCCCGCCCCCGCGAACATCAAGCTGGACGAGCGCCAGCATGTCGAGTTGCCGTTCCTGCGACAGCTGGAGGGCCTGGGCTGGAATGTTCTTGATCTCACGGAGAAAAAGCAGACGCCGGCGGACACAGGGCGTACGAGCTTCACCGAGGTGGTGCTGGAGAAGCGTCTGCGCGCGCAGCTCACGGTGATCAATCCGTGGCTCGAAGAGACCCAAGTGGACGACGTGGTGAAGCTGTTGATGGCGAGCTTCCCCAGCAACGACTTGATGAAGAACAACCAACACCTTTTGCACCTGTTGCTGGAAGGCACCAGCGTGGCTGAGAACCGGCAGACCGGGGAGGCCAGCCCCACGGTGCGCTTCGTGGATTTCAGCAACCTGGGCAACAACGATTTCACCGCCGTGTGCCAGTTCAAGGTGCGCATCCTCGGCACCGAGCACCACATCCTTCCCGACATCGTGCTGTTCCTGAATGGCCTGCCGGTGGTGCTGGTGGAGTGCAAGTCGCCCAAGGTCAACGATGCCCTGGCCTGCGCCATCGACCAAATGCTGCGCTACAGCGAGCAGCGGGGCGCGAAGGGCGAAGGCAGCGCGCCGCTGTTCTGGTACAACCAGTTCATCATCGCCACCTGCCGCCAACAGGCCAAGTTCGGCACCATCTCCACGCATACGGAAAAATATTTCTACCGCTGGGCCGATCCGTACCCGCGTACGCTGGAAGACCTGGACCACGGCGCCGGCAGCCCCAATGATCAGCAGCGGCTTGTGGCCGGCATGTTGGACAAGCAGAACCTGCTGGATCTGATCCGCACCTTCACGCTGTTTTCCACCAATGATGACGGCCAGACGATCAAGGTAGTGGGCCGTTACCAGCAGTTCCGCGCGGTAAAGCTGGCGGTGAAGCGGCTGCTGGAGGGCAAGACGCCTCGTCAGCGCAGCGGCATCATCTGGCACACTCAGGGGTCGGGCAAGTCGCTAACCATGATGTTCATGGTGCGCGAAATGTACAGGCACGCAAAGCTGGCGCACTGGAAGGTGGTGTTTGTCACCGACCGCACCCAGCTGGAGGACCAGCTCAACGAGACCAGCCAGGCCATCGGCTTCACCGTGAAGGTGGCCGACAGCATCAAGCGACTGAAGGAGCTGCTGGCCTCGACATCGTCGGATCTGGTGATGGCGATGATCCACAAGTTCCGCGAGACCGAGCTGGAAGCGAGCTTCCCGGAGCTTAACGCCAGTCCGCACATCCTGGTGATGACCGATGAGGCGCATCGCTCGCAATACCAACTACTGGCGACCAATCTGGACCGCGCGATCCCCAACGCGGTGCGCATCGGCTACACCGGCACCCCGATCGACAAGACCGAACGCGTGTTCGGCGACTACATCGACAAGTACACCATGCGCCAATCCATCGCCGATGGCGTGACGCTGGAAATCGTCTACGAAGGCCGCACCCACAACGCCGAGGTGGATGACGCCGAGGCGATGGATAAAGATTTCCAGGATGTTTTCAGCGATTACAAGCTCGAAGAGCGGCTGGAAATTCTCGGCTATGGCTCGCGCCAGGCGTATCTGGAGGCCGATCCGACCATCGCCGCCAAGGCGGCCGACATGGTGGAACACTACCTCACGCACGTGTTCCCGAACGGCTACAAGGCGCAGGTGGTGGCCGCCTCGCGCGAGGCCGCCGTGCGCTACAAGCAGCACATCGACGCTGCGCTGGCGGCGGCGGTGGAAAGGCTCGAGCAGGCCAACTCGGGCGGGCCGGATCTCGCCACGCTTAAGGCCTTCGAGACCGACGTGATCATCTCCGGCAGCCACAATGACCTGCCCCACCTGAAGGCGTACAGCGACGGTCGCCGCCACGAGACCAGCATCAAACGGTTCAAGCTGGCCTTCGGCGCCACGGATGATGGGGTGGACGGCAAGCTGGGCATCCTCGTCGTCAACAACATGCTGCTGACAGGCTTCGATGCGCCGGTGGAGCAGGTGATGTATCTGGACAAGGTGGTGGTGGCGCACAACCTGTTGCAGACCATCGCGCGCGTCAATCGCGTGGGTGGCGAGACTAAAGAAAAGGGCTTTATCGTCGACTACGTGGGCATTGGCCATCACCTGAAAAAGGCGCTGGACAACTACGACGAGCGCGAGCAGAAAGAAATCACGGATGGCTTGAGCTTCCCCGAGCAGGAACTGCGCGAGCTTGCAGCCGCCCATGCCGAGATCATGGTGCTGCTGAAGAAGCACGGGTTGACCGACCTGAACGACCACGATGCATTCTTCGACGTGTTCTACGACGAGGACATCCGCTTTGCTTTCATGCTGGCGTTCAAGAAGCTCACGCGGGCGTTGAACACGGTGTACCCGGCCAAGGAGGCGCTGGCCTACATAGCCGACTATCAGGCGCTGGCCGAGATAAACATGCTTGCCGGCAAGCACTTTCGCGATGAGCGCCTGAGCATGAAGGGCATCCCGCCCAAGCTGCGTGCCATTGCCGATGCGCGCCTGCAATCGAAGGGTATCGACACCAAGGTCAAGCCGATTTCGATCCTCGACGAAGACTTCGAAAAGGATGTTGGCGAGCGAAAGCGCACCAAGACCAAGGCCGCCGAAGTGGAGCACGCGATCCGTCACCATCTGGACATGGAGCTGAATGATGACCCGGATCTGCAGGCCTCGTTCGCCGAAGCATTGGCAGCTATCCTGAAAGAATTCAAGGACAACTGGGACAAGATCTACGAGGACCTGGAGAAGCTGCGCCAACGCATCCGGGATGCTCGCAACGAGCCGACCTACGGTCTGAACCGCAAGAAGCAGATACCGTTCTTTAGGCTGTTTCAGCGTGAACTGGGGGCTGCAATGGAGCAGCACCCCGACTACGGCGGCAAGCCTGACGAGCGCATTGCCGTGCTGGTGAACCTGACCCAGCAAATCTACAACGCCGTGGAGCGCGAGCTGAAGTTGACAGGCTTCTGGGAAAGCATCTCAGCACGCAACAAGCTGAAGGCAGAGTTGCAGCAGATCCTCGTTTCACCGCAGTTTGCCAAGGTGCCCGACCTGGTGCGCAAACGCGAGGCGATCATCAGCCGCGTGATGGAGCTGGCCGAAGCCAGGAACGACACCATCCTCTACGCCGCATGACGCCATGGAACTGAGGTACGAAATTCGCCGCTCGACCAAACGCAAGAAGCTCACCATCACGGTGGAACGCGACCGGTCCGTGGTGGTCCATGCGCCGTCAAACGTGCCGGAGGGAGCGATTCGGCAACTGGTGGACAAGAAGCGCTCGTGGCTCTTCGAGAAACTGCATCACGAGCAGAAATATCAGCCGCTGCCACACCCGCCCGGCAAGGAGCTGGTCAACGGCGAAGCGGCGCTTTATCTGGGGCGCTCTTACCGCATCGAACTGGTCGATGGCGAGAACGCCACGATTCACTTTGCGGGAAAGTTCCTCATTCCGAGGGCACATGCGCGCCAACGCTGGCAGGTGCTGCGTCAATGGTACGTTGAGCGCGCAAGGGAAAAGATCTTGCCGCGCGTGCGCTCGCATGCCAATAGCCTCGGCGTGGAATTCGAGCAGGCGAATATCAACGACAGCCGTTATCGCTGGGGATCCTGCACGCCCAGAAACAACCTCAATTTCAACTGGCGACTGATCAAGGCACCGATGTTCGTCATCGACTATGTGATCGTGCACGAACTGGCGCACCTCATCGAAGCCAACCACGCGCCACGATTCTGGAACATCGTTCGTGCGCAACTGCCGGCCATGGAGCGCGCTCGTGACTGGTTGCGCGATAACGGGCAACGTCTCGAGGAAGAGGTGTAGGGACCGGCAACAATCAAGGTCGACGCCGCCTTAGACTTCGCCGCCACCGGCAAACGCAGCTTGCTGGCCTCGCTCCGGAAACAGGGAGACAGGGTCCAAGGAAAACAGGGTCACCATTTCGCCGCCGGGATCAATAGACGCGCACGTGCTCTCCCCGGCGCTGCCGCAGAATATGTGCCCGTCTTGTCGCTGACCACCCGCCGTTGTGTTTCATGCGGCGCCAGGATCGCGCCAGTCACCGTTCTGGTTAAAGTCGCATCTGCGCCCCTTGCTGCTTGCCAAAAACGGCGTCAGGTTGAGCTGGCCCGGATTTGACGACACCTTTGCACGGGACAATTAGGCGTCGCCAGCGCCACCCACCTCCGCCGCGTCGCGAGCGCTAAATTGGCCCCACACCTGTTCTTGTGCGGATGCCCAGGGAAGCGCCCGCAAGCTGTTGACACCCCTCCGTTGCAGTAGCAGACTCGATCTCAAGGAGCCTAGAAACTCCGCAGAGAGCGGTACCCACCTCCGACAAACCGGTGGGTTTTTTGTACCTGTTCGCAGGTGCAAGCCGACGCGAAGCCTGCGTCGGGAGGGCGGCTAATACAACACCCGCAAGGGGAATACGCCCGCCGGCTCTCTGCGGTTTCTAGCCTCCCGACTTCCCGTCCGTCGTCATGCCGTGGACGGGCACTTCATGGAATAAGGAGGCGACCATGTCGACGTTCGAATCGGATGATCTGGGAACGACGGGCTATTTCCTGCCGGAGGACAGCCAGTTTCGGCTGAAGAAGCTGCGCGAGTACGTGGAGTTCCTCTCGCACCTGGCGCAACCGCGAAGGCCGGACGAGGAGCGGGAAGGGGTTCCCGAGATTCGCCCGGGCGAAGTGGCGATCTGCCTGGAACTGCTGGAGGAGCAGATCGCCCAGGTGCTGGGCGAACTTTCCTGGCCGGCTGAGCGTCGCGATGGGACGGCAGCATCCGAGGCCAAGGCTGAATTTGAAGCTGAGCCGAAAGTGGCAGCCGCAGCGGAGGCGGCGGACAAAGATGACGCCGAATCGGAACTTGCCGGGTCGACAACGAACGAGGCGGGCGAACGCTACGTGTCGGGCATCACCCTGGATCAGATCGACGAGCTGGCCCGGCTGGGCGACATCCTCCGCGCCCATGGCGATGTAGTGGTCGCCACCGATCAGGCGGATTTCGCCGACGTCACGCTGTCCATCATGGGCGACGCCATCCTCCGCGACGCGGAGAGACTGCGCGACATCATCCACGACATCGACAGCGTGCAGCGGCTCGATGGGCGGCGTCGTTCGCATGCCGACGTGAGGGAGGAGGCCGCCACCTATCTCGCCGTACCGGCATGCGCATCCCTGCGCGGCATGGCGCGCCCTTCGGCTCGGCTCACTGTCGTCGGACCGCTCGGCGGTGGTGAAAGGGCCGCTGCGCTGGCATACGCCCAGCCTGCCCTCTGAGGCCATTTCGGCTCGACGGGACGCGCCGGGCAGGCGGCGCGCCCGGTCGGCCGGGTCCAGGCAGGCATAACGGGAGCAGGTGCTTGCGACGGCGTTCACACCTCACGCCAGGCATGACGGACAGAGGTATCCCGGGACCGCCACTTGCGCGAGGATGCGTGCTGCGTGATTCCTTTGGACCCCAAGGACATCTTCATGCCCCGACTGCTCCGCTGGCCCGCTTCACTGGCCCTGGCTACTGCCGCCTGTCTGCTCGCACCGGTCACTCTGTTTGCTTTCGCCGCCCAAACTGGCGCTCCGCCGCCGGCGCGCACGGCCGATGTGGTCGAGCACCTGTTCGGCCACACCGTGCACGATCCCTACCGCTGGATGGAAGGCGACAGCAACGCTGAATTCCAGCACTGGCTGGTCGCGCAGGGTGAGTACACGCGGGGCAAGCTGGACGCATTGCCCACCCTGAAGAGCTGGCAGCAGGCGCTGGCCAGCACCGATGGCACCACCGTCATCCACCGCAACCAGCGCCGTGCCGGCGGCAGGCTGTTCTTCATCCGCCAGGGCGCGAAGGGCAGCGGCACGCTGATGGTGCGTGACGCGGATGGCACCGAGCGCGTGCTGCTGGATCCGGCGACCCTCCAGGGCGACGGCGGCCACGCCTCGATCACGCTGTACACACCATCGCCCGATGGCAGCAAGGTGGCGGTGAACGTCGACCACGGCGGCAGCGAAGTCACCCGCCTCGACGTGCTGGACGTGAAGACCGGCAAGCCCACCGGCGATGTGGTGGAGCCGGTGTGGGGCGAGTTCGGTGCCCAGTGGCTGCCCGACGGCAGCGGCTTCGGGTACACCCAGATGGCGCCGTCCGCGCAGCGTACCGGCGGCGACCCCGTGCAGGACATGCGCGCACGCCTGCACCGGCTGGGCACACCCTCGTCGCGGGACCCGATCCTGCTGCGCGCTGGCCAGGGCGAAGGCGTCAATCCATCGTTCGCGATGCCTTCGCGCAGCTTCCCGGTGATCGAATTTCCTGTCGGCTCGCGCTGGGCGCTGGGCGAGTCGCTGGGTGCACAGGCCGACCAGCGCTACTGCGTGGCGCCGCAAGTCGAGGCGGCGAAGCCCGGCGCGGCCTGGCACTGCATCGCCGACCTGGACGACCACGTGCAGTCCGCGGCCATCCACGGCGATACGCTGTACCTGGTTTCCACCCATGCACGCTCCCACGGAGAGGTGCTGGCGCTGGATTTGTCGCGCCCGGACGCGTCGATCGGGCAGGCGCGTTCCGTCCTGCCGCTGAAGGGCGACGACATGGTGGCCGGCATCAGCCTGTACGACGCCCAGCAGGTCGCGCCGGCCCGTGATGCGCTGTACGTGAAGGTCTCCAGGAACGGCATCGACGACATCCGCCGCGTCGACTACCGCACCGGCAAGGTGGACGCCGTGCCGATGCCGTTGCCCGGCGTGGCCTCGCTGTTCCACGCCGACCCTGGCCAGGACGGTTTCCTGCTGGAACTGCGCGGCTGGACGACGCCGCCGAAGTCCTGGCGCTACGAACCCGCGGCCGGCACCTTGCACGGCCTGGGCCAGGATGAAGGCAGCCCCGTCGATTACAGCATGGTCGAGGCCACCGAGACCGAGCTGGTCAGTCAGGACGGCACCCACGTGCCGCTCACCATCCTGCATCGCAAGGACGCAGCGCTGGACGGCTCGCATCGCGCCATCGTGTTCGCTTACGGCAGTTACGGCATCTCCGTGCTGCCTTCGTTCAAGCCCACTCGGCTGGCATGGGTCAAGCGGGGCAACGTCTTTGCCTACGCGCACATACGCGGCGGCGGCGAAAAGGGTGAGGCCTGGCACCAGGCCGGCAAGGGGCCGAACAAGCACAAGGGCGTGGAAGACTTCGTCGCCGCCGTGCAACGCCTGAGCGAGCTGGGCTATAGCCGCCCGCAACGCACCGCGCTGCTCTCCGGCAGCGCCGGCGGCCTGGTCGTCGGCGGTGCGATCGTGCATGACCCGGACAAGTTCGGCGCGGCCGTGTGCCTGGTGGGCGAGCTCAACCCGATTCGCCTGCTGCATGCGCGCAATGGCGCCAACCAGATCGGCGAGATGGGTGACCCGCGCAAGGCCTCGGATTTCCCCTGGATGCTGGCGATGGACCCTTACCAGCAGATCACGCCGCACACGGCCTACCCGGCGGTGCTGCTGGCTGTGGGCCTCAACGACAACCGTGTGTCCACCTGGCAGACCGGCAAGTTCGCGGCGCGCCTGCGCACCGCCGACACCAGCGGCCGGCCGGTGTGGATGCGCACCGACGCCAATGGCGGCCACGGCATGCAGACCTCGCTGGGCGCCGAGGCCGCGCAGTTCGCCGACATCTACGCCTTCCTGGATGCGCAGTTGCCGGCGCAGTGAGGAGAAAAGGGCTCTTGTCCAGAAAAGCTGGTAGCTCCAAACGAAGACATGAAGAAAATGGTCATCGGCGTCGCCTCCCAGCAGGCCATTCGCGCCCGCGCGCTGGCCATCGCACGCGGCGATCACCAGCCACGCCCCAACGAGCCGAAGCTCTGGTTCACCTCCATGCGCTCACTGGCCGAAGTATTGTCTGACGACAACCGCGCTGCGCGTGTCGGGTTCACTTAGCAAAGGCACGGAAGTGAACCCGACCCCGTTCCTGTCTGCAGAGTTCCTGGAACTCCGTGAGGATGAGCGGCTTGTTCATATCCGACGTCACGCTGTCGATCATGGGCGATGCCATCGTCCGCGACGCGCAGACGCTGCGACATCCGCGGTGGTGTCGGCCGCTCCCGCCGGCGTCCTGACCGTCGCAGCCTCGCTCGCCCGGACGCCTATACTTCGCGCACCTCTCCGCGAACTTCCTCCATGCCACAGCGCATCGCCATCGCACTGGGCACCCTGCTGGCGCTGGCGGCGATCCGCGCACACGCCGACGGCACCGGCTGGGCCACCACCACGCTCACCTACGACGGCGCCGCCATCGGCAACCTCGATGGCGGCGCGGCGCGCTCGTCCACCTATGTCGGCAACGCGCACCTGCGCAGCCTGCTCGACCTGGACCGCGCGCTCGGCTGGACCGGCACCCACGCCTACGTCGACGCACTGTGGATCCACGGCGGCCAGCCCGGCGCCTTCGTCGGCGATGCGATGGGCGTCAGCAACCTCAGCGCACCGCCGAACCTTCAGCTGGAAGAAGCCTGGATCGAGCACAACCTTGCCCAGGCGAGCGTCTCGGTGCTGGCCGGGCTGTACGACGTCAACAGCGAGTTCGACCGCACGCAGTCCGGCGGATTGTTTCTCAACAGCGCGTTCGGCATCGGCCCGGAGTTCGCGCAGACCGGCGTCGACGGGCCGTCGATCTTTCCGCGCACGGCGCTGGGCGCACGCGTCGCCTTCAAGCCGGCCGAAGGCGTGGTGCTGCGCGCGGCGGTGCTCGACGGCGTGCCGCTGATCCGCGATGGGAACCGACTGCGCGCCTTTCAGTCCCACGATGGCCGTCTCTACGTGGCCGAGCTGGCCCTGCTCGACCGCCCGGGCGCGCGCCCGCCCGGCGATGCGCGCCTGCGCATCGGCCGCAACGCGATGCTGCCGATGTATGCCGGCAAGCTCGCCATCGGCGCGTGGCACTACACGACCACGTTCGACCGGCTCGCACCCGGCTCCGGCGCAGCGCGCCAGCACGGCGCTACCGGCTATTACGCGGTGGCCGACCGCACCGTGGCGCGCGACGCGCACGACAGCCGCCACAGCCTCTCGCTGTTCGCGCAGTTCGGCGCGGGCGATCCGGCAGTGGCCCGCTTCGGCCGTTACCTCGGCGCCGGTGCCGTGCTGGCCGGCCCGTTCGAGCAGCGCCGCCAGGACGAGCTGGGCCTGGCCATCGCGGTGGCGCGCAACGGACGCCCCTACCGGCAGCAACAGGCCCCACGGCCGACCACCGCCACCGAGCGCTCGATCGAGCTGAGCTACCTGGCCCAGGCGACCGACTGGTTCGCCGTGCAGCCGGACCTGCAGTACGTGATCCACCCGGACACCGACCCCATCGTGCGCAACGCCCTGGTGTTCACCCTGCGCTTCGAACTGTCCACCGACCTCTAGACCGTCCGGCAGGAGCCTGCGCGTGGTGTGCGAGCCGACCGGGATCAGGTTGAGCGGGCCGCTACTTGACCCGGCGAACCTCTTGCGGCCAGCCGCAGGCTTCGGCCAGTTTGCCGGCCCACTGCCTTGCCGCTTGCTCGTCGGCCACGTCGATCACGGCGAATCCGCCCAGGAACTGGGGGTTGCGCACGTACGGCCCCTCGGTGAAGGTCAGCGTGCCGCTGGTGGCATCCGCGCTGAAGGCGTTTTCCGGGTCTTCGTCCAACCCTCCGGCGAACACGTAGACGCCAGCCGCCTTCATGTCGTCCACGACCGCGCGTGCAAGCGGACCGCGCGCGGCGAACCACGTCGCGGTGTGCTCGCCGACCCACGCCTGGTTGAAATAGATGATGTACTTGCTCATGCCATGCTCCGCGGCCGCGCAGCCCCAGTGGCTGCCATTCTCCTCACGACGAACGGGCGAATCGCGGTTCGACACAGGTGGGCAAAGCCGAACCGCGCCAGAGCCCTTTCACCTCGCCGCCTCATCGCCGAGTCTTTCCGGGTCATGGATGAGGCGCAACAGCCTCATCCATGACGCCAACCGCGTGTTGCTTCGCATGAGCCGGGCGACCGGTCGTCACGGGTCCTGCGCGGCCAGGCGCAAATCCCAGATGGCTTTGTTCTGGTCCCAGAAGATCGCGTAGCGCTGCTCGCGATGCATCGCGTAGTAGACGGGGGTTCGGTCACCCGTCTGCATCCAGAACAGGCAGTCTCCTATCAGGCCGCAGCCGAATTCACGCGTGTCGCGCGGGTCGAGGTAGTTATTGGTCCAGTCGCTGTCGGACGTCTTGAGTGCGAAATTGACGCGGGCGACGTCGTCGAAGTTGGAAATGCCGACGCCGCCCATTTTCAGACTCATGGTTTGCATGGTCGGCGGCGGCGCGACCAGGGTGTCATAGCGCGCGAGCGCGGCGGGACGATGGAAGCGGGTCATGAGCGAAGCGAATCTCTGTTGCTTCAGTGCCGTGGCGGATTGCGCGTTGAGTACCGTGGACGCATGCGTAATCTGCGACGTCGCAAGTGGCGGATGGACCGACGACGCCTGCGTGATGGCGTGGCTGGCCACGGCGGCGTGCGACAGCTGCGGTGTGGCGTGGGGGTTTGCGAGCGTGGCCATGGCGTTCTGCTTGTCCGCACCCGCCGCTGCGGTTGCCGCCGGTTCCAATGCCGGCTCCGCCTGCCGGGCGAGGCTGGCCTGGTCCGGCTGGTTGGCCTGCGCTGCGGGTGGCGCTGCGGATTCCGCAGGCGATGGCGAGGCCGTGCCGGTCGGCGCGGGTTGCGCCGCGGACGCCGTAGCCTGAGGCGCAGGTTCATCGTGCGTCTCTGGTGCCGCACGAAGGCTGGCATCCGGCTCGGCGACGGTGCCAGCCGGCGCGGGCGGCGTGCTTGCAGTCTGCGCCGCCATCACGGCGGCGGTGCCCTCGGGCGCTTGCCCGCTCTCCTGGCCAGAACAGCCTGTCAGCAGGATGGCGAGCAGCAGTGGTCCGTAGACATGGCAGGGCGAGATATTCATGGCGCACCTCGATGGTTGTCGTCCGCGCTATCGGGTTTGGGGGCGTCGCCGGCCCGGCGTCCGAGCACGTAACCGGCGATGGTGCCGAAGAGGCCGAGTCCGGGCGAGATCTGTTGCGCGCTGAAGCCGGCGCTGATCAGGAAAAGCGTGCCCGTGACGATCAGGTTGATCGCCAGAAGCTGCAGGATTTCATACGAGTTTCGCTTTGGCGTGCGCAACAGAAGGTATTGCACGAACAGGACGGCGGTGCCGAACAGCAGGATGGCGTATGACAGCAGTTGCTCGCGGTCCGTCAGCATGGAGTGCTGCGCCTGCTGTTCGCTCGACAGCCGCTGGGGTTCGCGCGGCGCATTGCTGAACGCGCCGGGATTGGGCGGGGCGGTTGCGGTGGCCGGGGCATTCGCGGGCGCCTGCGAGGGTGGGCCCTGCATGGCTCCGGTGCGTGCCGTGACGGCGAGGCACGCGAGCAGGATCATGGCGGGAATCGCGAAGCGTCGACGATCGCGGTGGCGGTTTCGAGAAGCGAGAGGCGGGTAGTGCATGTCAATCCTCCGTTCCGTGGCGGTCGAAGGAGAAGGCGCTCCACCGACCGGGTCGAGGCATTGGGACTGCGGCAGCCGACGTCCGGGTTGCGGCATCGGGTGACTGGCTTCGTTTCTTGGACGCGTTGGATGTTTTTGCGCAAAGAGCAAAAAAAGCGCTTGGAGTCTGCGTGGGGCGCAGCGAACCGGCAGTGACGGTTCCGGGCTTACCAGCTGAGTCGCGCCATGCCGGACCGGTGGGATCTGAAAGCGGGCGTGGACCGCACTCCCCATTCCCTCCGTAAAAATCTATGACGGTCCTGCCGGAATTGGCCGGAGTGTACTCAACGGAATTTGCGGCGAGAAGTGCCGAGAAAGTCGGAAGGCGCTTTCTTCAGGCTCGACACCGCCATGGCTGCTGCGCACTGTCCATGGACGCGCGCAGCCACCCCTTGTTGCGGGACGGCTGAAACGGTGTCAGGGACAATGTGTGGACGGCAGGTGTAGCGCTTGAGTTGTTTTTGACACGGCTCTTGCCAAATACTCAGGTTCGTTTTCTGGCCGGACGAAATAAGGGAAGGAGCGCTCCGGAACCATTTCGGGTCGGCGTGAAGGGAGCGGTCTCGTCTTCCCCGCCACGGTTTCTTGGGATCATCAGCTCGGCAAACATAAGGAATCCAGTCATGCCTTCAGTACTCGACCGGCTCTCGGAACAGGAGCGCCAGAAAATCAGTCGGCTCTTCAGCGCCAAGGCGCGTGCGCTGCCGCATCATCAGCAGCAGGTGGCTGCCGAGCGTGGAAACCCTACGCACACGCTTACCCGGCACGGTTACCAGACAGGTTGGGAAAGCCAGTTGATGCGCCTGGTGACCGGCAGAACACCCGACCAGCCCGAGGATGAGGATGGCGTCCGCGATGCGGTTCAGAAGTTCCGCACGAAAGAGGCGCTGCCAAGGAGAGAGCAGGGCAAGACCAACTACGCCCCCGCTGACTCCGTGGGGGCGTTCCTCTCCCCCGAAGTCGAGGCCTTCGCCATCAATCGTGCGCGCGGCAAGGCGCGCCCCCTGATGGCGCACTCCTGGGCGCAAACCTCGTCACGTGCGGGCACCGTATGGACACCGTATGACTACATCGACATGGTCGTAAGCGGTCCGCATGCGTTGTCTGGCGTCAGCTTCAGTCGGATGAAAAACGCCCCCAAGTTGACCCAGGAGGAGTCCGTGCAAGCCATTGAGGACTTCATCAACCAGAAGCGCCTTTCCAAATCGGGAGACCCGCAATCCTGGGACGACAAACGCGTCATTTTGAATGCGATGGAGAACGCGGACGTGTCCGGGCAGTACTCGCGAAGCGCTTACCGCAAGGACTATGCGCTTCGGTTCCCGAACCTGGCCGACTTGCTTGCTTTTCTTGGCGTGCGTGCGCTGTGGATGCGCAACGTCAACGTAGTGTTCCGTAAATTTGCAGCCAACGACTGGCGCGTGCATACGGCCTACTGTGTCGATTGCACCGAAGTACCGTCGCCGACGCGTGGCACCCCGGCGGTGAAAACCGGCAAATGGACCGGGCGGCTGCGGTCGGTGAAGGATGGCCCCGAGACCATGCTGCCTCCGGAGTGGCTTTCGTGAGCCTCGTCGCCCCATGAAGGCGCGACGCCAGCAGAACGGGGTCACCTCGGGACAATCTTGAGCACGGACCATCGCCAAGGCCTGTCGCTGCGACCAGGAACTGCGCGTCTCCGGATTCGATCCGCGGTCCTGAGGGCCGCACTGAAGTGGCGCTGCAAGTGCGGCCTGGCAGCGAGAGTGAGCAATGGGCCGGGTTCATTTTTGTAGCGATAAATGAACCTGGCTCTTTTCCTACTTCAGCGGCAGAAACAACTCCACGATCGCTTCAGGTGTCGACCCGTCCGGCATGAGCGAGAGCCGGCGCTGGCAATAGATCCGAGAAAACGGGGTCAGGTTCACTTTCGATGAGGACGTAAGTGAACCTGACCCCGTTCTTGCGTGACCCGTTATTGCGATTGCATCCTTGTCTTGACATGGTGTATTGATCGCCGTGCTTGCTGGTAGCCATTTCAATCGACTGGAGATGATTGTGGGCAAAGACAGCGATTCCGCAGGTCAAGGTGGTGAGGCGAACGGGTGGGGATCCATTGTCATTGTCATTTCGCTCATTGTGTTCGTCACAGCCCTGTTGGCATTGTTTGCGCGCAGTGTGGCGCGACCCCGAAGGGATATAAGGACGACCCGATCCAAGGTGTGGAATTCCCGTCCCCCGAACTCGCAATCGAATGAGCCCGTCAAGCGCCGATTCGCAACTGCTCAGCTCCATGCCGCAGGCGAGCCCATAAGTGCGGGCGCAATCGACAGAGCCGTCGAATTAATGGGGGTGGGTGAAGCCCACATCCAAGGTCGTGGCGCAGGCACCATGCAAGATCGTCACTTTGTCGCGACGAGCTGGCTTAGAGGGGCTGTGCGCGAACTTGTCACCAATCCAAGCGAGACTGCCAATGCTGAATTCGTGCGACTGCTGGGGCTGATCAATCCAGCTCTGAGAGCGATGTGGAACACAATTTACGGGGCGGTGACCGCCCATGCCAGAAGCTGGAATCGAAGTGTCAGACCCGCTGAATTGCAGCAATTTTTGGATGATCTGCAGAACTCGGAACTCAATCGGGCAATTTGGGATACCGATGCGAATCAGCGGACAAGCAACCGGCCCGATATTTCCGAACAGCTCGCCTTGCAGCACGAACCCGACCATGCGCGGCAGGTCGGACTGCAATGGTTCAAGACGTCCTCGGCCTTGGGCTTCCGACCCACGGTTGGCGGCAGCACGATGGGGGACGACATCACTGCCGAGGAGAACACCAACTGGCGGGTCGCGGCAGAGGACATGCCGATCTCACCGAGGGAGCTCCTGGGTTTCAGAACGTGGCTGATCGCCTATCTGCGCGAACTGAACGATCGTTTCTGGCAAAAGTAATTCGCAGAGATTGCAGCGGGAATTCGTTCGGCCGATAGGGGGCGAAGGAAAAACCGAGACGGGGTCCGGCTCTCTTGTCCTCCGTTCGGAAGTGAACCTGACGTCGTTCCCGCACGGAAGTGGTGTTCGTCCAACAACGATGACGGGAGAGTCATAATGTGCCAGACAAATCACGTGCAAGGCCATTTGTTGGGAGTGGGCGGCAGAGTTGGTTCTGTGCCGTTCGTTCACTTTAACGGCTGGACTTTGTACCTATCATCCGCGAATGGTGCTCATACGATTCCCAACGCAACAGTCTTCGACGTGACATTGGATGGCTACTACGGTGCGGAGCACGAATTGGACGAACAGGTAGCCGCCAGACTCGAACTGCTTAGCGATGAGCTTGTCAAGTGCGCCAACAGAAACGCGCCTGTGGTCGTTCACTGCAATCATGGTCGAACACGGTCTGTCATTGCTGTGGGCGTGTATTTAATGCGTGTTTTTGGCATCACCAATGTGGAAGCGTTCGAAATAATCAAATCGTCGTTCACAGCCAGCGAAGGCGCGCATTATCATGCGCCAGGTGAGCGGGTCGAGAGGGCGCTGATGATGTATGCACAGCTGCGGGGCAACGCGAGAGGCCAGTCCAATTTTGAATCTGGAGAGGTGCGCCGTTCGGGACGCGTTACCGCCAAAAATGTGTGCACTGGCAACTGCGGCTGAGGAAAAGGTGTCAGAGGGTAAGTCGGAGTTAATTGAATTCGGTTGACTACCGTCTCGTTTTTGATCCTCTGACGCCTTTCTCTCCTGCTTCTTCTTGTTTGATAACCGGGGTCAGGGTGCACTTTTCGTCGACCAGGAACCGGGGTCACCAAGAACTCGGGTCAGATGCGGTGCGCATTTAAAGTCGACTCCGACCCCGGTTTTGGTCAGGCCTGCAACTGACCAAACCGCGCCATCAGGAAATCGATCGCACTGCGCAGTTTGGCCGTCGGCCGGATGTTCTGTGCATAGATCAAGTGCATCGGTGACGGCGCAAGCGACCAGTCGGGCAGCACCGGTACCAGGCGGCCGGCGGCGAGATCGTCGGCCAGCACCGCTTCGGGTTGCAGCACGATGCCGATGCCGTTCACGGCGGCGATGCGCAAGGCGTCGCCCTGGTTCGCGGTGAAGCGCCCCTGCACGCTGACGTTGCAGGTTTGCCCGTTGGGCCCGACCAGTCGCCAGCGATCATGCCGTCGCCAATACGACAGGCCCAGGCATTCGCGCGAGCCCAGTTGCTCGGGATGGTCGAGCTGGCCGTGGCGCGCCAGGTAGGCCGGCGCGGCGGCCAGCCGTCGACGGTAGGGTTGCAGGGGGCGCGCGACCAGGCCGGGCTCGTCGATGTCGCCGATATGGATGCCCAGCTCGAAACCCTCGTCGATGAGGCTGGGTCGGCGGTTGTCCAGTGTCAGTTCGATGCTGACATCGGGATGGCGGGCCATGTATTCGCCCAGTGCGGGCACCAGGCTGTGGCTGCCGAAACTGACGGGGGCGATCAGCCGTAGCCGGCCGCGTGGGCTGGACTGCAGTTCCGATGCGCTCGCGTCGGCGAGTTCCACGTCGGCAAGCACGTGTTTGCAGCGCTCGTAATAGAGCCGGCCCACGTCCGAGAGCTGTTGTCGGCGGGTGGTGCGGTGAAGCAGGCGGGCACCCAGCCGATCTTCAATCGCCCGAATGTGCTTGGCGACCATCGTCGGCGAGACCCGGCTGATCTCGGCGGCGGCACTGAAACTGCCGCTTTCCACGACGCGGACGAACATCTCCATGCCGGCAAGCTTGTTCATGATTGAAAACCCATGGGTTCTGTATGAGTCAAATGATTACATGTTTATCAACGTCCGGGCAGGGCGCACCATGGCCGCCCTGCCTCCATCCGGGGGCGTTCATCGGAGAGCTGTCATGCCTACCTTGCACTTGGAAATGCACCCCGGCCGCACCCTGGAACAGAAGCGCGCCTTCGTCAGCGAAGTGACCAGAGTGACCGCGCAGACGCTGGCATGCCCACCGGAAAGCGTGGATATTCTGATCAGCGAAGTGCCACGCGACGCCTGGGCCAAAGCCGGCAAGTTGCTGGCGGACGCATGAAGACAGCCACCGGAGGATCGTCATGACCGAGCAAGGCTCGCCGTATCACGCGCATGCCTATTACCTCCCCGACACACGTGCGGCGGCCGAAGCCTTGCGGACTCGCCTGATCGACAACATGAAATCCGGCGAGATTCCCCAGCTGCTTTTTGTCGGCCAGCTCAAGGACCGCAAGGCCGGGCCGCATCCCATTCCCCAATTCGAGATGCATTTCACGAGGGAAGCCGTGCCCGTGATCGTCCGCCTGATCGAGGACTCCGGGCTGACCGCCTTGGTCCATCCACTCACGGACGATGACCTGGCGGACCACACCACCCTGGCCCGATGGATCGGGACACCGATCGAACTCGATCTGAGCACCCTCGATCCGCCGGGCAGGAACCAGGGCGTCGCGCGTTTCGCCAAGTCGGACTTTTGATCGAACTCGGGCGACGGCGAACGCGGCCACGCTCGTTCCGAAAGCTCAGAACTGGTAACCAACGCCAAGGCCGATGCCGTTCGAGCTGAGATGGATGACGTTGCCGTCTTCCCGGCTGCGTTCGTCCTGCCCGAGATAGCGATGGACGACGTAGGCGACTGCCCGCCAGTGCGGTGCGAAGTTGTATTCCAGGCCCACTTCCTCTTCCTCGTGGGTCTGTGCGAGCCGCACCTCGCCCCCTTCGGTGCGCAGGCTGTTGACCCAGGGCAGCCGTCCCAGCGTGACGTCTGCCGTGAGCTTCAGCGCGTCGGTCAATGGATAGCGCAAGTGCAGGCCCAGCGTGGGCACGGGAAGCTCCTGCACGTAGAAGTCCTCCTTCAACTCGTGACCGGTGCTGTCGGCGGCGATGCTGCCGTCGAGCCGGAAGTTGAGCATTACGTAGGTTGCGCCCACGCTGCCCCACAAGCGGCCGCCCTTGCCGAAGTCGGCCAGCCGGTGCCAGTACGACGCGTCGAACGCGACGAAATCCTGAAAACGGGTGATGGTGTCCAGGCGCCCGGGAGCGATGGTGGTGCCGTTGTAGTACGCCGGCCTGTCGATCAGCGTGTGGCCGTCCAGCCGGCTGGTGGAAAGCCCGAAGTGCAGCTCGCTGGCGTCGGAAAGCGGCTTCCAGGCGTCCAGCCTGATGGTCTGCATATGGTTGACGCCAAGCCCGTCGTGGATGGGCAGCTGCGTGCCCTCGATGGCGTTTTCCCGCACGCGGACCCAGCCACCGGGCGTCGCCTGTTCGGCGCGGACCGCCACGTGCCAGCTGTCGTCGTTTGCGTATGCAGGAAGGCTGATCAGTCCAGTTGTGCCGACCAGCAAGGCAGCGCTGCCCAGGATGGACCGCGGATAGGATTTCGTTCTGAACATGGCAGTGTGGCACGGGGTTGCAAGCCGCCTCGACCCGACATGGATGCCCTGAACCTGTGCCGCCAGTTTACTCTCGGGCCGAACCAGGGGGCAGCGAATTGCACACAACGCAAAAGCCGTTGCGCACGGGTGTTCTGCGTTCGCGCGCGGCGAGAAAAGCAGGGATCAGAGTGCACTTCCCCTCGACCGCCCAGGAAGGTCGACGCTGGCCCCGCTTTCGTCCCCCCGCTTTGAAAGCGTGGCGGGAACCCGTGAGTCGGGAAGCGGTGCGGCGCTGATTCCACAGCGTGGAATCCGCTTGACATGCAAGTATTCGCTTGCCTATATTTCATGCAACAAATCACTTGCATGTAGCCGTCCATGACCGAAAGCCGCGACACCGACTTGCTGTTCAGGGCCCTGTCCGATCCGAGCCGGCGCAAGTTGCTGGATCTGCTGCATGCGCATGACGGCCGCACGCTCAACGATCTGTGCGAGCACCTCGACATGTCGCGGCAGGGCGTGACGCAGCACCTGAATGTGCTGGAGGCGGCGAACCTTGTTGCCACTACATGGCGCGGGCGCGAAAAGCTGCACTTCCTCAATCCCGTGCCGCTGCAGGAAATCTACGAGCGCTGGATAGCCAAGTTTGAAAAGCCGCGCCTCAAGGCGCTGGGCGACCTGAAACGACGACTGGAGAAACCCCATGGCTAGATCGACCTTTGTGTACGTGACCTACATCCGCACCACCCCGGAGAAACTTTGGTCGGCCCTGACCGACGACGTGGAATTCATGAAGCAATACTGGTTCGGCGTTCATTGCGAAAGCCCATGGACCGCCGGGTCCGAATGGAAGATGGTTCAGGGTGATGGTCAGGTCTCCGACGCTGGCGAGATCGTCGAGGCGGATCCGCCGCGGCGCCTGGTGATCCGGTGGTGGCACAAGAGCAAACCCGAACTGGTGGCCGAAGGCGAGTCGCTCTGCACGATGGAGCTGGAGCCCAGTGGTGCGGCGGTCAAGCTTTCGATCATGCATACGATCGAGCGCGAACCCTCGAAACTCATCACCGCGGTGTCGGGCGGCTGGCCGAAGATCATCTCCAATCTGAAGTCTCTGCTGGAGACCGGCTCCGTCGCCCTGTCGGAGGCCTATCCGCCGAGATAAGGGGAGGCAGGAAATGGGTCGGGGTGAGGTTCACGTATCCTTCGGTTGGAAGTGAATCTGGCCCCGTTCGTTGCAGCTTCGAAGCGGGCCGCATGGGCCTGTCGATCTGGCGCGGCAAGTTCGATCACGGCACGGGCACCGCCACACTCGATGCGGTGGGGGCGGCAAGGCTATGAAAGTCACACTGCGCATCCAGGTCGAAGCAGTCCAGGACCAATGACCCATTCGAAACCGGCAAGGGCAGGGGTCGTTTTCGTCCCGCAGGAGGGGAGTGACAGGCATGAAAGATCGAGTTGCGGCTTTGGTCCTTTCGGCGATGGCTGCGGTGTTTCCGGCGCCGGGTTTTCCGGCCCCAGCGGCCTCATCGGCGCGTGGCGGCATGCCGCCGATCGCCCCGTCGTTCGCGACGTTCTGGGCGGCGGCGCATGACAAGCCGTTTCCCGAGCAGCAAGCACTCTGGAACAGGTACATCGAGGGCGCGCGAGGCGCTTTATCGTGTGGTCGTCTGGGAGAGCCGCGACACGCCCGACTGGCGGCGGCTGAAGGAACGACGGCGTGATGCCAGGTACGCATCTGACCTTGCCGCTGTTCGCGGAAGGGCTGGCAACCTACGTCAGCACGGTGGTGTCCCCAGGCTACACGGACGGCCAGTATCTGTTGCAGGATGATCTCGGCGCTTTGCCTGATTCGGGCATGCGGGCGACAGCGAAGCGCTTTCTCGCCGACTCGGACGGCATGACGATCGACCCGGTGCGGCATCGGACGTCAATGGCGTTCAGGCGCTGGTTCCAGGCTGGCCGGACACCGTTCCAGGCTGGTCTTCCGAACCGCGCCGGTTACTGGCTTGGGCTGCATGTCATACGGGTTCTGCGACGCAGCCGCTCCTTGCACGAGATTGCCGCATGGTCCCCCCTGGCAGGCGCAGGCGGAAACACGCGCCGCGTTGCGCCAGATTGCCAGCGGCCGCGAGGCCGGGTCGTAGAAAGCTGGATCGCGCTGGCGTCCTCGGAAAGTGGGGGCAGGGCGCACTTCATCACGGGCAATGCCCGTTGAGGCACGCCTGCCGGGAAACATCGACCCTGGGCTGAGCTCGATGAAGCGGTGACAACACAGACGCGCTGGGGCTGGTTCCGGACCCCGGTTTTGCACCTGCATGAAGCTAAGGTTCGCCAGGGAGCTCGACCAGCCGCGACTCGCATGGTGTGCCAGGCACGGCGCACAAATTCGACGAGCTGTCCGCTAGCCAGATCCTCGCTGACGAGGTGCCGTGGTAAATACCCCCAGCCGAGACCGGCCTTGAGCAAAACAGGAGTCAGAGTGCGCTTCCGCGGGCCTGCTGCTTTTGAAAGTCGACTCCGATTCCTGCTTTTTTTCCGCGCACCCCACTCCATCGCCGCGTCACGCCGCGGGGTAGTGCGAGTGCAGGCTCAGTGTTGCGCGGGTGCACGCGTGCCTTGCGACTCGGCCTGCGGTGCGCGAAAGCCGGCGGCAATCGGTCCGGCGCGGTTGAAGGCTTCGACCATGGCCGACGCGGGTATGGCGAGCTGGGTCTTCAGGTCCGTGACCTCGCCGGAGGCGGCTGCGGCAATGGTCGATGTGGCCACACCCTCGCTTGGCCCTTCGGAAATGAGCAGGAAGTCGAAGTCGCCGAAGGTCAGGTAGTAGCCGAGCAGCTTGCCGCCCGAAGCGGCGAACAACTTCCTCGACCTGTTTGGAGCGATCCTCCGGATGGCTCAGCAGTCCGCGCATCGCATCGGTGGTGAAGCGGCCCTGGGTGATGAAGGTAGGCATCGTCGTTCTCCGGTAGCGTGGGGGGGCTCCATGCTCCTCTGCGCCATCCGGCCGGTTTTGATGCAGACCAAAGAAACAAAAACCCGGGTCAGAGTGCGGCTATCGAAAGTAGCGTTCGATTCGAGCGCGGCTAGTTCGGGCTCTCGGGTCAAATGCCCGTGATCCCTGCCCATTTCGCGAGGCCATGGATGCCGTCCCCACGGTTGAGTAAGAGAGCACCAGCCCCTGATCATGGCGTCATACGTATCTGCTGGAAAACTCGGATCCGACTCTGCGTGAATTGACTGCTTCTGGCCGGCTCGGCCTGACGCCGATCGGGAATGCCGGTACGCCGATCATGATCGATTGGTTCGAGCGGTCAATTTCATCGGTGTGGACAGCCCGCCGCAAGGAATGCGAGAACAATCAGTGAAGCCAGCTTGATCGGCGACAGGAGTTGACCCTCCGCAGCTGGTTGGCAATCGAAATCATCGATGTCTATGGCGTATCAAGGAGGCCCTGGAGACGCGGGAACGCGTCGTGGACCAGGCGACCCCGGTGGATGTCGCCGGGGTCGTCGGGATGCCTGTCGCCGTGGTTCAGCCGCAGCGGTCGGTTGCGTCTGTGGTGCGAGGCCGCGCGGGCCGGTGCAACCACCGGCGCCGAGCGCGGTGCGAGACATATGGCGGTCAGCGATCGCCGTCATCTTTCTGCTGCTGGATCTTCTGCTCGGTACTCTGCTTCTGCTGGACCTGCTTTTCCGTGCCTTGGCTTTGCTGTTGCTGCATGGTCTGCTGTTGCGTGCCTTGCCGCATGCGGCCACCCGGACCCATGCCTGGACCCATGCCGCCACCGGGACCCATGCCCGCACCTCGCCGGGGTGGCATGTCGGGCAGTCTCATGCCACGTTCGGCAGCACGCTTCTGCATCTGTTCATGGTGCTGCTTTCGCAGCGCCTCACGCTCCTCGACAGTCTTCATGCTGCGCATCTGGTCGCGATACGCTCTGCGTTCGGCGGGAGTCATCAGCTGGGAGCCATAGATCTGGCTGCGATCCTTCAGCGTGGTCCGGTCCTGTGTGCGTAGCTGATCTCGCAGCATCATGCCGCCTCCTGGCCTGCCGACAGGTGTGGACTGGCCGCCGCGCTGGCCGCCGCCGCTCTGGTAGGCAAATGTCGACAGGGTGGCAAGCGGGCATAGAACAGAGATGCCGAACATGACAACGTATCTGATTCGCATGGGATTGGCCTCGCCTTTAGCTGCAGGGATGTCACCGGGGTGTGGCGACACCCGGAATGCTCGTTTCATCGGCGCCGACGCTTGTTGACCGAGATCAATAAGGGGACGGACGAAATTAATTGCGGATGAGCACGACTGACTCGCTCCTCAGTGCCGTCGCGCATTTTCTGCATGGCGTCGCTGTAACGCGCCCCTTGCTGGCTCATTCCATCCGCGTTTCGTCGATCACGACGACCGGTGCTACCGTTCCGCCATGGCCAAACCTGCCGCGGTGATCAAGTTCAAGACAAAGTTGTTGCGTCCCGCGACGCCCAGGGGCGCGGCGTGGACTTTCCTGGTGCTGCCCGCGGTCGCGAGCGCGAAGCTGCCGACGCGGAGCATGGTCACTGTCGAGGGCAGCTTTGAAGGCCAGCCCTTCCAGGTCACGCTCGAACCGGATGGCCGGGGCAGCCATTGGTTCAAGGTCGACAACGTCTTGCGCGAGTCCGCCGGCGTCTGCGCGGGCGACAGCGTCACGCTGGAGATCGCGCCGGTGGAGAAGGAGCCCGAACCCAGGGTGCCCGCCGACCTGCGCAAGGCGCTGGCGTCCAACGCGGACGCCAGGGCGACATGGGCCGACATCACGCCGGTGGCGCGACGCGACTGGATCCATTGGATCACCTCCGGCAAGAAGGCCGAGACGCGCGGCAAGCGCATCGTCACCGCTTGCGACAAGCTCGCGTGCGGCAAGCGCAATGCCTGCTGTTTCGATCGCTCCGGGATGTACAGCAAGGGCAGCATGGGCGCACCCGAAGCGGCGGAGTAGGGCAATCCGAACGGGATGAGTAAACCTGACCGCGGTTTTCGGAAGTGGTCGGGAGTCGACTCTGACTTCTGTTTTGCGTCCCGTTCGGGCGCTGCCACCGGCGCAGGCTAGACCACGGTCGCGGACGCCGCCTCGGCGGCCTGGCGACGGAACGCCGCGGGGCTGGTGCCATGCACGCGCTTGAACGCCTGTCCGAATGCCGCGCGCGAGGTGTAGCCGCAAGCCTCGCCGATCAACTCGATCGAACGCGGCGTCTCGCGCAGCAGCCGTGCGGCCAGGTCCATGCGCAGGGCGGTGACCACGTCCATCGGCGTGACCGGCGACAGCTCGGCGAAGTGCCGCGCAAAGCTGGCGCGCGACATGCGGCTGACCCCGGCCAGCCGTTCCAGGGTCCACGGCTCGGCCGGTGCGGCGATCACCGCAGCCAGCGCGGGCGCCACGCGGGCATCCATCAGCAGGGCGAGCAGGCCCTGTTGCAGATCGCCCTCGTCCATCAGCGTGCGCACCACCAGGGTGAACAGCGCGGCGGACAGGTGCGCGATCACCGCGTCGCCGCCGGGCGAGGCCTGCAGGCTCTCGTGGCGCATGGTGTGCATCAGCGCGTGCAGGCCGGCGTAATCGTCGCGGCCCTGCGTGTGCAGGTGCACCACCTCGGGCAGCGCCTCAAGCAAGAGGGCGTGGTGCTGGCCCAGCTCGAACGTGCCGCAGAGCACGTCGAAATCGCTGCGCGGCGCCGCACTCGTCACCTCGACGAGGCGGCCCAGCGGGCGACGCACCTCGGCAAACGTCAGCGTGGCGCCGTCGGCGTGACGCATGGTGTGCGCGGCGCCGCGCGGAAACAGCACCAGATCGCCAGCCACGAACGGGCGCCGCCCGCGGCCCACTTCGAGCACGCCCTCACCGGCCAGCACCACGTGGTACGGCACCTGGCCCCGCGGCGCTTCCGGGTGCGGCACCGACCACGCGCCAGCGAAGCGGCACAGCAGGTCCAAGCGTCCGCGCAGACCCATCGAGGCCACCAGCGCACTCAAGCTATCCATCGGTCACCTCTAGACGAACGAAACAACAATCGAGACGCGCGGAACACGACAACGGCGACGCGAGGCCCAGCATTGTCACCACCGGCCGATGCCCAAGGCAACGCCGGCTCTTTCTTCCACAGGAGTAACCGCCATGACCCGTTTGCACACCCTCGCCCATGACCAGGCCGACCAGGAAACCGCCGAGCTGTTCGACACCATCAAGCGCAGCATCGGCAAGCTGCCGAACGTCTATGCCACCATCGGCAGCAATGCGCCGGCCGTGCTCGCGCACGTGCTCGGCACCGGCGCCGCGCTGGCGAAGAGTTCCTTGTCAAAACGCGAGCAGGAAGCGATCAACCTCGCCGTGAGCGAAGCCACCGGCTGTGACTACTGCGTAGCCGCCCACACCATGACCGGCAAGCTGGCCGGCTACACGGCGGAGCAGGCGCGCGAACTGCGCACCGGCTCGTTCGTGCAGGATGCGCGCATCGACGCGCTGGTGAAGTTCGCCCTGCACCTGGTGCAGCAGCGCGGCACGCTGGACGCCGCCGCGGTCGACGCGCTGAAGGCCACCGGCTTCAACGATCGCCAGCTGGTGGAGATCCCGCTGGTGGTGAGCGCGATCCTGTTCACCAACATGGTCAACCGCATCAACGACACCACGCTGGATTTCCCGAAAGTGGCGTGAGCCAGTCCGCGACAGCAGGCGCCCGATGGGGCGGGAAGGGGGTTCACCGATCCCGTCCTGGTTTCGTTCCCCCATTCGGGTGGCGGCATGGCCAAAGGAACTTGCCGCCCGAGGATGTCCGGTGTCACATTGCGCAGGGCCGGACTGGCACTGACTGACAGGGGGTGTTGCGTGAAGCGTTTCCGTACCTTGCTTGTGATCGTCGCGATGATGGCAGTTGCCGCGCTGGTGCCGGCGGCCTTTGCCTCGCAGGACACGCCAAAGGCCCTCGACCGACCCGACATGAGCGGGCTGCACGATTTCGATTTCCTGGTTGGCGACTGGCGAGTGCACAGCCGCAAGTTGAAAGAACCCTTGTCTGGCCGCCAGGAATGGATCGAGTTCGAGGGCACGATCAGTTCGCGCCCGCTGATGGAAGGCCGGGCAAACGTGGACGACACGGTTTTCCACATGCCAGGCGGCATCTACCGGGGCGTGGCGCCGCGTGCCTACGATCCAAAGACCGGCCAATGGGCCATCTGGTGGATCGACGGCCGCAATCCGTTCGGCAACCTGGATCCCCCGGTGAAGGGACGCTTCGTGCACGGCGTCGGCACTTTCCATGCGGATGACACGCTCAGGGGAAAACCGATCAAGGTCCGCTTCATCTGGTCGGGAATAAGCCGCAACGCCGCCCACTGGGAGCAGGCATATTCGAATGATGGCGGAAAGACCTGGGAGACGAACTGGGTGCAGACGCTGGAGCGGGTGCGGTAAGCGAGGCAAGTAAGCACAAGGGATCAGGTTCATTTGATTTCGCTGCGTCGATGAACCTGCCCCTTTCTCGCCGACTTCGTGCTGGCCTGACCCGCCTGGGCGAGCGCGCCTGGAACACCTGGACTGGCGCGGCGTCTCTGACGCGTCGGCAAGCCCGTGCCCTTATTTGACCAAGGAAGAAGCCAAACAGGGAAACCATCCACGCCGGCGCGAGTGTCAGCATCACTGAACTCAAGCGCAATCCCAGCATCTCGATCGAGGCCGCCAACGGCGAAGTCGACATCTCGGCAATGTCGACTCTTCCCCCGCTTCACAACTATCGGCCAAGCATGGAGAGAACGTACTCATGCCGGCTTGCGCGCATCCATCGTCATCGTCGGCACTCCCATTCCTTGCCGCGCTGCCACCGTCCCTATCCAACTTGGAGAAAGCATGTTTGATCTTCGTGGAACACGTGTTCTGATCGCTGGCGGCTCGTCGGGTATTGGCCTGTCCACGGCCGAGCTGCTGGTCACGTGCGGCGCGGACGTCGTGATCAATGGACGCGACCCCGCCAAGCTGGATCAGGTCAAGGAGCGGCTCGGTCCGCAAGCATCCACCTGCGCGTTCGACGCCGGCAATGCCGAAGAACGACGTCGTGCGCTGGCCGGGATCGGCGCGTTCGATCACCTCGTGGTGGCCCTCAGCGGCGGCAAAGGCGCGGGGCCCATCGCAGGGCTCGCGCCGGCGGATTTGCGCTCCGGATTCGACGGGAAATTCTGGGTGCATTTCTCGCTGGCGCAGGAATCGCTTGGCTGCCTCGACCGGACAGGGTCGATTACCTTCGTCACGGCCATCTCGGCGCGGGCGGCCAATCCGGGTACGGCCGGCCTGGCTGCCATCAACGCGGCGATCGAGGGAATGGTCAGGCCGCTCGCGGTCGAGCTCCGGCCGCGGCGGGTCAACGCCGTGTCGCCAGGCGTGATCGATACGCCTTGGTGGAACCGGATGCAGCCGGACCAGAAGCAGGCGGCGTTCGCCAAATTTGCGGCGGCCACCCCGGCGGGACGCGTCGGTAGACCCGAGGACATCGCGCAATCCATCGTGTTCCTGATCGGCAATTCCTTCATGACGGGTTGCGTCCTGGAGTGCGACGGTGGCCTTCGCCTGGTTGGCCAGTCGCTCTAGCCAGAACGAACGGAGTCGAGGACGATTTTTCTAGGGCGTCGATCGGAGCGTTGGAAATTTTCCGGACACCTCACTCGGTCCGTTGATTTCCGGCGGCGGAATGATGTCCCTTTTCGACCGCCAGACAGGCCTCGGCGATCCGCGCCCCGGCTCGCTTCAGGCTCGCCTCGGACACCCCGGCATAGCTGAGTACCAGCGTGACATGATCGGGCGGCGTCCGGTGGAAGCGCTCGGCAGAACGGATGCGCACACCGCGCGCCAGTGCCTCGGCCATCAATGCCCCGATGGCACTGCGTGGCAACCGGGGCAAGTGCACGAGGAGCGATCCTCCTGCCACCGAGCCGGTCACCGCCATGGCGCTGCCGAGACGCACCTGCAGCGCGTCGTGCAAGGCTCGATGGCGGGGAGCCAGACGGTGTGCGATACGCCGCAGATCGCGCAGGTACTGGCCGCTGGCGATGCACGCGGCCAGCACGTGCTGCTGCATCGACATGCTGCCGCGATCGGCCAGCCACTTGACGGCCAGGAACCGCTCGCGCAGCGGGCGGGGCACCAGCATGTAGCCCAATTGCAGTGCAGGGAACATGGAGCGTGCAAAGCTGCTCACGTGGATCACCCGGCCGTGGCGGTCCAGCGACCACAGCGACGGGGAGGTACGCACGCCGAAGCGGTGTTCGCAATCGAAATCGTCCTCCACCAGGCATGCATCGTGCGCATAGGCCCATTGCAGGAGGGCCCTGCGCCGCTCCTCAGGCATGACCACGCCGGTCGGAAACTGGAAGGACGGGGCCACGTTGACCAGCCGCGCACCGTCCAGTGCCGCAGCATGGCGGTCGATGTCCATGCCGTGCGGGCCCACCTGGCATGGCACGATCCGCGCCCCCATCGCCTCGTAGGTATGGCGCACGCTCCAGTGGCAGGGTTCCTCCACGCCGACGCCATCGCCTTCGTCGAGCAGGATGCGGGCGATGAGGTCGCGTGCCTGCTGGGCGCCGCTGACGATCAGGATGTCGTCCGGATCGACCTCGATCGCCCGCTCGACGCTCAGGTAGCCGGCCACGGCCTCGCGTAGCTTGAGGGCACCTTGCAGTTCGGGGAAGTCGGGTGCATCGCGACGGCGCAGCAGCGCGATCAGGTTGTGCACCCAGGCCTTGAGGCTGCGCGGGTCGGACTTCACGCGAGGCTGCGCGAGATCGATCACCTCCCCGTCGGGCGCAGGCAGGTCCGCCTCGGCCAGGGCAGGCAGCGCGACCCGCCGCGCCAGGCGGGACAGCCGTGGATCTCCCGGCGCCTCGACCTGTTCCTCCACGAGCGTCTCGCGCGCGGACACGCCGGCGGGGCGCGCACTCACGAAGGTGCCGCTGCCCGAGCGCGAGTGCAGGTAGCCCTCGCTTTCCAGCTGGTCATAAGCCATCAATACGACCGTACGGGACACCCCCAGGGCGACGGACATCGAGCGGCTTCCGGGCAGGCGCGCACCCACCTGGAAGCGCTCCGAATCGATATCCCGCCGGATCGACCCGGCGATCTGGACATACATCGGTTCGTCGTTTGGCCGTCTGTTCGCCATCCATGCTCTCCGGAGCGGCTCGAAGTGGTTACATCGAAAAAGCCCGCGACCGGTCATTTACGGTCCCGCTCGCCCTGACGATGATCATGCCACGGCGTGCAGGCGCCGATGCGGCCAGACGATGCCGGAATGGCCGTTGCAGCGAACGTCATGGCGGGACTCGTGTGTTTCGGCAAGCCACTACCGACCAAGGAAACCTGAGGATGAAGCTCTTTACGTTGTCTGCGCGCAAGCTGGCGGTGTTGATGGGTTGCGTGGTGTGCTCGGGACTGGCCAGCGCCCACGGTGTCGACGATCACAGCGGCGATCCGGCCTACGCCAGGTACTACCACCAAGCGGTGAACTGGGGTGGCTGTCCGCCATCGCTGTTCACCGACGGCAGCACCATTCGATGCGCCCTGGTCACGGTGCCCGTGGACTGGGCCGATCCGGGTCGGGGCGACATCACCATCGGCATTTCCAAGCCACTCGACCCGTCGCCTCACTCCCGCCTGCTGCTGGTCAACGCTGGCGGCCCGGACAATTCGAGCGCTTCCATGGCGGAGATGCTCGAGCAGCTGCAGCCCCAAGTTCAAGTCGACCATATGGTGGTCGGCGTCGATCTGCGCGGCATCAGCGACGGAACCGGCACCCAGGTCAGCTGCGACTATGCACCACGCAGCGGCGCCGAGAATTTCATGGACGGCGACAGCCGCAATCCCACGGCCGAAAGCGTGCGATCAGCGCAGGATTGGTGGAATCGTTCGATCGGCGCCTGCCTGCGGCAGCATGCGACCTTCCTCAAAGGCATCACCACGCCCAACCACGCCCGTGATCTGAACCTGGTGCGTGCTGTCCTGGGCTTTCCTCGCGCCGATCTGTTCGGCGTCTCGAGCGGCAGCAGCCTCATGGCGTATGCCACCCGCATGTTTCCCGACCGGTTCGAGCGCGTGGTGCTGGACAGCAACATGAACTGGCTGCATCTGGACTGGCAGCGACAGGCGTTGAGCCGGATGTCGATGGATCAGCTGAATGTGCAGCAGGCGTTCATCCCGTTCATCGCGCGGCACGACGACCAGTTCCACATGGGCACGACGCCGCCGCAGGTGATGACGACGTTCCAGCGGATCTATCAGGCCACCTCGCAGCACCGCATGGGCAGCGTGACACCGGACCAGGCGCTGGGCTCGCTGGACGGCACCGGCATGTGGGTGTTCTGGGATCTCCTGGTGTCGCCGTCGCTGAGCGCCATGTCCCAGGCGCTGGATGGGGATCCGGCCCATATTGCCAATGCCGAGCAGATGGCCGCGATGACCTTTGCCGACCTGCGCAGCCAGTCCAGCTTCAACCCCATGGCCGATGTCCTGCAGTGCAACGACTCCGGCTCCACCGATCCGCGCAGCGTGGCGCGGAAGATCGCGGACGTCCGCACGTACTGGGCCATCGGCGCCTCCACCTTGGTGGACAAGTGCCAGCACTGGCCGTGGCAGCCGGCGCTCGACCGCAGGCTGGAATCGCGCACCAGGGTGCAGGCCCTGATGGTGCAGAACGAGTTCGATCCGTCCACGCCCTATTCGGAGGCGCTCGAGGATCGGCTGGAGAACGGCCCCGCCGCGCGGATGGTGCTGGTCAACAACGCCACCACCCACGGTGCCATGTTCGACGACAACGCCTGCACCACCAACGCCGAATTCGCCTATCTGAACCTGGGCGCCATGCCTGCCAGGGACGTGGTCTGCCAGGCCCAGCCGATGCACTCCTTCGCCATGCAGGACGCCGTGACCTATGAATACGGCTACCCGGCGGCGGGCTGGTGGTTGCCGCCGCCGCCGAACATCCATCAGGTGAGCTGGCTACTGGTCCCCTGAGCCTCTGTGCCTCGCGCGCAGGCGGGGCGGCCGGGGCCAGATTCTCTGGCCCCTTCCCGTCTCTGACAAAAAGCCGGCCGGCCCTGCGCAACATCGGCAGGAAGCGCGAGAAAAGGTGTCAGCGACGATTTATGTCGTCACCCCAGGTGTTCAAGTGTCACGGACACCATTCTTCATTCGACGGCAGCGCCGTCAACATGACGATCCGTTCGATGCGTGCGGTGAAGTGACGCCATCGCCCGCCTCGAGTCGTGTTGGATTCGGCCAGGAGCGCGCCTGCGTGCGCAGCCAATCTTCGGTCGTCCCGTCCGTCGCACACCTGCCGGGCGGCATCCTCTGTTTCGCGCTGTCCACGTACCTGCCGCTGCTATGGACCGAGTACCTGTTGCCGTGGCAGTTGTTCGACCTCAGCCATCTCGGCACCGCGACCGGCGCGCTCGTCGGCGTCCTCGTCTACGAATGCCTCGGCTACTTCTATCGCCGCGGCATGCACGCCTCGGACCTGCTGTGGCGTGGCCTGCACCAGATGCACCACAGCGCCGAGCGCATCGATGCCTGGAGCGCGTTCTGGTTCCACCCGTTCGACATGATCGGCTGGACAGTCATGTCGAGCCTTGCGCTGACGCTGGTGGTCGGCCTGTCCACGTCGGCGACGACGGCCGCCCTGCTTGTTTTCACGCTGCTGTCGATCTTCCAGTACACCAATGTAGGCACACCGCGCTGGCTGGGCTACATCGTCCAGCGTCCCGAGAGCCATTCCTGGCACCACGCGCGCGGGCGGCACCGCAACAACTATGCCGATGTGCCGCTGTTCGACATCCTGTTCGGTACCTTCGACAACCCGCATGACTTCGCCCCGGCGACGGGGTTCCACGACGGTGCCTCGTCGCGCATCGGCGACATGCTGCTGTTCCGCGAGGTCTCGGTGAATCCGCTCACGCACGAAAGTTCGCAGGACGCTCGGGCGTGAGTCATGAGCTGCCCGGCAGGGCGAGCAGTGACCATGGCGAAGAAACGATCCGGCGTGCTACCGATGACGTTGCCGCACTCGTTGTTGCCGATCGTGGCGGGTGGCGTTGCCGGAAGCGTCGCCACCGGCAACATGACGATCCGTTCCATGCATACGGTGACGCCGCCGACCGACTCGAGTTTTTGATGGATTCGACCGGAGCGCGCCGGCGCGCGCAGCCCATCTTCTGGACGGCCAAAAACAAGAAGGGGAAGCGCCTTGCGCTTCCCACCATCAATTTATAAAGCACAGGGGGGCTTGCGGCAAGGCCCTGCGCGGGATGCAGCATCGCCGGCCTGCCGCCATGGCAGGACACCGGAATGACGCAATGACAGATGCGCAGACGTACTACCACGGCACCAAGGCCGACCTGAACGTGGGTGACCTGATCGTGCCGGGCCATGCCTCCAACTTCGGCAAGCGCAGGCAGGCGTTGTTCATTTACCTGACCGCGACCCTGGACGCCGCCACCTGGGGCGCCGAGCTGGCCGTGGGGACAGGGCGGGGCCGGATCTACATCGTGGAGCCCACCGGGCCGATCGAGGACGATCCCAACCTGACGGACAAGAAATTCCCCGGCAACATCACCCGGTCGTATCGCTCCAGAAGTCCGTTCCGCGTCGTCGGCGAGGTGGCGGACTGGCAGGGTCATTCGCCGGAGCGGCTCAAGCAGATGCAAGATCGCATCGAAGAGCTCAGACAGCAGGGGGTCGAAGCCATCGAGGACTGAGCACGACCGTCGCCGGGTCAGGGGCGCATGGCCCGGGCTTCTTTCGATACCCCGGGCTTTTGTCCATCCGCCGTATGCCCTCCGGCAAAGGCTCGGGGTCGAAACAATATCGCGCACCGTTGTCGAAATCGGTTCTGCCTGTTCGTCGCCGTAATGGAGGCCGGCGACGCGCCAGCCTGCACATCATTAGAGGAAAGGACATGCCGCAGTATCTGGTGGCGATCCACCACCCCGACAATTACGACGCGTCTCTTGAAGACGAAGCCATGGTCCGCGACATCCAGGCGCTCAATGACGAGATGGCGGCTGCCGGTGCCTGGTTCTTCGCCGGCGGCCTGCAATCGGCGCCCCTCGCGAAATCACTGCGCAAGCAGCCCGGCGGACAGGTGCTCATCACCGATGGGCCGTACATCGAGGCCAAGGAACACATTGGCGGCTTCTGGATACTCGACGCAGCCAACATGGATGAGGCCCTGGCGTGGGGACGCAAAGCCGTCGCCGCCTGCCGTGCATCGGTCGAGGTGCGCGAGTTCCTGGCCATGCCAGCGGACTAGCAACGCCAAGCCCCGGAATACGGAGGTTTCGCCGCCACGCTTGGCGTATCGGTGCTCGCGTTGCAGGATGGGAAGGCAGGGCAGACGCAAGCCAAAGCGAACGGGGCAGCGCCGTTTGTTCCCGGCGCAACCGGGGTTTGAGCCCTTTGCTTCCGTGCCGCAGACCGGACATCTGTAGCACAATCGGTTGGCGACGGTGTGCAGCCGGCAGCGCACCGCGCGGTATCGGTGCCGGTCACTGGCCACAAGGGGGAAACAACATGACGCTCGATCGGAGGTTCTTGCTCTGCGGTTTTGCCTATGCCATCGCGGGCATGGGACTCGGCATCTACATGGCGGCCTCGCACAACCACACGTTGTTTGTTGCGCACGCGCATATCCTGCTGGTGGGCTTCGTGGTGTCCTTCATCTACGCGCTGGTCCACAAGCTGTGGCTGGTCGGCGCACCCGCCCGGCTCGCCGTCCTTCAGTTCTACCTGCATCAGTTGGCGACGCTGGGGCTGACCGTGGGGCTGGTGCTGCTCTACGCCGGCGTGTTTCCCGAATCGACGCTCGCGCCGCTACTCGGCCCGATGTCCGTGGGCGTGTTGATCGCCGTGGTCTTGATGGCCTGGCTGGTCATCCGGTGAAGGAAGCGCAAGTGCCATGCACGTCAGGGGCCATTCCGAAACGGCCGGGGAAGTAGTCAGTTGCCCCTGAAGACTCATGTCGCCGCCTCCAGCGCTCGCCGGCCGAAGTGCTGTGCGGCGACAACCCCGCGTTGCAGCGCGTGACTGAAATCGCTGGACGCGCATCCGGCAAGCTCTCGCGTACGCTCGCGCAGAGCGCCGCGCTGCATTGACCTGGTCCGGAGCGCCGCGGGCAGGGTTCCGCTTCATCCGGAGCAGCCGCCGCAACATATGGTCGGCAACTGCGCCACCTGTTGCGGCGCCACGGTCCAGCCGGTTTGCCGCAGTATCTCGATCAGGTCCGTGACGGTCACGTAGGAGGATATCCGCATCACCAGGCCGCTCATGTCGAGATCGACCACCGCGTTCGGATCGACATCGAACATGGCGTCCTGGATGACGTCGGGGCCGGGGCAGGCATCGGTGAGCGCGATATGGAATTCCATCGTATGGCCTCGTTTCATGCCTGTCGTGGTGGTGTTGCGATATCGCATGTTTGCCGAGCAGCGCCGGTGCCGTCTTGATCCTGGTCAGGTGAGGGATCGGGGGCCGAGGTTTTCTTGCGTCCATGCAGTCACGATCAGTTGATCCAGCCACGGGCATCAAAGGGGACGTGGCCCATGGAATCCCACCGACACCATCCTCGCCGTGGTGTGGGGGAAGGCCGGGCTCGATGGGCCACGTCCGCTCTTCTTCGGTTCTGGTCGCCATGTTGCGAGTTGCCGTTCGCCGCATGCTGCCTGGCGCAGCACCCCTGTCAGCCGTGCAGCTTGACCACCCGCAGGATGTCCCGGGCGTTTCTGGTGTGCACCTGCGCATAGATCTTCCAACCCCCTCCGCGCCTGACGCCGACGATCGTCACATCCTCGAGGACGTGGTCGTATTCGTTGCCGCCGCCACCGAAGACCAGGCCGTAGTGCGGATGGAGTCCGTTCCGGAGAGCGGCCGAGGTGGTGCCACCCGTCGGCTGGATGTGCCGCACGTGGGGATTGGCGCCGTCGACGATGAACGAGCAGCCATTGAGCAAGGTGGTCACCGCGAAGTTGCAGTTGAGCGCGGTTCCCAGGTCGTCCAGCGCGATGCCCGCGTAGTTGCCGTTGAGTGTCGCGCTGTCGAGCACCGGAATGTTGATCGCCAACGCGGTCACGCTGGTGCCGACGAAAGCCGCCTGGCCTCCGGCACGATCAAACGTGAAAGCGCGGCGGTCGGTGCCGGTCCACGGGCCGAATTTTTTCGCCGTGCCGGGGGAACGGTCGAAGACATTGCCACCCGCCACGCCCACGAGGCCGGCGGCGTCGACGTAGCCCGTGTTGCCGAAATGGGGCTGCTGTGCGGAGAATGTCGCAGGTACGCCGGCATAGGCTTTCAGGTAGTGCTTTTGCAGCCACTTGCGCGGGTGTGCCCGTAGTTCAATCAGTGCCTGAGCTGGTGTCATTTTCTGCTCCTTGATGCCTTGTCGTGTCTCTGCGGCGATGAAGAAACGGCTTCACCCAGGGAGCGGGGCAGGTTCACGCATGCTCCGTTCGGAGCTGAACCTGACCCGGTTCCCGGCACGACAAACGAACCGGGCGGGGGAAGTTGAGCACCGGATGGTACCGGGCCAGAGCCACTTGTGGCCCCAGGCTCCCGAAGTCGATTGATTGATCGGTGGGTTCTGCCAGAACCAGCGCTGGCCCGCTTGCTCCAGAGGAGGTTGACAGATGGCCCGCAGACCGATCATCGACCAGTCGCAGCAAGACCGTGCGCCGATGGCGATCATGATCGCTTTCGAAAAAAAGGGGAGAGTCGATAATGGTCGTTGATACAACGGACACAGGAGCATGCCGGCGCCTGCAACTGGGGGCAACCTGACCGCTGCCGGCGGAAGGGACCAGCACGTGCTTCCTTAGAATTGGGCGCAACTTGGAAAGTCGACGCTGGCCGGTTTTTCAGGGCTGGAACCAGGCGCCGTCGCCGGCTTTGCCTTTGGCGCTCTTGAGAATCTTCGTTGTATGGGTAGCAAGAGTGACTACCTCCAGCAAGGGATGTCCGACATATTCTTCGCCGTTTTCCACGCGACTGGAATCGGATCGGTTGAGCAGGATGCGGGAGTCATCGCTGGACCAATCAGCCACCGTCATGAAAACCACCCGATCCTGCGAAGCCGGCAGGAAGGGTTCCTTGGTGATCAGGCGTACATGACTGCCATCGGCGTCCATCACATAAAGGCCAATGTAGGCGATGTAATCAAGTTTGCCTTTGCAATAATTCAGCTCGACCGTGATGTGCGTGAATGCGATCTGGCGACCATCGTGGGACCACTTCGCTGTGTATGAGGCGCCATCGCCGGCTCCCCTCAGGTCGATGTATTTTTGTTCGCCTGTTGCAAAGTCGGCGAGGAAGATCCGGCCACCCCCTCCGCCCGATTGGGAGTACAGCCCCCTCGTCCCGTTGGGCGAAAACTGCATCGATATCATCCGTTCTTGCGAGAAGTAATCCAACGTGGATTCCCCCAGGTTTGCCAGCAGCGTGACGTGCCCTGTGGCGACGTTTACCCGGTAAACCCGCGAACGCAAATACAACGAGAGGCCTTGCTTGTAGTACTGACTTACTTCGAGGAAGACACTCTTGCCATTCTTTGACCAGTGCGGTGTCGACCATTTGGGTGGGAAGCGCATCTGGTCAAACATCGGGCAGAGAAGAGTGCGCAGGCGCTGTCCATCAGCCTGGACTACGGAGAGACAGTTGGTTGTACCGTCGACAAAAGCGATCGACGCTCCTGGCCCCCAAACGGCTTGTTGATGCAAGCCGAGCACAGGCGTGATTCGACGCATCCGGCCCCCGTCTTGATCCATCGTGTAGAGCTGCGATCGGTCCCGCGTGGCCTCGCTAGCGCGCTCGTAGACGATTCGTTGCCCGCTTGGGGACCATCGGCCATCTCTGTAATGCGTGCCTGCGATCTGTGGAGTCAGCTGGGTCACAAGGCCATTGGCAAGGTTTGCCCGCAATAAGGCTGTGCTTTGCAAGTTTCCGCTCGCATCGAACTGAGCGTGGGTGAACAGTATGGCGGCATTGGCCCAGTACGATTCCGGTATGGGGGCGCTGGCGGGCGCAGCTACCGCGCCCACGCTGAATGCCACAAGCAGAACAACGAACAGGGGGGCAGTGAGTTGGCGCTGGTCCATGGGAATGCTCCACGATTGTCCGCGAGTTACAGCCGGGTATGGTCAAAGCGCATTTACGCCCGTGCACGGAACGCTCTGGTACAGGGTCCGTGAAACGGCAACTCACGTACCGCAACGCCAAACCGAAACGGAAGATCACATAACGGCCGTCGGCACGCATGCGCGGCTTGGGCTGAGTTGGATTAAGCGGTTACAGCGCAGCGGTGCTGGCGCTGCAGATGCACGCGGATCGTCACGATACAAGCCGGGGCAATGTGCGCTCTGGGCCGATTCGTGCGGGAGGTTTTCCCGGCAGGGGCGACGGGCAGCGGCAAGATCGAAAGTATTTGCGCGGTAGTGCCCCGCCGGCATCGAGGTGCCGCAAAGAATGCGGCAACGCTGGTGGCTTGATCGAAATCAACATGCCGCGCACGCATCGGCTCAGGCTGGCCGCATGACTGGCAGCCAGGGAGCGCATACACATGAGCCGTTACTGCAAGAGCCCCGAAGCGGGCCGGTCCACCTTCATGCCTCGGCCTCGGCAGTGGCGCTGGCTGCTGCTGATGCTGGTGACCTTGCTGGGCGCGATGCCCTCGCTGGCGCTGGCGCTGCCTTCGTACGCCCGACAAACCAAGCTTGCCTGTGTGGCCTGCCACGTTGGCGCCTTCGGTCCGCAGCTCACCGAGTTCGGGCGGCAGTTCAAGCTGATGGGCTACACCATGAAGGTCGGCGACGCGAAGGAGTTGCCGCTGTCGGCGATGCTGGTGGAGTCGTTCACGCACACGCAGAAAGCCCAGGCCGACATTCCTGCCAAGGGCTTCGGCCGCAACGACAACGTCGAGCTGCAACAGGCCTCGGTGTTTCTGGCCGGGCGGCTGAGCGAGCACATGGGCGTGTTTGCCCAGGCCACCTATTCGGAGAACGGCGGCCTGCTTGGCTGGGACAACATCGACGTGCGCTACGCGCGCATGTTCAGCCGCGGCAAGCACACCGGCATATGGGGCATTTCGGTCAACAACAATCCCACCGTCAGCGACGTATTCAACACCGCACCGGCCTGGATGTATCCCTTCCTGTCGGCGGATCTGGCGCCAGGCGCACCGGCGCAACCGATGCTGTTTGGTGGCCTCGGTGGCCAGTCCATCGGTGCCAGTGCCTACGTGCAACTGGATGGCGCCTGGTACCTGGAGGCGGGCGGCTATCGCTCGCTGTCACCATCGTTCCTGCGTCATGTCAACGCCGACTACGACGGACGCGTGAGCGGCATCGCGCCGTATGCGCGTGCAACCTATACGTGGCATATGCCCACCGGCGATTTCTCCGTTGGCGGCTTCCTGCTGAGCGTGCGCCGGGGCCTGGTCGGCACAAACGCCGCTGGCGATGCGGTGGCTGTGGCCGGCCCCTCCGACCGCTTTCGCGATATCGGGCTGGATTCCAGCTACCTGTACACCAGGGGCGATCACAGCGTCACCGTGGAGGCGTTGTACGTGCGTGAGCAGCAACGCCTGGACGCCACCTACGCCGACGGCGGCGCCGATCACCTGCACAACAACCTGCAGGCGTTCAACCTCAGGGGCAGCTACTGGTATCGCAATACCTATGGCGTGACCCTCGCGGCGTTCGCCGACAACGGCAGCAACGACGTCACGCTGTACGGCAACGACGGCTCGCCGGATACCCGCGGCGAATCCATCGAGCTCAACTACAACCCGTTCGGCCAGTCCACCTCGTGGCGCCAGCCATGGGCCAATATGCGGCTGGGCTTGCAGTACACCTATTTCAACCGTTTCAGCGGGCGGGTGCACAACATCGACGGGGCGGGGCGCAACGCCAGCGCCAACAACACGCTGTACTTCTACGTGTGGCTGGCGATCTGAGCACGCGGCCGTCATGGCCGGCACGGCCTGCGCAGGGGTCGCCAAAGGTGCAGGCCGCGACGACGGGCTGCACGTCCGAAGGTCGGCTGGGGCGCTGGTTGCACTTCATCACCGATCACGCGCAGGCGTGCCGCGGGCGATCGCCCGCATGAGCCGGCCATCCGACCTTCCACCCATTGTTCACAAGCAGGCACCTAACGTGCAGTCGTGCCGAACGCGCGGGTGAGCCTGTGAAACTGATCGAAGTTCCGTTCCGGCCAGACCAGGATAACGGCTGGACGATCCCGATACCGGGCGGTGGCGAGAAGCAGTTCAAGTCCCGCGACGAAGCGTTGGCGTTTGCGCTCAAGCTCGCCAAACAGCAGCAGCGAGGCACGAACGCCACGTCCAGGTATTTGTGCGTGGAGGGCGCCGATGGCCAGTGGCGGTTGTTCACGTCGGACCTGCTTCCGGTAAGAGTCTGATCGAGGGTCAGGCCCACTGTCGCACGCGACGGAAGTAAACCTGACCCTCCCTTGGTTCGGCCGCCGCTCAGCGCCACCAGCCGAGCGTGTCCGGCGAACCGTCGGGATGCGTGAACCAGCGCACCCAATTACGCCCCTCCGGGCAGGTCGTACCCTTCGCCAGGTGCACTATCGCGCCGTTGCTCGCACCCAGTTCACCGTGATGGCAGCTGCCGAAGTTGTCCCGGTAGTCGCTCGTGGTGTAGCTCGCCCAGCGCGGGACCGGCTGTTGACTGCCACCTTTATTCACCGAATAGAAGCGGCTAACGGCATGCGTCGTGAAGTGGCCGAGGCCGGGTCGGTAGTGGTCGCCGTCCACCACGCGGCTCTGCAGCACCGTGACGTTGGTGCGCTTGAAGTCGATGATCCATCCGGCATCAACGGTGACATGCGTGGCGATGCTGTAGATCATCTGCAGCGGATAGCTGGTGCTCGTGCGGTCCCAGGCGATCAGGCGCTTGCCCAGGACACGGCTGCTGGTCTGCTGCACCGTGTTGCTCAGCTCGATATTCTGGTCGTAGAGCTTGTCGGCATCGTCAAAAAACACGTCGGATGATGGACCCTCCAGGTGAAACGCCTGCACGTTATGGAACTGGCTGGTCTGGTGCACGCACGAGTCGATGCGCCCGTGCGAGGTGGTGGCGCAACCGCATATCTTGAAATCGCGGTGTTGCCCCGTCTTGATATGGCCACGTGTGGTGAGGCCGGCCCGCTTCAGGGTGTTGGTTTCGGAGGGAGTACCCTTTTCCGTGGCCAGCGTGTTGAGGGTCACGGTGCCGGTTACCTGGTTTCGGCCCCGGTCCAGATACAGCAGCAAGGTTTCGGCGCCGCCGGGGCCTTCCTCGGGGGAAGGGGGGGGATTGTCCGCCGTGACGCTATGCGGGCCGGCCGCGCTGAGGATGGCCGCGAACGGCGTGAGATCGACCCGGTAGGGCCGGAAATTGAGCATCTCCAGCGTCGGGATCGGCAGGTCGGCGCTATTGCGGTGATACCACCAATTGAGATCGGCGACGACGCGCGGGAATGCCGGCGCGATGCCGGCCGCGGTCCCATCCACCGCGATCTTGATTTCACGAAAGCTGCCGCCGCCGCAGCCTTGGACGGGTGCATTGATCGTTTCCTTTGGGAGCCCACCAGGCGCTAAGACGTCTCCGAGCGGAATGTTCCCCACGTTTCCGACGCAGGTGTACCAGAACGGATTGTCCAGATAGTCGGCCTCGACGTCGAGGTAAGCGCGCACGATGTTGTGGGGCAGAGCGACCGGCGCGTTCGAATCAATCCCGACGACGGCATCGGGCACCCGTGGTGCGGGCGTGGCGGCGCTGGCCGGATAGAACAGCAGTTGCGCATCGGCGTTGTAAATGGGCTGGAGCTGGTCCCAGCCCCAGTCGATGGCCTCCGAGTTCTGCGCGCTCCAGATGCTCCCGGCGTGCGGTTCCCTGAACAGCGCGCTGTAATCGGTCAGGTCGCGTTCGACGTGCCAGCGGGAAAGGCCGTTGTAATGTGGCGCGGCGCTGCGGAACAACCGCACGCCGGCGAGGTCCATGCCCAGCGTTTCCACCACTGAACGCTGGGTGGTACGCATGTCAATCTTCAGGATGATCTTGGCCCATGGCGGCGGGCAGGACGCCGGCGGCATGTAGGTGATGTTCGGGTCGATGTCCATTTGAATGCTTTGTTGCGGCCAGGGGCGCTGGTGCAACAGTTCGACCACGCATGGCTGCCCGGCCGCGCGTGGCACGCGCGGGTCGACCGATACGACCGGGTTGGTCGGCGCCACCTGCGGGTTGACGGCGGCCGGGCCTTGCGCCTGCGCACTTGCGGCGAAGACGAACGGCAGCATGACCTTGGCACCAACGAGAGCTCGGCAAGGAATGTCGTTTCGGATTGTCATGGGGAATCTCCGCACATGCGGCCAATCCCGGCTTCCCCGCCAACCTTTTACCCGCGCGTCGCCCGATGGAGTTGACGCAGGTCAATAGCCAGCCGCGGCATCCGCGCAACCCGGATCACGACAATGACGCTGCTTGCGCTACGCCTGCGTTGCAGCCGCCACGTCCACCACGACCTTGCCGGTGGCGGTAGCGTTCTCGATCAGCTGGTAAGCCTGCTCCGCCTCGGCCAGCGAAAAACGGCGCGGGTCGAGATGGGTGCGCAGCAGGCCAAGGTCGGCCAGCCGGGTCGCCTCGCGCAGGATCTCGCCGTGATGTGCCCGGCCTTGCCCGGTCAGCAGCGGACGCAGGGTGAACACGCCGGAGTAAGTCGCGGCGCGGAACGACAGCGGCGCCAGCGCGTGGGTGCCCCAGCCCAGCGCACTGACCACGTGGCCGTGGTACGGCCGCACCGCTTCGAACGAAGCATCCAGCGTGGCGCCGCCCACGGTGTCGTAGATGACGTCGAAGCCCTCGCCGCCGGTGTGCACCTGCACGTAGTCCGCCACCGGGGTGCTGCCATAGTCGATCGCGGCGGCGCCGTAGTTTTCGATCATCGTTTTCTGCCTGGCGCTGCCGGTGGCGAATACCTGGGCGCCATGGGCACGGGCGAGCTGCACGGCGAGATGCCCGACGCCGCCGGCGCCGCCGTGCACCAGCACGCGCTGCCCCGCATGCACGTGCGCCCGATCGACCAGCCCTTCGTACGCCGTGATGAAACCCAGCGGCAGCGCGGCTGCCTCGAGCATCGACAGATCCTTCGGCTTCGGCGCCAGCAGGGCGGCGTCCACCGCCGCGTATTCGGCCAGCGAACCCTGCACGCCGCCGACGCCGCCGGTCATGCCGTACACGGCGTCGCCGATGCGCAAATCGTCCACGTCAGGTCCCAGTGCCACCACGGTGCCGGTCAGGTCGATGCCCAGCACCGCCGGCAGCGGGTGGCGCGCGTGGCCGGCGCTGCCGGCGCGGATCTTGGTGTCCAGCGGATTGAGGCCGGCCGCAGCCACGCGCACCAGCACCTGGCCCGGGCCGGGTACCGGCAGCGGGAGTTCGCTGAGGCGAAGCGGCGCGCCGATCTGTTCCAGCACGGCAGCTTTCATGGTGGCGGGAAGCGTGTTCATGGCGAGGTGTCCGGCAGGGAAGGTGCGTCCACGGTAGACCCGGTTGCGATGCATGGAAATCGACGTTTTCGTTTTACTTCCATGCAAAAATGCATGAACCGGAACCATGGAGCAGATCGTGGAGTGGAGCGACGTACGCATCTTTCTTGCCATCGCGCGCGAGGGTTCGCTTGGCGCCGCCGCGCGCGTGATCGGGCAGACCCAGCCGACGATGGGCCGGCGTTTGCGCGCGCTGGAGGCCGCACTTGGCCAGGCCCTGTTCCAGCGCACGGCCGACGGCTTCGTGCTCACCGACGAAGGCGCAGCCGTGATGGCCAGCGCCGAACGCATGGAGGAAGAGGCGCTCGCCTTCGAGCGCCGGCTCGCCGGCCGCGAGAGCATGCTCGGCGGCCAGCTGCGGCTGGCCGCCTCGGACTGGTTCGGCAGCTACGTGCTCACGCCGGTGCTGGCCGAGTTCTCGCGCAGGCATCCTTCGGTCACCGTGGAACTGCTCACCGACGCGCGCCTCTACAGCCTGGCGCGTCGCGAGGCCGATCTGGCGTTCCGCATCAAGGCGTTCGACGAACCGGACGTGATCTCGCGCCGCCTGCTGCGCATGCCTTACGCGCTCTACGCCCGCCGCGGCCTGCCACGCCCGCGCAAGGACGGTCGCGGCGCCCGCCTGGTCACCATGAACGCTGCCTTCGGCGGCATGCCCGATGTGACCTGGCTGAAAAAGCACTTGCCCCAGGCCACCGTCGCCTTCACCAGCAACAACCGCGAAGCGCAGGCCCGGATGTGTGCCGAAGGCATCGGCGTGGCCGTGCTGCCGACGGCACTCGGCGACGCCTTTGCCGAGCTCAGGCGGATCGACCTCGGCGACCCGCCACCGTCACGCGACACCTGGCTCGGGTATCACAAGGATCTGAAGCGACTGAATCGACTGCGCAGCCTGCTCGAACTGCTCGCCGATCGATTCCCGACCTGATTCCGCCTCTCCGGCCTGCCAAGGCGTGGCGCTGCCTTCCATCGACTGCCTCACCGCAAAATCGAACGGGTTCGCCTGGATCGACGTCCTTCATTCCGGCGATCCGGAAGAGTCCGGCGCCCGGGTCGCACCGGCTTTCGGCCCGCACTCGGACCCTACGGGCCGGTAACGTCAATGACGATCTTCCCGCCGGGGGAGGGCTTGCGTCCGCCCTCCAGCCAATCGTGGCCGCTAATCGCCTCGGTCATCGGCAACACCAGCTCGATACGTGGCTTCAACTCCGCGGTGTCGATCAACCGGGTGACTTCGGTGAGCGTGGAAGTATTTACCCTGACCAGAAAGAATGAGGTTCGAACGCCGCGGCACTCGGCTTCCTCGTTGTCGGTCGGCTCACCGTGGAGACCAGGATGCCGCCTGGCTTCAGCACGTTCATCGCGAGGGACTGCGACGGACCACCGATCGTGTCGATGACGGCGTCCACCGGCGCGATCCGGATCAGCCCGTCGTGCAGTAAGTCTTCGCTACCGACGTGGCAAACCATGCCCGCAACGGCATCGCCGACCGTTTGATTCCGGGAGGACAGATCCGAATCATGAAAGCCCGTGGCGGACGCGTCGTTGATGTCGACATCGGCGAGCTTGATGCGTCCTCCACGGCCGCTCTTGCCCAAACGTGCCGCGGATTGGCGAAATGGGGTGTCTTCCGGGCGGCGCGCACTCTCCGGGTTTCCGGCCGGACGAGTGCTTGTCAGCCGGTCGGGGCCTTGCCCGTGAACACCGCCAGCTGCGCGGCGAAGGCACGCTTGAAGGCGGGCCGCGCCTCGCCGCGGGCGACATAGGCGGCGAGGCTCGGGTATTCGTCCAGCATGCCCGACGGCTTCAGCCGGAGCAGCGCGTGCACCATCATGAGGTCGCCCGCGCTGAACGCGCCATCGAGCCAGTCGGCCTCGCCAAGGCGGTCCGAAAGTTCGCCCAGCCGGGTACGGATGCGATCCTTGACGAGCGGCAGGCGTTGCTCGGACCAGGGCTTGTCGCCCTCCACAAACCGGGCAATGACGAGTTCAAGGATCGGCGGCTCCACCGTGCTGACCGCGGCAAACATCCACGCGATCGCGCGCGCCCGGGCATTCGCATCGACCGGCAGCAGGCCCGCGTGGCGCTCGGCGACATGCAACACGATGGCCCCCGACTCAAACAGGACGAGGTCGCCGTCTTCATAGGTGGGAATCTGCCCGAACGGATGCAGCGCCCGATGCGCGGGCTGCTTCATCGCGCTGAACGACACCAGGCGAACCTCGTAAGGCTGACCTGCTTCTTCGAGCGCCCAGCGCACGCGCATGTCGCGCGCGAGCCCCATGCCGCGGTCGGGCGAACTCTCGAACGCGGTGATGGTGAGGGTCATGGGACGGCTCCAGGTGATTGGACAGAAAACATGGATGGGAACGGATCCAGACCGGGGTTTTCGCTTCCGCAGGTCTGCGCGTTGATTCGCTCAGCCCGGCTGATCGCCCGAGGGAATGGCGGCCGGGTCCATCCACAGGGCCTCCCAGACATGCCCGTCGGGATCGGCCAGGCTGCGGCTGTACAGGAAACCCAGATCCTGCGCGGGATTGATGTCGGCGGTTCCGCCGTTGGCCGCCGCTGCCTCGCTCATGACGTCGACGGCTTCGCGCCCGGGGAGCGAGATCGCCAGCATGACTTCGCTTGAGCCGGGCGGCGGGATCGGGCGATTCGTGAAGGTACGCCACTTGGCATGCGTGAGAAGCATGACGTGGATGGCCTCGCTCCACACCATGCAGGCGGCCGTGGCGTCGGTGAAGTGCGGGTTGTTCTCGAAGCCGATGGACTTGTAGAAGTCCATGGACGCGTCGAGATCGCCAACAGGAAGGTTCACGAAGATCATTCGAGGCACGGGGATATCCTTCAGCTTGGTTGAAAGGGAGTGGGACAGGGATGCTGCTTCCATCCGACGAACGGCACGCGGTGTTTTCGACATGGGCGCACGGCCATGCCGAAATCCGCTGAACGGCGCCGCGCGCTTGTACCGGATGCCGCCGATGATGGGCGCAGTGCCGCCCGCCAAGGCCCTGGGAATGGTGCCGTCGTCACCGGCGATACCGATCCGTTGCGCCGTGATGCGATCGCGGTCCACCATCTCCTCGTTCGGGACGGTGGTCGACGATGCTTCTGTCCAGCGCCTCGATGGTTGGGCACGGCAGCGGATCGAACGGCAAGCTGGCTCGCCGCCAGCGGCCTGCCGGCGAGAGGGGCCCCCTGCCAGGATGGCTGCCGGTGCCATCGTCAGCCACGCCGGGCGGCGTCGATCGCGGCGATGTCGATCTTCGTCATTCCCATCATCGCGTTGAACGCGCGCTTGGCGGCGGCTGGATCAGGGTCGGTGACGGCCGCCGTGAGGACGCGCGGGGTGATCTGCCAAGACAGCCCCCACCGATCCTTGCACCAGCCGCAGACGCTGGCCTGGCCGCCATTACCGATGATCGCGTCCCACAGGCGGTCGGTTTCGGCCTGGTCGTCGGTGGCCACCTGGAACGAGAACGCGTCGGTGTGCGCAACCCCGGGGCCGCCGTTCAACCCCAGGCACGGGATGCCCATGACGGTGAACTCGACCGTCAGCACGTCGCCCTGCTTGCCCGCCGGATAGTCGCCCGGTGCACGATGGACCGGGCCTACGGCGCTGTCCGGGAATGTCTTGGCGTAGAACGTGGCGGCGTCCAGCGCGGTACCGTCGTACCAGAGGCAAATCGTGTTCTTGCTGACCATGTCGGTTCTCCTGGTTCAGGGCGGCGGAAGCGCCCTTCAAGTTCCTCGACGAACGAGGAGCTCGCAGATCGACACCCGAGAGAGGGGGGGACAGGGTGACATGCCACGGCTGGGACCGCAGTGTTCACGCGCGTGCCGGATTCGAACGGGACCACGCCATGCTGCCCCCATGGCGCGCCGGCACGGGCGCCATGGATGGCGGGGAAACGGATTTTCCTTCAGTCCACCCGCGTGTATTGCAGGCTGACGGCGAGGGCTTCCTTGCCGTTGCGGGTCTCGTAGTATTCGTACACGAAGTGATCGTTGTCGGCGATGCGCATGACTTCGCGCACCGGGATGGGCGCGCCGCCCTTGTTCGCCATCTCCCCGGCGAAGGTATAGCTTCGGCTGCTCGCGTCGTAGTCGCCGCGCACGAGAACGATGCCGGAGAAATGGGTATCCATCCAGCTGCTGTAATACTTGCCGGTGGCGTCTTCGTAACCGATGAAGCCCAGACCTTCGAAGGGCTTGTCCGATGCGATGCGAAGATTCTGTTGCAGGTGGTGGCCGCCGAGCACCATCGCATAGGTGGCGGCGCCATGGTCGATGACAGGCGGTGCGGCCGGGTCGGTCCACATCGATTGCCGCACGGTCCAATGCCCTGACAGGCTGGCGAGCCGCGTGCAGGGTGAATCAGTGCGCGGTGTGGCTGCCGACGTGCCGGCCCTGGCGACGGCCAGCCCGGTGGCGAGTGCCATGGCGGTGGCCAGCACCCAACCCCTCGCCGTTGCGGAACGCTTGTTCATCGTGACCATCCTGACGGTTCAAGTGCATCGAGAATGCGTGACCGATCGCAGGCGCTCAATGACCTGCGAGGTCATGGCCGGGTCAGGCGGAAGCGGCCAGGTCGGCGCAGACCGCGGCCGTGTGGTCGTCGGCAGGAAAGGCGCACTCGATCCGCAGTTCGTCCAGCGTGACGTCGCGTGGCATCGAGAAGGTGGTGATCGTCTCGAAGAAGCGCAGTTCGCCCCGGCGGCTGCGAAACGCCAGCGTGAGCAGCGGCGCGGGCCCGTTCTCCAGGTCGCGGATGCGCCAGTGCCGCGGCACGTCGGGGTAGCCCAGCACGTCGGCCAGCAAGGCCTGCAGCGCGCGATCCGTGGGAACGGCGGCGAGCTGCTCATGGACATGGCGGATGAACTTCTCCGCGACCTCCGGCCAGTTGATGATCACCGGGCGGAAGTCGGCCGGGTCGAACACCTGGTGCAGCAGGTTGGCGTGCCGGCTCTCGCGGCCATCCATCAGCAGGCGATTGACCCTGACCGCGGCCTCGTTGGCCATGAGCACGTTCCATTGCCGATCGATCACGAAGGCCGGGTAGGGCTCCTGGTGCGTGATGATCAGTTCGATCGCCTGCCGCATCCGCTCCATCGCGGGCATGGCCAGCGCGTTCTCCTGGTACTGCGGCGCGTAGCCGCCGGCGAGCAGCAACGCGTTGCGCTCGCGCAACGGCATGCCGAACACATCGGCCAGCCGGCAGATCAGTTCCCGGCTGGCTTGTGCCTTGCCGGTTTCGACGTAGCTCAGGTGCCTGGCGGACATGCCGGCTTCCAGCGCGAGATCGAGCTGGCTCATGCGCCGCACGGTGCGCCACTCGCGCAGCAGCGCGCCGATCGGTGGGTGCGAAAGAAGCGGGTCTGCCTGCGCCGAAGATCGCATGCTGCTGTCTGCTGCAGTGGAGGTCTGCGCATGCTACTTGAGCCGGGACAGGGCCGGGCGTGCCGCCAAGCGGGAGCGGCGACATGAGTCTGCAGTTTCACTTGTCCGCGGATCGCGGTCCGCCGCGGTTACCGATGCGGCGTTTTATCGTGCAGAATCGCACGCGGCGCTCGGCGCAGCCTTCATCCAGCTAACGGCGGAGAACACACAGCATGGGGTCCATCTCATTACGTATGCTTCTGGTGCCTTGCGCGCTGGCCTTCGCAGGCGGCTCGCCGCTGCCTGCTGCTGCGCAAACTGCTGCGGCATCGAGCCAAGCTGCAACGAGTACGCCTGCCGCGAAGCCCGGCGATGTCGCCTCGATGGACGCGATCATGCAGGCGGTCTACGACGTGATCTCCGGCCCCAGGGGTCGGCAGCGCGACTGGAATCGCCTGCGTTCGCTGTTTGTCCCGGGCGCGCGGCTGATTCCCGTGCGTGCCGGCAAGGACGGCACCGTCGAGGCGCACGTCATGAGCGTGGAGGACTTCATCCGCCGCGCCGATCCCGCCATGGCGAAGGAGGGCTTCTTCGAACGCGAGTCGCACCGCACGGTGGACCGCTATGGCGCCATCGCCCAGGTGTTCAGCACCTACGAATCGCGTCACGCCGCAGCCGATGCCAAGCCATTCCAGCGCGGCATCAACAGCTTCCAGTTGATGTTCGACGGCCATCGCTGGTGGGTGGTGACGATCTACTGGCAGAGCGAGGGCCCCGGCGCGCCGATCCCGAAGCAGTACGGCGGTTGATCCCTGTGCCGGATGCGCGCAAACGGATCGGCCCCTTCCGTTTCAACCAACCCTATTGACGTCGAGGAGATATCCACGCCATGCCCAAACTCAACTTGAACGGTGGGAAACACTGGTTGCTGGCATTGCTGATGGTAGCGGCGAGCACTGCGGCGGCGGCCGAACCGAGTCGGCTGACGCGCGACCTGCTGCATGCCGAGGCCGATGTGTGCCAGGCCTTCGAAGCCGGTCATGCCGATGCCCTGCGTCGCGCGCTGACGGCGGATTTCACGCTCGTCGATTCGCACGGCAACGTGACAAACCTCGAGCAGAACCTCGGCGAGGTCGCCACGCGCGAGCCGCACTATGAGGTGTTCCACAACCACGACCAGCAGGTGCGTCTGTACGGCGACACCGCGCTGATCGTCGGCATCACCAGCATCCGTGGCCGTGCCGGCGGGAAACCGTTCGTCGCCGATTTCCGGTACACGGACACATGGATCCGCCGGCGCGGCGCATGGCTTCTGGCGGCAAGCCACGCCAGCCGGTTGCCGTAGCCCGTCATTCCGGGATGTCCGGGTCTACGACGCGCTTTCCCGACAGCACGCTGGCGGTACAGGCCGCCAGCGCCGGCCACCGCATCGCGATCGTCAGCCTGGCGCTCGTCGCGGACACATTGGATGCAGGTCTGCTGGTAGCGCCGTTCGCCCAGGCTCCCGGCGGCGAGGCCTGTCGCGCTGGCGGCGCGCACGATATGGAGGCACGCCCTGATATCGCGGCGTTGAGAGCCTGATCCCCGAGTGCCATGTCGCACCCCCGTTGGCCTATGCCTGGCGTTCGAGCATCGTCCGGAGTGCGGTGGCGGAGCGGCCCGATGTGGCGGATGCCTGGCCGTCGTTACCGTTTGCGCTTGGTGGCATACATCGCGCGGTCGGCTTGCGCCAGCAGCGTCTCCGGATCGCTTCCGTCTGCCGGGAAGCAGGCGATCCCGACGCTGGCGTCCAGTCGAAACAAGCCGTCGGGCAGCGCGAAGGGTGGACTCAGCCGCGAGCGCAAGCCATCGGCGATGGCCCGGGCGGCCTCGGCATCGCGACAGCCGGGGAGCACGGCCACGAACTCGTCGCCACCGACGCGAGCCACCAGGTCACCTTTTCGCAGGCCTTGCTGCAAGCGCTGGGCGACTTCGCACAGCAGACGGTCGCCGGCGTCGTGCCCGCCCCGGTCGTTGACTTCCTTGAAGCCGTCAAGGTCCAGGTAGAGCACGGCCAGGCCGTCGTGGGTCTGCACTGCATGGGCAATGGCGTACTGCAGTTCGTACTGCAGGCGATGCCGGTTGTACAGTCCAGTCAGCGCATCATGGCTGGCGCGGTACTCGAGCTCGCGCTCGGCACGTCGCAGTTCGGTCACCTCATGGGCTACCCCGATGCGCACGCCGTAGTCGGGTACCCAGCGCGCCGACCACTGAATGTCCACGGTGTGGCCGTCCTTGTGCACGTAGCGATTGCGGAAATGGTGCTGCAGAGCGCCACCCGTCACCCGCTCGGCCTGCTCCACGGTCGCCGCACGGTCATCGGGGTGGACCAGATCGAATATTCGCTGGCCCAGCACTTCGTCGGAGGTGTAGCCGAAGATGCGTTCGAAGCTTGCGCTGACATACAGGAAACGCCCCTCGGCACTGACGACGCACACTGCGTCGGGCAGCAGATCGAGTACGTCGGCGAGGGGAGGCAGCTTGGAGATCATGGATGCCGGTTCCTGGTGCCGCTCATGGCGGCACGCGCAGGTAATCCTGGCATGGTAGCGCCTGCAGGAGCAGGACTCAGCCATGGCTGCGGTCACCGCCCTCCGCCAGGGCCTGGTGGGTCTCTCCTGGCGAGCGTGTCGAGCGGCATCTTCCCAGGCGTCACATGGCCGGCAAGTTCCACCCGCACTTCGGCGGGCTCGGTGCGGCTGAGCTATCCGGGTCGGCGGATGGTGACGATCCTGCCGCTGCTTCCGCCGCCGCAGAAGAACCTTCCGCCGCCATCGGATTCGAGGCCCGACACGCCGACACCGGATGGCATCTGCAGGCTCTCGAGAACCTCTCCGGTAACGGGGTCGATGTGTCGAACATCGCTTTCGCCGTCTTCCCAGGTGCCGTGCCAAAGCTCGCCGTCGACCCAGGTGACCCCGGTAACGAAGCGGTCGCAGGCGATGGTGCGGAGAATCGCCCCTGTTTCGGGATCGATCTGATGAATCCTGCGGTCGCGGTACTGCCCGACCCACAGCGCGCCTTCGGCCCATGCGAGCCCGGAGTCGCCCCCGCCGCCCGGCGCCGGGATGGTGGCGAGCACCTGGCCGGTCGCCGGGTCGATCTTCTGGATGCGGCTCTCGGCGATCTGGAAAAGGTGGCGCCCGTCGAACGCCGTACCCGCCTGGGCGGCGACGTCGATGATGCGCTGCACCGCTTCGATCGTCGGGTCGAAGGCGGCCAGCTTGTCGCCGGCGGCGAACCAGATGCGCTCGCCGTCGTAGGTGACGCCGGCCACCTCTTCGACACCCGGGAAGGGACCGTACTCGCAGATGACTTCAGCGTTTGATCGTTTCATGTTGCCCATTCTAGTCGCCGGGGAAGGGCGCCGGGAGTAACAAGCTTGTCGGGAATCCCGGGACGGGCGGATTCATCCAGCGGCAGGCCCGACCGCGGCCGAACGAGTCCACCTTGCCTGCCTTCGCCAGCGCGTCGAGCGTCCGCTGCACGCCGCGCTGGCTGGTACCCAGCGCCAGCGCCAAGGCCGAGCTCGACCACGATTCGCCGTCGGCCAGCAGCGCCAGCACCGCCGCATGGGCGTCGTCGACGGGCCTGGCCAGCACCACTACCGCGCTTGCGTGATGCGGTACCAGCGCGAAGCCGTGCTTCGTCGCGCTGATGCCGGCGACGGTCCGGAGCAGCGCGCGCAGTCGTCCGATTTCCACCCGCAACCGAGCGCGATGCGATTCGTCGGCGTGCTTCGCGCGGAAGGTTCGTGCGATGAGCGTGGCCCGCGATACGTCGCCGGGCCACGCTTCAGCGAGAACCCGCGCGAGCGCGAACAGTACCGGACGACGCTCCAGCGAGATCAGCGAGCCCGCGTCGCGGACCGCGTAGCGGCAGGCATCCACGATGAGTGCCGTGGAGCCCAGCAATGCCTCGACCTCGTCGAGCTTGAGCAGCCGCTCGTCGCCTTGCGCGATCAGGCGTGCGGCGGGCCGGTCCAGCACGAGGAATGTGCTCTGGATCTCCGCCATCAGCGCCGGAATGCGGGCCTGGCGCGCCGCCTGTTCGGCCCGGATCAGGGCTGCGCGCGCCGTTGCCGCGCGCAGCCGGCGCATGGCGATTCCCGCGATGACCAGCTCGCAGGAGGCGCGCGAGGCGGGTGGCAGGGCGGCGGCATCGAGTGGGGCAAGCGCGCGTTCGGCCTCGTCGAGGCGGCCGATCAGCAGCAGGCGCCGGGCCTGCAGATACTGCGCATACGCGGCATTCGCGTGATCACCGTGGGCTTGCAGCACCGCCCGCGCCGCATCGAGCGCCTTCGTGGACCCGCCGAGGTCGCGCGAGAACAGCGCGACTTCGGCCTCGGCGACGGCGCAGCGCGCGCGCGCCATGGCTTCGTCCGGACCGAAGCCGCGCGTGGCTCGGTGCAGCAGCAGCTTCGATCGTGCGAAATCGCCGAGCTGAGCCATCGCGATGCCGCGCAGCGCAAGCGCCGGCGCATCCTCGCGCAGCGCCACCCGCTTCAGCGCGCCGAGCGGATCGCCCGCCGCGAGCGCGAGCGCCGCCGCCGTGATCAGTGCATCCATCCGAATCCCGCCAAACTTGTCACTCCCACCTTCGGTGCCCGGTTCCTAATCTATCGCACAACCACTCACCCACATGGCGTGACCACACAAGGCGGACGACAGGAGACGCAGCGATGACGACACATGAAACCGGGACACGCGACGAATGGCTGGCGGCACGGCTCGCACTGCTGCAGGAAGAAAAGGCCCTGACCCGACGCAGCGATGCGTTGGCACAGCAGCGGCAGGCGCTGCCGTGGGTGCGGGTCGACAAGGACTATCGCTTCGACACCGAGGAAGGCAGCGTACCGCTGGCCGAACTGTTCCGCGGATGCTCCCAACTGCTGATCTACCACTTCATGTTCGGGCCCGACTACGCGGCCGGCTGCCCGTCGTGCTCGGCGATAGCGGACGGCTTCAACGGATCGGTCGTGCATCTGGCCAATCATGATGTCGCGCTGTCCGCGGTATCGCAGGCGCCGCTTGCCAAGCTGCAGGCGTACAAGCGGCGGATGGGGTGGACATTTCCCTGGGCGTCCTCGTTCGGCAGCGATTTCAACTTCGACTTCAATATCTCGTTCACCGAGGAACAACAACGTGCCGGCCTCGTCGAGTACAACTACGTCCGCGGCGGACACGCCATGGATGCGGTGCCCGCCCCGGAACCGGTTGCCCAGCTCGCAGCCACCTGCGGAACCGACGCGCCCACGTATGCTCGCGACCGGCCTGGCATGAGCTCGTTCGTGCTGGAGGACGGCGTGGTCTACCACACCTATTCCACCTATGCCCGCGGCGTCGACGGCATCTGGGGCATGTACCCGTGGCTCGATCGCGCCCCCAGGGGCCGCAACGAGACCGGCATCTGGTGGCGCCGCCACGATGAGTACGGCAAGCAGTGAGCCGGTTGGCGCGGGTGGTCCACGCCAGGAGAAGCGGGGTGCGCATTAGCCATGTCCACGCAGGCACCTGCCACGCGGGCCACGGGAATCGCAGCGCGGCTGGCCGCGGCGTGGCCGGCTGGCTGGCCCTGGCTGCCACTCCCACCTTCGCCCTGATGGCGGTGCTGGCCGGCGCGCACGACGGCGGCCCGATGGACATGCCCTGCTCGGCCGCGCACGGCGCATCGCCGCTGAGCGGGATGATCCCGATGTACGTGTTGATGAGCGTGTTCCACGGCGGACCCTGGCTGAGATGGATCGCGGAACGCCGCCGGCAACGTACCGGCGGCCCTGCCGCCGATGGCTGATCCGATGCCTCGGACACCGGCACCGTGCTGCCGGCTTTCAGGCGACCGAACCGGTCACCGCTGCGAGCTTGTTGCCGTGCGGGTCGCGGACGAAGGCTCCGTCATCGTTGGGGTTGCAGTCCGGCCGCCGGCCTGGCGCACCGTCGCTGCTGCCGCCATGCTCCAACGCCACGCGATGGAACTCGTTCACCATCATGCGGCTGCGGCAGCAAAGGCCAGGTGCTCGCCATTGCGGCGGGTGCGGGGCTGCATGGCGCAACCGTGACCGGATCGGTTCCGATGCCATAGCCCGTGGCCGTGGAAGTGGCGCCGATGCCTTGAACAGTGGACGTATCTTTCCGCTGGCCCACGACGACCCGTGCGTGCGCAGGGCCGATCACCGGCGCCACCCTTGCGCCACTTGCCAGCGGGTCGGCAGGCGCGTCGTTCACAGGAATGCGAGCGCCTCCTGGCATGGCGCGTCGACCTTCAACGTGAGCAGCGGGTCGGCACGGGTGCGCCCCAATGTCACGGCGGCCACCGGCTTGCCGGCGCGCGCGGCGGCGTCGACGAAGCGGTAGCCGGAGTAAACCATCAGCGAAGAACCCACGACGAGCACCGCGTCGGCGGCCTGCCAGGCGCGCGTAGCGATGGTCACGCGGTCGCGCGGCACGGACTCGCCGAAGAACACCACATCGGGTTTCACGATGCCGCCGCAAAGCGGGCAGGGTGGCACCTCGAACTGCGTGAAATCGTGGCCGACCAGATCGGCATCGCCGTCCGGCGCATCGGCGGCGTCGAGCTGTGCCCAGTTCGGGTTGCATTTCACCAGCCACTGCTGGAACGCGCCGCGGGGCAGCCGCCAGTCGCAGCCCATGCAGCGCACTTCGTCGAGGCGGCCATGCAGGTCGACCACCTGTTCGCTGCCGGCGCGCTGATGCAGGCGATCCACGTTTTGCGTCACCAGCAGCTCGACCTGTCCGCGCTGCTCCAGCCGGGCCAGCGCGTGATGCGTGCCGTTCGGCAGCGCGCACCCGAAACGCCGCCAGCCGATCATGCTGCGCGCCCAGTAGCGCCGGCGCGTGGACGCATCGCCCATGAAGACGCCGTAATTCACCGGTGGCGCGCGTTTCCACTGACCGTCGCGATCGCGGTAGTCGGGGATGCCCGAGTCGGTGCTGCAACCGGCGCCGGTCAACACGAACAGGCGGGGATACGCGTCGATGAACTGCTGCAGCGGGGTCATCGGCAGCATATGGGGGCGAAGCGGGACCGGGAGAAGTGGCGACGCAGCCCTGGATCTGCCTGGACGAGCGTTGTCGGCAGCAGATCGTGGCCGCGGTGCCGGGTTCGCGCATGACGCCAACGCCATCGATCCGCAACGGTGACGGGACGACCGGCATCCGCGGCTACGCGCGCCGCGGCAGCTTCCATTCCGGCCGGATGAAGTGGCAGGTGTAGCCGCTGGGGTAGTGCTGCAGGTAATCCTGGTGCTCGGGTTCCGCTTCCCAGAAATCGCCTGCTGGCGCCAGTTCGGTCACTGCCTTGCCGGGCCACAGGCCGGAGGCATCCACGTCGGCGATGGTGTCTTCGGCCATCTGCTTCTGCGCTTCGCTCGTGTAGAAGATGGCCGAACGGTAGCTGGCGCCGCGGTCATTGCCCTGGCGGTTGGGCGTGCTGGGGTCATGGATCTGAAAGAAGAATTCCAGCAGGGTGCGGTAGCTGATCACCTGCGGATCGAACATGATCTCGATGGCCTCGGCATGCGTCCCGTGGTTGCGATACGTGGCGTGGGGTACGTCACCGCCGGCGTAGCCCACGCGGGTGGACAGCACGCCCGCTTGCTGGCGGATCAACTCCTGCATGCCCCAGAAGCAGCCGCCGGCGAGGACGGCACGTTCAGTCGTTGCGGTCATGGTTGTCTCCGAGGTGGTAATGGCTGTCCGTAGATGGGGACGATGCCTGCGTTTGTCGAGGCTGTCGCACTCGGCGCCCGTCGCGGCCATGCAGCCCCGCCATGGCTCGGTCGCTCCTGCCTCAGCCTGGAGAACCGCCGGGCATGCAGCGAGCGGGAACCGCGCAAGTCACTATGATGCGCAATCACGCCTCACCATGGACTATGCGATGACTGCACGGCGGTTTCACCTTCTGCTCGGGACCCTGCTCGCGTTGACCGGGCTTGGGGGCGTCGGTTCGAGCATGGCGGCGGCAGCCGATGACGCCGCCGCGATCCGCCAGGTGCTGCATCGACAGGAGGTCGCCTGGAACCGCGGCGACATCGTGGATTTCATGCATGGCTACAAGGACGCGCCCGACACCACGTTCGTCGGCAGCAACGTGCGCAAAGGCTACCGCGCGATTCTCGACAGCTATCGCAAGCACTACGCCACCCGAGAGCAGATGGGGCAACTGACGTTTTCCGATCTGGATGTGCGCCTGTTGCCAGGCGCAGGCGGCGAACTGCGCTATGCCGTCGTGACCGGACGCTTTCATCTCGACCGGACTGCCCATGGCGAAGCTGCCCAGGACGCTGGCGTGTTCTCGCTACTGTGGGAGAAGACGGCCGAAGGCTGGAGGATCATTCTCGATCACACCAGCTGAGACGTCGGCTGATGCAACGGCCGCGCCATTCCCGCCGACGCGTTGAGGCCAGGCCGGGCGAGCGGGCGAATGGAAAGCGGCCATCGACTGTGCAACCGCGCAAGTTCTGAGTCAAGCTGGCGGCTCGGGCGATCGTCGTCGGGAGGCGGCACATGGGCAAGGGGCGGCTGGAAGCATTCAGCGATGGCGTCATCGCGATCATCATCACCATCATGGTGCTGGAGCTGAAGGTGCCGGGCGAGCACTCGCTCGCCTCGTTGGCTCCGCTGGCGCCGGTGCTGCTCAGTTACGTGCTGAGCTTTGGGTACGTGGGCATTTACTGGAACAACCACCACCACATGCTTTCCACCATCCACAAGGTGTCCGGCGCCGTGTTGTGGGCAAACCTGCACCTGCTTTTCTGGCTGTCGCTGTTTCCGTTCACCACGGCCTGGATGGGCGAAAACCACTTTGCTGCCGTGCCGACGGCCGTGTACGGGCTGGTGCTGCTGATGGCCGCGCTGGCCTACCTGATACTGCAGCAGGCGCTCATCGCGGCGGATGGCCAGGGCTCGGTGCTCCGGCGCGCGGTCGGATCGGATTGGAAAGGCAAGCTCTCGCCGGCGCTTTACCTTGCGGGAATCGCACTGACGCTCTGGCGGTCGTGGGCCGGACAGGTGATCTACGTGCTGGCGGCCTTGCTGTGGCTGATCCCCGATCGCCGTATCGAGAAGGTCGTTCATGACTGAGCGCGGCAGCTACGGAACGATGGCCTGAACCGAGAACGCGGCCGATGGTGGATCGCCCGCGCCGGACACGAGGCGCTGTACCTGCGGCCGCGGTGTTGCGGCGAAGTTTGGCGGCGCCTCGATCATTCCGCGCCTGACTGTGGCTGCGTAGAGTCCATCGCGTGGCCGGCACTCCTGCCGCGCGTCACGCAACCTCGGAGAGACACCATGCCTTTCATCAATGTGAAACTCATCGAAGGCGTCTTCAGCGCCAGCCAGAAGCAGCAGCTCGCCACGCAGCTGACCGACGCCATGGTCAGCGTCGAGGGCGAACACCTGCGCCCGGTAACCACGGTGGTGATCGAGGAAGTGAAGAGTGGCGACTGGGCGATCGGCGGCAATCCGCTATCGACCGAGGATGTGCTCGCGATGGCGGCGCGGCGCGAGGCTGCCTGAAGCGCTACTCAGCTTGCCGGCGCTGCCGGGGCAGTGGCGGGCGACCCCGGCGAGGCGCCCGCCACATCGATCGCCTCGCGTTTGCGCCACGCCGCAGGCGGCAGCTCGAACTCGCGCTTGAATGCGCGCGTGAAGGCCGCCTCGGAGCCGTAGCCCACGTTCGCCGCGATGCTGGCGATGCCATCGCGACCGCTGCGCAATGCCTGCGCAGCCAGCGCCAGCCGGTAGCCGGTGAGGTATTGCATCGGCGATTCGCCGGTGAGGCGCGTGAAGCGCTCGGCGAGCACCGACCTGGACGAGGCCACCGCGCCAGCCAGCGCCTCGACCGTCCACGCATGAGCCGGCTGCCGGTGCAGCAGCGCCAGCGCACGGCCCACGATCGGATCCTGCAGGCCGGCAAGCCAGCCCTGCTGCCCCGGCTGGCAACTCGCGTAGCGCCGCAATGCCTCGGCAAACAGCAATTCGGACAACTTCGCCAGGATCGACTGCGCGCCGGGCCGCTGGGCCGACGACTCGTTGACTCCGTGCAACAGCAGCTCGAACAGCCAGGTACCGGTCAGGTCGTCGCGCAGCGGTATGCGCAACATCTCCGGCAGGGCCGCCAACAGCGCCTTGCTGACCCGCCGATTGCAGGCGAGATAGCCGCACACGAAACGGGTCGCGACGCCGCCACCGCCGTGCCTGAGCTGGATCAGTTCGCCCGCGGCCGCCTTCGGCGTGACGCTGTCCGCATCGACCGGTGGCAACTGCAGATCGCTGCCGAGCAGGTGCCGATGGTCGTGCGGGAACAGGATCAGATCGCCGCTGCGCAGCGACAAGGTCTCCTCGCCATCGACCAGGCGCGCGTTGCATTGGCCTTCGGTGAGGCAATGGAAGAACACGATATGGTCGGCGCCAGCGGTCTGCGCCGTCGCCCTCGGCAGCCCGTAGCTCGCCGCCGCGCACCATGGCGCCGTGAACTCGGCGTTGATGTACATCGCGCCATCGAGCCGTATGGTCTTCAGCACTTCAGAAAGCGCATCCACCGCACGCGTTCCGGGCATGCCGGCAAGGCCGGCGGTACGCGCAGGTTACTCGCATGACTGCAGCTGCGCGGTGGCCGGGCATGCTCCGCAGCATGGTGGGCATGCGCGCTCATCGCATCATTCCCCGTCTGCACCGTGTCCGCCGTCCGCCCGCATTGACCGGACAGATCGCCATCGTCCGCGGACACCTGTCGTCGCGCCATGGCAAACGAAGGGATGGCCGGGGAATGCGGTTTGCCGGTCTATTCGCGGTTGGCACGACGTTTGCCATCCCATTCTCGAAAGCTTCATTCCGACGCCCACGAGAGAACGACCATGAAATTCGAGACCCTGATGCTGCAAACCCTCTTCGGTGCTTCCCTGCTGGTATGCCTGCTGGTGCTGGGCGCCATGCTCACCTCGCGCGCGACCGTGGCCAGCGTCGCCGCCGGCGATGCCCCGACGGCCGTGGCGGCCGTGACGGCAGGCACGGCTGGCTGAAGCCGCGGATCCGCGCGCGTGCCATGGGTGGCCGCCGCAAGTCGCATGCTTCGTCATGCGGCAACATGCGGGCACTTCGCGGTCGAGGCGGCGGCTTTTGTCCGCATGGGAGTGGATACGCGTGCCAACGGAGCGCATCCACCGATGGCGCCATTCGCGCAGCGGCCGCCGCGGCGACCTGGGCGCGGGGCAAAGGCATGATGCCGGGCCGGGCTTGTCAAATGATTTACAAGGCAGCTGGCAGAGTGGTGGCCATGATCTCAAAGGGCAACCGTGACGTGGCTCCGATCCATCTCCTCAAGAAAGGGCGGCGCCGAAGTCTTCATGCGTAGTCGCATCGTTGCGCCGTGGCTGGCCATTGCCGTTCTGCTTGCCGGCTGCGCCGCGCAACGCCCGCAGGAAGCGCCGCTGCGCCGCCCGGCCCAGGTGCGCGCGGAGATCATGCGGCTGATGCCGGCCGGGGCGGACGATCGCGAGGGCTGGGCCACCGACATCCAGGCAGCTTTCGCGGCGCAGGGCATCGCGCCGACACCGGAAAACTTGTGTTCGGTGCTGGCGGTGACCGGGCAGGAATCGGGTTTTCAGGTCGATCCGGCGGTTCCTGGGCTGGGCCGAATCGCCCGCCAGGAGATCGACCGGCGCGCGGCGTCGCGGCATGTGCCGGGTTTGCTGGTGGATGCTGCGCTGTGGCTGAAGTCGCCTGACGGCCGCCGCTACAGCGAGCGCCTGCAGGGTGCACGTACCGAAAGGCAGCTGAGCGAGATCTTCCAGGACTTCATCGGCATGGTGCCGCTGGGCCGGCGCCTGTTCGGCGACCTCAATCCGGTGCACACCGGTGGACCGATGCAGGTGAGCATCGCCTTTGCCGAAGCCCACGCGCGTGGCTATCCCTATCCGGTGCAGGGTTCGATCCGCCACGAGGTCTTCAGCCGGCGCGGCGGCCTGTACTTCGGCGTCATGCATCTGCTGGGTTATCCGGCGAACTATCCGCAGCCGCTCTATCGATTCGCCGACTTCAATGCCGGCTGGTACGCCAGCCGCAATGCTGCGTTCCAGAACGCCGTGAGCCTGGCCTCCGGCATCCCGCTCGCGCTGGACGGCGATCTGGTCCAGCCCGATGCCGGCATGGGCGATCCCGCTGGTGCGACGGAACTGGCGGTACGCGCCCTGGGCCCGCAACTTGGCATGAGCGACGCGGTGATTCACCGCGCACTGGAGCAGAGCCAACGCAGGGAGTTCGACGACAGCCAGCTCCATGCCCGCGTGTTCGCGCTGGCCGAACGGATCGAACGCAAACCCCTGCCGCGCGCGGTGCTTCCAGGGATCGTGCTGAAGAGTCCGAAGATCACGCGCAAGCTCACCACGGCGTGGTTCGCCAGGCGCGTCGACGAGCGCTGGCTGCGCTGCGTGCGGCGGGCCGGCTAGGGGCTTCGCCGGCGCAGGCGCGTCTGCGTGCCGGCGCATCTCATGGTCGATGCCGTCGGCTCTATGGCGGGGTTGGCGTTGTACGGCGATTCGAATCGCCACTGCCCTGCCGGCGTGCAGTCATCCTGGCGCGGCGCCATGCCATCAACGGCTGCGCGGTGATGCCGTGCACCAGGACGCTCAGCACCACAATGGTGATGGCAAGCTGGGCGGCCAGCATCGACTGTGCTTCGTTCATGCCATGGGTGAGCGCGTAGGCCAGATAGTTGAGCGTGCCGATCCCGCGTATGCCGATCCAGCCGATCAGCAGGCGGCGAGCTGGCGGCGCCGCGGAGCCGAGCAGGGCGATCCCTACCGACAGCGGCCGTATCAGCACGAACAGAAGGCCGGCCAGGATCACGCCATCGAGGCTCCAGTAGCGCGCGCACACCACGCCCGCCAGCAGCACCAGCGCGAAGGCGATGAGCCGCTCCAGCGTGTCGCCGAAGGAGAGGGCGTCCGAAACCATCAGTCCCACCGACGCGGCCGGCTGCTCGACGTCACGGTGTTCGCGCCGGTTGGGATTGACCAGCATCTCGGCGGGCGGATGTGTCTGCTCGATCTCGCCTTTGCCGGGAGCATCGGTGAAGTGCGGATGCGGATGGTGCGTGACCACGTACAGCTCGGCGCTGCGCAGGCCGAGGCCGGCGGCGAACGCGGCGAGGAAGCCGGAGGCCGAGAGCAGCCCGGCGCCGGCGTAGGCCAAGGCCATCAGCGCCAGCGCGAGAAAGTCGCCCGGCGCCAGATCCTTCGATGCGGTTCGCAGCCAGGTGCCCAGCAAGCCGACGATCCAGCCCAGGCCAAAACCCAGCGTCAGTCCCGCCGCGAACGACCACAGCACGTCCACCAGCAACCAGTGCATGGTCATGGAGAAATCGAGTGAACCGGGCGACGCCATCAGCATCAAGGCAAGCATCAGAAAGGGCAGGGCGGAGCCGTCATTCAGCCCCGCTTCGCCGGACAAGGCTGCACGCATCTGGTCGGCGTCACGGGCATCGTCCACCGCAACGATGCTGGCCAGTACCGGGTCGGTCGGCGCCACCAGCGCACCGACCAGCAGCGAAAAGCCCCATGGCTGGGCCAGCCAGAAGTGCACCGCCGCGCCGACGCCGGCCACGGTCAGTGCCATCGCGGGGAACGCCAGCCGCACCGCATCGCGCCACGCGGGATTGCGAAAACCCAGCCGCAGCTTGAGACCGGTGATGAACAGCGACACCACCAGCGCCATCTCGGTGACGCGGGAAAGCCAGGCGCCGTGTCCACGCAGATCGATGTACACCAGACCCAGGCCCCAGGGACCCACCGCCATCCCCGCAAGCAGGTAGATGGCGAAATGCGTGATCGGGGTATCGTGGATCCAGCCGGACAGCAGCGAGGTGAGCAGCAGCAGGCCGCCGATGGCTCCGATCCAGGCAAGGTAATCCATGAGTCGCCATGTCCTCGATGCGCAGGCCGTGCCTGCGGTGGTGGGATGCCGGGACGACGGTGGGCATCGGCCAGGCCAGCGAGTGCCAGCGTGACCCGGCGCGGGTGAATGCCAGGTTGATCGGACGCGGGTCATCCCCGTTCAGGCGCGGGCCGCGGGATCGCCGCCTGCATGCGCGCGGCGTGGTGAGCGCGCCACGTTGCAATGCCCGGGTCGTCCCTCCATATGGCTGTCATGCGAGGTCGAGACAGGCCGGCATCATTCGCCATCACCCCTGACAGACAGGAGCAAGACGTGTCCCAGCTTTCCCGTTTTCCCATCGCCACCCGCTGGCCGCCCCGGCATCCCGATCGCATCCAGCTCTATTCGCTCAACACGCCCAACGGAGTGAAGGCATCGATCATGCTGGAGGAGACCGGGCTTGCGTACGAGCCGCACCTCGTCGACATCATGAAGGACGAGAGCCACACGCCGGAGTTCCTGTCGCTCAATCCGAACGGCAAGATCCCCGCGATCATCGATCCGGATGGCCCGGGCGGCGAGCCGCTGGCGCTGTTCGAATCCGGTGCGATCCTGCTGTACCTGGCGGACAAGACGGGGCAGTTCATCCCGGCGGACGCCGCGCGGCGCTGGGAGACTATCCAGTGGGTGTTCTTCCAGATGGCGTCGATCGGTCCGATGTTTGGCCAGCTGGGCTACTTCAACAAGTTTGCCGGCAAGGACATCGCCGACAAGCGGCCGCTGGAGCGGTATGTCAACGAATCCAGGCGCCTTCTCGGCGTGCTGGATGGCCGTCTGGACGGCCGTGACTGGATCATGGGCGACGACTACAGCATCGCCGACATCGCCACCCTCGGCTGGGTCAACAACCTCATCACGTTCTACGAGGCTCGCGACATCGTGCAGTACGACAGCTTCGGCAACGTCGTCGCCTGGCTGGAGCGAGGGCTGGCGCGCCCGGCGGTGCAGCGCGGGTTGATGATTCCGCGACGCGGCTGAGCCGCCTCGATGGGCGGTTGCCACGGCATAGCCCTGTCCGCCGCTGCGAAAAGTCATCGATGATGGATAGGCTGGGAGGGCTGGCGCAGTCGTGCGCCAGTCTCCCCCGGCCACACGCGGTGACCCATGAATCGTCGAGATCTTCTGAAGGGCGCCTTGTTGGGCGCCTCCGCCATGGCTCTTCAACCCTTGCCATCGCTCGCCGTCGATAGCGGTGGCGATGCGCCGGCGCGGCTCGCTGCGCTGGAGCGCCGCCACGGCGGGCGATTGGGCGTGGCCGTCCTCGACACCGGCAACGGGCGCCGAACCGTGCATCGCGCCCATGAACGCTTTCTGATGTGCAGCACGTGCAAGCTGCTGATCGTGGCTGCGGTGCTGGCATGTGTCGATCGCGGTGCAGAACAACTGGAGCGGCGCATCGTTTTCGACAAAGGTGCGCTGCTGTCCTACGCGCCGATATGCGAAACCCGTGCAGGCGCGCCAGGCATGACCGTGGCCGAACTGTGCCAGGCGGCGATCACGGTGAGCGACAACACCGCCGCCAACCTGCTGCTGGCCAGCCTGGGCGGGCCCGCCGCTGTGACGGCCTACGCGCGCAGCCTCGGCGATGACATGACCCGGCTCGACCGGATCGAGCCCGGGCTCAACCTGGCCAGCCCCGGCGGCCTGTTCGATACCACGACGCCAAGCGCGATGCTGGCCGATCTGCAAACGCTGTTGCTGGGCCACTCGCTCTCCGAGGCGTCGCGCCAGCAACTGCTCGCATGGCTGCGTGCCACCACGACCGGCAACAGCCTGCTGCGCGCCGGCATCCCGCACGCCTGGCGTGTGGGCGACAAGACCGGCCGCGGCCCGCGGTTCGAAACCAATGACATCGCCATCGTCTGGCCGCCGCGACGCAAGCCGCTGCTGGTGACGGCGTACTACGCAGAGTCCACCGCGACCGACGACGAGCGCGATGCCGTGCTCGCCGAGGTGGGTCGCATCGCTGCCGCGATCTGACCGGCGTCCAGCCGTCCATCACTTTCTCGCGACCCACGCGCTGCGAGTCTGTGCATGGAGGTTGCCCGCATGATCCGAAAACTGAAATCTGGCGAATACCGGCTCTACTCGCGCAAGAAGGATCCCGACACCGGCAAGCGGCGCAACCTCGGTACGTTCAAGACGCGCGAGGCCGCCGAGAAGCATGAACGCGAGGTGCAGTACTTCAAGCGGCATTGAAGGCCGGGCGGTGCGCCGACGACGGAGGCCAGCCGCCTCTCGTCGCCTGAAGGGCTTCGGGAGCATCGGCGCGGCATCCCCGGCGCGCCGATGAAGCGCATGGCGTCACGGGCCGGGGTGATAGGCGCGCTCGGTGTGCCCCTTCAGTTGCTCGGGCCAGAAGTAGACCTCACGCAGATTGCCGGTGGTATAGCGCTCGGCCTCGTCGTTGAAGTGCGGCGAATCCGGGTGACCGCTTTCGCCGCCCGCGGTGATCGCCCGGGCGCGTACCTTCGGGCCGAACTCGACGACCGCCACGAAACTGTTGCCGCCGGTGCCGTAATAGCGCTTCGTGCCCGGCCAGCGATGCGCGCCGAATGACGCGAGCGAGCCCCAGCGCGACGACACGAACGGCACCGGGATGCTTGGTTTTGCATCGTCGAACGGTTGCACGATATCGCCGTTGAGGCGCTGGAACCGATTGATCTCGCCCCATGGCACGCCCCAGCTGCCGAAGTCCTTCGTCAGCCGGTCGGAGGCTTCGACGAGCGCTCCCAGGCGTGCCTTCGCACCGGCCTTGCGGGCCATGATGTCGTAGACCGAAAGGCTTTCGGAGGTATCGGCCTTGTCGACCTCGTCCCACAAGGTGTCGCCCCAGAACACCGCCAGCGAGGTCGGCATCGAGGCGATGCCCCAGTGATAGTCCCAGTTGCGCAACATCGCGATCTGGCCTTTCAGCCTGGGCCTGAGCGGATCGTCGGCGGGCAGGGCGTCGTAGTCGGCGATCAGAATCGGCAACTGCCGCGCGAACGCGGGCAGGTACGAGTCGAATGCCTTGGTGATCAGCCCGGCCATGCTGAGGTCGTGCGCGCCAGTCAGCAGGCCGGTGGCATGGATGCCGCGGGGGTTCTCGCCGAAGGTGTCCATGTAGCGCGGATAGTCCGCCCGCTTCGGGCTGTATTTGCCGGCCGCGGAATAGGGCCAGTCGTTGGTGTTCATTGCCCAGCCGTTCGGCGGGTTCAGCACGTGCGGCGCCTTGTCCAGCGGCAACAGGCCCTGCCAGTCGGTGGCCGGGTCGCTGCCATCGACGGGCTTGGTATAGTCGAAGCGGTCGTCGCGCCCGGGAATGAACTGGGGATGCAGATAGGCGATCTCGCCCTTGTCGTCGGCAAACAGGGTGTTGTTGGACGAGTTGGCCTTGAGCTCCGCCACCTTCATGTAGCTGGCATAGTCGTTGGCCTTGGTGCGCAGCCAACTCTGTTCGAGCGCTTCCATCGGCTTGTTCATCAGCGCGGTGGCGATCCACTTGCCGTCCTTCTCGCGCACGACCGGACCGTGGTGAGTGAAGAAGGCGGTGAAGCGGCGCGTGGCCATCGAGCCGTCCTTCGCGCGATAGGGCACGTCGATGCTCCGCGTAGTGACCGGTCGCAGTGCCTTGCCGTAGCGATAGAACGGCTTGCCGTCCTTGTGCACGATGGTTTCGGCGAACTCGTCGACCACGTCGGCGCCGGTGGAGGTATGCATCCAGCCGATGTGGTGGTTGAAACCCTGATAGATGAAGAACTGGCCCCAGGTGACGGCGCCGTAGGCGTCGAGCCCGGCGTCGCTGGTCATCTGCAGCTCGGAGCGGAAGAAGAATGACGTGTGCGGGTTGATCAGCAGCAGGGCGTGGCCGTCGGCGGTCAGCTGGGGCGCAATGGCGATGCCGTTCGATCCGGTCGGTTCGGTCCAGCTCGATGGCGGCTCGACGCGTGCGAGGGCCGGACGGCCATGTCCGTAGAACGCTTCGAGCTGGTCGAGCGAAACGCGCTCGATATCGCCGCCGATGCTGCCTTCGGAGAAGCTCAACGCCATCCACGGCTCGAAATGCCTGATGACGCGCGGGTGCACGTCGGGATGCGTGGCCAGGTAGTAGTTGAGGCCGTCGGCCCAGCTGTTCATCAAGGTCTGCAGCCAGGCTGGGCTCTTCGCGTAAAGCGATTCCAGCACGACTGGATCGATGAACAGCTTCTGGCGCAGATCCTGCCAGATCGCGGCCTCGCCCTCGGTCTCGGCGAGCCGGCCAATCGAATTGAGGTAGTTGGTCTCGACCCGGTTGAAATCATCCTCGGCCTGCGCGTAGGCCATGCCGAAGACGGCATCGGCGTCGGTTTTGCCGTGCACGTGCGCGATGCCCCAGTCGTCTCGGGTGATCGTGACCGCCTGCGCTTGCCGCTGCCAGCGCGCCTGATCGGACGTGCTGGCCCCGGCGCGGGCGCTGGCGCAGATCAGCAGCAACGCGACGGCCTGCAGCAAAGCGGGCAGGCGCACGCGCTGCAGGGAGGCGCGGATCGGCCAACGGATTTGTCTTGCTGCATGTGCCTGCATCAGTCGTTCCCTTTCGCGTTCATGGCGGTGCGATGCTGCTTCGGGCGCCAGCGGGTCAGCCCGTCGGGCGCATGGCGTACCCGCCAACACTAGCAGGACCGTCCCCTGCACCGCAGGCCAGCGCTCAGTGCGGGCCGACCACGCCCGGGTCGGAAAGCATTTGCGCGGTGCGGGCAGCCGGCGTACACATTGTCGCCGCGGCTGCGCTCGCCGCTACGCTTCGTATTGCCGGAAGCGCAACGCGGTCAGCGATTGCGCAATTTCCTCCAACCTATCGGGAAGATGGCCCATGCGCCGACGTCACCATGAAAGACACCGCACCAGCAACGTCGCATGGCTGCGCGCAGCCGTGCTGGGTGCGAACGACGGCATCGTCTCGACCGCCAGCCTGGTGATGGGCGTGGCCGCGGCGCATGTCAGCGGACAGAGCGTCCTGGTCGCCGGAGTTGCCTCGCTGGTGGCCGGTTCCATGTCGATGGCAGCTGGCGAGTACGTGTCCGTGCATTCGCAGGCCGACAGCGAGCGCGCCGAGCTTGAACGCGAACACCACGAGCTGCAGACCGACACCGAGGGCGAGCATAAGGAGCTGGCCGCGATCTATGTGGGCCGGGGGCTGGATTCGGCGCTGGCCGGGCAAGTCGCCAAGCAGTTGATGGCGCACGACGCGCTCGATGCGCATGCGCGCGACGAGCTGGGCATCACCGAGACGTTCAAAGCCAGGCCGCTGCAGGCTGCCGGGGCATCGGCATTGAGTTTTGCGGTGGGCTCGGCCCTGCCGCTGGCGGTGGTGGCGTTGAGTCCAGAGGCCGTCCTGTTGCCGCTGGTGTTCAGTACTTCGCTGCTGTTCCTCGCCGCACTGGGCGCGCTCTCGGCGCGCACCGGTGGCGCGAAGGTGGGCACGGCAACCCTGCGCGTCACGTTCTGGGGCGCGCTGGCGATGGCGGTCACCGCGGGCGTCGGCATGCTGTTCGGGGTGAGTGGCTGAGCCGCCCCGAATCGTGGCGCATCTGACTGCCGACACAGGGTTACCCTTGCTGGGCAGAGCGTGACCCGTCTGGCCATCGTTGCATGTGGGTGCAAATAGCAGGAGCGCGCGGCCCTTACAGGCGCGGGCGCCACTGCGGCTATCGGTAACGGGCACGATTTCAGGGATTCCGGCATCGCATCGCGGTACCGGACAGGGCCGGTAGCGGGCTATGGCTGCGCGCCGGCAACGCGAAAGCAGCAATCAACTGAAGCGCCCAACTCCGAGGAAAATCCCATGAACCATTCCAACCATTCCAGTCATTCCAATCATTTCGAGCGCAGCGGCCCGCTGACCGAACTGACCAGCTATCCGCAATGGGCCCAGCAAATGGTGGCCGATTGCGAAAGCGCCAAACGAGGCGTCGTGGAGCACGAGCTGTGGGACCTGATGGGCTCAGCCAGCCTGGATCGTGTCTCCACCGCCAATTTCATGATGGGCATCTGGCCGGTCATCGAGCGCTTTCCCGCCTATATGGCATTGAGCCTGCTGAAAACCCGCTTCGGCCGCAGCCCGGGCGACAATCTCGCGCGGCGCTGGCTGGTGCGCAACATCCGCGTGGAGCAGAACCATGCCGAGTACTGGCTGGCGTGGGCCGAAGGCGAAGGCGTGGAACGCGACGTCGTGCTGCACGGCCGGGCGCCGCACGGCACGGGAACGCTGGCCAGCTGGTGCGAGGAGATCTGCACCACTGGCTCGCTTGCCGCCAGCATTGCCGCCACCAATTACGCCGTCGAGGGGGCCACCGGCGAGTGGTCGCAGAAGGTGTACGAGAGCAAGGCCTATGCCGAAAGCTTTCCGTCCCAGGTCAGGGTGGGCAGCTTGAGGTGGCTACAGTTGCATGCCGCGTATGACGATACCCACCCATGGGAGGCCCTGGAAATCGTCTGCACCTTGATGGGAACCGCGCCGGCCGCGGAGGAGGTGGCACATGTGGGCGACTGCATCAAGCGCAGTTACGTCAGCATGCGCATAAGCATGGACCGCTGCATGGAAGCCCGTCACGAAATGGAGGTCATGAGCGAAGCTGCTGCATGAAGAAACGGGACACGGTCGCGGCAAAGTGCGACGATAGCTTCACGACGCAGTCGCGAGAGGGATGATGCGTATCGCCACAACCACCTTGCAACGGCCGTTGTCCCGACGCTTGATGCCGTTGGCCTATGCATTGATCGCCATGATAGGGCTGATTCTTGCCCTGACGTGGGGCACGCTGCAGGTCCAGATCACTCTCGCCGGTTTCTTGAACGGCGAGAGCCTCTGGTCGAAGGCACAGAAGCAGTCGGTCATCGACCTTGAAGCTTACGCGACCGGCGGCCACGCCGCGGACCTCGCCAGTTTCAAGCAGCACTACGCGGTGCTGGAGTCCGACCGCTGGGCCCGGGACGCCGTGGCGTCAGGCAACTTCGACCGGGGAAAAGTGGCGCAGGCGTTCGGTCGCGGCAGCGTGATACCGGGCGCCATTCCCGGAATGATCTTCATCCTTCAACATTTTCCGTCCGCGCCACACATCAGCGCGGCGTTGCAGGCGTGGTACTCGACCGACGATTCGATCGCCGAGCTCGGCGATATCGCCGGCGAGCTGCAGGATGCGCGTGCGGGCGGCAGGTTGTCCGACGCGGAAATCGGTCGGCAGCGGGGGCGGATCCATGCACTCAGCCAATACATCGAGCCGCGCACCAACGTATTTTCGCTGGAGATCGCCCACGGTGCGGCCTGGGTCGGCAGGATACTGTTCGGAAGCGTGCTGGGCGTCGCCTGCATCGCGATGCTGATGTGGCTGAGCATGGCCCGCCGCATCCTGGCCGGTGTGCGCGGCACCGAGGAGCGCTACCGCCTGCTGTTCGACAGCGCTGCCGATGCGATCGTGATGATCGACGAAACCAGCGGGCGGATCGTCGACGCCAATCGCACCGCGTCGGTGTGGACCGGCCGCGAGGTGCAGGGGCTGATCGGCGACCGCTTCGTGCACTTGTTCATGCAATCGCTGTCCCGCCAGGAGGCCGGCCGGGCTGCCACCAACACCCTGCTGGGCGCCAACGGTGGCACGCGGCCGGTGGAGACGCAGACCAGCCTCGTCAACTGGGGCGATCAACCGGTGCGGCAGGCGATCATCCGCGACATTTCCGAACGGCTGGCGATGGAGCAGGAGCGCCGCGTCGCTGCCGAGGCGCTGGCCAGCATCGCCGAGGGTGTGATCATCGCCGATGCCGACCGTCGCGTGATCTCGACCAATGCCGCGCATGTCGAACTTACCGGCTTCACGATCCATGCCTTGCAGGGCAAGCGCCTGGACGAGACTCGTCGCCTGCCGGATGGAAGGCCGCTGCCGCAATCGATATGGAACGATGTCGCGGCGGGCCACAACTGGCTTGGCGAGGTGCAGAGCGGCCGCAGCGATGGCACCAGCTATCCCGAACAGCTGAGCATCAGCGCGATCCGCAATGCGGGCAATCAGGTGGTCTATTACGTGGCGGTGTTCACCGACATCCACGAGGCGAAGACCAACCAACGCCGGCTGGAGCACCTGGCGCGGCATGATCCGCTGACCGGCCTGGTCAACCGGGCGGAGTTCGAACGGTATTGTACGGAGGCGCTCGCGGTTGCCGAGCGCGAACGGCTGGCGGTGGCAGTGCTGTTCATCGATCTGGATGCATTCAAGATCGTCAACGACAGCTACAGCCATGCCATCGGCGACCGGTTGCTGATCAAGGTGGGCGAACGCATCCGCCGGCAACTGTCCGAGGGCGACGTGGCCGGCCGCATCGGCGGCGACGAGTTCACGGTGCTGATTCCGCGGCTGATCCTGCGCGAGGATGCCCGGGCCATCGTCAGCCGCCTGCTGGCCGCGCTGTCCGAACCGCTGCTGGTGGACGATTACGAAATCGTGCTCAGCGCCAGCATCGGCGTGTCCGGCTATCCGCTCGATGGCGACAACGCAGCGACCCTGATAGCGAACGCCGACGCCGCCATGTACGCCGCGAAGACCGAGGAGCGCAACGCGTTCCGGTTCTACACGCCGATGATGCACGCCGATACCCGCCAGCGGATGCAACTGGCCACCGAATTGCGGCAGGCGCTGGCGCGCAACGAGTTTCAGCTGGTGTTCCAGCCGAGCGTCGAGCTCCGCACCGGGCGGATCGTGGCGGTCGAAGCCTTGCTGCGCTGGCAGCACCCGGAACGCGGCGAAGTGTTTCCCGCAGAGTTCATTCCGGTGGCCGAAGGATTGGGCCTGATCCGGCGCATCGACGAATGGGTGATGCAGGCGACCTGCGCGCAGATCCAGGCGTGGGACCTCGCTGGCGTGCCACCGATCCGGGTGGCGGTGAACATTTCCGCGCGCTGGTTCGGCCATCCGGCCTTCGTCGAAGAGGTCAGCCGAACCCTGCAGTCGCGGCAGTTGCCTGCCCAGCGGCTGCTGCTGGAGATCACCGAAAGCGCGATGCTGCAGCTGGGCGACGACACCGAGCGCACCATGCGAACCCTGCATACGCTGGGCATCGCGGTGGCGATCGACGATTTCGGTACCGGCTATTCCTCGATGGCTTACCTCAAGCTGCCGGCGGTGGCCTATCTGAAGATTGATCGATCTTTCATCACCGGCCTGCCCGGCGACACCAACGATGCCGCCATCACCGCCGCCATGCTGGCGATGTCCCGCAGCCTCGGCCTGATCCCGATCGCCGAGGGCATCGAAACCGAGGCGCAGCACGACTTTCTGGTGCGTGCCGGTTGCATCGAAGGGCAGGGTTACCTGTACTCCTATCCGCTCAGGCCGGAAGAGGTCCAGCATCTGCTGTGCCCGAGCCAACCCCAGGCGGCGCCCAGGCTCAAGCTGGTACCGCCCAACCGGGGGTGAGCGCGATATGGGCCGAGCCCGCTGCGCTTGATATGCATCAGTGCAGGCCGCAGACCGGGGATACAGACTGGGAGCCACGTTGTCCATCCTCATGCCGCATGTCGAACCGCGGCTGCGTCGGGGCCTGCCTGCCGCGACAGGCCGATGCCACGATCCGACCCGCAGAAGGCTGCGCGGCCAAATGTCGAGATGGTCACGCAGTGCCCTTTCCGAGGAGTCGCGCCATGGATACTTCCCTTTACCCGCAAGCCACTGCGGAGCTGGCGCGCAAGCGCCGTGAACTGGCACCGGAACCGCTGAAGGCGTTCAAGGCGTTCAGCGCCGCAGTGTTCGCCGATGGTGCCTTGCCGGGCGTCACCAAGCAGCTGATCGCCGTGGCGGTGGCGCACGTCACCCAATGCCCGTATTGCATCAAGGGGCACACCGCCGAGGCGTTGAAGTGCGGTGCCAGCGAGCCGCAGATCATGGAAGCGATATGGGTCGCCGCGGAGATGCGGGCTGGCGGCGCCTATGCGCATTCCACGCTGGCACTGGATGTGATGCAGCACGCGCACGAGGCCGTTTGAGATGGCTCCGCGCTACACCACGGTATCAGGCAGCATTCTCGAGGCAGTGGGCGATACCCCGCTGCTGGAGATCGAGGGCATCTACGCCAAGATCGAGTTCCTCAATCCCTCTGGATCAATCAAGGCACGCATCGCGAAATACATGATCGAGCGGGCCGAGCAGGAGGGTCTGCTCAAGCCGGGCGACACCATCGTGGAGGCGACCAGCGGCAATACCGGCAACGCGCTGTCGATGGTGGCCGCGGTGAAAGGCTATCGCATGCTGGTGGTGATGCCCGAAGGCATGTCCAGCGAACGTGTGGCGATTTCGCGCGCGTTCGGCGCGGACGTCGTGTTCTGCGGCAAATTCCACGTCAACGATGCATTGCAGCGGGCGCGGGAGCTGGGCCAGCAGCCGCACCATTTCGCCCCGAGCCAGTTCGAATCGGAATGGAACGTGGAGGAGAACCGGTTGATCCTAGGGCCTGAAATTCTGTCGCAGTTGCCGTCCGGGCGCGTCCCCGATGCGCTGGTGCTGGGCGTGGGCACCGGCGGCACGCTGATCGGCGTGGGCCAGGCCTTCCGTGCGGTCAATCCGGACGTGCGGCTGTTCGCGATGGAGCCGTCCGAATCGTGCACGATCCTGTGCGGCGAAATCGCCACGCACAACATCGAGGGTATTTCGGATGGTTTCGTGCCGGGCATCTTTGAACGCCATGCCGGCCTGGTCAATGACGTGCTGAGCGTCTCCAGCGCGGACGCCATAAGCGAGATGAAGCGGCTGGCGCGCAGCCATGGCCTGTTCTGCGGCCCCAGTTCCGGCGCCCACATGCTGGCGGCCAAGCGCATCCGCCAGAATTTTCCCGGGTTGAAAACCGTCGTCACGGCCTTCTGCGACGAAGGCGAAAAATATCTGCACGAGTATTTCATGCAGGTCGACGCAACCGGCGTGGATGCCACGCACTTCCGTTGAGGCCGTTGCCTAAAGCGGCGCGCAATGGCGGTGCAGCCACTCCAGGTCGGCGTCTTCGAGCAAGGGGCTGAGGGCCGCGCGCACGCTGGCGTGGTAATCGTCCAGCCAGGCGCGCTCTTCCGGATTGAGCAGGTCCGCTTGCAGCGCGCGGCGGTCGAACGGGCACATCGTCAAGGTTTCGAAGGCGAGGAATTCACCGAACTCGGTGCGATCTGCCTCGACCACCACCGCCAGGTTCTCATGGCGGATGCCGTGCCGGCCGGGCTTGTACAGGCCTGGCTCGATCGAGCTGATCATGCCCGGTTCCAGCGCCACCAGCGCGCCTCCGGTGACCGGTGCGCGGATCGCGTGGGGGCCTTCATGGACGTTGAGGAAATAGCCCACGCCATGGCCCGTGCCGTGGCCGTAATCCATGCCGTTGGCCCACAGCGGCGCCCGCGCCAGAGCGTCCAGTTGCGGACCGCTGGCGCCTTTGGGGAAACGTGCGCGGGACAGCGCGATCATCCCCTTCATCACAAGCGTCGCGTCAAGGCGCTGCTCCGACGTGGTCTCGCCCAGGGCCAGCACGCGGGTGATGTCGGTGGTGCCGCCGAGATACTGACCGCCCGAATCGATCAGCAGCAGGCCCTTGGCCTGCAGTGTGCTGTGCGATTGCGGCGTGGCGCGGTAATGCGGCAACGCACCGTTCGCCTGATAGCCGGCGATGGTGGCGAAGCTCTCGCCGACATAACCGGGCTGGGCCGAGCGCTCCTCGTAGAGCAGCGCATCGACATCCAGCTCGGTCAGGGTCATGCCGGCGGCGAGGCGCTGCTCCAGCCGGCGGAATCCGCGGACCAGGGCGGCGCCATCGCGGCGCATCACCTCGCGGATATGGTCGAGTTCGGCAGCATTCTTGATCGCCTTGAACGCGGTGCTCGGATTGGCCGCCTCGACCCGCTGAACCGTCGGCGCAATGGCTGCGGCGATCGCACTGACCACCCGCCCGCTGTCCAGCAGCAGGCGGTCGGCGGCGCCCAGCTCCTGCAGGGCCGAGGTGATCGAGGCGTAGTCGGCGATGGCGATGCCGTCGGCGGCAAGCATGGCCACCAGGGCGTCGCTGAGCTTGCCGCGATGGACGAACAAGGTGGCGCGGCTGTCCGCCTGCACCAGCAGGTGGGCGAGAAACACGGGATTGCACTCGACGTCGCTGCCGCGCAGGTTGGTCAGCCAGGCGATGTCGTCGAGGCTGGACAGCAGATGATGGGTGGCGCCGAGCTTGTGCATCGCTTTGCGCAGGCGGCTGAACTTCTCGGCGCGCGTGACGCTGGCGTAGGCCGGGGCGTGTTCTATCACCGGCGCCTGCGGCAACGCCGGACGGTTCGTCCAGACCATGCCGGGCAGGTCCAGGTCAGTGCGCAGGGTGACGCCACCATCGCCCAGCCAGCGCTCGATCTGGCGCTGGGTGGTCAGTGCCACGCTGTCGCCCGCCACGGCCAGCACATCGCCTTCGTGCAGGTGCTGCCGCAGCCATTCCAGATGTTCCGGCGTATGCGGCACGCGCAGCTTCATCAGCGTGACGCCACTGTCGGCGAGTTGCTGCTCGGCTTGCGAGAAGTAACGCGAGTCCGTCCACAGCCCGGCGTGTTCGCGGCTGACGATCAGCGTGCCGGCCGAACCATCGAAACCCGACAACCAGGCGCGCGCCTGCCAGTGCCCGGGAAGATATTCGGACAGATGCGGGTCGGCACTGGGAACGAGCACGGCGGCGATGCCGTGCTGTTGCATGGCCGCGCGCAGGGCGGCAAGGCGGGCGGGGATGGGGTTGTTCATGGAAGGAAATGCTAGCAGAGGGCGGCACCGGCCCCGGGGCCATGGACCAAGCGCCGACTTTGGGGCCGGGAAATGAACCAAAACAGGAAAATCCCCTTCGCCATCTCGCAGCGGGACGCTTCTGCAGCTAAAATGCCTAATTTCCAGCACGGCTGCTTTCCATGACCCCCCTGATTTTCGTCACCGGCGGTGTGGTGTCCTCGCTTGGCAAGGGCATTGCTGCGGCGTCGCTCGCTTCCATCCTCGAAGCGCGCGGGCTCTCGGTCACCATGATGAAGCTCGATCCCTACATCAATGTGGATCCGGGCACGATGAGTCCGTTCCAGCACGGCGAGGTCTACGTGACCGACGACGGTGCCGAGACCGACCTCGACCTGGGACACTACGAGCGCTTCGTGCACACCCGCCTGACCGGCAAGAACTCGATCACCACCGGCAAGATATACGAAAGCGTGATCCGCAAGGAACGCCGCGGCGACTACCTCGGCGCGACCGTGCAGGTGATCCCGCACATCACCGACGAGATCAAGCACTGCATCCATGAGGCCACCCGCGGTTTCGACGTGGCACTGGTGGAGATCGGCGGCACCGTGGGCGATATCGAATCGCTGCCGTTTCTGGAAGCGACCCGCCAGCTGCGCATCGAGCATGGTCCGGAGAAGGTGCTGTTCATGCACCTCACCCTGGTGCCGTACATCAAGGCCGCCGGCGAGATCAAGACCAAGCCGACCCAGCATTCGGTGAAAGAGCTGCGTTCGATCGGCATCCAGCCGGACATCCTGCTGTGCCGTTGCGAAGAACCGCTGCCGGAGGCCGAGCGCCGCAAGATCGCGCTGTTCACCAACGTGCCGGAGCAGGCGGTGATCAGCGCCACCGACGTGGACATCATCTACAAGCAGCCGCTATGGCTGCACGCGCAGGGGCTGGACGACATTGTGGTCAAGCGCCTCGGGCTCGATGCCGGCCCGGCCGACCTGTCCAGCTGGCAGCGCACGGTCGACGCGATGGAGCACCCCAAGGACGAGGTCACCGTGGCCATCGTCGGCAAGTACGTCGAACACAAGGATGCCTACAAGTCGCTGGGTGAGGCGCTGCGCCATGGCGGCATCAAGCAGCAGGCGCGGGTCAACCTCAACTGGGTCGACTCCGAGCAGGTCGAGGCCGAAGGCGCGGCCAAGGTGCTGGGCCAGGTCGACGCGATCCTGGTTCCCGGCGGCTTCGGCAAGCGCGGTTTCGAAGGGAAGATCCTGGCAGCGAAGTACGCGCGCGAGCACGGCGTGCCGTACTTCGGCATCTGCTACGGCATGCATGCGGCGGTGGTCGATTTCGCCCGCCACATTGCCGGGCTGACGGAGGCCGATTCCAGCGAGAACGACCGCAACACGCCGGACCCGGTGATCGGCCTGATCACCGAATGGACCACCGCCAGCGGGGATGTCGAACAGCGCAGCGACCGTTCCGACATGGGCGGCACCATGCGCCTCGGTGCGCAGGAATGCCGCCTCAAGGCTGGAACGCTGGCGCGTGAGCTGTATGGCCAGGACGTGGTGCGCGAGCGTCATCGTCATCGCTACGAATTCAACAATCGCTATCGCCAGTCGTTCGAGGATCTGGGCCTGGTGATCTCCGGCAAGTCGATGGACGACCTGTTGGTGGAGATGATCGAACTGCCGCAACAGCAGCATCCATGGTTTCTCGCCTGCCAGGCGCATCCGGAGTTCACCTCGACCCCGCGTGACGGCCATCCGCTGTTCAGCGGCTTCGTCCGCGCGGCGCGCGAGTACAAGGCCGTCCGCGAGGGCGCACGGCTGGCGCGGGAGTCGGTGGCATGAAGCTCTGCGGATTCGAGATCGGGCTGAACCGGCCGCTGTTCCTGATCGCCGGCCCCTGCGTGGTCGAGTCGGAGCAGTTGCAGATCGACACCGCCGGCACGCTGAAGGAGATCACCGACCGGCTCGGCATCCACTTCATCTTCAAGTCCAGCTTCGACAAGGCGAACCGCTCATCGGGCGAGAGCTTCCGCGGGCCTGGCCTGGAAGAGGGGCTGCGCATCCTCGCCGAGGTGAAGCGCCAGCTCGGCGTGCCGGTGCTCACCGACGTGCACGAATACACGCCGATGGATGAAGTGGCATCGGTGGTCGACGTGCTGCAGACGCCGGCGTTCCTGTGCCGCCAGACCGACTTCATCCAGAAGGTGGCGCGCGCCGGCAAGCCGGTGAACATCAAGAAGGGCCAGTTCCTGGCGCCATGGGACATGAAGCACGTGGTGGCCAAGGCCAAGGCCGTCGGCAACGACGACATCATGGTGTGCGAGCGCGGCGCCAGCTTCGGCTACAACAACCTGGTGTCGGACATGCGCTCGCTGAGCGTGATGCGCGATACGAACTGCCCGGTCGTGTTCGACGCCACCCATTCGGTGCAGTTGCCGGGCGGCCAGGGCGCCACCTCGGGCGGCCAGCGCGAATTCGTGCCGGTACTGGCGCGCGCCGCGGTGGCGGTCGGCGTGGCCGGCCTGTTCGCCGAGACGCATCCCGACCCCAGCAAGGCGCTGTCCGACGGCCCCAACGCGTGGCCGCTGGGCAAAATGGAGGCGCTGCTGGAAACCCTGCTGGAGCTGGATGCCGTGACCAAGCGGCACGGTTTCCTCGAACAGGACCTACCGTTGTAGGAGCCCGCTCGCGGGCGATGCTTTTCTTGCCATCCCAATCAGGAGCATCGCCCGCCAGCGGGCTCCTACAAGAACGCCAACACTCGACTGACGGACACCGCATGAGCACCCTGATCACCCGCATCCACGCCCGTGAGATCCTCGACTCGCGCGGCAACCCCACGCTGGAAGCCGAAGTCACCCTGGCCGACGGCGGTTTCGGCCGCGCCGCGGTGCCCAGTGGCGCCTCCACCGGCTCGCGCGAGGCGGTCGAGCTGCGCGACGGCGACAGATCGCGTTACGGCGGCAAGGGTGTGAAGGAAGCGGTGGCGAACGTCAACGCCACCATCGCCGATGCGCTGAAGGGTTTCGATGCGGCCGACCAGAAGGGTCTGGACACCAACCTGATCGCGCTGGACGGCACCCCGAACAAGGGCCGGCTGGGCGCGAACGCCCTGCTCGGCGTGTCGATGGCGGCCGCGCACGCAGTGGCTGCGTCGCGCGGCGAGCCGCTGTGGCAGTACTTGTCGAACGGCAAGCCCGGCGCCTTGCCGGTGCCGATGATGAACATCATCAACGGCGGTGCGCATGCCGACAACAACGTCGACGTGCAGGAGTTCATGATCCTGCCGGTGGGCCTGCCGAACTTCGCCGAGGCGCTGCGCGCCGGCGCGGAAATCTTCCATGCGCTGAAGAGCGTGCTGCATGGCCGCGGCCTCAGCACCGCGGTGGGTGACGAGGGCGGCTTTGCGCCGAATCTGCGCTCCAACGTCGAGGCGATCGACACCATCCTGGAAGCGGTCGGCAAGACCGGCTACAAGATCGGCAGCGAGATCCTGCTCGGTCTCGACGCGGCCAGCTCGGAGTTCTACAAGAACGGCAAGTACGACCTGGCCGGCGAAGGCAAGCAGTACACCTCGGCGCAGTTCGCTGACCTGCTCGCCGGCTGGGCGAGGCAGTACCCGATCGTCACCATCGAGGACGGCATGGCCGAAGGCGACTGGGACGGCTGGAAGCTGCTCACCGATGCGATCGGCGAGCGCGTGCAGGTGGTCGGCGACGACCTGTTCGTGACCAACCCGGCGATCTTCCGCGAGGGCATCGAGAAGCACATCGCCAACGCGATCCTGATCAAGGTGAACCAGATCGGCACGCTGTCCGAGACGCTGGAAGCGATCGCGATGGCCGATGCGGCGAAGTACGCGGCGGTGATCTCGCATCGCTCCGGCGAGACCGAGGACACCACCATTGCCGACATCGCGGTGGCCACCACGGCGACCCAAATCAAGACCGGCTCGCTGTGCCGCAGCGACCGCGTGGCGAAGTACAACCAGCTGCTGCGCATCGAGGAACAGCTCGGCGCCGCGGCTCGCTATGCCGGCCGCGACGCGTTTCCCAACCTGACCCGTCTACCGGGCTGAGCGGAAGACTGCCGCCCCATGCTGCGCTGGATCGCCCTGGTTCTGATCCTTGTCCTGATCGGATTGCAGCTGAAGCTGTGGTCCGGCAACGGCAGCATGCGCGAGGTGGATGCCTTGCGCGTGTCGGTCAGGAAGCAGACCGACGAGAACGCCAAGCTGCTGCAGCGCAACCAGGCGGTCGGCGCCGACGTGCTGGACCTCAAGCACGGTGACCAGGCGGTCGAGGCGCGTGCGCGCACCGAACTGGGTCTGATCAAGCCGGGCGAAGTGTTCTACCAGGTGGTCGAGCCACCGGCCCGCGCCGCCAGCTCGCTGCCACCGCCCTCCGCCACGCCTGCCGGATCGCCATGAGCGCGCAGCTGCTGTGGTGCGTGGTGCCGGCCGCAGGGCGCGGCACCCGGGTCGGCGGCGACTGTCCGAAACAATACCTGCCGCTGGCCGGGCGGCCGCTGATGGCCCACACATTGGAGCGGCTGGCCGCGCATCCGCGGATCGGCGGCCTGATGGTCACGCTGGCGGCGGCCGATGCTCATTGGTCCGGCATCGACACGCTCGACGGCAAGCCGGTGTTGACCGCAATCGGCGGGGCCGAGCGCAGCGATTCGGTGCTGGCCGGGATCGACGCCTTGCCCGCATCGGTAGGCGCGGAAGATTTCGTGCTGGTGCACGACGCCGCGCGACCGTGCGTGCGGCTGGCCGATATCGGCAAGTTGATCGAACTGGCCGGTGCGGCTGACGGCGGCCTGCTGGGCGCGCCGCTGCGCGACACGCTGAAGCACGCGAATGCTGCCGGCCGCAGCGAGTCGACCGAGCCGCGCGACCTGCGCTGGCGCGCCTTCACGCCACAGATGTTCCGCCGTGGTCAACTGGCGGCAGCGCTGCGCGACACGGCACGGCGCAGCGTGAACGTCAGCGACGAGGCGATGGCGATGGAGCTGGCTGGCTTCGCGCCGCTGCTGGTCGAAGGCGCCGAGGACAACATCAAGGTAACCACGGCCGCGGATTTCGCGCTGGCCGAGTTCCTGCTGGCGAGGACATCGACATGAGGATCGGACAGGGTTTCGACGTGCATGCATTCGGCGAGGGCGACCAGGTCATCATCGGTGGCGTACGCGTGCCGCATCACCGAGGCGTGGTGGCGCATTCGGACGGCGACGTGGTGATCCACGCGCTGTGCGACGCGATCTTCGGCGCGCTGGCGCTGGGCGACATCGGCCAGCATTTTCCGCCGTCGGACGAGCGCTGGCGTGATGCCGACAGCCGCCAGTTCCTGCGCCACGCAGCGATGCTGATGGCGCAGCATGGCTACACACTGGGCAATGCCGACATCACCGTGATCGGCGAGGCGCCGAAGGTCGGCCCGCACGCGCAGGCGATGCGCGAGAACCTCGCCGCGGACCTGGACAGCGAGGTCGGCCGCATCAGTGTCAAGGCCACCACCACCGAAAAACTCGGCTTCTGCGGACGAGGCGAGGGGATCGCCGCGCAGGCGTGCGTCCTGCTGGAGCGCGCGTGAGCGAAATAGAAGCCCGCAGCGCCACAAGCCGGCTGCACGACCAGCTCGAAGCCATCGTCGAGGTGCTGCGCCGGCACGAGGACGAGAGCCTGCTGCCGGCCGAATCGCAGGCCGAATTGCGCCGGCAGCTGGATGAGCTGCACCCGGCCGACATCGCGTTCATCCTCGAATCGCTGCCGCTGGACGACCGCCTGGCGGTCTGGCAGCTGGTCAAGGCCGACCGCGACGGCGAGATCCTGCTGGAAGTATCCGATGCGGTGCGCGAATCGCTGATCGCGGACATGGATCGCCACGAGATCCTCGCGGCAGCCGAAACGCTGGACGCCGACGAGCTGGCCGACCTGGTCGAGGACCTGCCGACCGCCATGCTGCCGGAGCTGATGGCGAGCCTGGACACGCAGCAGCGCGAACAGGTGCAGTCGGCGCTGTCCTACGAGGACGACCAGGTCGGCGCGCTGATGGACTTCGAGATGGTCACCATCCGCGAGGACGTGAGCCTGGAAGTGGTGCTGCGCTACCTGCGCCGCTGGGACGAGCTGCCGGCGCAGACCGACAAGCTGTTCGTGATCAACCACGACAACCTGCTCACCGGCGTGCTGCCGCTGCACTGGCTGCTGGTGAACCCGCCGGAAAAAATGGTCAGCGCGGTGATGGCGCCGGACGTCAACACCTTCCACCCCACCGATGACGCGTACGACGTGGCGCAGGCGTTCGAGCGCTACGACCTGGTGACCGCGCCGGTGGTCGACGAGCGCGGCCACCTGATCGGCCGCATCACCATCGACGCGATGGTCGACGTGATCCGCGAGGAAGGCGAGAGCGAAGCGCTCAGCCGCGGCGGCCTGCGCGAAGAGGAGGACATCTTCGCCTCGGTGTGGGCCTCGCTGAAGAACCGCTGGGCGTGGCTGGCGATCAACCTGGTCACCGCGTTCATCGCCTCGCGCGTGATCGGCCTGTTCGAGGGCTCGATCGAGCGGCTGGTGGCGCTGGCCGCGCTGATGCCGATCGTGGCCGGCATCGGCGGCAACTCCGGCAACCAGACCATCACCATGATCGTGCGCGCGCTGGCGCTGAACCAGATCACCGCCGAAAGCGCGAAGCGGCTGTGGCGCAAGGAGCTGACCGTGTCGCTGCTGAACGGGCTGATCTGGGGTGGGGTGATCGGCCTCGTGGCGTGGCTGCTGTACGACAACCTCTCGCTGGGCCTGGTGATGACCGCGGCGATGACGCTGAACCTGCTGCTGGCCGCATTCGCCGGCGTCGGCATCCCGGTGCTGATGACGAAGTTCGGCCGCGATCCGGCGCTGGGCTCCAGCGTGCTGATCACCGCGATGACCGACAGTGGCGGTTTCTTCATCTTTCTCGGCCTGGCGACCATCTTCCTGGTGTGACGCTGGCCCCGGGTTTCAACCATTCTGAATGCCGGTGCGACCGGCGGAGTGCCATGTCCGAATCCGAAACCGTCCATGTGCCGTTGCCGTGGGCCTACGGCACACCGCCGTTGCATGCGCGCCTGCGCGCCACGCCGGAAGATTTTCTCGTTGAGGAGATCCTCGGTTACGACGCCGAAGGCGCTGGCGAGCATGCCTTGCTGTGGGTGGAGAAACGCGGTGCGAACACCGACTGGGTCGCCCGCGAGCTGGCGAAATTCGCCGGCGTGTCGCCGGTCGCGGTCGGCTATGCGGGCATGAAGGATCGTCACGCGGTGACCCGCCAGACGTTCTCTGTGCAACTGGCCGGCAAGCCTGATCCGGACTGGTCGGCGTTTCCGCATGCGGAGGCCAAAGTGCTGGCGGCGACACGGCATTCGCGCAAGCTCAAGCGCGGTGCGCTGCGCGGCAACCGCTTCGTGCTGGTGCTGCGCGAAGTGCAGGGTGACCGCGCCAGGGCCGAACAGGTGCTGGTGCAGATCGCGGCGCGTGGCGTGCCGAACTACTACGGCGAGCAGCGCTTCGGCCGCGAGGGCGGCAACGTGGCGCAGGCGCGGGCGATGTTCGGCGGGCGCCGGGTGGATCGCGACAAGCGCTCGTTCCTGCTGTCGGCGGCGCGCTCGCAGATCTTCAACAGCGTGCTGGCGGCACGGGTCGAACGCGGCGCCTGGGACAGCCCGCTGGATGGCGAGATCTGGTCACTGGCCGGCTCGCGCTCGTGGTTCGGGCCGGAACCATTCACCCCGCTGCTGGCCGAACGGCTGGCCCGCGCCGACATCCATCCGTCCGGCCCGTTGTGGGGCCAGGGCGAGCCGCCGACGCAGGGCGAGGCCGGTGCACTGGAGCGCGAGATCGGCACGGCCAACAGCGATCTGGTCGCCGGCCTGGCGTCTGCGCGGATGGATCAGGAGCGTCGCCCGTTGCGACTGATGCCGAAGGACTTGAAGTGGCATTGGCTGGACGATGCTGCTCTGGAGTTGTCGTTCGAGCTGCCGGCCGGCGCCTATGCCACGGTGGTGGTGCGCGAGTTGGCGCAAAGCTAGCCAAACAACGCGACGCACCACGGTCGTTTTCAACCCTTCAGCAACACCACCACCGCCCCGGTGCCGCCGAGCGAGGGTCGCGCCGAGGCGAACGCGACCACGTCGTCGCGCCGGCGCAGCATGCGATCGGTGAGGCCCTTCAGCACCGGCCCGGCGGCTCGCGATCGCAGGCCCTTGCCATGCACGATCCGCACGCAACGCAGCCCGTGGCGTTTCGCCTCGGCCAGAAACTGCACGATGCTTGCCTGCGCTGCGGCGGCGTTCATCTGATGCAAATCGATATCGTCCTGCACGCTGAACTGGCCGCGCTTGAGCTGACGCAGCAACTTCGGCGGGTAGCCGTCGCGCAGGTAGCTCAACTCCTCACCGACTTCGAGCAAGGCCGGGTCGAAGGCCGTGTCCAGCAACTCGCCCGGCACCGCGGCTTCATCCGCCTCCAGCATGCGCGGATGCGGCGCGGGCCGGGCGACGGAGGGCGGCGGCTCTACCGGGCCGAGCGGCCGTACCTCGCCGATCGCCTCGCGAAACAGGCGGCTGTCATCGTTGTTGATCGGGGCGTCGCTGCGGCGCTTCATCCGTCCATGCTAACCAACCGCGCAGGGTTCCGGCGCCAATGCGCGGAATTGGCGCGCATCCATGTGAAACCGGAGGTGTGCTCCGGTAGACTTCAGAGGTATCGAGCACGTGCCACCAGAGGATGGATGGCGCGTCCGCAGTCAGCTTTCGACGGAGCATCATGCGAGTTCTGGTAAGTAACGACGATGGCGTGGATGCCCCGGGCATTCGCGTGCTTGCCGAGCGTCTCGGCGCGGTAGGGCAGGTGACCGTGGTGGCGCCCGACCGCGATCGCTCCGGTGCCAGCAACTCGCTCACTCTCGACGCGCCGCTGCGCGTGCTGTCGATGGGGAACGGTTTCTACCGAGTGGCGGGTACGCCGACCGACTGCGTGCATCTGGCGTTGGCCGGCCTGCTCGAGGATGAACCGGACATCGTGGTGTCAGGCATCAACAATTCGGCGAATCTCGGTGATGACGTGATCTATTCCGGCACCGTGTCGGCGGCGATGGAAGGCCGCTTCCTGGGTTTGCCGGCGATCGCGGTGTCGCTGGTGACGCACGACCACAAGGGCATGCATTACGACTCGGCCGCGAAGGCCGTGCTGTTGCTGATGCGGCGCTTGCTGGTCGATCCGCTGCCGGCCGACACCATCCTCAACGTCAACGTGCCCGATCGTCCGTGGGCCGAGATCGAAGGCTTCGAGGTGACCCGCCTGGGGAGGCGGCATCGCTCCGCGCCGTGCATTGCGCAAACCGACCCGCGCGGCCGGCCGATCTGGTGGATCGGCCCGGCGGGTGAGGTTGACGATGCCGGTCCTGGCACCGATTTCGATGCGGTGCGGCGCGGGTTTGTCTCGGTGACGCCCATCCATGTCGACTTGACCCGGTTCCAGGCGCTGGAGAAAGTCAGCAGTTGGATGCAGGCGCTCGGCGACGACCTGGTCGCGGCCCAAGTCAGCAATGACGAGGCGGCCTGATCGATGAATGTCTACCCTTTGCCACCGGCGGACCTCAAAGGCGAGGGCATGACCTCGCAACGGGCGCGCGATCGCCTGGTGGCGAATCTGAAGGACAGCGGCATCCGCGATCCGCGCGTCATCGATGTCATCCGCAATACGCCGCGACACCATTTCATCGACCAGGCGCTGCATTCGCGCGCCTACGAAAACACCGCATTGCCCATCGGTCACGGCCAGACCATCTCGCAGCCGTGGGTGGTGGCGCGCATGACCGAGGCGTTGCTTGAGCATTTCGACGCGAAGCAGGGCATGCCGCAGAAGGTGCTGGAGATCGGCACGGGCTCGGGTTATCAGGCAGCGATCCTGGCTGCGTTGGTGCCGCAGGTCTTCACGGTGGAACGCATCGAGGAGTTGCTGCGCCAGGCGCGGCGACGCTTCCGTCAGCTCGGCCTGACCAACCTGCGCTCGCGCTATGACGATGGCAAGCTCGGCTGGCCGGACGAGGCGCCGTTCGATGCGATCATCCTCACCGCTGCCGGCGACACCATTCCCTCGCGGATCCTGGATCAGCTCGGCCCCGCTGGCGTGCTGGTAGCGCCGGTCGGCTCGCCCAGCCGGCAGACTCTGATCCGCATGCGCGGCGACGGCCAAGGCGACTTCATCCAGGAGGAGCTGGGCGCGGTCAGTTTCGTACCCCTGCTCGGCGGGATCGGTTGATGCGCCTGTTCGGGGCGCTCTACGCACGCGCACTGGTATGGGCCCGCGAGCCGCGGGCGCTTTATTACCTGTCGGGGTTGAGTTTCGTGGAAGCGTTCATCTTCCCGATCCCGCCGGAGGTGATGCTGGCGCCGATGATGCTGGGCAAGCGGCACAAGGCGTTTCTCTTCGCCAACATCAGCCTGCTGTTTTCGCTGCTCGGCGCGCTGGTCGGTTATGCGCTGGGTCACTGGGCGTTTCATGCGCTGCGGCCGTTGCTGGATGCGTTGCATCTGTCGGCGCCGATCGAGCAGGGCGTGGCGACGCTCAGCACGCAGATGCACGAGCATCGCTGGGGCATGTTCGGCGTGCTGATCCTGGCTGCGCTGCAACCCGTGGTGCCGATGAAGTTCGTTACCTGGGCATGCGGCATCATTGGCGTCCCCATCTTGCCGTTCCTGGCCTGCATCGGGTTGGGCCGCGGCAAGCGTGTGTGGTTGCTGGCGCTGCTGATTCGTCTGTTCGGCGAGCGCGCCGAGCGGATACTGCACAAGTACATCGAATGGATCGGCTGGATCGCGCTGGCGGTGTTGGTCCTTTTGCTGGTGTGGTCGATCTGGTTCCGTTGATCGGCCTGGGGAACTGGTGTCGCATGAAAAACATGTCCCGCCTCGGTATGCTGCCCGGCATGGATCGAAATCTTCGTTGGCTGGCGGCCCTGGGCATGTCCCTCCTGCTGGCGGGCTGCGGCACGATGCGCAGTTCGGTCGTGGTGGAGCCGGCCGCCGGCAGCGTCAACCCGCGCTACGCCCGGGCTGACCGGACAGCGGTGCCGGCCCGCACGCCGATTCCCGGCGGCAGTTACGTGGTGGTGAAGAGCGACACCCTGTACTCGATCGCGTTTCGCAAGGGCGTGGATTTCCGCGACCTGGCGCAATGGAACGGCATCGCCCCGCCGTACACGATCTGGCCGGGTCAGCGGCTGACCCTGTCGCCGTCAGGTCGCGCGGTCACCGCGCAGGCGGTCCATCTTGCGGCGCCATCGAAGGGAGCCGCCCCGGCGGCGCCGAGTCGGTCAGCGCCAACACCTGCAACCGGGTTCGAACCTGTCCCGGCCCCATCGGCAACGACTGCCTCCGCGGGCAGCATGGTGACCACGAATCCGCCGCCAACCAGGCGGCCGCCCGTTTCACCGGCCGTGACCGCCACAACATCCGTGGTGCCCGTAGCCGGAGTGCCCGCTGCGACGCCTGCCGCTGCGCCACCGCCGGCTTCGGTGATCCCTGCCGCGGCAGGCGCTTCACGTTCCGTAAGCGGGGTCAGTTGGCGCTGGCCCGCCGACGGTGCGCTGGTCAGCCGCTTCCAGAGTGGCGATGCGATTCCCGGCATCGAGATCGGCGGCAAGCCGGGCACTCCGGTGCGTGCTGCCGCGGACGGGGTCGTGGTGTACAGCGGCAACGGGCTGGTCGGTTATGGCGAACTGGTGATCATCAAGCACAACGAAAGCTTCCTTTCCGCGTACGGCCATAACCGCAAGCGGTTGGTCAAGGAAGGTCAGCGGGTGAGTGCCGGTCAACAGATTGCCGAGATGGGTTCCACCGGAGCCACCCGCAACGAGCTGGAGTTCCAGATTCGCAAAGACGGCAATCCGGTAGATCCATTGGGTTACCTGCCATCGCGTTGAACGGGGTTTCCGGCGTCACGCCGCAGGCAGGATGAAGCCGGCGACGACGCGGCGCCCTTCGCTGGCCAGCAGGTTGTAGGTGCGTGCAGCGGCGGCGTTGTCCATCACCTCGATACCTACGCCTGCGCGCAGCAAACCGGCCATGAACTCGGCTGCCGGAAAAATCTGGCGTTCGCCGCTGCCCAGAATCACCAGCTCGGGTTGCAGCGCCAGCAGAGCGTCGACGTACCCGGCATTCAGCGCGTTGGCGGTATCGACTGGCCAGTTCTCGACGACCCGATCCGGCGTCAGCAAAAAGCTGGCGGTGAGTTCGCGATCAAGCAGGGTGATCGAATGGGCCGCCGTGCGTCGTACGAGCAGATAGCCTTCGGTGTTGTCGAGCGACAGTTCCATCAGGTTCTCCCGGTACGGCAGCCTAGCGCGGCAAGGCGATCTTCGGTTCGTCGGTGTTGCGGCGGAACAACACGACGACATGCCCGATCTGGTGGACTTTTTCTGCCTGCGTGCCGCCGGTGAGCATGTCGATCTGCGCCTGCCGCTCGTCCTTGTCGCCACCGGACAACTTCACCTTGACCAGTTCGTGGATATCCAGCGCCTGGTTGAGCTCCTTCACCACCGCCTCGGTGGCACCCTTGTTGCCCAGCAGGACGACCGGGCTCAGATCGTGGGCGAGGCTGCGCAAGTAGCGGGTTTGCGAGGAGGAAAGGGCCATGCGGTGGTGCTCGATTCGCGGTAGATGAACGGCAAAGGGTATCATGCAGCCTTCCCATCCCCAATTTGTGACCCCCGACGACATGGCCCGCAGCAAAAGCAGCGCAGTCTGGCTGCGCGAACATTTCAACGACGAATTCGTGAAGAAAGCCCAGGCCGAAGGCCTGCGTTCGCGTGCGGTGTACAAACTCGAGGAATTGATCGAACGCGATCGCCTGCTCAAGCCGGGCATCAACGTGGTGGATCTCGGAGCCGCCCCGGGCAGCTGGTCGCAGCTGGTGCGCAACCGTCTGGGCGATACCGGCAAGGTGTTCGCGCTGGACATCCTGCCGATGCAAAGCATCGCCGGGGTGGATTTTCTGCAGGGCGACTTCCGTGAGGAAGCGGTGCTGCGCGAACTGGAGGCCCGGCTGGAGGGGCATCGGCTTGATCTTGTACTGTGCGATCTGGCCCCCAATATGAGTGGTGTGGCGCTGGCCGACCAGATCCGCGCGATGGCTCTGGCCGATCTCGCGCTCGATTTCAGCAGGCAGTGGCTCAAGCCGGGCGGGTCGTTCCTGATCAAATTGTTCCAGGGCGTCGGCTTTGACGAATATTTGCGCAGCTTGCGCGCGGACTTCACCCGCGTGACCATGCGTAAACCTAAGGCCTCCCGCGCACGTTCGCGTGAGGTGTACGCACTGGCGGTGGGTTTGAAGCCTGCCGTCGTGTCACCGGGCGAGAACCGTGCATGAATGAAACAGCGAAAAACGTGTTGCTCTGGGTGATCATCGCGGTGGTCCTTTTCACCGTGTTCCAGAGCTTCAACCCGCGCGGCGCGGCCTCTTCCGATCTGCCTTACAGTTCGTTCGTGCAGAGTGTGGACAACGGCAACGTCGCCAACGCCACCATCAGTGCCGATCAGCCCGCCACCATCAGCGGCAAGCTGAAGGACGGCAGCGCGTTCCGCACGGTCGCCCCAATGCTCGGTTTTTCCACCAATGCGGTGGTCAAGCAGATGCAGGACAAGGGTGTCGAAGTCCGCCAGGATCCCTCCGAGGGTTTCTCGCTGATCGGTCTGCTGGTGAGCTGGTTGCCGGTGTTGCTGATCGTCGGCGTGTTCATCTGGTTCATGCGCCAAATGCAGTCTGGTGGCGGCGGTCGCGGTGCGATGAGTTTCGGTCGGTCGCGCGCCAAGTTGCAGGGCGAGGACCAGATCAAGGTCAATTTCAGTGATGTCGCCGGTTGCGACGAAGCCAAGGAGGAGGTCGGCGAGCTGGTCGAGTTCCTGCGCGATCCGGGCCGTTTCCAGAAGCTGGGTGGCAAGATTCCTCGCGGTGTGCTGATGGTCGGCCCTCCCGGCACCGGCAAGACTCTGCTGGCGAAGGCCATCGCGGGCGAGGCAAAGGTGCCGTTCTTCGCGATCTCCGGCTCCGACTTCGTCGAAATGTTCGTCGGCGTTGGCGCCAGCCGCGTGCGCGACATGTTCGAGCAGGCCAAGAAGCATGCCCCCTGCATCATTTTCATCGACGAGATCGACGCCGTCGGTCGCCATCGCGGTGCCGGCCTGGGCGGCGGTCATGATGAGCGCGAGCAGACCCTGAATCAGTTGCTGGTCGAAATGGACGGTTTCGAGGGCACCGAGGGCATCATCGTGATCGCCGCTACAAACCGTCCCGACGTGCTGGATCCGGCGTTGCTGCGGCCGGGCCGTTTCGATCGCCAGGTGGTGGTGGGCCTGCCGGACGTACGTGGTCGCGAGCAGATCCTCAAGGTCCACATGCGCAAGGTGCCGACCGCCAGCGACGTCAACGCGATGACCATCGCGCGAGGCACGCCGGGCTTCTCCGGCGCCGACCTGGCCAACCTGGTCAACGAGGCCGCCCTGTTTGCCGCACGCGAGAACGCGCGCGAGGTCCGCATGAGCCATCTGGACAAGGCTCGCGACAAGATCCTGATGGGAAGCGAGCGTCGCTCGATGGCAATGAGCGAGGACGAGAAGAAGCTCACGGCGTATCACGAGGCAGGCCACGCCATCGTCGGCCGGCTGGTGCCGGAACACGATCCCGTCTACAAGGTCACGATCATCCCGCGCGGCAGGGCGCTGGGCGTGACCATGTATTTGCCCGAGGGCGACAAGTACAGCATCAACCGCGTGGCAATCCAGTCGCAGCTTTGCTCGTTGTACGGCGGTCGCGTGGCCGAAGAGCTTATCTTCGGGGCCGACAAGGTGACCACCGGAGCGTCCAACGACATCGAACGGGCCACCAAGATGGCACGCAACATGGCCACCAAATGGGGGCTGTCGGATGAGCTCGGCCCGATCACGTACGGCGAGGATGAGGACGAAGTGTTCCTTGGTCGCTCCGTCACTCAGCACAAGAGCATCTCCAACGAGACCGCCAGCAAGATCGATGAGGTAGTACGTGGCATCCTCGATCGCGCCTACGCGCGCAGTAGGGAGTTGCTGACTGCCAATCTCGAGAAACTCCACGCCATGGCCGAGGCGCTGCTTCAGTACGAAACCATCGACGCGCATCAGATCGACGACATCATGGCCGGGCGCGAGCCGGGCCCACCTGCCGACTGGACCAAGAACGCCGCGACCGGCGCCACACCGCCGCCTCCGCCGCCCAAGGGCGACGCCGGCTCCACGGTGGGCAAGATGGGCGATCCGGCGCCGCAAAGCCGCAACAGTCTGGAAAGCTGATACGTGTTTGGACGTCCATAGTGTGCAGCCCTTCCTCGTTCGGTCCGCTGCGGGGTGCCCCCGATGGTCGGGTCGATGAACCGTGGGGCCCGGACGGTTTGGAATCACGCCAGATAAAAATTTGCGAAAAAGGTTGACGCACGGTGGCGGAGTCTGAATAATTCCGCTTCTTGCTTCACCGCCTCGACGCCCAAACGTCGACGTGGCAGGGCAGAAAGTTTTTCAGTGCGCCCGTAGCTCAGTTGGATAGAGTACCTGGCTACGAACTAGGTGGTCGGGAGTTCGAATCTCTCCGGGCGCACCATTTTTACAAGGCGAGGCGGGGTGCTTGCACCCCGTTTTGTTTTCGCGGAAAGGTTTGTTCCTTTGCACGAAAACAGTTGATTGGAAATGATGGTGTGCTTCGTACGGATTGACTGAGCGAAGCATCACCCGTAACATTTGAAGGCTTCGATGACTTGAAGTGTTCGAGGATTCGTTGCGGGGTATAGCTCAGTCTGGTAGAGCGTTGCGTTTGGGACGCAAAAGTCGGGGGTTCGAATCCCTCTGCCCCGACCAGCAACGTATCCTGCGGCAGAGACTGCGCCTGTAGCTCAACCGGATAGAGCATCGGCCTTCTAAGCCGACGGTTGCAGGTTCGAGTCCTGTCGGGCGCACCAGTTACAAGATTTATGGTGGGTGTAGCTCAGCTGGTTAGAGTCCCGGATTGTGATTCCGGTTGTCGTGGGTTCGAATCCCATCATCCACCCCAGTTCCAAGCCAGGTTTCCTGGGCCGTTAGCTCAGTTGGTAGAGCAGTTGACTCTTAATCAATTGGTCGAAGGTTCGAATCCTTCACGGCCCACCAATGCAGACAAGACGCCGATCGCTTGCGATCGGCGTCTTGCTTTATGCCATCAAGGAAGCCCGGTCGTCGGGATTCGGCTGGCGAGCCGTGGACGGCTCGCTGACATGACAGGCCCTTCTTCAGCGCGCTTGTGCTGCAAGGTCATGCAACCGTAAAATGATCAGCTTTCGTATAAGGTAATCATCGACTTAGGCGGGCGTGGCAGGTGAATTTCGCAGCAGTGGCCAGGCGACATGGCCACCGGGGCATTAGCTTCGAGATCATGTACTTACGAACGTCAATGAGCGTGGCAAGGCGAGAGTGGCGGAATTGGTAGACGCACCAGATTTAGGTTCTGGCGGTTAACCCCGTGGGGGTTCGAGTCCCCCCTTTCGCACCATGCCCCGATGTTATTCCCTTGGTTTTATCGGCGGCACAGCCGCCATGGCGCCTGCGGCAGGCCCACAACATCAGGTACCAGGAGACGTCATGCAGGTTTCGGTTGAGAACATCGGCACGCTTGAGCGCAAGCTCACGGTGAAGTTCGCCGCAGAGCGGTTCGAGACACAGGTCAGCGCGCGGATCGCGGAAATGGGCCGCACGGTTCGTCTGAAAGGTTTCCGTCCGGGGAAGGTGCCGACGACGGTGATCAAACAGCGTTTTGGGGAGCAGGTCCGTGGCGAAGTGTTGTCCGATCTCATCGGCAGTACGCTGCGCGAGGCGGTGGAGCAGGAGAAACTGAAGCCGATCGCCAACCCCGCGATCAATACCACCGGCAAGCCGGAGAACGGCGAGATTGCCTACACCGCTACCTTCGAGATCATGCCGGAGTTTCCGGCGATCGACGTGACTGCGCTGGAGATCAACCGGCCGGTGGCCACGGTGACCGATGCCGATATCGACAAGATGCTGGAGACGCTGCGCCAGCAGCGCCGCAGCTTCGATGAAGTGGAGCGCGCCTCGGCCGACGCCGACTTCGTGATGTTCGAATATGCCGCTGAGGCGGGTGACTACCGTTTCCCCGCCGAGGGTATGGAGCGGGCCGGCAGCGTGTTGGGCTCGGGCACGTTGTTCAATGCGCTCGACCATGCATTGATAGGGCGCAAGGCGGGCGAAAGCTTTGATGCCGACATCGCGTTTCCGGCGGATTTCCGCAACGAGCAGTTGGCCGGCAAGACTGCCCGGGTCAGCTTTGCCGTCGTCAAGGTGCAGGCGCCGAAGCTGCCCGAGATCGACGGCGAGTTTGCCAAATTGTTCGGTATCGAAGACGGCGACCTGGAGACTTTCCGCAAGGAGGTTCGAGCCAATCTCGAGCGGGAACTCAATGCGGCGCTGATGGCGCGACTGAAGTCCGAAGTTGCCGAAAAGCTGGCCGATGCGCACGCCGGGCTCGACGTGCCGAAGCTTATGGTGCAGTCCGAGGCGCGCAACATGGCTGCCGGCAGCGTGCCGCAGGGCCAGCAGCCGCCGCCGCAGTTGATCGATGCCGCCATGCCGACCGCACGCAAGCGGGTGATCGCCGGCCTGCTGATGGGCGAGGTCGCGCGCAAGCACGAGATCAAGATCGACCGCAAGCGCGTCGCTGAGCAACTCGCCGCGATAGCCTCGACCTACGAGGAGCCGGAGAAGGTCATTGAACTCTACAACGGCGACCCCCAATTGATGTCTGGGCTGCAGAATCGTGTGATGGAAGATCAGGTGGCTGAGTGGGTGGCGGATCATGCCAAAACCACGCAGCAGGACTTGAGCTTCGACGACGTGATGCGCCCGGCTAACGTCTGAGCCTCTACAGGCATATTCACCGGAGAGCTGCCAACATGGCCATGGACCCGATCCAGAACCTCAATTTGATACCGATGGTCGTCGAGCAGACGGCCCGCGGCGAGCGCTCCTATGACATCTATTCGCGCCTGCTGAAGGAGCGTGTGATCTTCCTGGTCGGCGAAGTCAACGATCAGGTTGCCAACGTGATCGTGGCCCAGATGCTGTTTCTGGAGTCGGAGAATCCGGACAAGGACATCCACTTCTACATCAACAGCCCCGGTGGCGCGGTGACCGCGGGTCTGGCGATCTATGACACCATGCAATTCATCAAGCCGGACGTCAGCACGATGTGCATCGGTCAGGCGTGCAGCATGGGTTCGCTGCTGCTGACCGCAGGCGCCAAAGGCAAGCGGTTCTCGTTGCCGAACTCGCGCGTAATGATCCATCAGCCTTCAGGTGGCGCGCAGGGTCAGGCAACCGACATCGAGATCCAGGCGCGCGAGATCCTATACATGCGTCAGCGCCTGAACCAGATCTATGTCCAGCACACCGGACAGGCGATCGAGAAGATCGAATTGGACATGGAGCGGGATCGCTTCATGAATGCCGTTGACGCCAAGACGTATGGCCTGATCGATGAAGTGCTCGACAAGCGCGCCGGCGAGACCGTGAAATCGGCCTGATCCACAGGCCCCACCCCATAGTCACGGGATGGGCTCTGCGTCTGCAGGCAGACGCGGAGCCCTGTGTTATTCTCGCGACGCATTCAGATTTACCAGCGGGATCGAGAGTATGAGCGACGACCGGCAGGGGCGTTCCAGCGACAGCGGCAAGATTCTCTATTGCTCTTTCTGCGGCAAGAGCCAGCATGAAGTGCGCAAGCTGATCGCGGGTCCGTCCGTGTTCATCTGCGACGAGTGCGTAGAGCTGTGCAACGACATCATCCGGGAGGAACTGGAAGAAAAGGCTGCCTCCGGGCGCACCCAGTTGCCGAAGCCGCGCGAGATCCGTGAATCACTGGATCAATACGTGGTGGGCCAGACCCGCGCCAAGAAGGCGCTGGCGGTGGCGGTATACAACCATTACAAGCGGATCGAGTCGCGCCAGAAGAGTGACGACATCGAGCTGGGCAAATCCAACATCCTGCTTATCGGTCCGACCGGTTCAGGCAAGACGCTGTTGGCCGAAACGCTCGCTCGTCTGCTCAACGTGCCGTTCACCATCGCCGACGCCACCACGCTGACCGAAGCCGGTTATGTGGGCGAGGATGTCGAGAACATCATCCAGAAATTGCTGCAGAAGTGCGACTACGACGTCGAGAAGGCGCAGTCGGGCATCGTCTATATCGATGAGATCGACAAGATTTCGCGCAAGAGCGAGAACCCCTCGATCACCCGCGACGTGTCGGGAGAGGGCGTGCAGCAGGCGCTGCTGAAGTTGATCGAGGGCACCTTGGCCTCGGTTCCACCGCAGGGTGGGCGCAAGCACCCACAGCAGGAATTCCTGCAGGTGGACACCAAGAATATCCTGTTCATCTGCGGTGGCGCATTCGCCGGCCTGGAAAAGGTCATTCAGCAGCGCTCCGAGAACACCAGCATCGGTTTTTCCGCCGAAGTGCGCAGCAAGGAGCGCACCGAGAACCTGGGCAAGGTGCTGGCCGACGTGGAGCCTTCGGATCTGGTGCGTTTCGGCCTTATTCCGGAATTCGTCGGGCGCCTGCCGGTGGTGGCCACGCTGGATGAACTCGACGAAGCGGCTCTGGTGAAGATTCTCACCGAGCCGAAGAACGCTGTCACCAAGCAGTTCAAGAAGCTGTTCGAGATGGAGGAGGTGGAGCTGGAGTTCCGCCCCGAAGCACTGCAGGCCATCGCCAAGAAAGCGCTCAAGCGCAAGACGGGCGCACGTGGCTTGCGCACCATCCTTGAGCAGGTGTTGCTGGACACGATGTACGAGCTGCCCTCGCTGGAGCATGTCAGCAAGGTCGTGGTGGACGATGCCGTGATCGATGGCCAGGCCGAGCCATACCTGATCTATCGCGGCAACCTGCAACAGCGCGTGGCGGGCGAGGGTGGCGACGCAGCCTGATCCGCACTACGCGCAGCAGCAACAGCGGCTCCGGTGTTCTCCGCCGGGGCCGTTCTGTTTTTGGGCGTCTCACATACCTTGACTGCGGGCCTTGCCGCCTCCACTTGACCTGATGACGGGCCCGGCGCAGTGTCGGGACGTACCACATAGAACCGAAAATCGAGGGACTTCCATCCATGGCCAAGAACGCCCCCCTTCCCGTTGCACTGGATGCACTCCCGGTATTGCCATTACGCGATGTGGTGGTCTATCCGCACATGGTCATCCCGTTGTTTGTCGGACGCGACAAGTCCATGCGCGCGCTGGAGCGCGCCATGGAAGGCGAACGACAGATCCTGCTGGTCGCCCAGAAGAGCCCGGATATCGACGATCCCGAAATTGCCGATCTTCACCAGGTCGGCACGCTGGCCGGCGTGCTGCAATTGCTGAAATTGCCCGATGGCACGGTCAAGGTGCTGGTCGAAGGCCAGTCACGGGTGGCGGTCGAGGACTTTCAGGAACAGGACGGCATGCTGGTGGCGCGGTCGCGCCTGATCGAGCCGGTCTACAACGCCAAGGAACGCGAGTTGGATGTGGTGTCGCACACGCTGATTTCGCTGTTCGAGCAACTGGTCAAACAGAGTCGCAAGCTTCCACCGGAAGTGTTGGCCAGCCTTTCGGGCATCGATGACCCGTCACGCGTCGCTGATTCCATTGCAGCCCACCTTTCCGTGCGCATGGCAGACAAGCAAAGGGTGCTGGAGACCGCCGACGTCGGGCAGCGGCTGGAGCTGTTGATCGGGCTGGTCGACAGCGAGATGGATCTGCAGCAGGTCGAGAAGCGCATCCGTGGCCGCGTCAAGTCGCAAATGGAAAAGAGCCAGCGCGAGTATTACCTCAACGAACAGATGAAGGCGATCCAGAAGGAGCTCGGCGACAACGAGGAGGGTCCCAACGAGGTTGAGGAGCTGCAGAAGAAGATAGAGACGTCAGGCATGCCAAAGCCGGTGCTGGCCAAGGCGCGCCAGGAGTTCAGCAAGCTCAAGCAGATGTCGCCGATGTCGGCCGAGGCCACCGTGGTGCGCAACTACCTCGACTGGCTGGTTGGTGTGCCCTGGAAAAAGCGTGCCAAGGTGCGCAAGGATCTTCAGGTCGCGCAGGAGGTGCTGGACGCCGATCATTTCGGCCTGGAGAAGGTCAAGGATCGCATCCTGGAGTACTTGGCCGTGCAACAGCGCGTATCTCAGATGAAGGGCCCCATCCTGTGCCTGGTCGGCCCCCCGGGCGTGGGCAAGACGTCACTGGGGCAGTCGATCGCCAAGGCGACCAACCGGAAGTTCGTGCGTATGAGCCTGGGCGGCGTACGTGACGAAGCCGAGATCCGCGGGCACCGGCGCACCTATATTGGTTCGATGCCCGGCCGCATCGTGCAGAATCTCAACAAGGTGGGCAGCAAGAATCCGCTGTTCATGCTGGACGAGATCGACAAGATGTCGATGGACTTCCGCGGCGATCCCTCATCGGCGCTGCTTGAGGTTCTTGATCCGGAACAGAACCATGCGTTCAACGACCACTACCTCGAAGTCGATCTCGACCTGTCCGAGGTGATGTGGATCGCCACGGCGAACTCGTTGAACATTCCGGGTCCGCTGCTGGACCGCATGGAAGTCATCCGTATTCCTGGCTATACCGAGGATGAGAAGCTGGGCATCGCGCAGAAATACCTGCTTGCCAAGCAGCTCAAGGCGAACGGGCTCAAGCCTGAAGAGCTCAGCGTGACCGAGGACGCTCTGCGCGACATCGTGCGGTACTACACGCGCGAATCGGGCGTGCGCAACCTGGAGCGCGAGATCTCCAAGATCTGCCGCAAGGTGGTCAAGGAGCTGACCCTGGCCCAGGTGAAAAAGGCCAAGGCCAGAACAGCGCCCGCAAAGACGGCCAAGGCCAGGGTCAAGGCCGACACGGGAAGGGTCAAGGTGGATTCCGCCAACCTGGATCATTATCTGGGCGTGCGGCGTTTCGACTTCGGTCGAAAAGAGTTGCAGAACGAAGTAGGGCTGGTGACCGGGCTCGCCTGGACACAGGTCGGTGGCGAACTGCTGAGCATCGAATGTTCCGTGGTGCCGGGCAAGGGCAAGCTGGTGCATACCGGCCAACTTGGCGACGTCATGAAAGAGTCGATCCAGGCGGCCTTGTCGGTGGTGCGCGCCCGCGCCGACCAGTTGGGCATCGATCCGGATTTCCATCAAAAGCTCGACGTGCATATCCATGTTCCGGAGGGAGCCACGCCGAAGGACGGCCCCAGCGCGGGCATCGCGATGTGCACGGCACTGGTCTCCGTGCTTACCAAGGTGCCCGTACGTTCCGAGGTGGCGATGACCGGTGAGATCACCTTGCGCGGTCGTGTGCTGCCAATCGGCGGGCTCAAGGAGAAGTTGCTGGCAGCGCTCCGCGGCGGAATCACCACGGTAATCATCCCCGAGGACAACAAGAAGGATCTGGTGGACATGCCCGCCAACATAACCTCGTCGCTGGAAATTCATCCGGTGCGCTGGATCGACGAGGTGCTCGACATTGCGCTGGAACGTCCGCTGCGGCCCAACCCGGTCAAGGACGAGGCTTCGGCGACGATGGCGGGCGAGCCATCGGAAGTTCACTCGCTCACGCACTGACAGGCGGAGATCGTTGCTCAGCGGGTCCGGGGCGCCCTGCTGCGGCAGGGCGTTTCCGTTTCCGTTTCCGCTGCCGGCTGCTGTTGCACGTAGTCTTCTGGCGCCCGTTTTGCAAGCGGTTCCGGCAGACGCCAACCTCGCGGAAATGTTGCTGTGGCTTGTGTTGCGGATTCCAGCAAGGCACTGGTATAAAGGCGATACCGCAGTCCCGGCGCCGATATCTCGGTGCAGCGACGCGGGGTTGCGTCAAGCACCTGCGAGAGCCAACCATCATGCCGGCGTTGTCCCGTTCTCGGGCCGACTGCGCTGGCGAAAAATCCGAACAAGGGAGTTTCTTTCAATGAATAAAACCGATCTGATCAATGCCATCGCCGAAAAAGCCGAATTGACCAAGGCTGATGCAGGCCGCGCCCTCGAGGCGTTCTTCGAGACCGTGCAGAAGTCGTTGAAGGCGGGCGAGGATGTGTCGGTCGTGGGCTTTGGCACGTTCACTGTGCGCAAGCGCGCAGCGCGCACCGGCCGCAATCCGCGCACCAACGAAGCGATCAAGATCAAGGCCTCGAAAGTGCCCGCGTTCAAGGCTGGCAAGACCCTGAAGGATGCCCTAAACTAAGCGGCTGACGCTTGGTTTCGGGTGCTTAGCTCAGCGGTAGAGCGTCGCCCTTACAAGGCGGTGGTCGTAGGTTCGATCCCTACAGCACCCACCAGAAAAATGCGGAGTGGTAGTTCAGTTGGTTAGAATGCTGGCCTGTCACGCCGGAGGTCGCGGGTTCGAGTCCCGTCCACTCCGCCACAGTTCGCAAGGGCGCCCGCGTGGCGCCCTTGTCATTTGAGCAGTGCGTGTTCGCCTGATCTCGGAACAGGCCGCTTGCATCACCATGCACCACGCGTTTTCAACCACGTTGCGGGAAGATTTCAATGCTGCAGGCAATGCGTAACAAGATGCATGGATGGCCGTCCATCATTGTTCTTGGTCTCGCCGTTCTGGCGATGTCGCTGTTTGGCATGGAGAGCTACTTCACGTCGCGTGACGACGCGTTCGTGGCGAAAGTCGGCAAGCATGAAATCAGCCAGAACGCCTATCAGGACAGGATCAACCAGCTGCGGCAGCAAACCAGCGCCGAGCAGGGCGAGCATTTCGATTCCAGCATCTTCGAGAAGCCCGAGACAAAGCAGCGGATCCTGGATGGCATGGTCGATCAGCAATTGCTGCTCCAGGCCAACGATGACTGGGGCATGCGGGTATCGGATCAGGCCATACGGGATTACATCGCGGGCATTCCGGCCTTCCAGGTCAACGGTCAGTTCGACGCGGTCAGCTATCGCGCATGGCTGGCCAGCCAGCGCAAGACGCCGGACATGTTCGAGAGCGAGATACGTTCTTCGTTGGCCACCCAGTTGCTGCCTGACGCCATCAACGACAGCACCATCGTCAGCGACGCGCAGGTTGACCAGTTCCTGAGTCTGCTCACCCAGCGCCGCGACCTGCGTTACTTCCAGCTGCCGCGACCGGCGCTGCCCGATAATCAAGTCAGCGATTCGCAGATCGAAAGCTGGTACAAGGCGCATCTCGCCGATTACATGACTCCCGAACAGGTTTCGGTGAAATACGTCGAAGTCAACGGCGCGGATCTGCCGCTGGAAGCCGCACCCAGCGACGACGACCTCAGAAAACGCTATGAGGATGAAAAGCAGCGTTTCGTGCAGCCGGAACAGCGGCTCGTTTCGCATATCCTGATCAACGTACCGGCCAATGCCACGCCCGAGCAGCAAAAAGTTGCGCTGGCGAAGGCCGAGAAGATCGCCGCCGAAGCCACCCCCGGGGACTTCGCCAAACTGGCCGAACGGGACTCGCAGGACCTCGGTTCAAAGCGGCAGGGAGGCGATCTCGGATGGCTGGAGAAGGGCGTGACCAACCCCGCCTTCGACGCGGCGTTGTTCGCCCTGCAGAAAAACCAGATTTCCCAGCCCGTGCTGTCGTCCGATGGCTATCACATCATCTGGCTGCGCGATGTTCGCAGCGGCGAATCCAAGCCGTTTGAAGAGGTTCGGGACCAGCTGGTGAAGGAGGCGTCGTCGGCCGAACGCGACCGCACGTACAACGAGGTTGCCGGCAAGATGTCCGACAACACCTATCAGAACCCGACCTCGCTGGAGCCCGCTTCGGTCGCCTTGAAGCTGCCCATCAAGACGACGGCGCTGTTCGGTCGTTCCGGTGGCGAAGGTCTTGCCGCCAATCCCAAGGTGGTCGCTGCGGCGTTCAGCGATGACGTGCTGGTACAGGGCAACAACTCCGGTCTGATCGACCTTGGCGGCAACCACTCGGTAGTCATCCACATCGACAAGCATGTGCCGGCGGCGGCGCGTCCGCTGGCCGAAGTGCGTGCCGACGTGCAGAAGCGGATCCTCGACGAGCGCGCAGCGGCCCTCGAGAAGAAGCAGGCCGACGACGCGCTGGCGCGCTTGCGCAAGGGTGAATCGATGTCGACAGTGGCATCATCGTTGGGAGCCACCCTCACTGCAGTGAACGAGGCCGTGCGGCAGTCCCAGGTGCCGGCGCCCCTGTTGACGCAGGCGTTCCAGCTGCCACACCCCGCTGCCGACAAGTCGCAGTTCGCTGTTGTGGACATGCAGAACGGGACGTTCGCACTCCTGGCGCTGGACAAGGTTCAGGGCGGCGATCTTTCCAAGGTGCCGCCGGAGCAGCGCGAATCGTTGCGCCAGCAGATGGCCCAGGCCTACGGTTCCGAGACAACAAGAGAACTGATTTATCTGCTCAAGGCAAAGACCACGATCAAGCTCAACAAGGCGCGGTTGTAATGCATGCGGCGCCGCGGCCACGCGGCGTGGGGCGGTGTGAACAAGGAGGGCGGCCGATGGCCGCCTTTTTTTGTTTGAGGACGGCTCGACCGGGACGAGCGCGCAACTCAGTTTGAACCGCTTACCTGCAGTACCTGGCCCGGCTTGAGCGCACGCCCATCGAGATGGTTCCAGCGTTGCAGCTGGCGTATGTCGACCGAGTAACTCCTGGCGATTTGCCACAGGCTGTCGCCACGCCTGACCGTATGTGTTCTGCGGGGTGTCGTTGAGTTTGCCGTGGCAGCGGTTACGGCCTTGGCTGCAACGTCGTAAGCCAGCCCGTCCGGGGTATCCGTGGCGGGCTGCGCCAACAGGGCGTCCTGGAAATGCCGGGCATGACTCGCCGGCAGCAGCAGGTAGGAGGCTGCGCTGGCATCGACCAGATCACTGCGGAAAGCGGCGTTGAGATCCTTCAATGTATCCACGGACATGCCAGCGTGATCGGCGGCCCGGCTGATCGGCATCGAGTGAGGGATTTTCACCTGCACCAGCTGTTGCTCATCCGGCAACGTGGGCAGCTTCACCTTGAAGCGCCCCGGTTCCCGCACCACGCAGGCGATCGCCAGCAGTTTGGTCAGGTGCGCACGCGTGCCCTTGCGAACGGGCAATTCCGGGATCACCGGCTCGCTTCCCGGCGCGCCGTGTTGCTGGACGAGCTTGCGTACGGAGAACTCGCCGGCGTTGTAGGCGTAGTCAGCCACGCGCCAGTCATGAAACTGATCGTGATATTGCTTGAGCAGCTTCATCACCGCATGGGCAGCTGCCGGTACATCAAGGCGTCCGTCGTAGCGGCCATCGACCCGCAGACCCATGGTGCCGGCGGTGGCCGGCATGATCTGCCACATGCCGGCAGGTCGTTGCCTGCGTGCGGCCACCGGCCGGAAATGGCTTTCCACCCAAGGCAGCAGGACAAATTCCCCTGCGACATCGTATTGCGAGGCTACCTGCTGCACGTAGGCCAGTCGAGGCAATACCTGCCGCAGCTGGTTCTCGAACTGTCGGGGATTGCGTGTATAGCGTGCGGCCCAGGCCATTACCGAAGGGTCGGCATCGCAGTCGGCCATCGCGAAACTGCGTCGCAGTTGATCCCATGTAGTGTCCGGCGGTGCCGTCTCCAGTTCGCTGGCCGCTGGCGAGGTCAAGGGCACCCTCGTCGGTGCTGCGGCTGGCTCGATCTTGGTCGCTTGCGGCTGCGGTGCGTGTGAGGGCGCAGCGACGCACGCGGTCAACAGGATCGACAGTGCCGATGGCAGGAACCGCAGATGCCTGCTCATCCGGCAAACTCGTTCTTGGCTTCACGCAGGGCGGCAAAACGAGCGACGCGGTCCGCACCGACGCCTCGTCGCCCGCCCCATGCCCCGATCGCGTCGGTGTCCACGCGCAGGAACGGATTGGTCGCCAGCTCACCGGCCAGTGCAACCGGCAGCGTAGGCCGCCGCCGGGCCCGCAGTTGTGCGACTTCCTGCACTCTGCTTTGCAGGGCCTGGTTGTTTGGTTCGACGATGCGCGCGAAACGGCCGTTGGCTTCGGTGTACTCGTGGCCCGCGCAAACCCGGGTGTCGGCTGGCAGCGTCGACAGCCGGTCCAGTGATGCGAGCATCTGGGCCGGGGTGCCCTCGAACAAGCGGCCGCAGCCGAGGCTGAATAGCGTGTCGCCGCAGAACAGCAGCCCCGCTCCCACGAAGGCGACATGACTGAGCGTGTGGCCGGGCACGGCAATCACCTCGAAGTCGACCTGGGGCGCCGCCAGCCGGATCCGATCCCCGTCCCGCACCTGTTCGTTGACCCCGTCGATGCGTTCATCGACAGGTGCATAGACCGGAACGCCATGCCTCGTTCGCAGAGCGGCTGCTCCACCGATATGGTCGTGATGATGGTGTGTCAGGAGAATCGCCCGCAGCCGCAGCTGAAGCGTTTCCAGGGCCCGTTCGACGACGGTCGCATCGCCGGGGTCGACCACGATGGCATTGCCGTCGTCGTCATGCATGAGCCAGATGTAGTTATCGGCCAGCGCCGGTAGCGGTATGAGATGCAAGGCGGGCTCCGCTGCGTTTCAGGAGCACCCGGCGAGTCAGGTGCGTTGTCCGTGGTCAACGACAAACGCAGCCGTCCGGGTGCGCACGAGGCGGTCGACTATAAGCGGCCTATCGGGTCAGCTCGTTAGAAGGCCGTTAACGGTGCCATCCTCCGTTCAGCGGCGTGCGGCAGTTCCGGCCCGGCTGTGATCTGCAGCCGGCTGTCGTCAACCGGTTACACTGGAGATATAGAAAGAATGCCAGGCCCGCTGCATGCACCAACGCGATGATGACATCTATGCCAGTGCGCCACTGCGCCGATTGCTGGATGAGCAGACGCGGGCACTGAGGCCAGAGCTGCAGCGCTGTCACGGCATGCATGGGCTGCTGCTGCGCGCCTGCGGCGACGACAGGCCTCCGGCGCTGCCGATGCTGCGCTGCTGGACCAGCCTGCATCTGGATGGCGCCGGCTATGGCGGTGATTTGCGGGCCGCCGCGAATGAGCCGTTGCCCTTCGTCGACGATGCCTTCGACCTGGCGCTATTGCGGCATGTGCTGGAGGTGGCGCCGAATGCACCGGCGCTACTCGACGACGCCGTCCGCATACTCGCACCTGGTGGCGTACTCGTGCTTACCGGCGTGCATCCGATCAGTGGCTGGGCCCCTTGGTTCTACTGGCGCACGCGTGGCGAATCTCGGGTATTGCAGATGCCGCTTCACCTCGGTCACGACCTGCGGCAGGCGGGGCTGGAGATCGAGTGCATGCAGCGTGTGGGGCGCGCATGGCCAAGCCAGGAAAGGCCGGGTTCGGCACGGGGCAGCGCATTCGGCGGAGGTTACATCCTGATCGCACGCAAACGTCGCCGCATGGCGACGCCACTGCGGATCAAACCGGTACCGGTGACGGTGCCATCCAATGGCCAGTTATCGCCGGGCGCACGACGCAGCTCGGCGTCGTGACCTTTCAATGGACTTGTGTGAGCAACGATGAGCGAAGTGGAAGCATTTACCGACGGTGCCTGCCTGGGCAATCCGGGCCCGGGCGGCTGGGCCGCCCTGTTGCGCGCCAGGGACAACGAACGCATGGTTGCCGGCGGTGATCCGGCCACCACCAACAACCGGATGGAACTGATGGCTGCCATCGGCGCCCTTGAGGCGCTGAAGCGACCTTGCAGCGTCGTGCTCACCACCGACTCGCGCTACGTGATGCAGGGCATCGAATTGTGGCTGCCCAAATGGCGCGCCAACGGCTGGCGCACCGCGGACAGGAAGCCGGTCAAGAACCAGGATCTTTGGCAGCGCCTTTCGGATGCCGCAAGTACCCACCAGGTGCGCTGGCTGTGGGTGCGCGGTCACAACGGCCATATTGAGAACGAGCGGGTCGACCAGGCCGCGCGCGAACAGGCAGAACGGCTCAGGAAGCGGCCATGAGGCAGATTGTCCTCGACACCGAGACCACCGGGCTGGAAGTACGCCAGGGACATCGCCTCGTTGAGATCGCCTGCATCGAGATGGTCGAGCGACGGCTCACTGGCCGCCACTACCAGACCTATCTCAACCCGCAACGGGCGATTGATGAAGGCGCCCGGCTGGTCACCGGCATCGAAGATGAATTCCTGCTCGACAAGCCTTTGTTCGCCCATGTGGTCGACGAGTTTCTCGCCTTCATCGACGGCGCGGAGCTGATCATCCACAACGCCAGTTTCGACATCGGGTTTCTCGATGCGGAACTGGCGCGCCTGGGCAACGGCTTCGGCAGGATCGGCGATCGTTGCCGTGTCCTCGACACCCTGGCGATGGCGCGCGAGCGCTATCCCGGCCAGCGCAACAGTCTTGATGCCCTGTGCAAGCGGCTCGGCGTGGACAATTCGCGACGCGAGATGCACGGTGGCCTGATCGACGCCCAGTTGCTGGCGGACGTCTACCTAGGGATGACCTCGGGGCAGGTGGCGTTCGACCTGGGCTTCGAAAGCGGCGCGGAACAGCAGGGCGCTGTACCGGTTGCGCCGCTCGTGCTGCGGGTGCGCCCTTTCGTGTTGCGTGCTTCGCCGGATGAGCTGCTGCAGCATGAGCAGCGCCTGGATGCGCTCGACAAAGGCGGCGAAGGGCAGAGCGTCTGGCGCCGGCTGGGTTGACGAATCGCTGCTGTCTGACTCAGCAGGAGCGCACGATGATCACGGTGATGTTGTCGTCGCCGCCGCTGTCGAGTGCGGCCAGCAACAGCTGGTCCACGCATTCTTGAGCGGCAAGGTCCCTGCGTGCCGCCATACGCGCAATCGATGCGTCGCTGACCTCTTCGGTCAAACCATCGCTGCACAGCACGAACCCCATGTCCGGTTCCAGTTGTCCGCGTGCCATCCCGATATGCAGCTGCTCGGTGGTGGTCACACCCAGCGCCTGCGTAAGCACGTTGCGCTGCGGATGCCGGGACGCCAGCGCGGGATCGAGCTGGCCGGCTTCGACGAGCGCCTGAACCAGCGAATGGTCGTGGCTGATCTGACGCAGTTCCTGCTTCCACATGTAGATCCGACTGTCGCCGACCCAGGCCACTTCGTAGCTGTCGCCGATGGTCCGCAGGGCCGCAATCGTGGTGCCCATGGGCAGCAAGTCAAAACCTCGCCGGGTGTGGGCCAACAAGCGCTCGGCTGCGCCGTGTATCGCCTCTATCAAACTTTGGCCACGGGTGACCAGATCGACCACCGCATCGCGCACCAGCGCGGAAGCCACTTCGCCGTGCTGATGTCCGCCCATGCCGTCGGCAACCAGGAACAGGCCGAGCGAAGCGTCAGCGTAGTAGGTGTCCTCATTGCGTGTGCGGCGCAGGCCGACATGCGTTCCGTGTCCGAATTCGATCATGGGTTTTCAGTTGGGGCGAGCCGTCGCAGCATGCCGCAAGACCTGCTTGTTGTCACGGCAAGTTCGCTCGCGTATTATTCCCGGCTCGCATGCGCCACCATGCATCCCACTGGAGAGGTGGCAGAGTGGTCGAATGTACCTGACTCGAAATCAGGCGTAGCTGTAAGGCTACCGTGGGTTCGAATCCCACCCTCTCCGCCAGAAACGCAAACGCCCCCACGTGGGGGCGTTTTGCGTTTCTGGCGGAAGGATGCTGGACGAACTCCCTGGTTCGACGAATTCGTCCGGAACGAATTCGGACACCGCAGACTGGCCGCGTGGCACGGAAGGGATCGGCCCGAGGACGGGCCGATCCAACCCGTTGCAAGAAGCGGGATGTTCCGAAGCTGGAACACATCTGTACCGCCTGCGGCCGTCCGTTGAGCGCGCAACTTGAACGCGTTCGGCCCCAGATGGCCGAATCATTCCGCCCCTGGATCCCGGGCGTGTTCTTGTTGGTCAGGCCGGTGAATGACCCAGCTGCAGCTCAGCCAGCCTTCTTCTTGGCCAACCGCAACCACGTATCGACGACCGTATCGGGATTGAGCGACAGCGATTCGATGCCCTGTTCCATCAGCCATTCGGCCAGGTCAGGATGGTCGCTCGGGCCCTGGCCGCAGATGCCGATGTACTTGCCCTTGGCGCGGGCGGTCTTGATCGCCATCGCCAGCAATTTCTTGACCGCCGGGTCGCGTTCGTCAAACAGGCTGGCGACGATGCTGGAGTCGCGGTCGAGGCCGAGGGTGAGCTGGGTGAGGTCGTTCGAGCCGATCGAGAAGCCGTCGAAGATGTCGAGGAACTCATCGGCCATCAGAGCGTTGGAGGGCACCTCGCACATCATGATGACCTTGAGCTCGTGCTCGCCCTGCCTGAGTCCGTTCTTCGCCAGTACCTCGATCACCTTGCGGCCTTCGCCGAGCGTACGCACGAACGGGATCATCACCCATACGTTGGAGAGACCCATCACTTCGCGCACGCGCTTGACGGCCTTGCACTCGAGGCCGAACGCTTCCTCGAAGCTCGGATCGACATAGCGGCTGGCACCGCGAAAGCCGATCATCGGGTTCTCTTCATGCGGCTCATAGCGCGAGCCGCCGAGCAGGCCGGCATATTCGTTCGACTTGAAGTCGGACAGGCGCACGATCACCGGTTTCGGGTAGACCGAGGCGGCGATGGTGGCGATGCCTTCGGCAAGGCGGTCGACGTAAAACTCGACCGGTCCGGCATAACCGGCAATGCGTTCGTCGATCTTCGCCTTGATCTCGGCATCCTGCTTGGCGTATTCCAGCAGCGCCTTCGGATGCACGCCGATGTGGCTGGCAATGATCATTTCCAGGCGAGCCAGGCCGATGCCGGCGTTGGGCAGCATGCCGAAGTCGAATGCGCGCTCCGGGTTGGCCACGTTCATCATGATCTTCAGAGGCGCCTCGGGCATGTCGCCAAGATCCGCGGTGATCCGCTCGAACTTCAGGATGCCCTCGTAGATCGTGCCGGTGTCGCCTTCGGCGCAAGACACCGTGACGTCGGTACCGTCGGGAATCAGTTCCAGCGCGTTGCCGGTGCCGACCACGGCAGGCACGCCAAGCTCGCGCGCGATGATCGCCGCGTGGCAGGTACGCCCGCCGCGATTGGTGACGATGGCCGAGGCGCGCTTCATCACCGGCTCCCAGTCGGGATCGGTCATGTCGGCGATCAGCACGTCGCCGACCTGCACCTTGTTCATGTCGCTCAGTGAGCGGATCACGCGAGCCTTGCCTGCGCCGATCTTCTGCCCGATGGAACGTCCCTCGGCCAGTACCTTGCCTTTCTCGCTGAGATGGAAGCGTTCCAGCTGGGTCGCGTGTGAACGCGATTTCACCGTTTCAGGGCGTGCCTGCACGATGTAGATCTTGCCGGTATGGCCGTCCTTCGCCCACTCGATGTCCATCGGGCGGTCGTAATGCTGTTCGATGATCAGCGACTGGCGCGCGAGCTCCTGCACGTCCTCGTCGTTGATGCAGAACCTGTTGCGAAGTTCCGCTGGCGTATCTTCGGTACGCACGCGCTCGCCCGGCGCACTCGAATACACCATGCGCAACTGCTTGGCGCCGAGATTGCGACGCAGCACAGCCGGCTTGCCGTCGCGTAAGGTCGGTTTGAATACGTAAAACTCATCGGGATTGACCGCGCCCTGGACGACCATCTCGCCCAGGCCGTACGAACCGGTGACGAACACCACGTCACGGAAGCCCGACTCGGTGTCGAGCGTGAACAGCACGCCGGAGGCACCTACGTCCGAGCGCACCATCAGCTGCACGCCCGCGGAGAGGAACACCTCTTCGTGCTTGAAGCCCTGGTGCACGCGGTAGGCAATGGCGCGATCGTTGTACAGCGATGCGAAGACCTCCTTGACCTTGTGCAGCACGTCGTCGATGCCGACGACGTTGAGGAAGGTTTCCTGCTGCCCGGCGAACGAAGCGTCGGGCAGATCTTCCGCGGTGGCCGAGGAACGGACGGCGACCGCGATGTCGTCGGCGCCAGCGTCCTTGCACAACTTGATGTAGGCCGTACGGATCGCCTGTTCGAGCTCGCCGGGCAGGGCGGTATCGACGATCCAGCCACGGATCTCCTTGCCGGCGGCGACCAGGGTGTCGACGTCGTCGACATCGAGCGAGGCCAGCCTCTGCTGGATGCGCTTGGCCAGGCCACTCTTCTCCAGGTACTGCTGGAACGCGTCGGCGGTCGTCGCGAAGCCGCCGGGCACGGAAACACCGAGCTTGGCCAGGTTGCCGATCATCTCGCCGAGCGAGGCATTCTTGCCGCCGACCTTGCCCAGGTCGGTCATGCGCAGTTGGTCGAGCCAAAGCACCAGGTCGTTCAAGGGAATCTCCTCAGGGAAGCTTTGCAAGGTCACGGAATGGATATGGCGCGCAGGCCCGAAGCGGCTGCAAAGAACTGGTATTGTCCGCTGCCGATGATGCGCAGCACAAGAAGACCATTGTGCTGCGATGTCATTCCAACGGCATACCAGTCAGCCGGTGTTTCAATCGACGACAGCTTTTTGCGCTTGCGCTAAGGTGCGAACAACCGCCTCACCGCGACCAGGACACCCCATGCAGCGAACGGTCTTTTTCATCTCCGACTCCACTGGTATTACCGCGGAGACGATTGGCAACAGCATCCTGGCGCAGTTCGAGGGCGTGCAGTTCGACAAGCATCGTTTGCCGTTTACCGACAATGCCCACAAGGCGGAGGCGGCCGCACTGCGGATCAAGACCAAGTATGCGCAAAGCGGACAGCGGCCGATCGTGGTCAACACCATGGCCGACCGCGCGCTGTGCGACATCGTCGCCACCAGCGGGGCGCTGATGCTCGACGTGTTCGCGCCGTTCATCGGACCACTGGAGGACGAGCTTGGCGCCAAGCGTTCGGGCGCGGTCAATCGTTCGCATGGCATGGTGGACTTCGACAAGTACGAGGCGCGCATCAATGCGACCAACTACGCGCTCTCGCATGACGACGGCATCGATGTGAACTATGCGGAGGCCGACCTGATCCTGGTCGGCGTGTCGCGATCCGGCAAGACGCCGACCTGCCTTTACATGGCCTTGCATTACGGCGTCAGCGCCGCCAATTATCCGCTGACCGATGAGGATCTCGAGAAACTCGAGCTGCCTGCACGCCTTCGCCCTTATCGGGATCGGTTGTTCGGATTGACCATCGATCCGCAACGCCTGGCGCAGATCCGGGAGCAGCGTCGTGCCGGCAGCCGCTACGCGACCTTGCAGCAATGTCGCTGGGAGCTGGAACAGGCGGATCGCCTGATGCGCCAGGCCAGCATTCCCAGCCTCAACACCACGCACGTATCGATCGAGGAGATCGCCAGCAAGATCTTCGACCGCTTCGGTATCGAGCGGACCATGTTCTGATTGCCGACCGGAGTTTGCCCGCCTGCCATGGGTGTCGTACTGGATCACCGCAACAATCTGCTGCCGGGACGCTTCGAGTTCCTGATGGGTCTGTACGCAGAAAACTATCATCGGCTGACCCGGCTGTTCGCGCCGCAGCAACTCGCGCCCGGCCGCTATGTGTCCGACGTGGATGACGGCTTGAACGTGCATCTGCATGTGCAGGAGTGCCATCCCTACACGCTGGAACTGGAGCTCACCTACGGTTTCGTGGATGCGCATACCGGCCAGCGGTCGCCGTCGGCGCAATTGCGCATGTACACCGACGCGCACGTGGCCGAAGCGCTGCATTGTCACCCTGGCCGGCATCTGTGGCAGGTGCTGGGCCCGTTCTCGCCAGCGCATACCGTCTTCCAGCATCGTCTGCGCATGAACAGATTCTTCTCGCGCTGGCTCGAATACCTCGCCGAACAAGGCCATGGCGTCGGCACGTTGAAGCCGGCCGACTGAAGACGGCCGCGGCAGTCGCCTGGACGTGGCCGACAAAAAGCCCGCACAGGGCGGGCTTCTTGTTTGAATAGTGGCGGAGTGGACGGGACTCGAACCCGCGACCTCCGGCGTGACAGGCCAGCATTCTAACCAACTGAACTACCACTCCGCATTTCTTCCAGCTTTGCGAGCCAACTTGGCGTCCCCACGGGGATTCGAACCCCGGTCGCCACCGTGAAAGGGTGATGTCCTAGGCCTCTAGACGATGGGGACGGATTAAGTTGGTGGAGCCAGGCGGGATCGAACCGCCGACCTCCTGCATGCCATGCAGGCGCTCTCCCAGCTGAGCTATGGCCCCGCCGCTGGAAGCCGAGAAGAATAGGTCTGACTCCAATTTCCGTCAAGCTATTTCTTCGCGAACGATGACGATGGAATCGTTGCGACCGGGTCGGCGTCGGATCGCCATGCCACGGATGTCACTCCCGGTTCGTTTAAGCTGCGGTGACGATGGGTGATTGAAGAGTCCAGGCATGCACGAAATTGGTTTTATTCGCGATCTTGCCATGGTGATGATCGTTGCCGGTGCCACCACGATCCTGTTCCAGCGACTGCGTCAGCCGGTACTGCTCGGATACATCCTTGCCGGTGTGCTGATCGGTCCGCATACGCCGGGCATGCTGGTCGCCGATCCGCGGGCGATCGACGACATTTCCAACCTCGGCGTCGTGCTGTTGATGTTCACGCTGGGGCTGGAGTTCAGTGTGCGCAAGCTGCGCGAGGTCGGCATCGGCGTGCTGGCGGTGGCGCTGGGCGAAGTCGGCCTGATGCTGTGGATCGGCTACGGCATCGGCGGACTATTCGGCTGGAGCGGCATGGATGCGCTGTTTCTCGGCGCGATTATCTCGCTGTCATCGACCATGGTCGCCACGCGCACCTTGAGCGAAAGTGGACAGCGGCATCGACCGTTTGCACAACTGGTAGTCGGGCTGCTGGTGGCCGAGGACATGCTGGCGATCGTCATGCTGACCCTGTTGACCGCGGTGGCGATCGGTGGCTCGGTACAGGCGGAGACCGCACTCGCGCTGGTCGGCCACCTCGGCTTGTTCATCGTCGTCGGGATGATTCTCGGGCTGTTGCTGCTGCCGCGCCTGGTCGACTACGTGGCGGGTTTTGGAGGCGATGAAACCCTGCTGGTCAGCGTGCTGGGGATCTGCTTCGGCGCCAGCCTGTTTGCTGCGTGGATGGGTTTCAGTGTGGCGCTGGGCGCATTCCTGGCCGGCGCGGTGGTTGCCGAATCGCGCAGCGTGGCGCGGGTGCTGCATCTGGTGGAGCCGTTGCGCGACATGTTTGCCGCGCTGTTTTTCGTAGCTATCGGCCTGAAGATCGATCCCTCGATGTTGCTGCAGTACGCGCTGCCGGCGTTGCTTGTCGCGGTGGTGGTGATCGTCGGCAAGACGCTGGCATGCAGTCTCGGGGTTTTCGTGACGGGCCACGACCCGCGCATCGCGTTGCGGACGGGGCTGGGCATGGCGCAGATCGGCGAGTTCTCGTTCGTGATCGCCACTTTGGGGCTCTCACTGGGTGTGATCAGCGATTTCATCTACCCGATCACCGTGGCGGTCTCGGTGCTGTGCATGGCGACGTCGCCCTATCTGAATCGCTCCGCCGACGCCTTGACCGATGGCCTGCGCCGGCTGACGCCGCGTCCGGTGCGGTTGGTGGCAACCAGTTACAGCGGCTGGCTGGAAAACCTCAAGCCGGTCAGCGAGAACGCAGCCATCGCGGCGATATTCCGTCGACTGCTTTGGCATATCGCGATCAATGTGCTGCTGGTGGTGACCTTGTTTGTCATTGGTGCCTATGTCAACGGGCAAAGCTGGAGTTGGTTCTCGATGCTGGGTATCGACCGCGACCTGCGACATACCCTGATCTGGGCGTGCGCGCTGTTTCTGTCGCTGCCGATGTTGATCGCGATCTATCGCAAGGCCGAGGCGCTGGGCATGTTGCTGGCCGAGCTCGGGATACGCGAACGGTTTGCCGGCGCCTATACGCAGGCGATCCGCAATGTGCTGGCGCGGGTGATCCCGCTGGTGACCCTGCTGGCGCTGGCGGTGCTGGTCAGCGCGCTCGGCTCGGCGATCCTGCCGCCACGCGGTATCGCAATGTCACTGATCGTCGTCGGTATCGTGCTGGCGGTAGTGCTGTGGCGAAGCCTGGTGAAGATGCACGCGCGGCTGCAGGCGGCGCTCAAGGAGACCCTGGACAAGCCCCCATTGCCTGGCGGCGGTTCCGACTGAAAAAGGGGGCTCCGGTGAACCTTTGTGCCGATTGACGGTCAGAGCCCCGAATCGTTGCCAAGACCGGACAAGCACCGCACAATGCGAGGCCTGCCCCCATCGGGGGGGCCCGGTCGGCAATGCCGGCATATCCATACATGAGGGAGTTACGAATGAAGCACTTTCTGCGTCCCACGCTGACGGCGGTCGCGATGGCCGTTGCGCTGGGCATCACGGCGGGCGCCTCCGCCCAGACGGCTGGCGCTGCCGGCACCGTCGACAAAGCCAAGGCCAGCTACGTTGTGGGTTGGGAGATTGCTTCCCAGGTTCCGCCGATCATGCGCGACGAACTGGACCCGAACGCGGTTGCCAATGCGGTGAAGGCCGCCCTGTCCGGCCAGAAGCCGACCATGAGCGATGCCGAAGCCAAGCAGGTGCACGATGCCTTCATGGCCAAGATCCAGGCCAAGTACCAAGCGGAAATGACCAAGCTCGGCGCCAAGAACAAGGCCGAAGGCGACGCTTTCCTGGCCAAGAACAAGTCCGCTCCTGGTGTCAAGACCACGGCGTCGGGCCTGCAGTACCAGGTGATCAGCCAGGGCACGGGCGCCCGCCCGGGCCCGAACGACACGGTCGAGATCAACTACACCGGCACCTTTGTCGACGGCCAGGTGTTTGATGCCTCCGCCAAGCATCCGGGTGGCGGCGCCGCCAAGATTCCGCTGGCTGGCGTGATCCCGGGCTTCCGCGAAGGTCTGCAGTTGATGCAGGTCGGTGGACACTACAAGCTGTTCATTCCGTCCTCGCTGGCTTACGGTGCCGAGCCGCAGCCGCCGATGCCGCCAAATGCCACGCTCATCTTCGACGTCACCCTGGTCAAGACAGGCCCGACGCCGGCTGGTGCGGCCCCGGGCAGCAAGTAGAAAAACGCCGCGGGGTTCCATCACCGCAGGTAGCAGAAGGGCGCGAAGCAATTCGCGCCCTTCTGCTTTTCACGAAACCGTCAGCGGTATTCCGTTATCCGTCGCACGGATAGAATACGCGGCTGACGTTCCAGGGAGTTGTGGCAGCATGATGAAGATCACCATTTTCGGCACCGGCTATGTCGGACTCGTCACCGGCGCGTGCCTGGCCGAAATGGGCAACCACGTGGTCTGCGTCGATATCGACGCGGCCAAGGTCGCGCGCCTCAGAGGCGGCGAGATTCCCATCTACGAACCGGGTCTGGAAGCGATCGTGCGGCAGAACCATGCCAGCGGAAGGCTTGAGTTCACCGTGGACGCAGCTCCGGCGATCGCCCATGGCAATGTGATCTTCATTGCCGTGGGAACGCCGCCGGACGAGGACGGCAGTGCGGACCTGCAATACGTTCTGGCGGTGGCGGCCACCATCGGCCGGCATCTGGACCGCTACGCCGTTGTGGTCAACAAGTCCACGGTACCGGTGGGCACCGCCGATCGCGTGCGTACCGCGGTCGCTGCCGAGCTGGCCGCGCGCCACGCCGCGATCGAATTCGATGTGGTGTCCAATCCCGAATTTCTGAAGGAAGGTGCGGCCGTCGAGGATTGCCTGCGCCCCGACCGGATCATCGTGGGCGCGTCGAGCGACCGCGCGGTCGCGCTGCTGCACAAGCTGTACGCGCCGTTCAACCGCAATCACGACCGCATGGTGGTGATGGACGAGCGTTCGGCCGAACTGACCAAGTACGCCGCCAACGCCATGCTGGCTACCAAGATCAGTTTCATGAACGAGATAGCGAACATTGCCGAGCGCGTTGGCGCCGATGTGGAACTGGTACGCCAGGGCATTGGTTCGGATCCCCGAATCGGCTATCACTTCATCTACCCCGGCGCCGGCTACGGCGGTTCGTGTTTCCCCAAGGACGTTCAGGCGCTGGAGCGCACGGCGCACAGCTACGGCTACGAGGCGCTTCTGCTCGGCGCGGTCGAGGCCGTCAACCGGCAGCAGAAGACCAAGCTGTTCGAAATGATCTCGCATCACTTCAACGGTGAACTGGCGGGTAAGACGGTGGCGCTGTGGGGTCTCGCGTTCAAGCCCAATACCGACGACATGCGCGAGGCGCCCAGCCGCCGGCTCATGGAGGCGTTGTGGGATGCGGGGGCAAAGGTTCGTGCGTTCGATCCGGAAGCGCGCGGGGAGACGCATCATCTTTACGGTGATCGGGACGATCTGGTGCTTTGCGACCAGGCTTACGACGCCCTGCAAGGGGCCGACGTGCTCGCTGTGATCACCGAATGGAAGGCGTTCCGGAGTCCGGACCTTGCGCGCATCCGCGCGACGCTGGCGGAGCCGGCCCTTTTCGATGGCCGCAACCTGTATGACCCGGCTACCGTGGAGGAAGCAGGTCTGGCGTACTACGGCATTGGGCGTGGGCGCAGCCTGCGGATTCACCGATGAGCACGTCGGGCGACGCGCTGGAACGGCGACTGGACGAGATGGAGGTCAAGCTGACCTTCATCGATGAGGCGGTGCAGGCCCTGACGGCGGCGGATGCGGATCAGTCGCAGCGGATCGCGGTGCTGGAGCGCGCCATGCGCGATTTGCGTGGCGAACTGTCCTCGATGCGCGTGGCGCAGGTGGACGATCCGCACAACGAGCCACCGCCGCCCCATTACTGATCCCACCTCACCGATCACGGAACATCAGCATGGCCGATTCCCTGCGCGATCAGCTGCTCAAAAGCGGCATCGTCAAACAGGTTCAACAGGACCGCGTACGCGAGCCGAAGCGGCCGGGTGCGCCGAAGTCCGGCAAGCCGGGCCACAAAGCCGGCAAGCCGCACGCGCAGCCGCCGGCCCCGCGGCTGCCGAAGGGACAGGACGATATCGACCTGGCGCGAGCCTATGCGATGCGGGCGCAGACCGAAGCCAGCGAGCGCAAGCGCATCGAGCAGGAGGCCGCCGAGCAGGCGCGGCTGCGGCGTGAGCGCAAGCTGAAAATCCAGCAACTGCTCGACGGCCATGCCTTGAACAAGGCCGACGCGGATCAGCCGCGCAATTTCGAATACGGCGGCAAGATCCGTCGGGTGCATGTCGATGCCGCGCAATGGGTCGCACTCAACGCCGGCGAGTTGGGCGTGGTGCAGCAGGCGGGACGCTACCTGCTGGTCAGTCGCGAAATTGCCGAGCAGGTACGTGCCATCGATCCTCACCCGGTCGCGCTCCTGATCGAGCCGGGGACAGCCGGCGCAGAAGACGATGGCGTGCCCGGAGACCTGATGTGGTGAGCGCGGCTGTCGCCCGGACGACATCGCCGACTGCATAAAGAGGGACGCCCGGCGATGCCGGGCGTTTTTGCATGAGCGGTTGGGCGATGGTGCGGTTCAGACCGCGGGAGCGTCCGGCCTGTCCGGCCCGCCTTGCGACAGCGCCGGATGGCTCCAGCCGTTCTTCGGCCGGAAGCGGTCGCCGTAGCGCTGGGCCAGCTGTTCGAGTCTCGCCTTGAGCTTGTCCGTGCCCTCGCTCCGGGCGTACTGGATCGGGCCGCCCCGGAATGGCGCGAAACCCGTGCCGAAGATCACCCCCGCATCGAGCAGGTCGGCATCGTCGACCACGCCATCGGCGAGGCAGGCGATGGCCTCGTTGACCATCGGCAGGATCATGCGGTCCTGCAGGTCCGGAGGCATCACATAGTCCTTGTCTACCTCGGGTTTCTGCGGCTTGCCGTCCTGCCAGACATAGATGCCCTGGCCATCCTTCTTGCCACGCTTGCCCGCGGCGAGCCTTTCATCCAGCCCGGGCGGCACCGTCAGGCCCAGGAACGGAGCAAGCTCCTTGCCGACTGACGCACAGACATCGAGGCCCACCGTATCGGCCAGTTCGATCGGCCCCATCGGCATGCCGAACTTCCTCGCCTCGCGATCCAGCACGGCGCCGGGCACGCCCTCGCTGTACAGGCGCATCGCTTCCAGCAGGTAGGGCATCAGGATGCGGTTGACCAGGAAGCCCGGCGTGCCCTTGACCGCGACCGGCAGCTTGCCGATCGCCTTGCAGAACGAAAGCGCGCGCTTCTCGATCGCCGGATCCAGCTGATCGTGGCGCACCACTTCGACCAGCGGCATCTGTGCCACCGGGTTGAAGAAATGCAGGCCGAGAAAGCGCTGCGGCGCGGCGAGGTTGCGGCGCAGTTCGTCCAGCGGAATGCTGGACGTGTTGCTGGCGAGAATCTCGGCGGCCTGAAACTGCGGCTCGATCCTCGCGTACAACTCGCGCTTCGCCTCGGCGTTCTCGTAGATCGCCTCGATCGCCAGATCGGCCGAAGCCAGGCCGCTTCCCTCCACATCGGCGCGCAGCCGGCGTACGGCAGCCTCGATCTTCTCCGGCGTCTTCAGCTTCTTCTCGTACAGCTGGCGGGCGCGATCCAGCGCAGGCTGGATGTATGTCATCCCGCGATCCTGCAGGGTCACATCGAAACCCTTGAATGCGGCCCACGCGGCAATGTCGCCACCCATCACGCCAGCGCCGACCACATGCACGTGCTTGATGCCGTGATCGGCACCGCCGCCCTGGCCCTTCAGTCGCTCCTGCAGGAAAAAGATCCGGATGAGGTTCTGCGCGGTCGGCGTCTTCGCCAGTTTCGCCACCGAACGCGCTTCGATCTTCAACCGCTGCTGGATACCGGAGCCGCCGCGTTTCCATACATCGATGATCGCGAACGGAGCGGGGTAGTGCTCCCTGCGGACTTTGGCGGCGGTCCGCCTGAGCATCATCGGCGCCAGGAGCTGCCGCGCCAGCCAGGTGTTGCTGGCCCACGCCTTGGCGCGTCGCCCGAACGGGTGTTGCGGTGCGTGGCGCAACAGCAGCCGCGCTTCGGCCAGCAGTTCGTCGGCGCGCGCAACGCGGTCCACCATGCCCAGGCCGAGCGCGCGCCTGGCCGACAGCGATTTGCCGGTGAGCATGATCGGCAGTGCCTCGGTGGCGCCGATCAGGCGCGGCAGGCGTGCGGTGCCGCCCCAGCCCGGGTGGATGCCGAGCATCACTTCCGGCAACGCGATCCGGGTCTTGTCGTCGTCGGCAGCGATGCGGTGGCGGCAGGCAAGAATCAGCTCGGTGCCGCCGCCCATGCATGCGCCATGCACCGCCGCCACCGTGGGGAAGGGCAGGCGCGCCAGCGATTCGTATACACGCTGACCGTGCTCGATGTTCTCCCGCACGGTGTCGTGACGGGCGTACTCGACGAATTCCTTGATGTCGGCTCCCACCGCAAACCCCGCCGGCTTCGCCGAATGGATGATGACGCCGGGAGGCTTGTCGATCGCCAGCCGCTCGACGATCTGCTCCAGCTCGTCCAGCACCGCACGCGAGATCGCGTTGACGCTGCTGTTGGCGCGATCCAGCGTCAGCGTGACGATGCCGTCGTCACCTTCGCCGGTCTTCCAGTGGTTGAAGCGCAATCCTTCGAACATGGGCGTAAAGGCGTGGTGGGGGAAGCCCGAACCATACCTTTCCGCCGCCTTGATTGCGAGATGTGACGGGCTTGCTTGACCACACCGTGGCGCCAGTGTGAAATCACCCTCGTGAGCGCCACGGCAACCCGCCAGAACCGGTCGACCGGAGTTCGATCCATGGCGGACCCACGCTGACAATGGAATAACGCACCGTGGTTCAATGGGCCAGGCAACGGCCGGGCAGCGCCCGACAGGCCAGTCGATCGCAGGCGTGACGATCTCACCTGGCATTACCGCCGACGCAGGACGGGGACGCAATGACTTCCGCAATGGCCTCCGCTCCACCGCAAGCCGGTGCCGATGTCTTCGATCGGATCCTGGCGGCGCCCAGCGGCCTGGTCGTGCTGGACAGCAAGGACGTGCATACGCTGATCGGCCAGTTCCGGGTGCTCGCGCGGCATTCCGGCCAGGCGGTATATCTGTGGCAACCGGACACCGGCCTGGGCAGTCTGCGCGATGCGCATGTTCGGGTGCCTGATTGCCAGCGACTGGGAAATGCCTTGCGCTACATGCAGCAAAGCATGCATTTCGGCGTCTACTTCCTGCTCGGGCTGGAACTGCCGTTGTCGGCGATGGACGCCACCTTGCTGCGCCAACTTGCCCGTGCCCCCAAGGATTATCTTCGCCGGGTCGTATTGATCGACGCGCCGCCGGCGCTGACCGAACATCTGGGCGAGCTGGCCACGCACCTGGGTAGCGAAGATAGCCAGCCCCGGCGCCTGCGCCTGCGCGACGGCCGCTGGCTCTCATGAGGTCCGCAAACCGATGACCTCCGGCATCCTGGTGGTGGCAGCACAGCGCGAGTTGAGGCGCAACCTGTTCGACGCGCTGGACCAGGCGGGCTATTCGCCGATCCACAGCGCACGCAACCTTCAGCACGCGGCGATCCTGCTGGAAGGGCGCCCGCCGCTGCCGCCGCTGCAGTTGATGGTGGCGGTGCTGGAAGGCGATGAGCAGCAGGCGCGAAGTTGCTGCGAGCACCTGCGCCGCCTGCCCGGCGGGGCGGAAACACCGCTCCTGGCGGTACTCGACAACGAAACCTCGCTCAGCCCCGCCGACTTGCCGGCCGGGATCACCGACTGGCTCTCGGCCGCGCAGATCGCCACCGAGCTGGTGCCGCGCTGGCGGCGTTCCCAGGCAGGCAAGAAAGCGTCGTCCAGGGCGACTCCTTTGCCGATCGCCGGGGTGATCGAGGATTACCGTTACGCGTTCGACGAAGGCGACAGCGAATGGCTGATCGCCGATGCGCAAACCCATCGCCTGCTCGAGGTCAGCCCTACGCTGGCCCGCCACAGCCGACTGCACGCCAGTCAATGGGAAGGTTTGCTGCTGTCCGATGTATTGCGCTTCGAGGGTATCGCGATCGCGCAAGTTCTGGCTGATGCCGACCGCAGCTGGCATCCGTGCCAGCGCAAGTCGTCGCAGGGCGTGGACACCGGCCAGGCCAGCGTGCGGCGCATCCGCCATGGCGCGCGCGACGCGCTGGCCCTGATGTTTCGCAGCGACCGCGCCGACCTGCGCGCGGAGGCCGCACTGTCGTTGCTGTCACGGATATTTGCCTCGACCAGTGGCGTGGACGCGCAGATCGCCGCGGGCCGCCTGTTGTTCGACGAACTGGGTCTGGATTACCTCGCGGTCTGGTCAGCGCGCCAGGATGGCGCCGACATGCCGACCCAGCTTCTACAGCTGTGGAACGGCGGGGAACCGGCATGGCCGCCCGCGCAGTTGCAGAGCTCGCTGCAGCTGGTGCTGGCTGGCAAGCCGATGTTGTACCGCGTCGATGCCAGGCGGCTGGCGCCGGGCGACCCGCTGGTGCAGCAGCTTGAGCTGAACGGTTTTGCCGGCTTGCCGCTGTATGACGAACGCCATACGGTACTCGGCGCGATGCTGGCCGGCTGCCGCAAGGGATTCGGTGAAATGGGCATCGTCGAGCCGGTGCTGCGCTGCGCCGCTGCCCGTTTTGCCCAGATGCTGGAACTGGGCCGCACGCGCGAGCAGGGCCGTGCGGAGGGGCTGGTCGATGCGCTGACCGGCCTGCCCAACCGGTTGCTGTTCAACGACCGACTGGACACGATCATCCGTGAGGCGACCCGCAACGGCGAGTGCTTTGCGGTGCTGTTCGTCGATCTCGACCGCTTCAAGGCGATCAACGACACCTATGGTCACGCCGCCGGCGACCAGGTCCTGCGCGTAGTCACGCAGCGCCTGTGCAGCAGCATCCGTGCCTCCGACACAGTAGCGCGTTACGCCGGCGACGAGTTCACCATCGTGCTGCGCCATATCGTGAAAAACGATGACGTGTCACGCGTGGCCGAGAAGATCGTGCAGGTGATGGAGACGCCGCTCTACCTCGACGACGGCACCGAGCTGCAGGTGACCGCGTCGATGGGGCTGAGTTTTTTCCCCGATGACGCCGGCGATGCACAGACCCTGCTCAAGCATGCCGATGAGGCGATGTATGCGGCCAAGCACCTCGGTCGCAACAATTTCCAGATCTACGAAGTGAGCCCGGAGTACGCCCGCGAGCACGGCATGGCGTTGAAGTCCCGTCTGCGTCACGCCGAAGGCAACGGCGAATTGCGCGTGGTGTACCAGCCGCAGGTCAACACCGAAACCGAGGACATCGTGGGCATGGAGGCGCTGGTCCGCTGGGAGCATCCGGAGCTGGGCATGATCAGTCCCGCGGTGTTCATACCGCTGGCCGAAGAGAGTGGGCTGATCGTCTCGATCGGCGAGTGGGTCATGCGCACCGCCTGCCGCCAGGCGAGGGAATGGGAGGAGCGTTACGGATTGCGTTTGCGTCTCGGCGTGAACCTCTCTGCGGTGCAGTTGATGGAACCCCAACTGATGGAAACGGTGGCCACGGTGCTGCGCGAAACCGGCCTCGACCCGACCTTGCTGGAAATGGAAATCACCGAAAGCATCAGCATCAAGACCGCGCCGAATCTGGTCGAGAATCTGCACGCGCTGCATCGCATGGGTTGTCATATCGCCATCGACGATTTCGGCACCGGCGCGGCCTCGCTGGACTATCTGCGCCGGCTGCCGGCCGATCGCATCAAGATCGACCAGAGTTTCGTGCGCAATATCGGAGTGGATCCCGACGACGAGGCGATCGTTCGCGCCACCATCGAAATGGCCCATCGGCTGAAGCGGGCGGTGGTGGCCGAGGGCGTGGAGATCGAGCAGCATCTGCAATTTCTGCGTACGCACGGCTGCGATGAGCTGCAAGGCTATCTGTTCTGTCGGCCGCTGCAGCCGGTCAGCTTCGACAAATTGCTGGCCGAACGCCAGCGGCTGCTGGAAGGGCGCGTCGCCGAGCCGGCTTGAGCCGCCGCCCGCCGCCCCCATAACTGAACCGGGCCCATGGTTCGGGATGCCGGTCGGATATGACAATCAGCCAACAGGCTGTGCGCTATCGTGGGGCGATACCCTTCAAGAGGCTGAACTCGGGCGCCGAACTGCGGTCTGAGCGCCGCGTTCAGTTCAAAACAGCTTCCGCAGCGGATGACGGCATTGACGACGGATACGGCCCGGATGGGCGAAAACGAACTGGATCGCGCGCTGGTCGAGCGGGTGCAGGGCGGGGACAAGCGAGCTTTTGACCTGCTGGTGCGCAAATACCAGCACAAGGTGATCGGGCTGGTGTCACGCTATGTACGCAGCCATGCCGAGTGCGAAGACATCGCGCAGGAATCATTCATCCGCGCGTGGCGGGCGATCGGCTCGTTCCGTGGTGACAGCGCGTTCTATACCTGGCTTTACAAGATCGCGGTGAACACCGCCAAGAACCATCTGGTGGCGATGGGGCGGCGCCCGCCGGCGGGTGATATCGATGCGGACGATGCGGAGTTCATGGCCGGCGCCGAGCGCATGCACGACAGCGCCACCCCCGAGCGCGAACTGATGCGCCAGGAAATTGAACAATCCGTATTTTCCACTGTCCAAGCCCTGCCCGAAGAGCTGCGGACAGCCATCACGCTACGCGAGGTGGATGGCCTCAGTTACGACGAGATCGCCGACGCGATGGGCTGCCCGATCGGTACGGTGCGTTCGCGCATTTTCCGGGCACGTGAAGCCATTGACGAAAAGCTGCGGCCTCTGTTGTCGGACCGCTGAGGATCAGACATGAAACAGGCAGGCAAGAATCAGGCAGGCAATCAGGCCGACATTGATCCCAATGTCCCGGAAAGCCTTTCCGCCGGTATCGATGGCGAGTTGTCGAAAGAACAGCTCCGCTTTCTGTTGCGCCGGCTCGATCACGACCCGGCGCTGCAGCAAACCTGGACGCGTTATCACCTGGCCCGCGACAGCCTGCGCCAGCAGTTGCCGCCAATGGCTGCGGCTGGCTTTGCAGAGCGGGTGATGCAGGCGATCAGCGAGGAGTCGGCGCCGGCTGGCGCATCCCGGCGCAGCCACTGGCTGCGCTGGTCGACCGGTGGCGCGATCGCCGCCAGCGTGGCCGCCGCCGCCCTGATGATCGGTCAGCCCACCGGGGATGCCGAGCGCATGACCGCGTCGACCGCCCGGCAGGGCAGTGCCGTCGCCGTGGCCGCGTCGGCAGTCAAGTCGACCATGCCTGCTGCCGTACCGCCGTGGTTGAGCGGGAACTCCGCCGGACTGCTCAGTCAGCAAGCTTCGGCGACGCTGGGTGCGCCGTTCGGGCCGAATCAGCCAGCCTACGGGCGGCGTCTGTCGGCCTATCCGTCGATGCACCGCTATCGCACGCTCGACAACGACGACGGCAGCTACCTGCTGCTGCTCGACCCGTCGCAACAAGTAGCGCCGGGCACTGCGCGTCAGGCCACCGCCGCGCAATAAGGCGAGTTCGCGTGTGATTGCCCGCGGCCCGCTGCAATTCTGCTTCAACCGCCATCGACCGCCGCTCCGGTCGATGGCGCGCGCCCGGCGAGGACTCGGCGCAAGCCACTGAAGTCAACCATCAGCCCGGATGTCGGCTGTTAGTCCACTGAGGAGGAGTCATGAAACATCTCATCTTGCGCACCGTAGCCTGTTGCGCGTTGCTCGGTTGCGCCACCGTCGACGCGGTGCAGGCGCAACCGTCGCCGCCTGTTGCCGCGGGCTTGCCCGACTTCACCGGCATCGTGCAGAAAAATGCATCGGCGGTGGTTCACGTCGAGGCCAAATACACCGGCGAGAAGCAGGGCCCGAACCGCAGCATCGGCGGTCAGGTCATGCCGGGCCAGGGCATGCCGGACGATCCGCAGGCCGAGATACTGCGGCGCTTCTTCGGCATGCCGATGATGCCGTCGCCGCAGGAGCAGAAGCACACCTCGCTCGGCTCCGGTTTCATCATTTCGCAGGACGGCTACATCCTCACCAACAACCATGTGGTCGACCATGCGGACAAGGTGACCGTGCGGCTGCAGGATCGGCGCACGCTCACCGCGAAGGTGATTGGCACCGATCCCACCTACGACATCGCACTGCTCAAGGTCGATGCCGGCGGCAGCCTGCCTGCGGTAAGCATCGGCGATTCGCGCAACCTGAAGCCGGGTCAGTGGGTCTTGGCGATCGGCTCGCCGTTCGGCTTCGACTACACCGTGACCCAGGGCATCGTCAGCGCGGTGGGGCGCAACCTCGGCCAGCGTGACCAGCCCTATACCTCCTTCATCCAGACCGACGTGCCGATCAACCGGGGCAATTCCGGAGGCCCGCTGTTCGACCTGCAGGGTCGCGTCGTCGGTGTCAATTCGCAGATCTACTCCAACACCGGCGATTACCTCGGCGTGTCGTTCTCGATTCCCATCGATGTGGCGATGAGCGCCGTGCAGCAGATCAAGAGCAAGGGCTACGTGTCGCGCGGCATGCTCGGCGTCACCATGCAGCAGGTCGATGACGACATCGTCAAGGCTTTCAAGCTCGACAATGGCGCAGGTGCCGCCGTGGTCGACGTCAGCCCCGACAGCGGTGCCGCCAAGGCTGGCATCCAGCCCGGCGACATCATTCTTTCGTATGACGGCCAGGTGTTGCAGCAGGCGGCGGACCTGCCGCCGCTGGTGGGCATGACCAAGCCGGGCAGCAAGGTTCCGGTGGAAATTCTTCGCAACGGCAAGAAGCAGACGCTCGATGTCACCATCAGTGAAGCGTCGCGCGACCAGAGCGCGGTGAACAATCAGGGAGGCGCCATGTCGCCAGGCCATAGCGGCTCGACCGCGCTGGGCTTCACCGTCCAGCCGCTGGACAACGACACCCGCAAGCAGCTGGAGTTGAAGTCGGGGCAGGGCGTGGTGATCAGCGAGATCACCGGCCCGGTGGCCGCGCAGGCCGGTTTGCAGGCAGGTGACGTGATCCTGATGGTCAACCAGCAGAAGATCGGCAGCGTGGCCCAGTTCCAGGCGGCGACCAAAGACGTGAAGGCAGGCGGCACCGTGCTGCTGCTGGTGCGGCGCGGCGATCAGAGCAACTTCATTGGCCTGACCCTGCCGGACGGCAAGTAGCCGGCCCGGCTGCCCATGAACAGCACGGGCGCCTGTCCAGGTCGACGGCGCCCGTGCGGTATCCACGACTCGGTGCGGGCCGGTTCCATGCGATAATGCCGGGTTAGCATCACTTCATGGTGATGCGTTGCTGCGCATGGTGCGCGGCAATGAAACCCAAGCCCGACAGGCACCCAGCGCTCCATGGAATTGATCCGCAACTTCTCCATCATTGCCCACATCGATCACGGCAAATCCACGCTGGCCGATCGCATCATCCAGCTTTGTGGCGGGCTAGCCGATCGCGAGATGGAAGCTCAGGTGCTCGACACCAATCCGATCGAGCGCGAGCGCGGCATCACGATCAAGGCGCAGTCGGTATCGCTGCCGTACACCGCGCGCAACGGCAAGACCTACCAGCTCAACTTCATCGACACTCCCGGCCACGTGGATTTCTCCTACGAGGTCAGCCGCTCGCTGGCTGCCTGCGAAGGCGCGTTGCTCGTGGTCGATGCTGCCCAGGGAGTCGAGGCGCAATCGGTGGCGAACTGCTACACCGCAGTCGAGATGGGCCTCGAAGTGGTGCCGGTATTGAACAAGATCGACCTGCCTACCGCCGACGTGGAGAAGGTCAAGCTGGAGATCGAGGCGGTGATTGGCGTCGATGCCACCGATGCGGTTGCCATCAGCGCCAAGACCGGGCTCAACGTGGTCGAGGTGCTCGAAGCGATCGTGGCGCGCATCCCGCCGCCGAAACCGCGCGACACCGATCGCCTGCAAGCGCTGATCATCGACTCGTGGTTCGACAACTACCTCGGCGTGGTGTCGCTGGTTCGCATCATGCAGGGCGAGATCCGCCCGGGCGACAAGCTGCTGGTGATGTCGACCGGGCGAACGCATGAAGTGGGCGACGTCGGTGTGTTCACGCCCAAGCGCAAGAAGCTGGACAAGCTCGGCGCCGGTGAGGTGGGCTGGATCAACGCCTCGATCAAGGACGTGCACGGCGCGCCGGTCGGCGACACGCTGACCCACGCCGGCAAGCCCGCCGACAAGGCCTTGCCGGGCTTCCAGACCATGCAGCCGCGCGTGTTCGCCGGGTTGTTCCCGGTGTCCTCGGATGACTATCCGGCGATGCGCGAGGCGCTGGACAAGCTGCGCCTCAACGACGCGGCGCTGTTCTTCGAGCCGGAATCGTCCGAAGCGATGGGCTTCGGTTTCCGCTGCGGCTTCCTCGGCATGCTGCACATGGAAATCGTGCAGGAGCGGCTCGAGCGCGAGTACGACCTGGACCTGATCACCACGGCGCCGACCGTGGTCTACGAGGTCCTGAAAAGCGACGGCACCACCATGTTGCTGGACAACCCGGCCAAGCTGCCCACGAACTCCAGCCTGGTGCAGGAGATCCGCGAGCCGATCATCGTCGCCAACATCCTCACGCCGCCGGACTACATCGGCAACGTGATCACCCTGTGCGAGGAGAAGCGCGGCGTGCAGCGCTCGATCCAGTATCTGGCGACCCAGGTGCAGATCAGCTACGAGATGCCGCTGGCCGAGGTGGTGATGGATTTCTTCGACCGGCTCAAGTCGGTCTCGCGCGGCTACGCCTCGATGGACTACCACTTCGACCGTTTCGAGGCCGGCCCGTTCGTGCGTACCGATGTCTTGATCAATGGCGACCGGGTCGATGCGCTCAGCCTGATCATGCATCGCAACCACGCCGAGCGGCGTGGCCGCGAACTGGTCGAGCGGATGAAGGATCTGATCCCGCGCCAGCAGTTCGACGTGGCGATCCAGGCCGCGATCGGCGCGCAGATCATCGCGCGTTCCACCGTGAAGGCCCTGCGCAAGAACGTGCTGGCCAAGTGCTACGGCGGTGACGTCAGCCGCAAGAAGAAATTGCTGGAGAAGCAGAAGGAAGGCAAGAAGCGCATGAAGCAGGTCGGCCGGGTGGAGATTCCGCAGGAAGCCTTCCTTGCCGTGCTGCGAGTGGATAAATAGTTTTGTCCGGCGAGGCGGCATCGGAAGGGGAGAACCGGAGCCGCGCGCTCTTGCGATTCCCTTTTTCCGATGCCGCCTTGCCGGCTCCATAGGAGCGTCACATGGAATTTGATTTCTCGGCGATTCTGCTTGGCCTCACCGCATTGTTCGGCGTGGTGTGGGGGCTGGATCGACTGTTTTTCTACAAGAAGCGCAAGGCGCGCCTGGATGCCGCTGGCGATGAGTATCGCGACCCGGCACCGGTGGACTGGGCCCGTTCGCTGTTTCCGGTGGTGCTGGTGGTGCTGTTGTTGCGCTCGTTCGTGGCAGAGCCCTTCCGCATCCCGTCCGGCTCGATGATGCCTACGCTCGACGTGGGCGATTTCATCCTGGTCAACAAGTTCGCCTATGGCCTGCGCCTGCCTGCGTTCAACAACAAGTTCGTCGACCTGGGCGAGCCCAAGCGCGGCGACGTGGTGGTGTTCCGCTTTCCCGGCTACCTGTGCGAGGACGGCGGCAAGCTGGTGCGCAGCGGCGACCTGAGCTGCAACGACCCGCACGCGCCGGTGCCGCAGCAGAACTGGATCAAGCGGGTTATCGGCCTGCCGGGCGACAGCATCGAAGTGCATGGCGCCGATCTGCGGGTCAACGGCCAGCCGGTCGCGACGGACGAAGTGGGTCCCTACTTGGGCAATCCGCAGCGCAGCGTGGACCAGATCATGCTGAACATGGGCGCCACGGTCCTCACCGAACACCTGCCGCGCGAGGACGGCAGCACCGTCAACCACACGATCGCCCGGATGCCGGCGTACAACGATCCCCTGTCGATTCCCAGCGACCATGTACCGTCGAAGGTCCCGGCCGGGTGCTACCTGGTGATGGGCGACAACCGCAACGACAGCCTCGACAGCCGCTGGTGGGGCTGCATGCCGGAGAAGAACCTGGCCGGCAAGGCTTTCCTGATCTGGATGAGCTGGAAAGGCTGGGGTACCGGTGGCGTGGACTTCTCGCGGATCGGCACGGTGATCCACTAGCTCCCGTGGATCACGAGCGGCGGGCCGAAGCGTGACCGCTTCGAGCCTGCCGCACACGGACCGTCAACAGTGCGAGAATCCGCAGGCATAATCGCGGCGTCGGGCCAGGCAGCATCTCCGGTGCCGGCAGGGGCCCAGACCCGGAAACACATCCGGTGCATTCACAGATTGGCGGCCGCAACACATGCGGCATAGCGAGGGGACTATGAAATCCAGGCAGTCGGGCGTCACCTTGATCGGGTTTCTGATCATCATGGCCATCGTGGGCTTTCTCGCCTACATGGCAATGAAGTTGTTGCCGTCGTATTCCGAGTACATGGGCGTGGTCAAGGCGATGAACCAGGTCGCCACCGAAGGCACCAACGGCAAGTCGCTGGACGATATCCGCCGGGGCCTGATGTTCAAGATGGGCTTCCAGTATGTCGACGATGCCACCATCAAGCCCGCCAACATCACGATCAAGCGCGACGCCGGCGGGGCCAGCCAGCTGCAGGTCGCCTACGACAAGCAGATCCCGTTCATGTACAACATCGACTTCCTGTTGCACTTCAACAAGAGCGTGCCGTTGCAGGGCAATGTAGGCCAGTGATCCCTTGAAGCTGAATTATCGTTTTCGCGACCCGGCGCTGGCGCTGCTGGCGCTGACCCACCGCAGCATCGGCAAACCCAACAACGAGCGGCTGGAGTTTCTCGGCGACGCGCTGCTTGGCGCGATCATCGCCGAGATGCTGTACGAGGTTCATCCCAAGTCCAACGAAGGCGAGCTGTCGCGATTGCGTGCGCAGCTGGTCAACGGCCCTGCGCTGGCCGTCGTCGCGCGTGAGCTGGAACTGGGCGACGAATTGAAACTCGGCCCCGGCGAGCTGAAAACCGGCGGGTTCCGACGCGAGTCGATCCTGGCCGATGCGTTCGAGGCACTGGTCGCCGCGATCTACATCGATGGCGGTTTCGACGCTTGCCGCGCGGCCGTTCGTGACCTGTTCGCCGAACGGATCGGCGCGCTGCGGCGGTCCTCCAAGGACGCCAAGACGCGCTTGCAGGAACATCTCCAGGCCGGTGGCTGGCCGCTGCCGATCTACGAACTGACCGCCAGCCATGGTGAAGATCACGCCAAGACGTTCGATGTCAGCTGCGCGATCGTCGAGCCGTTTCCGCTTCTCGCCGAATGCCGCGGCAGCAGCCGCCGCGCCGCCGAACAGGACGCGGCCGAGATCGTGCTGAACCAGTTGCTGGAACAGCAACGCAAACCCTGAGCCGGGTTCCGCAACCACCGCAAAGGCCGCCAGGGCACGGGCAATCGTCCGGCCGCGGCGCGCACGCGGAGCCCCTGGCGCCATGCCGTTTCCGGCGAAGCACTACACTTGACCTCCGACTTGCCGAGCACCTCACCGCCATGAACCACGAACTGGATTCCGCCGCCGGCACCTTGCCGCATGAGAATTTCCGCTGCGGCACGGTCGCGCTGGCCGGGCGTCCCAATGTGGGCAAATCGACCCTGCTCAACGCGCTGATCGGTTATCGCCTGTCCATCATCAGCCCGCGGCCGCAAACCACGCGCCATCGCATTCTCGGCATCAACACCAACGAGGCCGGACAGATCCTGTACGTCGACACGCCGGGGCTGCACCGCGGCGCCAAGAAGGCGATGAACCGCAGCCTGAACCGGGCCGCGCGTTCGGCGATCAGCGACGTCGACCTGGTGGTGCAGGTGATCGAGGCCGGGCGCTTCACCGACGAGGACGAGGCGCTGTACGCCGCGCTGGTCGAGCAGTCCTCGCCGCGGCTGCTGGTGATCAACAAGGTCGATCTGAACAAGGACAAGACGGTGATGCTGCCGTTCGTCGCCGACCTGGTGGCCAAGCACAGCTACGACGAAATCCATTACGTCAGCGCGCTCAAGGAGCAGGGCCTGAAGGAGCTGGAACAGGCCATCCTGAAACGCCTGCCGGTACAGCCGCCGATGTACGGCGAAGACGAAGTCACCGATCGCAGCGAGCGTTTTCTCGCCGCCGAAATGGTGCGCGAGCAACTGATGCTGCGACTGGATCAGGAACTACCCTACGCCACCACGGTGGAGATCGAGCAGTTCAACGACCGGCCCGATGGCATCGCCGAGATCCACGCGATCATCTGGGTCGAGCGCGCTGGCCAGAAGGCCATCGTGATCGGCAACGGCGGCGCCCAGCTCAAGGCCATCGGCACCAGCGCCCGCCGCCACATGGAGCGCATGTTCGAGCGCAAGGTGTTCCTGAAACTGTGGGTCAAGGTGCGCGAAGGCTGGGTCGACGACGAGAACATGATCAAGAAGTTCGGCTATACGGATTGAGAGCGGGAAACAGGGAACGGAGAACGGGTAAGCGCAAGCTGCCGCGCGTTATCGTGTTCCCCATTCCCCATTCCCCGTTCCCCGTTCCCCGCCCCTGACCCATGCGCATCGAACAGCAACCCGCCTACGTCCTGCACGCGCGCGCGTACCGCGAGACCTCGCTGTTGCTCGAGTGCCTGACCCGCGAGCATGGCCGGCTCGGCGTGGTGGCGCGCGGCGTGCGCGGCGAGCGCAGCCGCCTGCGGCGGGCCCAGCTGGAACCGTTCCAGCCTTTGCTGATGGACCTCCTGCTGCGCGGCGAAATGGCTGCGCTGACCGCGGTCGAGGCGGTCGGCACCCCGCTGCGGCTGTCCGGCGACGCCGGCCTGGCCGGGCTCTACCTCAACGAGCTGGTGGTGCGCCTGACCGGCCGCCAGGACCCGTTCCCGCTGCTGTTCGACGCCTATGCGCAGACGCTGGGGCGGCTGGCGGCTGGCGAGTCCCTGGCGTGGACCCTGCGGCGATTCGAACGCGACCTGCTGGAGCTGATCGGCTACGGCCTGCAGTTGCAGCATGATTCCGACGCGGGCGAGCCCTTGCTGCCGGATGCGTTCTACCGTTATCGGGTCGAACAGGGCGCGGTGCGATGCGCGGCGGGTAGCGCGCAGGCATTGCGCGGCAGCGATCTGCTGGCGCTGGAGGACGATCGCATGCCCGACAATCGCGGCCTGAAGGCGCTGCGCGACATGATGCGTGAGGTCATCCGCTTTCATCTGGGCGGCGGCGAGTTGCGCGCATGGCGGGTATTGTCGATGGCGGTCTCGCGCCGGCCGGGCGACAACGCCGCCGGCTAGGCAAGCTACGCTCGCCCGGCGCGAACGGCCTAGCTGTCCAGTGCCTGCAGCGTCGCCAGCAGCGCCCCGCGAAAACGGACCAATGCGGCAGGGGTCGCGCCGCCGTCCTGCAGCAGTTGTCGCTGCAACAGCACGGTCTGCGCCGACAGCGCAGCGGCGCCGCAAAAGCCGCAGGAGGAGCGCAGCCGGTGCAGCCGTTCGCCGAACACACCATGGTCGCGGCTCAGCGAATCCAGTTCCTGATCCAGCCGGGCCAGCTCTTCGCGCAGCAGCAAGCGCAGTGCGCGCATCGTGGTCGCGTCGCCGCTGGTGCTCAGCGCGGCGCCGTCGTCGAGCAAGCGTGCCGCACCGATCGTCGGTGAATCCGGTTGCACCAGCGCCAGCACGCGCTGCAGGTCGGAGACCTTGCAAGGCTTGAGCAGAATGTCGCTGAAGCCGGTGTCCAGCAGCTCCCGGCGCTCGGCCGGCTCAAGCTCGGCGGTGGTGGCCACCGCGATGCTGTCGGCGGATTCCGCCCGTGCATCTTCACGGAGCCGGGTGAGGATGTTCAGCGCGCCCGCGCCCGGCATGCGGCAATCCAGCAGCAACAGGTCGAACGCCCGGGTCCGGGCTTGTTCCAGTGCCATGAGGCCGTCTGCGCAGGCCTCAACCCGGGCCCCCAGCGAACGCAAGCCGTCGCACAGAAAGCGGCAGCTGCCGGGATCATCGTCTGCCACCAGCACGCTGGCCCCGGTGAGAAGCGGAGGCGCGGGACTCGTGCTGGCGAGGGGGCTGGTCATGACGAAATCCTTGTCGTTCAGCTTAATTTGGCAGAATGGCGCGACATGCGCCCGACATCAAGCCACCTTTTGCTCTGTTGCTGCCTACTGCTGGGGTTCGGCTGGATGGTGCCGGCGCGGGCGGATGTGGTGCTGAGCGCGAAGTCCATCACCGTGCCGGGCGTTCGCCTGCAATCGGTGACGGCCAGGCTGGATGCCGAGGCCGCCGGTGGGCTGGCGCTGACCTTGCGTGCCGCCCAGGCCGACCTTCCCGCGATGGGCTGGCGAAAGCTGGGCCTGACCCTGCAGGGCAATCTGCAACGCGACGAGCGCCTGCGCTGGGTGTTCGATGGCGAGGTGCGGCTGGCCGGTGCTCCGGGTGGCGCGCTGAGCGGCGCCCACGTGAACATTCTGCTCAGCGAGTCCGCGAACACCTTGCTGGTGGACATCCTGCAGGGCAAGGCGCACGTCAGCACCGCGCTGCCGCTGGATCAGCCGACCCACGCGCAGATCCGTCTGGATCATCTTCCCGCCGGCTGGCTGCAGGGGCTGCTCGGCACGGTCTGGTCGGGCCGCCCCACCGATGGCCGGGTGGACGCCGAACTGGCGCTCGACCTGCGAGAGGCCGGCATCCAGTCCTCCGGGCGTTTCACCCTGGACGGCGTAGGTTTCGACACGCCTGCCGGCACCTTGGCCGGGCAGGGGTTGAACGGCACCGGCCGCTTCGATCTCGATACCACCGACGGCCCGGCGCGGATGGATCTCGACGCCGGTCTGCGTGGCGGCGAGTTGCTGCTGGGCCCGCTTTACGCAAAATTGCCCGATCACCCGGTACAGCTTGGCCTGCGGGCCAGCGCGCAGGATGGCGCGTTTGAAGTGAGCCGGTTGCGGGTCAACGATGCCGACGCGTTGCAGCTCGACGGCGCGCTGGCATTCGACGCCAAGGGTGGACTGAAAACGCTGAAGCTCGATCGCCTCCATGCGAGCTTCCCCGCTGCCTACCAGCGCTACGGCCAGGCATGGCTGAGCACCCTGGGCCTGCAGGACATGCGCATCGCAGGGCAGCTCAACGGCAGCCTCGATCTGCGCAGCGACGGCCCGCGCAGCTTCGCGTTCACGACCGACCGCCTGGACATGGCCGACGCGGCGGGCAGGCTCGCCATCGAGGATCTGCGCGGCGGGCTGGACTGGTCGAGCCAGGGCGATCGCCCCGCCACGACGCTGGGCTGGCGCAGCCTGCAGTTCTATCGGGTGCCCAACGGCGCGGCGCAATCGCAATGGCGCAGCCATGACGGCACGCTCAGCCTGCAGCAGCCGTTGCTGGTGCCCGTGTTGAACGGGCAGCTGCGGATCGGCGAGCTCGATTGGCGGCCGGCGGCGGCCGAAGGACAGCGGCTGGCGACATCGTTGGTGCTGACCGGCGTCGACATGACAGCCTTCAGCCAGGCCATGGGCTGGCCGGCCTTTCCCGGCACGCTTGGCGGGGCGATCCCGTCGCTGCGCTGGGTCGGCGATCGCTTCGAACTGGCCGGCGGCCTGTCGGCCAGTCTGTTCGATGGCTTCGTCGACATCACGCGGCTGTCCCTGCAGCAGCCGTTCGGCCCCAGCCCGGTACTGAATGGAGACATCGCGCTGAAGCAGCTCGATCTGGCGGCGATCACCAGCGTGTTCGATTTCGGCAGCATCACCGGGCGACTGGACGGCTCGGTGAATGAGCTGCGGCTGGTCGACTGGAGTCCGGTCGCGTTCGACGCGAAGCTGCTCGCCGGCAGTGGCGGGCGCATCAGCCAGCGCGCCGTGAACAACCTCACCACGGTCGGCGGTGGCGGTATCGCGGCCGGGCTGCAGGGCGCGGTGCTGAAACTGTTCAAGACCTTCGGCTACAGGCGGATCGGACTCAATTGCGTGTTGCGCGGTGCGGTCTGCCAGATGAGTGGTCTGGATCCGGGCGAGGACGGCTACACTATCGTCGAAGGCAGCGGCTTGCCGCGGCTGCAGGTGATCGGCCACCAGACCCAGGTCGACTGGCCCACGCTGGTTCAGCGTCTGCACGAAGCCATCAATGGAGCGGCACCGCAGATTCGTTGACGGCGTTCCGATGCGCTTTTTCTTCCACCACTCCCAACTGCCGGAATCCACCATGCGCAAGCTTGTCCATGTGATCCTGACCTCGCTGGCCGTGGCGCTGGTCGGCTGCGTCACCATCAATGTCTACTTTCCCGAGGCTGCCGCGCAGAAGGCCGCCGACCAGTTCATCGGCAACGTGCTGGATGGCGTCGCACCCGCCGCCGCGCCCGCCCCGAAACCGCAGAAGCCGGCAGCTGGCAGCGATGGTCATCAGCGGCCTTCGGCGATGCTGCTCGACCTGCTGATTCCCGCCGCGCAGGCCGCCGACACGCCGAACATCCGCATCCAGACCAGCGCCACCGAAGCCATTCGCGGACGCATGCAGGCGCGCTTCCAGGGCGCGCTGGGCGACCTGCTGGACAGCGGCGCGGTGGGCTTCACCCATGACGGCATGGTCGCCATGCGCGACGCCGCCAAGGTGCCACTGAGCCAGCGCGCACAGGCCAACACCACGGTGGCCGATGAAAACCGCGACCGCGTCGCGCTGTACCGGGAGGTGGCCAACGCCAACAACCACCCGGAATGGGAGCCGCAGATCCGCGCCACCTTCGCCAAGAGCTGGATCGAAAAGGCCCGTGCCGGCTGGTACTACCAGAACGCCGCGGGCGCCTGGGTGCGGAAGTAGGTCCGCGAAGCGGCGCGCTCCCCCGCAGGCGGGGAGCGCGCCCCGGCAGCCATCCCGGGGCTGATCTGTGATAATCGGCGGCCAGCCATCGCGGCTCTATCTGCCTACGCCTCATGTCCCGATCCAACACCGTCTCGCCCACGCCTTTCGAAGCCCACATCACCGACCTCGGCCATGACGGCCGCGGCGTGGCCCGCATCGACGGCAAGACCGTGTTCGTCAGCGGCGCACTGTTGGGCGAGCAGGTCATGGCGCGCCTGCGCAAGCGTCACCGCCATTTCGACGAGGCCGAAGTCGTCGAGGTGATCACCCCCTCGCCACATCGCGTGGAACCGCGTTGCCGGCATTTCGCGCACTGCAGCGGCTGTTCGCTGCAGCACCTGGATGCGGAATCGCAGATCGCCGCCAAGCAGCGCGTGCTGGCCGAGAATTTCGAACGCATCGGCAAGGTCACGCCGCAGCTGTGGCTGCCGCCACTCAGCGGCGCGCCGTGGGGTTACCGGCGCAAGGGCCGCCTGTCGGTGCGCAACGTGGCGAAGAAAGGCCGCGTGCTGGTGGGTTTCCGCGAGGAGCAGAACCCGCGCTTCGTCGCCGAGATCCAGCAGTGCGAAGTGATGCATCCCGCGCTCGGCCCCAAGGTCGGCCTGCTGGCCGACCTGCTCAGCGCGATGGATGCGGTCGACACGATTCCGCAAATCGAATTCGCCGCAGGCGACGACCTGATGGCGCTGGTGTTCCGGCACATGCAGCCTTTGAGCGAACGCGACCAGGCTGCGCTGGTCGCGTTCGGCCAGCAGCATGGGCTGGCGATCTACCTGCAGCCGGGCGGCAACAGCAGCGTGCATCCGCTGTGGCCGGAAAACCCGCGGCTGGCCTTCCGCATCGCCAGCGGCGATGCCGCCATCGAGGACGTCGAGCTGGAGTTCCAGCCGCTGGACTTCGTGCAGGTCAACGCCGACATGAACCAGCGGATGATGGCGCGCACGCTGGAGCTGCTCGATCCGCAGCCGACCGATCGCGTGCTGGACCTGTTCTGCGGCCTCGGCAACTTCACCTTGCCGATCGCGCGCCGGGTGGCCGACGTGGTCGGTGTGGAAGGCGAGCATGGGCTGGTCGAACGCGCGGCGCAGAACGCCGCACGCAACGGCATCGCCAACGCCAGCTTCCACGTGGCGAACCTGTTCGAGGATCAGCGCGGCGCCGACTGGGCGCGCCAGCCGTGGGACAAGCTGCTGCTCGACCCGCCGCGTGCCGGGGCCGACAAGGTGCTGGAGTATCTGCCGCACAAGCAGACTCGCCGCATCGTCTATGTCTCCTGCCATCCCGCTTCGCTGGCGCGTGACGCCGGCATCCTGGTCAACCAGCACGGTTTCAGGCTGGCCTCGGCCGGCGTGATGGACATGTTTCCGCATACCGCGCACGTCGAATCGATCGCGCTGTTTGAAAGATGAAAATCGAAATCGAACGCAAATTCCTGCTGGCCAGCGACGACTGGCGTGCTGCCATCGAACGCAGCGAGCCGATCGCGCAAGGCTACCTGGTGGGCGCGCAGGCGCTGCGCGATGGCAGTGCACGCGCTTCGGTGCGGGCACGCCTCGCCGGCGAGCACGCATGGTTGAACATCAAGGCGGCCACGCCGGGCATCGCCCGGGCCGAGTTCGACTACCCGATACCGGTAGCCGATGCCAGGGCATTGCTGGCCAGCCTGTGCAACGGCGTACTGGAAAAAGTGCGCCACCATGTGCGGGTCGACGGCGTATTGTTCGAGGTCGACGAGTTCGATGGCGACAACCACGGACTGATCGTCGCTGAAGTGGAGCTGCCGGCGGTCGATGCGCCGTTTCCGCGGCCGCCGTGGCTGGGCCGCGAAGTCAGTGCACTGACCCGCTATTACAACGTCAACCTGATCGCGCATCCGTACCGGCAATGGTCGCCGGCCGAGCGCACTGCCGAGGATGCCGCATGTTGATGATCGGCGTGGCCGGGCTCGAACTGGCCGAACACGAGAAGCGCTGGCTCACCGCGCCGGGGGTGGCCGGCGTGCTGCTGTTCGCGCGCAATTACCAGTCGCGCGGGCAGCTGAGCGCGCTGTGCGAATCGATCCGCGAGATCGGCGGCGACGAGCTGCTGATCGCGGTCGATCAGGAAGGCGGCCCGGTGCAGCGCTTCCGCGACGGCTTCACCCGCCTGCCGCCGCTGGCGGCGATCGGCGCCCGATACGAGCACGATCCCGCGGACGCCGTGCGGCTGGCCGAGGAACACGCCTGGGTCATGGCCAGCGAGCTGCGTGCCAGCGGCGTCGATTTCAGCTTTGCGCCGGTGGTGGACCTGGCCCGCGGCAACGCGGCGATCGGGTTGCGCGCGTTCCATGCCGATCCGGCGGTGACCGCCGAGCTGGCGCAGGCCTATGTGCGCGGCATGCACCTGGGCGGCATGGCGGCGGTACTCAAGCACTTTCCCGGGCATGGTTCGGTCGCCGCCGATACGCACGAAGCGCAGGCGATCGACCCGCGTCCCCTCGACGTGATCCGCCGCGACGACCTGCGGCCGTTCGCCGAATGCATCGAGGCACGGGCCGAGGCGGTGATGATGGCGCACGTGACCTATCCGGCGGTGGACAGCCGGCCGGCCGGCTATTCGAAAGTGTGGATCGAGCAGATCCTGCGTGGCGAACTCGGGTTCGCCGGCGCGGTGATCAGCGACGACATCAGCATGGCCGCCGCTGGCGCCGCCGGTGGCGTCGGCGAGCGGGTGCGGGCGCACCTGGCTGCCGGCTGCGACCTGGTGCTGGCCTGCTTTCCCGAGGTGGTGGACGAGGCGATCGCGGCGATGCAGGGCGAAACCATCCTGCCGTCGTCGCTCCTGGCCAGCCTGCGCGGCGAACTGGGCGCGGACTGGGACGGCCTCACCAACAATCCGCAGCGCGATCGTTTCGTCGCACGCATCACGGCGCTGCTCGCCGATCAGGGAACTGCATGACTACTTCATTGCCGCCGCTGGCCGCCGCGCTGGCGCAGTCGGATCTGCTGCACGATCGCGGCGAGCTGGAGGCCGTGATCGTCGACATGGGCCGGCGGATCGACGCCGCACTCGACGGCGAGCGAGCGGTTTTCCTTACCGTGATGAACGGCGCGCTGATCTTTGCCGGCCAGCTGGCGCTGGCGATCCGCACCGATCTGGAATTCGACTACGTGCATGCCACCCGCTACCGCGGCGCCACCTCGGGCAGCGAGCTGCACTGGCTGCGCGAGCCGGCCGTGCCGCTGGCCGGCCGCGTGGTGCTGCTGGTCGACGACATCCTGGACGAAGGCCACACGCTCAAAGCGGTGCGCGAGGATTGCTATGCGCGCGGCGCGAAGAAGGTACTGATCGCCAGCCTCTGCACCAAGCGTCATGACCGCCTGGTCGAAGGCATCGCCTCCGATTTCAACGGCGTCGAGCTGCCGGACCGCTATGTGTTCGGCTACGGCATGGATTATTACGAGCAGGGCCGCAACCTGCCGGGCATCTATGCGTTGAAAGAGGCAGCCGCATGAGCACGATCGACCTGGCCGTCATCGGCGGCAGCGGCCTGTACAAGTTTCCGGGCCTGCAGAACGCCGAGCGCCTTGCCGTGGACACGCCTTACGGGGCGGCCTCGGGCGACGTCGTGCTTGGCGATTTCGCCGGCAAGCGCTTGGCGTTCCTCGCCCGCCACGGCGAAAGCCACACTCTGCCGCCGCACCGGGTCAACTACCGCGCGAACCTGTGGGCGCTGCACAGCCTTGGCGCTCGCCGGGTGATCGGCGTCAACGCCGTGGGCGGCATCCGCAGCGACATGGGGCCGCGGGTGATCGTGGTGCCCGACCAGCTGATCGACTACACCCATGGCCGCGCCACCAGCTACTGCGACGTCGAGGGTGCCGAGGTGAAGCACATCGACTTCAGCGAGCCGTATACCGAATCGCTGCGCCGGCCCCTGCTGGCGGCGGCGCGCGCGGCGGGCATCGCGGTGATCGATGGTGGCTGCTACGGCGCCACCCAGGGGCCGCGGCTGGAGACCCGCGCCGAGATCGCGCGGATGAAGCGCGACGGTTGCGACCTGGTCGGCATGACCGGCATGCCCGAGGCCGCGCTGGCGCGCGAGCTGACGCTGGAATACGCGTGTCTGGCACTGGTGGCGAACTTCGCCGCCGGCTGCGGCGACGAGGCCGAGATCAGCATCGAGGAGATCTTTGCGCATCTGGCGGCAGCCACCGCCGAGGTGCCACGCATCCTCGCGGCGATGCTGAAAAGCTGAGCAAGGCATCCGGCCTGGGAGGGCCCCAGGCATCTCTCGTATTGCGTTCAGCCTTCACATATTGCTACTTTTCGCCAGCCAGGGCGGCGAACCGAGGGGGCAAGTGGTTCAGCGCGAGTACTGGCGCACCCAATCCATGGATACAGAGGTTCGCGCAATGAGTTTCGGTACAGTCAAATGGTTCAACGACGCCAAGGGCTTCGGTTTCATCTCACCAGAGGACGGTGGGGCGGACGTTTTCGTTCATTTCTCGGCGATCACCAGCAAGGGCTTTCGCAGCCTGCAGGAAGGTCAGCGCGTGCAGTTCGAAGTGACCCAGGGCCCCAAGGGCGCCCAGGCTTCGGCAGTCGAAGCCGCCTGACCGGTCAGGCATACACTTGATGCAAAAATAGAAACCCCGCATCCGATGCGGGGTTTTTTTGTGGTCGTGGCCGGAGCATGCAATGACTGATCGCAGGCGTTTTCTCAAAGCTTCCCTGCTGGGCGCTTCGGCCTCGGTACTGGCCTGGGGCGGCAAGCTGGCCGCCGAACCTTCGGACCGAAGCGGCAAACCGGCCGCGCCGGCACCGCGCACGCCGGCGACCACGGTGGCCCGGGTGGCTTCGACCTGGGACTTCGGCATCGCCGCGAACCAGGCGGCCTGGTCCATCCTCGGCAAGGGCGGTCATGCGCTGGATGCGGTCGAACTCGGCGCGCAGGTGCCCGAGTCCGACCTGAAGAACCACAGCGTCGGCAAGGGCGGCTACCCCGATCGCGACGGCCACGTCAGCCTCGACGCCAGCATCATGGACGCCGACGGCAACTGCGGCGCGGTCGCCGCGCTCGAACACATCGCCCATCCGATCGCGGTCGCGCGGCGGGTGATGGAGCGCACGCCGCACGTGCTGCTGGTCGGCGAGGGCGCATTGCAGTTCGCGCTGGAGCAGGGCTTCAAGAAGGAGGAGCTGCTCACGCCCGAAGCCGAAAAGGCCTGGCACGAATGGCTGAAGACGGCGAAGTACCAACCCTCGATCAACAGCGAAGTGCACGACTACGGCAAGGGCGGCAGCACCGGCATGCCCGGCGGCGCCCATAACCACGACACCATCGGCATGCTGGCGATCGACGCCCACGGCCGCCTGGCCGGCGCCTGCACCACCAGCGGCATGGCGTGGAAGATGCGCGGCCGCGTCGGCGACAGCCCGATCATCGGCGCCGGCCTGTACGTGGACGGCGAAGTCGGCGGCGCCACCTCCACCGGCGTCGGCGAGGAAGTGATCCGCAACGCCGGCAGCTTCCTGGTGGTCGAGCTGATGCGCCAGGGCCGCTCGCCGCACGAAGCCTGCAAGGAGGCCGTGCTGCGCATCGTCAGGAAGCGCCGCGAAGCCTCCAGGACCCTGCAGGTCGGCTTCCTGGCGATGAACCGCGCGGGCGAGGTCGGCGCCTATGCGATCCAGCACGGCTTCTCCTACGCCGTGTGCGATGCGAAGAAGCAGGACGCCCTGATCCCGTCGCAAAGCGTCTACACCACGAGCTACTCGTGATCCCGCTTGCCCATGATGCTTGAGATCGCCGCCAATTCGGTCGCCTCCGCCCTGGCCGCGCAGGACGGCGGAGCAGGGCGGGTCGAACTGTGCACGGCGCTGGAGCTCGGCGGCCTCACGCCGTCGCACGCGCAGATCGCGCTGGCCCGCGAACGCCTGCGCATCCCGCTGCACGTGCTGATCCGTCCGCGCGCCGGCGACTTCCTCTACAGCGATCTCGAATGCGAAACCATGCAGCGCGACATCGAAGCCTGCGCGGCGCTGGGCTGCGATGGCGTAGTGCTCGGCGTGCTCGATGCCGAGGGCAAGGTCGACATGCCGCGCTGCCGCGCGCTGATCGCCGCCACCGGCGCCCTGGGCGTCACCTTCCACCGCGCGTTCGACCTCGCGCGTGATCCGCTGTCGTCACTGGACGACTTGATCCAGCTGGGTTGCGAGCGCGTGCTGACGTCCGGAGCCCAGGCCAGCGCATGGGAAGGCGCGGCGCTGATCCGCCGGCTGGTCGAGCTGGCGGCCGGGCGTATCGTCGTGATGCCAGGCGCGGGCGTGGACGCCGGGAACATCGGCAAGCTGCACGAGATCACCCGCGCCACCGAGTTCCACGCGTCGGCGAAACGGCAGCATCCGTCCGGCATGCGTTGGCAACCGGAGTTGCTGCAGGACATGCAGGATGGGGAGTTGCGCAGCGATGTCGAGCAGATACGAGGGATGGTGGCGGCGTTGAACGGCGTGGCTGCTTCACGCTGACTTGCTGGGGGACGGGGGCAAGTTCAGGCTGCAACAAGGCGGACAGCTTCGCCGCCGCTCAACGGAGCGTTGGGCCGCTTGGGGCAAACCAGCTTAATCGGAGAGGGCAAATGATCGAACTTCCCATAAGGGATCCGTGTGACCTTTGTGTGGCAGGTCGCGAAGAACGATGGAAAATCATAGACGAAAGCGAACATACGTTAACCGTGATCAACCCGTGGCAATTCGAAGTTGGCCAGTGCTGCGTCATCACACGTCGGCATGTCGCGACGCTACTCGATCTTTCCGACCAAGAGTGCGGGACCATAATGGCCTCGGCCAAGAGGGTCGCAGAGGCGCTGGTCAAGACTTATCGGCCCCTCGGAATACTTACGTTCCAGAACAACGGGGTCTTTAGTGGACAGGAAACACCGCACTTCCATTTTCATGTCGTGCCTCGGCAGAAGGGCAGTGATTGGGGTATAGGCCCGCCTCAACTCGCAACATTCGATGGCGCCGGACGCCAAAGAGGTGCCTCAAACGATCCAAGCGGGGATGCGCAACGTCGAGAGCGAGTTCAGGTTTCTGCCAAGCAACTTGCTGAAACCGCGAGCCTGATTCGCTCGAATCTGCCGGCGTAGTGTTCCGGCGCTGGCATTGGAAGGCGTCAGGCAGGGTGCGGGCACCAGCCAGGCGCAGCAGATAGCGACACACCCATCGACACCCAGGAGAGCACCGTGAGCAAACAGATATTCATCAACCTCCCGGTCGCCGACCTGCCGAAGTCCATTGCCTTCTTCGAAGCACTCGGCTTTTCCCGGAACCCGCAGATGGGCGATGACTCTGGCGCGTGCATCGTCGTCAGCGACACGATCTTCGTGATGCTGGCTACGCAGGCCAGGTTTCGACTTCACGCCCAAGGCCATCTGCGACACCGGCAAGGCCGTCGAGGTTTTGCTCAACCTCCATTGCGAGAGTCGCGACGAGGTGGATGGTCTCGTGGCCAGGGCGCTCGCCGCGGGCGGTACGACCTACGACCAGCCGGAAGACCTGGGCTTCATGTACTCGCACAGCTTTGTCGACCCGGACGCCATGGCTGGGGACTCTTCCACATGACCGCCACGCCGGCGCAGGCCTGAGCCGTAGCGGCCACGGCTCCCTACGGCAGCGCACGGCCACCCTGCTTGGTTACTATGGCGAATTGCCACATAGCATCGGGAGCCCTCGAGTGATCATCAAGCCCAAAGTCCGCGGTTTCATCTGCATCACCGCCCACCCGGTCGGTTGCGAGCGCAACGTGCTCGACCAGATCAAGGTCACCCAGGCCGCGGGCCACGACAAGGCCAAGGGCCCGAAGCGGGTGCTGGTGATCGGCGCGTCCACCGGCTACGGCCTGGCCTCGCGCATCACCGCGGCGTTCGGCTACGGCGCCGCCACGCTCGGCGTGTTCTTCGAGAAGCCCAGCAGCCACGAGAAGACCGGCACCGCCGGCTGGTACAACTCCGCCGCGTTCGACAAGGCGGCCAAAGCCGCGGGCCTGTACAGCAAGTCGATCAACGGCGACGCGTTCGCCCACGAAACCCGCGCCAAGGCTATCGAGATCATCAAGAACGAGATGGGCGGCCCGATCGACCTGGTGGTCTACTCGCTGGCCTCGCCGGTGCGCAAGCTGCCGGACACCGGCGAGGTGGTGCGCTCGGCGCTCAAGACCATCGGCGCGCCGTTCCACAACACCTCGGTCGACACCAACAAGGACACCGTGATCGAGGCCACCGTCGAGCCGGCCACCGAGCAGGAGATCAAGGACACCGTCACCGTGATGGGCGGCGAGGACTGGGCGCTGTGGATCGACGCGCTGAGCGCCGCCGGCGTGCTGGCCGAACACGCCAAGACCGTCGCCTACAGCTACATCGGCACCGAGATCACCTGGCCGATGTACTGGCACGGCACCCTGGGCCGGGCCAAGCAGCACCTGGACAACACCGCGAAGCAACTGCGCAGCCGCCACCCCGGCCTCGACGCCTACGTCGGCGTGATGAAGTCCGTCGTCACCCAGGCCAGCGCCGCCATCCCGGTGATCCCGCTGTACGTGTCCATCGCCTTCAAGATCATGAAGGAGAAGGGCATCCACGAAAACCCGATCGAGCAGGCCAACCGCCTGTTCCACGACCGCCTCTATCGTGCCGATGGTGCGGCCGCACCCACCGACGACGAAGGCCGGTTGCGGCTGGACGACTGGGAACTGCGCGACGATGTGCAGATCCCCTGCAAGACGATCTGGCCCACCGTCACCACCGAAAACCTCAAGCAGATCACCGACTACGCGGGGTACAAGCACGAGTTTTTGCAGTTGTTCGGGTTTGATCGGGGGGATGTGGACTATGACGCGGAGGTGGAGGCGGATCGGCGGTTTGACTGCATAGAGGGATGAGCCGCCTCTGCAGTTCGCAAACGTGCCTGCACAAGGCGGGCGGGTTGTCGACATACGCCATTGACGCATATGCGCCAATGGCGTAGTGTCTGCCCCATGGTCTTTGTTGAAACGCCCCTGTTCACCAGTCAGATCAAGCTGCTGCTGAGCGACGACGACTATGGCGCGTTTCAACGGGCGCTGGCTGACAATCCGCAATCGGGCGATGTCATTCCCGGCACAGGCGGCCTGCGCAAGATCAGGGTCGCGGCCAAGGGCCACGGCAAGAGCGGCGGCGCGCGTGTGATCTATTACCACTTCGTATCCGCGTCACGCATCGGCTTGTTGTTCGTATATCCCAAGAACGAACAAGTCAGCCTGACGCCAGCTCAGAAACTGGCGCTTCGTAAAATCATCGAGCAGTGGAGGTAGCCGTGGACGCCAAGCATTTCGCCAGCCTCTTCGAAAGCGTGACCCAGATGGACGAGATCGTTCACGGCGTGCGCGAGCCTTCGCGCGAGTTCCATATTGATCCCATCGGCGTCACCGAGATTCGAAAAGCCACGGGCTTGTCACAAGCCAAGTTCGCCACGCTCATCGACGTGCAGGTCGGGACGTTGCGTAATTGGGAGCAGGGGCGACGCGAGCCTACCGGGCCGGCCAAAGCGTTGTTGCGAGCTATCAGTAGAGATCCCAAGCATGTGCTTCAGGCGTTGGCCGGGTGATGACGGAAGGGACGGAGATGGGTCCGCTTGTCCATTTTTGGTGAGATCTCGCTCTCGGAAAGGGCGTGCGCGCCTGTACCTCGGTCGCGCAGATTGCTTAAGCACGAATCTTGCGTGGTTCCCAAGCATCTGACATGTCCCTCTCATTCTGGGTAGCCCGGTCGTCGCCGGTTTCTTCGCCCACAGCGAGCAGCGGATTCAACACACCAGTCCGACAGCAGTGACGAGGAGAGAGATAAGGGGCGCTGACCCAGCTATGGCGAAGCGCACACTGATCGGTTTTTGCACTCTGACCCTCGTTTCTGGCGCTTTTCACAACCTTCAATTGCACATTAAAAACCAGGATATAAGTGAACCAGCAGTCCCATAACCAACTCGTTTCGTTCATTTGGCGCATTGCCGACGACTGCATCCGTGATGTTTACGTCCGCGGCAAGTATCGCGACGTGATCCTGCCAATGGTTGTCCTGCGTCGTCTGGACACTCTGCTGGAACCGAGCAAGGAGGCCGTCCTTGAAGAGGTGCGCTACCAGAAGGAGGAAATGCAGGCGCTCGATCTTGACGACGAGCCGCTGCGGGAGGCCTCGGGCTACGTGTTCTTCAATACCAGCCAGTGGACGCTGAAAAAGGTGCACCGCGCCGCCACCAATAACCAGCAGATCCTGCTGGCCAATATCGAGGATTATCTCGACGGCTTCAGCAGCAACGTCAAGGAGATCATTGCCCGCTTCAAGTTGCTTGATTTGATGCGTCACATGGCCAACAAGCAGATCCTGCTTGACGTCATCGAGAAGTTCGTTTCGCCCTACATCAACCTCACCCCGTATGACATCGAGGATCCGGAAGGCAACACTTTGCCGGGCCTTTCCAACCTGGGCATGGGCTATGTCTTCGAGGAGCTGATCCGCAAGTTCAACGAAGACAACAACGAGGAAGCCGGCGAGCACTTCACCCCGCGTGAAGTGATCCACCTCATGACGCATCTGATGTTCGATCCGATCAAGGATCAACTGCCGCCGGTCATGAGCATCTACGATCCTGCCTGCGGCAGCGGCGGCATGCTGACCGAGGCACAGAACTACATCAAGCATGCCGATGGCCCGATCCAGGCACACGGCGATGTCTATCTCTACGGCAAGGAGATCAACGACGAGACCTACGCCATCTGCAAGTCGGACATGATGATCAAGGGCAACAACCCCGAGAACATCCGCGTTGGCTCCACCCTGTCCACCGATGAATTCTCGGCCGACCGCTTCGACTTCATGCTGTCCAACCCGCCCTACGGCAAAAGCTGGAGCAGCGAGGTCAAATACATCAAGGATGGCAAGGACGTCATCGACCCGCGTTTCCAGGTCGAGCTCACCGACTACTGGGGCCACAAGGAAACCGTGGACGCCACACCGCGCTCCTCCGACGGCCAGCTGCTGTTCCTGATGGAGATGGTCAGCAAGATGAAGCCCGTGGGCACCAGCCCGATCGGCTCGCGCATCGCCTCGGTCCACAACGGCTCCAGCCTGTTTACCGGCGATGCGGGCAGCGGCGAGTCCAACATCCGCCGTTTCATCATCGAGAACGACATGCTGGATACCATCATCCAGCTGCCCAACAACCTGTTCTACAACACCGGCATCACCACCTATATCTGGCTGCTGACCAACGCGAAACCCGAGGCGCGCAAGGGCCAAGTGCAGCTTATCGACGCTAACCTGCTTTATACGAAGCGACGCAGCAACCTCGGCGCGAAGAACTGCGATCTCAGCCCGAAAGACATCCAGCAGATCACCGATGCCTATCTCGACTTCGCGCCCATCGAGCGCGAGATCGACGCGGCGGGCGACCCAGTCGGCATCGCCGTGCAGGTGTTCGACAACGCCGATTTCGGCTACCACAAGGTCACCATCGAACAACCCGACCGCCGCCGTGCCGCCTTCAGCGCCGAGCGCATCGAACCCCTGCGCTTCGACAAGTCCCTGCACGAGCCGATGCAATGGCTCTGGGCCGAACATGGCGAGAAGGTCTACGAACCCGGATTCCTGAAGAGCGAAGTCAAGGCGATCACCGCGTGGTGCGAGGAACAGGGCATCGCCCTGAACGCCAAACAGCGCGGCAAGCTGATCGACACCCAGCGCTGGATCAGGCAACGCGACCTGCTGGCCACCGCCACTGTGCTCATGGGCGACATCGGCAGCGAGGAAACCGCCGACTTCAACGCCTTCCGCAAGGCTGTGACCCGCGCCATCAAGGCCCGCAAAATCAAGCTGTCGGCTCCAGAGATGAGCGCGATCCTCAATGCCGTCAGCTGGTATGACCAAATCGCCGAGAAGGTCATCGCCAAGCGGCACAAATTTTCAAGCGGCGATCTGGCTGAACTCACCGACCATCTGGGCTGCGCCATCGACGCTCTGGCGGACTTCGGCTGGTACCGCCAGCCTGACGGCAGCTATCTGACGTATGAGACCGCGACCGACCTGCGCGATACCGAAAGCGTGCCGCTGAAAGACAGCATCCACCGCTACTTTCTCACCGAGGTGAAGCCGCATGTGCAGGAGGCCTGGATCAACCTCGACAGCGTGAAGATCGGCTACGAGATTAGTTTCAACAAGCATTTCTACCGGCACAAGCCGCTGCGCAACCTGGAAGAGGTGACGCGGGATATTCTGGCGCTGGAGGAAAAGGCTGATGGGCTGATCGCGGATATTCTGGGCGTTGAAGCGGTGTCGGAGCTGGAGCCGGCAGAATGAACATCGCGGCACAACTGGAACACGACGAAATGAACTTCGGTAACGGCGAATGGTTTGGGCTGATCCCCGTAGATTGGGATAGGCGGAAACTGAAATATGTCGTAAAGATCCTGAAGCGCGTCGCGGGCTTCGAAGGACCCAGTGTTCTCTCGATTACACAGCGAGGCATCAAGATCAAAGACACCGAAAGCGGTGAAGGCCAGCTCGCTCAGGATTACTCGGGATACCAACTGGTTGATCGTGGTGACTTTGCGATGAACCATATGGATCTGCTGACAGGCTACGTCGACATTTCTCAGTTTGACGGCGTTGTTAGCCCTGACTATCGCGTGTTCCGGAACTTCAGTGCTGACGTTTCGGACGAATACCTCCTTCTGATCTTCCAGATTGGCTATACACAGAAAATCTTCTTCCGGTATGGGCAGGGTGTTTCGCTTCTTGGTCGTTGGCGGCTTCCCGCTGACAATTTCAACGAGTTTGCGATCCCTATCCCACCCATGGATCAGCAGCGAAAGATCGTTACCTTCCTGAAGTGCAAGGTTGAAACGATTGATGAGGCGGTGCGGATCAAGCAGGAACAGATCAAGCTCTTGCGCGAACGCAGGAAAATCCTGATCCAGCAGGTCGTCACCCGCGGCCTGAACCCCAATGCGCCCATGAAGGACAGCGGCATCGACTGGATTGGCCAGATCCCCGCGCATTGGGAGGTCGTGCCCATCCTCGCAGTCGGAGAAGTCATCGACCCAAATCCGAGTCACCGAAACCCCGAATACGTAGATGACGGTTTCCCGTTTATCTCGACTCAAGAATTTCGTCCGGGTGCAGCGGTTGAGCTAAATACACCAAGGCGGGTATCGAGAAAGACCGTAGAAGAGCAGGAAGAACGCTGTCGATTTACGGATGGCTCTCTCGTTTTTTCTCGGAAAGGAACAATCGGCGCGGTTCGCGTTCTGCCTGCTGGAATACGGCTTGGCATTCTTGACTCACTCTGCGTCATTAATCCCAATAGGAGAATTGATCCGACATATATGTTCTGGACGCTGTCGTCGGACTATCTTTCAGCACAATATGGGCCAACTTTACGCGGTGCGGCCCTACCACAGCTTAGCGTGGGAAGAGTTCGTTCCTTGAAGATCATACTTCCACCGAAAGCGGAACAGTTATCTCTGATAGAACATCTCGTTTTTCAGACTTCAACGATAGATCGTGCTATTTCAATCAAGGAAGACCAGATTACCGCGCTCAAGGAATACAAAACCACCCTGATCAACGCGGCGGTCACGGGCAAGATCAAGGTCATACAAGGGGGAAGTTGATGGTCAGCAACACCAAGGAAATCGCGCTGGAGCAGGCCATCGAACGGCACCTGACCGGCACCATCACGGAAGAGCTGGCACAAGGCAGCGCTGCGACCGGCCCTTGGCGCATCGGTCGCCCCGCCGACTTCGACGCCGCCCTCGCACTCGATACTCGCCTGTTCTGGGAGTTTCTCGAAACCACCCAGAGCAAGGTGCTGGACAAGCTCAAGGACCGCAACCCTTCAGACTGGCGCGCTAGGATTCTCGGCCAGTTCGACAAGCTGGTGAAGCGCAAGGGCGTGCTGCACGTGCTGAAAAAGGGCCTGCCGGTCGAGGACGCGCATTTTTCCCTGATGTATCCGGCGCCGCTGGCCAGCTCGGCGCCAAAGGTCCACGACAATTTCGCGGCCAATAGCTGGAGCGTGACCCGGCAGATTCATCACAATCTGGCTAACCCGAATGAATCGGTGGACATGGTGCTGTTCCTCAACGGCCTGGCCATCGTCACGCTGGAGCTGAAGAACCCCTGGACGCAGCAGACCGCCCGCTATCACGGGCAAAAGCAATACCGCGAACGCGATGCCGCGCAAACCCTGATGCAGTTCGGCCGCACGCTGGTCCATATGACCGCCGATGCGGACGAGGTATGGATGACCACCAAGCTGGCGGGCGGCTCGACCTTTTTCCTGCCGTTCAACCGGGGCCACAACGAGGGCGCAGGCAATCCACCCAACCCGCACGGCCACAAGACGGCTTACCTGTGGGAAGAAGTATTCCAGCCCGCCAGCCTGGCGGGCATCATCCAGCATTTCGTGCTGCTGGAGGGCGACAAGACCGCCCCGCTGGCCAAGAAGACCCTGATTTTTCCGCGCTACCACCAGCTCGACGTGGTGCGGCAGTTGCTGGGCCACGCCGCCGCAAAGGGCGTGGGGCAGAGCTATCTGATCCAGCACTCGGCCGGCTCGGGCAAATCTAACTCCATTACCTGGACCGCCTATCAACTGATCGAGACGTATCCCGAGCGCCTGGACCTGCCCGGCGCGCGGGCGCTGGATGCGCCGCTGTTCGACAGCGTGATCGTGGTCACCGACCGCCGCCTGCTGGACAAGCAGCTGCGCGACAACATCCGCGACTTCTCGGAAGTGAAAAACATCGTCGCACCGGCGATGCGATCGGCGGATCTGAAAGCCGCGCTGGAAAATGGCAAGAAGATCATCATCACCACGATCCAGAAGTTTCCCCACATCATCGAGGGTATCGCCGACCTCAGCGACAAGCGTTTCGCCGTGATCATCGATGAGGCGCACAGCGGCCAGAGCGGCCAGGCCCACGACAAGATGAACCAGTCCATGGGCGGCGGCGAAGACCCGGACGAGAACGACCCGCAGGACAAGATCTTGGCCGCGATGCGCTCGCGCAAGATGCGCGGCAATGCCTCCTATTTCGCCTTCACCGCCACGCCGAAAAACACCACGCTGGAAAAGTTCGGCACGCAGCAGGCCGACGGGCGGTTCAAGCCCTTTCACCTGTACAGCATGAAACAGGCCATCGAGGAGGGCTTCATCCTCGACGTGCTGGCCAACTACACGACCTACAAGAGTTACTACGAGATCCGCAAATCCATCGAGGCCAACCCGCGCTTCGATACGCTCAAGGCGCAGAAGAAGCTGCGCGCCCACGTCGAGCGCAGCCAGCAGACGATCAACACCAAGGCTGAAGTCATGCTCGAGCACTTCGTCGGCACCGTGGTGAACACCAAGAAGCTGCGCGGCAAGGCCAGGGGCATGATCGTTACCCAGAACATCGAGACGGCCATCCGCTACTACAAGGCGGTGCAGGCCGAGCTCGCCCGTCGCGGTAATCCGTTCAAGGCCCTGATCGCATTTTCTGGCGAAACGGAGGTCGACGGCATCGAGTACACCGAAGCCGGGATGAACGGCTTTGCCGAGGACAAGACACGGTTTTACTTTGACGGCCACGACGATCAGGGCCGGCCGATGAAGGTGGACGGCCAGAACGTCGAAAACACGTTCCGGCTGCTGATCGTGGCCAACAAATACCTGACCGGTTTCGACCAGCCGAAACTGGCCGCCATGTATGTAGACAAGAAATTGCAATCGGTGCTGGCCGTGCAGGCGTTGTCGCGCTTGAACCGCTCGTCCCCGAAGCTGGGCAAACGCACCGAAGACTTGTTTGTGCTCGACTTCTTCAACTCGACCGAAGACATCAAGGACGCTTTCGACCCGTTCTTCACCGTGACCGCACTGTCGCAAGCCACCGACGTGAACGTGCTGCACGAGCTGAAGGCGACCCTGGACGATGCCGGCGTCTACGAGTGGGCCGAAGTCGAGGAGTTCTGCACGCGGTACTTTGACAGCGTGGATGCGCAGCAGCTGAGCCCGCTGATCGACACCGCCGCGGCAAGATTCAACGAGGAGCTGGAACTCGAAGACAAGGCCAAGATCGACTACAAGGTCAAGGCCAAGCAGTTCGTGAAGATCTACGGCCAGATGGCCTCGATCATGCCGTTCGAGGTGCTGGCGTGGGAGAAGCTGTTCTGGTTCCTGAAGTTTCTGGTGCCGAAATTGAAGATCAAGGACCCAAACCAGGATGCTCTCGACGAGCTTCTGGACTCGGTCGATTTGTCCTCCTACGGGCTGCAGCGCACGAAGCTTAATCAGGCGGTCGGACTGGATGCAGGGGAGTCGGAACTCTACCCACAAAACCCCAATCCCAGGGGCCACCGCGGCGAAGTTCAGGATGATCCGCTGGAGGACATCATTCACAACTTCAACGAGCGCTGGTTCCAGGGCTGGAGCGTGACGCCGGAAGAGCAGCGCGTGAAGTTCCTCAACATCGTGGACAGCGTCAAGGCGCATCCCGATTACGAGCAGAAATTCAGTGAAAATCCCGATCCTTATTCCCGCGATCTGGCGTTCCAGAAGATCATGAAAGACGTGATGCTGCGGCGCCGGAAAGAGGAACTCGAACTGTACAAACTTCACGCCCAAGACGACGCGTTTCGGGCCGCGCTGTACCACAGCGTGCAAGCGGTGCTGTCAGAAGGCGCCGCTACGAAGTGACGTGAATCAAGCCGCAGGTTTGTCCAAAAAACGGGTTCACCGTTTCGCCGTCCAGGTCAATAGATCAGAAAAAAGCGGTCTCCGGTCTGTGTCGGAGGCCACCAGCCGTCGTGTTTCATGCGGCGCCAAGATCGTGGGTAAACGCCGGAAAACCCAGGTCGGAGTAAACCTGACCTCGTTCCTGTGCCCCCAGCTCGAGCCGGCTCCAGCTCCGCTTGTTGCGGCGCGCGTGGAAGCTCCGACAGGCGATGCGCCCGCAATGAAGTAGTAGGATGACCGTCTATTCCTGGCCGGTTCCAGTCCTTGGACCAACGCGGATCAGGATGCCGGCGCGCTGGTCGCGACTGATTGGTTCGCATATTCAACTTCATCGGTGATCAGGCCAAAGTGCGACTGTTGACACCCTCCAGCTGCAATAGCAGACTCCATCCCAAGGAGCGTCGAAACTCCCCAAACAGCGGTACCCACCTCCGACAAACCGGTGGGTTTTTTGTGCCTGCATCTGTGGGTGCAACCGACGCGAAGCCTGCGTCGGGAGGGCGGCGAATACAACACCCGCAAGGGGAATAAGCCCGCCGACTGTTTGCGGTTTCGAACCTCCCGACACCCCGTCCGTCTTCATGCCGTGGACGGGCACTTCTATGGAACCTAGGAGGCGGCCATGTCGACGTTCGATTCGAATGATCTTGGAACGAAGGGTTATTTCCTGCCGGAGGACAGCCAGCTCCGGCTGAAGAAGCTGCGCGAGTACGTGGAATTTCTGTCGCATATCGCGCAACCGCGAAGGCCGGACGAGGAGCGGGAAGGGGTTCCCGAGATTCGCCCGGGCGAAGTGGCGATCTGCCTGGAACTGCTGGAGGAGCAGATCGCCCAGGTGCTGGCCGAGCTCTCCTGGCCGGCGGAGCGTCGCGATCGGACGGCAGCCTGCGAGGCCGCTGCGGACGCAGAGGCTTGCACGGAAGCCGCGGAACCCGACGCCACCGGGCCGGTGAGGGATGAGGCCGGCAACCGCTTTCTCTTCGGCGTCACCCTGGATCAGCTGGACGAAGTCAACCTGCTGCTGAGCAGCCTTAGGGCCCTTGGCAATGTGGTGACCTGCAGCGATCACGCCGAGTTGTCCGACGTCACGCTGTCGATCATGGGCGATGCCATCGTCCGCGATACGGAGAAGCTGCGCGATATCATCAGCGACGTGAATGCGCAGCACCTGGAGCCACCGCACGTGACGAAACCCGGTGTTCGCGAGGAGCACGGCGCTTACCTTGCCGCGCGACCGCGCTTGTTCGTGGTGGACAACGCGTCACGTGCCGCGTGACCGCTGTTGCCTGTCGGGAAGTAGGTGTCATGAAAAGTGTCGGGGATAATTTCCGGCCGGCAACCGGAGCCGCCATATTGTCCCTGACATCTCTCCGACGATTTGCCCCTGCCGTTGAATTGCGTCAGTATGTATCGCAATTGCATCGCACCAGGAGGTTCCATGAAAACCGCCACCATCCCTTCGCTGCGTGTCGAACCCGCTCTGCGCAGCGCTGCAGAAGAAGTCCTGCGCGACGGCGAAAGCCTGTCCGGCTTTGTCGAGTGCGCGGTGCGGGCACAAATTCAGCAGCGTCAGGAACAGGCTGCCTTCATCGCCCGTGGCCTGGCCTCGCGTGACCGCGCCAAGGCTACCGGAAAGTACCTTTCGTCTGCTGCGGTGCTGAAGAAGCTTGAGGCGCGACTGGCCAAGGCAAAGAAAGCCTCGGCATGACCTTCAAGATCCGCTTCACGGAGGAAGCGCTGGCCGACCTTGAACGGCTGTATGACTTTGCCCTGGTACGTGACGACGGCGACTGGACCACCGCCGAGCGTGCGCTGGACGCCATCCGCGATGGCCTGGGCTTGCTGGCGAGTTCACCGTTCAGTTGCAGGAAGGCCGCGCCTGACAACACCTTCCTGCGCGAGTTGATCATCGCCTTCGGCGCATCCGGCTATGTGGCACTGTTTGAAATCGACGATGCCAAAACCGTTACCGTGCTGGCGGTGCGGCACCAGCGCGAAGACGACTACCACTGAGCATGGGAAAGCCGAGTTGAGTTCAGTGGCTTGAGGGTGCGACCGGGACGGAGGAAGTTGAATGCCCCGGGCTGAAAGCCACAAGGCTGCCTATCGCAAGGCTTCGGTGTGGTAGCGCATCGCCACGTTGCACCTTTCATAGCGTGCTCCATACCGGGCCATGATTTCGGCATCGTGCTGGAAGCCAAGCTTCTCGTACAGATGAATGGCAGCGGCGGATTTGGCGTTGGTGAGCAGGTACAGCGTTTCGGCTCCCAGCGAGCTTGCCCGGTCGATGATCGCGGAGAGCAGGAACTCACCGGCCCCCATGCCGCGTGCCGACTCGCGCACACCCATCTTGGTGAGCTCGTAGCTGGTGGCCCCCGTCTTCTGAAGGGCGCACGCACCGACGATCCCGAGTCCGCTTGCCTCGACAAAAAGAATGACGCCACCGGGGTCGATGATCCTCGCTCGCGGGTTCTCCAGCACATCCCGATCGGTTTCTTCGAGGCGGAACATGGCATGGATCCATTCCGCATTGATGTCCCGGAAGTGCACCGCGAGATCATCGCTGAACTCATGGAGGGTAAGGACGTTACTCATGGCGGACCCTGCTCTCAGTGTGTGGCGACGCCCAGCGTCTTGCGGAAGAACGCCAGCGCGCTGGCGTTGATGCGCTGGTGCGCCGCGACGCGATCGACGCCCGGCGGGTCCTTGCAGATGTCCGGTGCGCCCTTGGCAAGTTGCGGCGAGCATGGCGCGAGAAACACGTAATGCCCCGCCCTGGGAATCATCGTGGTGCCGGCGAGCGTCCTGATCAGCGGCGCGATGTGCAGGACGTTTTCCTGCGGCAGCAGCACCTGATCGTCCTGGCCGTAATAGAGGAAAACCGGGCGGTCGACGTGGGCGAGACCGGCCTTGTCGAATACCAGGCTCAGCGGCGCCATGACAAAGGCGGCCTTCACGCGCGGATCGGCGGGCTTGCCCCAGCGGTCGACGCTGGCCTGCAGTGCGGCGAGGGCCGCTGTCGCGGTTCCCTGGGACTGGAGCTTCTGCAGCGTCCCGCAGTCCGGGTCGTGGGGATGGCGTGCGCAGTAGCCGACGTAGAGATCGAAACGCGGTACCGCGCCGACCACCATCAGCGCGGCGTAACCGCCGGCGGAAAAACCGGTGACGCCGATCCGGTTCGGATCGATCAGCGCCTTCCAGTGCGGATCGTTCAGCAGTTCGCTGATCGCAGCCTTGACCTGGATCGGCCGGCCGGCCAGCACGGCGGCGGTTCCGACGCCGCTCGTGTCGTGGAAATTGTCCTTGGGGTGTTCCAGCGTCGCCACCACGAAGCCGTGGCTCGCCAGGTAGGCCGCGAGGTCGTGATGGCCAAGGGCCGACCCGCCGTGCCCGTGCGAGATCACCACCAGCGGCCTGGCGCCGGCGAGGGGCGTTGCATCGGGCGTGGCATGCAATTCGTAGGATCCGCGCCAGGTGACCCTCGAGGGCTGCGCGGATGGGTAGAACACGTAGCCGGGCGTCGTGCCGCCGTTGACCGGGTCGTGAATCGCGATCGCCTGGAATCCCACGCCGGTCACCGCCCGGGCGATGGCGGCGACGGGCGCGAGGAGCAGCACCAGGATGAGCAGGCGACTCACCGGAGCACGGCGTGAACGGATATTCATGCGGTCGACTTTCCGCGAAAGGAGGCGGCAGTGTAATGAGTCGGCACGCCGTTATGGCGACTGGAGAACCTCGGGGGCGCAGGAAATCAAATCCAGTGCGGGCAAATTTCGGTACTGGTTCGGCGCGGCCGCCTGCCGCCGCCCTTGGGCCAGCATGCGCTGCGTCCAGGGATATTCCCCGTCTCTTCCATCAGGGTCGAGTCACCCTTGTGGCCTGTCCTGGGCGATCCACAGGCGTCCCCGCTGCAGGTCCAGCGTGATCACCTTGTCGTGCAGGAACGGCATGCCCAGGTTGCCGTCGAGGATCATGTCGGGGGTGAACGCCGTGCCCAGCGCGCGAAGTCCGGCAGCGACGGGAAAGTCCGCCTGTTGAGGTCCCTTGGCTGTCGGGTCGAGGCCGACCAGCGTCGCGTAGGGCTGGGATACCAGCAGGGTTCCACCGTTGCCGGTATCCAGTTCGAACCACAGCATGCCCCTGGACGTAGGCACGCCTACGGACGCGGCCAGCGCGCGGCCCTGCATCTCGCGCGACAGCAGCACGGGCAGCTCCCGGGCGTGGGCGATGCGCGCCTGCAGGCTCGCCGGGGATTCGACGATCAGGCGTCGGCCGGGAAGGTCCACGGTGATGGTCTTGCCGGCGAAAAGGTCGAGCGCGATGGAGCCGGCCACCGGCGCCGCGTCCTTGGCCACCAGCGGGGCGACGTCGAACACCGCCGTCACCGGCGCGCGCAATACGTGGCCTCCCAGCGCGAAGTCGATGTTGTCGCAGCGCGGCGCATCCAGCCGCTGCCCCATCATCTGAAAACCGCTCAGGCGACCCCACGGCTTGCACCCGGCCGTCCTGGCAAAGGCGGGCGAAAGCAGGGTGAGTCCACCGGCGGTATCGAGCAGAAACAAGCCGTCATGGCCACCGACCGTGGCATGCAGGGCGACCGTCTTGCGATAGCTTTCCAGCTTGAACACCGCCTGTGGCTGCGCCGCGGCGGTCGCTGCGCTGATGAAAAGGAGGCCCGCCAGGGCCAGCAGGAGTCGACGCATGAGTGGGGGTTCCGGGGCAGGGGATGAGTGAGAGCCGGCAGTGGAAGGACAGCCATGACACTTTATCCGCGACGGCCGCCTGCTTATTCTGGCGTCGTCGAAATCACTCTTTGGTGGCGCTGAAGAATCCATGGACCGTCTCCAGAGCATGCTGTATTTCGTGCGCGTGGTAACGCTGAAGAGTTTCAGCCGTGCGGCCGCGGAGCTGGGCGTGTCCGCCGCCACGGTGACCACCCATGTGCGGCAACTCGAGCAGGTGCTCGGCGTGCGCCTGCTCGACCGCAACACCCGCTCGCTGAAGCTGACCGAGGCCGGCGCGCTCTATGTCGAGCACTGCCGGCAGATGCTCGACGACATCCGGCACATGGAAACCCAGCTGGCGCCGCGCGGCAAGGCGCTTCGCGGTGTGCTGCGGGCCGACGTGCCGGTGGTGCTGGGCCGGCGGATCATTGCGCCGCAGCTGCCGGCATTCCTGCGCCGGTACCCGCAGATCACGCTTGAGCTGTCGATGGAGAACCGCTCCAACGACCTGATCGGCCGCGACTGGGACTGTGCGATCCGCATCGGCGAGCTGCCGGACTCCTCGCTGGTCGCGCGACGACTGGGCACGGTGCGCTGGATCACTTGCGCCGCGCCGGCCTACCTCGAGCGCGCGGGCGAACCGCGCACGCCGGAGGATCTGCTTCGTCACAACTGCCTCGGCTTCATGCCCGTCGGCGAGCGGACACCGTTGCCATGGCAGTTCGTCCACGATGGACGGATGGCAGGCATGGCGGTCCGTGGCAACGTGATCATGGACTCGCTGGATCCGCTGCTGGATGCGGCGGCCGCGGGTGTGGGCATGGTCCAGGTCGACGCATCGGCGGCACGTGCGCTGCTGGCCGACCACCGCTTGCAGCGGGTGCTTGCGGACTTCGAAGTGGACGGACCGCCGATCATGCTGATCGCCAGCGGGCGCCGGCAAATGCCGCCGAAGGTGGCGGCCTTCGGCGAATTCGTCGCGGGCCTGCTGACCGAAAGCGGCGGGCAGGCTGCGCTGTAGCGGGACCGATGCGCTCCCGGGAAACCTATCCCGCGCTGCGCGATGCCATCCACGCCAGGCGAGCAGCATTTTCAGGATGCGGCCGAGTTCATTCGGCCAGGCTCGAGCTCACCGGTTTACGGCAGCGCGCCGCGCCTGCCGACGGTTGGCCGGATCCGTCCGCTCGTGGTCCGCCAGGGTGCTCGTCCGCCGTTCGCGCGCTGCCTACAGTGGCGACTCCTTTACCGATGGAGTTGCCCCATGTCCAAGCTGCCTGCCGTACTGGTCATCGATGTCCAGCAGTCGTTCCTGCATGCGCCGTACTGGCGCGAGGACGATGTCCCCGCTTTCCGCGAAAACCTGTCGAAGCTGCTCGATGCGGCGGCGGCGCGTGGCTGGCCGGTCGTGCGGATCCTGCACGAAGACAACGACGCGCATTTCAGCGCGGCGTCCGGCCTGGTGCGACCGATGGATTGGGTTCCCGAGGCGCACGACGTGGTGTTCCACAAGCACGTCCACAACGCCTTCACCGATACCGGCCTGCAGGCCTGGCTGAAGGCGCGCGGCATCGAGCGGGTCATCGTCAGCGGCATCCGCTCCGAACAATGTTGCGAGACCACGGCGCGCGTGGCGTCGGATCTCGGCTTCGCCGTCGATTACGTGACCGAGGCGACGCTGACGTTTCCGATGATCCACGCCGGCAGCGGAACTCGCTACGATGCGCAGGACATCAAGCAGCGCACGGAACTGGTTCTGGATGGCCGCTTTGCCCGCATTTGCACCGTCGATGACGTCCTCGCCGATCACTGAGGTGTGCTTCGTGCTGCCGCCGGCGCTGATCCTGCTGGATCTTGCCGGCGCGGCCGATGCTTTCAGGATCGCCGCGTCGATGGGGCTGCCGGTGCGGCTGCGGATGGTCGCGCCCATACAGAGCGGCGAGGCCGCGTCGACCGCGCTGGGCGTGGGTCTGGCCGGCGTCGAGCCGCTGCCGACCCAGCTGGACGATCACACGCTGATACTGGTTTGCGGCGCCACCGGCAGCGGCGAGGCGGTGTTGTCGTCGCCCGCCAGCAAGGCCCTGGTGGCATGGCTGCGGCAGCATGGCGGCAACGGCCGGTCGCTGGCCTGTGTCTGCTCAGGCGCACTGCTGGCCGGCGCCGCCGGCTTGCTGGATGGCCGGCGCTGCACCACCCACCACAGCCTGCTCGACACGCTGCGCCGGCTGGTGCCCAGCGCCGAGGTCATGGACAGCCGCGTGTTCGTCGAGGACGGCGCGGTGTGTACCAGCGCCGGCATCACGGCGGGCATCGACCTGGCCTTGCACCTGATCGCCGGGCTCGGTTCGCCATGGCTGGCCGCCGCCGTCGCGCGCGAGATGGCCGTCTATATGCGGCGTGCCTCCGGCGATCCGGCGCTGTCGCCATGGCTGGAGGGACGCAACCACATGAGCACAGCCATCCATCACGTGCAGGATGCGCTGGCGAGGGCACCCGATCAGGACTGGCCGCTGGCGCGCCTGGCCGACATCGGGCACATGAGCGTGCGCAGCCTCACCCGCCATTTTCGCGAGGCCAGCGGCATGTCGATCAACCGCTACCACGCCAGCCTGCGACTGGCGCTCGCCCGCCAGGCACTGGCCAGCGGCGACAGCGTGGAACGCGCCGCCGAACGCGCCGGGCTGGGTTCGGCACGCCAACTGCGTCGATTGTGGTCGGCTCACGCCGGCGACAGCCCCGCGTCGGCTCGCCGGCGGCACTGAAGGCCCCACGACTTCCCGGTCGCATCGGCGAAGCGGATCGACGCCCGGCGATCCTGCAAGAGTCGAAGCTCGCTGACGGTTGCCGGGGCTTCATCCAATGAAAAGGTGCCAGGGACAATTTCCGGGTCGAGGATCGCTGGTCTTGGCAGAGTGGTGGGCAAGGGCGGCAAGAATGGCTCCGCACACTTGTGTTGCATGATGTATCCAATCGGATACGATAGGCGGTATGCCCTACATCGTCCAGCAAACGGAATTGTTCGCTTCATGGCACAAGGGACTGCGCGACCTCAAGGCGCGCATGGCCATCGCGCGGCGGCTCGATCGGGCCGCTGCCGGCAACCTTGGTGACGCGAAGTCGGTGGGCGAAGGTGTTTCCGAGATGCGCATCGACGTCGGCGCGGGCTACCGCGTTTAGTTCACGATGCGCGGCAATGCCATCGTTGTCCTGCTTTGCGGTGGCGGGAAGAAAACCCAGCGGCGCGACATCCAGCGCGCTGCCCAGCTTGCAAAGGAGGTCTGAGATGACCCTTCGACTGTCCACCTTCGACCTTACCGACCATCTCGACAGTGAAGAGGCGGTTGCCGAGTACCTGTCTCAAGTGATGGCTGACGGCGATGATGACGAGCTTCTACGGGCGCTCGGGCACGTTGCCAAGGCGCGTGGCATGTCCCAGCTCGCCAAAGAGGCAGGCGTAGGTCGCGAGAGCCTCTACAAGGCTCTCAAGCCCGGCGCCACGCCTGGTTTTGCGACTGTAGGGAAGGTGGTCCGTGCGTTGGGATTGAGGATGGCCGTGAGGCCGGCAGCCAAACAGAAGCCTGCTGCCGTTGCCAAGAAGATTGCCAAGCGGCCAGCCAAGATCAAGAAGGCGACTACGAAAGTCACCAGGAAGCCAGCGTCGGGAGAGGTGGCGTCCATCAGCGCACGAGGCTCAAAAGCGGCGCGCGCAAGAGCGTAGGCGTCCGTGCGGCCGCGACTCGTGGGCCGGAGTGCAAGAAAAGGGGCAGTTGGGCTGCCCTTAAGCCCTTAAGCGAAAACCCGCGTCGGCCCAGGGGGCGTGTTCTCAATGTGGAACCCGCGGGTCTCGTGTGCGGCATACACGGGGCTTTGAAAGGGGGGTGGATTCGTTCGCCGCGTCGGCGAGCGGACGGCTGCTCAGTGTGTTGCGACGCTGAGCGTATCGCGGAAGAGCGCCAGCGTACTGGCGTTGATGATCTGGTGCGTCGCGCCGCGATCGACGCCCGGCGGCTCCTTTTCAGGCTGCTCCGAAGGCAATTTGGCTATCGCCGCTGGAGTCAATCCATGCTCCATGCGGGCACAGCCCCATTCTTTTCCGATGACCCTGGTCGAATTCCGGTTCGGCCGTTCGTCGACATCATGAAAGCAGCCAGCCAGCGCCTGTCCCGGGCTGACTGAAACGTACCCGTTGTCAGGAGGAATCCCATGCAAAGAGCGAAGCGCGCCATCGGAGTCATGAGCCTTGTACTGCTGGCGATGTTCGGCGCATCGCAGCAAGCGCTGTCGCAGGACACGCAGAAACCTGCTGTGGCGCCGTCTTATCCGACGATGGCTCCGGTTGACCAATACCTCATGGCGGACCGGAACGCCGAGATTGCCCTGGCGCGAAGTGCGGCACCGGAGTCCATTTCCCGTGACGCCACGATCCTGGTTCTGGGGCGCCGGGGCTACGAGACAGCGGTCGAAGGCAAGAACGGGTTTGTCTGCCTGGTGGGTAGAAGTTGGGGCGGCCCGTTTGACTGGCCCGAATTCTGGAATCCGAAAGTGAGGGCTGCCGACTGCCTGAACCCCCAGGCGGCACGTTCGATCGTGCCCATCTTCCATCTGCGCGCCAGGATGGCGATGACTGGGCGTTCCAAGGAAGAGATGCTGTCGGCACTCAACGCCGCATACAAGAATAGACAATTGCCGGACCTGGAAAGCGGCGCCATGGATTACATGATGTCGAAATCGTCGTATCTGACGGACGAAGGGGACCACAACATGCCCCATCTCATGTTCGACACCCTGGTCAAAGACGGCAAGGATTGGGGTTCCGGCGCAGAAGGCTCGCCGGTCATGTCCAGCCCTTATTGGTTCTTCTATCCGGACCAACATTCCCAGATGAAGGGTTTGCCACCCATTCTCGTGTTCCTGGTCGGGGTCGCAACCTGGTCCGACGGAACGCCAGCGGGCATGCCTAGCCATTGATACCGGGGCGGTTTGGCGTGGGGATCATGCTCGCGTGTCGGCGACCTTCTGCAGCGATCACGGCGCGAGGGCTGCAGAAGGTTGATCGAGAGGTATCTATCCGTGTCTTGAGAACACGGGGGGCGGTAGTTGATGCGCGTCGTGATCCGGCATGGCGCCCGAGTCATTCCCGGCGCCATGCTTCGGCGAGCCGCGGCTCACTCGTCGCGCAGATGCCGCACGTGCCGCCAAACATACAAACCGAAGGCGATCAGCAGCACGGCCAGGATGGCCGCATCGAAGCGGTGGAACCAGCTGCCCAAGGTATCCCAGTGCTGCCCCAGCTTCACCCCGATCCACGCCAGCAGCGCGCACCAGATGAGCGAGCCCAGGAAGGTGTAGAGGCAGAAGCGCCAGATCGGCATGCGCGCCACGCCGGCGGGGAAGGCGATGAAGGTGCGCACCACCGGCAGCAGCCGGCCCACGAAGATGATGATGCCGCCATGCTCGCGAAACCAGCGGTCGGCCAGATCCAGATCCCTGCGCGACACCAGCACGTACTTGCCGTAGCGCTCCACCAGCCGGCGACCGCCCCACGCGCCGACCGCGTAGGCCAGCAGCGAGCCCAGCACGCAGCCGATGGCTCCGGCCAGCACCACGAGCCACAGCACCAGGCTGCCCTTGAAAACGAGGTAGCCGGAGAACGGCATGATCACCTCGGACGGCAACGGGATGCAGGCGCTCTCGATACCCATCAGCAGCACGATGCCCAGGTAGCCGCCGCGCGTGATCAGGTCGATGATGGCAGCGGCAAGCAGGCTGAACAGTTTCGCGACCATGGGGTTCCGTGAGTGCGGTGAAGCGCGAGATCGGGGCGGGGCGTCTGGCGGATGGGCGGCGACCGCCGCGTTTTCAGCGACGGTCAGTGGCGCCGCCAGCCTCGGGCACGTCGGCATGCCGCCGCGCGCCCGATCCTGCGCGACACGGCTACTTGCGCAGCCGCTTTACGTTGCTGCGCACGGTGTTCTGGTAAGGCGTGAGGCCGGCACCCAGCACGCGGGTGGTGGCGCGCTGCAGTTGCGCGGCGGTGGGCGCGCGCCCGCCCCACAGCGAACCCAGCCAGAGCGACTGGCACGATGCCGCGGCGGCGAACGTCATGCCGGCCAGCGACGCGGCGGAGGCATCGACCTTCTCGTCCAGCATGCGTTTCATCTCGCGATCGTGCGCGGCGGACGGGTGCGTGCCGGCCTTGGCCATGGCCGCGGTGCGCGTGGCGATCACGGTCGCCGAGCCCTGCATCATTTCCATGGAGCGTTGCGCGAGGTCGAACCAGGCGGTGGCGAGTGAAGCTGTGCGTCGTTTGATGGTCGTGCTCCGTAACAGGGGAATGGTGGTATTGCGAGGCAGGCGATCGCGCGAGGCGCGTAAAGGCAGGCGCAAGCGCGATTCCACCGGCGTGGGGCGCGAGGGAAGCGTGCGGCGTTCGCCATGAAGGGCATGTGCAGTGGCGAGTGTCGCATCGGCCGGTTGGCGCTGGGTCGGGGTATCGGAAACCAGGCACACCTGGCGCGGCTGTCCATGCTGAGCCAGCGCGGACGACAGGGTGGCTGGCGACTTGACGACCCGTGCGGGACGCCGTGCTCCGGGTCGCCGCCAGGGGGCGGGCGCGGACGACTTGCGCAAGCGCGACGCCGGGCCGCTGCTCCTTCAGTCGTCGTCGATCAAACGGATGACCCGCGCCGGATTCCCTCCGACGAGGGTATTCGGGGGAACGTCCCGGGTGACTACCGAACCCGCAGCCAGGACCGAGTTTTCGCCTACGGTCACCCCGCCGACAATGGTTGCGCCAGCAGCGATCCAGACGTTTCTCTCGATCACGATGGGTTTGCCGATGGTGACAGTACGCCGCTGCGAAGGCGCGAGGGGATGGCCCGTCGTGATGATGCTCACGTTCGGTCCGATCATCACATCGTCCGCGATGTCGAGCCCTCCGAGGTCATAGAAAGTACAGTTCTGATTGACGAAGACATGGCGCCCGACGCGGATCTCATCCCCGCCCGCGGTGAAGAATGGCGGGATCAGCAAAAAGCTCTCGTCCACCTTCTTGCCGATGAGCTCGCTGAACAAGGCCCGGATCTCGTCGGCCTCGTCGAACGTCAGGCGATTGAGTCTGGCGGTGATCGCCATCGCCCGTTTGACGTTTGCCAACATGGCCGCTGATTCGGGCGTCCCGCCGTGAATTATCCGGGTGCCGTCCCGATTGGACATTCGATGGTTCCCCATGGCTGCGCGTGAGCATGCGTTTCGAGTTGCTGAGTGTAGCCGGGAGCGAAAGGGCTGGAATTCGTGGAGGGTCATGCCGTGCCCAAGGTCACCGGCAACGGCAGGGCGGCGACGATCCGCGCACGACTCTGGCCAGCTGCTGCGCGCCCCAGGCGCGCGATCGACGTCTGTCGCACGGGCGGAGCACGCGACGGCCGGCGGGCTGCCGCCTCCCGGCGGCATGCTGAAGGAACGCCATGCATTTCGGCTCATTTTGCGGCCTTCGGCCGGCTGCCGTCACCGTGAAATGCGTGCATGCACGTACCGGCGCTAAGATGCCCCCGTCCTCGGTGGCGGCTATTCCCTGCGCCGCAGGGTCGAAGCGCTCCATGGCCACGGCTGAATCAGTTGGCGCGTTGCGCGGGTTCGCACTGCGCGGAGCGATGCTTCGCGAGAACCGCCCGACCCGGGCCGCCGTTTGCGGAGCGACGCGACAGGGTCTGGCGTGGCAGGCACGGTCGGCGTCTGATCCGGATGTAGAACCGCCCCGCGCCAGCTCATTGGGTCGTTGGGCCATTGCGGCTTCAGGCCGCAGGGAAAGGAGGACGGACGAATGAAAGTCGGTCGTACTGGAAGGCAGTTCCCGATCGTCTGCGTAGGTGGGTCGGCCGGCGGGCTCGACGCCTATATCCGGTTGCTGAAACACCTGCCAAACGACATGGGTGTCGCGATCGTGATCGTCAACCACGTGAGGAAGTTTGCCACCAGGCTGCACGAGATCCTCCCTGGCTTCACCACGATGCCGGTGGAACTCATCTCGGACAGCCTGCAGATTGAGCCCAACCATGTTTTCATCATCCCTGCGCAGCGAGATCTGCACGTGCTCCACGGCGACTTCAGGCTGGAACCGATCTCGAAGCCCCGCGGCTGGCCCGATGTCATCACTGTGTTCCTGCGCTCCCTGGCGGAACACTGGGACGGCAAGCTTATTGCGGTGATCGTCTCGGGTTACGACGGAGACGGTGCCGAGGCGCTCCGCTCCATCAAGGAAGTCGGGGGCACGACCATCGCGCAGCGACTGGACACGGCACAGCAGCCCGACATGCCCGAAAGCGCCATCGCCAGTGGCTTCGTGGATTTCGTGCTGTCGCCTGAGGATATTGCAAAGACCATCGTGCAGATTGCCCATGCCGAACAGTAGCGGAGTTGAGCCCGCCGCCACGCTCCGGCGCGCACGTCCTGGCTCCTGAGACTGGACCATGCTGTAGTTGAAAGCCACATAGACGTCGCGGCCGAGAGCCCGCACGGCAAGGCACGTGCAGTCGCGAAGAATGCGCCACCATCCAGGTCCCCCATGCGATCATCCATGACCCCATCCCACGTCGATCCAGAGCTCGTTTTCGCCTGGCAGGCAGCGCATTCCATCGCCCGGAGTTCCCCGCCCCCGGTTCACGATCGCGGGGGCTTCCGGGTGGATACCCACTCGGAAAGGGAAGCAAGACGCTGGGTATTCCCACGGCTATGCGATGGGTTGCGCGCCATCGGCCGCGACATTACGGCTCCACGACACTACGTGAAGCTGTGCGGCTCCGACGAGGAGCTGCGAAGTGCGCTGCCCGCTCGCTGGGAGATTCAGCCGGCGAACTATTTCATGGGAGCGACCGTGGCAACCCTCGACGCAAAGCCTCTTCCGCATGGTTACAGGATGGAGTTGCATCAAGCCGGGCCTGTCGCCCGGGCTTGCGTCATCGCGCCGGATGGCGATCTGGCCGCAAGCGGATGCGCGGCAGAAACGGCCGATGCATTCATTTACGACCGCATCGAAACCGCGCAGGACCACCGACGGAAAGGGCTGGGCATCGCGGTGATGATCGCTCTTGCATCGGCGCGAAAATCCGTCGCAAATCCGCAGCTGCTGGTCGCGACGGCCGACGGCCGCAACCTTTATGCGAACCTCGGTTGGACGGTGCTCGCACCATTCGCTGCTGCGACCATTCCGGAAAATTGACGGCCTGGCACTCACCTGCCATGTCGCGCTAAGCCACGCTCGATGCAAGTGCGTCGCCGGAATACTGCGCATCGCGGGTAACTTCGTCGCCCACAAAGCCGGGCGGTACATAGTCCGCGGCGTCGCCTTCGGACTCAAACTCCATTTCAAAGATCGCCACCGATGGCAGGTCCGGGTAGACGTCGATGCTTCCTCCCGCGACGGCGTAGCGGCGCTTGCAGATGCTTCTTCCCTTCAGCATTGAAAGCGTTCGATACTCAGCCTCCGAGAGGTAGATGTTGGTCATCGGGTTTGCCAGCGACGCGACGCGTCCATATTTCTTGCAGAACTTGTAGACCACCTCGCCGCGCGAACTGCTCATCTTGCGCAAGCGCAGGTGCGTCCCTTCGATGTACATGTCTTCCACCACCCAGTGCGGCAGATTTTCAAGGCCGGTCGGGCAGCCCGGCGAAACGAGCCATCGGCGCTCTATTTCCGGAAGCGAATACTTGGGATGCGCCATGGCCGCGTCGTCCGAATGGGAGGGGCCCCCATTCTTGGCCATGGAAGGCATTCACGGATACACGGAGTGCCTGCCGACGTCGATTCTCCAGGCACAGCGTCGACCTTCCGGAAGGCGGGCCGGGGTGCCATCGATGTGGCAATCAGGCGTTTGCGCCGATCTCACCGGCCAACTGAAACCGGCGGCAATCCCGCTAGACTGATGTTCCTGCCCTTGCTTCCTGCGCGGAGGTACGTGATGAAACTGCGCCACTGGTCTTCGGTGTTTGCCTGTGTGCTGATGCTTGGCATGGCCGCTCCAGGCGAGGCGGCGGAGGCAGCGCTGCGGGTCATGACGTTCAATGTGCGGGTGCCGGCGGACACCGGCATGAATGCCTGGGAGAACCGGCGCGACCTGATGGTGAAGGTGATCAAGGCGGCGCATCCGGACCTGCTTGGTACGCAGGAGCTGACCGAGGAACAGGGCGTGTACCTTGCCGCGCATCTGCGGGGCTACGCCTGGTTCGGGCAGGGCCGGGACGGCGGCACGAAAGGAGAGCACATGGGTGTCTTCTATCGCACCGACCGCCTGGAGGTGGTGCGCTCCGGCGACTTCTGGCTTTCCGATACGCCGGACGTGCCCGGCAGCAAGACCTGGGGGCAACCGTATCCGCGCATGGTCACCTGGGCACAGTTCCGCCTGCGTGACGGCGGCGGTACGTTCGATTACCTCAATACGCATTTTCCGTATCGCCCGGAGGATGTGCGTGCGCGCATGCTCAGCGCGGACGAGATCATGCGGTGGATCGACAAGCTGCCCTCCGCGACGCGGGTGATCCTGGCGGGGGACTTCAATTGCGCGCCCGATACGCCGGTGCACGCCAGGCTGACCCGCACGCTGCAGGATGCCTGGATGACGGCGGCTTCGCGATCCGGCCCGGCGAAGACGTTTCACAACTTCACCGGCAACCCCGATCAGCGCATCGACTGGATACTGAGCCGCGGCTTCAAGGCCACGGCCGTACACACGATCACCTCGCACGAGGGAGCGCGCTATCCCTCCGACCATTTCCCGGTCGTGGCCGTGTTCGGCCGGTAGATCATCGCCGCCTTTCACGATCTCCATGCAACGCGTGCGGTGTTGTCGCGCGTGTTTCCTCAAGCGCGGGCAGGCCAGGTGAAGTCATGACCTCGGCGCCATGCGACCACGCGGGTGGGTTGGAAGGTGAACCCCGACCCATTCCGCCGCCGCGGCTGGGCGCAAGCTCTGTGCTCGGGGCAAGACAAACTCCAAACCAGGGCAAAAAGGAGGCCGGCATGAATCATCGTTGTGTATCGCGGCGCGCTGTCGCGCCAGCCCATGGTCTCCATCTGCGTCCATTGGCCGTCGCCTGTGCGTCGATGTTGATCGCCATCGCGGTTGCCGGGCCTGCCTCGGCGCAGGAAGCGGCGGAGCAGCAGCCGACGGCGCCCACGGTCGCGCCAACAGCACCGCAAGATGCGGGCAACGCGAAAATGGACCGCAGGGACAAGAACGGCAAGAAGAGGCCCGCCCGCACGGTGACGGATTTGAGCGGCGTGATCGTGACCGGGATCAGCAGCAGCATCGCGAGCTCGATGAAGGCCAAGGAAGACGCCGACAACATCGTCGAGGCGATCTCCGCCGAGGACATCGGCAAGCTGCCGGACGTCAGCATTGCCGACAGTCTTTCGCGCGTGTCCGGGCTGGCCACGCAGCGCGCGGATGGCCATGCCAACGCCATCGCCATCCGCGGCCTGTCGCCGGATTTCGCCGGCACCACGCTGGACGGGCGAGAGCAGGCGACGATCGGCGAGAACCGTGGCGTGGAGTACGACCAGTACCCGGCCGAGCTGGTCAACGGCGTAACCATCTACAAGACCCCGGATGCCAGTCTGGTCGGGCAGGGTCTGTCCGGCACGGTGGATCTGCACACGATCAATCCGCTGGATCTGTCCAGGCGAACGCTGGTGTTCAACGTGCGCGGTGAACACAACAGCAATGGTTCGCTGAATCCGGGCACCGGCACGGGCACCGGGGGCCACCGCGCCAGCTTTTCGTATGTCGACCAGTTCCTCGACCACACACTGGGCGTTGCGGTGGGCATTGCCACGGCCGACGAGGCCATCCAGGAGAAGCAGTACCAGGCATGGTGGTGGAGCGTGGACAACGGCAGCGCCGGCATCGACCAGAACTGGGGTGGGCCGCACACGCCGGGCATGCCGGACAACGTGATCTCGCAGGAAGGCATGCAGCTGCGCGCGCAATCGCAGAACCAGAAGCGCCATGGCTTGATGGCCGTGCTCGAGTGGGCGCCGAACGACGCCTACTACTCGAAGCTGGACATGTACTACTCCACGTTCAGCAAGCGCAAGTTCACCAATGGCGCGCAGTGGTCGAGCAGCCCGTACGACAACGTCGCGTATGACCACGTGCAGACCTCGCCCGGCCAGCCGTTGCCGATCGTCACTTCCGGCACGATCCTCGGCATCGCACCGATCCTGCAGAACGAGTACACCAGGGAGCACGACAAGCTCTACTCCATCGGCTGGAACAACAAGCTGTATCTGGACGACTGGACGTTGATGGCGGACCTGTCCTCATCCAGTGCGCGGGTGAAGCTGCACGACGCCTACCTGTTCAGCGGACTGGCGAACGGCGCATTCACCAGTGTCGACTTCAACACGCCGAGCGGCTTTGGCTATCCGGACTTCCGCCCCGCGGTCGACCTGCGCGATCCCGGCATGGTGGAGTTCACCGATCCGGACAACTACGGCTACGACGGCCGCGAGGAGTTTGACCGCCAGGACGACACCATCCATGGACTGCGCCTGCAGGCCAGCCATCCCGTCGGCTGGATCTTCAGCGACATGGACATCGGACTGGCCTGGTCGGATCGCACCAAGACCAAGCATGCCGATGTCTCCTTCGCCTATCTGAACGGCAACGGCTCCACAAAGGACACCTACCAGAACCACTTCAGCGCACCGATCAATCCATCGCTGCTGTACAACCCCACTTCGCTCGGCTATGGCGGCATCTCCGGCATCCTCAACTACGACGTGCTGGGCGCGCTGTACGGCAACCAGTTCTACCTTGTCCCGAAAAACGGGCAGGGCGACTGGAGCCGCAACTACACCGTCGAGGAGAAGGTGCCGCTGGCGTACGTCAAGTTCGACATCGACACGCATGTGGGAGACATTCCGCTGCGTGGCAATGTGGGCGTGCAGTTCGTGCACACCGACCAGTCGTCGCGGGCGCTGCAGACCAACGGCGATGCGCTGGTCGGAGCGATCACCGACGGGGCCGCCTACAACAATGTGCTACCCAGCCTGAACCTGGTGGCCGAGATCAGGCAGCGGCAGTATCTGCGTTTCGGCTTGGCCAAGACCATGGCGCGCGGCCGCATCGATGACGAGAAGGTGGCCACGTCCGCCAGCGTGTCGCAGATCACCAATGGCCCGGGCGCGGGCCAGGTGCTGTGGTCGGGCCGCGGCGGCAACCCGCGGCTGCGGCCCTATGTGGCGGTCGGCGCCGACCTCTCATGGGAGAAGTATTTCGGCAAGGCCAGCTATGTGGCGGCAGCGGTGTTCCACAAGAATCTGCTCAACTACATCTACAACCAGACCGTGCTCGATTACGACTTCTCCAATTACACCAACGACACGCCGACCCTGGTGCCGACCAGCAACATCGGCTCGTTCACCACCCCCGAGAATGGCACCGGCGGCAAGATGGATGGCCTGGAACTGTCCGGTGCGCTGGAGGGCGGCCTGCTCGCGCCAGCGCTGGAAGGGTTTGGCGCGCAGGCCAACTTCTCGCTGACCAACAGCTCCATTCCGCTCAGCTCCATCGGAGCCGTTCCCGGCGGTCCGAAGACGTTGCCCGGTCTGTCGCGCAAGGTGGCGAACCTGGCGCTGTTCTACGAGCGCCACGGCTTTTCCATCCGCGTGGCCGAACGCTATCGTTCCTCGTTTACCGGCGAAGCGGTGGCCCTGTTCGACCAGCTCGGCTACACCAAGATTCTGGCGAACCGGCAAACCGACCTTCAGCTCGGCTACGCGTTCAGCGGCGGCCGTTGGGATGGGTTGTCGCTGTTGCTGCAGGTCAACAACCTCACCAACTCCTCCGATTCGACGGTGCAGATTGCCACCCTGCCCAACAACGTGCCGCTCACCCGGCCGCTGGAATACGACACTTGGGGACGCACCGTTCTGTTCGGCGTGAACTACAAGTTGTAGGCTGGATCGCTAGCGCGCGCACGATGTTCGCGTCGTGCGCGCATGTTTGATGGTTCGAATGAGGGTTCCGATGATCGGTATCAGGTGGGTGGCTCTGGCTTGCGCCAGCATGTGGATAGGGGCGGCAGGCAGTACGGCGGCGGCAGCGGACGTGGCTCTCGCTGCAGCTTCCACCATCATCACGGAGCAGGCGCTCGCGCCGACCCACTACACCGATTGGCCGCGAATCCGTTCCCGCGCGAAAGTCGACCCGCATCTTGATGCCCGGGTGCACGATATCGTCGCGCACATGAGCCTGGCGCAGAAGATCGGCCAGATGACGCAGGCGGAGATCAAGTCGATCACGCCCGACCAGGTCCGGCAGTTCCAGATCGGTTCGGTGCTCAACGGCGGTGGCTCGTGGCCGCAGGGCAACAAGCACGCCGGCGTCGCGGACTGGCTCGCCCTGGCGGATCGCTACTACGACGCTTCGATGGCGGTCGATTCCCCGGTGAAGGTGCCGGTCATATGGGGTACGGACGCGGTGCACGGCGACAGCAACGTGTTCGGCGCCACGCTGTTCCCGCACAACATCGGTCTGGGTGCGGCGCATGACCCGGAGCTGATCCGGCAGATCGGCGCGGCCACCGCGCGCGCCGTGCGCGCCACCGGCGTCGACTGGGCCTTCGCCCCCACGCTGGCCGTTGCGCAGAACGCGCGCTGGGGCCGCACCTACGAAAGTTTCTCCAACGACGGCGCGCTGGTGCGCACCTATGCGCGGGCCTATGTCGACGGCTTGCAGGGCGATTTCGGCGACGCGAACGTGATGGCGACGGCCAAGCACTTCATCGGCGATGGCGCGACTGCCAACGGCACCGACCAGGGCGACGCCAGGGTGAGCCGGCTGGACATGATCAATGTGCACGGGGCGGGCTATTACGGCGCGCTGGAAGCGGGCGTGCTCAGCGTGATGGCGTCCTACAACAGCTGGGACGACGTGGCCGATGGCGTCGATTACGGCAAGATGAGCGGCGCGACGGCGCTGCTGACTGGCGCATTGAAGGGCAAGATGGGCTTTCCCGGTTTCGTCGTGTCCGACTGGAACGCGATCGGCCAGCTGCCCGGCTGCAGCAACGCGAGCTGCCCGCAGGCCATCAATGCCGGCATCGACATGGTGATGGTGCCTGACGACTGGCGCGCGTTCATCGCCAACACGCTGGGCCAGGTGCAGGACGGCGAAATCCCGATAACGCGCATCGACGATGCGGTGAGCCGCATCGTGCGGGCGAAGCTGGCGATGGGAGCGTTCGGCAAGCGTCCGTCGCAGCGCGCCGGCGCGGGCGACGTGCGCCTGCTGCAGGACCGTGCGCTGGCACGGCGCGCCGTGCGCGAATCGCTGGTGTTGCTGAAAAACAACCACGACGTGCTTCCGCTCAAGCGCGGCAGCAAGCTGCTGGTGGTCGGCAAGAGCGCCGACAGCCTGGCGAACCAGGTCGGCGGCTGGTCGCTGACCTGGCAGGGCACCGACAATGGCAATGCCGATTTTCCGAACGCCACCAGCGTGCTCGCGGGCATCCGGGCGGCGGACGGCGCAGCGAATGTCACTTACCGCGCGACCACGGACGGCGTGGATCTCAAGACGTTCGACGCCATCATCGCGGTCATCGGCGAGACGCCTTATGCCGAGACCATGGGTGACATCATTCCGTCGGCGACGCTGCGCCACAGCGACCGCCACCCCGAAGACCTCGCGGCATTGAAAGCGGTCGCGGCGTCAGGCAAGCCGGTCGTGACGGTGTTCCTGTCCGGACGTCCGCTCTACGTCAACGACCTGCTCAACCTGTCCGACGCATTCGTCGCCGCCTGGCTGCCCGGAACCGAAGGCGACGGCATCGCCGACCTCCTTTTTGCCGATGCGGCAGGCGGGCGCGCCTTCAATTTCACCGGGACGCTGGCCATGCCGTGGCCGGGCCTGCCGTGTGCGGACGCCGGCGGCCGCGACAAGGCGGCGAACTGGCTGTTCGCGCGTGGCTATGGGCTGCACTATCCCAGCCATCACGAACTGCCGCCGCTGCCGGCACATGCCGGTGTCGGAATCTGCGCCAGCACGTCGACGTTGCCGATCTTCCACACGCTCGCCCAGTCTCCGTTTGCGTTGTACCTGGGCGCGGGCAGCCGGGGCCACGATGTCCATGCCATCGGGTCGGATCTGAATTCAGTCATCGAGTGGCCGGCTGTCCATCCAGTCGTCAGCCTGCAGACTGTGCAGGTCAACACGCAGCAGGATGCCAAGTCCGTCACCTGGCACGGGCCCGCCCGGTTTTTTGCGCAGAGCCCGCAGCCGGCCAACCTGATGCCGCTGGTGGCCGCGCATGCCGCGCTGCAGTTCGATGTGGTGATCGGCACGCCGGCCCGCAGCCCGGTCACGGTCTACATGGGCTGCGGCGACGGTTGCGTCCGGCCGCTGGACGTCACCCGCATGTTCGCTGCGTATGGCGCAGGTAAGCGGCATGCGGTATCGCTGCCGTTGCGCTGTTTCGTCACGTCCGGCGTGGATCTGGCACATGTCGACGTGCCGTTCGGGGTCCTCGCCACGGCGCCTTTCTCGGCGGCCTTTGCGAATGTGAGGATCGTCGCGGAGGGCGGAAACGGCGCGAGTGAAGCATGCCCCGAGACCGCGGGTCGATGAGTGCGGGAACAGGGATGCATGGGGCCGGAGTAGTCCGTGGCAAGCGCGCGCTCCATGGATGAAGAGCAGGGGGTGGGTCGCTGGACGGCGATTGCGGCGGTAGTCCTGCTGACGCTGTTGGCGTTGCTGGCCATGCACTGGCCGCGCCCGCTGCCTTTCAAGGGAACCCTTGCCGAGGTGCTGGCGCCGACCGGACCCATCGTCCACGTCTGGTTGAGCACGGCCGATCGAAGCCTGCGCCTCGCCCAGCAGCCCGATGTTGTCGCTGACGGGCACGACGCCGGCATCAGCCCGTCCGATGTGGTCATCGACCTCACCCGCAAGTACCAGACCATGGCCGGTTTCGGTGCGGCCCTCACCGATGCTTCGGCCTGGCTGATCCAGAACAAGCTCAGCGCGTCGCAGCGAGCCGCGTTGCTGCGGGAACTGTTCGGCCCGCCGCCCGGGCTCAACTTCAACATCATGCGCATCACCATCGGCGCCTCGGATTTTTCGCTGCAGCATTACACGCTGGACGACATGCCTGCCGGCCAGGTCGATCCCGAACTGCAGCATTTCAATGTGGCCGTGGACCAACGCAACGTGATACCGGCCTTGCGCGAAATTCTGGCCATCCACCCCGGTTTGCGCATCATTGCCTCGCCGTGGAGTGCCCCGGCCTGGATGAAGACCAGCGCCAACCTGATCAGCGGGACCCTGCTCGAGCAATACGAAGAAGCCTATGCCGCTTACCTGGTGCGTTTTGTCGACGTATTCGAGGGCTACGGCATTCCGATCTTTGCGCTGACCGTGCAGAACGAGCCCGCTTTCGAGCCATTGACCTATCCTGGGATGGACCTGCCGGCGGAAGCGCGCGCCCGCATCATCGGCAAGTACCTTGGCCCCGCGTTGGCCGCGCGCAAGCCCGGCACCGTGATCCTCGGCTGGGACCACAACTGGGATGCGCCAGACCAGCCCTTGAGCGTGCTGGCCGACCCCGATGCGCGGCGCTATATCGCGGGTATCGCCTGGCATTGCTATCGCGGTGACGTCAGTGCGCAGGCTACGGTTCATCGCGCATTTCCGCACAAGGACGTGTACCTCACAGAGTGTGCCGGCGGTGACTGGCCGTCCGCCCGGAACGGCGAACTGCTGTTGTTCGCGCGCAATATCGTGATGGCGGGGATCACGAACTGGGCGAGCGGCGTCGTGTACTGGAACCTGGCGCTGGATGAAAACCATGGCCCGCACGCCGGTGGCTGCGACCTGTGCAAGGGCGTGGTCACCATCGATTCCGTGACAGGCGCGATCAGCCGCAATGACGAGTACTACGCGTTTGCCCATTTCAGCCGATTCGTGCTGCCGGGCGCCGTGCGCGTGAAGTCCGGCAACACCAACGCCGGCATCCACGAAGTGGCCTTCCAGAATCCGGATGATGGCTCGGTGGTGCTGGTGGCGGTCAACGGCGACACGCAGGCCAACCGTCTGTCGGTCAAGCAAGGTTCGCTGCGTTTCCAGTACGACCTGCCGGCGAGCAGCGTGGCGACATTCGTGTGGGCCGCCGCTGCGGCGCGCGCACCGGCATCGGCGGCAAGCTCTGCGCGGTAGCGCTACCTGCGACCATCGTGCCGACCGCGCGGGATCTCTTCATCACGCCATGCGCATGGCGAATCTCCAGGGATCAGCGCCGGGGTGACCTGGTCGCCGGGCAGTGCGCCTGCGCGGCGGCAGGAGATGCCGCCACCGAAGGCGGCCCGCTGCAGGCTTGCCCGGAAAAGTCCACGGAAGCGGCTGCAGCCGGCCCGGCGCGGCGTGCACTGTCTGGCGGGGGGCGAACCACTTTCCCGCCTTGATCGCACAACCTGGCGAACACAGAACGGAGGAGCGTCATGAAGCTTTGGGTGATTGTCGTGTGCCTGCTGGCTGCCTGCGTTGGCGCGCATGCGGAGACGAGGGTGTGGCAGCCTGGCGCCGGGCGCGTGCAGATGCGCCTGTGGCCAGGCACGCCACCGGATGCCCGGCCCGTGCCCGGGCCCGAATACACCGCGACCGGCAAGAAGTTGATCGGCGGCAAGACGGTCACCGGCGTCTACAACGTGTCGGAGCCGACGATGACGGTTTACGCCCCGATCGGGGAGAACACGGGAACCGCGGTGGTGGTGTTTCCCGGCGGCGGGTTCCAGGGGCTGGCCATGGACCTCGAGGGCACCGACGTCTGTGACTGGCTGACAGCCAGGGGCATCACCTGCGTGTTGTTGAAGTATCGCGTGCCGAGTATCCCTTATGTCTGGCAATGCGATTGCCGTCCGCACAACCGCGAGCTATCGGTGCCGTCATTGCAGGACGCGCAGCGAACGATGCGGCTGGTGCGTGCCCACGCGGCGCAATGGCACATCGATCCGCACAGGGTGGGCGTGCTCGGGTTTTCGGCGGGCGGCTACCTGGTGGCGGAGATCAGCACCAATTTCGCGCGCCCCCTGTATAAGCCGGTGGACGCTGCCGACGGGGAAAGCGCCCGCCCGGATTTCGCCATGCCGATCTATCCGGGGCATCTGGCGACCGATGACGACAAGTTCAATGCCAATCTCCCGGTCTCCCGCGACACGCCGCCGACGTTCCTGGTGCAAGCGGAAGACGACTACGTGGATGGCGTCAACCAATCGCTGGCCTATTACATCGCGTTGAAGAACGCCAAAGTGCCGGCCGAGATGCACTTGTATGCGCACGGCGGCCATGCGTTCGGGCTGCGGCCAACGTCGAACCCGATCACGCACTGGCCACCCCTGGCCGAGACCTGGCTGCGCACCATCGGGATGCTTCCCGCCGTTGCCCGGCAGGCAGGGATTCCAGGGAAAGCCGGTGGCTAAGGACGTTCGCTTCCGGCGGCAAACTCATTATTACGCCCGGGCGATAGTCATCCATCTCAGGGCGCGCGCTGCGGCTGTCGCTGCGCAGCGCGTGGACCGGGCGGCAGGCCCTCAGGGCGAGCGCACGTCGGGAGGGACGTGAAAAGCGCCCACCGTGCACAGCAGCTGGGCAATGCTGTAAGGCTTGGCGAGGTAGGCATCGTAATGCGGGCGAAGGGGCGGCAGGGACACTTCGGGTACCGAGGTGGCGAGCACCACGGGGTTGTGGAACCCGGCATCGCGCAGCCGCGCGATCATCTCCAGCCCGGTCAGCCGCGGCATCATGAAGTCGGTCAAGACCAGTTCGGGCTGATCCTGCAGTGCCATCTCCAGGCCCTCCTTGCCGTCGGAGGCCAGCGTCACGTGATAGCCGGCGTCCTCCAGCGCGACGCTCGCCACGAAGGCGATATCCGGTTCGTCCTCCACCAGCAGTATGCGCAGCATGTCAGGATGCACGCCCGGCATCGGCCAGGCGCAGGTCCGGTCCGAACGCGATGCCTCTGGCGGTGACGTGGAATTCCCGGCTGCGAGGGTCGAAGTCGCTGTCGCGCAGCTTGACGATCGACAGATGCCGCCGGAACGCCCCGTCGGGTCGACGGTAGTTGAGAACGAACACGTTGCTGACCATCGCCGACAACTGGTCGGCTGGCATCACCGTGTCGGCCATGTCGAGCTGGGCGATTTCCGACGTGTACATGGTGGTCGCACCCATGTCGCGCAGACGGGCGCTGAGCGCGTTGATCACCGCTGGAAGGCGCTGCGGAATGATCAGGGTGTCGCGGATTGCGACCAGCCCGTCCACGAGCACGCGCTTGGCGCCCATCCGCTGGGCGCGCACGATCAGCTCCTCGCCAAGCGCGTCGACGATGCTTTCCGAGGGCGGCTGCCACATCAGGTGCAGCGCGCCGGAATCGATCAGCCCATCCATATCCAGCCCGATGCTGCGCCCCTTGGCCCGCAGCCGCGCGGGCGTTTCGTAGAAGCCGAGCATCAATGCCGGCTGCTCGGTGCTGGCCTGCGACAGGAAATGCAGCCCCAGCGTGGTCTTGCCCGAACCGGTCGGACCCAGGGCCAGGGTGGACGAGCCCGCCGGCAGCCCGCCGTCGAGCAGCTCGTCCAGCGTGTCGATGCCGCTGCGCAGGCGGGAGGAGTCGACGTGCGGCGATGGTTCGGAATCCACGCTGGCTTCCAGGCGCGGATAGACGTTGATGCCCTGGCGGGTGATGCTGAACTCGTGCTTGCCGCGCAACACCGCGCCACCGCGGTGCTTCTTGACCTGCATCGTGCGGTAGGCGCGAAAGCCCTGGGTTTCATCGCACAGCTCGATCCAGCCGTCGATCATGGTGTGCTCGGGGCTGGTACCGGCATCGCGGGTCTGGTGGGTCAGCATCACCAGAACCGCCTTGGCCAGGCCTGCCACCCCCTGCAGCGAGTGGATGAACTTGCGGAACTCCTGCTCCGACGCCGTCGACTGCGCCACGAACGTGCCGTCAAGCACCATCACCGTGGCGTTGTGGCGCCGGATCTCGTGCTGCACCAGCTTGAGCAGGCCGGGAAGGCCATCGCGCTCGAGCACGCCATAACCGCTGACGTACTGCAGTGTGTCGGGCACGGCGCGTTCGTCGAAGAAGGCCAGCTGGCGGATGTAGCTCTGCATCCGTTCGCTGGACTCGGCCAGCAACGTCATGTACAGCGCGCGCCCGCCGCCGAGAATGTGCGAGTAGCAGAACTGGTTGGCGAGAATGGTCTTGCCGGCACCCGGCGGCCCCTGGATGATGTAGGCCGAGCCGCGAGTGAAGCCGCCGTCGGTCAGACGATCCAGCCCTTCGATACCGGTGGAGAACTTCTCGATCACTGCGGTGCTTCTCCCAAATCTGAAGGCTGCAGCGTCGTCGCCTTTCAGCGCGATGCGGGACGGCCGCCGATGGTAACCCACGCCTCTGATGGACACCAACCGCGGGCGGGGCGACAAGTGCCAATTGCTGCACGGAAACGATGAGCATGCAGGCTTTCCCGCGCTGGCGATGGGCATTCATGGCCGGCAGGCGGACCCGGTTCGAGCGGGTTGAGCAGGCTCAGGCTGGCCAGTCATGAGCGCGTTGTCAGCAAGGAGATCATTGGCCCGGCGGGCCAGTGGCCTTGCGAGGGCAGGAAACCATGATGCAGCGCGCATGAGCATGCAAACGCGACCGGCGCACACTCTGTCAGGCCAGATCCCGGTTCCGTGCGAATCGAACACGGGATAAGCATCCTCGCGTGCGCGGACCGTAAAATGGTGGTCCCGTCCCTGCCTTGTGGCACCCGTCGCCATGCATCCAACATCCTGCACCCGCCTGCTCGCCGCCGCCCTGTGCCTGATCGTCACCCTGCCGTCAGCCGCCGGCGATCAACGTGCCCCGACCATCGGCCAGCAACGCGAAGCGGTGCTGTTCTGGCCCCAGGCGCAACGCGAGGCGCAGTTCCGCCAGATGTACGAGCTGTTTCCCGGCGACCGGGGCGAACACGGCGCGCACGTGCACGAACTGCCGAAGGGCAAGCCGCTGGAACTTGGCGGGCAGGGCGCGGCGGGGCCGTTGTCCAGCTACATGGATCGGCACCATCTCGCCGGCGTGCTGGTGCTGCAGCATGGGCGCGTCCGCCTGCAGCGATATGCGCTGGGCTTCGGGCCGAAGCAGCGCTGGGAGTCGTTCTCGGTGGCCAAGTCGGTGACCTCCGTCTTGCTGGGGATCGCGCTGCAGCGGGGCGATATCCATAGCCTGGAGGACACGCTGGGCACCTACATCCCGGAGTTGCGCGATAGTGCCTACGCCAGGGTCACGGTGCAGCAGCTGCTGACGATGACCTCCGGCGTCCACTGGAATGAGGACTATGCCGACGCCAAGTCGGACGTGGCGCAGATGTATCTCCACGCTTGCGTCGATGGTCAGGCGCATGTGTTGTCGTATTTGCGCAAACAGCCGCGGCAATGGCCCGCCGGCGAGCACTTCAATTACAACACCGCCGAAACCGACCTGCTCGGCATCCTGGTGCAGCGGGCCACGCACCGTTCGCTGGCCGCCTACCTGTCGCAGACGATCTGGCAGCCGTACGGCATGGCTGCCGATGCGTACTGGCTCAAGGACGAATGCGATGGCACAGACACGGGCGGCAGCGGCCTGTCGGCCACCCTGGGCGACTATGCGCGACTGGGGCAGTTCATGCTCGACGGCGGACGCATCGCGAGCAAGCCGGTGGTCGCCAAGACGTGGCTTGCGGGCGCGATACGCCGCCAGGAAAACGTCGACGATCCCGAACACGGCTACGGCTATCTGTGGTGGACGGACAAGGACGGCAGCTATGCCGCGATCGGCATCTTCGGCCAGATGGTCTACGTCGACCCCTCTCGCCAGCTGGTGATCGCCCAGGTCGGTGCGTGGCCGCACGCCACGTCCGACGAGCTGGTGGCCGCGCGGTGGGCGTTCGTGGCCGCGGTCAAGCGTGCGGTGGATGCGGACCCGCAGAAGCCAACGCATTGATCGGATGACGTTGCGAAGAAGATAAATCCATGGGAACGAAGGCAGGTGACACTCGAGCCAGCTGCCTTCGAACAGGTTTCTACTTCGTCAGCGGCAGGATGCGCTCCTTGAGCATCTTGTATTCCGCGTCCACGACGTCCTGATTGGGATCGTGGCCGGCGTGTTCGAGCACCACCATGGCCTTCTGCGGTGCCTTCAGGCTGTCGTAATAGCGCTTGGCGACGCCGGGCGTGGCCAGCAGGTCATGCGCGCCTTCGACGAAGAACATCGGGATCGCGAAGTCGGTGCCGAGCTTCGGCAAATCGACCTGCGACGCCATGCCATCGCCGTGCATGCCGACGAAATTGATGAAGGAATAATCCTCGCCGGCCTCGTAGTCGGTCAGCGCCTTGGGCGTCGTGTATTCGGCCGCTGGCTTCCACCATGCGGCGGGTGGCGGCGTGGTGACCTTGGCCTCGTATTTGCGGATCACGCGGCGCACCTTGCCGAAGCTGCGCGGGTCGGTCCACGGTGGCGCGCCGACGCCTTCCAGCACCGCGAGTGCGGCCTTGTCGTCGGCGGCGCGCGCCAGGGCGACCAGGCCGGCGTAGCTGATCGCCTCGTTCTCGCGATTGCTGACCAGCTGTGACGTGCCCAGGTAGGCGTAGAACAGTTCAGGATGGGCCTTGGCCATGTGCACGCCGAGGATCGAGCCCCACGAGCTGCCCCATAGGATCACTTTCTTCTTGCCGTAGCGGCGGGCGAGGTAGGCGGCCAGCTCGGCTCCGTCATCGCTCATCTGCTTGATCGTCAGCGCCGCACCCGCCGCCGGCGGACTGCGGCCGTAGGTCATGCCGGCACCGCGCTGGTCCCACTGCACCAGGGTGAAGTCCTTGCTCCATGCACCATAGACCGCATCGGAGTAGGGGCTGAGCGGATTGCCCGGACCGCCGCTGATGAACAGGATGATCGGGTTGGCGCAGCTGTCGCCCTTGACCGTCACCCATTGCTCGATGCCGCCGATCACTACAAAACTTCTGTCGTCCAGCTTGCCTTTTTTCGCTGAAACACATGCAGGCGCGATGCCGGCATCGTTCGCCGTCTTGGTGGCAGGGGCAGCGGGAGCGGCGAGCGTGGCTTGCGCAAAGGCGCACAGCAGCGTGACCGCACAGACACGGGACAGCTTTAGCACGGTCGGCCTTCCATCGGATGAGCCGACAAGCCGCCGGCTTTGCATCATACGCATCGTTGCCCATCAAAAGGGGCGAAGGTCAGTCGACTCGGATGTCGAGGCGCGCGAGTTGGCACCGTCAAACGAAGAAGCCCGACGCCATCCAAGCGCGCGGTGGACGCGGAGCGGAAGTCGTCGACACACTGAGTCGCGTTGCTTTGCGAACCGATACGTGAATCAGGGCCAGTGCCTGGCATGCGGGCATCCGATATCAGGCCCGTTTCCGCAGCGCCTCCACCAGCAGCGAAAACGCCGGCGAAGGCTGGCGCCGGCTCGGGTAGTAGAAGTGGTAAAAGCGCCACATGTTTTCCCGTTCATGCACAGGAGCATCACCATGGAGATCATCCGCAACGGCTCGCAGCCCTCCGTCACGGGTCCGGTCGAGTACTTCACCGGCAAGGTGCGCATCGACTCATCGTTCAAGGGCATGGGCGGCGCGAGCGTGTCCGGCGCCAGCGTGACTTCGAGCCGGGTGCGCGCAGTGCCTGGCACACCCATCCGCTGGGGCAGACGCTGATCGTCACGTCGGGCAAGGGCTGGGACCCAGTGCGAAGGCGGCCCGATCGTGGAGATCAACGCCGGCGACATCGGCAACTGCCCGTCGAGCCAGCGGCACGGGCACGGCGCCACGCCAATCGGGCGATGACCACATCGCCGTCCAGGACGCGAAGAAACGGCAAGCGGGTCGAGTGGATGGAGATGATGGCCGATGAGGCATATCTTTGGGGGACCCACACCCTGATCCCGATCAACCATCGCCAGCAAGGAAAAGCCCCATGACCACCAAAGCCTACGGTGCGCACGCCGCCGACAAGCCGCTGCAACCCATCGACATCGCGCGCCGCGCGCCCGGCCCGCAGGATGTGCAGATCGACATCGCCTACTGCGGCGTGTGCCATTCCGACCTGCATACCGTGCGCTCCGAATGGAGCGGCACGCTCTATCCCTGCGTGCCGGGCCACGAGATCGTCGGCCACGTCAGCGCCGTGGGCGGCGCGGTGACAGGCTTGAAGGTCGGCGACACCGTGGGCGTGGGTTGCCTGGTCGGCAGCTGCCAGCATTGCGCGGCGTGCGACGAGGGGCTGGAGCAGTACTGCGAGAACGGTTTCGTCGGCACCTACAACGGCCCGACCGCGGACGCGCCCGGGCACACGCTGGGCGGCTATTCGCAGCGCATCGTGGTGGACCGGAAATTCGTGCTGAAGATCCGCCACCCCGAATCGCAGCTCGCTGCGGTCGCTCCGCTGCTGTGCGCGGGCATCACCACATACTCGCCGCTGCGGCACTGGAACATCGGCCCGGGCAAGAAGGTCGGCGTGGTCGGCATCGGCGGGCTGGGCCACATGGGCGTGAAGATCGCGCACGCGATGGGCGCGCACGTGGTGGCGTTCACCACCTCGGAGGGCAAGCGCCAGGATGCGCTGGACCTGGGCGCGGACGAGGTGGTGGTTTCGCGCAACGCCGACGAGATGAAGGCGCACGCCGGCAGCTTCGATCTCATCCTCAACACCGTCGCCGCCAGCCATTCGCTGGATGCGTACACGTCATTGCTCAAGCGCGACGGCACCCTGGTGCTGGTCGGCGTGCCGTCGCAGCCGCATCCCTCGCCGAACATCGCCAACCTGATCTTCAAGCGCCGGGCCATCGCCGGCTCGCTGATCGGCGGCATCGCCGAAACCCAGGAGATGCTGGATTTCTGCGCGGACAAGGGCATCGTCGCCGACATCGAGATGATCCCGGTGCAGAAGATCGACGAGGCCTACGACCGCATGCTGAAGAGCGACGTGAAATACCGCTTCGTCATCGACAACGCGACACTGGCCGGGTAAACCGCAGTGGCGGTGGGGCCACCTTGCCGCACCGCCAGGCCACACCTCGAACGGCGGACACGCGAACGGATCGGCCGCGGCAACCGTCGCCCCGGGTCGACGGGCTTGAGCACTTCCGCGCGCGGTGGCACGATCCCGCCGGTGACCAGCAAACCCACCGAAGCCCAGCATCTGCGCGAACTTGTCCGACTGCGACGCGTCCGTGACCGGATCGATCGCGACTACGCGCAGCCGCTGGACGTCGAGGCGCTCGCCCGCGGCGCGTACATGTCGGCTGGCCATCTCAGCCGCCAGTTTCGCGAGGCATATGGCGAGTCGCCGTACGCCTACCTGATGACCCGACGCATCGAGCGCGCGATGGCGCTGTTGCGGAGTGGCGACTTCAGTGTCACCGAAGCCTGCTTCGCAGTCGGCTGCGCATCGCTGGGCACCTTCAGCACGCGCTTCACCGAACTGGTCGGCATGCCGCCGGGCGAGTATCGGCGTCAGCAGGCCAGCGCGACCGTGGGGATGCCGCCGTGCGTGGCGAAACAGGTGACACGACCGATCAGGAATCGAGAAGCGCCGGCCGGCGAGCCGCCACTAGACTGATCGCCGGACATCACCAGCACAGAGAGTTGAACCATGGACATCGCCATTCATTCGAGTTTTCTCCCGCATACCGACCCTGCCGCGTCGCTGGCCTTCTATCGCGATACCCTCGGCTTCGAGGTACGCAAGGAGGTCGCGTACAACGGCATGCACTGGATCACGGTCGGCCCCGCCGGCCAGCCCGGAACATCGATCGTGCTGCATCCGCCGGCGGCCACTCCCGGCGTCACCGACGACGAGCGCCGAACCATCGTCGAGATGATGGCCAAGGGGACCTACGCCATGATCATCCTGGCCAGCAGCGACCTCGACGGTACCTTCGCGAAGCTGCAGGCCAGTGGCGCCGATGTGATCCAGGAGCCGACCGAGCAGCCTTACGGCGTGCGCGACTGTGCCTTCCGTGACCCCGCGGGCAACCACATCCGCATCAACGAGCTGCGCTGAGCGCTTCGGCGATCGTGGCCCGGGGCCGGGTAGATGGCTCCGGGCAATCGACGCCAGCGAAGGCGGCGGGCGAGTGACCCACGCGGCAAGCGAGCGAGGAACAGGCATGAAGTCAGCGACTACCAGCGCCGCCAGGGGCAAGCGTGGCGCGGCAGGAACGACAGCGGACGATCCGACCCGCCTGATCGATGCCAGGATCGAGGAGCTGGCTGACTGGCGCGGCGAGATGCTCGCCCGCATCCGCAAGCTCATCAAGCAGGTCGACCCTGAGGTCATCGAGGAGTGGAAGTGGCGGGGGGTGCCGGTGTGGTCGCATGCCGGGATCCTCTGTACCGGCGAGACGTACAAGAACGCGGTGAAGATGACCTTCGCCAAGGGCGCCTCGCTGGAGGACCCCGCGGGCCTCTTCAACTCGAGCCTGGAAGGCAATACCCGGCGCGCCATCGACATTCACGAGGGCGACGAGGTCGACGAGAAGGCGCTGAAGGCGCTCATCCGTGCTGCCGTGGCGCGGAACACCTCCTCAGCCAGATAAGGGGCAGAGATACACGCAAGCCGCCGCAGATCACCCGACAGGGGGCATCGCGGATCGCCGGGGCGGTGAGCCAGCGCAGGATGCGCGGGGAACGTACGGCGATGCCGGATGGGTGCCGCGACGAACGCTGGATGGCGTCGCTGGACAACTCGAACACGTTCACTTCCGCGGTCTGCCTGCGATGTTCGGGGGAACGCCTCGCCACTCATCCCTCCGCCATGCCTTCGTGCAGCGCGCGGATTCGGCCGCGATGGCCTGCATGGCAATGATCATTGCCCGGTTGCCTGCCTCGGGCACGACCGTCTGCCCGACGGGGATGGGCAAGGTTCCACTGAAGGCGTTTGCGGCGGTCTGCGCATGACCGCGGCTCACTCAGGCCACGAACTGCAACCGCGCCAACTCCGCGTACAACCCGCCCTCGGCCAGCAGGCTCTCATGCGTGCCTTGCGCCACGATGCGGCCGCCGTCCATCACCACGATGCGGTCGGCGCGCTGCACGGTGGCGAGGCGGTGGGCGATGACCAGGGTGGTGCGGCCTTTCTCCAGGCGTTCCAGCGCCTGCTGGATGGCGGCCTCGGATTGCGCATCGAGCGCCGACGTGGCCTCGTCCAGCAGCAGCAGCGGCGCATCGCGCAGGATCGCGCGGGCGATGGCGATGCGCTGGCGCTGGCCACCGGACAGACGCACGCCGCGCTCACCGAGTTCGGCGTCGTAGCCGTGGTCGAGCGCGCTGATGAAGTCATGGGCCTCGGCGGCGCGCGCGGCTTCGCGCACCTCTTCGTCGCTGGCGTCCTGTCGGCCGAAGCGGATGTTGTCGGCCGCGCTGCCGGCGAAGATCACCGTTTCCTGCGGCACCAGTGCAATCGCACCGCGCAGGTCGGCGAGGGTGGCCGCGCGCAGGTCGATGCCGTCGATGCTGATGTGGCCGCTCTGCGGATCGTAGAAGCGCAGCAGCATGGCGAACACGGTGCTCTTGCCGGCGCCGGAAGGGCCGACCAGGGCGACCGTTTCGCCGGGGCGGATGTCCAGGGTGAAATCGTGCAGCGCTGCGGTATCGGGGCGCGTCGGATAGTGGAAGGTCACGCCGTCGAAAAGCAGCGCGCCATGCATCGGACGGGGCAGGGCTTTCGGTTGTGCCGGATCGACGATGTCGGCGCGCTCGGCGAGCAGCTCGCCGATGCGCTCCATGGCGCCGGCGGCGCGCAACACGTCACCCCAGACCTCGGACAACCCTGCCACCGAGCCGGCGGCGAACACGGCATACAGCACGAACTGTCCCAGCACACCGGCGTCCAGCGTGCCGGCCAGCACGTGGCGCGCGCCGGCCCATAGCACCAGGGTGATCGCGCCGAACACCAGCACGATCACCGCCATGGTCAGCAGCGAACGCATGCCGATGCGCCGACGCGCCGTCGCCAGCGCGCGCATGATCGCGTTGCTGTAGCGGGTGCTTTCGATATCCTCCCGCGCGTACGCCTTCACCGCGGTGGAGGCGTTGAGGGTTTCGTTGGCGATCGCCGCCGCATCGGCGAGGCGATCCTGGCTGGCGCGCGAAAGCTTTTGCACGCGACGGCCGAACAGCAGGATCGGCAGCATCACCGCAGGGATCACCAGCGCCGTCAGGCCGGCCAGCGACGGCGCCGTCCACACCATCGCCACCGCCGCACCGATCAGCATGACCGCGCTGCGCAGGGCCACCGAAACCCCCGAGCCGATCAACGCCTGCACCACCTCGGTATCGGCACTGAGGCGCGACAGCAGTTCGCCGACGCGGCTGCGCTCGAAAAAAACGACGTCCAGCCTGATCACCTGCGAGTAGAGCGTCTGGCGCAACGAGGCGAGCGCGCGCTCGCTCAGCAGGGTGATGCAGAAATAGCGCGCCGCAGTGGCGACCGCCAGCACCAGCGCGACGCCGAACAGCGCGATGAAGGTCTGGTTGATCACCGCCTGGCTGGAGTGGCCGAAGCCCTGGTCGATGATGTGCCGGAATGCCATCGGCAGTACCAGCGAGGCGCCCGACGACAGGCCAAGGAACAACAGCCAGCCGCCGGCCAGTGCGCGGTGTGGTTTCAGGAAGGGCCAGAGTTCACGCAATGCGCCGATGCGGCGGGCGGGACGTGCGGTGTCGGTAGTGGCGTCGCTCATGAGCTCTCGCAGGACAATCGAAGGACGCAGGCAATGGAACCCTAGGTGGGGCGTTTACCGGGCGATTCAATCCTTGCGGCGGCGCATCCGTTCAATCCAGGCGACGCCCGATACTGCGGCCGCGGCTGATGTCGCTGATGCGCAGCTGGGCTTCGGCGACGTGACTGTCCGGCAGCTGCAGCAGCAGGTCCACGCCATCGGCGCCGAAGGCTTCGTTCTCGATCTCGGCCTGCAAGTCTTTCAGGCGGGCCTTGAGCAGGGCCAGCTCGGCGAAATCGCAATGCACCCCCAGCCGCGTCATCGCCACGATCGGCACGCGCTCGGCGCGGCGCAGGCATTCGGCTGCGGTGCCGCCATACGCCCGGGCCAGGCCGCCGGCACCGAGCTTGATGCCGCCGTACCAGCGGGTCACTACGACCACGACACGATCCATGTCCTGGCCGTCGATCGCCTGCAGGATCGGCCGACCGGCGGTGCCACCGGGTTCGCCGTCGTCATTGAAGCGGTAATCCTGGCCGATCCGCCAGGCCCAGCAGTTGTGCGTGGCGGTGGGCTCGCTCGCCTCACGCAGATAGGCCAGGGCCTGTTCGGGTGAGGCGGCCGGTGCGGCCAGGGCGAGGAAGCGGCTCTTCTTGATTTCTTCCTGATGGCGACACGGCCGGGCCAGCGTGGACAACGCTCCGCTCATGGCTCGCGCAGTTGCGCGCGGAGCTGCGGCGGCAGATCCCACTGCGGATGCGCATGCTGGAACGCGGTCAGGCGCCGGCGTGCCTCGCGGTCGTGGCCGTGGGCGAACAACTGGCGGATCTTGTCCAGCTCCTGCGCCGGTGTATCGCCGCTGCCAGGCGTGGTGGCATCGACGGGCGCTGCCGGCGCCGGAGCGGCCGCCATCGCCGCGGGCATTTCCGATGCGGCTTCGACCGCGTTGCCGGACGTCTCTTGCAGCGCCACGGGTGGCGCAGCGGGAGCCGACATGGGGGCCGGGGCGTCATGGCTCATGCCGCCGATTGCCTTGGCTTTGCTGGAGGTGCGCTCCGCGCTCTGGTCGGCGGCGGCCATGCGCAACGTATCGGCTGGTGGCGCCGGCCTCTGCGCGACCGCCAGTTTTGACGGCGGTTGCTGGGGCAGCCCCACCGGCGGGGGCGGTGCGGGCTTCGCGGCCGGCTTTGCCGCGGCGGCCGGCGGTGGGGCAGCGGCCGTGGCCTGCGTCTGTGTGGCGCTGCCCGGCGCCGCGTGTGTCGATGCGGCCGGTGGCGTTTCACGCATGTGCCAGGCAAGTCCCGCAGCGAGCATCAGGCTGGCTGCAGTGCTCAGCGCGATCGGCCAGCGCGGCATTCTTCGACGGTCGTCTGGCGACGGTGTCACCACCGGCGAAGGCGCGACCGGTTTCGGGTGCACCCAGTCGCCGCGTTCGCGTGCGGCCCTTCTGCGTTCGCGCAATACCGTGGGACTTTCTCCGCCGGGTCCCAGCGCCTGCGCAGCCTCCCGCAGCACCGCCGCGTCCAGTGCCGGACCCGGCTCGCTGTGCGGCAACTGGCGATACAGCGCGGCCAACTCGGCTTCGCCGGGCAACTTCTCGTCCGGTTCGCGCGGATCCGGTGGTGGCAAATGGGTGGTCATTCGGATAGCACTTCGCGTAATCGGGTCATGGCATAGCGCAGGCGCGATTTCACCGTCTCGCGGCCGGCGCCGGTCACCGTGGCGATCTCTTCCAGGGTGAGTTCCTGCTGCAGCCGCAGCAACACGGCAACTCGCTGTTCGTGCGGCAGCTGTTCGAGCGCTCGCTGCAGGCGGCGGCGACGCTCGGCCTCGGCAAGGGCGTGATCGGGCTGTTCGCGTTCCGGCGTGGCCACGCGGGCCAGTGCGGCGCCGGCTTCGTCGCCGTCGGCCATCGGTCGCTGGCGGCGCGCATTGTCGACGATCAGATTGTGCGCGATCTGCAGTAGCCAGGTGCCGAACTTCGCCTGCGGCTGGTAGCGTGTGCGTGCGCTGATCACCCGGCTCCAGGTTTCCTGGAACAGCTCGTCGCTGCGATGCGGGTCGCGCACGCTGCGCAGCAGGAACCGGTACAGCATGCCGCGGTGGCGCGCATACAGCGCCTCGAACGCGGCGAGATCACCGCGTGCATAGGCAAGCATCAGCATCGCATCGGGATCGACCGCAGCATCCATGGGCAGCGAGCGTAAGCCAAATCGCCCGCCAGCGGGTAGGCCGGAATGTCCCGGCGGGCCGCTTTGTCCCTGCCGCCTTTCACACCATGGCGAAAGGACGACCGCGCCAGGCCGAGGGGGAGCGGTGCTGCTCCCGGTTCGTGAAGGATGAAGCGCGGGCGGCACGCAAACGGGGTCAATCGTCGCGCGGTAACATGGCGCCCTCTGCGATATCCCGGAACGACATGATCAACAACGACGTACTGCGCGCCATCCGTTACATGCTCGACCTCAGCGACGGCAAGGTGGTCGACATCATCCATCTGGCTGACTCGTCGGCTGCGGTCGGGAAGGAAGATGTGCAGGCGTTCCTGAAAAAGGACGACGAGGCCGGTTACGCCGAATGCAGCAACAAGGTGCTGGCCGTCTTCCTCGACGGGCTGGTCTTCCACCGCCGCGGCAAGGACGAGAGCCGCCCGCCGCGCCCGCCGGAGAAGCGCGTCACCAACAACGTGGTGCTGAAGAAGCTGCGCGTGGCGTTCGAGCTGAAGGACGTGGACATGCACGAGATCCTGGAGGCTGCGGGTTTCCCGATCTCCAAGCCGGAACTCAGCGCGCTGTTCCGCCAACCCGACCACAAGAATTTCAGGTTGTGCGGCGACCAGCTGCTGCGCAACTTCCTGAAGGGGCTGACGATGCGGGTGCGCGGGAACGGTTGAGCAACGCGGCCAGCCGGAGTCGACGGACCGTGCGGCCCGGTGCAGCGCAATCACTCTGGGAGTGCGGATGAGCGAGCGGGTCCTCTTCCACCCTTTTCCTCTGGCCGGCATCGACGCGATGACCGCGTCCACGGCTCGTAGCTATCCGCGCCATACGCACGACCAGTACGGCATTGGCGTTGTCGACGCCGGTGGGCACGCCTCGTCGAGCGGCCGGGGGGAGGTCGAGGCCGGGCCGGGCAGCCTGATTTTCGTGAACCCGGGTGAGGTCCACGACGGGCATGCGATTCAGGGTCGGCCGCGGTCGTGGCGGATGCTGTATGTCGATCCGGACCTGCTGAGCCAAGCCCTGGCCGACATCGGCGGCGGCACCCATGCGCCGCTGGCGTTCGCCGCGCCGGTATTTGCGGACGAGCGGCTGCGCCGGCTCTTCGATGCCGCCTTTGCCCATGCGTTGTCGAACGGCCCGCACGATGCTATGGCGTGTGAGACGGCGATCCTGCACCTCGCCGCAGGCATGCGAGCCAATGCCGCGGCGTGCGAAAAGACAGCGCCGGGGCCCGCCGCCCCCATCCGGCGGGCACGGGAACGGATCGACGACGATCCGACCGCGCCACTGACACTGACCAGCCTCGCCGGCGAGGCCCGGCTCAGCCGCTACCAACTGCTTCGCGGGTTTGCGCGCGAGCTGGGGTTGCCCCCGCATGCATACCTCCTACAGCAGCGAATCGCCCTGGCACGTCGGCTCATCCGGAGTGGCCATACCTTGGCGGAGACGGCGGCGCTCGCCGGGTTCTTCGACCAAAGCCACCTGACCCGGTGCTTCACCCGACAGTTCGGCATTACACCGAGCCGTTATGCTGCGGCTGCCGGCTGAATTTCCGCGCCGTGCAATTTTGTCCAAGATCAGGCGCAGCCCTGTCGTCCAGACTGGCATCAAGCCAACCGACAGGAGTGCAGCACATGCCGACCGCGATCATCGACCCACCTCACAGCGGCGTTCTTGCGGCCGTCGAAACCATCGCGCAGGCAAGCCTCCGGCGCTGCCGCGACGACGAACGCTCAGCCATGCTCGCGATCATCCAGGCCGCCGCCGAAGCGTATCGGGGTGTGATCCCGGACGATTGCTGGCGCGAACCGTACATGTCGTCGCAGGAGCTCGATGACGAGATCGCGGCCGGCGTCGAATTCTGGGGCTGCGAAATGGATGGCGCGCTGACCGGCGTGATGGGTGTCCAGACGGTGCGCGGCGTCGACCTGATCCGCCATGCCTACGTCTTGCCCGGTCAGCAGGGACGCGGCACCGGTACCGCGCTGATCGCGCACCTGCGCCGCCGCAGCGCGCGACGCATGCTAGTGGGTACGTGGTCTGCTGCCGACTGGGCGATCCGCTTCTATCGTCGGCACGGCTTCGAACCAGTGCTGCCGGCGCAGATACCGGGATTGCTCCGGACCTACTGGAGCGTGCCGGAGCGCCAGATCGAAGCCTCATTGGTACTTGCCGATGCGTCGTGGGCGAAACCCGGCGATTGAGTGGCCACCCGGCTCAGGGTTCCAGCCTGCACACCGGTGTTTACCGCCGCTCCGCGTGCCCGTCCTTTCCAGCGGCCGTCCACGCCAGGCGCACGCACGGTGGCTGCCCGAGCAGCGGGAGTCCGCGCACCGCGCATCATTCCGCGAGTCGTGCCACACATTGCTGTCAGATGCTGTCAGCAATGATGGCAGCGGGACGTCCTGCGTAGCGGGTTTCGTCCACGTCTGCGGGCATCATGGGCACCTTGTTTCCTGCCGCGGCTGCGCTCATGTCGTCACGTTCCACCACTGCCCCGCTGGCACTCGCGATCGGCATGCTGCTGGTCAGCATGGTCTCGTACCAATGCGGCGCGTCCTTGGCCAAGCATCTGTTCCCGCAGGTCGGCGCGCAGGGCGCCACGGCCTTTCGGCTGGGGTTCAGCGCGGTGATCCTGCTGCTGTGGCGGCGGCCGGGGCGAAGGTCGGGCGGTCAACGCGACTGGCGCGCGTTATGGGGATATGGCCTCTCGATGGGCGCGATGAACCTGGTGTTCTACATGTCGCTGCGCACGATTCCGCTGGGCGTCGCCGTGGCGCTGGAATTCACCGGGCCGCTGGCGCTGGCATTGCTAAGTTCGCGCCGGCTGCTCGACTTCGTCTGGATCGCGCTGGTGGTGGCCGGGCTGGCCCTGCTGCTGCCGTTGCGCGGGCGCATGCAGGCGCTCGATCCGGTGGGTGTGATGTATGCGCTGGCTGCCGGCGCGGGCTGGGCGTTGTACATCGTGCTGGGAAAGAAGGCGGGAGCGGCCTACGGCGCGGACGCGGTGACGCTGGGGACGTCGATCGGCGCGTTGCTGGCGATCCCGTTCGGCGTCGCGCATGCCGGCAGCGCGCTGCTGTCGCCGGCGCTGTTGCCGTACGCGCTGGGCGTGGCGGTGCTCAGCTCGGCGCTGCCGTATTCGCTGGAGATGATCGCGCTGACCCGGTTGCCGGCGCGCACGTTCAGCACCTTGTTGAGCCTGGAGCCGGCCATCGCGGCGATCGCCGGTGTGGCGTTGCTGGGCGAACGGCTCAGCCTGCTGCAGTGGGTGGCCATCGCGACGATCATCGTGGCGGCGGCGGGTACTGCGTTGAGCGTGCGCCGGCCCATGCTGGCGGAGCCGCTGGCGAACTGAGGGTCGGCGCGGCGCTCACGCTTTCAGCTCGTCGCTGGTGTTCACGGTCGCCTTGCGCTCCTGCTTGCCCCAGCCCACCGACGGGCCGCGGATGGCCGTCCATACCGAACGCACCACCACGTAGTACATCAGCTGGCGGTAGCCGAAGCGTTGCAGCACCAGCCACCACAGCAGGCTCCACTTCTCCTTCTTTTCCATGGCGAAGGCGAGTGCCGCCGCGGCGAGGTCGATGGCCATGAAGGCGGCGTAGAAGATCAGCATCCTGATCAGGTTGCTGTCGTCGAACTGGCCGCGATGCTGCAGGTAGTCGAGGCCGGTGCTGACGATCTGCCATACCAGCACCAGATCGACCAGCGGCGATACCACGGAAAATGCGATCTGGAACAGCCAGACCTGGGGCAGTGCGATGGTGCCGAGCGCGCCATAACGCGGGCGGAACGTGGCGTCGCGGTGCTTCCACAGGCATTGCAAGGTGCCGTAGGCCCAGCGGAAACGCTGGCGGGCGAGGCCGCGGGCGGTATCGGGCGCTTCGGTCCAGGCGATCGCCTCGGCATCGAACAGGGTGTGGTAGCCGGCTTTCTGCACGGCGATGGTGAGGTCCTGGTCTTCCGCCAGTGTGTCGGACGGGAAGCCGCCGAGCCGTTCCAGCGCTTCGCGCCGCCAGGCGCCGACGGCGCCGGGCACCACGGTGATCGCACCCAACGCGGCCAGCGCGCGGCGTTCCAGGTTCTGCGCGGTGATGTATTCCAGCGCCTGCCACAAGGTGATCAGGTTGACGCGGTTGCCGACCTTGGCGTTGCCGGCCACGGCGCCGACCTTGGGGTCGGCGAACCAGCGCACCAGCCGCGAAATGGTGCCCGGCTCGAACTGCGTGTCGGCGTCCAGCGCCACCACCACCGCGCCGTTCGACTCGCGCAGCGCGGTATTCACCGCGTGCGCCTTGCCGCCGTTGGGTATGGTGATCAGCCGCACGCGCGGCTCGTGCGCGTAGTGCTGGCGCACCACCGCCGAGGTTGCGTCGATGGAGCCATCATCGACGACGATGACTTCGAGGTTCGCGTAGTGGCTTTTGAGGATATGGCGGATCGAGCTGGCAATCACTTTCTCTTCGTTGTAGGCGGGGATCAGCACCGAGACCAGCGGCGGATCGTCCGGCAACGTCGGCATCGTGCGCCGGCGTTCCTGCACCCGGTTGAACAGGGCGAGGCCGCCGAGCAGCAGCAGCCGGGCCACGCCCAGCGTGATGGCCGCGGTCAGCAGCCAGCGGATGAAGTGGCCGAACCAGCCCAGCGCAAGGAAGACCGAGCGGTCGGCCCATTGCGACAGCGAGCCGGGCGTCAGCGGCGGCATGGTCTGTTCGCGGCTGAGCCCGGCCAGCGTCGAGACGGTGACGAACTCGAAGCCCCGCGCGCGCAGGCCGTCGATGATGCGCGGCAGCGCCGCGATCGTCTGCGAGCGTTCGCCGCCGGCGTCGTGCAGCAGTACCACCTGGGCGGTGCGCTCCGGGTTGCTGGCGGCGACCTGGGTAAGCACGTTGTCGACGATCTTGTCCGCGCCGGGCCGCTGCCAGTCTTCCGCGTCGATGTGCAGGCCCACCGAGATGTAGCCCATCTTCTGCGCGATCCCGATCGGCACCAGCTCGTCGGCGGTGGTCGGCTCCGCGTCGCCGAAGTAGGGCGCGCGGAACAGCCGCATCGAGTGGCCGGTGAGCGCCTCGAACAGGCGCTGGGTGGCGTTGAGTTCCAGCGCCACGATGCCGGAGGGGCTATCGCCGAGGTTCGGATGGGTGAAGGTGTGGTTGCCGACGTCGTGGCCCTCGGCGACCTCGCGCTGCACCAGCTTGGGCGACATCTCGGCGTTCTCGCCGACGATGAAGAACGTGGCCGGCACGTGCTTCGCCTTGAGGATGTCGAGGATCTGCGGCGTCCATTCCGGGTCCGGGCCGTCGTCGAAGGTCAGCGCGATCTTGTGCGGCAGCGTGCCGGCGCGCCGGATCACGTAGGAACTGGGCAAGGCACGGTAGCTTTCGTCGTCGATGCTGCCGTCGTCCTTGTCCACTTCGATGCTGCGTGCGCCGGGCGATGGCTGCGCGGCGATTTCCAGTACCTCGCCCTGGCCCTCGATGTCGATGTCCTCGCCCTGGCCGATCGTGCGCAGCTGTTCCGGTGCGGCGGCGCCATAGTCGCGACCGAGCACCGACCACACCGACGGGTCTTCCGAGCCCAGCCGCCACAGCGCGTAGCCGTAGGGCTTGTAGTCGTCGGCGGCGTGGATCTGGTTGTAGGCGGTGACGCCGTCGAGGAACCACACCTGGTGCGTGCTGCCGTCGTCCTCGCTGTAGGAGAAATTCGGGTTCTGCGTGTCCGGGTCGAATGCGATGTCGGCCTGCGCATCGCTGGCGCGGTCCATCGCGTCCTGGAAGGTCAGTGCCTCGGCGTTCTGCCCGTGCGACCAGTCATAGCCGTAGCTGCCGATGGCCACGATGACCTGGTCCGGGTCGAGTACCTTCATGCGCTTGTCGAGCGTGCTCTCGAACCAGTCCTGGGCAGCGATGCTGCCGGCGTCCTTGCCGGCCCAGTGCTGGTCGTAGGCCATCAGCAGCTCGAAATCGACGATGTCGGCGTAGCCGGCATAGTCCCAGTCGGCGTCGTCGAACGGCACCGACAGCACGATGCCCCAGCCGTGCGGATCGAAAGCCTCGTTGAGTTCGGACAGGAAGGCTTTGAGGTTCGGCTGGGCGCTCGCGGGGATTTCCTCGAAGTCGATCGTCACGCCCTGGAAATGGTTGGCGGAAAGGAAGTCGACGATCTGCGCGACGCGTGCCTGCCGCGCGGCGGGATCGGCCAGCAGGCGCGCCAGGCCGGCTCCGTCCCAGCTGCCGCCCACCGCGTTCTGCAGCAGCGGCAGGATCGGGGTGGAAGGCTTCTGCCTGCGGATCAGGTTCAGCGCCTTGGCGTCGATACTGGTGTGCAGCGCCATGTCCGGCCCGCTCACGCTCATCCAGGTCGGGATCACCCAGTCCAGCGTGGGCAACGCGCGCTTCAGCGACGGGTAGCTGCTTTCGTCCCAGTTGACGTAGAAGCCGAGCGCCAGCGGCCGGCCGGCGGGCTTGTCCAGCGACGGCGGCGGTATGTGCAGGCCGGCCGCCTTGCTGGCGTGCGTATGGGGAGAGTGCAGCAGCTTCTGCCGTGCGCGCACCTCCGCGGCCAGCTTCGCTGCCGGCTTCAGCAGTTCCGGTGCGACGGCCTTTACCCCGGCCAGGGCATGTCGGGTCTTGCCGTGTTCGCCGATATGCAGGCCAACCATGTTCGGCCCCACGAACAGGCTGGCGGCACACGCCACCACGAACAGCGTGCTGATGACGCCGGCGGCCAGCGCGAATCGCGAGACATGGATGGCACGTCGGCCGGTGGGGTCGAAGAAAATCGGTTTCTTTTGCATGCCAGGAGTCGGGTCGGCGGGCGCGGTAGATCGCCAGTGTGCACCGAACAGCTTAACCGCCGCGGAGCGGATCGCCGAGAAGGATCTACCCGATTGCCGCGCCTGGAACCGGCTTGCCGAAATCCTGCGGCGTCAGCGTCCGGGTCAGCCGGAACACGCCCTCATGGATCTTGCGCGGCAGCACCACGTCGAGCACGGTGGTCTGGTGTGGACCGAGCATGCCGAACAGGTCGTCGCTGGCGGCGCTTTTCGCCAGGGCGTGGTGCACCAGGCCGTCGAGGTCAAGCGGTTGCACGCTGGCACCGTAGGGACGATGGCTGACGCGGGCGGGGCGCAGGGTCCTGCGGCTGTTGCGCGGGTCGGCAACGCGTTCGTCGCCGGCGAGCAGGCTGTGGTCGAGGAACAGCGAGATGGTGGTGCGCTGTTTCGAATTGGCCTGGCGGTCCAGCAGGAAGCCGGCCGGCAGCAGGTCGGCACTGGCCTGCGCGCCAGCGGTGAGCAGGAAGCCGGCGCCGCTCAGCGGTTCGCCGGCCTCGTCGGTGAGCCGCAGGATCAGCAGGCTGCACGGATCGTGGATGTGCACGCGCGGCGCGAACGGACCGGCCGGTTCAAGCTCAACCTTGTCCGCGTCGCGGCTCGCGTTCTCGCGGTCGAAGGCATCGCAGAGTGCGCTGTAGTCGCTGGCGCCCCGGATCAGCAGGCAGCGCACGATCGCCTGCACGGTGGCGGGCGCGGCACTGGCCATGATGCCGTGGACGTCGCCGGCATGCGACGCACCGGCGATCAGCTTGAAGGCACAGCGCGGGCCACGGCTGAGCGTGAGCGCCAGCGCGTCGACGCCGCCGGACGTGCCGGCTTGCGGCGACAGCACCGCGTGATGGGCATTGAGGTTGGCCGCCGCGATGCGCACCACGCCATCGGAGCCATCCTCGCCGGTATAGCTGTTGAGGTGGTCGTACAGCGATCGATCCGGGCGGTCGCCGGTGAGCACGAACTGGAACTGCCCGTGCTTGAGCGGATCGTCACTGTGGATGTAGTCGAGGTTGAGCGACAGCGACTCGGCGCTGCCCAGCTCCAGCCAGTCGAGGATGCGCTGGCCGGGATCGACGCCGGCAAACCACGACTTGAGCCGGCCGAGCATGCCCTTGCCGAGCTGCGCCAGCGCCGAGCCGTAGTTCGCCGGGGCCAGCATCACCAGGTGACTGAGCTTGATCGTGCTGTGCGTGGCGGGCTTGTCGCGTTGCGCGCGCAGCCACTCGCGCACCACCGGGCCGCCGGTGGAGTGGGTGATGCACGCGAAGCTGGCGTCGAGCAGATGCAGGTCGCGCAGCGCGTGGTCGAATGCTCGCACCAGGTCGGGCATGGTCACCGCGTCGTCGAAGCTCACGTACTCGGACAGCCAGATGTCGGCGAGCATGAGCGGCAGGCCGGCGGCTGTCGCTTGCTGCTGCACCTGCTGCGGCAGCTGCCCGTAAGTCGAAGTGCTGGTGACGCTCCAGCCGTGGACAAAGACGAGAGTGGTCATGGCCCGCTCCTGCTGCGATGGCCCAGCCTAACCAATGTTGCACCGTGGAACAGCATGTGCCTTTTCATCGGCGCCGGCTGCGCCCTGCATAATCGCACCTTGTCCCTGCCACCCTGAAACGGTCCATGACCCTGAACTTGCTGCTCATCCCGGTGCTGCTGGCGATCGTGCTGGCGTTCTTCAGGTGGCGCCGCTGCAGCCGCGCGTTGCTGGCGCTGGCGGCGATCCTGTGGCTGGCGATCGGGTGCGGGCCGGTGCCGATCTGGCTGCTGGGCCACCTGCAATCGCTGCCCGCGGCGGAGGCGCCGATCGCCTGGGGCCAGCGCAACGCCATCGTGCTGCTGGGTGCGGGCGCGGTGCGGACGGGCGAGGGGCAGTTGGAGCCGAAGTTGTCCGCCTATGGACGCATCGGCAAGGCGGCGATGCTGTATCGCGCGTGCCGGCAGAGCGGTCGGCTGTGCAAGGTCGAAGTGAGCGGTGGCGATGCCCGGCGCTTGGGCGAGTCCGAGGCAGCGGTCTATGCGGATGATCTGCGGCAGCTCGGCGTCGATCCCGCCGACCTGTTGCTGGAATCGCGCAGCATGAACACCTGGCAGAACGCGCAGTTCAGCGCACCGCTGCTGAAATCCCTGGGCGTCGACCGCGTATGGCTGGTCTCCTCGGGCTTCCATTTGCGCCGTGGCATGCTGTACTTCGCGCACTTCGGCATCCAGGCCATACCGGTGCGGACGGATTACGTGGACGGGGAGATGTCCTGGCTGCCGCTGGCATACAACTTCACCATGGCCGACGTGGCCTTGCACGAATACACAGGGATCGCGCGCTACCGCGTTTACAACGCGATGGGCTGGAACGTGCAGGCGACGAAGCCCGGCGCGCTCTGATCAGGATTCGCGCATCACCATCAGGCGCACTTCGGTCATGTCCTCGATCGCATAGCGGATGCCCTCCCGGCCCAGGCCCGACAGCTTGATGCCGCCGTACGGCATGTTGTCCACGCGGAAGCTGGGGATGTCGTTGACGATCACGCCACCCTGTTCCAGTTCGTTCCATGCGCGCATCGCGTGGTCGAGGCTGTCGGTGAAGATGCCGGCCTGCAGGCCGTAGTCGGAATCGTTGACCATCGCGATGGCGTCGCTGAATTTCTTGAACGGCGCGAGCAGGGCGAACGGGCCGAAGGCCTCCATGCAGTTTGCCTTCGCGTCGACCGGCACGTTCTCCATCAGCGTCGCTTCGAGCATGTTGCCGTCGCGCCGGCCGCCGCACAGAACCCTGGCGCCGGCCGCCTTCGCCTCGACGATCCAGCCGTGCAGGCGTTCGGCCGCGGCTTCGTCGATCATCGGGCCGACGAACACGTCCTTCTTCTTCGGGTCGCCGGCCTTGAGCTTCTTCGTTGCCGCGACGAGCTTCCTTTTCAGCGCCTCGTAGATGTCGGCGTGCGCGTAGATGCGCTGTACGCCGATGCAGCTCTGCCCGGACTGGTAGAACGCGCCGAATGCCAGCCGCTCGACCACGCGATCGAGGTGCGGGCCCTGGTCCGCATCGACGATGCAGGCGGCGTTGCCGCCCAGTTCCAGCACGACCTTCTTGCGCCCGGCGCGCGCCTTCAGCTCCCAGCCGACCTGGCCGCCGGTGAATGAAAGCAGCTTGAAGCGCTCGTCCTCGACCAGCGGCGCGGCCCGTCTGCCGTCCAGGGTGAGGATCGAAAACGCACCTTTCGGCAGGTCGGTCTCGGCCAGCACCTCGCCGATGATCAGCGCGCCGATCGGGGTCTTCTCCGACGGCTTCAGCACGAACGGGCAACCGGCGGCGATCGCAGGCGCCACCTTGTGCGCCACCAGGTTCAGCGGGAAATTGAACGGCGTGATGAACGCCACCGGTCCCAGCGGCACGCGCCTGGTGTAGCCGTGATAGCCGTCCAGACGGCTGGCCAGCTCCAGATTGAGCGTTTCGCCGTTGATGCGTACCGCTTCCTCGGCGGCGATGCGGAACGTCTCGATCAGTCGGGTCACCTCGCCGGCGGAGTCCTTGATCGGCTTGCCGGCCTCGATGCACAGCGCCTCGGCCAGTTCGTCGCGACGCTCGGCGAAGCGTTGCGCGCAATGCTGCAGCACGGCCTGGCGTGCCCACGGCTTGAATGCGCGCATCGGTGCGGTCGCCTTCACCGCGGCGGCGATCGCCTTCGCGACGTCCACCGCATCGGGTACCGCGACCCGCGTGGCGATCTTGCCGCTGTACTTGTCGCGCACGTCCAGCATTTCCTTCGACATCCGCGGCTGGTTGGCGAGGTAGTAGGGGTAGGACTTGTTCAACATGGTGCTTGCCTGCGGATGCGATCCGGCAAGCATAGGGCGTGGTGGCGTTCAGGGGTCGTGAGCCGCGGCCGTTTGCCGGTGCGCGAAGCCGGTTTTCGCGCCGGCTGCGTACGGCCACACGGGCATGATGTCGAGGCTCTCCACGCGGCGATGCAAGGCTGCATGACCATGCGCCAACTTGCCGGGCATCAATTCACGCCGGCCGCCGCCCCGTCCATGAACAGCTCGATCACCATGCCGAACTCTTGCCGCAGGTCGAGGCCCGGCTTGCTGAGCCAGCGCATCAGGGCACCCAGGTAAAGGTAGTGGAAATAGATGCCCAGCTGTTCGGAGCGATGCTGCGGCGCCACCTCGCCGCGATCCTGGGCGGCGTCGATCAGCATCACCCAGAGTGGAAGCAGGCCGCGATCTTCCTTCGGCTTCGCGCCTGGGTCGAAATTGGCGAACTTGTAGCGGATGTAAGGCAGCAGGATATCCGCGTGCTGTTCGCACCAGTGCGCGGATTCGTGCAGCAGTGCCGTGGCGCCGGTGCGGAAGCCGGCACGTTCGTGCAGGCTGAAGTCGCGTGCTGCGAGGTCTTTCGAGAGGGAAGCTTCCAGCGTGTGTTCCAGCAAGGCCTCTTTGGCCGGAAAGTATTTGTACAGGGTGCGCTTGGATACGCCGGCCTCGGCCGCGACCTGCTCCATGGTCACCTGGGCATAGCCGTGCGATGCGAACAATTGGCGCGCAACGAGGCCCATGTGTTCGGGCAACTCGGCCCGGCTCGATGGCCGGGGACGCGGACGGGAAGAAGGCATGGCTCAGACACTCGACGGCATGTAAAGTACACGTCGTTTACTTTACACGGGAGCGAGACATGAAGCTCGTACTTCTGACCTACGGCACCGAGGGCGATACGCGTCCGCTGACCGCCCTGGGTCATGCCTTGCGCGAAGCGGACCATGAGGTGGTTCTACTGGGTGACGCGCGAACCCTGGGCACGGCGCATGCGCTCGGGATTCCAGCCACACCGCTTTCCGGCGACATCCGCGAGCTGTTTGCCGAGTGGGGGCGACAAGGACCGCGCGGCACCGCCAAGGCCATGGTGGCGTTGACCAACACGCATACGGCCGCGTGGATGCGGGAGACGCTGGCCGTGGCGGAAGGTTGCGACGCCATCGTGACGTCGGGCCTGGCCGGTTTTGTCGGGCTTTCGGTGGCCGAGCACCTCAAGGTTCCCGCCGTCATCGCGGGGATGATCCCGCTTACGCCGTCGCGCGAGTTTCCTTCGCCCTTTCTGCCGCCGGCCTGGGTTCCCGCCTGGTTGAACCGGGCCAGCCTCGCGTTCACCAACAAGCTGTTCTGGCTGGCCTTCAAGAAGGCACTCAACCGTGCACGGGCGGAGGTGCTGGCTTTGCCGCCGCGAAAAACCGTGTGGAAGGATCTGCCCACGCTCTACGGCATCTCGCCGACGCTGCTGCCACCGCCAGGGGACTGGCCGGCTAATGCCATGCTGTGTGGCCAGTGGCTGCCGCCGATGGAGGAAAGCTACGCGCCGCCCTCAGCCCTGGCGGCGTTCCTTGCCGCCGGCACTGCGCCGGTCTACGTGGGCTTTGGCAGCATGACCGGCATCGACATGCCTGCCATGCTCGATGCGGTGATCGCGGCGCTGGACGGGCGACGTGCCGTGTTCTGGCCGGGGTGGAACGGGATGGGCGGCGTGCGCCTTCCGGACAATGTCCTGTGCATCGACGCCACCCCACACGATTGGCTGTTTCCACGGATGGCCGCGGTGATCCACCACGGCGGGTCGGGAACTACCCACTCGGCGCTGCAGGCAGGCAAGCCCTCCATCGTGATGCCGTTCGCCGGTGATCAAGCGTTCTGGGCAGATCGCCTTCGTCGGCTGGGCGTGGCGCCGGTGGCGCTCTCGGCGGCAAGCCCGGATGCTGCGGCGCTTGCTGCAGCCCTCGATTTTGTCGCGCGGGAAGCCGTCGTCACGCGTGCGGCCGAGCTTGGCCGGCGTATTGCCCGCGAAGACGGCCTTGCCACGGCGGTCGCCGCCATCGAGGGAATGCTGGCAGGCTAGGCGGCACGGGTGTCAGTTGCTGCGCGACTACCCGCGAGGCTTCGCAGCCTCCTCCACCCGCAACCCCAGCTCCCCATCGGCCAGGCGCGCGCGCAACGCCGTGCCGGTCTTGACGCCTTGCGTCGAGCGCAGCACCTTGCCGGCCTCGTCGTACAAAATGGCGTAGCCGCGTTCCAGCGTGGCCAGCGGGCTGACCGCGTGCAGGGCGCGGGCGGCTTGCTGCAGGGTGAGGCGGTCGCGTTCCAGATGGCGCTCGATGGCGCGGCGCAGGCGCTGGGTGAGCTCGGCGAGACGGTGGTGCATCAGGGGCAGGCGTTGTCGCGGGTGTTGCGCGAGCAAGCGGGACTGGGCGCGTTCGAGCTGCGACTGGCGGCCTTGCTGCTGTTCGCGCAGTGCGCCGAGCAGACGGTGATGGAGATGGATCAGGCGTTCGTGGTCGCGCTGCAGCCGCGCCTGCGGCCGCTGCGTCTGCAGCCGTGCCAGCAGGTGATCGACGCGTTGTGCGTACGCCTGCAGACGACGTTGCTGCAAGGTGACCAGGCGCTGCTGCAACTGCCGCAGGTGGCGCCCGATCGCCACCGCATCGGGCACCAGCAGTTCGGCCGCGGCCGATGGTGTCGGCGCGCGGAGGTCGGCGACGAAGTCGGCGATGCTGAAGTCGATCTCGTGGCCGACCGCACTCACCACCGGCACTGCGCTGGCATGGATCGCCCGCGCCACCGCTTCCTCGTTGAACGCCCACAGGTCTTCCAGCGAACCGCCGCCGCGGGTCAGCAACAGCACGTCGTAGCGCGCGCAGGCCGAGGCCTTGCGCAGCATCGCCACGATCGCCGGCGGCGCGTCGCGGCCCTGCACCGGCACCGGCAGTACTTCGACGTCGGCCAGCGGCCAGCGCCTGGCCAGCACGCTCAGCACGTCGCGCACGGCGGCGCCGGTGGCCGAGGTGATCACGCCGATGCGGCGCGGATAAGCGGGCAGGGCGCGCTTGCGCTGGGGTTCGAACAGACCTTCCGCGGCTAACCTGGCCTTGAGCTGCTCGAACTCGCGTTGCAGGGCGCCTTCGCCGGCCGGCTCCATGTATTCGGCGACCAGCTGGAACTCGCCACGTGGTTCGTACAGGCCGACTTTCGCGCGCAGCAGCACCTGCATGCCGTCGGCCGGGCGGAAACGAAGCGCGGAAGCCTTCAGCTTGAACATCGCGCAACGTACCTGCGCGCCGCTGTCCTTCAGCGTGAAGTACAGATGGCCGGATCCGGGCTTCGCCACGTTCGACAGCTCGCCCTCGATCCAGACCTGCGGCAGCGCGTCGCCCAGCAGGTCCCGTACCAGCCGATTGAGCGAGCTGGGGGTGAGGATGTGGCGTGGCATGGTGTCGTCGAATGGCGCTGGCATAAGGGCGCGAGCCTAGCATGCCGAAGAAGCCAAATTGTGAGAAAACATCTGCTTGACGAACGTAGTGCAGGGAGAACATCAAGCGGTGTCGCGGTGCTCAATCGTCGTCCGCCTCGCGCGGATTGCGCCCGCGCAAGCGCCAGGCGCGTATGCCGAGGTTGAGCGCAAACCAGCCGGCGAGGATCCCGAACGGCCAGCCGATCCACGCCGGCCACAGGATCGCGATCACCGCCAACAGCGCCAGCGCCAGCGTGCCGATGATCAGCGGACCACCGGAGGTATCGCCCAGGACTCGCCGGTTGCTCAGCACCGCGCCGACGCTGTTGGCGATGCGCAACGCGCCGGCGGCGGCGCGACCGGAGCTGCCGCCGCTGCGACGTACGCGCGGTCGTTCCTCGCTGCTGCGTACCCGTTCGCTGCTGCCATGGCGGCGGGGAGCGAGCACGATTTCGGTCGCGTTGTCGAGGTCCCGTTCGTATTGCGCGGCGAGCTGCCCGGCGAAACCTGCATCCTCTACCGCCACGTCCAGTTCGCGGTTGCTCAGCCAGCTGGCGATGTTGAGGTTGGACGAACCGACCCGGGCCCATTGCCCGTCGGCCACCGCCGTCTTGGCATGCAGCATCGAGCCATTCCATTCGAACACGCGGATGCCGGCTTTCAGCAGCGGTCGATAACCCGAGCGCGACAGGCTGGCCACCACCGGAATGTCGCTGCTGCCTGGCACCAGCAAGCGCACGTCCACGTCATCGCGCGCGGCCGATACCAGCGCCTGCACGTAGGGTGCAATGCCCACGAAATAGGCGTCGGTGAGCCACAGCGTCTTGCGCGCCATCGCGGCAATCAGCTGATCGAGCCGGTACATGCCGGCGGTGGCGGGCTGGGTGGCGATCAGCCGCAGCGAGACGTTGCCGACCGGTGTGGCAGGCTCCGGCAGCGGCACAAACTGCCGCAGGGCGACACCGATTTCACCCCAGCTTTGCGCAAACGCGGCTTCCAGTTCGGCCACGGCAGGCCCGCGCAGCGCCACGCCGGTGTCGCGCCATGGCGGCACGCCGCGGCCGGGGTCGCCCAGCCATTTCGCGCTGATGCATACGCCGGACAGGAAGCCGAGCACGCCATCGACGACCAGCAGCTTGCGATGGTCGCGGCTGATCCATCCGAGCGGTTGCCCCAGCTGGGGTGGATTGAACACGCGCACCTCGCCACCGGCGGCGCGCAAGGGCGCCCAGAACGCGCTGCGTGACTGGCCCAGGCAACCGACCCAATCGGCCACCACCGCGACAAACACGCCAGCCTGGGCGCGCTCCACCAGCGCATCGCGAAACATCCGGCCGACCTCGTCATCGCGGATGATGTAGTTCTCCAGCAGCACGCGCTGCCGTGCGCCGCGAATCGCTGTCAGCCAGGCGTCGTAATGGGCGGCGGCATCGATCAGCAACTCCACCGCGTTGCCGCTCAACAGCGGCGCGCCGGCGGTGCGGCTCAGCGCCTGTTCCGCCAGCAGGCGACTCGGTGTGGACGGGATCAGTGGCTTGGGCATGATCCGAGTTTAGGCGATGCCTTGCTCGCACGCTCTCTTTGGCAAGCTTCTGGCATGATCTTTCGCATGCCGATCGAGCGCCGATATACCGACACCGATGCCTGCGCGGATTTCCTTGCCGAGGAACTGGGGCCGGACCTGCGCATTGCCGCGCCGCTGGGGCTGGGCAAGCCGCATGGGCTGCTCAACGCGCTGTATCGGCTCACCGGCGCCGACGGCAGCCGCTCGCTGCGGTTGTACACCGCGCTGTCGCTGACCCGGCCGCAGCCGAAACCGGGGTTGGAGCGGCGATTCCTCGGACCGTTCCTCAAGCGTCATTTCGGCGCCGATCAGGTCGATCCGCAGTACGCGCTCGACCAGGCGCGCGATGCGTTGCCGCCGAATGTCGAGGTGCACGAGTTCTACCTGCAATCCGGCTCGCTGCTGCGCTCGCGCAGTGCGCAGCGCAGCTACATCAGCCAGAACTACACCCACGTCGCCCGCGATCTGGTGGTGCAGGACATCAATGTGCTGGTGCAGCTGGTGGCGCGACGCGAGGGGCCCGATGGTGTGCGCTACAGCCTGTCGTGCAACCCGGACCTGACCCTGGATTTCCTGCGCCAGGTACAGCTCGCCGGCAAGCAGCGGCCGATGTGTGTAGCCGTGGTGCATCCGGACCTGCCGTACCTGAGCGGCAATGCCGAGGTGTCGGAAGCCTATTTCGACGTCGAGCTCTGCCCGCAGGCGTCGCCGTCACTGTTCGCGCTGCCGCGGTCGCCCGTCGACCTGGCCGAGTATGCGTTGGGACTGCACGCCAGTGCGCTGGTCAAGGATGGTGGCTGCCTGCAGGTTGGCATCGGCGCGCTGTCCGACGCACTGGTCAAGGCGCTGCTGCTGCGTCAGCAGGACAACACCCAGTGGCGACGCGCGCTGGTGGCGCTGGACCGCGGCGGTGCCACGCACGCGCTGGCTGGCTGGATCGGCGGCCTGGCGGCGTTCGAGACCGGCCTGTATGGCGCCAGCGAAATGGTGATGGACGGCTTCATGCACCTGCAGCGCGGTGGCATCCTGAAGCGGCGCAGCTGGGACAATCTCGCGCTCGAACGGGCCTCCGCCGCGGGGCGGCTGGCCGCCGACGTGCCTGGCGGACACTACCTGCGTGGCGCCTTCTTTCTGGGCTCGCGCGAGCTGTACGAATGGCTCGATGCCACCGAGGCGGCCGACCCCGATGCGATCGACATGTGCGCCGTGTCAAACGTCAACCAGCTCTACGGCGACCATCAGGCGCTGGCGGTGCTGCAGCGGCGCGGTGCGCGATTCTTCAACACCTGCATGATGGCGACCCTGCTTGGTGCAGCGACGTCCGAGACGCTGGACGATGGCTCGGTGGTCAGCGGCGTCGGTGGCCAGTACAACTTCGTGGCGATGGCGCATGAGCTTCCTGACGGCCGCTCGGTGTTGCTGTTGCGTGCCACCCGGCAGGTGCGCGGCGGCATCGAGAGCAATATCCGCTGGAACTACGCCCAGACCACCATTCCACGCCATCTTCGCGATATCTACGTGACCGAATATGGCGTCGCCGATTTACGTGGCAAAAGCGACAGCGAATGCATCGAAGCCATGCTGGCGATCAGCGACGCCCGCTTTCTCGATGCGTTGTGCGCCGAAGCGAAGGCGCATGGCAAGCTGGCCGCGGATTTCGTGATACCCGAAGGATGGCGCAGGCATCGCCCTCGCCATCTGCGCGAGGCCTTGCTGCCGTTCCAGCAGAAGGGGCTGTTGCCGAAGTTTCCATTCGGCAGCGATTTCACCGAGGTCGAACAGCGCCTGCTGCCCGCGCTTGGCTGGTTGAAGAACAGCGGCAGCACCTGGCGCGGCAGGCTGCGCCTGGTGCGCGCGTCGCTGCATCCGGGCGAACCGGCGACGGGAGAACACGAGGCGCTGGCGCGGATGGGGCTGAGTGCGCCGACCCGATGGTCCGACCGGCTTCAGCAACGATTGCTGCAGGCCGCCTTGCGCCGCAAACCCTGAGAAGCCCGATGGCGCGATTCTTTGCCGCGGGCGGCGCTTCGATCCGGCAGGCGCGCCGCTACGCTTTGGGCGAATGCGTGGCGTTGGGTGGGGTCGCATGCTCCGCTGGCGCCGGCTCGTCCAGCAAAGGCAGGATGGCGGGACTGTCCAGGTCATCGAACTGCTGGTGGTTCACCGCCCAGAAGAACAGCGCTACCGCGACCAGCAGCACCAGTACCGTGACCGGGATCAACACCAGCAGGATGTTCATGCGCGCAGCTCGCGCGGGCGCGATGCCGGAAGGAGAGCGTCCGCACGATGCTCGGCCGTGCCGTGGCGGCCGACGCGCAACGCGTTGAGCACCACCACCAGCGAGCTCAGCGACATGCCGATGCCGGCCAGCCACGGCGGCACGAAGCCGAATGCGGCAAATGGCACGGCGCACAGGTTGTAGAACAGCGCCCAGCGCCGGCTCTGCGTCATCACCTGTTGCACATGGCGGGAGACCGCGCGTGCATCGACAAGGCCATCCAGACGTCCATCCAGCAACAACAGATCGGCATGCGCCTGGGCCAGTTCGGTGCCGGAGGCCAGTGCGGCGGAAACGTCGGCGCCGGCCAGTAGCGGGGCGTCGTTGCTGCCGTCGCCGACGGCCAGCGTGATGTGGCCGTTGCGGCGCGCCGCCAGCAGGCGCTCGAGCTTATCGGCGGGCGACTGGCGCGCGTGCCAGTCGTCGATATCCAGGAGCTGGGCCAGCGCGGCCACGCGCGTTGCGGTATCGCCACTGGCAATCACTGGCGTGATGCCATCGGCGCGCAGCGTGTCGAGCATGCGGCGGGCGTCCCCGCGCGGCTGTTCGTCCATGCGGAACGTCGCGATGGCACCCTGCTCGTCGGCCAGCATCAAGCCAGCGGCCGCCGCCGGGGCGGATGGCTGGCCGCTGGCGGCGAGCGCGAAATCGGCGCGGCCCAGACGAAGCATGCGGCCGTCGATCAGTCCGCTGATGCCCTCGCCGGCACTGACCAGTACCGACTGCGCGCGCAATGGCAACGCATGCTGACGCGCTGCATCGGCAAGCGCACGGGCCAGTGGGTGAGAGCTTTCGTGAGCCAGCGCGGCAGCCAGTTGCAGCACCTGATCCGGCGTATCGCCGCGCAGGGGGTCGACCGCGCCGCGATCCAGTTGCGGCATGCTCAGCGTGCCGGTCTTGTCGAACAGCGCGTAGTCGACCTTTGCCAGCGTGGCGAGCGCGGCGCCATCGGTGACCAGCACGCCGCGACCTGCCAGCACGCCGAGCGCGCGGGTCAGCGTGGCTGGGCGGGTAAGCGCGAACGCGCAGGGGCACGCCACCACCAGCACTGCCACGGCGGCCTCGAACGCGCGCGCGGGATCGACCAGCAGCCAGCCCAGCGCGGTGAGTGTCGTCAGCAGCAGCACGCGGCCGACGAACCGGCCGATCTCGCGGTCGCTGCCGCCGAGCAGGTTGCGCGCCTGTCGTGCGCGAACGGCCAAGGCGCCCAGCCGCGCCACGCTGGTGGCCGCGCCGCCGTGCTCCACGCGCATCTCGGCCGGGCCGGACAGCAGCACGCTGCCGGCAATCATCCGCTCGCCACGTACCCGGCACAGCGGGCGGGACTCGCCCGACAGCAGCGCCTCGTCTACTTCCACGCGCGCGCTTTCCAGCACGCCGTCCGCCGGGACGGTGCTGCCTTCGGCGATGTGCACGCGATCACCGGGCAGCAGGGTGATGGCGGCGACCGTTTCCAGTTCGCCATCGGCGCGCCGGCGTTGCGCCAGCAAGGGCGAAGCATCGATCACCGCGTCGCCCAGCGCGCCGCTGCGATGGCGCGAGCGCAGTTCCAGATAGCGCCCACCGAGCAGCAGGAACACGAACATGGTCACCGAGTCGAAATAGATCTCGCCGCTGCCGCGCAGCGTGTTTAACGCGCTGGCCAGGAACACCAGCCCCACCGCCAGCGCCACCGGCAGGTTGATGCCGACCCGGCGCTCGCCCAGCTCGCGCACGGCGCCGCTGAAGAACGGCTGCGCCGAGTAGAACACCACCGGCAAGGTGGTCAGCAGGCCCAGCCAGCGGAACAGGTTGCGCGTGCTGAAATCGACGAAATCGACCACGCCGATGTAGATCACAAAGGCATAGGTCATCACCTGCATGGCGCACATGCCGGCGACCAGAAGGCGCTTCAGCGCATCGTGCTGCTCGTGCGAGCGGTTGTCGTCGATGCTGCCGTGCTGCAGCGGTTGCGCCGGGCAGCTCGCGGCGGCGAAGTTGTCGAGCAGGGCAGGCAGCGAGGTGCGCCGCGCGTCCCATACGATCCGCACGCAGCGTGCGGTGCGGTCGATGCTGACCCGGTGTACGCCGGGCAACCCGTGGATGCGCTGCTCCAGCCACAGGATCCGGCGGGGGTCGTGCAACGATTCCACCCGCAGAGCGATCTCGCTGCAGCCGTCGCGGCGGCTGCGCAACACCTGCGCTGCCAACTGCGGGTTCGCCCATGCTGCATGCGGGTTCATCGCGGCGGATCCACCGGCGGCGGATGGGGGCCGCTATGCGCGCTGACCGGTACGCCGAAGACAGTATGCGAGGTATCCAGCGGCGTGTCGGCGTGGTGCACGCCCAGCACGATCATCCAGATGCAACCCGCCAGCGAGGCGACGAAGATGACGATGCCCAGCCACAGCACCGGCTGGCGATACCATGCCGACGACGTGCGGGTGGCGATGTCATTGGCGGCTTGCATCGGCCTTATGTGACAGTTGATAGACATAGGCGGCGAGCATGTGGACCTGGTCATCGGACAGACGCGGGCTCCACGCCGGCATGTGGCCCTGGCGACCCTCGCCGATGGTCTTCTCGATGTCGGCCACGCTGCCGCCATGCAGCCAGACGTGATCGGTGAGGTTGGGTGCACCCAGTGCCTGATTGCCCTTGCCTTCGGCGCCGTGGCAGGCGGCGCAGGTAGCGAACATCGGTTTGCCGGCGGCCGCCTTGGCTGCGTCATGCGGGGAACCGGACAGGCTCAGCACGTACTGCGCGAGATTCTTCACGTTGTCCGCGCCGAGGCTGGCCCATGGCGGCATCACGCCGCTGCGGCCATTGCGGATCGAGGCGACGATGTCGTTGCCGGCGCCGCCGTAAAGCCAGTCGTTGTCGCTCAGATCGGGAGCGCCGAGTGCCATGTTGCCCTTCGCGCTGCGCTGATGGCAGGCGGCGCAATTGTCTTCGAACAATACCTTGCCCATCTGGAGGGCCTCCGGGTCACTGGCCAGCTGCTCGACCGGATACATCCTGAAGCGCTCCATCAACGGGGCGAGCCTGGCGTCGTTGGCGGCCACGTTGCGCGCCAGTTCGCCATGCGCCGTCCAGTTCAGCGCGCCCTTGTGGCTGCCGAAGCCGGGGAACAGATACAGGTAGGTAAAGGCGGCCACGAACATGCTGGCCGAGAACACCACCCACCAGCGCGGCAGCTTGCGCACGCCTTCTCGCAGCACGCCGTGCGCCCAGACATGGCCGCTGGTGCCGTCGGGCAAGGTCGGGATCTTCGCGCGCGGGCCCCACAGGAACAGGAACAGCGTGATGCCCATGTTGAGCACCACCAGAAACATCACCCACAACGACCATCCCGAGCTCATGGGCGCGCCTCCTTCGTGTCGTTATCGGCGGGTTCGTCTTCCATCGGCAGCCGCGCCATGCGATTGAACGTGCGCTTGTGCTGCTTGTGCCAGGCCCAGATCCAGATGGCGATGAAGGTGACCATCATCAGCAGGATGATGGCCCCGGCGACGTGGCCCCAGACCGGGCTCACGGGCGTCACGGCGCACCCCCATCGCTGGCGGCGGCAGCGGTCGGCGTGGGTTCGTTGCGGATGCCCAGGCCTTGCAGGTAGGCGATCAGCGCGTCCATCTCGGTCTTGCCGCCCACTGCGGCAGGAGCCGCGGCAATCTCGGCGTCGCTGTAGGGATCACCCAGCCTGCGCAGGGTGCGCATGCGTGCCTGTATATCGGCGCCATCGAGTTTCCGATCGGCCAGCCACGGGTAGCCGGGCATGTTGGATTGCGGCACCACCTGGCGCGGTCCCATCAGGTGCATGCGTTGCCAGGCATCGGAATACTTGCCGCCCACGCGCGCCAGATCCGGCCCGGTGCGCTTGGAACCCCACTGGAAGGGACGGTCGTAGACCGACTCCTCGGCGGTGGAGAAATGCCCGTAACGCTGAGTCTCGAAACGCAGCGCGCGGATCATCTGCGAGTGGCACAGGTAGCAGCCCTCGCGCACGTACACATCCTTGCCGGCCAGGCGCAATGGGTCATAGGGAAGCACGCCCGGCGGTGCCTTCATCGAATGCGCTTCCATGAACAGCGGCGTGATCTCGGCCAGGCCGCCGAGCGACACCATGATCGCAATCAGGATGCCGAGCAGGCCGGCGTGTTTCTCGATCGCTTCGAAATGCTTGTAAGCCATGACGTCGTCCTCAACCGGCCGCAGGAAGCGGGGCGGGTACCTGATGCGGCACCGGCTCGGGGATCGGCACCGGGATCGGCTTGATCAGCCGCGCCCGCGCATCCGCCGCGGTGTACCAGAGGTTCCATGCCATCACCCACATGCCAGAGAGGATGCACACGCCGCCCAGCCAGCGGATCAGGTACATCGGCTTGATCGCGATCAGGCTGTCCAGGAAGCCGTAGGTGAGCGCGCCGTCGGGCTGGGTGGCGCGCCACATCAGGCCTTCGGTGACGCCGGCGGTCCACATCGACCCCACGTACAGCAAGGTGCCCGTGATGTGCAGCCAGAAATGCAGCTCCATCCCGCGATTGGAATGCATCTCCGGCCGCCCCAGCGCGCGCGGCGCCATCGCGTAGAGCGAGCCGATGGTGATCATCGCCACCCAGCCGAGCGAGCCGGAGTGCACGTGGGCGATCGTCCAGTCGGTGTAGTGCGACAGCGAGTTCACCGTCTTGATCGCCATCATCGAACCCTCGAAGGTCGATGCGGCGTAGAACACCAGCGACATCACCATGAACTTGGCGGCGGGGTCGGTCTTGAGCCGCCACCACGAGCCGTTGAAGGTGAGCAGGCCGTTGGCCGCCGAGCCCAGGCTGGGCATCAGCAGCACCAGCGAGAACGCCATGCCGACCGACTGCACCCAGTCGGGCAGGGCGGTGTACATCAGGTGGTGCGCGCCGGCCCACATGTAGACCGAGATCAGCGCCCAGAAATTGACGATCGAGAAGCGGTAGCTCCACAGCGGCTGCTGCGCCTGCCGCGGCACGAAGTAATACATCATGCCGAGGAAGCCGGCGGTGAGGAAGAACGCCACCGCGTTGTGGCCGTACCACCACTGCACCATCGCATCGACCACGCCCGAGTAGATCGGGTAGGACTTGAACAGCGACACCGGCAGGGCGAGGTTGTTGACGATGTGCAGCAGGCCCACCGCGATGATGAACGCGCCGTAGTACCAGTTCGCCACGTAGATATGCTTGATGCGCCGACGCGCCAGGCTGGCGAAGAACACCGTGCCGAAGCTCACCCAGACCACGGCGATCAAGATGTCGATGAACCATTCCGGCTCGGCGTACTCTTTGCTCTGGGTCAGACCGAGCGGCATGGAAACCATCGCCAGCACGCACACCAGCTGCCAGCCCCAGAAGGTGAACCCTGCCAGCTTTCCCAGCGCCAGCCGCGCATGCCCGGTGCGCTGCACCACGTAATAGCAGGTACCCATCAGCGCCGAGCCGCCGAACGCGAAGATCACCCCGAAGGTGTGATCGGGGCGGATCCGGCTGAAGGTCAGCCACGGGAGGTCGAAGTTCAGCACGGGCCACATCAGCTCGGCCGCGGCGTAGACGCCGACCGACATGCCGATGATGCCCCACACCGCCGCGGCCAGCAGGAACTGGCGCACGACCTTGTCGTTGTAGTACTCGGTGTTCGGCATGCGGTCTCCCAATCGATCCCTGCAGTATTCGTTCAAGCATGACGGCGTGCCATGACACCGATCAATTCGCTGCGGCAATTCGTCCTGGTCGGCATGTCGCGCGGATCGGCCGCATGAGTCGCCCGCTCCGTTCGGCAAGGCGGCGGCCGTACCGGCCTGGATCGCGTGTTCCCGCGGCCTGCGGCCAACGGCGGGCTCCGGACGGTTCGAAAATGGCAGCCTCGTCGTGGTCGGCAGCCACGGCTTGTTCCGGTCAGGTTGCGCTGATTTGCCACAGGATGGCAAGCCCGATCGGGTATCCTTGGCGGTGTCGTCGCGGCCCCGTCGCGACCTGTCTTCCGGTTGATCCCATGAGTGAAATTGCATCGCAGAAACCGCGCCCGGCCGAACCCGGTCGGCGCCGGCCCAGTGTGGCCGTGCAGATCGGCAAGGTGAAAGTGGGCGGCACGGCGCCGATCGTGGTGCAGTCCATGACCAATACCGACACCGAAGACCCGGCCAGCACCGCGAAACAGATCGCCGAACTGGCCCGTGCCGGCTCCGAGCTCGTTCGTATCACGGTGAACACGCCGGCCGCCGCCGCCGCGGTGCCGCGCATTGCCGAGCGACTGGCGATGATGGGCGTGGACGTGCCGATCATCGGCGACTTCCACTACAACGGCCATCAGCTGCTGGAACGCGAGCCGGCCTGCGCCGAGGCGCTGGCGAAATACCGCATCAACCCGGGCAACGTCGGTTTCGGCAAGAAGCGTGACACCCAGTTCGCCTCGATCATCGAACTGGCGTTGCGCTACGCCAAGCCGGTGCGCATCGGCGTCAACTGGGGCTCGCTCGACCAGAGCATGCTGGCGGCGCTGATGGATGAGAATGCGTTGCGCGCGGACCCGTGGGACGCGTCGCGCGTGGCGCGTGAAGCACTGATCCGTTCGGCCCTGGATTCCGCTGCGCAGGCGGAAAGCATCGGCCTGGCGCGCGATCGCATCATCCTGTCGTGCAAGGTCTCCGGCGTGCAGGAACTGATTGCGGTGTATCGCGACCTGGCGGCGCGTTGCGACTATGCCTTGCACCTGGGCCTGACCGAGGCGGGCATGGGATCGAAGGGCATCACGGCGTCCAGTGCCGCCCTGGCGGTGCTGCTGCAGGAAGGCATCGGCGACACCATCCGCATCTCGCTGACGCCGGAACCCGGGGCCTCGCGCACCGGCGAGGTGATCGTGGCGCAGGAGCTGCTGCAGACGATGGGCCTGCGGGCGTTCACCCCGCTGGTTACCGCCTGCCCGGGTTGCGGCCGCACCACCAGCGAGTTCTTCCAGGAACTGGCCAAGACCGTGCAGGAGCACGTGCGCGAGCAGATGCCGTTGTGGCGCGTGAAATACGACGGCGTGGAGAACCTCACGCTGGCGGTGATGGGCTGCATCGTCAACGGCCCGGGCGAATCCAAGCACGCCAACATCGGCATCTCGCTGCCCGGCAGCGGCGAGGCGCCGGCCGCGCCGGTGTTCATCGACGGCGCCAAGGCAATGACCCTGCGCGGCGACAACATCGCCAACGAGTTCGTAGGCATCCTCGACGATTACGTGGCGCGCAAGTACGCGGCCCGGGCGGGCTAGTTCGGGTCGTCGTGTGGATGGCGCCGAATCCCGTCGACAGGCGGCTTGCGCTGTGACAAGAATGCGCGAGAAAAGCATCTTGCAGAGGTCTGCAGTGGCGATGAGTCCCCAGTTCCGCACCGCCTCCGTGTACCTGATGATCGCCGCACTGTGGATATGGTTTTCCGATCAGGCGCTGAACGCGCTGGTCAGCGGCCAGGCGGAGCTCACCTTCCTGCAGAGCATCAAGGGCTGGCTGTTCGTGCTGGCCACGGCACTGGTGCTGTACTGGATGATCGGGCGCGACCTGCGTCGGCTGGAGGCGCTCAACCAGGTACTGCGCAACGGCCACGAGCAATCCTTGCGCGTGCTGGTGTCCGCGCTGGACATCCGCCACAAGGAAACCGGCGACCACTCCGAGCGGGTGATGCGCGTGGCAGTGGGCCTGGCGAAACTGGCCGGTGTTCGCGGCAAGTCGCTGCATGACCTGACCTTCGGTGCGTTGCTGCACGACATCGGCAAACTGGCCTTGCCGGATGCGATCCTGCTCAAGCCGGGCAAACTGGACGACCACGAGATGGCGCATATGCGCCTGCACCCGCAGATCGGCCACGACCTGCTGCAACGCGTGGACTTCCTGCGTGCGGCCGGCGACATTCCCTATGGCCATCATGAGCGTTGGGACGGTGGCGGCTACCCACGGGGTTTGCGCGGCGAGGCGATCCCGCTGCAGGCGCGGATATTCAGCGTGGTCGACGTGTGGGATGCACTGATCACCGCCCGCGTCTACAAGGCGGCGTGGCCCGAGACGGAAGTGCTGGATTATCTGCGCGACGTCGCCGGCAGCCAGCTCGATCCGGGCCTGGTGGCGCTGTTTCTGGACAATTACGAAGACCTCAAGGCGCTTGGCCGCCCGGCCGAGGTCGGCTGAACGGGTGTGGTCAGCTCGACTGCGCGGGGGCGGAATCCGGTCCCGGTCGCAGCAGGCGCGGGGTGAGATCGGCCCAGCTGCCGACGCGCCCGGGCGACTGGCCCAAACGGGCGACCTCCTGCAGGAACTGCCCGCGCGGCATGTCGATGGCGCCCAGCCCCAGTGTGTGCGGGTTGCTGACCTGAGTGTCGATCAGCGGGAAGTCCAGCTCGTGCAGCAGCCGGCCAAGCGCGACCAGTGCGATCTTGGAGCCGCCGCTTTCGGCGCTGAACATGGACTCACCGCAGAACAACCGGCCCATCGCCACGCCATAGATGCCGCCGACCAGCTGCCCGCGATCCCACACCTCAACGCTGTGCGCGTGACCCAGCCGGTGCAATTGTTCGTACGCGTCGATCATCGCCGGCACCAGCCACGTGCCAGGGTCACCCGCACGCGGCGCGGCGCAGGCACGGATCACGGCGTCGAACGCGTGGTCGATGGTCAGCCGCCACTGCTTGCCAGCGAGCTGGCGGCGCAGGCTGCGATTCACCTTCAGCCTTTCCGTGTAGAACACGCAGCGCGGATCGGGCGACCACCACAGGATCGGTTCGCCCTCGCCGAACCATGGAAAGATGCCACGGCTGTATGCCGCCAGCAGCCGTCGCGGCGACAGGTCGCCACCGAACGCGAGCAGGCCGTTGGGCTCGGTCAACGCCTGGCGCGGATCGGGGAAGCGATCGGTGGCATCGGGGTCCAGCAGCGGCAGGCGTTTCATCGTTCGCCCCGGGCATGATCGGCAAACGGGCTGTGCTCCAGCAGCTCGGCGGCATAAGCATCGACCGCCGCCGCCTCACTGGCCAGCGCCGCCGCGACGGCGGTGCGAAAGCCCGGATTCTGCAGATAGTGCCGCGAATGCGTGCGCACTGGCACGAAGCCGCGCGCGAGCTTGTGCTCGCCCTGGGCACCAGGCTCGAAACGGGTCAGCTTGTTGGTGATGGCGTAGTCGATGCCGCGGTAATAGCACAGCTCGAAATGCAGCCCCGGCACGTTCACCGACGCGCCCCAGTAGCGTCCATACAGCACGCAGTCGCTTTGCACGAACAACGCCATCGCGACGATGGTTTCCCCGTGCCGCGCCAGCGCCATCTGCGCGGTCCGGCCCAGTTCGCCGAGCTGGCGGAAGAACGCGGCCGTGAGCGCGGCATGATTGCCCTTGGCGTCGAATGTTTCCGTGTACAAGGCATGCACCCGCTGCCATTCGGCGGTGCTCAGCGTATCGCCGCTGCGCCACTCGATGGCGAGGCCGCTGGCGGCAACCTGCTGGCGTTCGCGCAGGATGTTCTTGCGCTTCTTGTGGCTCAGTGCGGCTAGGAAATCCGGGAAATGGCGGTAGCCGTGGTTGTGCCAGTGGAACTGCACGTCCGAACGAGCCAGCCAGTTTTCATCGAACGCAGCCAGTTCGTTCGGTTGCAGAAAGTTGGCATGCACCGAGGACAGCCCCATGCGATCGGCCTCGCCCCGCATCGCCTCGACCAGGGCTCGCTGCAGCTGCGGCGCGCGTTGGCCGTTGCCGGCCAGCAGGCGCGGTCCCGGCACGGGCGAGTAGGGCACGCCATTGAGCAATTTCGGGTAATAGTCGCCGCCGGCGCGCTCCCACGCGCGGGCCCAGCTCCAGTCGAACACGAACTCGCCATGCGAGTTGCCTTTCAGGTACAGCGGTGCGGCAGCGACCAGCCGGCCATCTTCGTACAAGCCGAGGTGATGGGCCTGCCAGCCCCACTCGGGGCGGATGCAATCGCTGTGCTCCAGCGCGGCGAGAAACGCATGGGAGACGAACGGATTGGCGTCGGTGCGCAGCGCATCCCACGCCGCGGCAGGCAGTTCGGCAAGTGCTGCGTGGAAGCGGGGAGTGAGCATGGACTGGTTATAGATGATTTTCTGCCAGATGCCTCGCAGGCCTCCACGAGAACGGAGATGAGCAAGAGCTTTTCCGCTCCCCCAGCTGCGCCGGGGGAGCAAGAGCATCAGCTGGCTGGCGTCTGCTGGTCCAGCCAGCGTTCGGCGTCCAGCGCGGCCATGCAGCCGAAGCCGGCCGACGTGACGGCCTGACGGTAAACATGGTCGGCCACGTCGCCGGCGGCGAACACGCCCGGCACCGAGGTCATCGTGGCCATGCCGTGCTGGCCGCCGTGGATCCTGATGTAGCCGTCGTGCATGTCGAGCTGGCCTTCGAAGATGCCGGTGTTCGGCGTATGCCCGATCGCCACGAAGAAGCCGGTGGCTTCGATGTCGCGGGTGGCGCCGGAGTTGACGTCCTTCACGCGCACGCCGGTGACGCCGGTGTCGTCGCCCAGCACCTCGTCGATGGCGTGGTTCCAGACCAGCTCGATCTTGCCGGCGGCAGCCTTCTCGAACAGCTTGTCCTGCATGATCTTCTCTGCGCGCAGCTTGTCGCGGCGGTGCACCAGGTAGACCTTGCGGCCGATGTTGGCCAGGTACAGCGCCTCCTCGACCGCGGTGTTGCCGCCGCCGATCACCACCACGTCCTGGTCGCGGAAGAAAAAGCCGTCGCAGGTGGCGCAGGCCGAAACACCCTTGCCCTTGTATTTCTCCTCGCTGGCGATGCCGAGGTACTTGGCGGTGGCGCCGGTGGCGATGATCAGCGCGTCGGCGGTGTACTCGCCGGAGTCGCCCTTGAGCCGGAACGGGCGCTGCTTCAGGTCCACCGTGTGGATGTGGTCGAAGATCATCTCGGTGTGGAAGCGCTCGGCGTGCTCGGCCATGCGCTGCATCAACGCCGGGCCCTGCAGGCCCTCGACGTCGCCCGGCCAGTTGTCCACGTCGGTGGTGGTCATCAGCTGGCCGCCCTGTTGCAGGCCGGTGATCATGGTCGGCTTCAGGTTGGCGCGGGCCGCGTACACCGCGGCGGTGTAACCGGCGGGGCCGGAGCCGAGGATCAGCAGGCGGCTGTGCTTGGTGGTGCTCATGGTTGGTATAATCCTTGGGTTTACCGATGGCCTGACACTTCATTCGCTGCAGCCCCGGCACGGTTTCCTCAAGCGGGCCAGCGAGCGATGGCGGGTTGCGTGACCCCGCAAGGATGGGGAATACCCTCGGCCGATTCAAGGTAGACGACGGACTCAACGACACCACCGCGGCGTTTGCGCGATGGATTTACAACGTGCTCCCACAGGATTCTTTTCCATGCGTATCGGTATCCCCTCCGAAACCAAGACCCTCGAAGGTCGTGTTGCTCTCGTTCCTGCCGCCGCCGCCGATCTGGTGCGCCGTGGCCATGAAGTGTTCATCCAGGCGGGAGCAGGCCTGAAGAGCGGCTTTGCCGACGAAGCCTATGTCAAGGAAGGCATCAAGATCCTGCCCGACGCCGCGGCGCTGTACGAGGCCGGCGAGCTGATCGTCAAGGTGAAGGAGCCGGTCGCCGGCGATCTGGCCCTGCTGAAGAAGCACCACTTGCTGTTCTGCTACCTGCATCTGGCGGCCGAGCCGGAGCTGACCAGGAGCCTGCTCGACATCGGCCTGACCGGGGTGGCGTTCGAGTCGGTGGAAGAAAACGGCGTGCTGCCGCTGCTGCTGCCGATGTCGGTGATTGCCGGCCGCATCGCCACGCAGATCGGCACTACCCTGCTGCATCGTCCGCAGGGCGGCAAGGGCAAGCTGCTCGGCGGCATGGCCTCCACCCCGCGTGGCAAGGTGGTGGTGCTGGGCGCGGGTGCTGCTGGTGGCGCGGCTGCCGCGCTGGCCGCTGCCGCGGGTGCCAACGTGGTGGTGTTCGACAAGCGCCAGGACCGCCTGGCCGAGATGATGGCGATGGGCCCGAACGTCACCGCGCTGTATGCCTACGAGTCGTCCGTGGCCGAGGAAGTGCGCGACGCCGACATCGTCGTCGGCGCGGTGCTGGTGCCCAGCGCCAAGGCGCCGCGGGTGGTCACCGAGGCGATGGTCAAGACGATGGAGCCGGGCAGCGTGCTGGTGGATATCGCGATCGACCAGGGCGGCTGCTTCGAGACCTCGCACCCGACCTCCTGGAAGGAGCCGACCTACGACGTCCACGGCATCACGCACTTCTGCGTGACCAACATGCCCGGCGCCGTGCCGCAGACCTCGTCGCTGGCGATCTCGGCCGCGATCCTGCCGTATGTGCAGCGCCTGGCTGCCGGCAACGAATGGCGCGAGTTCGCCCCGTTGAGCGGCGGCATCAACGTCGACGGCGGCAAGCTGGTGCATCCTGCGCTGCAAGGTATGCTCTGACCCTTGGCAGTCAGGAAGGGGGCACCCAAGGTGGCGCGCAGCGCGAATGTGAGACAACAACCGAGGGAAGGCCTCAGCGAGGAGCTGAAGCGCCGGCTGCGTGAAGCCGGCGCCTTGCTGTTGCTGCCATTGGCCCTGTATCTGCTGGTATGCCTCTTCAGCTACAACCCGCATGACCCAAGCTGGACGAATGCCGGCCAGCTGGAGCATGCGCACAACTTCGGCGGCACCGTCGGCGCCTATGTCGCCGACCTGCTGCGCTGGATCTTCGGCCTGGTCGCCTACTGCTTCCCGCTGCTGCTGCTGTTGCTGGGCGTGCAGGTGCTGCGCCAGCGCGACGAAAGGATCGTGCATCCATGGGAGCCGGCGCTGCGGTTGATCGGCTTCGTGTTCTTCTTCATCACCGGGCCGGCGCTGCTGTTTCTCAATTTCCACGAGCCGGTGCTGCCGCAAGGTGTGGGCGGCATCATCGGCGTGTGGGTGGGCGAGGCCCTGCTCAGCGCGTTCGGCGCCAAGGGCGCACCGCTGCTGTTGCTGGCGCTGTTCCTGATCGCGGTCACGCTTGCCACCGGGCTGTCGTGGTTCAAGGTGATGGACTGGACCGGGCAGGGCGTGCTGAAACTGGCCGGCTGGGTCCGCGGCAAGTGGCGCGATGCGCCGCAGGCCATGGCGGCGCGGCAGGCGCGCACCGAGCGCGAGGTGGTCAAGAAGGCCGATGCGGTGAAGCAGGCCAGGCGTGAGCCGGTGCGCATCGAGGCGCCGCCCCAGCCGGTGACCAAGAGCGAGCGGGCCAGGCTGGAGACGCAGATTCCGTTGTTCACCGGCGCCGCCACGCCCGGCGAATTGCCGCCGCTGTCGCTGCTGGACGAAGCGCCCCCGCAAGGTCCGGGCTACTCCGAGGAAACCCTCGAAGTGCTCTCGCGCCAGGTCGAGTTCAAGCTCAAGGATTTCAAGATCGAGGCCAAGGTTGTCGGCGCCTATCCGGGCCCGGTGATCACCCGTTTCGAGATGGAGCCTGCACCGGGTATCCGGGGCTCGCAGGTATCGAGCCTGGACAAGGACATTGCGCGCGGCCTGTCGGTAGTCAGCGTGCGCGTGGTCGACGTGATCCCCGGCAAGAACGTGATCGGGCTGGAGATCCCCAACACCCACAAGCAGATCGTGTATCTCTCGGAGATCCTGCGCTCGGACAAGTACGACCAGCTGAAGTCGCCGCTGGCGCTGGCGCTGGGCAAGGACATCGGTGGCAAGCCGGTGGTGGTCGACCTGGCCAAGATGCCGCATCTGCTGGTGGCCGGCACCACCGGTTCGGGCAAGTCGGTGGCGGTCAATGCGATGGTGCTGAGCCTGCTGTACAAGGCCAGCGCGAAAGACGTGCGGATGATCATGATCGACCCGAAGATGCTGGAACTCTCGGTCTACGAGGGCATCCCGCACCTGCTCGCGCCGGTGGTCACCGACATGAAGGAGGCCGCCAATGCGCTGCGCTGGTGCGTCGCCGAAATGGAGCGCCGCTACAAGCTGATGGCCGCGGTCGGCGTGCGCAACCTCGGCGGCTTCAACAAGAAGGTGAAGGACGCCGAGAACGCCGGACAGCCGCTGCTCGATCCGCTGTTCCGGCCCAACCCCGACATGCCGAACCTGGCCGCCGAACCGCTGGAGCCGCTGCCGTACATCGTGATCATCATCGACGAGTTCGCCGACATGATGATGATCGTCGGCAAGAAGGTCGAGGAGTTGATCGCCCGCCTGGCGCAGAAGGCGCGCGCCGCCGGCGTGCACCTGATCCTGGCGACCCAGCGGCCGTCGGTGGACGTGATCACCGGCCTGATCAAGGCGAACATCCCTACCCGCATCGCGTTCCAGGTGTCATCCAAGATCGACTCGCGCACCATTCTTGATCAATCCGGCGCTGAGGCGCTGCTTGGGCATGGCGACATGCTGTACCTGCCGCCGGGCACGGCCACGCCGGAGCGTGTGCACGGCGCCTTCGTCGACGATCACGAGGTGCATCACGTTGTCGCCTGGCTGAAGTCGCAGGGTGCGCCGAACTACATCGAGGGTGTGCTGGAAGAGGCGCAACCGACCAGCGACGGCAAGTTCATCAACGACTCCGGCCTGCCGCAGGATGGCGAAGAGGGCGGCGGCGATGCCGATACGCAGTTGTACGACAAGGCGGTAGCGGTGGTCACGCAGACCCGGCGGGCCTCGATCTCCGGCGTGCAGCGCCACTTGCGCATCGGCTACAACCGCGCCGCACGGCTGGTCGAGCAGATGGAGCAGGATGGCGTGGTCAGCGCTCCGCAGCACAACGGCAACCGCGAAGTGCTGGCGCCGCCGCCGCCGAAGAACTGAGCGTCTGCTGGTAGTGGCAGCTGCAGTCGCGATGCGCCTGGGTGAACAGGGCTCATCGCGACTTCGGTGCTCCTACCGTTCGGTTAAGCCAGGACGACCCACAATCTACCGCCATCGCCACCCTCGGGAAACCCGATGAAACGCTTCATGATCGCCCTGTCCGCCGCCGCTCTGGCGCTGTCGCTGAACGCCGTGGCGCAGGCCGCCACCGGCCCGGCGCGTGCGCGGCTGGATGCGTTCGCCACCGGGCTGCACTCGCTCACCGGGCATTTCACGCAGTCGTTGACCGACCTCAACGGGCACAGCAGCAAATCGAGTTCGGGCACGCTGGCGCTGGAGGCCCCGCGGCAATTTCGCTGGGACACTCTGGCGCCTTACAAGCAGACCATCGTGGCTGACGGCAGCCGGGTGTGGATGTACGACCCCGAACTCGAACAGGTCACCGTGCGCATCCAGAGCACCGAGGAGGCGCACAGCCCGCTGACCGTGCTGACCGACGTCAAGCAGTTGGACCGCAATTTCAAGGTCGCCGAACAGGGCGAACACGACGGGCTGAGCTGGCTGCGGCTCACCTCCACCGGAAAGGATCCGCAGTTCGACTACGCCGACCTCGGCTTCGACGCGAACGGCCTGGCCCGCATGACGTTCCGCGACCAGCTCGGTTCCACCACCGACATCCGCTTCTCCGGCTGGCGGCGCAACGCGCCGATTCCGCCGGCCACCTTCAACTTCGTGCCGCCGAAGGGCGCCGACGTGATCGGGGACGCACCAGTGATCGACGTGCAGCCGCTGAAGGACTGATCGGACCTGGCAGGGTGTCGAAAAATACCCTGCTAGGCGCGGCGCTGCTGGGTGATCTGCAGCAGACCTTGCAGTAGCGCCAGCGGCGTGGGTGGGCATCCGTTGATTACGATGTCGACCGGAATGACGGCGCTGACCGAGCCACGTGTCGCGTAGCTCGCTCCGAACACGCCACCGCAAGCGGCGCAGTCACCGACCGCCATGACCCATTTGGGATCGGGCATCGCCTCGTAGGTGCGCCTGAGCGCCTCTTCCATGTTGACCGAGACCGGGCCGGTGACCAGCAGCACGTCGGCGTGCCGCGGGCTGGCCACGAACGCGATGCCGCTGCCCTCGAGGTTGTAGTACGGGTTGGACAGTGCCTGGATCTCCAGCTCGCAGCCATTGCACGAGCCCGTATCCACATGGCGAATGCGCAGTGCGCGCCCGAACACCGACGTCAGATTCCGCCGCACTTTATCCAGCGGCAGTTCGGATGCTTCGGATCGCGGCGTGGCTTCGCTGAGGATGCCGGTGCGTCGGATGCGGGTCAGGATATCGAACATGCTGGCATCACCCGTCGTGACCGCTGTAGGCGAGGTTGAAAGATTTGTTGATGAGCGGGAAGTCCGGCACGATGTTGCCGTGGATCGCGTACTCCACCAGCGGCCAGTTCTGCCAGGAGGGGTCGTGCGCATGGCAGCGCCGTACGCGATTGTCCGCTGCAGTTTGCAGCGCGATCAGTACCGGGCCGCGCCAGCCCTCGATCAGGCCAAGTCCGAGTTGGCCGGGTGGTGCGACCGGTAGCGTGACCAGGCTTGGCCCCGCCGGAAGCGTTTCGAGCAGCGACCGGCATAGTCGCAGCGACTCGATGGTTTCGTCGAAGCGCACCTGTACGCGGGCGGCGACGTCGCCGCCCGTGCACAGCACGCGCCGGGGCTGCAGCCGATCGTAGGGTGGCCATGGCAGATCGATGCGCACGTCCTGCGCGATGCCCGAGGCGCGCCCGGTCAGGCCCAGCGCGCCGTGTTCCCTGGCCAGTTCGGGACTGAGCCGACCGGTGTCGCGGAAACGGTCCTGCAGGCCGGGATGGTCGTCGTAGATGGCGCGCAATGTGGCCACCGCCTGTTCCAGCATCGTAGCCTCGTCGAACATGGCGCGGATCGCGCGAATGCCGAGGTCGGCGGCGACCCCGCCGGGGACCAGGTAGTCGAACAGATAGCGTTGTCCGAAGGCCTCCTGGTTGAGGCGCACTAGCTGTTCCTTGAGGCTGGAGAACTGCACCAGCCCGAACGCCAGGCCCGCATCGTTGCCGAGTGCCCCGAGGTCGCCCAGGTGATTGGCGAGGCGTTCGCGCTCGAGTGCCAGCGCACGCAGGGACGCAGCGCGATACGGCAGCTCGATGTCCGTGATCGCCTCCAGCGCAGCACAGTAGGCCCATGAAAAGGCCACCGTGCTGTCGCCGCAGATCCGTGCGGCGAGGCGATGACCCTCCGTCAACGGCTGCCCTTCGAAACGCTTGGCAATGCCCTTGTGGGCGTAGCCCAGGCGGACTTCCAGACGCAGCACTTTCTCGCCCACCACGGAAAAGCGGAAATGCCCCGGCTCGATCGTGCCGGCGTGCACTGGACCGACGGCGATCTCGTGCACGCCGTCGCCGCTCACCGGCACGAACGGATACGGCGCCGGATTCGCTGGCGGAGCTTGCGCGGGGTCGCTGTCCCGACGCAGCGGAAAATGATCGTCAGCCCATCCGTCATGCCGCAGCCAGGGGCGGGGGTCGCCCGTGTCGGCCCGTATCCCGAGCAGATCGCGCACGGCGCGCTGCAGCCGGTCGGCCACCGGGAACCAGTCGACCAGCGACGGATACACCGGTGTGGTCGCGGGCATCGCATGTTGCAGCAACAGCACCTGATCGGGCAGCAGGAAGGCGGCGAAGATGCGGAACATGCCGTCGACGTCCCGATCATCGGCGCCCCACAGCGCAAGCAGACAGGCGTCCAGGTCGTGCAGGCTCTGCGCGCTCTGCGACCACTGCGTGGCATCGACCAATACGCGGCGCACCGCCACGTTGGCGGGTAACCCGGTGCCTTCGCGTTCGAAAAAGTCAGTGGGCATGCAAGTACTCCATCAGCCGGCCATCAGGCGGGCGGCCAGCCGGTACCACTCGGCCAGCGCCGGCGGTATGTACACGCCCAGCATCAGCACGATCGCCAGATGCACGAATACCGGCACCAGCGCCGGCGAATGCGGTAGCGGCCTGGCATCGGTATCGCCGAACACCATCGGCTGAACCCGGCTGAAGATGGCGGCAAAAGCGACCGCCAGCGCGATCAGCAGGATCGGCGTGGCCCACGGATGATCGCGCATCGCGGTGGTGAGGATCAGGTACTCGCTGGCGAACACGCCAAACGGCGGCATGCCAAGAATCGCCAATGATCCGAGCATCAGTCCCCAGCCCACGCTGGGATGCAGCGTCAGCAAGCCGCGGATGCCGTCCATGCGCTGGGTGCCGGCGCTCTGCGCGGCGTGACCGGCGGTGAAGAAGATGGCCGACTTGGTCAGCGAGTGCACCGTCATGTGCAACAGCCCGGCGAAATTCGCCACCGGCCCGCCCATGCCGAAGGCGAACGTGATGATGCCCATGTGTTCGATCGATGAATACGCGAACAGTCGCTTGATGTCGCGCTGACGCCACAGGTAGAAGCTGGCCAGCAGGGTCGACAGCAGTCCGAAGCCCATCAGCATATGGCCGGGCAACACTGAATGCAGCGCGCCATCGGCGAGGATCTTGCAACGCATGACCGCATACAGCGCCACGTTCAACAGCAGCCCCGAGAGCACCGCCGACACCGGGGTCGGGCCTTCGGCATGCGCATCGGGCAACCAGTTGTGCAGCGGTGCCAGACCGACCTTGGTGCCGTAGCCGACCAGCAGGAACACGAATGCCAATCCCATCACCCGCGGCTCCAACTGCCCCTTGACCGCGTCCAGGTGGGTCCACAGCAGCGCGTCCATGTCGCTTCCGCCCAGCAGCCCCTCGGCAGCCACGTACAGCAGGATCGTGCCGAACAGCGCCAGCGCGATACCGACACCGCACAGGATGAAATACTTCCACGCGGCCTCGATGCTGGCGCGTGTGCGATACAGCGACACCAGCAATACCGTCGACAGGGTGGCCGCTTCCATCGAGACCCACAGAAACCCCATGTTGTTGGTGGTGAGCGCAATGAACATCGCGGCCATGAACAACTGGTACATGCTGTGGTACAGACGCAGCCGTCCCGGCGAGAGCTGCCCGTGCCCGGCCTCGATGCGCATGTAGGGGCGCGAGAACACCGCGGTGGTGAAGCCGACCAGCGCCGTCAGCGCCACCAGGAACACGTTGAACGGGTCGATGAAGAACTGCTCGTGGGCGACCGTCATCGGGCCGCCGTGGATGATCCGCACCACCAGCGCGGCAGCCGCGAACAGGGTGGCCAGGCTTACCGCGACATTCACCTCGGCGGCATACCGCTGCGCCCCGACCACGGCGAGCAGGGCGGCACCGAGCAGGGGGAACCCCAACACCAGCAGGATCTCCACGTCAGTCCTCCTTGAGTGATTCGAGATGCTGCAGGTCGAGGCTGTCGAACTGTTCGCTGATCTGGAAGAAGAAGACGCCGAAGATGAACACGCCCACCAGCAGATCCAGCGCGATGCCCAGCTCCACCACCAGCGGCATGCCGTAGGTGGTGCTGGTGGCGGCGAAGAACAGCCCGTTCTCCAGCGCCAGGAAACCGATCACTTGGGTGAACGCCTTGCGCCGCGCCAGGATCATCAGGAACGCCAGCAGCACCACCGCCAGCGCGATGCCCAGCGTGCGCCGGATGATCGTGGTGGCCAGCGCGCTGACCGGCTGCGCCAGACCGAACGCGAAGATCACCAGCACCAGCCCGACCAGCATCAGGGTCGGCACATTGACCAGCGGCTCGTTGTCGCGTTCGATGCCCAGCTTTCGCATCAGGCGCAGCAGGATCCACGGCAGCAGGCCTACCTTCAGCAGCAGCGTGAGGGCGGCCGAGTAGTACAGATGGCTCTGATGGGCGGTGGCGGCCACCAGCGCGGTGGATGCCACCAGCATCACGCCCTGCCACACCAGCAGGGAGACCAGCCGCCGGCTGCGCCGCTCGGCGAGCATCGCGAACGAAATCAGCAGCAGTGCGCCGGCCAGCATCTGCAGCACCTGGGTGGCGAGGTTCATCGTGGCCATCGTGTCAGACCTCCAGCAGCAGGTGCACGAGCAGGCCGAGCACGGCGAGCAGGAACGCCATGGTCAGGAACTCCGGCGCTCGGAAAAGCCGCAGCTTCGCCGACATGCTCTCGAACAGCGCCAGCGCTGCGCCGGCGATGACGAGCTTGAGCAGCAGAGCGGCGATCGCGAGAACCAGCAGCCACGGGTCGGCGCTCTGCGCCACGATCCCCCACGGCATGAACAAGGCGAAGCCGATGCAGGCGTAATTGAACAGTTTGAGCCAGGAGGCCCATTCGATCAGCGCCAGGTGGCGCGCCGAATATTCCAGCACCATTGCCTCGTGGATCATCGTCAGTTCGAGATGGGTACTGGGGTTGTCGATTGGCAGGCGAGCGTTCTCGGCCAGCAGCACCATCACGAATGCCACGCCGGTAAATGCCAGACTCGGATGCAGCACGAATTGATGTGCGGTCAACGTGCCCTCGACGATGGCGGGCAGGGCAGTGCTGCCGAACATCAGGAAGGTGCTGAACAGCACCATCAGCAAGGCCGGCTCGGTAAGAAATCCGATCATCATCTCGCGGCGGGCGCCAAGCGTGCCGAATGCGGTACCCACATCCATCGCCGCCAGCGCCATGAAGACGCGTCCGGTGGCGAACAGGCCGACCAGCGCAATCGCGTCGGCCACCCGCGCCAACGGCAGCTCGGTGGTCACCGAGGGAATGATCGCAGCGGCGAGCGCCATCGTGGCGAACACCACATACGGCGCGCTGCGGAACAGCGGCGAGGCGTGCGTCGCCAGTGCCGCATCCTTGTGCAACAACTTGCGCAGTATCCGGTAGGGCTGCCACAGCGAGGGTGCGGAGCGGTTCTGCAACCATGCGCGGCACTGCGTCACCCAGCCGGCAAACAGCGGCGCCAGGGCGATCGCCAGCAGGCATCCACCGATCTGCCAGGCGTAGGCAGCGATGTTCATCGGACGCACACCAGCAGGAAGATCAGCGTCACGAAGCTGTACAGCAGATAGATCGACAGACGACCGCCCTGCAGGAACGCCAGGCTGTCTGCGATGCGCCGGGTGAGCCGTGCCAGTGGCAGGTACAGCGCGTGCCAGAAGCGATCACTGATCAGCACGCTGTAACGCGGCTGCAGATCGGAGGGCAGCGGCAACTCGCGCTGCTGCCGGAACATCGGCCCGAATAGGTGACGGATCGGCTGCCCGAATCCTTCGGCGGTGTCCTGCATGCGCGGCGTCTGCCAGGGATAACCGCAGGCCCATGGCGGGGTGCGGCGGAGTCGTCCGTGATGGAACAGGCGCACCAGCACGAAGGTCGCCCCGATCACGAGCAGCAGCCCCAGCCACAGCCACAAACCGCTGTAGGACGCCTGATTGGAGGCCACCGGCGTCATCCACCAGGCCGATTGCCCGTGCTGCACGGTCGTGCCGACCAGGCTCAGGGTCACTCGCCCCACGACGTCCAGTGCGACCTGCGGAAAGATGCCGATCAGCACGCAGCCCAGCGCCAGCCAGATCAGCCCCAGCCGCTCCAGCACGCCGGCATCATGCGCCTCGCGCAGCGCGGGCTCGCGCGGCTGGCCGAGAAAGATCACGCCGTAGAACTTCACCATCACGTAGCCGGCCAGCGCCGCCGTCAACGACACGATGGCCGCGCCCAGCGGCACAATCATGTTGAGGAACGCATGCGGGATGTGCGGCGTCTGCAGAAATGCCTGCAGCAGCAGCCATTCGGAGACGAAGCCGTTCAGCGGCGGCAGCCCGGCGATCGCGAGCGAACCGATCAGCGCCAGCATCGCCACCCACGGCATCCGCCGGATGAGGCCGCCAAGCTTGCCCAGGCTGCGCTCGCCGGTGGCGTGCATCACCGAGCCGGTGGCCAGGAACAGCAGGCTCTTGAAGAATGCATGGTTGAACGCGTGGATCAGCACTGCCGCCAGCGCCAGCGCCGCGAGCAGGCGCATGTCGAAACTGCGGCACACCAGCGCCAACCCGATGCCAGCGAGGATCAGGCCGATGTTCTCGATCGAGGAGTAGGCCAGCAGCCGCTTCATGTCGGTCTGCACGGCCGCGAAGATGGCACCGTACAACGCGGTGCCGAGCCCGAGCCCAAGTGTCAGCAATCCCCACCACCAGGGGCCGACGTGCAGCAGATCAAGGCTGACCCGCAGCAGTCCGTAGATCGCGGTCTTCAGCATCAGCGCGCTCATCATCGCCGATACCGGCGATGGTGCGGCCGGATGCGCTTCCGGCAGCCATACATGCAGCGGCACCATGCCTGCCTTGGCGCCGAACCCGAACAACGCCAGCACGAACGCCACGCTGGCCCAAGCCGGCGCAAGCGTCGCACCGCGCATCGCATCGAACGTCATCTGCCAGCTGCCGCCATGCAGCACGCCGAAGCACAGCAGCAGCGCCAGTGCACCCACGTGCGCCATCAGCAGGTACAGGAAGCCGGCGCGCCGGATCTCCGGCAGCCGGTGCTGAGTGGTGACCAGGAAGTACGAACTCAGTGCCATGGTTTCCCAGGCCACCATGAACAGGTACGCATCGTCGGCCAGGATGACCATCGCCATGCTGGCCAGGAACACGTGGTACTGCAGGCAGAGCAGGCCCGGTGCCGTGCCTTCGCCTTCCCGGAAATAGCCGGCGGCGAAGATCGAGATGCCGGCGCCCGCGCTGCCCAGCAGCAGCAGGAAGAATCCCGACAGTGCATCAAGCCGTACGTGGAACGGCAGGTCCGGCAGCCCCAGCGGCAACACGGCGCCCTGCATCGCGAAATCCGCGCTCAACGCCAAAGCGCCCATGCCGGCGACGGCGAGCGCCACCAATGCGCCCAACGGAAACAGGAGGCGGGCGACCCAGGCGATCCGGTGGGGCCGGGCCAGGCCGAGCAGCCCCACCAGCAACCATGCGGCGACCAGTTCCAGCAGCACGGCCAGCGGCGTGGCAGTTGCCAGCGCATTCACCGCAGCCGCGCTCCCGAATCCGGCATGCCATGGGTGATCTGCTGGGGGGTGAACATCGGTGTCTGCGCCGATTTCATGATAATTATATTATCATTTGAGTTGTTCCCAGTGTAAGACTGATGAGACGCATATGCCAACAGAAAATCGCACCGCCCGCCTCACCATCCTGATCGATCCGCGCAAGAAGGCCGTTTTCGAGCGGTTGTGCGCCGGGGAAGACGCCACCCCGTCGCAGGTCGTGCGCCGGCTGATCCGGGACTACATCGAGCAGCGCTCAGGACGCCCTTGGCACGCCGGGGAAGGCGCTGCCGAAACGGCCGCGCCGGCATCAGGGAGTTCGCGCGTCCGAGCCCGGTGAAGGCCTCCGGCCACTGCGGCGGGCCGCCGATGATGCGTCAGCGGCGAACGGCCTGAACGGAGGATCAGGCTCCATCGGCCGAAATCGGGTACGCAGGGCATGCCGTATCATTCCTGTATGCCCCGTCCCGTCTCACCATCCACCCCCGGCCTGTTCGCCGAACCCGATGCACTCAAGCCGCTGGCCGAACGCATGCGCCCGCGCAGCCTCGATGAAATCGTCGGCCAGCAGCGCCTGGTCGGCCCGGACAAGGCACTGCGCCGTGCGCTGGAGGCCGGCAAGATCCACTCGATGGTGCTATGGGGGCCGCCCGGCTGCGGCAAGACCACGCTGGCGCTGCTGGTGGCGCGTTACGCCGATGCGGATTTCCGCGCGATCTCCGCCGTGCTGTCCGGCCTGCCGGACGTGCGCAAGGCGCTGGCCGAGGCCGAGGTGAATTTCGCCCAGGGCCGGCGCACCGTGTTGTTCGTGGACGAGGTGCACCGCTTCAACAAGACCCAGCAGGATGCGTTCCTGCCGCACATCGAGCGCGGCGTGATCATCTTCATCGGCGCCACCACCGAGAACCCCTCGTTCGAACTGAACTCCGCGCTGCTGTCGCGCTGCCGCGTGCATGTGCTGGAACCGGTCTCCACCGACGACATCATCGCCGCCCTGAAGCGCGCGCTCGGCGACCGCGAACGCGGGCTCGGCGAACTGCAGTTGCAGGTAGGCGACGACTCGCTGGACTCGATCGCCCAGGCCGCCGACGGCGACGTGCGCCGCGCGCTGACCCTGCTGGAGATTGCCGCGGAGCTGGCCGAAGACGGACACATCGACGAAGCGACATTGACCCAGGTGCTGGCCGATCGCACCCGCCGCTTCGACAAGCAGGGCGAGCAGTTCTACGACCAGATCTCGGCGCTGCACAAATCCGTGCGCTCGTCCGATCCCGATGCCGCGGTGTACTGGCTGTGCCGCATGCTCGACGGCGGCGTCGATCCGCTCTATCTGGCCCGGCGCATGACGCGCATGGCGGTGGAGGACGTTGGCCTCGCCGAGCCGCGCGCCTGGCGCATGGCGCTGGACGCGTGGGACACCTACGAGCGGCTGGGCAGCCCCGAGGGCGAGCTGGGCCTGGCCCAGCTGGCGATCTGGCTGGCGATCTCGCCCAAGAGCAACGCCGCGTACATGGCCTACAACAAGGCCCGCGACGCGGTGCGCAGCGGCGGCACGCTGGAGGTGCCGATGCACCTGCGCAATGCGCCGACCAAACTGATGAAAGGCCTCGGCTACGGCGAGGGCTACCAGTACGACCACGACGCCGAAGGCGGTGTCGCGCTCGGTCAGCAATGCCTGCCGGATGCGCTCGCCGGCACCGTCTTTTACGAACCGGTCGAGCGTGGTCTGGAACTGCAGCTGCGCGAAAAGCTGCTCGCCCTGCGCGCGGCGCGCGAGCAGGCGCGTGACAGGTAGCTGGCTCATCATTGTGAAGCACGGGGCGCCACACACTGCGTATTCCGGGCTTGATGCCGACCTCGGCCAGATCGGAGCGGCTTGGCCTGCGCGGATTCGGCCGGTCCAGCTACGCCACGTCGTCCTGTCAGATGGCTTCGTCGGTTGACGCCGATGGCGACAGCAAAACGCAGAGCTCGCCGGGCCGCGGCGCGATCCGGATGGATTCGCTCAGCGCCGCGCTGAGGTCGTCCGGAATGGTGTCGCCCGCTTTCACTCCCGCCCAGGCATTGCGCCCGCGCCGCTTGGCGGCGTACAGGCATTCATCGGCCAGGCTCACCACTTGCTCCCAGTTCAAGCGGCGCGGCGCCTTGGCAAAGAACGGGTAGCCGGCAAACCCGATCGAACAGGTTCGATGGATGACCCGGCCATCGCCAAGCTCGAAGGGATGCGCCGCCACCATCGCACGCAGGCGTTCGGCCAACAGGGCGCCGGAGCATGGCATGGTGAAACGGGCCACGATCAGAAACTCCTCGCCGCCCCAGCGTATGGGGGTGTCGCTTTCGCGCGCGGCCGCCAGCAGGATGTCGCGCATCTGCTCCAGCACGCGGTCACCCGCGGCGTGGCCATAGGTGTCGTTGACCTCCTTGAAGTGATCGATGTCCACCATGAGGAAGGTGATGTCGGTATTGCCTTCGCTTGGAGCCTGCTCGGCGGTGGCCGACGAATACTGGCGCTCGACCACGGCGATGTCCCGATCGATGTGATCGAGCAGGTAGCGGCGATTCTTCAAGCCGGTCAACGGGTCGGTGATGCTTTGTTCCGATAGCGCAAGCATCGCCGCCTGCAGCTCGCTGGTGCGTTGCGCGACCAGGTCGGCAAGCGTCCGGTTGCGCCGGCGCAGGCTTGCCGAACGCCAGAGCACGATCAACATCAGCCCCACCGCGGCAAGCATGATCCACAGCGACCATGCCCACCAGGTTCGATAGGCCGGCGGCAGAACGCGAAAAGCGAATGTCGCTGTCTTGCCCACGCCGCCGTAGCCGTTGTGCGCGCGCACCAGAAACCGGTAGTCGCCGTCGGGGATATTCGTGTAATCGCGGTACGCCTCGCTGCTCCAGCTGGACCACTCGTTGTCCAGTCCATCCATCTGGGTCTGGAAGCGGTTGGCGCCGAGCATGTCGAAACTGGGCGCGGCAAACTCGAAGCGAAGCGTGTTCTTGCCGAATGGAATCCGGGCCGAGCTTGCCGGATGCGAAGCGCTGGCCAGGCGCGTGCCGTCCTTCATCGAGACGTTGCGAAGCAAGGTGGCAAACCCGGCGTCCCTGCCGGACATGTCTGTCCCGGCATAGCGAAAAAGCCCTTGCTCGGCACTGAACCAGACCACTCCGTCGCTGTCGGGCAGGATCGACAACATGTTGGTGCCCGCCAGGGGCTGCAACGGCGTCGGTTGCCAGCGCCAGTTGCCTTGGGCATCGCTGGTCGCGCCGCCGCTTTCCCGGGTTCCGTTGGCGATGTCTTCGACATACATCCACAGTTTGCCGGCCGCGTCCTGTTTCACCAGGGTCAACTGGCGCTCATTGCCGGCAAACAGATGGGCAAAGCGCGGATCGGGCACGAAACGCTGCGCGGCAGCCTCGAACGCCATGACGCCGGTGGTGGTCTCTGCGCGCAGTTCGCCATCGATCCGGGTCACGGCCACTTCGCCTCGGGGAATGCCCCGATCTGCGCTGTAGCGCTCCACGTTTGCCAGTTCGAGCTTGCCAGTGGCTGGAGACCCCTTGCGCAGCGTGGCGTGCAGAATGGTGCTGTTCCACGTGCCCAGCCACAGTTGCCCGCCTTCGTCTTCGACGATGCTGCGGATTTCATCATCGACGCCCTTCATGGCGCCCTCATCCAGCCAGCCCCGACCATCCCAGCGCAGCGATGCCAGACCTGACTGTGTGCCCAGGAAAATGCGTGTGGGATCGCTGCGCGAGCGCAGCATCGTGGTCACCAGCGGATCATTCGGCCCCAGGGGGCCGATGAGCTTGCCGTTGAGCCAGTAGATTCCGCTTGCCGCGCCGATCAGCAATCCGTGCTCGCCATCGAGCAGCGACCATACGGCGCCCTTGATCGACGCTACCTTGATGAAGTGCGGATGGTCAGCCTGGTTGCCATCCAGTTGAAACAGTCCGTCGGCGGTGCCCGCGTAGAGTTTTTCGTCATGTCGGGCCAGCGCCATCACGGCGCCGGAAAGCCCGTTGCGTTCGTCGAACTGGGTGATCGGTGCGTTCAGCGATATGCGACCGACACCCACATCACTGGTCACCCAAAGCCCGTGTTGCCGATCTTCCAGCAATGCGTTGACTGCATCGTTTGCCAGGCCGCTGGACCGATTCAACCTGCGCACCACGTGACCGTCACGGTCCAGTACAAGAATGCCCGCCGGTGGCGCTGCCAGCGCCAGGTCGCCGTTGCTCAGCCAGATCCCGTCGTAAAGCGCCTGGTCGCGGATGGCCGCGTCAGCTTCGGTCGACCAGCGACGGTAGTGTTCTCCATCAAACCGCCACCAGCCCTGGGTGCGGGTACCTATCAACAGTTCATTCGGCCTGGCATCGGTACCCGTCCACGGCAACATCACATAGATTTTCTCGTCGGCAAAGCGCTCCCCGCCGCTGACCATCACCAGCTCGTCGTCGGTCATGCGCATCAGGCCCCGTTGGAACTGCCGGATGTAAAGCGTGTCATGCACCAGGAACGCCATGTGAAACATGGTGTCGGCTTTCCAGGCCTTTATCTTTCCGTGACTCAGCCGGAAGACATAGGCGCGGGTGGTGAAATAGACGCCATCCTTGCCAGTCAGGGTCTTCCAGACGTCGGCGAACTGGCGCTGCCCGGCGGGCAGCTGGCCAAGCAGGGACACGTAGTGCATCTGGCCGACCGCATCGGCTTGCAGGTAGCCGAAGTCTCCTACCGCCCCCACGTAAATCCGCCCGTCGGCATCCATGGCCAGTGAGCGCACGGCACTGCGATTGGGTATCGGGATGCGGCTCCAGCGCGAACCGTCGAACGCGAACAATCCATCGCTGACATTGCCGACATAAATGACCCCTTGCTTGTCCTGGATGACCGACCAGTTTTGCGGGGCGCCGCCGTACTCCTGCGGACTGAAATTGCGGATGAAGGGCAGGCCGACCTCGCGGGCGGCGGGGATGACCGCGGCCGCAGCGGTGCGGGTCGGCAGAACGCTCGCCAGCCCTGCCCAGGCCAGGCAGCACAGACAGGCGAAGGTGATCGCCATCCACCGTGGGCGTACATCGGGGCACCGGGAGAGAACTTGCACAATTCTTCCTGTCTTGGAGGACGGCGGTTCCGCTGCACAGTAGTTGTTGCCGACGGGGCTCCGCGTGGCTGTGGCTTGATGTCTTGGTCCCTCGGTTTAGCGGCTGGCGCGCAGGGAAGTTGAGCAATTATGCGCACAGTTTCCGCGCTTAACGGCATGAATTGACGCGTCTGCGTGAGGGCGACGGATAGTCAGGGCGGGCGCCTCGCAAGCCTCACGCATTGCGGCGCATGTCGTCCGCCACGATAATCGAGCCTTCGCATTTCCGCCGGATCATCCTCATGCTGGACCCCGCACTGCTGCGCTCGCAACTCGCTGAAACAGCCGCCAGACTGAGGGAGATGCGCAATTACGTGTTGGATGTGTCCGCCGTGGAAGCGCTGGAAGGCAGCCGCAAGCAGCTGGCGATGGAAACCCAGGAATTGCAGAACCTGCGCAATACCCGTTCCAAGGCGATCGGGCAGGCCAAGGCCAAGGGCGACGACGTGGCAGCGTTGATGGCCGAAGTCGCCGGCATCGGCGACAAGCTCAAGAGCAACGAGCAGGCACTGGCCGACGTGCAGGCCAGGCTGGCCGAGGTCGCCCTGGGCATTCCCAATATTCCGCATGCGTCCGTACCCGTCGGCAAGGACGAGCACGGCAATGTCGAGATCGGCCGGTGGGGCACCCCTCGCGAGTTCGCCTTTGCGGTGAAAGATCATGTGGAGCTGGGCGAGCGCCACGGCTGGCTCGACGGCGATGCCGGGGCGAAACTGTCCGGCGCACGCTTCACCGTGCTGCGCGGCCAGCTGGCGCACCTGCATCGCGCGCTCGGCCAGTTCATGCTCGACCTGCACACCGGCGAGCACGGCTACCTCGAATGCAACGTGCCGGTGATCGTCAACGCCGACAGCATGCAGGGCACCGGCCAGCTGCCGAAGTTCGAGGAAGACCTGTTCGCCACCCAGATCGGCGATGCGAAGCGCTACCTGATTCCCACCGCCGAAGTGTCGCTGACCAACCTGGTGCGCGATACCATCCAGGACGCCGACGCGCTGCCGCTGCGCATGACCGCGCACACGCTGTGCTTCCGCGCCGAGGCCGGCAGCTACGGCCGCGACACCCGCGGCATGATCCGCCAGCACCAGTTCGAGAAAGTCGAGATGGTGCAGATCGCCCGCGCCGGCGAGTCGTATGCGCAGCTGGAGGAAATGGTCGGCCACGCCGAGAAGGTGCTGCAGAAACTCGGCCTGCCGTATCGCAAGCTGCTGCTGTGTACCGGCGACATGGGCTTCGGCTCGACCAAGACCTACGACCTCGAAGTGTGGCTGCCCAGCCAGCAGACCTACCGCGAGATCTCCAGTTGCTCCAACTGCGAGGACTTCCAGGCGCGCCGCCTGCAGGCCCGCGTACGCAACGCCGACACCGGCAAGCCCGAGCTGGTGCACACCTTGAACGGCTCCGGCCTCGCCATCGGCCGCACCTTGATCGCGGTGATGGAAAACAACCAGAACGCCGACGGCTCGATCGGGGTGCCTGAAGCCTTGCGTCCCTACATGGCCGGGCTGGACCGCATCGCATGAACATGCCTGCGCCCGTTCGCGGGAAGTGGGACAAGGTCGAGTTCTACACGAGCTACTTCCTGCTGCTGGTGCTGATCTCCTTCATCGGCACCCGGCTGGCCTTCGCCACCGTGTGGCAACTGCCGACGATCGACTTCGTCCTCTCGGTCGTCGCGATGCTGCTGCTCATCGCCAGCTTCTGGTTCGGTCGCCACAGCCGCCGATGGCGCCTTTGCACCATCGGCTTCGCCGCCGCCACCCAGCTCGTACCCATGGTGATCCGCCAGCCTGTGCTGCTGTTTCCGTTGCTCGGTGCGCTGATTCCGATCGCGATCCTGGTGGGCTGTCTGATTGCGTTGTCAAAGAAGGGCGCCGACAGTCGTCCGCGGCAGGCTTCCTGACAAGCCGAGTTGTCCCGCCGGCAGCGCAAACCGGCGGGCGACGTCAAAGTTTCACCTGCCCGATCTCCTGATCGATGTCGCTGCGAAGCTGCTTTGCCAGCGCCGGGTTTCCGGCGTGGCGGATGCTTGAGCGAAGAATCTGCAGATCCTGCCGCCAGCCAAGTTTGTCTGCCAGACGACACAGCGAACGAGTCGATCTCACTTTGCGTTTGACGGCTTCGAGACCCTTCCAGTCAGCCAACGCCTCAACCCCATCCAGCGTTTCAAGTTGCAGTCGAAGACGGCGCACACGCTTGCGCCAACGATGAAGGTGGGCCGGCGAACCTTCCGCCTGCGCCGCTGCCTTCGCCTTCTCCAGGCGCTGCAGGCTATGCAGGACGGAATTGCGCACCGCCTTCTTCGTCAGGTCCGTCCATGGAAGGTCCGCTATCACCCTTGCCATGCGGTTTGTCCTGGCGCGCCGTTTCGAAAAATCCGGATCGCGGGACAATGCAGCGTCAAGCAAAAGGTCGCGGCGTTGGCGCAGCTGACCGGATACCTCTTTCCAGTACGCGGGGTGGTCGCTCGCCAGCCTGGACGCCGTCTCCACTACAACTTGAGCGTCACGCAGCGGAGACAAGCCGTCAGCCAATCGATCCAGCGATCTGTCGATCGCATCGAACTTCGCGCCGAAAACGCGCCGGCCCAGATCCAGCGTTCCGCGAAGCCTTCGTATTGCCTTGCGGGCCTCGTGGACAGCCAGGTGACGATCACGCGTCCTCTCTAGCGCCCGCCGTATTTCCTGCGCCTGCCTGGACGCCACCTCAGCAAGTTCCAGCCCGAACGATTTCGATGCCATGTGCCGCAGGCTTCATTTGAAGACAGGCATCCAGTCTAGTCTGGCGATCCTCTCCTCAGGCAGCACACTCCCAAGCGATACGGCATTCGTCTTCGGCGGGCCCTGCGCCGGACGAGGCCGTCGCGTTGGCTAGCGCCGCGACTGGCCGTACAATGCGCGTTCAACGGAGAGACGGAGAGATGGCCGAGTGGTTTAAGGCAGCAGTCTTGACGCGCAGGCAGGATGCCGAAGCGGACAGCGGCAACGCCGCTGGCCCCGAAGGGGCGAAGGGCAGGATGCCCGCAGCAAAACTGCCGTAGTGGCGCGCATCGCGCGCCTTGCCGCAGACAACGAGTTTATGGAGAGATGGCCGAGTGGTTTAAGGCAGCAGTCTTGAAAACTGCCGTAGTGGTAACACTACCGTGGGTTCGAATCCCACTCTCTCCGCCAGAAACGCGAAACGCCCCCGAGTGGGGCGTTTTGCATTGCTCCTTCGCTTTCTCGGTTAAGAGCTATCCGGGCCAGAGCCGCTTGTCTGACCGCATGCTTCAGAGCCTGCGATCCGCCTTCATCTTGGCAAGCGCCTTGACGAGACTGCTCAGCCCACCATCCTGCAGATCGGCAAGCGTGGTGCTGAGCGCGACGTCCGGCCGCAATCCTACCGACTGAATCGCGAACGGCCGTGTGCGGCTGGGCGCGAAGTGATCCTGCGCCAGCATGTCGACCAGCGCACCTTCGGCGTGCTCGCCTTCGGCAAGCGTGCCGGCGGGATCGAATACGGAGAAATTGCCGCTGAGCCGCACGGCATAGCCGGAGCCGGGCAGGGGGGTGCCGGGTTCGCCGTTGAACTCGAAGCCGCCGCCGGCACCCACGGTGGGTTCGCCCACCACGGTGGCGCCCGAGGCCCATAGCCAGCTCGCCATGAACTCTCCGGCCGAGCGCGTGCCGGCGTCGGTCAGCACGACCAGTGGCGCACGGGTGGTGACGTGGCCGCAGCTCGGGTCGGTGGGTTCCTTCGCGAGTCGCACGGTGCCGGCCTGGGTGCCGGCGAACAGGTCGTATGTGGCCAGCGAGGGTCTGGTGCCGAGCGCATCGGCCAGCAGCCATGCCTCGCGGTCGAAGCCACCGAGATTCCCGCGCAGGTCCAGCACCAGCACGTCCGCATCGCGGGCGGCGGTGTCGGCGTCGCGGATGACGTTGCGCGCCACGGCGCAGTAGCCGGCGAGCATGGCGGCATCGTCGCTGGCACCGGGTCGTTTGCTGGCCGCATCGGCGGCGGCCACGAAAGCGTCGTCGTACTGCGGCGCAAACGCACCCATGCGCAGCGTGCCGATGCGCAGGCCGGCGGCCATGAAGTGCCGTGGCAGGTCGGCGCGGTTGATCGCGGCCGTCATCGACCTGGCCAGTTCCGCGTCCATGGGCTTGTAGGACAAGGTGACGGCTTTCGTCTGGCCCCTGGCGCCATGCAGGCGCATGGCGACCGTGCTCCCGAGACCGGCAACGCGATGGACCACCGGCGTGGCGAGCCCCAGCTCCGTGGCTGCTTCCGCGTAACGGCCGCGGCGTTGGCCCCCGAAGGTCAGCGTCGCCGCGCGTTGCATCCACGCACGCGCATCCTGGCCATCGATGGTGAGCACTCGGTCGCCCTCGCCGACTTGCGCATTTCCGGCGGCGGCATCGAAGACGCGCCAGACGATCACGCTGCCGTCGCTGGCGGTGCGGAACAGCACGCCCAGTGTTTCGGACTTGCCCGCGCTGGCGCCGACCAGCGCGACGTGCTGGTCCTGCAATGCGGCCAGCGCGCGGGTGAGTGCACTGGCATCGGAAAGGGATGGCGCGGCGTGGTCAGCCGACCAGAAAGGGTGGCCCTGGACCTCGTCCGGAAAGTCGTGGCGGTAGCGTTCGACGTAGCGCAGCGAGGGATAGCTGCGGGTCACCTGCATGCGCAGTTGGGTGCCGTCGTCGACCTTGGCCGCGCGCACACTGCCCAGCACGTTCAGCACGCATAGCGCTGCGATGGTCCGGATCTTTGCCTGCATGGCGTTTCCCTGGCTGCGTGGCGTGAAACGCGATGTCTGGATGGGATGAGGCGCGAAGGCGCGAGCATGCCGCGTGCATTCGATGGCATCGAGTGCCGCAAGTCATGTCGGGCATTGGTGCACTGATGCGCATGGTCCGCTCGATGCAGCGATGCCGATGACTTGCTCGCCGTGCGGAACCGGTCCCTGACCGGCTTCGGCAAGGCGAGTCGCGACCTTCGCGCACGGCGCGGGCATCACGCCAAGCTGACATGCTGTGGTTTTGAATCCGCACCGGCTCATGCTGTCATCGGCCCGTCCGGCAGTTGTGCAGGACGCCGTGGCCGGTGGATGGAATGCAGCCCTGATATCCACCATTGGAGCACCCTGTGGCAGGAAAACCCACGACGGCCGCTGCATCGGCCGACTCCTCCCATCCAGTGCCGCTGCGCAAGACGCCTACTGGCATCAAGGGACTTGACGCACTGACGCTTGGCGGGATTCCGGCCGGTCGACCAACACTGTTATGCGGCGCCGCCGGCTGCGGCAAAACGCTTTTCTCGATGACCTTCCTGGTCAACGGCGTCACGAAATTCGGCGAGCCGGGCGTGCTCATCAGTTTCGAAGAGCGGTCGCATGATCTGGAAACCAATGTGGCGTCGCTGGGCTATGACGTTGCAGACTTCGTCGAACGGAAACAACTGGTCATCGATCACGTCCACATCGAGCGGTCCGAAATCGAGGAGAGCGGCGAATACGATCTGGAGGGCCTCTTCGTTCGACTTGGCCACGCGATCGATTCCATCGGCGCCAGGCGCGTGGTGCTCGACACCATCGAGGCGCTGTTCTCCGGGCTGGACAACGCGGCCATTCTTCGCTCCGAACTGCGTCGACTGTTCGCATGGCTAAAGGACAAGGGCGTCACCGCGATCATCACCGGTGAACGCGGGGACGGCCAGTTGACCCGCTACGGCATCGAGGAGTACGTATCCGACTGCGTCATCCTGCTGGACAATCGGGTCGAGGATCAGGTCACCACACGGCGCCTGCGCGTGGTGAAGTATCGCGGCTCTTCGCACGGCTCCAACGAGTACCCCTTTCTCATCGACGAGTATGGCATCAGCGTGCTGCCGATCACCTCGGCAGAGCTGAGCCACCAGATTTCGCACCAGTCGGTGCCCACCGGGGTGTCCGGCCTCGACGACATGCTCGGCATTCGCGGCTATTTTCGAGGATCCAGCGTTCTGATATCGGGCCTCGCCGGCACGGGAAAATCGACCTTTGCCTCGGCGTTCGTCAATGCAGCCTGCGAGCGCGGTGAGCGTTGCCTCTATTTCGCGTTCGAGGAATCGCCGGCCCAGATCGTGCGCAACATGGCGTCCGTCGGTCTCGAACTCGGTCGCCACGTCGATGGAGGACTATTGCGTTTCGATGCTGCGCGCCCGAGCCTTTACGGGTTCGAGATGCATCTGGCGCGAATGAACCGCGACATCGAGGAGTTCGCCCCGCACGTCATCGTGGTGGACCCGATCTCCGCATTCCGCGGCCCGTCGTCGGAGATCCATTCGACCCTGATCCGGCTGGCCGACATCTGCAAGAGCAAGGGCATCACCGCCTTGTTCACCAGTCTTTCCTCGTCGGATGAGCGGATGAACGAGAGCGAACTAAGTGTGTCGTCGCTGATGGATACCTGGATATCGCTTGCGGACGTGGACGCGAACGGCGAACGCAACCGGGTGCTCTACCTGCTGAAATCGCGCGGCATGAACCACTCGAAGCAGCTGCGCGAGTACCAGTTGACCGATCATGGCGTTCACATGGTCGACGCGTACGTCGGCCCGGATGGCGTGCTGACGGGCACCGCCCGCATCGCGCAGGAAGCACGGGAACGCAGTGCAGATCTGTCGCGCAAGCAGGCTACCGAGCGGATACGCCGCGAAGTCGCGCGAAAGCGCGCCGCGGTGGATCGGCAGATCGCCGAACTGCGTGCGGCACTGGAAACCGAGGAGATGGAATTGGCGACTCTGATCGAGCAGGAAGAGGCCCGCGAGATCGCTCATGGGTCCGAGCGATCCGACATGGCGAGGATGCGCGGGGTGCGCTCATGATCATCGAGCAATGGAACGATGGTTGCGTCGAGGATGACCAGAACGACTTTTCGGAGCCGGTGCCCGGGGATTACAACCTGCGTCTTTACGTGGCGGGCCAGACACCGAAGTCGTTGGCTGCCATCGCCAACCTCAAGAAGCTTTGCGAGAACAATCTCGCCGGTCGTTACACGATCGAGGTGGTCGATCTCTTTGTCTCGCCGCAGCTGGCGGCAGGCGATCAGATCGTGGCGTTGCCGACCCTCGTTCGGCGACTTCCGCCACCGCTCAAACGCGTCATCGGAGATCTTTCGAACACCGAGCGGGTGCTGGTCGGTCTCGACATTCGCTTCCGAACGGCAAGTTCCACATGACCAGGCGGGAAGGGGATACATCGAACGCCCAGTACAAGCTGCGTCTGTTCATCACCGGATCGACAGCCCGTTCAACGCAGGCGATCGACAACATGCGCCGCATCTGCGCGGAGAACCTCGCGGGCCGTTACGACCTGGAAGTGGTGGACGTCTATCAGGATCCCGAGGCCACCAAGGAGCTGCAGATCATTGCCACGCCGACGCTGGTGAAGATTCTTCCGGAACCATTGCGGCGGATCATCGGCGATCTGTCCGATCGCGAACGCGTGCTCGCCGGGCTCGATCTGGCTCCGTTCGGCGAGGAGGAGAAGGCCCGTTGACGAACCGGCATTCCGAATTCGCGGGCCTCGATCATGCCCGGCTTGTCGAGCTGGAGGACCGGTTGCGCGAGGCCGAGGAAACGCTTGAAGCCATACGCAATGGCGACGTCGATGCGGTGGTGGTGGGCGGCCCAAGCGGTCAGCGTGTCTATACGCTGGAAAACGCCGACCGCCCCTATCGCGTGCTGATCGAGCAGATGCAGGAAGGGGCCGTGACGCTGAGCTGCGAGGGGACGTTGCTCTATTGCAATCAGCGCTTTGCCGCCTTGGTTGGCGCCGATCGTGAAACGCTGATGGGCGAATCGATCGAGCGGTTCCTGTCGAGCAACGAGATCCCCGCGTTTCGCCGGCTGCTGACGGACGGCCGTGGTACGGGCCGCTCGGCCGAGTTCACGTTGCTGGGAGCGAACGGGCCGGTTCCGGTCAATGTGTCCATCGCCGACCTCAGGGTCGACGAGCAGACGCCCAATGTGCTGTGCGGCGTCGTCACCGATCTCACTCACAGTCGTGAGCGAAGCCATGAGCTGGCCGCGGCCAATAGGCGACTGGCCAGCGAAATAGACGAGCGCCGTCGCGTCGAGGACAGCCTGCAGCTCGCGCTCGATGCCGCCGACATGGGGCACTGGGACCTGGACCTTGTAACCGACACCGTAAGGCGGTCGACGCGTTACGACCAGATCTTCGGCTACGCCGACACGGTGAAAGCCTGGGGGCTGCCCATGATGCTTTCCCAGTTCGTTCTTGAAGATCGTGAAGCCGTGCGCGAAGAGTTCCTGCGCGCCGAGAGTTCGGGCCTGGTTGAGATCGAGAAACGCATACATCGCCTGAGAGACGGCGCAACCCGCTGGGTGCAGATCAGGGGTCGAACCTTCTATCTGGATGGCCGCGCGATTCGCATCAGCGGCGTTGTCTGTGACGTCACCGAGCGCCGCCAGGTCGAGGAGCAGCTGCGCCAATCGCAGAAGATGGAAGCCATCGGCCAGCTCACCGGCGGCATCGCGCATGATTTCAACAACCTCCTGATGGTCATCGGCGGCAGCCTGGATCTGATTGAACAGCGTATCGAAAAGGACGGGAGGACGGCGCGTTACCTCGCGGCCGCCAGGCATGGCGTAGCGCGTGGCGCAACGCTCAATCAGCAGCTCCTGGCGTTTTCGCGCCGCCAGGATCTCCACACCGAGGCGATCTGCGTCGACGATCTCCTCAGCACGTTTGCGAACCTCCTCGAGCGCGCTGCCGGCGAAGCGGTGACCATGCGGTTCGAGAAAGCGCCTGAGCCGTGGTATTGCCGCACCGATCCGCATCAGCTGGAAACGGCCATCCTCAATCTCGTCATCAACGCGCGCGATGCCATGCCCCAGGGCGGTACGCTCACGCTGAAAACCGCGATCAGGACGCTGGACTCGAGAGCGGCTTCGGCCAACGGTGCCAGCCCGGGCGACTACGTCGTCGTATCGCTTGCCGACACGGGCGTCGGCATGCGGGCCGAGGTTGTCGACCGGGTGTTCGAGCCGTTCTTCACGACGAAGGAAATCGGCAAGGGCACCGGCCTGGGGCTGAGCCAGGTCTATGGCTTCGCCCGCCAGTGCGGGGGGTTCGTTGCCATCGAAAGCCATCCAGGCGTCGGCACCACCGTGCGCCTTCATCTGCCACGGGCGGCCGGACCCGAAGCAGTCGACGCCGCCGCGGCTCCCGTTGTCGGGGTAAAGGGCAAGGGCGTTGTCCTTGTTGTCGAGGACGACAGCGATGTGCGCGCGGTCGCGAGCAGCCTGCTGGAGAACCTGGGCTATTCGGTGCTGGAGGCGAAGAGCGGGCGCGACGCGCTGAAGCTGATCGACGATGGCGAACGTGTCGATCTGGTCTTTACCGATGTCATCATGCCGGGCGAGATGAACGGCATCGATCTGGTGCGCGAGATGAAGGTCAGGCATGCAGGTATTCCCGTGCTGCTCACCTCCGGCTACACGGCCCAGAGAATGGCCGTGGGTGAGCTGACCGGGGACCTGCACCTCCTGCGCAAACCCTACGCCCAGGTCGACCTCTCGCTGGCAGTGCAGACGGTGATGAACAGTCCCACGTGACGGTCGTGCGGAACTCACCGGATGGCGCAGGCGCTGCACAACCCGGGCGGCAGCGTCGCCGCACCAGGGCCGGGCTGGCATATCGCCGCGGAGCGGCGGTCAGGTTCGCTCATCGGAAAGCGAATCGGCCTGACCGCCCGGCCGATGGTTCGTCGGCGCCAGGTCCTACCGTGATGGCCTGGCGGGCATAGCATCGGCTGCGGCCGGTGCACTCGCCATCCAAAGTTTCGCCGCCGGCTCTCCTCCCAGCATCTGCGCCCGCACCAGCGGGATTGGCGGCCCGCCGTAGCTGAGGAACTGGTCGTGGAACGCCTTCAGCGCGTTCGGGCCGGGGTGTGCCGCGATCCAGTCCTGGCGCAGCTGCATGATCATCAGCTTGCCCATCGTGTAGTTGAGGTAAGCCGGATCGTAGGTGCCGCGTGCCGCCTGCTGGCGGGCATTGCCCGGGTCCTGGAAGGCCTTGTCGCGGAACAGCTGCTCGGACTGCGCGATGGTCATGCCGCCGGTGTGCAGGCCGATGGCGGAGAGGTAGCGCACGTCGCGCAGCAGGGCGTTGGTCAACTGGCCGATATGGACTTCCGGCGTGGCACCTTCCAGGCCGGCGTCGAACATCATTTCCTCGGCGTAGTGCGCCCAGCCTTCGGCGAAGGCATAGCCGACGAACAGCTGGCCGAATTTCCAGTGGGCGCGGTTGGCGTGCAGGAACTGCAGGAAGTGACCCGGCCAGACCTCATGCGCGGAGACGAACAGCAGCGCGGCCTTGCCCGGAACGTAAGCCTGCTGGTCGGCCTTGCTCCAGGTCGGATCTGGCGGGGCGATGTAATAGACCGACGGCAGGTTTCTCTCGTACGGGCCGGGAATCTCGATATAGGCGAAGTTCCAGCGGTTGAATGGCGGCGCCTCTTCGGCCTTGGCCTGCTCGGTGCCCGGGATGCTCACCAGATCCTTGTCGACGATGAACTGGCGCAGGCTCGCCAGCTGCGCTCGCGCGCCTTCCACGGCACCGCCGGCCGGCTTGTCGGCGCTCTCCTTGGCCACGCATGCGCTGAGCGACTTGCCGGGTGCGAACTGATCGCAGGCCGTCTTGAGCGCGGCGAGGTTGCGTTTGAGATCCGACTCGCCGATGGCCTTGAGCTGATCCAACGGCAGGTCGACCCGTTCGGTGGCATGCAGCATTTTCGAGAATTTCCCCGCCCCCAACGCATAGTTCTGGGTGGCCTGGGGTTTCTGCGCTTTCAACCAGTCGGCCAGATCCTGCGAGGCTTTGATCGCCGCGGCATTGCTGGCCCTGAATCGGGCCTGCAGGGCGTCGTCCTTCACAGCGGCAAAGATGCCCGGCACGTCGGTCTTGAAGAAGCTGGCGAAGCCGCCGAACGAGTTGACTCCCACGTCGATGTACGACGCCGGCAGCGGCAGCCCGAGGTTGGCCTTGATCTGCGCCAGTGCCTTGGGCAGCGCCTCCTGGTAGCTGATGAATGCCGCCATGCGCTGGGCCAGCGGCGCGTACGGTCGGGTCAGGTACATGCTCGGCGACAGGTCGCCGGTGTACCAGGTCGGGTTGTTGTGCGGCGCGCCGGATTCCTCCAGCCAGAACAACTGGCCGTCGATCACCGCCAGCACGTAGTCGCGCTGAAAGCGACCTTGTGCGTCGAGCTTGTCGTCGGCGAAGGCGGTGAACGTGCTTCGCTGCGCGTGCAGCCAGTCGGCAGTCGCCTTCAGGCCAGCCGGACTGTAGTCGGGCAGCTTGCCGTCGAATTCGTGCTTGCCGGCGTTGGCGGCGAACACCGGGTTGTGCTCGAACATGCCGGTGAGGAAGGTATCCACGGCCGAGGCCAGCGCTGCGCTGTCGCTGGCGGGCGCAGCGGCGGTGGAGGCCGGGGCGGGAGTCGCTTTCTGCGCGGGAGGCGGTGCGCCGGGCGTGCAGCCGACGAGAAGGACGGTGATGACGGCGGACAGCGTGATGACGCGGAACGGGCGCATGGTCGGCTTCCGTGAGGATGGAAGCGCCGAGCCTAGGTGTTGTAGTGGCGGGGTGCAATCCTCCCGGGAGGCCGGCGCCGTGTCATTCGTGCGAGGCCTGTCGAAGCAGGGCCGGATCCTCGATGATCCTGACGTCGCGGGGAAGCCCTTCGAGGAGCCCGCAGGCCGGCCCGCGAATTGCCCTGCTCAACCCATGGGTAATCCGCACTAAGCCGAAACTGCCCCTGCGTTCCCCAACGCCAGGTCAATGGCGCCGAGCAATTGCGCGCCCCCGAACGGTTTGCGCAGGAATACGCCGCGCGCGGGAATGTCGGCGCACTTCACTTCCGTGTCGGCCGTGATCACGACGACCGCGATGGCGGGGTAATGTTCGATCGCTTTCCGGCATAGGTCGATGCCATTGATGGTACCGGCCAGGATCACGTCGGCGACGATCACGTCGATGCCCGGCGCATTCTGCATGTGGCTCAGCGCGCCGGCGGCGCCTTGCGCGCGGACGGTCTGGTAGCCATCGGTAGCGGACAGGTGCAGGTCGATGGACTCCAGCACCATGTCGTCGTCATCGACAATGAGGACGGTTTTGTCGGTATCCACGGCCAGCCTCGAAATCTGCACGCCCCGATGCAGCATAGACGCAGTCCGGCGCGGAGGGTGAATCGGCGTGCCGTTGCCGGGTTCAACCCTTCACTCAAGCCCCGTGGCCGCGGGATCGTGGCTGGCCTGGCGCTTCAGCAACCACGCCAGCACCGGCGGCGTGACCATGGCGGTGAGCAGCGACATCGCCACGATGATGGCGTAGATGCGGTCGCTGAACACGCCGGCGGCCAGCCCCAGGCTGGCGATCACCACGCCCACCTCGCCGCGCGGCACCATGCCGAAACCGATGATGGTGGCGGCGCGCCGGCCCAGCGACAACGCACCCAGAAACCCGCCGAGCAGCTTGGACACGATCGCGATCACGGTGACCACCGCCAGCATCGCCAATGCCCCGACGCTGGCCAGTTCCGCCAGGTTGACCTTGGCGCCGGTCACCACGAAGAAGAACGGGGTGAGAAACGACAGCAGCGGCAGGGTCTGGTGTTCCAGCTCGTCGCGCTGACGCGTTTCCGAGGCGATCATGCCGGCGAGGAACGCGCCGATGATGGCGGCCAGGCCGAAGCGGGTCGACAGCCACGCCAGCCCCAGGCAGATCGCCAGCACCACGGTCAGCGCGGAGTGCGTGCTGATCGGCGCCTCCAGCCAGGCTGAGCGGTGGCGCATCACCTTCGAGCCACCCCAGCCGATGATCGCCACGAAACCGATCGCGCCGGACAGGGTCAGCAGCAGCGATTGCAGGTCCAGCGAGCCGCCGCCCTGCAGCGACGACACCACGCCGAGCAGCAGCATGGCGAGGATGTCGTCGATCACCGCGGCGCCCAGGATCACCCGGCTCTCGGTTCGCTGCAGCACGCCCAGTTCCTGCAGCACCCGTGCGGTGATGCCGGCCGAGGTGGCGACGAAGGCCGCGGCGACGAACAGCGACTTCACCCATTCGAAGCCCTCGCCGTGCGCCCACAGGGCGCCGGCGCCGAATGGCACGATCACGCCGAGCACCCCGACCAGCAGGGCGCTCTTGCCAACTTTCTTCAGGTCGTCCAGGCGCGTTTCCAGGCCCACTGAGAACAGCAGCAACACCACGCCGATCTCGGCCAGTACGTCCAGCGGCGTACCCGGCAGGATCTGCTCGGGCCTGAGCCAGCCCAGCAGCGACGGACCCACCACGCAGCCGGCGGCGATCTCGCCGACCACGCCGGGGAGTTTCAGGCGTTGGGCGATCTCCGCCCCGATCTGGGCGGCCACGAAGATGATGAACAAGGTGAGCAGGATGTCGGCGGCATGGTGCATCGGTCGTCGTTCCTTCAGGCGATGCCCGAATGCTACACGCCGGTGCTGCCGCTGACGCCGGGCTCAGCCGCCGAACAGCGCGGCGGTCATCCACAGATGCAATGCGATGCTGGCGACATAGCCCAGCGCGATCGCCCAGCTCCAGCGCAGATGGCTCATGAAGGTGTATTGCCCGCGGGCCGCACCCATCAGCGCCACGCCCGCTGCCGACCCCACCGACAGCAGGCTGCCGCCGACGCCGGCGGTCAGCGTGACCAGCAGCCACTGCGCGCCATCCATCGGCGGATTCATCTTGATCACCGCGAACATGATCGGGATGTTGTCGACCAGCGACGACAGCACGCCCATCGCGGCATTGGCCATGGTGGGCCCGAGGTTGCCGTAGAGCTGCTGCGAGGCCAGCTCAAGGTAGCCGAGCGCGGCCAGTCCGCCGACGCAGGCAAACACGCCGTAGAAGAACAGCAGCGTGTCCCACTCGGCGTTGGCGATGATGCGGAAGATCGAATAGCCCTGTTCCTCCATGCCTTGCGCCAGCGCGTAGTGGCGCTGCCGGTAGTCGATGCGGCTGGCCACCAGGTTGAGCAGGGCCAGGCCGGTCAGCATGCCGTAGGCGGCAGGCATCCCCAGCCACTGGCGACCGGCCACGGTGATCGCGATGGTCAGCGCAAACGTCAGGCAGATGCCGATGCCGCCATGCTTGATCCGGCCGTGGCCGTCGGCACCACCGGGCCTGCCGCGGGGCAGGGCGAAGGACATGATCAGCGCGGGTATCGACCAGTTGACCACCGCCGGAAAAAACAGCCGGAAGAAATCGAAGAACTGCGCCTTGTTCGCCTGCCACACCATCAGCGTGGTGATGTCGCCGAACGCGCTCCAGGCGCCACCGGCATTTGCTGCCACCACCAGGTTGATCATCGCCAGCGTGATGAAGCGCGCGTTGCCGGCGCCCACCGCCAGGATCACCGCCGACATCACCAGCGCGGTAGTCATGTTGTCCAGCACCGGCGAAAGCAGGAACGCCAGCAGGCCGGTGATCCAGAACAGCGAGCGGTAGCTGAAGCCGCGCCGGGTCAGCTGCGAACGCAACGCCTCGAACACGCCGCGCTCGCCCATCGCGGTGACATACGTCATCGCCACGACCAGGAAGAAGAAGATCTCCGCGTATTCGAGGAACATCGTCTCGAACGCTTGCCGGGCCAGCGTGGCGTCACCACCCGGCCCCCCGGCTTTCCAGGCGATCATGCCCCAGATCAACGCCGCCGCCAGCATCACCGGCTTGGATTTGGCGATGTGGATACGCTCCTCGAAAACCACCGCCACATACGCCAGCACGAACAACGCCAGCGCAAGCCAGCCGACCGGGTGCCGCACCAGGTGAAAGTTCACGTCGACGGATTCGGCGGCGAATACCGACGTGCTGGCAAATATGGTGGCCAGGGCGGCAAACCAGCGCATGGAAGATCCTCAAGAGAAGCTGCAGGTGATCGCCGCACAGCGTATCAGGCGCTCGCGGGCCGCTGCCGCTACGGGCGTGTCGGTGGCGGCGCCGCGACGGCCGGCGCACGGTCGACGCGGAGCCGGCTGAACACGCGGCTTGCCGCGGCCGTGATCACCGCCAGCAACAAGACCGTCCAGCGGAACGCCACGACGTAGTCGTCGTGGGCGTGCCCCTGCAGCAGCGCTTCCATCAGCAACGTGGCCAACGCGATGCCGAAGCTCATCGCGAGGTACTGCACGGTCGAGGCCATCGACGAAACCATCGAGGCGTGCTGGATATCGACATCGTGGTAGATCAGGGTGTTCATCGCGGTGTATTGCAGCCCCGCGAAACAGCCGTAACCGAAGGTCAGCAGGACAATCAGCCAGACCGGCGAAGTCGGGCCGAGCAGGGCGAACGTGGCGAGCAGCATGGCCACGATCACCGTGTTGCCGAGCAGCAGGCGCCGGTAGCCGTAGTGCACCAGGGCCCGGTTGATCATCCATTTGGCGCTGATCGAACCCACCGCCTGCGGCACCATCATCAAGCCGGCCATCAGCGGCGACCAGCCGCAGCCCACCTGCAGAAACAGCACCAGCAGCAGGAACATGCCGGAGATGCCGAGCCGGGTGAACAGGCCACCAGCCAGCGCCACCCACACGCTGCGCACGCGCAACAGCCGCAGATCCGCCACCGGATACGGCGTGCGCCGGCTGTGCCACACGTAGACCGCGCCCAGCAGCAGCGCGAGCATGCCGCACAGTCCGATCCGCGCCCATGGCACCGGATGGCTGCCGGCCAGTTCCGAGGCGGTCAGCAGCAACGCGGAGGCGGCGGCAAACAGCAGGAAGCCCAGCAGGTCGAAACGGTTGGCGCGATCGAGCCGGTAGTCGGGCATGTCGCGTTTGTTCATCCACACGCCTGCGATCGCCACCGGCACGTTGATCAGAAAGATCAGCCGCCACGAGGTGAACTGCACCAGCGCGCCGCCGAGCAGCGGCCCCAGCACCGAGCCGAGCAGGCCGAACGTGGCCACGGTACTCATCGCGTGCACGAACTCGTGCTTGTCGATGCTGCGCACCAGCACATAGCGGCCCACCGGCATCAGCGAGGCGCCGCCGATGCCCTGCAACACCCGTGCGGCGACGAGTTGGGGCAGGGTCTGCGCGACCCCGCACAGCAACGAGCCCACGCCGAACACGACGATGGCGATGCCGAAGACGCGGCGCGTGCCGAGGCGATCGCACAACCAGGGGCTGGCGGGAATCAGGATCGCCAGGGTCAGCACGTAGCTGGTCAACGCGGTGCGCATGCCCAGCGGCGTCACCGCCAGCGCCTGGGCCATCGCCGGTACGGCTGTGTTGACCACGGTCGAATCCAGCGCCTGCATGAAGAACGCTGCAGCAACCAGCCACAGCAGGCCACGGAAGCGCTCGCGCGACGATATCCCGGACGTGTCGGCGGAGGCCGGCGCTGGCTTGGAGACAGCAGCGGCGGCAGCGTGGGGGTCCGCGGCGGCTTGGGGAGGCATCGCCGCGCATGATACCTGCTACGACAGCTTGCTTTTCACAGGGGGTATCAGCAGAGTCAGCCTTGTTTCATCAGCCAGTCATGCCCAGATAGTCATGGCGGCCATTCACGACCCCACGCGCCGGAACGGTTACGTTCCGGCGCGTGCTTTTGTGCGGCAGGAGCCGCAAGCATCAGGAAAAGCCATGAGCAGCAAACCACCAATCACCGTTTCCCGCATCGACCTGGCGCGCATCGAAGCGTTGCTGGAGCGACTGCCCGCCACCGATGCTGCGAAGCTCGATGCATTGCGTGCGGAGCTCGATCGCGCCGAGGTGGTCGAGCCCGCTGCCATGCCGGAGCACACGGTGACGATGAACTCCACGGTCACCTTCATGGACCAAGGCAGCGGCGATAAGCTCACCCTGACCCTGGTCTACCCGGCGGCGGCCGGTGCGCCAGGGACGGTGTCGATTCTGGCGCCGGTAGGCAGCGCTTTGCTGGGCTTGGCGCGTGGCCAGCAGATCGACTGGCCAACCCCGGATGGACACAAGCGTCGCCTGAAGGTGCTGGAGGTCAGCTACCAGCCCGAAGCGGCCGGGCATCTCCACCGCTGAGCCATCACGGCTTGAAGTGGTGCACGAAGCCCACCTGAAACCCCCCCGGCAGCCAGCCGACAATCAGTGGCGATTGTCGATGGGCGGCCCACAGGCCAACGCCCGTGCCGAGCGCCGCGCCGACCAGCACGTCGCTCTGCCAGTGTCCGCGGGTCTTGACCCGCGCCACCGCGTCGTAGACCGGCAGCAGGGCGAGCGCGTAAACGGCCGGGTGATCGTCGCCGTAGGCAACGATGAACGGGGTGACCGCCGCCGAAATCGCAGTTACCTCGCCGCTGGGGAAACTCTGCGCGTGCCGCCCCTGGAAGAAGCGGTTGGGGTTGTCCGTCTGGGAGGGACGCTCGCGCTGGAAGGTGTATTTCATCGCCTGCGCGCCGACACCGGAGACCACCATGGCATCGACCGAACGCCAGAAAGTATCGCCGAGCTTGTCGTTGTCGCCGAACGCCAGGGCGCCGACGCCGACGGTGATGATGGTGCCGTACATCAACGCGTTCTGGTCGCGGCGATTCCAGATGCCACTGTTGTCGTAGTGGATCCGATGGTCGATGCCCAGCGGCCCGCCGCTCGCCATGGCGGTACCGGAGATGGTCATGGCGGCCAGGCATGCGAGGTACGGCTTCATGCGCATGATCGATCACTCCTGCACAGTTTGCGCCCGAACCTATGCCTGCCAGCTTTCGTTTCGCTTACTTCCCGGCCGGAATCGGCGGGTATCGCTAAACTGGGCGGACCCAAGGAGACCCGCATGACCGATCGCCCAGCCCCCGCCCAGGCCATCGCCCGCGCCGCCGCGCTGCGGGCGCAGATCGAGCAGGCCAATTACCGCTATCACGTGCTCGACGATCCGGACATCACCGACGCCGATTACGACCGCCTGATGCGCGAGCTGGAAGCGCTGGAAGCCGACTACCCGGCGCTCGCTTCCAACGACTCGCCCACGCGCAAGATCGGCGCGCGGGCGCAGGGTGGTTTTGCCGAGGTGAGGCACCGGTTGCCGATGCTGTCGCTGGGCAACGCGTTCGAGCAGGAGGGTGAGGCGGAGCGTGAGCGCTTCCGCGAAGTGGCCGAATTCGAGCGGCGCATCGAACAGACGCTGGACCGGCGGGACCCGCTGTTCTCGGTCGAGCCCAAACTCGATGGCCTGGCAATCAGCCTGCGCTATGAACACGGCGTGTTCGTGCAGGGCGCCACCCGCGGCGATGGCGAGACCGGCGAGGATGTCACCGCCAATCTGCGTACGGTGCGGGCCATTCCGTTGAAGCTGCGTGGCAGCGGCTGGCCCGACGTGCTGGAAGTGCGCGGCGAAGTGATCATGCTGCGCAAGGATTTCGAGGCGTTCAACGAGCGCGCCCGCGCGCACGACGAGAAGTCGCTGGCGAATCCGCGCAATGCCGCCGCCGGCTCGCTGCGCCAGCTCGATCCGGCGATCACGGCGAAACGGCGGCTGAGCTTCTTCGCCTACGCGATCGGCGTGGTCGAAGGGGGCGAGCTGCCTCCGACGCATTCCGCCACGCTGAAGCAACTGCGCGAGTGGGGGTTTCCGGTATCGCCGGAAGTCGATGTCGCCCGTGGCTTCGATGGCCTGATAGCGTATTACCGGCGCATCGGCGCGAAGCGCGATTCCTTGCCATACGACATCGACGGCGTGGTCTACAAGCTGGACGACTACGCCGGCCAGCGCGAAATGGGCTTCGTCTCGCGCGCGCCGCGCTGGGCGATCGCGCACAAATTCCCGGCGCAGGAACAGACCACGCGCCTGCTCGACATCGAGATCCAGATCGGCCGCACCGGCGCAGCGACGCCGCGTGCGCGGATGGAGCCAGTGCAGGTGGCCGGCGTGACGGTGACCTACGCCACGCTGCACAACGCCGACCAGATCGCGCGGTTGGATGTGCGCGTGGGCGACACGGTGATCGTGCGCCGCGCCGGCGACGTGATTCCCGAAGTGGTCCGGGTGGTCGAGGACCAGCGTCCGCCCGGAACCGTGCCGTGGGCCATGCCGGCACGGTGCCCGGTGTGCGGATCCGCACTGATCCGTGAAGAGGGTGCGGCGGCCTGGCGATGCTCAGGCGGGCTGATCTGCGCCGCGCAGCGCAAGGAGGCGCTGATCCACTTCGCTTCGCGCCGGGCGATGGATATCGATGGCCTCGGCGAGCGCTTCGCCGAGGCGCTGGTGGAACTGGATATCGTGCACACGCCGGCCGACCTGTATGGGTTGGACGTGGACGATTTCGTCGACATGAAGCGGCGCCTCGACGAGCGTGATGGGACCACGCCGGAGACAGTGAAAGCCGGCAAGGTGGCGACCAAGTGGGCCGAGAACCTGGTCGCCGGCATCGAGGCCAGCAAGCACACCACGCTGGCGCGCTTCCTGTTCGCGCTCGGCATCATGCATATCGGCGAGAGCACCGCGAAGACACTGGCGGCATGGTTGGGCCGGCTCGACCTCGTGCGCAGCACGCCGGCGCCGGTGTTGCGGGTGTTGCCGGACATCGGCGGCGAAGTGGCCACGTCGATCGCCGGATTCTTCGCGCAGGAAGGCAATCAGCAGGTGGTCGATGCCCTGCTGGCGGCCGGCATCACTTTCAGCGACGAGTCGGCTCCGTCGCCGCTGCTGCGCGAGCGCCTCAATCTGGGCGTGCTGCTGGACATGGCGAAGATCAACAAGCTCGGCCCCAAGAGCTGCACGCTGCTGGCGCAGCATTTCCCCACGCTCGACCAGCTGCTGGCCGGCGGCCCGGCGCACTGGATCACTGCCGGCGTGCCGCAGGCGGCTGCAGCGGGCCTTGAAACCCATCTCGCCGACGCGGCTGCCGTGGCCGAATTGCGCGACGCCGAGGCAGCGATGCGGCGTCTGCTCAAGGCGATTCCGGCGAAGGCGACGGCGGTGCGCGCACCGCTGGCTGAGCAGACCATCGTGCTCACGGGCGCGCTCACCTCGCTCAGCCGCGATGAAGCGAAGGAGCGGCTGGAAGCGCTGGGCGCCAAGGTATCCGGCTCGGTGTCGAAGAAAACCAGTTTCGTGGTGGCCGGCGCGGACGCCGGTTCGAAGCTGGACAAGGCGAAGGAGTTGGGAGTCGCGGTGTGGGACGAGGCGCAGTTGCTGGCGCTGCTGGCCGAACATGAAGGGTGAGGGGGCGCTCCCTGCCGACAGGCACCTTCCATCGCTGGAGCGGTCATTGCGCCTGCGTGCGGGCGCCTACCAGCTGATCCGCCGCTTCTTCGCCGAGCGCCAGATCCTGGAAGTGGAAACCCCGATCCTGTCTGCCGCCGGCAATACCGAGCCGAACATCGAGAGCTTCAGCACGTTCTTTCACGGCCATGTGGATGCGGGCGCGCGCGAACGCTGGCTGCGCACCTCGCCGGAATTTCCGCTGAAGCGGCTGCTCGCTGCCGGCGTCGGGGATTGCTACGAACTGGGTCGGGTGTTCCGCAATGGCGAGGCGGGCGGGCGGCACAACCCCGAGTTCACCATGCTGGAGTGGTATCGGGTCGGTTGGGATCATCGGCAGCTTATGCAGGAGACCATTGCGCTGGTCGAGGCGGCGCTGGCGATGGTTGGCCGGCGGGCCGAGGTGGTCGTCACCAGCTATCGGCAACTGTTCCTCGACGAACTCGGCATCGATCCGCTGCAGGCGCCAATCGACGAACTGCGCACGCCGCTGGGCGAGTGGGGCATCGACCCGGAAGGGCTCGGCCACGACGACTGGCTCGATCTGCTGATCACGCACAAATTGCAGCCGGCGTTTCCGCGCGACCGCATCACGGTGATCCACGACTATCCGGCGACGCAATGCGCGCTGGCGAAGATCCGCGCCGGCGATCCACCGCTGGCCGAGCGTTTCGAGCTGTACCTTGGGCGCCACGAGCTGGCCAATGGCTATCACGAGTTGAACGATGCGGCGGAACAACGCCGGCGTTTCGGGCGCGACAACGCGATACGGCGTGAGCGTGGCCTGCGCGAGGTTCCGCTCGATCACGCCTTGCTCGACGTGCTCGACGCCATCCCCGATTGCGCCGGTGTGGCACTGGGCGTGGAGCGATTGTTGATGTGCCTGGCCGATACCGACGCCATCGCCGACGTGCTGGCGTTTTCCTTCGCGCAGGCCTGATCCTTTTCACCAGGAACCCGAACCCGATGACATTTGTGGAAAGCCCGGTCACGCGTGCGCCGCGCGAACGCCTCGACCGCCGCGACATCCGCACGCTGGCGCTGGCGGCGCTCGGCGGTGCGCTGGAGTTCTACGACTTCGTGGTGTTCGTGTTCTTCGCCATTCCACTGGGGCACCTGTTCTTTCCCCCCGGCACCGCCGGGTGGCTGGCACAGTTGCAGGTGTTTGGCATCTTCGCGGCGGGCTATCTGGCGCGGCCGCTGGGCGGCATCGTGATGGCGCACTACGGCGACAAGCTGGGACGCAAGAAGATGTTCACCCTGAGCGTGTTCCTGATGGCGGTGCCCACGCTGGGTATCGGCTTGCTGCCGGTGTATGCGCAGGTCGGCATGCTGGCGCCGTTGCTGCTGCTGGTGCTGCGGGTGGTGCAGGGCATTGCGGTAGGTGGCGAGGTGCCGGGCGCGTGGGTTTTCGTGGCCGAGCACGTGCCCGCGCAGAGGATCGGCTTCGCCTGCGCCAGCCTTACCTCGGGGCTCACCGCAGGCATCCTGATCGGCTCGCTCGTGGCGGCGGCGATCCATCGTGAACTCACGCCTGCCGCCGTGCTCGATTACGGCTGGCGACTGCCGTTCCTGGTCGGCGGCGTGTTCGGCTTCTTCGCGGTTTGGCTGCGCCGCTGGCTCAGCGAGACACCGGTGTTCGAGGCGATGCACGCGCGCAAGGAGCTCGCGAGGGGGCTGCCGCTGCGGCAGGTGTTCGAGCGGCATCTGGCGGGCGTGCTGGTGTCGATGCTGGTGACCTGGATGCTCACCGCTGCGATCGTGGTGATGATCCTGATGACACCGACGCTGGCGCAGTCGGTGTTCCACATCGAGCCGGCGCGTGCGTTCCTGGGCAACAACGCGGCCTCGTTCGCGCTGGCGCTGGGCTGCCTGTTCTTCGGCTGGCTGGCCGATCGCACCGGCCATGCGCGCGCCTTGCTGGCGGGTGCGATCGGGCTGCTGCTGTGCAGCTATGCGCTGTACGTCGATCTGCGGGCCGGCGGCGTGCACTTTGTCGCGTTGTATGCGCTTACCGGCTTCAGCGTGGGCGTGACGGGCGTGGTGCCGACGCTGATGGTGCTGGCGTTTCCTCCGGCGGTGCGGTTCTCCGGGTTGTCGTTTTCGTACAACATCGCCTACGCGCTGTTCGGTGGCCTTACGCCGCCGTTGATCGGCCTGCTGGTCGAGCGGTTCGGCGTGCTGGCGCCGGCGCATTACGTGGCGTTTACCGCCGTGATCGGCATCGGCGTGGCCGGCTGGTCGATCGCCACGTCGCGCGATGCGTCGCGACGGGCCTAGAACTCCAGCTCCTGCGCCGCGCACAGGTAATCGACCAGCGGCGCGACACGCTTGAACGTGGTCACTGTCCACGGCAGCAACTCGCTGGAGCAGGCAAGCTCTTCGCTGAAGCCGGCGGATGCGACGAAGTCCTTGCGCCTGAGATCGTCGATCAACTCGTGTGCCGGATCGTAACCGCGCGGCGGCCGCACCAACGATTCGCCTCCCAGGTGCAGATGATCGCGAAACGCCTTGCTGCGGGTCGCGCCTTTCCATGCGGCGGGATTGTCGACGAGAAAGCCGCGAATGTGCTTGAGCGCATCCGGCTCCGGGTGCCACATGCCACCACCGGCGAAGCAGTCGCCGGGCTGTATATGCAGGTAGAACGACGGCGCCGGGATCTCATGGCGGCGTTCATGGAAGAAGCGCGAACCCTGCCAGGGCTTGTAGGGGAGCTTGTTGTTGGAAAAGCGGGTGTCGCGAAAAATGCGGAACAGCGAGCCGCCGTTCTTGCGCGGATCACTGCGGTAATGCGGGCTGATCTTCGCCAGCGGTGCCTGCAGATCGGTGATCAATTGCAGGAACGGCTCGCGCACGTGGCGCTCGTAGTCGGCCTTGTGCGCATGGAACCACTCGCGGCGGTTGTTGCGGTCGAGTGCGCGAAGGAAGCGGAAGGTGGCAGGGGTGAAGTAGCTCTGGGGCATGCTGGGCCGATGGGTTTGAGGTGAGGGTGATTCAGCGGTTGTCGATGCCGGCGGCGAGCTGCTCGCCCCAGGCCTGCAACTGATCGAGCAGCGCCAGCTTGCCCTGCGCCTGCGGATCGTTGCGCAGCTCGGCCAGCCGGGCGAAGTAGTCGTCGAGGGTCAGGCCGGTCAATGCGGTGTGGCGGGTCAGTCGGGCCTGGCGGAAAGCTTCCCAGCGTGCACGTTCGTCAGCATCGAGTGTCTCGGGCCAGTTGCGTGCGCGGTAGCGGAACAGCAGTTCCGGATATCGCGCATCGCGAAACGGAAAGACGCGCGTGCCCAACTGCTCCGGCGGGGTGGCGCGCACCTGGGCCAGCAGCCGTTTGTCGGCATCGGGCAGGAAGCCACCGCCGTACAGCGCCAGCTCGGGGTCTTCCGGCGGCGGCAGTTCGGCAGCACGCTGGAACACTCGCCGGAGTTTCTCCGGCAGTCCTTCGACAGCGTGCAACACGTCGCGATGGGCCAGACAGCGAGCCTGATCGAGCTGCAGGCGACCCAGGTCCACACCTTGCAGCACCGACAGCGGCGCCAGCGCTGGCGCGTGATTGGCGCGTACGGTGCGCAACGGGATGCGTTCGATCCCTTCGGGCAGGTCGGCACGTGCGGTGAAGATGCGGTCGGCGATCTCGTCCTCGTCCAATGCCAGCCATTCGGCCGGGTCGGTGGCCAGGTCGTACACGATCACCTCGCCCGGACGGCTCGGATGCGGCGCCAGCGGCGCGATGACGGCGAGGCAATGGCGGCTGGCCGGATAGCGCGAGGACACGTGCACCACCGGCGTCATGTTCACCACGTCGAGCAGCTCGAATACCTTCTGCTTGCGGCGCAGGCCGTAGTACCAGTCCCACAATCGCGGCTGACGCACGCGGATCAGGCGGGCCAGGTCGATCAGCGCGTGGACGTCCGACAGCGCGTCGTGCGCGTGCTCCTGCTTGATCTGGTTGGCGCGGGCCAGCTGCTCCAGCTTGAAACTGGGCGAGCCGTCCTCGCGGGTCGGCCAGACGATACCTTCCGGCCGCAGCGCCTGGCACAGGCGCACCAGATCGATCAGGTCCCAGCGCGAGTTGCCGTTCTCCCACTCGCGACCGTAGGGCTCGTAAAAATTGCGGTACAGCATCTGCCGCGTGAATTCATCGTCGAAGCGCAGCGAGTTGTAGCCGACACCGCAGGTGCCCGGCGCGGCCAGCTGTTCATGCACCCGGGCGGCGAACCCGGCCTCGTTCAGGCCTTCGCGCTCGGTCAGTTGCGGGATGATGCCGGTGATCATGCAGGCATCCGGGTGCGGCGGCATTTCCATCGACGGTTTGCCGTAGAACATCACCGGCTCGCCCACGATTTCCAGATCGAGGGTGGTGCGGACACCGGCAAACTGTACCGGCCGGTCGCGCCGCGAGTCGGCGCCGGAGGTCTCGTAGTCGTGCCAGAAGAAGGTCTGCATGGGCGGGATCATCGCATGCTGGCAAGGCTGATAAACTCCCGCCCACAAGGAGATTCCATGAGCCAAGCCCACGAAGAAAACCTGATCTGGATCGATCTGGAGATGACCGGCCTCGACACCGACAACGACTCGATCCTGGAGATCGCCACAGTCGTTACCGACAAGGACCTGAACGTGCTGGCCGATGGTCCGGTGTTCGCGATACGCCACGAGATCGATCGGCTTGAATCGATGGACAGCTGGAACACCAACCAGCACCACAAGTCCGGGCTGTGGCGACAGGTGCTGATTTCCGAGACGGACCACGCGATGGCCGAACAGGCCACGGTGGACTTCCTGCGCGCGTGGGTGCCGCCCGGCAAGTCGCCGATGTGCGGCAACTCGATCTGCCAGGATCGACGCTTCATGTACCGGCAGATGCCGCGGCTGGAGCGCTACTTCCATTACCGCAATCTGGACGTGTCCACGCTCAAGGAGCTGGCGAGGCGCTGGGCGCCGGAGGTCGCCAGGAGTGTCGGCAAGGAGTCGGCGCACACGGCGCTGTCCGATATCCGCGATTCCATCGCCGAGCTGCGCCACTACCGCCGTTTCATGGGCGAGCTGGGTGGTCAGATTCCGGTTTGAGTGCTGCGCAGGCGCTGGCGGCACCAGCGAGGTGAAGAGATGTCGAACGATCTGTTTGCGACGGTACTGGATTGCGCCGGCCGCCCCTTGCGGCTGGATCGCGCGCGGGTGGTCGGCATTCTCAATGTCACCCCCGACTCGTTCTCCGACGGCGGCTCGCATGCGGACGTGGAGTCTGCCGTGGCGCACGGCCTGCGCATGGCGGCGGAGGGCGCGGACATGCTCGATGTCGGCGGCGAGTCGACCCGGCCGGGCGCGGAGGAGGTGTCGGTCGAGGAAGAGCTGCGCCGCGTGCTGCCGGTGATCGAGCAACTGATCGCACGTACCACGCTGCCGCTCGCGATCGACACGTCGAAGCCCGAAGTGATGCGCGCGGCAGTGGCCGCCGGTGCCGGCATGATCAACGACGTCTATGCCTTGCGCCGCGACGGTGCGATGGATGCCGTGGCGGAACTGGGCGTGCCGGTGTGCCTGATGCACATGCAGGGCGAACCGCGCAGCATGCAGGTCGATCCGCACTATGCCGACGTGGTCGGCGACGTGCACCGGTTTCTCACGGACCGTCTGTTCGCCTGCGAGCTGGCCGGGATCGATCGGCGCAAGGTGCTGGTCGATGTCGGTTTTGGTTTCGGCAAGACGCTGGAACACAACCTGGCGCTGCTGTGCGCGCTGGAGCGCTTCAGCAATCTGGGCAGCGGCGTCTACGCGGGGCTCTCGCGCAAGGCCATGATCGGCACGCTGACCGGTCGGACCGAGCCGGCCGATCGTGCGGCGGGCTCGGCGGCGGCGGCCCTGATAGCCGTTCAGCGTGGAGCGCGCATGGTTCGCGTGCATGATGTGGCCGCCACCGTGGATGCGTTGGCAGTGTGGCGGGCGGTACATGCCGTCGATGCGGTTCCACAGCGGGTCGAAAAATCCAGCGTGCCGCGTTGGCCGGACGACGATTGAACCGGATGTTCGTGACGGCGCCTTGATTCGATACAGGGGAAACTCCAGGAAATTGTGGACACCATGAACCAACGCAAATATTTCGGCACCGACGGCATTCGTGGATTGGTCGGGCAATGGCCGATCAGCGCGGATTTCATGCTGCGGCTGGGGCGTGCCGTCGGCAGCGTGCTGGCGCGCGAGGGTGAGGATCGGCCCCGGGTGCTGATCGGCAAGGACACCCGCATTTCGGGCTACATGTTCGAATCCGCGCTGGAAGCCGGCCTGGTGGCGGCTGGTGCCGATGTCGGGCTGCTCGGGCCGATGCCCACGCCCGCGGTGGCATTCCTTACCTGCTCGATGCGCGCCCAGGCCGGCATCGTGATCAGCGCCTCGCACAATCCGCATCACGATAACGGCATCAAGTTTTTTTCCGCCGATGGCGAGAAGCTGTCTGATGCGATCGAACTGGCGATCGAGCAGGAGGTGGACGCCGACTTCGTCACCGTAGCCTCCGAGCAATTGGGCAAGGCGGTTCGTGTGGCGGACGCCGCGACGCGCTATGCCGAGTTCTGCAAGGCCACGGTGCCGGAGAGTTTCAACCTGCGCGGGCTGCGGATCGTGCTGGACTGCGCTCATGGCGCGACCTATCAGGTGGCGCCGAAGGTGTTTGCCGAACTGGGCGCCGAGGTGATCGCGATCGGCGACAAGCCGGACGGCTTCAACATCAACCGCGACGTGGGGTCGACGCACCCGCAGGCGTTGCAGCGGGCGGTGCTTGAACAGGGCGCCGACATCGGTATCGCGTTCGACGGCGATGGCGACCGGGTGATGCTGGTCGACCGGCACGGCGCGCTGGCCGACGGCGACGACATTCTCTACGTGCTGGCGCGCAGCCTGCACGCGCGGGGGTTGCTCAAGGGGCCGGTGGTGGGCACCTTGATGAGCAACTACGGTCTGCAGCTGGCGCTGGCGGAGTTCGACGTGCCGTTGATTCGGGCCAACGTGGGCGACCGCTACGTGATGCAGCAACTCAGGCAGCACGGCGGCATGCTCGGCGGTGAAACCTCCGGCCACGTCTTGTGCCTGGATCGGGCTACCACCGGCGACGGCATCATCGTGGCGCTGGCGGTACTGCAGGCGCTGGCGCTTTCCGGCCAGGATCTTGCCACCGCTCGCCAGGGTCTCAGGAAGTTGCCCCAGGTCATGCTCAACGTGCGCGCTGCCGGTGCCCGCGAGGCTCTCGCCGGCAGCGAGGTGCAGCAGGCGCTGGCCGAGGTGGAACGGATACTGCAGGGGCGCGGCCGGGTGGTGTTGCGCGCTTCCGGCACCGAGCCGCTGGTACGCGTCACCATCGAGGGGGCGGATGCCGCGGAAGTGCAACAGTTGGCCGAGAAGCTGGCGGGGACTGTAAAATCCGCAGCCGAACGCTCGTGAACCTGTAGCCGTATTGGGTCGCCATGGATTGGCCCGACGTGCCCGCCCTTTTGGTGCGGATGACCGACCGCATGCCCTGCCCAACGGACCACAGCAATGAAGAATGTTCCCACCCTCGATATCCGTCGTTACGACAGCGACCGTGACGCCTTCGTTGCCGAGCTCGGCGCGGCCTACCGCGAGTTCGGTTTCTGCTGCATCAGCGGGCATGGCATTGCGCGCGAGCTGATCGATGGTTCGTACGACGCCTTTCAGCGTTTCTTCGCGCTGCCGACTGACATCAAGATGAAGTACCACGTCGCCGGCAGCGGCGGTGCGCGCGGCTACACGCCGTTCAAGGTGGAGACCGCCAAGGACAGCCAGTACGCCGACCTCAAGGAGTTCTGGCACATCGGCCGCGAGATTCCTCGCGACTCGAAGTTCGCCGACGTGATGCCGCCGAACATCTGGCCCAGCGAAGTGCCGGATTTCAGGAGGTACGGCTACGGCCTGTACGAGGCTCTGGACAAGCTCGGCACGCGCGTATTGCGCGCACTGGCGCTGCATATCGACCAGCCGGAGAACTTCTTCGAGGACAAGACCGACGTCGGCAACTCGATCCTGCGCCCGATCCACTATCCGCCGATCACCCAGGACAACATCCCCAACGTGCGTGCCGGCGCACACGAGGACATCAACTTCATCACCTTGCTGGTCGGCGCCAGCGCCGAGGGGCTGGAGGTGCTGAGCCATGGTGAGTGGTTGCCCATCACCACCGAGGGCGACGCTATCGTGGTGAACATCGGCGACATGCTGCAACGGCTGAGCAACCACGTGTATCCGTCGACCTCGCACCGGGTAGTCAACCCGCAGAACGAGAACGCGCGCAAACCGCGCTATTCGGTGCCGTTCTTCCTGCATCCGAACCCGGACGTGATGCTCGATCCGCTGGACTCGTGCGTCACGGCGGATAATCCGCGGCGTTACGACACCTCGATCAGCTCGCACGAATACCTGCTGCAGCGCCTGCGCGAAATCAAGTTGATCTGAGGGCGTCAAGCCATCCAGAAGAATACGGCGGTCATCCGCTTGGTCGCCATTTCCAGTCCCCAGTACGCGGTGGCGCTGTGGATCAGGTTGGCCTTGTACAGCAGCAGGCGGTTGAAGCGATGCGCCACGCGTACGTCCTCGATGAACGCATTCGGCTGCACGAAGCGGTTTCCCAGCGCTTCTGCCAGAGTGCGATACGGCGGCATCACGATGTTGCCGCCGAGTTGCCCTCCCGGCAGGCGCTGGCGGAAGAAGCTGGTGCCGCACTGGCTGGGCACATCGGGGTTGAGATAGAGCACGGCGGCGTAGCGGCAGAGATGGGTCGAATCGGTATGCGGCTTGACTGCGCCTTCGACGGATCCGACCACCTGCACGCAATTGTGGTTGAGCCGCATGCCAGCCTCGGCCTGCTCGACCCAGACTCTTTTCGCGCCCGTCAAATGTCGGACCTTTGCTTCCAATGCACCCAGTTCTTCGTCCAGCAAGGCAGGCGTGGCACGCATGCCAGGCCACACTTCGGCGGTGTATGGATAACCCGATTCCCAATCCGTCTTGGCCAGGCAACGCGCGCGCACCTCGTCGGCATTCGGCAGGACATCGTCCAGCACCCAGTAGTCACGACCTTCGACGGGCTTGCGGTAAGGCAGCGGGCGCATCTGGGTCGGAAACAGGGACATGGCGTGGAGGGGCCGTGGACGAAGATACAGGGAACAGTAGCCGATAGGCGGCGCGAATCGCCGGATGGGTGTGAGCCGACCTAAACCTCGGTGTTGCGGTAGCGCTTCGACTCCCTCGCGGAAAGCCAGAGTGCGAGCCGATCGGGCATCAACTGGACGATGGTCTTGATGGTGCGGTTGACCCGCCCGGGAATGTAGACCGCATCGCCGCGTTCGACGGCAGCGATGCCCTGGCGCACCACGTCTTCCGCGCTCAGCCACATGAAGGCCGGCAGCTTGTTCATCTTGTCGCGCGTGCGGGTGACATCGTGGAACTCCGACCAGGTGAAGCCCGGGCACAACGCGCAGACATGCACGCCGGCAGCGCGGTTCTCCAGCGCCAACGATTGGGAGAACTTGATCAGATACGCCTTGGATGCCGCGTACAGCGTGTGTCCAGCCGGCCCGGGCACATGTCCGGCGAGCGAAGCGACATTGATGATGCGACCACGACCGCGCTGGCGCATGCCGGACAGCAATCGCCACGTCAACTCGGTGGGAGCGATGAGGAGCACCTGCAGGAAGTCGGCATGCGTGGCCCAGTTGTTGGCCTCGAACGTGCCGGGTACGCCGTAACCGGCATTGTTGATCAGCCAGTCCACCTGCAGGCCACGTTGTTCCAGCGCGTCGCACAGCGTTTGTGGCGCGGCTGGATCGGCCAGGTCACAGGTCAGCACGATCACCTGGATGCCGTGTTGACTGCGCAGTTCGCGGGCGAGGGATTCCAGCCGGTCGGTACGACGCGCGGTCAGTGCCAAGTCGTGACCGAGTGCGGCCAGCTGTCGGGCGAACGCGGCGCCAATACCGGAGGACGCGCCGGTGATCAGGCTGAATGGATGGGACATGGCGATGGGCGATTCAGGACAGGAATTCTCATTCTTGACCGGACCTCCCTTCCGACGCCAGCGATCCGCGCCGTTTGCCCATAGCTGGAGCCGCCCGGTAAGCTCGCGGTTTGATCGCAGCGGAAGCAGACCATGCGCAAGAAATTTGTTGCGGGCAACTGGAAAATGCACGGCAGCCGCTCGATGGCTGCAGCGCTGGTGAACGACATTGCTGCCGCCAAGCCGGATTCCATCGATGTCGCCGTGTTTCCGCCGTTTCCCTACCTCGCCGAACTCGCCGGCCAGCATGCCGAGGCGGGACCGGGCATCGGCGCACAGGATGTCAGCGAGCACCCGGGGCAGGGTGCTTACACCGGCGAAGTTTCCGCTGCCATGCTGGCGGATGTCGGGGCACGCTGGGTGCTGGTGGGCCACTCCGAGCGTCGCCAATATCACGGCGAAGACGATGAGCTCGTCGCGCGCAAGTTTGCCGCGGCGTGCGCAGGCGGCCTCACGCCGATCCTGTGCGTCGGCGAGACGTTGGAACAACGTGAGGCTGGCGAAACCGAGGCCGTCATCGCGCGCCAGCTGCGGGCGGTGGTATCGCTCAACGGGATCGCCCGTTTCGATACCGCAGTGATCGCCTATGAGCCTGTCTGGGCGATCGGTACCGGCCGCACCGCCAGCCCGGATCAGGCCCAGCAGGTGCATGCCTTCATTCGTAGCCAACTGGAAAAAGAAGATGTTATGATTGCCCGTCTGACCCGACTGCTTTACGGCGGCAGCGTCAAGGCGGCCAATGCCGCGGAATTGTTCGCGCAGGCGGATGTGGACGGAGGGCTGATCGGCGGTGCCTCTCTGGCCGCGTCCGACTTCCTTGGAATCTGCGCCGCGGCGCATCAGGCGCTACAGGCTCAATAGAAAATCTATGTTCGTCATTTTCAGCGTGTTTTACATTCTGATCGCAGCGGCGATGATCGTGCTGATCCTGCTGCAGAACGGTGCGGGAGCCGACGCTGGCTCCGGCTTCGGCGGCGGTGCATCGGCCACGGTCTTTGGTGCGCGTGGTTCGTCCACCTTCCTGACCCGTGCGACCGGGGTGCTTGCCGGGCTGTTCTTCCTGCTCAGCCTGGGCATGGGTATTTACCTGCATGGCAACGGGGCGCCCCACAGCAACGCCAATGATCTGGGTGTCATGGGGGCGATTGCCGAAAAGCCGGCTGCCGCCAAAGCCGCAATTGCCGCATCATCGGCGGGTTCGGAAGTGCCGTCGGCAACCCGCACCGCCGTTCCGGCCGCGTCGCCAGCAGCACTCCCTACCCAGAACAAGGGTGAGGTACCGGCGGCCCCGCAGCCTCCGGCCAAGCACTAAGCAACACACCTGCCCAGGTGGCGGAACTGGTAGACGCACTACCTTGAGGTGGTAGCGACGCAAGTCGTAGGGGTTCGAGTCCCCTCTTGGGCACCAATGAAGGTTTCGGTGGATTCATCACCGGGCCCGTAACACGGAGAACCGCCGCGAGGCGGTTTTTTCCGTTCATGGCTACGGGATAGCATTCATGCCGACTTGGTGACGGCCAACTGGGCGAGGCGGATGCGCGGCGCTTCCCGTACATCGCTCGTGGGTGTTGGCCGACATAACTACCGCTTCTGCCATGGCAAATTGCGCCCACAGACGAAGCTTTCGCCATCGTGCTGGCGCACCATGCGAACGATGATGCGCATGTTGTAGCTGTTATGACCGCGCAGGGCGGCCAGCTCGGTGAAAGCCAGCGTCTGCGACAAGGATCGCGGCATACCAATCGGTGTTGATGAGCGGCAAGCTGCTTGCATTGGTAAGCGGCGCGGCCTAATTTCAGCAAACCCTACCAAGGAGGGCGTCAGGTGATCAATGTGGTTCTGGTGGACGATCACGAGCTGGTTCGTACCGGCTTTCGGATGATTCTGCAGCAGCAATCGGATATCAATATCAGCGGTGAGGCGGGTACTGCCGAGGAAGGCCTGCAGCTGATCCGTACGCTCGCGCCGGAAATCGCCCTGGTCGATGTGCATATGCCTGGCATGAGCGGCATCGAGCTCACCGAACGGGTCAGCCGGTCAAAGCTCGCCACCCACATCGTCATCGTTACGGTAGTTGACGACGCTCGCTTTCCCAAACGATTGCTTGACGCAGGCGCCCTTGGCTACCTTACCAAGGGTTGCACCGCCGACGAGCTGGTATCGGCGGTACGTCAGGTGGCGATGGGCCGTCGCTATCTGGCACCCGCAGTGGCGCAGCAGCTTGCGCTGGCCACTCTGGACGGCAGTGCTTCACCGTTCGACGTACTGTCCAGCCGTGAACTCGAGGTTGCGATGATGCTCGTTCGCGGCAAGCCGCTTACCATTATCGGCGAACAACTCAATCTGAGTCCGAAAACGGTATCCACCTACAAGCAACGTCTGATGGAGAAGTTGCATGTGGATCATGTTCTCAGCCTGGCCCATCTGATGACGATGCACGGCTTGATCGATTCGCCCAATCACCATGTGGGCAGCTGACGATCTGACAAGAAAACCTGGGCACAAAAAAGCCGGACAGAAGTCCGGCTTTTTTGTGCTTGCAATACGCGGGCCTCAACTTTGAGAGTCGGAGTTCCGCTCGTCGTGTTCAGTCTCTGCGGTCGGGGTGACCGCGGTGGACGTCTCATGAGACGGCGCAGCAGACGGCTCCGGGCGCACGGGTTGGGCGAGCAGGTCGCCTTGTTTGGGCAGCGCCGAAGTATTCGCGGCAGGACTTGGTGCCGCTTCAGGTGAAGCGGCCGCTCCGGCGGAAACCGTTGTGCGTCCAGGTTCTGTTGGCGGATGGGCTTCGGCAACTGCTGGAGCCGAAACCACGGGGGTGAGCCGAACCGACGAGGGGGCCATGGCCGCTGGCTTGGTTTCCGGTACGGGTGTGGCGGCCGGACCTTCCGCAGGTGCTGGCGTAGCTGTCCTGGCAGGCGCCGGAGTGACCCATTCCGCTCTGACGGGAACATCCACACTGGCGGAGGGTGCGCGCTGTGGAGTGTCGCTGGAAGGAGCTTGGGAGGCGCCAGGCTGAACGGCCACTGTCACATTCGGGCGATCGGAAGCAGTTCCTGCCTGATCGGGAATCGGCGGCAACGTGGGCAAGTTGAACGCTGCCGTCACGGGTGCGGCGGCGTTGACCGCCGCCATGACCGGAGCGGCGGCGTCGGGCTTCGGCGGCATATCCAGCGCGGCAGGGGCGGTGCCGGCATCCGGTTTGCCGCCGGGCGGGTTTCCGACAGGAGATGCACCCGCCGATCGGGCTGTTTCGCCGCGGATCGCGACTTTGGCCGGCGCCAGAGAACTGGCGATCTCATCACGGTCCTCATCGTCGAGCGCCTGTGCCTGCACGGTATCGAGATTCGCTTCATTCGGTACCGATTCGTCATGGCGACGCCGACGACGGCCGCCGCGACGGCCACGACGACGGCGCGACTGGCTGCCATCCGTGTCCAGAGCGTTATCGATTGCTTCCGACCCCATGGGCTCCGATTGGGTTGCGAGCAATTCGGCTTCCTTTGCGGCATCGTCCGCCGGAACGGCGATCGGTTGTTCGGTGGAAGGGCGGGGCTGGCGTTCGGGCTTGGGCTGTGGCGGATTGGGTTTGCGTTCGGCGCGGGCCTGATTGTTCTCGACGTTGGCGGGCCTGGGCTGGCGCTCCGCTTTCATGGTCTGGGTTTGGGACTGTTGCGCCTGGCGCGGTTGCGTCTCGTTGCCGCGCTGGCGATTGCTACGGGCCTGCTGCTGGGCACCGGCCTTGGACGACGAACCCGGCTGCGCAGACTCGCGCCGCGGCTGGCGCTGTGAAGGCGCGCTCGATGTGCTGGCACGCGCTCCCCGTTCGTCGCGTCGATTGCGATTGCTGTCACGAGCGTTGTCGTCGTTGCGTGGAGCTGCCGGCGGCGGGGCGGCCTCGGCGGCGCTGCGGAACCAGCCAAGGAGTCGCGAGATGACGCCGGTCGCCGGCGCCGTCGGAGGCACGGCGTGGGCGATCGGGCGTTGACGTCGTGCTACCGGTTGGGTTTCCACCGCAGCCGGTTCGGGGACTTCATCACGCAATGGGGCCGGGCTGGAAGGCACGATGCCGCTTACGGCTGGCTGCTCGGTGCTGCCAAGTGCCTGGCCCATCTTGGGTAGCTCGGCGGCGTCCACCGTGGTCAGGCGCTCATAGCTTGGTTTGCTATGTTCGCCCATGTCCGCCTCGCGAATGCGCTGGATCTCGATATGGGGCGTTTCCAGCTTCTCGTCAGCGACGATCATCACGTGCACCTTGTGGCGCAGTTCGATCTCGACCACGCTGGCGCGCTTTTCGTTGAGCAAAAAGTTGACGACGCTGGACGGCGCCTGCACCAGTACCTGGCCGGTGTTGTCCTTCATCGCGTGCTCTTCGATCAGGCGCAAGGTCGACAACGACAGCGACTCCACGCCGCGAATATGGCCGTGGCCTTCGCAACGCGGACAGACGATCTGACTCGCCTCACCAAGGCTGGGGCGTAGCCGCTGACGCGACATCTCGAGAAGGCCGAAGCGCGAAATGCGTCCGATCTGCACGCGGGCGCGATCCTGCTTCAGCGCTTCTTTCAGGCGATCTTCCACCTCGCGCTGATGTTTGGGGCTGTCCATGTCGATGAAGTCGATCACGATCAGGCCACCCGCATCGCGGATACGTGCCTGGCGGGCGATCTCCACCGCCGCCTCGCAATTGGTATTGAATGCGGTCTCCTCGATGTCGCTGCCCTTGGTGGCCTTGGAGGAGTTGATATCGATCGCGGTCAGTGCTTCGGTCTGATCGATGACGATGGAGCCGCCGGACGGCAAGCGCACCTGGCGATCGAACGCGCTCTCGATCTGCGTTTCGATCTGATAGCGGGTGAACAGTGGGGTGTCGTCCCTGTACAGCTTGAGTTTGCGCAACGCGTTGGGCATCACCTGCTGCATGAAATCGCGTGCATCGTTGTACAGCGCTTCCTCGTCGATCAGGATCTCGCCGATGTCGCTCCGCAGGTAGTCGCGCAGCGCCCGGATGAACAGCTTCGATTCCTGGTAGATCAGGAAGGGCGCGCGCTGCTTGCTGGCGGCTTCGGAGATCGACTTCCACAGCTGCAGGAGGTAGTCGAGATCCCATTGCAATTCTTCGGCGTCGCGGCCGAGACCCGCGGTACGCACGATCAGGCCGACGTCATCAGGCACAGTGACGTGGTCGAGTGCCTCCTTCAATGCCTGCCGGTCCTCGCCCTCGATCCGGCGCGAGACGCCGCCGGCCTTCGGGTTGTTCGGCATCAACACCATGTAGCGGCCAGCCAGGCTGATGAACGTGGTCAGGGCGGCGCCCTTGTTGCCGCGCTCTTCCTTTTCCACCTGGACGACGATTTCCTGGCCTTCCTTGACCAGTTCGCGAATGCTGGACTTGTGGTGGTCGAGGCCCGGCGTGAAGTACTCGCGGGAAATTTCCTTCAGCGGCAGAAAGCCATGGCGTTCTGCCCCATACTCGACGAAGCAGGCTTCGAGTGAAGCTTCAACTCGAGTGATTCGTCCCTTGTAAATATTGGACTTTTTTTGTTCCCGCGAAGGGATTTCAATGTCCAGGTCATACAGGGTCTGGCCATCGACAATGGCCACGCGCAACTCTTCACGCTGAGTCGCGTTGATCAACATACGTTTCATGGTGGTTATCCTCGGCTTGGCCGCGCGTCGCGTGCCGCGGTGGCGCCACAATGGCGGCCTGCCGGGGATCGCGCCGCTGCGGTTAAGCGGCAAAAAAACGGCACCGTTGCCGGCGTCGGGATGATTCGGTCAGCTGCGCCTGCCGCCCCGACACCTCACGGCATCGGACAAACAGCGACCCAAACCGTTACGATGAAAGGGAGCCGCGACCGGCCGCCAAGGCAACCGGCGCAATCCTCGCCGACGTTACGGGCAGGCATTCGACCCGATCCAGATACCGATGGGCAGAATGTAGCGCCCGACGAGTATCCTATTTCAGCAGGTTTTTTTCAATGCAGACGGCAACTTCCCCCGACGCACCTCACGGTGTACGTCAAGTCGAGATCGGTCCCGAAAGGGACGGTCAGCGCATCGACAATGCGCTGGTGACCCTGTTGAAGGGGGTGCCCAAGAGCATGATTTATCGCCTTTTGCGCACGGGCCAGGTGCGCGTCAACGGCAAACGGGCCAAGCCGGATACCCGTCTCGCTGACGGTGATACGTTGCGCATTCCGCCGGTTCGGGTAGCGGCGCGCCCGGAAGGGCGCCCGCCCGCCAGTGGCTTGGTGGCCTCGGTGGCCGATGCCGTCATATTCGAGGACAAGCACCTCCTGGTGATCGACAAACCCTCGGGGGTCGCCAGTCATGGCGGCAGCGGGGTCAGCCATGGCGCGATCGAACTGCTCCGAGCTGCGCGGCCGCACGAACATCTGGAACTGGTGCATCGACTCGACCGCGATACCAGCGGCGTCCTGGTGTTTGCCCGCACGCGGGCTGGTCTGACCGGGCTGCAGGCTGCGATTCGCGCCGGCGAGGTCACCAAACAATATTTGTGTCTCATGCTCGGCCACCCGTCCAAGGCGAAATTCGACGTCAACGCGCCATTGTTGAAATCGGTGTTGCAAGGCGGTGAGCGGATGGTGCGGGTCGCCGACAACGGCAAGCCGTCGCTGACGTTTTTTCGGGAAATGGAGCAGTATCCCGGTGCACGCCTGATGCAGGCTACGCTGGGCACGGGGCGCACACACCAGATCCGTGTGCATGCGGCGCACATCGGTCATCCTCTGGCGGGCGACCCGAAGTACGGCGACAAGGAAATGAACAAGCGTTTCCGCGACATGGGTTTGCAGCGGTTGTTCCTGCATGCTGCGCACATGAGCTTTGAGCTCGATGACCGGGCGTACAGTTTTTCCACACCGCTGCCGGATGACCTGAAGGAGTTTCTCGATGTGCTTGCCGTCAAAGGCAAACGGCTCGTCTACTCGCGGGACAAGTCGCGCACTGACTTCTGATCACCTTCCCAGCAACGCCTCGACCCGTGCAGCGCAGATGAAGTCGTTCAGCGACAGACCGCCGACGTCATGGGTCGACCAAAGCAACCGGCAATGGCCGTAGCCGGCTTCGAGATCGGGATGGTGGTCTTCCCTGTTGGCCATGAAACCGACTGCGTTGATGAAGCCGAGCGTTTGGTGAAAGTCGGAGAACTTGAAGTCCTTGGCAATGGCCATGCCGTCGTCAAGCAGTTGCCAGCCTGGCAGCTGCCGCAAATAGCCAGACACCTGATGGATATCCAGTGCATGTTCCTTGCCCTTGCGCGGCTCGCAATGGCGGGTGGCCAGGTCATTGGCATTCATAGAGGGTTTCCACGCGGATGACATTGAAGGCGAAGCGTCGAAGTTGTGCGCGTAAAAGTCAAAGCAAGCAGCGGATTCGAAACAGGACTAAAATGGTGCTGTTTCGCCGGCAGGGTTGCCGGCACCCGTTTGGCGACACTGGAGCAAGCATGATCGATATTTCCGAACGCGCGCAACAACACTTTCTGCGGCTTCTCTCACAGCAGGGCATTGACGGGTTGAGCATCCGCCTGCGGGTGACCGCGGCGGGTACGCCGGCGGCCAACTGCGAGCTCGAATTCTGCGAGCCGATCGATCTTGCGGGCGGTGAATGGACGATCGAGTGCGCCGGCTTCAACTTCCATGTCGACGGCGACAGCGCCAGCTGGCTGGACAACGCGACCATCGACTTCGAACCGAACGCCACCGGTGGCCAGCTGAACATCCGCGCGCCCAAGATCAAGGGCGACATACCGGGGGCGCAAGCGGGATTGATCGAGCGCGTGCGCTACGTGCTGGAAGCAGACGTCAATCCGAAACTGGCTTCGCACGGGGGCAGGGTGACCCTGCTGGAGATCACGGCCGCCGGTGCGGTGGTGCTTCAGTTTGGCGGCGGTTGTCATGGCTGCGGCATGGTTGATGTCACCCTCAAGCAGGGCGTGGAAAAGACCTTGCGCGAGCGGGTGCCGGAGATAACCGCGGTGCTTGATGCCACCGATCACGCCGTGGGGGAAAAACCTTATTACGCCAAGGCCGACGGCAAGTCGGCGGTCGCCTGATTGCACTTTCCTGATCCCGGATAAGCAAGGGCCCGCCATTGCTGGCGGGCCCTTGGTACGTGCGGTGCGGCAGCAGCGTTCGCCTATTTGTCGCCTTCGACGTGACCCTTCAAGGTATCGAGCTTGCTCGGCAGGCTGGAAAAGTACGCGGCGATATCCTCGATATCCTGATCCGACAGGGTGGCCACCATGCCCTTCATGATCGGGTTCTCGCGCTGGCTATCCTTGTATTCATGCAACACCTGCTGCAGATACATGTTGTACTGTCCCGCCAGGCGCGGATACTGGGGATCGACCGAATTGCCGTCCGCCCCGTGACAGGCGAAGCAGGTAGCGGCTTTCTGTTTGCCGTTCTCGATGCTGCCACTGGCCAGCAACTGGGTGGAAACGAACGCCAGTGTGGCGCCGAACGAAAGCAGGGTGATCGCATGTTTCATGCGGAGATTCCTTGGCAACTACTTGGCGAGGCTGGAAAGATAAGCGGCAATATTCTGGATGTCCGTATCGGACAGGCTCTGCGCCTGGGCGCCCATGGTCGGATGCTTGCGATCACCACTTTGGTAGCCATGCAGCGCGTTGACGATGTACTGAGCGTTCTGCCCGGCGATTTTCGGGACGGGATACTGTGGGTAGGCGTTGGTATAGCCGGGAACGCCATGGCAACCCGCGCAGGTGTAAATCAATTTGCGCCCGGCAGCCTTGTCGCCTTCAGCGTGCGCACCGAGGGTGGCGAAGAGTGCCATGGCCGCAGCCAGGCCAATCAATTGCAATCGAGTCATCGAGATCATTCCCACGAGTACGGCGGGTACAGGGTGATGTAAAGTCCGGAAGTATAGTCGTTGGGTTCACGGCGGAACAACACCGGGACGAACGCCATCCATTTTTGGGTAGCCGTCCCACGCCATCTTCGGCGGACGACGAGATGACCGGCATGAGGATGAAATCCGAAGGTGCCTGGATGCGGGCCATTGGACAACGATGGTTCCAGTGGCGGGGGCATTGATGTATCAGTGGCAAGCCCCATATACTGCTCTGATCAAATCGTTTTCCCCGGGGGTGTTCTGGCTTCGACGGGGGTAGTGAGATGACTTGGTGCATGCCGAGGGGGCAGCTTTCCTCGTTAATCCAGCAGCAAACTTCTAGTTGCCAACGACGACAACTACGCTCTCGCCGCTTAAGGCGTAAGCCCCGAACCCACTTGTGCTCATGCTCGTCGGTGTAGGGTCATTATCATGAGATCGCCGAACGCTGCCGCCTGGCGGTTCTAGGCTAGATCAATCAGGCTGGTTCCGCGGTGCGCTTCGCCCATCGTGCTTGTCGCGGAACGAGATCGAACGGTGAGCTAAGCATGTAGATCCGGGCATTTAACGCCTTCGGACGCGGGTTCGACTCCCGCCACCTCCACCAATGCAGAACCCCCGAGCGATCGGGGGTTTTTTTATGGACGACGGCAGTGGAGTGGATTCAAGCGGAGCGATTGTGCGAACGCATGGTGCGCTGTTTTTCGATCTGCCAGTCGCGCTGCTTTTCGGTGTCGCGCTTGTCATGCTCCTGCTTGCCGCGGGCGAGGCCGATCTCGACCTTTACCTTGTTGCCTTTCCAGTACATCGCGGTGGGCACCAACGTATAGCCCTTGCGCTCGACGGCACCGACCAACTGGTCGATTTCCTTGCGATGAAGCAGAAGCTTGCGCGTGCGCCGATCTTCGGCGATGACGTGGGTGGACGCGCTGATCAGTGGCGGGATCGAAGTGCCGATCAGGAAGATCTCGTTCTTGAGGACGACGGCATAGCTGTCGCCGAAGTTGATCCGCCCAGCACGCAAAGCCTTCAACTCCCAACCCTGCAGCGCCACGCCGGCCTCGAAACGCTGGTCGATGTGGTACTCGAAACGCGAACGCTTGTTGAGCGCGATGGTGCCGCCGCCCTTGTTGTCTTTGTCCTTCGCCTTGGCCATGTCCGTTAAACTCGGGCCTTGCTGCCCTGATGCTGGTTCCGCCGCACAGCGGGCCAAACCAAGCGTGATGTAAGAGGTTGCCGTGATCGAAATCCGCCGCAGCGCACTGGTGAAATACTCGCCGATGCAGATGTTCGACCTGGTCAATGACGTTGAAGCATACCCAAAGCGCTTCGCGTGGTGTGCCGGTGCGGAGATTCTCGAGCGTAAGGATAATGCGCTGGTGGCGCGGCTGGATCTCAAGTTCGCTGGATTGCGGCAGAGTTTCACCACAAGAAACACCGTCGACCCACCCGTGCGACTGCAGATGAGTCTGGTTGATGGCCCGTTTCGCAGCCTCGAAGGCCTATGGGAATTCACAGCCCTCGGTGACGCCGGTTGCAAGGTCGCCTTTGCGCTCGATTTTGACTACGCGGGCCGGCTTGGTGGCGCCGCCTTGAAGCTGGGCTTCCAGGGTTTGGCCGGGCGCATGGTGGACGACTTCTGCGGCGAGGCCGAGCGCATCTATGGTTGAGCGAACGATGGTGGTCGAGGTGGTCTATGCGGATGCCGACAGGCAGGTATTGCTGCGGGTGGAACTGCCCCATGGCAGCTCGGTCAAGCAGGTGATTGATCTTTCAGGTATTGCCGGCGAGCTCCCCGACGGCGTAGTCGACCTTCATCGGTTGGGCGTATTCGGCGACAGGGTCGCGCCTGATCGCACTGTGCAGAACGGCGACCGGATCGAGATCTATCGACCGTTGCTGCTAGATCCCATGGAAGCGCGCCGCCGGCGTGCCCGCTGACACCCCGCGAATAGGCAAATTGGCCTCGGGCTCGCCTGCCAGCGATTGACGATCAATGGCTGTTGTCGTCCTTCCCGAAACCACCGTCGTTCTTGCTTTCCTGCGGTGATTTGCTCTTGTCGCCTTCGGTTTCGTTGACTGGGTAACCGGCATTGTATTTCTTGCTGTCCTTGACCAATTGCTGGGCATCCTGCGCAAAGAAGTCGCCTTCGGTACGAACCAGCGTGTCGTTGTTGAAGGTCAGCGTGAAGGTACGCACTTTTTGCGGATTGCCGCGATGCGAAAACGTCGAGACATAGTCCCAGCGGCTTTGGTCGAACGGCGTGCTCACCGATGGCGTGCCCATGAGCACCAACACCTGGTGCTTGGTCATGCCCGGCTTGAGTTGATCCACTACCTTCTTGTCGAGCAGATTGCCCTGTTGCACGTCGGGTTTGTAAGCGATGTGGCAGCCGGCAAGGGAAAGCGCCAGCATGGCGAAAACCAGCAGGGTAATCAGCTTTTGCATGCGTATTGCGTCCGGGTCGTAAGGGTGTCGGATGATACACTACCGGCTCGAAAACGCCGTGTGCGGAGAGTGACCAATGGAGCAGGAAACCAAAGAGTTGCGCAGGGTTGGCCTCAAGGTGACCCATCCGCGCATGCGCATTCTGCAGATCTTCGACGAGGAGGGGGTGCAGCACCTGACGGCCGAAGACGTCTACAAGAACCTGCTTGCGCATCAGGAAGACATCGGACTGGCCACCGTTTATCGTGTACTGACCCAGTTCGAGGCTGCCGGCATCATCGTCAAGCACAACTTCGAAGGGGGCCAGGCGGTTTACGAACTGGATCGCGGAAAACATCACGACCACATGATTGATGTGGACAGCGGGAAGGTGATCGAGTTCGTCAGCGAAGAGATCGAGCGCCTGCAGCATGAGATTGCTGCGCGGCATGGCTACGTGATCGAGGATCACAGCCTGGTGCTTTACGTGCGACCGAAGCCGCATTCGCGCAAAGGCTAGCGTTGACGAGGCGGCGAAGGTTGGGCCTGGCGCTGAGGGGCAGGCATAAAAAAGCCGCGAGAAGGACTCCTGTCCACTCGCGGCTGCTCCCCTACCTGATTCGATCGGCATGCGCGAATGGCTCGCGATTGCCTTGCTCGTCGCCAGGTAGTGGCGAAACGGCATCCTGCCGTTGTTTCAGAGCCCCCGTCCCCACGGTGACTCTGATCCACCATCTCGCGATGGTGGCTCCCCCACATCGATGAACCGATCGTAACGAGGGCTTCACGTTTCCGGTATCGGAAAAATTCCTAGTCCCGTCGGGCGTCCCGATGGCTGTCTACAGGATGGTTGTTGCTTCGCAGCAAAATACGCAGATGAACCCCGGCTTGTTCCGGGCGCAGCCGAAACTGGCCGCCCAACGAGGTGACCCGGTCGCGCATGCCCTGGAGCCCTCGGCCACCTCGGGGCAGCCGGCTGGGCAGGCCGGCGCCGTTATCGCGCAGATCCAGCACGGCCAGCGCGATGCCTTGGCGCTCGCCGATACGCAGGCGCAGCCGGAACTCGCTGGCCTGGGCGTGTTTGACCGCATTGGTTGCGCTTTCCTGGACCAGCCGATAGATCGCGGTGCGCGTGTCATCGTCCAGCAGACGGGGTTCACCATGCAGTTCGGTGTGGTACGTCATGCCGGCGGTATTCAGTAGATCCCGGATAGGTCCTTCGTCCAGCGCGCGCAGCAACCCGAACTCGTCCAGCACGGCCGGACGCAGGTCGTCCAGCAGGCGGTGCAGGGCCCGTCGCATGTGGGCGAGGATGGTGTTGATCGAGGTGCTGATGTCTTCCATGCCAGCCTGATGCAAGCGCGTCTGCGCCAGCTTGACGTGGGTCTGGATGGCCGTGATGTTCTGTCCCAGTTCGTCGTGGAGTTCTGCTGCCAGGTGGCGGCGCTGGTTCTCGTCCGCCTGCAGGTTGCCGCGGGCTGCGTCACGTAACTGATGGGCCAGTTGATCCAGTCGACGATTGACCGCGCCCAGGTAGACGTTCTGCTCGGCGACCCGGTCACTGCTTCGTCGCAAGGCGTCGGTGGCCGAGCCGAGCATGAGCGCGCCGGTGCCAGCCACGGCCAGAAACAGGTACGCGGCGGCGGTGGACGGCGCATGGCCAAGATGCTGGTCGACCAGGGTCATGCCGAGGCTGGTGATGAGCATCGCCAGGCTGGCGCCGCGCCAGCCGTGGCGGAAGGCGAAGAACAATACCGGCGCCAACGAAAGCACTCGCGCAAACTGCGGTTGGGGTGCAGCCTGTTCCGACAACACCAGCAGGATCGTCATGGAGGGCAGCATTACCAGCAAACCGTCCATGACCAGACTTGCCAACGCTCCCTGATCGATCCGGGTACGCAGCAGCATGATCATCAGCGGCACGATCAGCAGGATGCCCAGGTAGTGACTAAGCAACTCTTCGCCGAGCACGCGAAGCATCAGTTCGGGAGAATCCGGCACGCGGACCAGGGCGAACAAGGCCGCGTCAACCGCGGTGGTCGCCGTCACCATCAGTACAACAGAAAGCAGCAGCCGGGTCACCTCTTGCGGACTGTGCAAACTGGCATGCAGATTGAACCGCCGCAAAAGCCATAGCCCGCCAGCCATCACTAACGGTTCGGGCAATTCATCCATGGCAAACCCGGCCCAGCCGGCAGGCAGTCCATGCGCCAGCGCCAGACCCGTCGCAGCGGCAAGTTCCGCACCCAGCAACCAGCCCCAATGGCGCACCGGTATCAACAACAAGGCGCCGAAGCGCAGGCCGTACGGCAGCATCCAGAACGGCTGCACCGTGGGCCACAGCAGCAGCCACAGCAACAGATAGCCGGCGCCGAGCAGCGGGCCGGAGTCGGGCAGATGGAGTGGTTTCAGACGCATGCCGGAGATGGTACATGCGCGGTCAGCAACGGTGCGGGGCGGGGCGTCACAACGAACGTGCATGCGACGCGGCGCAATGTGTAAAGTAGCGGGATGTACAGCATCGTTCTGGTTGATGACCACGCCATTGTCCGCGAGGGTTTCAAGCGGCTGATCGAGATGGAGCCGGATCTTGACGTCGTGGCCGAGTGCCGCAGCGCCGACGACGCGGTGGAAGCCGTCGGTCACTGGCGCCCGGATCTGGTGGCCTTGGATCTGTCGTTGCCCGATGGCAGCGGGCTGCCCTTGATCGAGCATCTGCTCAGCGTTTGCTCGCATACGCGTATCGTGGTGCTGAGCATGCACGACGGCGAGCCTTACGTCTCCGAGGCCCTGCGCCGCGGTGCCAGCGGTTATGTCACCAAGGGCGTGGCGCCCGAGGAACTGGTAGCCGGCCTGCGCGCGGTAATGCACGGGGAGTGTTTCCTCAGCTCGGATCTGCGCCAACGGCGCGCCGACCGTCCGAACGCTGCGCTGGATCCGATCAACCGGCTGACGGCGCGCGAACGTGAGGTGTTTCTGTTGCTGGCCGGTGGCCGGGCGCCCAAGCAGGTGGCGGCGGAGCTCGGTATCGGCCAGAAGACCATCTACATCCACCGCGCCAGCCTGATGGGCAAACTGGGCGCGGGTTCGGAACTGGATCTTTACCGGATGGCGACCGAGCGTGGGCTGCTGTCACCCCAATAGCTGAGTGTCGGAAGCGGGCCGTGCGCTCAGGCGGTCTGCGCCCGCTCCAGCATCTGTTTGGCATGCGCTCGCGTTTCACGGGTGATCTCGACGCCGCCGAGCATGCGCGCAAGTTCATCGCGTCGCCCGCCGGCATCCAGCTTGTCGATGTGGGTGCGGGTGGACTCACCGTCACTGTGTTTGCTGACGCGCAGATGGGCATGGCCTTGCGCCGCGACCTGCGGCAGATGCGTAACGCACAACACCTGCCGCTGACCACCCAGCGCACGCAGCTTCTGTCCAACGACCTCGGCCACGGCGCCTCCGATGCCGGTATCGACCTCGTCGAAGATCATGCTGCCCACGGTGTCCTTGCCCAGTGTGGCGACTTCGATCGCCAGGCTGATGCGCGCCAGTTCGCCACCGGAGGCGACCTTGCGCAGCGGCCGCGGCGGCTGGCCGGGATTGGCGCTGACCAGCAGTTCACAACGCTCCTGGCCCTGCGGGTCAGGCTCTTCGCCGGCTACCGTTTCCAGTTCGATACGCAACTGGCCGCCAGTCATCCCCAGCTCGGCCATCAACATGCTGACTTCCTCGCCGAGTTTGTCCGCCGCAACGGCGCGCGCCTGGCTCAGACGCGACGCCGATCGGGTGTAGTCATCCTGTAGCTGCTGGCGCTGCGTGGCGAGCTGCTCCAGGGCGGCGCCGGCACCTTCAAGCTCCATCAGTTCGGTGCGAAGCGTGCCGAGCCTGTCGTGCAGTTCGCTCATGGGTAATCGATGCCGACGCGACAGCTCGTGCAGGCGGGCCAGGTGGTTGTCGACTTCGGTGTAGCGCTCCGGGTCAAGGTCGACATCCTGCGCATACCGGGCCAAGCCGTCGGCCGCCTCGCCGAGCTCGATGCCTGCGTTGTCGAGCAATTCCAGCAGGGGTGCGAGTCTGTCGTCGAGCATGGTGAGCTTGCCGAGCTCGGCGTGTGCCCGTCCAAGCGCGCGGCGAAGGGCAAACTCGCTGTCGCCATCGAGCAGTTCCACCACGCTGGCGGCGCCTTCGGCCAACCGACCGGCATTGGCCAGACGCCTGTGGCTTGCTTCAAGCTCGCCCAGTTCGGTTTCGGGGAGCGTCCATTTTTCCAGTTCGCCGACTTCATGGCGCAGCATGTCGATGCGCTTGTCGCGATCATCGCCGCCGCTGAGCCTGCGCACGCGCACACCGATCTCGCGCCATTGCATCGCACTGTCGCGCACCTGTGCCAGCAGATCATCGTGGCCGGCGTAGGCGTCGAGCAGTGCCATCTGATGTGATCGCGACAACAGCGCCTGATGCTCGTGTTGACCGTGGATCTCCACCAGCAGCGCAGCGAGCTCGCCTAGCTGGCGCGCGTTGGCGGGCCGGCCGTTGATCCAGGCTTTGGAACTTCCTTCAGTTCGGATCACCCGGCGCAACTGGCACCCACCGTCTTCGTCCAGCTCCTCGCGCTGCAGCCATTGGCGCGCTTGCGGAAGATCCGCCAGATCGAACTCTGCGGCCAGTTCGGCCCGGTCACTGCCAGCCCGCACCATGCCACTGTCGGCACGGGCGCCCGCCAGCAGCATCAAGGCATCGACCAGCAGGGACTTGCCGGCGCCGGTTTCCCCGCTGACCACGGTAAGCCCGGGGCCGAACGCTACTTCGGCGGCTTCGACGACGGCAAAATGACGGACGTAGAGTGACGTGAGCATAGGCTGGCAGATGATGGAATGAGTGGATTGTAGCGGCAGGTCGATGACGCAAGACGCTGCTCCCACTTGCAAGGGACGCGCGCAAACCTTATTTCTGTCGGGTCTCAAGGACTGCTACAACACTATGATCAACCCGCATGGCCACGATCTCGATGCCCGCGCCCGGCGCCTGCTGCGCACGCTGATCTCCCAGTATCTGGTCGATGGCGAGCCGGTCGGCTCGCGTACGCTGTCGCGCTCCTCGGGCCTGGACGTGAGCCCGGCCACGATCCGCAACATCATGGCGGATCTGGAGGAGGCCGGGCTGGTCGCCTCCCCCCACACCTCGGCCGGTCGTGTGCCGACGCCGCGTGGCTTGCGCCTGTTCGTGGACAGCCTGATCGAACTGCAGCCGCTGCCGCACGACGAGATGGCACGCCTGCAACGCGAACTGCCGCCCGGTCCCACCACGACGCTGGACCTGCTCGGCAATGTTTCCACGCTGCTCTCGGCGATGACGCGCTTCGCTGGTGTGGTCACCGTGCCGCGCCAGGTCGACTTTCCGCTGCGACATATCGACTTCGTTCCGCTGCCGGACGCCCAGGTGCTGGTGATCCTGGTGTTCACTGACAACCAGGTGCAAAACCGCATCGTCCAGTTGGCGAAGCCATTGGGCAGCGCCGAGCTGGAGCAGGCCGCAAATTATCTCAACGCGCAGTTTGCGGGCCTTCGCGTGGACGACATCCGGCTGCACCTGCTGGCCGAACTGCGCGAGACCGGCAGCGAGCTGAACCAGCTGCTGGCCAGCACGGTCGAGCTGGCCACCGCGTCTTTTGCACCGCAGGCTGGTGGTACCGATGTGCTGGTCAGCGGCCAGACCAATCTGATGGCGTATTCGGAACTGGCCAACCTGCAACGCTTGCGTGAGTTGTTCGATGCGTTTCAGCAGAAGAACGAGCTGCTGCAGCTGATGGAAGTCTGCGCCCGGGCGCCGGGCGTGCGCTTGTTCATCGGCGAGGAATCCGGCTTCACCGCGCTCGATGGCTGCAGCGTGGTCACAGCCAGTTACGGCGCGCAGGGGCGCGTGCTGGGCGCGGTCGGCGTGATCGGGCCGACGCGGATGGCTTATGAGCGGGTGATTCCGGTGGTGCAAGCCACGGCCGGATTGCTCAGCGATGCCTTGAATCGTGCCGCCGTGACCCTATAACCGCTGCGGGAGGCGGTTTTTTGGCATTGAACGGTCGGCATGCGCGTGCCGGCCACGAACTTTTTGTCTGGAGTGATGCATGCAGAACAACGATCAGCAGTCGCCCGGCGAGACCTCGCCACAAGGCCAGCAGGGCGAGCCGTCGGCGATCCATACCGAGCTTGGCAATGCGCAGGCACGTGTGGCTGAGCTTGAGGGGATCAACGCCGAGCTGCTCGAAACCGTGTTGCGGGAGAAGGCCGAGCTGGAAAACCAGCGCCGGCGTTTGCACAGGGATCTCGAACAGGCGCGCCGTTTCGCCAACGAGAAACTGCTGAATGAATTGTTGCCGGTCTACGACGGCCTGGAGAGTGGCCTGGCGGTCGAAGGTGGTGACCTGGCGTCCATGCGCGAGGGAATCAACCTGACCCTGAAGGCGTTGCTCAAGGTGGCTGAGAACCACGGCATGTCCCAGATTGATCCACTCGGACAGCCGCTGGACCCCGAACGCCATCACGCCGTGAGCATGGTGGACGCCCCCGGCAGCGCACCTGGCACCGTGGTCAGTGTGCTGCAGAAGGGTTATGTGCTGAATGATCGCCTGCTGCGTCCGGCTCTTGTCGCGGTGGCGAAAGACTGAGCGATCCACCGACGGAGGCGCCGAATGGCGCAACCGTGGGAACTAGGTAGAGCATCCGGGGCCTTGCCGGCATTGAATCGCTGCACCAGGCCCCCATCTGGAAACCATCCGGCCGCGGGGCCGCAAGAAAGACATTGGAGAGTAGACACATGGGCAAGATCATCGGTATCGACCTGGGCACCACCAACTCCTGCGTGTCCGTGATGGATGGCAGCAGCACCAAGGTCATCGAGAACTCGGAAGGCGACCGCACCACGCCATCCATCGTCGCCTTCAACAAGGACGGCGAGGTTCTCGTGGGCGCCTCGGCCAAGCGCCAGAGCGTGACCAATCCGAAGAACACTTTCTACGCGGTGAAGCGGCTGATCGGCCGCAAGTTCACCGATGCCGAAGTGCAGAAAGATATCCACATCGTGCCTTACGCCATTGTCGCGCACGACAACGGCGACGCCTGGGTGCAGACTTCCGACGGCAAAAAGATGGCGCCGCAGGAAATCGCAGCAAAAGTGCTGATGAAGATGAAGAAGACCGCCGAGGACTATCTCGGCGAGACGATCACCGAGGCGGTGATCACGGTGCCTGCGTACTTCAACGACAGCCAGCGTCAGGCCACCAAGGATGCCGGCAAGATCGCCGGCCTCGACGTCAAGCGCATCATCAACGAACCGACCGCTGCCGCGTTGGCCTACGGGATGGACAAGAAGGGCGGCGACCGCAAGATCGCGGTGTACGACCTGGGCGGCGGCACCTTCGACGTGTCGATCATCGAGATTGCCGAGGTCGACGGCGAGAAGCAGTTCGAAGTGCTGGCCACCAACGGCGATACCTTCCTGGGCGGCGAAGACTTCGACATGCGCGTCATCGACTATCTCGTTGACGAATTCAACAAGGAGCAGGGCATCGACCTGCGCAAGGATCCGCTGGCGTTGCAGCGTCTGAAGGACGCGGCCGAGCGCGCCAAGATCGAGTTGTCCTCCAACCATCAGACCGACGTGAACCTGCCGTACGTCACGGCTGATGCGTCTGGCCCGAAGCATCTCAACATCAAGCTGACCCGGGCCAAGCTCGAGTCGCTGGTGGAGGAGTTGATCAAGCGCACCATCGAGCCATGCCGCACGGCGTTGAATGATGCCGGCTTGCGCGTGTCCGACATCGACGACGTGATCCTGGTCGGCGGCCAGACCCGCATGCCCAAGGTGCAGGAGTCGGTGAAGGACTTCTTCGGCAAGGATCCGCGCAAGGACGTCAACCCCGACGAGGCCGTCGCCGTGGGCGCAGCGATCCAGGGCGGCGTGCTGGGCGGCTCGGTCAAGGATGTGCTTCTGCTGGACGTGACTCCGCTGTCGCTCGGCATCGAGACGATGGGCGGCGTGATGACCAAGCTGATCGAAAAGAACACCACGGTGCCGACCAAGGCAGCGCAGACGTTCTCCACCGCCGACGACAACCAGACCGCGGTGACCGTGCACGTGCTGCAGGGCGAGCGCGAGCGCGCCAGCGCGAACAAGTCGCTGGGCAAGTTCGACCTGTCCGGCATCGAATCCGCGCCGCGTGGCCAACCACAGATCGAAGTGACCTTCGACATCGACGCCAACGGCATCCTGCACGTGTCGGCCAAGGACAAGAAGACCGGCAAGGAGCAGAAGATCGAGATCAAGGCCGGTTCCGGCCTGTCCGAGGACGAGATCCAGCGGATGGTTGCCGATGCCGAGGCCAACAAGGAAGAGGACAAGAAGTTCCACGAGCTGGTGGCGACCCGCAACAAGGCAGACCAACTGGTGCACGCCACTCGCAGCGCATTGAAGGAACACGGCGGCAAGGTTCCGCCAGACCAGCTCTCCACGATCGAGGGCGCCTTGTCCGATCTGGAAAAAGTCAAGGACGGCGAGGACAAGGCAGCGATCGAGTCCAAGGTGGAGAAACTGGAGCAGGTGGCGCAAGCGCTGCATGCGGCGGCCCAGGCCGGTCCCACCGATGCCGGCACGCAGCCGCCGCCGGGCGGTGGATCGGCCCAGCCGGACGACGTGGTCGATGCCGAGTTCACCGAAGTGAAGGGCGACAAGCAATAATCGCCAGGTACGTTGTCGGCATGGCCGATTGACCAGCCCGCGCCTGGAACTCCTGGCGTGGGCTGTTTGCTGAAGCCGTGGTGCAAGGGGCGCGACAAGCAGTGTGGATGCATGAATGAGCAAGCGTGACTATTACGAAGTGCTGGGCGTCGAGCGCAGCGTCAGCGAAGCCGAACTGAAGAAGTCGTTCCGTCGGCTGGCGATGAAATGCCATCCGGACCGCTGTCCGGACGATCCGGCGGCGCAGGAGAAGTTCAAGGAAGCCAAGGAGGCCTACGAGGTACTGTCCGACGCTTCGAAACGCGCCATGTACGACCAGCATGGCCATGCCGCGTTCGAGCATGGCATGGGTGGTCGCGGTGGCGCTGGTTTCGGCGATGTCGGCGACATTTTCGGCGACATTTTCGGCGACATCTTTGGCCGGAACGGCGGCAGCCGCGGTCGCCCCCGGCGCGGTTCCGACCTGCGCTACATCATGGAACTGGATCTGGAGGAGGCCGTGTTTGGCGTCAACCGGCAGATCGAGGTGCCAACCCAGGTCAACTGCCACCATTGCAACGGCAGTGGCTCCGAGGATGGCAAGGTCAGCAAGTGCAAGACCTGCCATGGTCATGGTCAGGTGCGCATGCAGAACGGCATCTTCTCGATCCAGCAGGCTTGTCCGCATTGCGGCGGTACCGGCCAGGCGATCGAGAAGCCATGCAGGAAGTGCCACGGCGAAGGCCGCATCGAGGAGACCCGCACGCTGTCGGTGCAGATTCCCGAGGGCGTCGACAACGGCGATCGCATCCGCCTGGCCGGGCAGGGCGAGGCTGGTCCATCCGGTGCGCCGGCGGGCGATCTGTATGTGGAAATGCACGTGCGCGAGCACGCGATTTTCCAGCGCGAGGGCAACGATCTTTACTGCGAACTGCCGATCCGCTTCTCGCAGGCTGCGCTGGGCGCCGAGTTGCCGGTACCGACGCTGGAAGGCGAAGTGCCCATCAGCATTCCGCCCGAGACTCAGACCGGCACGCAGTTCCGCCTGCGCGGTCGCGGCGTCAAATCGGTGCGCAGCAGCCGACACGGCGACCTGATATGTCGGGTGGTGGTGGAAACGCCGGTGCGATTGACCAAGCAACAGCGTGAATTGCTGGAATCACTGGAAGCGACCTTCGACAGCAACGACGCAGGTAAGCACACGCCACGCGCGAAGGGCTGGGTCGATGGTGTGAAGCAGTTCTGGTCGAAAGTGACCGCATGAGCCCGGCAACACCCACTTTGGCATGTACCGACCGACTCCGTGGAGTACGCCGATGACCCGCCCGGTGCGTCTTGCCCTCAACGGCGCGTCCGGTCGCATGGGTAGCGCACTGCTGAGCCTGCTCGGCGATGACGGGCGCTTCGAGCTGGTGCATGCGGTAGTGGCGCCCGGCTCTTCCAATGACGGCCAGCCAGTGGTTGCGGGCCATCCAGCCTCATTGCGTTTTGCGCATGACTGGACGCAGGCTCCTGCGCTTGATGTGGTCATCGACTTCAGCGGTCAGGTGGGATTGACCTGCGCGCTCGATCACTGCCTGGCGCAGGGCGCGGCCCTGGTAAGCGGCACCACGGGGATCGACGCGACGCTGGAAGCGCGGCTGGCGGCCGCCAGCAAGCATATCGCCGTATTGCGGGCCGCCAACTTCAGCGTCGGCGTGGCCGTGTTGACGAGATTGTTGCGCGAGGCGGCAGCAGTGCTGCCGACGTGGGATGTCGAAATCGTGGAAGCGCACCATGGACGGAAGCTGGATGCACCGTCCGGTACCGCAATCGCTCTCGGCCACGCTGCTGCGGCAGTGCGCGGCACCACGCTGGCCGCGGCCGCGGTACATGACCGTCACGGCCGTCCGGGCGGGCGCGCCGATGGCAGCATCGGTTTCGCGGTGATCCGCGGCGGCGACATCGTCGGTGAGCACACGGCCATGTTGATCGGTCAGGGCGAGCGACTGGAGCTGGTGCATCGGGCCACCGATCGGTCGGTTTTTGCGCGAGGCGCGCTGCATGCCGCGCATTGGCTGGCCGGCCGTCCGGCGGGGCAATGGCAGCTAGACGATGTGATCTCGCCGCCGCGCTGATCCCCCCTGCGCGTGTGGTTCATGTGGGCTGTCTGGTGCACGCGTCTGCGGCGTTGACCCATGCGTGCCGCTTCCGCCGGTGGCGGCGTGTCCCGAATGACAACGTGCGCCAACGCGGCGGCGCCATCCGGGCGGGCATCACAGGAATGTGCGAGCTCCGATCATGCAAACCAGCGCTTCGAAGACAGCATGCGGCGCGGTCGGTTTATCGGTATCAGCAGGCTCAATCGGGATGGGAGGCGCTGCGGTCGCGTCCGGCGCCCAGTTTGGTATCCAGGCTGCCGAACAGCTTCTTGAACGCGCGCGAGAACTTGCCGCGTTTCGTCTTGCGCAGTTTTTCGTCCTCGCTGGTGAGCCACGCCACCTGGATCACCCGCCGCTCGCCTTCATAGGGCAAATGGCCATGGAAGGAATTTTCGCAGCGTTTGAAGACGGCAAACTCGCCGTAGAGCGGCGTCAGCTCCGGTACCACCACGCTGTCGATATCGTCGATCTTGTGGAGGAAGCGCAGGCAGCCATCGCTGGTGTCCGGCCATTGGCCATTGAGGTAGATGAGCGCCGTGGCGATCTTCGATTTGCTGTCGGTATGGATGGTGCCATGGCGTTTGTTCAACAGGCGGCACAGTGTCACGAGGGTCGGGTACCGGCCGAGGTTTTCGATACCCAGGCGCTGGCCGATGGCGCTGGCAAAGGCGGGCGAGATCATGTCCTCGATCAGCGCGTTGACGGATGGGCCGCAATCCTTCGGGTCGTACGGAAAAAAGCCGGCGCTGGCATAACGCGGGAAATCCCGATCCAGATCGCCGCGCATTTCATCGGGCAGCTGACCGTGCGCCACCATGAACGGGAAGGGCTGCTGCTGCACCGTGGTATCCGGGCGATCGAGCCGGGCGGGATCGAGCAGGACGGCAGCGCTCATCGGGCATTCAACTCCATTGAAAAGTGGCCTAGTGTAGCGCCGCCCAAGGGGTACCGTCGGCGTCGTAGACGGCGGATTCAGCCTCCGTGAGGTGGACAGAAACGCCGTCGCCGCCTATCATTTCCACCCGCCCTGACCCTTTCCCTCCCGAGCTCCACAAGCCAGCAGTGCAGCGGCTTGCGGACTTTGCTGCATCCAAAAGGCGGTTATCGTATGCCTCATCCTGCTCTGCTGGCCCTCGAAGACGGCAGCGTGTTTCACGGTCATGCCGTCGGCGCGCTTGGGGATACCGTTGGCGAAGTGGTCTTCAATACCGCGATGACCGGTTACCAGGAGATCCTGACGGATCCCTCCTATGCGCGCCAGATCGTCACGCTGACCTATCCTCACATCGGCAATACCGGCGTCAACGTCGAGGATGTCGAGTCCAACGCCGTGCACGCTGCCGGGCTGATCGTGCGCGATGTGCCGCGGCGACCCAGCAGTTGGCGCAGCACCGAAAGCCTGCCGGATTACCTGAAGCGCCATGGCACCGTCGCGATCGCCGGCATCGACACCCGTCGGCTGACCCGCATCCTGCGCGACAAGGGCGCGCTGGCCGGCTGCATCATGGCCGGCGAGCAGGTCGATGCCGAGGCCGCGCTGTCCAAGGCGCGCGCGTTCCCCGGCCTGAACGGGATGGATCTGGCGAAGGTGGTCAGCACCACCAAACCGTATGTGTGGAACCAGGGTGTATACGACCTCGACCGCACTGCATTCAATCAGCCTGCGGTACGTTTCAAGGTGGTCGCCTACGACTTCGGCACCAAGTTCAACATCCTGCGCTTGCTGGCCGAGCAAGGTTGCGAGGTCACGGTGGTGCCGGCGCAGACGCCTGCCGCCGAAGTGCTGGCGATGAAACCGGATGGGGTGTTCCTGTCCAACGGTCCGGGTGATCCGGCAGCCTGCGACTACGCTATTGCCGCCACCCGCGTGTTCCTCGATGCGAAGATTCCGCTTTTCGGGATCTGCCTGGGCCACCAGCTGATGGGCCTGGCGCTGGGTGGCAAGACCCTGAAGATGAAATTCGGCCATCACGGCGCCAATCACCCGGTCAAGGATCACGATGATGGTCGCGTGCTGATCACCTCCCAGAACCATGGTTTCGCGGTGGACCCGGCCACGTTGCCGGCAAACGTGCGAGTCACGCATACCTCGTTGTTCGACGGCTCGCTGCAGGGTTTCGCGCTCACCGACCGACCCGCGTTCTGCTTCCAGGGTCATCCCGAGGCGAGTCCGGGTCCTCTCGACGTCGGCTATCTGTTCAACCGTTTCGCGACCCTGATGCAGGAGGCCCGCACGCATGCCTAAGCGTACCGATATCAAGAGCGTCCTCATCATCGGTGCCGGTCCGATCGTGATCGGCCAGGCCTGCGAATTCGACTACTCCGGCGCGCAGGCGTGCAAGGCGTTGAAGGAAGAGGGTTACCGGGTGATCCTGGTGAACTCCAACCCGGCCACCATCATGACCGACCCGGAGACCGCCGACGCGGTTTATATCGAGCCGATCAACTGGCAGACGGTGGAACGCATCATCGCGAAGGAGCGTCCCGATGCCGTGCTGCCCACGATGGGCGGCCAGACCGGCCTGAACTGCGCGCTGGACCTGGCCGACCACGGCGTGCTGGAGAAGTACAACGTCGAGTTGATCGGCGCCTCCCGCGAAGCCATCCGCATGGCCGAGGACCGCGAATTGTTCCGCGTGGCGATGGCCGAGATCGGGCTGGATTGTCCGAAGGCCGAGGTGGTGCGCACGTTCGAGCAGGCGCTGTTGACCCAGGCCAAGGTCGGCTATCCGACCGTGATCCGCCCAAGCTTCACGCTGGGTGGCTCCGGTGGCGGCATTGCCTACAACCGCGAGGAGTTCGAGGAGATCGTCAAGCGCGGCCTGGAACTGTCGCCGGTCGGCGAGGTACTGGTCGAGGAATCCGTGCTCGGCTGGAAGGAGTTCGAGATGGAAGTGGTCCGCGATACCGCGGACAACTGCATCATCGTCTGCTCGATCGAGAATCTCGACCCGATGGGCGTGCACACCGGTGACTCGATCACGGTGGCACCGGCGCAGACCCTCACCGACAAGGAATACCAGCGCCTGCGTGACGCCTCGATCGCCGTGCTGCGCAAGATCGGCGTGGACACCGGCGGTTCCAACGTGCAGTTCGGCATCAATGCCGAGAACGGCCGTGTTGTCGTGATCGAGATGAATCCGCGGGTGTCGCGTTCGTCGGCGCTGGCGTCCAAGGCAACCGGCTTTCCGATCGCCAAGATCGCCGCCAAGCTGGCGGTGGGTTACACGCTGGACGAATTGAAGAACGACATCACCGGTGGTCTCACGCCAGCGTCGTTCGAGCCATCGATCGACTATGTGGTCACCAAGATTCCGCGCTTCGCATTCGAGAAATTTCCGGCTGCCGACGCCCGCCTGACCACGCAGATGAAATCGGTGGGTGAAGTGATGGCGATCGGCCGCAGCTTCCACGAGTCGCTGCAGAAGGCATTGCGCGGGCTGGAGATCGGCAAGACCGGGCTCAACCCGACCGGGCTGGACATCAGCACCGAGGATGGCCTGGCCGTGCTCAAGCGCGAGTTGCGCGAGCCGCGACCGGATCGCGTGTTCCATCTGGCCGACGCTTTCCGTGCCGGCATGTCACTGGAGGAAGTGCACAACCTGAGCCGGGTCGATCCGTGGTTCCTCGCCGCGTTCGAAGACATCGTGCTGACCGAGGCGGACGTCATCAAGCAGGGGCTGACCGCGCTGAACGAGCCGCGCATGCGCGAACTCAAGCGGCTCGGCTTCGCCGATGCCCGGGTGGCCGAATTGCTCAATACCGACGAGGCCGCCGTGCGCCATCTGCGCCATACGCTTGGCGTGCGTCCGGTATACAAGCGGGTGGATTCCTGTGCGGCCGAGTTCGCCACCAGCACCGCCTACATGTATTCGACCTACGAGGAAGAGTGCGAGGCAGCGCCGACCGATCGCGACAAGATCATCGTGCTCGGTGGCGGGCCGAACCGGATCGGGCAGGGCATCGAGTTCGACTACTGCTGCGTGCACGCTTCGCTGGCACTGCGCGAGGATGGCTACGAAACCATCATGGTCAACTGCAATCCGGAAACCGTCTCGACCGATTACGACACGTCCGATCGCCTGTACTTCGAGCCGCTGACGCTGGAAGACGTGCTCGAGATCGTGCACCTGGAAAAGCCGAAAGGCGTGATCGTGCAGTACGGCGGCCAGACGCCGTTGAAGCTGGCGCGTGCGCTGGAAGCGGCGGGCGTGCCAATCATTGGTACCAGTCCGGACAGCATCGATCTGGCTGAGGACCGCGAGCGTTTCCAGCAAATGGTCGAGAAGATCGGGCTTAAGCAGCCGCCGAATCGCACAGCGCGCAACGCCGATGAAGCCTTGGCGCTGGCCCGCGAGATCGGCTACCCGCTGGTGGTGCGGCCGAGCTACGTACTCGGCGGCCGTGCGATGGAGGTGGTTCATGATGACGCCGACCTGTCGCGCTACATCCGCGATGCGGTAAAGGTTTCGAACGATTCGCCGGTGCTGCTGGACCGCTTCCTCGATCACGCGGTTGAGGTTGACGTGGATGTGATCGCCGATGCTGAAGGGAATGTGCTGATTGGCGGCATCATGGAACACATCGAGGAGGCTGGCGTGCACTCGGGCGATTCGTCCTGCTCGCTGCCGCCGTATTCGCTGACCGCGGAAATCCAGGACGAGATGCGCCGCCAGGTCACCGCGATGGCGAAGGAGTTGAAGGTCATCGGTCTGATGAACACCCAGTTCGCGATCCAGGGTGACACTGTGTTCATCCTCGAGGTGAACCCACGCGCCTCGCGCACGGTGCCGTTCGTTTCCAAGGCGACGGGCGTGCCACTGGCCAAGATAGCGGCGCGGGTGATGGCAGGTCGTTCACTGGCCAGTCTTGGTGCAACGCATGAGGTGATCCCGGCCTACTACTCGGTGAAGGAAGCCATCTTCCCGTTCCTGAAGTTCCAGAATGTCGATCCGATCCTCGGCCCGGAGATGCGCTCGACCGGCGAGGTAATGGGGGTGGGTCGCAGTTTCGGCGCCGCCTTCGCCCGCGGTCATGAGGCCGCCGGGATCAGGCCGCCGACGGTGGGCAAGGTGTTCCTGTCGGTGCGCGATGCCGACAAAGATCGCCTGTTGCTGATAGCCAAGGAGGTCATCGCCCGCGGTTTCAATCTGGTGGCGACGTCCGGAACCGCCAGTTATCTGGCCGAGCACGGTGTGGTCTGCGAGCGCATCAATAAAGTGCTTGAAGGGCGCCCGCATATCGTCGATCTGATCAAGAACGGCGAAATCGTCTACATCGTCAACACTACCGAGGGCAAGCAGGCCATTGCCGATTCGTTCTCGATCCGGCGTGAGGCGCTGCAGCATCGCGTTACCTATTCGACCACCGTGGCAGGCGCGCGCGCGCTCGTGCATTCGCTGGATTTCCGTAGCGATGGCGAAGTGCACAGCCTGCAGGAACTGCATCAGGAGCTGAGCGCATGAGCCGTCCGCCGATCACCAAAGCGGGTTCCGAGCGCCTGCGCGCCGAGCTTGAGAAGCTCAAATTCGTCGATCGGCCGCGCATCATCGCGGCGATTGCGGAGGCGCGGGCGCACGGCGACCTCAAGGAAAATGCCGAATACCACGCGGCGCGCGAACAGCAGAGCTTCGCCGAAGGCCGCATCGGCCAGCTGGAGTCCCTGCTGTCGAATGCCGAGGTCATCGACGTCACGCGGCTCAATGCAGGCAGCCGCGTGGTGTTCGGCGCCATCGTCGACCTGGAGGATGAGGACAGCGGGACGACGGTGACCTACCAGATCGTTGGCGACCTGGAGGCCGACATCAAACGCCACATGATCGCGGTGTCTTCGCCGATTGCGCGGGCATTGATCGGTAAAAGCGCTGGCGACAGTTTCGAGTTCACGGCGCCCAACGGCGTCAAGCACTACGAGATCATCGGCGTTCGCTACGAGTGAAGCTTTACTGGCGCGATCGTTGACTCATCGATGCGCAGGCACGCAAAAAAAAAGGCCGCTTCCGCGGCCTTTTTCATGACTTCTTGCGGCGAGCCTGCTGGACTCAGCGCTGACGAGCCTTGAAACGGGGATTGCTCTTGCAGATCACGAACACCTTGCCGCGGCGACGCACGATCTTGCAGTCGCGGTGCCGCGCCTTGGCGGACTTCAAAGAGTTAAGCACCTTCACGGCCAGCTCCTGACACTAAACGAAAATGTAAGCGCGCAAGTGTAGCGACTCCAATGGCTTATCACAAGCCCGGTGCGACGGCAGCTTCCGCTACCGTGGACAGAAACTGCTGCAGGGCGGGTGCATGATCGTCGGCGCGACAGGCCACTGCCAGCAACAAGTAGGCATCGGAGTCCTCCAGCGGCACATAACTGACACCCGCCAGACGCACCTTGCGCATGCTGGCAGGCACCAGGGCAAGCCCCAGGCCTGCGGCAACCAGCGCGAGCAAGCCGTTGATCTGTTGCGCCTGCTGGACGATGGTTGGCTGGAAGCCCGCTCGGGTCGCCAGCTTAACCAGCCGGTCATACAGCGTGGCCGCCAAGTCGCGCGGTTGCGAGACGAAAGCATCTGCGGCTACTTCCGCCAGGCGCAGGCTGCTGCGATTGGCCAGCGGGTGACCCGCAGGCAGGGCAAGCAACAGCGGTTCGCGATCAATCACGCTCAACTGCAGGCCGCGGGCGTCCTGTGCATGGCGTGGCTCGTCGCGAACGAACCCGATGTCGATTTCTCCAGCCAGCAAGGCCGCGAACTGCGGTTCGGTATACATCTCGCTCAATTTCAGTCGCACATTCGGCGCGATCTGGCCGTAGCGCAGCAAGGTTCGTGGCAGCGCCGGGTGAAACGATACGGAAACCGTATACGCCAGGCGCAGCTGGCCGCTGTGGCCGGCTGCTGCCGCGGTCACCTGGCTGCGGGCGTCCTCGGCCTTGGCCAGGATCTGCCGGGCCTGTTCCAGAAATACGCGGCCCGGTTCGGTCAGCGCCACATGGCGCTTGGTGCGTTCCAGAAGGCGCACGCCAAGATCCTGCTCCAGCGACTGGATCTGTTGAGAAAGAGGGGGTTGCGAAAGGTGCAGGCGCAGAGCCGCTCGGGTGAAGCTCAGCTCTTCGGCGACGGCCACGAAATAGCGTAGCTGACGGAAATCGAACATATACTCATATCGAATTAATCAGGCGCTAAATATATATTAGATACTTTATTGCGTCGATCATAAACTCTCCCTCGTCCCGCCACTTCCCCTCCCCCCTAGTGGCGGCGGCCTCGCCCCGCAGCGACGCTAAATACGACATCTGGTTCAACTCCCCCCCTGAACCCATGTCGATGCGTCTCCCCTGCGGGGCGCTTTTCTTTAAGTCGTCGACGCCGCAGCTTCCGTTGCGGCGTTGTCGTATGGGGGCGGGACGAATCAGATCCGGCTGGCCAGCAGGGTGCCTTGGGCGATGGCGCGCTTGGCGTCGAGTTCAGCGGCCACATCGGCGCCACCGATGACATGCACCCGTGCGCCGGTTGCCAGCAGCTCGTCGGCCAGTTGGCGGTTCGGCTCTTGGCCAGCGCAGATCACCACATTATCTACCGGCAGGATCTGGGCCATGCTGCCGACGGTAATGTGCAGTCCCTCGTCGTCGAAACCCAGATAACGGACGTCCCCCAGCATGGTCACCTGCTTCGCTTTCAGCGTGGCCCGATGCACCCAGCCGGTGGTCTTGTTGAGGCGCGTGCCAGGGCGCCCTTCACTGCGCTGCAACAGCCAGATCCGTCGAGTCGGCGGTTCAGGTTGAGGAGGCTGCAGCCCGCCACGCCGGCTGAGCTGCATGTCGATGCCCCAGTCGTTCGTCCAGCGACCTACGTCGGTGGTGGGCGAGGGCGAGGGCTCCGCCAGATATTCGGCCACGTCGAACCCGATGCCGCCGGCACCGATGATCGCCACCCGTGCGCCCACCGGTTTGTGGTGGGCCAGTACGTCGATATAGCTCAACACGCGGGCGTCGTCGCTGCCCGGGAAACTGACCAGGCGCGGCTTGATGCCGGTGGCGATCACGACCTCGTCGTGACCCGCGGCGTGCAACGAGGCGGCATCGGCGGTCTGGCCAAGGCGCAGTTCGACGCCGGCATCGTTCAGTCGGTGACGAAAATAGCGTAGCGTTTCGTGGAACTCCTCCTTTCCCGGGATCTGTCTGGCGTAATTGAACTGCCCGCCGATATCAGCGGCCTGGTCGATCAGCGTGACCGCGTGGCCGCGCTCGGCAAGGGTGCTGGCGCATGCCATTCCTGCGGGGCCTGCGCCAACGACGGCAATGCGTTTGCGTACGCTGGCCGGTTCGATCTTCAGCTCGGTTTCATGGCAGGCGCGTGGATTGACCAGGCAGCTGGCGCGCTTGTTCTGGAAGACATGATCAAGGCAGGCCTGGTTGCAGGCGATGCAGGTATTGATCCGATCACTGCGACCGGCCCGGGCCTTGTTGACCCAGTGTGGATCGGCCAGCAGGGGACGGGCCATGGAAACCATGTCGGCCTGGCCTTCGGCGAGGATGCGCTCGGCCACGTCGGGCATGTTGATGCGATTGGTGGCAACCAGGGGAATCGTCACTTCGCCCTTGAGCTTCTGGGTGACCCAGGCAAAGCCGGCGCGGGGCACGCTGGTGACGATCGTCGGTATGCGCGCCTCATGCCAGCCGATGCCGGTGTTGATGATGCTGGCGCCGGCCGCTTCGATCGCCTTGGCCAGGGTCGCGATCTCGCTCCAGTCCTGGCCGCCTTCGACCAGGTCGAGCATCGACAGCCGGTAGATGATGATGAAGTGGGGGCCTACCGCCTCGCGCGTGCGGCGCACGATCTCGATCGGGAAGCGCATGCGCCGGGCCGCGTCGCCGCCCCAGGCATCAGTGCGCTGGTTGGTGCGGGCGGCAATGAATTCATTGATCAAGTAGCCTTCCGACCCCATCACTTCGACGCCGTCGTAACCGGCATCCTGGGCCAGTTCCGCGCAACGCACGAAATCCCGGATGGTTCGTTCCACGCCACGCGCGGACAGCGCGCGCGGCGTGAACGGTGTGATCGGCGACTTGATCTTCGACGGTGCCACAGACAATGGGTGATAGCCGTAACGACCGGCGTGCAGGACCTGCATGCAGATTCGCCCGCCTTCGCCATGCACGGCCGCGGTGACCTTGCGATGGCGCGGCATGTGCCAAGGCATGCTCAGCCGGCCGCCGAAGGGTTTCAGCCAGCCCTCGATGCTCGGCGAGATGCCACCGGTGACCATCAGGCCGACGCCACCGCGCGCGCGTTCGGCGAAATAGGCCGCGAGCTTGCCGTAGTCGCGGGCCTTGTCCTCCAGCCCGGTGTGCATCGACCCCATCAGGACGCGATTGGGCAGGGTGACGTGGCCCAGATCGAGGGGGCTGAACAGCTTCGGATAATTCATGCATCCACACGAGACTCAAACGATCGTATGAATGTGCCGGTGTTGGGCGTTTGAAAGCAAGCGTTTCCTGCAGCCCGCTTCAGGCCAGCAGTTGATGCACCAGGGCGATATAGCGGCGTTTGGCCTCCTCTGCGGACACGCCGTTCAACTGCGCCCACGCTTCGTGCTTGGCGGTGCCCACGAAATCGAAAAAGCCTGGCTGGGTGCGCCGCAGATCGCCCTCCGACCCCTGCTTGTAGAGTGCGTAGAGCTTCAGCAGCGTGTCGTTGTCCGGTCGTGTACCCAGCTGCTGGATGTCCCTGGCGGCTTGTTCGAACTCGCGGCAAAGATCGGTCATAGGGCGGATCAGACAACAGGGAGACCGGCTAGATAGCACGCCGTCTGCATGGGGTCAACGCGTTAAACTCGCGGTTTCCGTTCAACCAGGAGCAGTCATGAGCCACGCCCCGTCTGTGGTACCCGTACTCACCATCGACGGGCCGTCGGGATCGGGCAAGGGCACCATCAGCGCGCTGGTGGCCGAACGGCTGGGCTGGCGGCTGCTCGATTCTGGCGCCCTCTATCGGGCCGTAGGCTACGCTGCCGGCATGGCTGGCCTGGACCTTTCCGACGTGGAGGCGATGACCCGCTGTGCGCACGGTACGAAGATCCAGTTTCGTCCGGCAACAGACGGCGGCGAGACACGGGTTGTCGTCAACGGGCATGACGCCACCGACGAACTGCGCACTGAAACCGCAGGTGCCGCAGCTTCGGCGATCGCCTCGATGCCCTCGGTGCGCGAGGCGCTGGTGGCGCTGCAACTGGGTTTCCGCAAGGCTCCCGGCCTGGTGGCCGACGGACGCGATATGGGCACGGTCATCTTCCCCGATGCCGCGTACAAGGTTTTCCTCACGGCGAGTGCAGCCGAACGCGCCAGAAGACGCTATAAGCAGTTGAAGGAAAAGGGACTCAGCGTTACACTTGCCGGCCTTCAGCGAGAAATCGAGGCGCGTGACAGCCGCGATGCATCGCGAACGGTTGCGCCACTCAAGCCTGCCGAAGATGCCGTGCTGGTGGATACCACTGGCATGGGGATCGACGAAGTGGTCGCGAAAGTACTCGCCGTCGTGCAGCCCTGAGAGGGTGGGTGCGGCGGTTTCTGCGCCCCTGCTGCGGCGGGGGTTTTGGCCAACGGTGGCGACGGTCGGTTCCATTGAACCACCCGAAACACCCTCAACCGGTGGACCGGTAGTTCGTGCGCGACACAACAAGAGCGCAACGAACCACGGTCTTTTCCCACTATGGAATCAACATGACTGAAAGTTTTGCCGAACTGTTTGAACAGAGCCAACAGGCCATCTCCAAGCTGAAGCCCGGCGCCATCGTCACCGGCATCGTTGTGGAAATCCGCAATGACGTCGTGGTGATCAACGCGGGCCTGAAGAGCGAAGGCATCGTCCCGATCGAGCAGTTCAAGAGCGAGGACGGTGTGCTGGAGGTGCAGGTGGGCGACGAGGTGAAGGTTGCCCTCGAAGCTTTGGAAGACGGTTTCGGCGAGACCAAGCTGTCGCGCGAGAAAGCCAAGCGCTCGATGGTGTGGGACGACCTGGAGCAGGCGTTCGACAAGGAAGAGACGATCAAGGGCATGATCTCCGGCAAGGTCAAGGGCGGCTTCACCGTCGACATCAAGGACGTCCGTGCGTTCCTGCCGGGCTCTTTGGTCGATGTACGCCCGGTGCGCGAGCCGACCTACCTCGAGGGCAAGGAACTCGAGTTCAAGATCATCAAGCTGGACCGCAAGCGCAACAACGTGGTGGTCAGCCGTCGCGCCGTCGTCGAGACCGAGTTCTCGGCCGAGCGCGAGCAGCTGCTTGAGCGCCTGACCGAAGGCGCCGTGGTCAAGGGCACCGTCAAGAACCTCACCGACTACGGCGCGTTCGTGGACCTGGGGGGCATCGACGGCCTTCTGCACATCACCGACATGGCGTGGAAGCGTGTGCGTCATCCATCCGAAGTGGTCAACGTCGGCGACGAGCTGGACGTGCGCGTGCTGAAGTACGACAAGGAGCGCAACCGCGTTTCGCTGGGCCTGAAGCAGCTGGGCGACGACCCGTGGGTCGCCATCGCCCGCCGCTACCCGGTCGGCAGCCGTCTGTTCGGCAAGGTCTCCAACGTCACCGATTACGGCTGCTTCGTCGAGATCGAGCCGGGCGTGGAAGGCCTGGTGCACGTGTCCGAGATGGACTGGACCAACAAGAACGTCAACCCGGCCAAGGTGGTTCAGGTCGGCGACGAGACCGAGGTCACCGTGCTGGACGTGGATGAGGAGCGTCGCCGCATCTCGCTGGGTATCAAGCAGACCCGCTCGAACCCGTGGGAAGCCTTCGCAGCGATGCACAAGAAGGGCGACAAGGTCTCCGGCCAGATCAAGTCGATCACCGATTTCGGCGTATTCATCGGCCTGGACGGCGGCATCGACGGTCTGGTGCACCTGTCCGACATCTCCTGGCAGATGTCCGGCGAAGATCTGGTTCGCAATTTCAAGAAGGGCGACGAGATCGAGGCCGTGGTACTGGCGGTGGATCCGGAGCGCGAGCGCATCTCGCTCGGCATCAAGCAGATGGAGCAGGATCCGTTCGGCCAGTTCATGGCGGCGAACCCACGCGGCACCATCGTCAACGGCACCGTCAAGGAAGTCGATGCGAAGGGTGCGGTGATCGATCTGGGCGAGGGCGTCGAGGGTTACCTGCGTGCCAACGACATCGCCAAGGAGCGCATCGAGGATGCCACGCTGCATCTGAAGGTGGGCGACAAGGTCGAGGCCAAGTTCACCGGCATGGATCGCAAGGGTCGCCAGCTGGCACTCTCGATCCGCGGGAAGGACGAGGAAGACGCTCCCGATGCGGCGGTCGATTACTCGTCCGCAGCCAGTGGCACGACCAAGCTTGGCGCACTGCTCAAGGAGCAGTTCAACAAGGCTGACTGATCGGCAGTGAAAGAGCCTGACGCGGGGCGGCACATCGCCGCCCCGTTGTTTCATGTCACGGACATTGGGGTCCCATGACCAAATCCGAATTGATCGAAGCGCTGGCCAGACGCCAGACCCATCTTGCGTTCGCCGACGTCGAGATGGCCGTCAAGAGCGTGATAGAGCAGATGAGTCATGCACTGGCTCATGGCGAACGCATCGAAGTGCGTGGTTTCGGCAGTTTTGCGCTGCATTACCGACCGCCGCGCATGGGCCGCAATCCCAAGACAGGCGAGGCGGTGGCATTGCCTGGCAAGCATGTTCCTCATTTCAAGCCAGGCAAGGAACTGCGCGAACGCGTGAACCTTGAGCTTGACCATCAGGCCGGCTGACCAGGCCGGAGATAAAGGCGAAGAGCTGTTCGGGGGCAGGCGACGCAAGTCGGTCCTGCCTCTTTTTTTGCGCAGCATCTGGCGTGATCGCGATATCAGTGCTGACTGGCGGGTGCGAGGATCATCCTTGTCGCCTGTGCCTGTCACGATCAATCGGGTAAAGTCGCGGCATGCGCTTGCTCGTCATTATCATCCTGCTCCTTTTCGTCGCCGCCGGCATCGTGCTGGGCGCGCTCAACGCCGAGATGGTCGGCTACGATTTTTCTTTCATCCAGGTGCGCTTGCCCAAGGGCGCCGCCTTGCTGGGAGCATTGGTCGTCGGCTGGCTGCTCGGCGGCCTGACCGCATGGCTGGGGGTGAGTTCGGTGCAGCGGCGTCAACGCCGCCGGCAACTGCGCGCGGACAAGAAGCCGCCGGCCAAGCCATGAATTTTCTTTACATGCTGGTGCCGCTGGTTCCGGTAGCGTTTGCCTTGGGCTGGTGGGCTTCTCGCCGGGCCGGTGCGCGGCGTTCGGGCGTCGAGGTCAGCGAGCTTTCCTCGGACTATTTTCGCGGCCTCAATTACCTGCTCAACGAAGAGCAGGACAAGGCTATCGAGGTTTTCCTCAAGCTGGCCGAATACAATCGCGATACGGTCGAGACGCACCTGGCATTGGGCAACCTGTTTCGCCGCCGGGGCGAAGTGGATCGGGCGATCCGTCTGCACCAGCATCTGGTTTCGCGCCCCGGCCTGTCCGAAGCGATGAAGACGGTGGCCTTGCTGGAGCTTGGCGAAGACTACATGCGCGCCGGGTTGCTCGATCGCGCCGAAGCCTTGTTCTCCGATCTGGTGGCGATGGACGCTCATGCACCTTCGGCGTTGCGCCATCTGATAGCGATCTACCAACACGAGCGCGACTGGCACAAGGCGATCGAGCACGCGCGCCGGCTGGAGGTAATGACCGGCGAAAACGAAGCGCCCATGATCGCCCAGTTCTATTGCGAACTGGCCGACCGCTCGCGCCAGCATGGCGCCCGCGCCGAAGCCCGCGACTACCTGCGCCAGGCATTCGAATGCCAACCCGATTGCGTGCGTGCATTCATGCTGACCGGGCGCCTGCAATCAGAAGATGGCCATCATGCCGAGGCAGTGGCCGCTTACGAGGCGGCGGTGAATTCGGATATCGCGTTCACTCCGGAGATCCTGCCGCCATTGCTCAACAGCTACGCCCGCTCGCAGCAGATGGAGCGCGCCGAGACATTTCTGCGCGACATGCTGGGGCGGTATCACGGCGTTTCACCGGTGCTGGCGTTGACCCATCTGTATCGGCAGCGCGACGGCGAACGGGCGGCTATTGATTTCCTGACGGCGCAGTTGCGTCAGCGGCCCTCGGTACGCGGCCTGATGGCTCTGATCGACGCCACCATGGACAAGATCGAGGGCGAAGCGCGAGAGAATTTCCTGATCCTGCGCGACCTCACCCGCAAGTTGCTGGAAGGACAGGCGATGTACCGCTGCAGCCGCTGCGGCTTCGGCGCCAAGGCGCATCACTGGCAATGCCCCAGTTGCAAAAGCTGGAGCACGATCAGGCCGATCCATGGCGTCGCCAGCGAGTGACCGTAGCATGACAACGTACATCGCCATCGGATGGTTGCCCGCAGCATTTCTGATCACCTGGGTGTTGACGCGCGCAGCGATCCACTACGCGCACCGACGCGGCATGCTCGACCAACCCGGTCAGCGTCGTTCGCACCATCAGCCGACCCCGCGCGGTGGCGGCATCGGCATCGTCATTGCAATGTTGGGATGTGCGCCGGCCACGCTGCGGAGCTTGCCCGCCGCATGGCCGTCCGGCGTCGTCGCGGCCCTGCTCGTTGCGCTTTTCCTGGTGGCACTGGCGGGCTGGTGGGATGACCACCGCGCACTGCCGGTGTTGCCGCGACTGGCCGCCCAACTGCTGGGCGCAGGCACGTTTTCGCTGGCCCTGGTGATGACGGACCTGTCGTGGTGGTGGCTGCCGTTGCTGCTGGCTGGCGGAGTCTGGAGCATCAACCTGCACAATTTCATGGACGGCATCGACGGCCTGCTGGCGCAGCAGGCCGTCTTCGTGGGCTGCGGCCTGGCTTGGCTGGCTTGGACGGCGACGCAGCCGGCGCTGGCATTCGCTGCAGCCAGCCTGGCGGCTGCAGCGCTGGGCTTTGGCTGGTACAACTGGCCACCGGCGCGCATCTTCATGGGCGATGTCGGCAGTGGCAGCATCGGCCTGCTGATCTTTGCGTTCAGCGCGATGTTGTGGCGGGTGGATCATGCCCTGTTGTGGCCGGCGCTCATCCTGTCCTCGGCTTTCGTGGTCGACGCCAGTCTCACCCTGCTGGCCCGCGTCTTCGGCGGGAGGCGTTGGTACACTGCACATCGCGAACATCTGTATCAGTGGCTGGTGCGTCGCGACGCTACCCATGCACAGGTGGATATAGCCTATCTGGGCTGGAACCTGCTGATCGCCGCACCGTCGGCATGGTTGGCCTGCAGTCATCCGCGGATGGCTTTGCCGGCTACCATGGCCGTCTATCTGGCGGCGGCTGCAATGTGGCTGTTATTGAAACGTCGTTGTCTGCGGCGACACCGAGGCAAGGCATCCCATGTCACTGCGTAAATTCGTCGGCATCATCCATCCGCGCATCGCCGTCGTCCTTCACGACGTGGCGATCACCGCGATCGCGTGGTGGTTTGCCAAGCTGCTGCGCTATGCCTTGAACCCGGACGCAATTGTCAGCTTCGGGCCATTGGAGTTCCCGATCGTGTTGCTGGTGCAGGGCCTGATCTTCCGCTGGACCGGGTTGTATCGGAGCGTCTGGCGTTTCGCCAGCTTGCCGGACCTGTGGAACATCCTGCGTGCAGCCCTTGCCGGCACCGTGGCGATCTATGTGGGCCTGTTTCTGTACAACCGCCTCGATGGCGTGCCTCGCTCGGTGCTGCTGCTCTATCCGGTGTTGCTGGCTGCGCTGCTGGGGGCACCGAGGTTGGCGTATCGGTACTGGAAGGACAGTCGCAACGACCTGTTGCATAACCAGGCGGTGAAGCGCGTCCTCATCGTCGGTGCCGATCGCGCGGGCGAGGTGCTCTCACGCGATCTCCATCACGACAACCATTACGCCGTGGTCGGCTTTATCGACGACAAGGCCAGCCTGCGCGGGGCGAGCATCAATGGCCACCCGGTCCTTGGCCGCTTCGACCAGTTGCCCGAGGTGGCGCGCGAAGCCGCGGTAGACATGCTGCTGATCGCCTTGCCTGGTGCCTCGACCGTCGAGATGCGGCGGGTGGTGGCGCTGTGCGACGAGACCGATCTTCCCTACCGGACGGTGCCCCGGCTTGAAGACGTGGTCGCTGGCAGGGCGCAGTTCAACCAGATCAAGGAAGTGGCGATCGAGGATCTGCTTGGCCGCGACACGGTGGAACTGGACTGGACCGCCATTCGCGAAACCCTCAGTGCGCGTCGCGTGCTGGTGACCGGCGGCGGCGGCTCGATCGGTTCGGAGCTGTGCCGGCAGGTAGCCCGTCTGGGTGCGCATTCGCTCACCGTGGTGGAGCAGAGCGAATACAGTCTCTACCGGATCACCCAGGAACTGCGAGCCGATTTTCCGGAGCTGATCCTCGACGGCATTCTGGCGAATTGCGGAGACCTTCCCGCCATGCAGAAGGCCTTTGCCGAGGCCAAGCCCCAGGTGGTGTTCCACGCCGCGGCTTACAAGCATGTACCGATGCTGCAGGGGCAATTGCGCGCGGCATTTCGCAACAACGTGTTGGGCACTCGCACGGTGGCCGATGTGGCGCGCGAGGCAGGGGTCGAGTGTTTCGTGCTGATCTCCACCGACAAGGCGGTCAACCCGACCAGCGTGATGGGCGCTTGCAAGCGCATGGCCGAGATCTACTGCCAGAATCTCAACGCGCATGCCGAAACGCACTTCATGACAGTGCGTTTCGGCAACGTACTCGATTCGGCCGGTTCGGTGGTGCCGCTGTTTCGCCGGCAGATCCGCGATGGCGGCCCGGTCACCGTGACCCATCCGGAAATCTCGCGCTATTTCATGACGATTCCCGAGGCTTGTCAGCTGATCCTGCAGACCGCGAGCATCGGCAAGGGCGGCGAGATTTTCGCGTTGGACATGGGTGAGCCGGTCAAGATCCGCGACCTGGCCGAGCAGATGATCCGCCTGGCGGGCAAGAAGCCAGGCAGCGAGATTCCGATCGTGTACACCGGCTTGCGTGCCGGCGAAAAGCTGTTCGAGGAACTGTTCCACCCGCTGGAGAACTACAGCGCCACCACGCACAGCAAGATCTTCCTGGCACAACACCGGGAAGTGTCATGGGAGTTGTTGCAGGCACTGCTGCAAAAGGCCGCCGAAGCGGTTGATGTCTACAACGAAGAAGAACTTCGCCGTTGCGTATCCAGCTTGCTGCCTTCGTTCCGTTGGACGGAATCGGCGCAACCGGACAACGTGGTGTCGATCCGTCGCGCCAATCCGGAGATCAATGAGTGAGCAAGCCCCTGCGCAAAGTGGTGTTTCCTGTGGCCGGCCTCGGCACGCGCTTCCTGCCGGCGACCAAGGTGGTTGCCAAGGAGATGCTGCCGGTCCTCGACAAGCCACTGATCCAGTACGCCGTCGACGAGGCGGTGGATGCTGGCGCCGACACCCTGATCTTCGTCACCAATCGCTACAAGCATGCCATCGCCGACTATTTCGACAAGGCTTACGAGCTGGAAGCGAAGTTGCAGGAAAAGGGCAAGGCCGAGCTGCTGGCGCTGGTGCAGGGCACGCTGCCGCGGCATGTGCGGGCGATTTTCGTGACGCAACCGGAAGCTCTCGGGCTGGGTCATGCTGTGTTGTGCGCCAAGCCGGTGGTCGGCGACGAACCTTTCGGCGTGGTATTGCCCGATGATCTGATCTGGAACGGTGCCGGCAGGGGCGCATTGCGGCAAATGGCCGAACTCGCGGATGCCCGCCAGGCAGGCGTGATCGCGGTGGAGGAAGTGCCGCCGGACGAGACCGACAAATATGGCATCGTCGACGCCACGTCGATCGACGAGCGCAGTGCGCTGATCCGCCACATGGTCGAGAAGCCCAAGCCGGCCGACGCGCCATCGAACCTGGCCGTGGTCGGCCGTTATGTATTGCCGGGTCGCATCTTCCAGCTGCTGGAGCAGACTACGCCGGGCGCCGGCGGCGAGATCCAGCTGACCGATGCCATCGAGGCGCTGCTGAAAGAACAGGGCAAGGTGTTGGCTTATCGCTTCGAAGGCATCCGCTTTGATTGCGGCAACAAGGCCGGCCTGGTGCGCGCCACGATGCACATGGCGATGCAGGACCCGAAACTGGCGCCCACCGTGCGGGCCTTCCTCGATCAGCTTTGAGTGGAGCACGATTCGTGCGGCCGCGACGGCTTGAATCGTCTATTCGCCGACGCGGTTTTCCTGGGGCTATATTCGTTCCATCCCTGGCGTCGAGGCGAATCACCGCAGCAGCATGAATCCGCACTCCTACTATCGCGCCACCGCTACACCTTACGTACCTTACGCACCGCTTCAGGGCAGTGGACACGCACGCGTGGCGATCGTCGGCGGCGGTTTCGCGGGGCTCAATACCGCCCTAGGCCTGGCCGAGCGGGGCATGCGCGACGTCGTGGTGCTGGAGCGCGAACAGGTCGGTTTCGGTGCCTCCGGCCGCAATGGGGGCTTCGTGTTTGCGGGGTATTCGCTGGGTGAGCAATCCCTGCTGGATCAGTTGGGCGATGCCCGTGCGCAAGCCTTGTTCGGGCTGACCACCGAAGCGGTGCAGTGCATCCGCCAGCGCATCGCCAGGTACGCCATTCCCTGCGACGCGGTCGACCAGGGGGTGATCTGGGCCAACTGGTTTCGCGACCCCGCAGTGCTGCGCCAGCGCCAGCAACTATTGGCCGAACATTACGGCGTGCACTGGCAATGGTTGCCCGAGGCGGAGCTGCGCCAACGAGTCCGCAGCGAGCGCTATCACGACGGCCTTTACGAGCGCGATGCACTGCACCTGCACCCGCTCAACTACGCGATAGGTCTCGCGGCGGCATGCGCCGGACAGGGCGTAAGCATTCATGAGAATAGCGGCGTCCGCAGTCTCGCGCGCGAAGGGCTGCAGTGGCGTGTGAGTACGGCGCAAGGCGAGCTTCTGGTGGATCATGTGGTGCTGGCGTGCGGCGGCTATCTGGCTGGTCTGCAAAAGCCGATCGACCGGGCGATCCTTCCGATCGCCACGTACGTCATGGTGACCGAACCGCTCGGCGACCGGCTGGACGATTGCCTGCACACGCGCGCCGCGATTTACGACAGTCGCTTTGCATTCGACTATTACCGCGCGCTGCCGGACACGCGGCTACTGTGGGGCGGCCGCATTTCGATCCTCAACCGTTCGCCGCGAGCGGTGCAACGACTGTTGACGAAGGACCTTTTGCGGGTATTTCCGCAGTTGAAGGGAGTCAGGATCGACTACGCATGGTCGGGCCTGATGAGCTACGCCCGGCACCAGATGCCGCAGATCGGAGGCGACGGCAATGGTCTGTGGTGGGCGCAGGCGTTCGGCGGCCACGGGCTGGCGCCAACCTGCGCGGCGGGCGAGTTGCTGGCGGCGGCAATCGCCATGGGCGATGATCGCTGGAAGCAATTTGGCGACTACGGCTTGGGCAGCACGCACCGGCCTTTTGGCTATCTTGGTGCGCAAATGACTTACTTGTGGCAGCAGGGCCGCGACGCGTTGAAGACGAGGCTGGAAGGATGACCGGGGATTCCGCACAAATCAGCTGGGCCGATTTCGAGAAGGTGGTGATCGTCGCCGGTACGGTGACGCGCGTGGAGCCTTTCCCCGAAGCGCGCAAACCGGCGTGGAAGGTCTGGGCGGATTTCGGTCCGTACGGCGAACGCAAGACCAGCGCGCAGATTGCCGCGCTGTATCGGGCCGATGAACTGGTGGGCCGGCAGATCGTCGGCGTGATCAACTTTCCCGAGAAGCAGATCGGCCCGTTCCGCTCGCAGTTCCTGCTGACCGGGTTCCACACCGATGCCGGTGTGGTTATCACCGCGATCGAGCGGCCAGTACCGAACGGCACCCGGCTGGCCTGAGCGAGACCGTTGTCCCCGATCGGCCATGGACGCGCCCGGAAAGGGCCATTGCCAGGACCGTCGCGGCGGCGATCATGACAGCCCCTTTCTGCTGCCAGGACGATTCGATGACAACACTCCCGATCACGCGATGGTCGCGCATAGTTGCGTGGCTGTTCCTTACGCTGGCCACACTCGGCATTGCGCAGGCGGAGGAGCCGGCCTGGAGCCAGCCGCGACAGCCTTTTCGCATCTACGGCAACACCTGGTACGTCGGTACACAGGGGCTGAGCGCCATCCTGATCACCTCGCCCGGCGGCCACGTGCTGATCGATGGCACGTTGCCGCGCAACGCGGCGCAGATCGAGGCGAATATCCGAGCACTCGGGTTCAAGTTGCGCGATGTCCGGGTGATCCTCAACTCGCACGCACACGCGGATCATGCGGGCGCCATTGCCCGCTTGGCCAGGGACAGCGGCGCGCAGGTCTGGGCGAGCTCGAACGGTGCCCGCGCGCTCAAGGCTGGCGGCAACGATCCGGACGACCCGCAGTACGGCATGGCACCGCGTTATCCCGCCGTTGCCCATGTTGCGGTGATAAGGGATGGCGGCCGCGTGCGCGCGGGCACGATCACCGTCACCGCGCACTACACACCAGGCCATACGCCGGGCAGCACCTCGTGGACGTGGCAATCCTGCGAGGGCAGCCGCTGCCTGGCGATGGTCTACGCCGACAGCCTGACCGCGCTCGGCAGCAGGGATTACCGTTTCACCGACGACAGCAGCCACCCGCATCGGGTCGAGGACTTCCGCCATTCGATCGCCCGGGTGGGGGCCTTGCCGTGCGACGTACTGCTGACGCCGCATCCCGATGCCAGCGGCTTCATCGACAAGGCCGATCGGCGCGGACGGAGCGCGCAAGCAGACCCCCTGGTCGATCCCCAGGCCTGCAGGAACTATGCGGCCGGTGCGCGTGAGCGCTTCGATGGGCTACTGCGTCAGGAAGGCCGTACGCCGCACTGAGTCGCTCAGCGATCCAGCCACACTTCGAGCCCTTGCGCGTTGAGGTCGATATCCATGCCAAGCAGTTCGCGCAATGCATCGCGTCCCCGCTGCCAGCCATGGTCTTTCGCGCGGGCGGCGTAGAGGTCGGTAAGCGACTCCATCAGCACGGCGTGCCGATCGGGCCTGCCGTGCGCGGCGCGAGCCAGGCCGACCATCGCGTCGATCTGCACGTGCAGGTCGGCCGCGAGCTTCTCCACCTGTTCGACCCGTCCGAAGTGGGTGAGGTACATCGCGTCGGGCTTCAACGCGACCAGACGTTCGATGGATGCGTGGAGTGCCGCTGGATCGAACTGCACCGGCGAGGTGGTGGGCAGGATGAACGGCCCTTTCGCAGTGTCGAAATCGCGGTACGACAGGCCGAACACGTCACCGGTAAAGCATACGTTTGCGCGGGGGTCGTGCACGGTGAGGTGGTGCTTCGCGTGGCCGGGCGTGTCGATGCATCGCAGCGGCCGACCCGCCAGCTCCACCACGTGTCCGTCGGACGCCTCGATCACGCGCTCGGGCGGAACCGGGCGCAGCTGGCCGTAGGTTTCCTCCATCACCGCCGCGCCGTAGACCGCGCTGGCGCCGGCCCACAGTATCGAAGGATCGATCATGTGCCGGGCTCCGCGCGGATGCACCACCAGCCGCGCGTCCGGCAACTGCGCGATCAGCTCGCCCGCACCGCCGGCGTGATCCAGATGCACATGGGTAAGGATCAGCCAGTCCACGTCGGCAGCAGCGATGCCGGCATCGTCCAATGCGGCCAGCATGCGCGGCACGGCAAAGTGGGTGCCGCAGTCGATGAACGCACCGCGGCCGTTCTCGACGAGCAGATAAGCCGCGTCGAACTGGGGCCGCACAAAGCCGGTGTCGATGGTGTGGATGCCGTGGGTAGCCATGCTGCCTCCCGATCAGTCGATTCGGCAGGGTAGCAAGTCACTGCGCAACCAGCACTTGCACGTCGCCGGCCGGTTGCGGATACGCGCCAGCCCGGCACGCAGATAGAACTGCGGTAGGCTAGCGACGGGTGGGGGAACCGGGAAGTGTATGGGCACCGGCTGGGCGTCAGTCCGCCGTAGCGCGTTCAGCCTTTCGCCTTTGTCGGCCGCGGCACGCGCCACAGATACCAGGCGGCCGCGGTGCGATAAGGGCTCCAGGCCTGCCCGATCAGCGCCATCGCCTTCGGCGTGGGCGCCACGCCGAGCGACTTCAGCAGCCGATAACCTTCGCGTACACCGAAATCGTCCACCGGCAGGATGTCGGGCCGGGCCAGGCTGTAGATCAGGAACATCTCCACCGTCCAGCGGCCGATGCCTTTCAGTGCGCTGAGCCGCGCGATGAGTTCGTCATCCGGCAGTGCCTGCGCCGTGGCGAGATCCGGTACCACGCCGCTCAACGTGGCGGCGGCGATGCCGTGGATCGTTTCGATCTTGCGCGCCGAATAGCCGCAGGCACGCATGGCATCGAAGCCGGTGCCGAGCAACTGCGACGGCGACGGAAATGGCTGCTGCGGATACAGCGCCAGCAGGCGAGCGAGGATCGCATCGCCGGCTTTCACGTGCAGTTGCTGATAGGCCACCGCGCGCACCAGGGCCTCGAATGGTTCGCGCGCGGGCTTCGGTTCGTGGCCGCAGGGGCCGAGCTGCGCCACCAGTCGCGCCCAGTCGGGGTCGATCGACGCCAGATACGTCGATGCATCGGCAAACGCCTGCCTGCGGCTCTTCATCGGGATCGATTGTCCGTTGCTAGCCGGCACGGCGAAAGGTCAGGTTGATGCGGCATTCACCCAGTGCTGAGTGATGGTTCGGCTTGAGCGGCAGCACCCCGTGGTAGCGCAGCCGCGCGGGTCCGCCCCACACGACCACGTCACCGTGCGCCAGCGGCACGCGCATCGGGCGATCCGTGCGCCGCATGCCGCCGAACAGGAACACGGCCGGGATGCCGAGCGAGACCGATACGATCGGCTGCTCGAAGTCGTGCTCGTCCCGATCCTGATGCAGGGTCAGCCGGGTGCCCGGGGCGTAGCGGTTGATCAGGCAGGCATCCGGCACGAAACGGGCAAAGCCGGCTCGTGCGGCGGCCGCTCCAGCCAGTTCAAGAAAGGCTTCAGGCATGGGCGGCCATGGCATGCCGCTGTCCGGATCGATCGGGTCGTAGCGATAGCCGCGCCGATCACTGACCCAGCCCAGCGGGCCGGCGTTGGTCATGCCCACCGACATGCGGAAGCCGCCCGGCGTGATCAGGTGACGGAACGGCGCCTGTGCCGCGATGGTGTCGATCGCCTGCAGCAGCGGCGGCTCGTTCGCCAGCGCAAACCCGCGCAGCACCACCGCGCCATCGCATAGTGGTTCGTCCTGGCGCGAGGGATCGGGCACGGCGGAAAACAGATCGGTCGTGATCATGTGGCGTCGTGAAAGATGATGCCCAGCGTATGCCGGTGACCGCTGCGTATCCTGCTGACGCCATGCCGCAGGTTCACCCGGTAGCTGCCGCGCGTACCCTGCACCGGGCGCTGGTGGACCGCGAATACCACGGCGTCGCCCTGGCGCAATGGCACCACTTGCGGCCGCGATTGCATGCGCGGGCGCTGCTCGGTCAGCACGAACTCGCCGCCGCTGAAATCGCGCTCCGGTTCGGACAGCAGGATTGCCACCTGCAACGGAAACACGTGTTCGCCATAGAGATCCTGGTGCAGGCAGTTGTAGTCGCCGGCGCCGTACTGCAGCAGCAGCGGCGTGGGACGCTGCTGGCCGGCGACGTGGCAGCGCCCGATGAACTCGGTGTGAGTATCCGGGTACCGCACGTCGATACCCATCGTCGCATTCCAGCGGTTTGCGATCGGGGCCAGCCGCGGATAGATCGCGTTGCGCAGGCTGGCCACCGTGTCCGGCAAGGGATAGCCGAAGTACTTGTACTCGCCACGTCCGAACCCGTGCCGACCCATCACGACACGACTGCGGAAGAGCCTGTCGTCCGCGTAGAGGGCGGCCAAGGCGCGGCATTCCTGCGGCAACAGCAGCGCTTCGATCATCGCGCAACCCTGGGCGTCGAGATCGTCCGCCATGCCGGTCCAGTCGAACATCTGCAGCCGCGCGCAGGCATCGTCCGTGGTTGCGATGGGCAGCGCGCGCAGCTGCGCGCTCATGCCTGTACCTCGCGTGCGAGCAGGGCGCGCTTGCGCTCCACGCCCCAGCGATAGCCGGACAGACCGCCGTCATTGCGCACCACACGATGGCAGGGGATCGCCACCGCCAGCATGTTCGCTGCGCAGGCTCCGGCGACCGCACGCACGGCCTTGGGCGAACCGATGCGTCGGGCGACGTCGCTGTAACTGACAGTAACGCCGGCTGGAATCTCTCGGAGCGCCTGCCAGACGCGCTGCTGGAACGCGGTGCCGCGCACATCCAGCGGCAGGTCGAGGCCGAGCGCCGGAGCTTCGACAAGACCGACCACCTGCGCCACCAACTGCTCGAACGCATGGTCGCCACCGATCAGGTTCGCCCTGGGAAAGCGGTCCTGCAGGTCGCGGGCCAGCGCATCCGGATCGTCGCCGAACAGGATGGCGCAGACACCTCGCCCACTCTGCGCGACAAGGATGGCGCCCAGCGAGCATTCACCGATCGCGAAGCGGATGTCGTGGTCGGCGCCGCCGGCGCGATAGCTGGACGGCGTCATGCCGAGCAACCGGTTCGACGTCTCGTAGAAGCGGCTGCTGGCGTTGTAGCCGGCGTCGAAGATCGCCTCGGTGACGCTGCCGCCGCGATCCAGTTCGCTGCGCACGCGGCCGGCGCGATGGGCGGTGGCGTACTGCTTTGGCGTCACTCCGGTGACGGCCTTGAACACGCGATGGAAATGGAACGGGCTCAGGCCGGTCGATCCGGCCAGCTGTTCGAGCGTGGGTGGCGTGTCCGCGCGCTCGATCAGTCGGCAGGCTTCGGTGACCATGGCGGCGTGCTGTTCCGACAAGGACAGCTGATCCGGCTTGCAGCGTTTGCAGGGACGAAAGCCGGCACGCTCCGCCGCGGCGGCGGAATCGTGGAACGCCACGTTCTCGGGCCGAGCCGGCCGGGCACCGCAGGAAGGACGGCAATATACGCCAGTGGTCCTGACGGAATAGAAGAAGCTGCCGTCGGCGCGTGCATCGCGCATCCGGATGGCGGCCCAGCGTGGGTCGGTCAGCGTTGCGGCGGCAAGTGCGGCATGTTTGTCGGGCGTTTTCATGGGAGTTCTCTCCGATAGATTATCGCGTACTGCCCAATCTACGGATCGGTGGTGCCTGCGACACTCCGGGTCTTGCGCTTGAATTCGTCTGATTCACCATTCCAGCACGAGTTTGCCGATATGCGCACTGCTCTCCATCAGCGCATGGGCCTGGGCCGCCCCGGCAGCCGGGAAAACCTGATGGATCACCGGCCGCAGCTTGCCGGCACCGAGCAACGGCCAGACCTTGTCGTGCAGCTGGCGGGCCAGCGCGCCCTTGAACGCGACGGGGCGCGCACGCAGTGTGGAACCCGTGAGGGTAAGCCTGCGACGCATGATCATCGCTGCGTCGATGCTGGCCTTGCTGCCGCCCAATGTGGCGATGAGAACCAGCCGGCCGCCTTCGGCCAATGCGTCGAGTTCGCGCGGGATGTAGTCGCCGGCAACCATGTCGAGGATCACGTCGACGCCGCGATCCCCGGTGGCCTGTTTCACGACCGCGACGAAATCCTCGTGGCGGTAGTTGATCGCGCGCTCCGCGCCGAGCCGCACGCACGCCGCGCATTTCTCCGCGCTGCCGGCGGTGGCAAACACGCGATGGCCGAATGTCCGCGCCAGCTGGATCGCGGTGACGCCGATACCGCTGGAACCGCCCTGCACCAGCAGGGTTTCATGCGCGCCGCCCTCGCCGCGACCGAGCAGTCCGCGATCGAACACATTGCTCCACACGGTGAAGTAGTTCTCCGGCAGCGCGGCGGCCTCGATCAGCGAGAGTCCGGCCGGCGCCGGCAGGCACTGCGCCAGCGGCGCCACGGCGTACTCCGCGTAGCCGCCGCCGGCGAGCAGGGCGCATACCGCGCCGCCAAGCTCGAGGCCGAACGGGTTGTCGCCGCTGAAATCGCCATCCACCAGTTCGCCGGCCACCTCCAGGCCCGGCAGGTCGGACGCGCCCGGCGGTGGCGCGTAGTGCCCCTGGCGCTGGAACACATCCGGTCGATTCACGCCGGAGGCCGCCACCTTGATCAGCACCTCGCCCGGCCCGGCCTGCGGGATCGCGCGCCGCGCCAGCTGCAGGACGTCCGGGCCGCCGAAGCGGGTGATCTCGATGGCTTGCATGGTCATGACGGTTTCGCTCGGTGAACCGGTAGGCAGACACTGGCGCCGCCGCGCGAGATATCAAGTGTCTGGATCGCGCGGCACGGGGTCGGCCCGTGCGCAAAGTCAGATTTACCGCGCGATCGATCGCGTATACCTTCGAGGAGCCGTTGCATGGAGAATCGACATCGGCGCCACATCTTCCAGGGTCAAAGGCTCGCGCATGACGAAGCACGGGATGCAGGGCAGGGATGTTTCCCCACTCGCTGCGGCTGGTCCGCGCAGGCGCATGGCGATCCTGGTCCTGTTCGCATGGGCATGCGGCGTCGGTACAGTCGCGGCGGCCACGCAGACGCTCGCGGCAGGCTGGCGCTTTCGCCTCGCTCCCGGTTCGACCGCCGTACAGGCGCATCCGGAAGCGGCGGCGTGGCGCACTGCCCGCGTGCCAGGCAGTGTGCAGACCGACCTGCTGGCGGCGGGTGCGATCGATGATCCATTCGCTCGCGACAACGAGGCCAGGCTGCAATGGATCGGCCTGGCGGACTGGCAGTATCAATTGCCGCTGACGGTCGATGCGGCGACGCTGCAGCACGATCATGTCGAGCTGGTCTTCGACGGCCTGGACACGTTCGCCGATGTCTCACTCGATGGCCACAAGCTGCTGGCCGCCGACAACATGTTCCGGCGCTGGCGGGTGCCGGTGAAGGAGGTGCTGCACGCGGGCAGCAACACGCTGCTGGTGACCCTGCATTCGCCGATCACCCGGTTGCAGCCATGGCTGCTGCGGCAGCCGTATGCGTTGCCAGGCGAGTTCGATGCCGCGTTCGGCGACGAGCCGAAGGGCAAACAGACGTCCAACTATGTGCGCAAGGCGAACTACCAGTACGGCTGGGATTGGGGTCCGCGCTATGTCACCGAGGGTATCTGGCAGCCGGTGCACCTGGACAGTTGGGACGATCTGCGGTTGGCCGACTTCCACATCGCCCAGCAGCACGTCGATGCGGAGGCCGCGCAATTGCTGGCGCAGTTCGACATTCGTGCCGACCGCGCCGGCAAAGCCCAGTTGCAGTTGACATGGATCGCCCCCGACGGCGGTCGCCGCGGTGTGGCGCAGGAGGTGTCGCTGAAAGCTGGCGCCAACCATCTCGGCCTGCCCGTAAGCATCCGGCGCCCGCAGCGCTGGTGGCCGGCCGGCTACGGCCCAGCAAACCTCTATCACTTCCATGCCGATGTCGTTGTCGACGGCAAGGTGGTCGCCAGCAGCGAGCGAGACGCCGGACTGCGCAGCGTCGAGCTGCGGCGGCAGCGCGATCGCTGGGGCCGCAGCTTCGCCTTCGTGGTCAACGGCGTACCGGTCTTCGCCAAGGGTGCCAACTTGATTCCGTTCGACAGCTTCCCCGAGCGAGTCACCGATGCGCGCGTGCAGCAGATCCTGCAGTCCGCACGCGACGCCAACATGAACATGCTGCGCGTGTGGGGCGGCGGCTACTACCAGAGCGATGCGTTCTACGCGATGGCCGACCAGCTCGGCCTGATGATCTGGCAGGACTTCATGTTCGGCGGGGCGGTGCCACCGTACGACGCGGCGTTCCGCGAGAACACGCGGATCGAGGCGACCGAGCAGGTCATGCGCCTGCGCGACCATCCCAGCATCGTGTTGTGGTGCGGCAACAACGAAGTGCAGACAGGCTGGGAGTCGTGGCCCGACCGGAAGAAGTTCGCGCAGACGATCGGGCCGGCCGAACGCGCACGTGTCGAACAAGGCATGCGCACCCTGTTCGGCGAAACCCTGCGCGACGTGGTGCGGCGCTACGCACCCGACGTGCCGTACTGGGCCAGCTCGCCGGGCACGGATTTCGACGGGCCGGCCAATGTGCCGGATGACGGCGACATGCACGTATGGGACGTATGGGCCGGTTCCGCGCCGATCGAGGATTACCTGAAGACCACGCCGCGCTTCCAGTCCGAATACGGCCTGCAGTCGTTTCCGTCGATGGCGACGATCCGCAGCTTCGCGGCGCCGGCCGACCTGTCGCCGGACTCGCCGGTGATGCGCGCGCACCAGAAGTTCGATAACGGCAACGGCAACCAGCGCCTGCTGTTCTATATCCGCAAGTACTACGGCGAGCCGAAGGATTTCGATTCCTTCGTCTACCTCAGCCAGGTGATGCAGGCCGAGGGCATCGAGCTGGCCGCGGACCACCTGCGCAGCGCGCGGCCGCAAAGCATGGGTTCGCTGTACTGGCAGCTCAACGATGTGTGGCCCGGCGCATCGTGGTCCGGCATCGACTATTTCGGACACTGGAAGGCGCTGCAGTTCCATGCGCGTCGTTTCTACGCGCCGTTGCGGGTGGCGCCGATCCGCCGCGACGGGCGCACCGAGGTGTTTCTGGTCTCCGATCGAACCACGCCGCTGGACGCGCGGTTGCGCACGCGCGTGATGGACCTGGATGGACGGCTGCTGCACGAGCGCCTCGACGGGCTGCATGTGCCTGCCTTGACCAGCACTCGCGCCGCCGAGCTGACCGACGCGGCACTGCTGCAGGGCGCCGATCCGCATCGCAGCATTGCCGTGTTCGAGCTGATCGAGCAGGGCAGGCCGGTGTCGCGCCATCTGCTGTATTTCGAGCCCGCGCTCACACTTCAGTTGCCGGATCCAGGGCTGCATGCCGATTTCCACAACAGCGCCCACGGCATCATGCTGAGCGTGAGTGCGGAGCATCTGGCGCGCGAGGTCTGGATCGACTTCGGTTCGCTCGATGTGCAGGTTTCCGACAACGCATTCGACCTGCTGCCCGGCGAACGCGTCGAACTGCAAGTCACCGGCACGGGCGGCATCGCGTCGTTGCGTGATGCCCTGCATGTGCGTTCGCTGTTCGATGCCACGGTGCGCCCTCCCGCAGCAACCACTTCGGAGACCACACGGCCATGATCATCTCGCGCCGCTCCTTGCTGAAGCTGATGGCCGGCGCCGCCGGTAGCGTGATGCTGGGACGCCAGCCAGCGGCACGTGCGGCGACTCGCCATGTGAGCCATCGCCCGCCGGTCGGACACCGCAAGTTCGTCAGCCCCGCCGTGGAAGCGCTGATCGGCCGCACCAAGGCGAAGATCGGCGACCCTGAACTGGCCTGGCTGTTCGAGAACTGCTACGCGAACACGCTGGACACCACGGTGCGGCTGGGCAGCCTGCGCGGCAAGCCGGACACCTTCATCGTCACCGGCGATATCGATGCGATGTGGCTGCGCGATTCTTCCGCCCAGGTGTGGCCGTACGTGCCGCTGGCGGCGCATGACGAACCCCTGCGCCGGCTGTTCCGCGGTCTCATCCGGCGCCACGCGCTGTGCATCTCGATCGACCCGTACGCCAATGCGTTCCTGCCCGACCCGCAGGCGAAGGTGCCGCTGTCGTGGGCGCGGCAAGACCTCACCGACATGCACCCGGGCGTGGCCGAGCGGAAATGGGAAATCGACTCGCTGTGCTACCCGATCCGGCTGGCGCACGCCTACTGGCAGGCTACCGGCGATCGTGAGCCGTTCGACGACGATTGGCGCGCCGCGATGCACACGGTAGTGGCGACCTTCCGCGAGCAGCAACGCACGCACGGCCCCGGCCCGTACCATTTCCAGCGGCCGTCAGCCAACCCAACCGATACCCAGTTTCTCGGTGGTTACGGCAATCCGACCCGCGCTGTCGGGCTGATCCATGCGATGTTCCGTCCATCGGACGATGCCTGCATCTATCCGTTGTCGATCCCCGGCAACTTGTTCGCGGTGAGCTCGCTGCGGCAGCTCGCGGGGCTGTCTGTGATGTTGCACGATGACCAGGCCTTTGCCACCAGGTGCAATGCACTGGCCGATGAGGTCGAGCGTGCGCTGCAGAAATTCGGCGTGATGCACGACGAGCACGGCAACGACATCTGGGCGTACGAAGTCGATGGTTACGGCAACCAGCTGTTCATGGACGACGCCAACGCACCGGGATTGTCGAGCCTGGCCTACCTCGGCTGTTGTCGCAGCGACGATGCGCGCTACCGGCGCACCCGCGAGCTGGCCTGGAGCCCGCGCAATCCGTATTTCTTCCGCGGCCGCGCGGCGCAAGGCATCGGTGGCCCGCACCAGGGCTTGCGCATGATCTGGCCGATGTCGATCATCATGCGTGGCTTGACCAGCGACGGCGGCGGCGAGATCCGCCAATGCCTGAGCTGGCTGAAGACCACGCACGCCGGCACCGGCTTCATGCACGAGGCGTTCGATCAGGACGATCCAGCACATTTCACCCGCGCGTGGTTCGCCTGGGCCAATACCCTGTTCGGCGAACTGATCGTGCAACTGGCGACGCAGCGACCGGAACTGCTGCGGCGCGCATGACCACCCCGAGCCATCCCGAATACGCAACGGAGAACGCATCATGGTGACACGCAGACGTTTCCTGCAGGGCGCGGCCGCACTGAGCCTGCTCGGCAGTCGGCTCGAACCGCTCGCTGCGTTCGCGGCGCCCCGCAGTGGCGGTGCGATGTCGCCGGCGCCCGTGCCGGATGGCTTTGCGCGGCATGTCGATGTCTTCATCGGCACCGGCGGCCACGGCCACGTCTATCCCGGCGCGTCGCTGCCGTTCGGCATGGTGCAGCTGAGCCCGGATACCAACGATGCGAACTGGGATGCCTGCTCGGGCTATCACCAGGGCGACGGCTCGATCATGGGTTTCTCGCACACGCATCTGAGCGGCACCGGCGCCAGCGACATGCTCGACGTGCTGGTGATGCCGGCGCAGGGTCCGGTGCTGCTGCAGCCTGGCGCGCGCGGCTTGCCGGAGCAGAACTACCACTCGCATCACGATGGCGCGGCCGCCGGTGCCGGGCTTTCGGTTGACAGCGTGGGGCAGCCCGGACCGGGCTATCGCTCGCCCTACGACCACGAGCAGGCGCAGCCAGGCTACTACCAGGTGCACCTGAAGAATCACGACATCCTCGCCGAGCTGACCGCGACGCTACGTGCGGGACTTCATCGTTATACGTTCCACGGCGACGGCAGCGGGCACCTGCTGGTCGATCTCGTGCATGGCTATCACGACGATGCCGCGGTGCCGTGCAAGGTCAGCGATGCACGGCTGAAGCTGGTCGGCAACGACACCCTGGTCGGCGAGCGCCGCGTGCATCAGTGGGCCGGCGGCCGGCACATCTATTTCGCGATGAAGCTGTCGCGCCCGATCAACCAGGCCACGCTGTACGTCGGGGATGCAGCGTTGCCTGCCGGCACCGTCGAAGCGCACGGCACACATTTGAAAGCGGCGCTGCATGTGGACAACATCGCCAGCGCACCGCTGCTGGTGAAGGTCGGCATCTCCGGAGTCGATGTCGCCGGTGCGCTGCGCAATCTCGATACGGAGATTCCCGGCTGGGATTTCGAGCAGGTGCGCAAGGCTGCAGACAATGCGTGGGAACGCGAGCTTGGCCGCATCCGCATCGACACGGTGTCCGAAGACGTGCGCAGCATCTTCTACACCTCGCTGTATCACACCATGCTGGCGCCGACCCTGTTCAGCGATGTGGATGGCCGCTATCGAGGCATGGATCTGGCGGTGCACCAGCTGCCGCAGGGTGCCAACAACTACAGCACCTACTCGCTGTGGGACACCTACCGGGCGCAGCATCCGCTGCTCACCCTGTACCAATCCGATCGCGTGCCGGACTTGGTCAACGGCCTGGTGCGGATGGCCGGCGAGAGTCCCGACGGGCCGCCGGTATGGCCGCTGCAAGGCGTGGAGACCGGCTGCATGATCGGCTACCACTCCGCCGTGGTGGTGGCCGAGGCGCACGCGAAAGGCTTCGAGGGCATCGACTACGCCAGGGCATGGCCGCTGTTCCGCAAGCGTGCGATGGACGACGACTACCGCGGCCTGCCGTACTACCGCAAGCTCGGCTACATCCCCAGCGACAAGGAAGGCGAGGCAGTCAGCAAGACGCTCGAGTACGCCTACGACGACTGGGCTGTCGCGCACCTGGCTGATGCTGCCGGCGCGCACGCCGATGCCACCCGGCTTAAGCATCGCTCGCGCAACTACCGGCATGTATTCGACCGCAAGCTCGGCTTCGTGCGGCCGCGCGCCCATGATGGCCACTGGCTGGAACCGTTCGACCCACGTGGCATGGGCCACGCTTCGAAATGGCGCGACTTCACCGAATCGAACGCATGGCAGGCGAGCTTCCTCAACCAGCACGACCTGTACGAATACATGAAACTGTTCGGCGGCGAGCGGGCGTTCGAACACAAGCTGGATGCGCTGTTCAGCACCAGCTCGGCGCTGCCGGCCGACGCGCCGCCGGACATCGCCGGCATGGTCGGCCAGTACGCGCACGGCAACGAACCCAGCCACCACGTGGCCTACCTGTATGCGTACACCGGCGCGCACCACAAGACGCAGGCGCGCGTGCGCATGCTGCTCGAAAGCATGTACGAGGCGCAGCCGGACGGGCTCGCCGGCAACGAAGACTGCGGCCAGACCAGCGCCTGGTACGTGCTCAGCGCGCTTGGCCTGTATGCGGTCGATCCGGTCAGCGCGAACTACGTGTTCGGCAGCCCGCTGGTCGATCGGGCCGAGATCGAGCTGGCCGGTCGGCGCAAGCTGATGGTGCTGGCACCGGGCAACGGACCGGGCAGCCCGTACATCCAGTCGGTCAGCTGGAACGGCCAGCCGTGGAGCCGCAGCTGGATCAGCCATGCCGAGCTCGCTGCTGGCGGCACCCTAGTATTCCAGATGGGCAGCGCGCCGAACACGGCATTCGGCGCGGCTCCCGCGGACCGGCCGCCGTCGTTCGGCCAGGCTGCCGGTTAGGGCGCCGTGTCGACCAGTACCAGCTCGGCATCCTCGATTGCAGTGATGCGTAGCGCGGTCTCGTCGCGGATCGCCGCACCATCGCGTGCGTCGAGCCGGGTGCCGTTGATCTCCACCGAGCCGCTGGACGGCACCAGGTAGGCGTGGCGGTCCGCGCCCAGCGCGTACTCGACGGTATCGCCGGCTTTCAGCGTGGCGCCGAGTACGCGGGCATCGGTGCGCAAGGGCAGGGCTTCGGTGTCCTCCTTGAAGCCGCTGGCCAGTGCCACGAAACGGCCCGAGCGCTCGCCCTTCGGAAATGGCCGCGCACCCCACGACGGTGGCTTGCCGCTTTCGTCGGGAATGATCCAGATCTGGAAGATGCGCGTGACACCCGGTTCCACGTTGTATTCGGAGTGCGTGATGCCAGTGCCGGCGCTCATCACCTGCACGTCGCCCGCCTCGGTGCGGCCTTCGTTGCCGAGGTTGTCGCGGTGGGTGATCGCGCCCTCGCGCACGTAGGTGATGATCTCCATGTCCGCGTGCGGATGCGGCGGAAAGCCGGCCTGCGCGGCGATGGTGTCGTCGTTCCACACGCGCAGTGCACCCCAGCCCATGCGGCCCGGATCGTTGTAGCTGGCGAACGAGAAATGATGTTTCGCCTTGAGCCAGCCGTGGTCGGCCCCGCCCAGGCTGTCGAAGGTTCTGCGTTCAATCATGGGAATTCTCCGTATGCGATGGGCGCCGCCTGGCGCATGGCGAGGAACATAGGGCGCCCCGCATCAACTTGAAATGATCGCCGGGGAAACGGACTGTCGCCGGGTCGCGACTGAAGCGTGCTTTGGGGCTCCTGCATTCATGACCTTTGACCCTTAGACAAAGGTGGCAGTCGGCATAATCTGCGCGCAGCCGAATGGTGGGTGACGGGATCGTCCACCGGAAGGCTGTGGACGGAGCGACGGATCCCCACGCGTGTGGAACCACACGCAGCCGATCGAACCCTCTGGAACTTCCCCCGAGCCAATCGCCGAAAAGTGAATTCTGCGGGCTCGTATCCCCCTCGAACACATAAGGAAATCACATGAACATCGAAAACCGTCATCTCGTACGTCGCGGCTCCTCGGCGTGGAGCCTGGCAATGGCTGTCGTCATCGGCATCGCCGGCGTGGCCGGATCCGCTGTAGCCCATGCGCAGGCTACCGCAGGCAATGTCTTTGGCACCGCGCCGGCAGGCCAGACCGTTACCGCCAAGAGCCTCACGAATGGTCTCAGCCGCCACGTCACCGTCGACGCCAAGGGACGCTACAACATCGGCGCGCTGCCGGTGGGCATGTATACGGTAACCCTGGAGAAGGACGGCACCGCTGTCCTGCAGCACAACAATGTGCCGCTCACGGTGGGTCGTGGCGTCAAGGTCGATTTCCCGTGCCCGCAGAACCAGTGTGCAGGATCCAATCAGTAGCAGGCTGGGCGGCGCCCGATAGCGCTGCTTCGCGACGCGCACGGTTGAAGATGCCGCGTGGTCGCAACCGTCGCCCCGGAGGCATGTCGACAAACAGGATGCCCGGTACCGAAAGGTGCCGGGCATCCTGCCATGCGGGCCGAGCCGGTATCGGGTGCCTCACCAATCCGTCGGCCGATAGTCCTTCAGAAACTGCCCCCACACATGCTCGCCGGTGTTGATGCCGCTGATGATCGGATCGACGATGCGCGCGGCGCCATCGACGATGTCCAGCGGCGGGTGGAAGCGCTCTTCCAGCACTTTCTTCGCGGCCAGCCCGGCTGGATCCTCGTCGGTCACCCAGCCGGTGTCGACCGAGTTCATGTGGATGCCATCGTTGTGGTAATCGGTGGCCGAGGTGCGCGTCATCATGTTCAGCGCGGCCTTGGCCATGTTGGTGTGCGGGTGCCGGGTGGTCTTGAAGCTGCGGTAGAACTGGCCTTCCATCGCCGACACGTTGACGATGTGCTTGTCGCGTTCGGGCGTGCGCAGCATCAGCGGCTTCAGCCGCGCGTTGATGATGAAGGGCGCGATGGCATTCACCAGCTGTACCTCCAGCAGTTCCACCGATGGTACCTCGGCCATCAGCAGTCGCCATGAATTGCGCTCGCGCAGGTCGATCTGCTGCAGATCCTGGTCGAGCCGGCCTTCCGGGAACAGGTGGCTTTGCGCCAGCAGTTCCTCCGGCAGCAACGGCAATTGCGACAGTTCGGCGGCACGGGTCAGGCCGGGGATGTTCGCTTCGCGACCGGCTGGTGCGCTCGACGATGCGCCGGCCTCGGGCAGGATGTTCGAGCCGCGCAAACCTTCGTAGTGGCCGACCAGCTTGCGCACGTGCTCGGGCATGTCGTGCAGTGCGGCGGTCTCGCCGTCCATCATGTGGGCATAGAAATCCGGTGGGCGGCGCACGGTCTGGCAGGCGTTGTTGATGATGAAGTCGAGCCGCGGGCGCGTGGCGACCAGTTCCCGGCAGAACGCTTCCACACTCGGCGTATGGCGAAGGTCGAGGCCGTAGACCTGCAACCGATGACCCCAGTCGCCAAAGTCCGGCTCCTGCGCATAGCGTGCTGCCGAATCGCGCGGAAAGCGGGTGGTGACGATCAGTTCGGCACCGGCGCGGAGCAGCTTGAGGCCGGCCTGGTAGCCGATCTTCACGCGCCCGCCGGTGAGCAGCGCCACGCGCCCGCGCAGATCGACCAGTTCGGTGCGCTTGGCGTAATTGAACGCGGCGCAAGCCGGGCACAACTGGTCGTAGAAGAAGTGGATGAGCGAATACTTTTGCTTGCACACATAGCAATGCTTCGGCTCGATGGGCTCGATGGGCTCGCGCGGCTGCGCGGCGTCGGCGTGGGTATTGATGTCGTGCGGCAGGAAACCCTCGGGCGCAAACACGCTTGAGGTGGTGAACACCGGTTTGCGCCGCAGCGCACGGATGCCGGTCTGGTTGAGCACCGCATCCTCGGCCTGCAGCTTCGACGCATGCCGCGCCTTCTCGGCCGCCTTCAGCTTGATCCGGCGGGCCACCGGGTCGGGGTGATAGATCCGCGCCACCGCCTGATGCAGGCGGGCGCGGTCGTCGGCGGGAAGTTGATCCAGCAGGTGCGGATCCGCTGCGACCGACTCGAGCAATCGGGTGGCGGCGAGCAACCGTTCGCTCAGCGGCGATCCTGCGTCATCGAGAGGCGGTGTGGGGGAGGTGGTCATCGTCAAAGCTGTGATCTGTGCTGGAAGCCGCGAGCGCGACGGGGACCGCCGCAGGGCGGCAGATTTCATCAACCCTCCATTTTGCCTGCTTTTGACCCCGCCCACGGTATTTTTGCCGGGCGCCCGGCCGGGAACGGAGGCACGAATACGGACAGTGCCCGCACGCGGCGATGTTCCTGGTCGCCGCAATTGCAAACCAGCGCACACTTTGGGGCGCGCAGGTAATGCAAAAGTGAGGCCGTGACCATCCAGACGGATGGCAAGCGCGGCAATCGTGCGGAGCGGCAGCTTGCGGAGCAGGCGCTGCGACCGCCAAGGCATCAAAGGGTGTTTCGTGAGTGTGCCAATGCCAGCAGTCGCAAGTGTGCAAGAGGCCGTTCCGGCCAGCTCCAACGCGGTATTTTTTCCGGGCATCGAGGCTCTTCTGGTGGATCTGCCCAGCGCGCATCGCGCCTTGCCGATCGGGCGACGGATTGCCGGACAGGGTTGCCACGGCACGATGCCGTCGGCCGCGCCCACCGTCGCCAGGCTTTCCGCCACGCCCGCACAGGTTCCGCGCATCCGCTTTGTCTACTTTCCCTCGATCGACGACGGCGATCGCCGCGCGGCCTGTCATCAGCATCTGGTTCGTGCCGAAGTGCTGCTTGGCCGCGTGCTGGCGGCCCATGCCGCAGGCCTGCGCCCGATAGCACCTGCACTGGATTACGCCGCGGAGGCGCGCGCCATGGTGCCACCGCCGCGCGGGTTGTTTCATGTAGCCACGCTGGAGTACCGCCGGTGGTTCGACGCCAACGGCGCAGCGCGAGCGCAACCGCTGACCCAGGAGGCACTGGCAGAACAGTTGACGATGGTCGACGGCCTGCCGGTGGAGGATGCCCGACACCGCGCCGCGCATCGCTCGCATGCGCTACCGGCGGCTGATCAGGCGTGGCTGATCGATCGCCGGAACACGCCGCTGTCGCAGCGGCCGCTCAACCAGAGCGAGTTTCAGGCCCTGGCCGGCGCCGTCGACGGCGCGTGGCAGGCGTGCGCCGGCTCATCGCATGGCGAACGCGCGAACCGGCAGATCGCGTTGCGCGTCGCGGCCATGCTGGGCAGTCTGCTGGACGAATATACCGTTGCGCCGTTCAAGGTCGAGGCGCTGGCCCAGACCTTCATGCACCGCCACCTCATTCATTTGCGCCAGACCATCGAGAGTTCGCGTCAGGCGGAGGCGAGCCCGTGCGCGCTGCTGACGGGCCCCAAGGCCTGGTTTGCCGCAAAGGCGGCGCGGATGCACGCCGAGCACCAGATCGGCTTGTCCATGTCGCCAGCCGCGTTCCCGGCGCTGCGCCTGTCCACGCGTCCGGTGATTGCCGTGGTCGGTGGCCGGCTGCGCACGTTCGTGCATGGCTGGCATCGCGGCACTGTACGCACCGGGGTGACGTTCACCGCGTTCGGTTAGGCGTCGCCCATGGTGATGTCGGCGTGCCCCTGGGTTTAAGGGTACGTCCATGGCTGGCGAAGCTGTTCCGATGCCGTGCGCTCGACGACCTGGCTTCGCCAACGCGGCCATCGGGCGATTCCGGAGCCATGACATGCTTGTCGGCAACATCGAGCAGCATCTCGCTTGTTCCCCATCTCCGCGCAGTGGTACCCAAACGACGAAACGGCGCAGGCATGGGCAGCCTGCGCCGTTTCGATTCATCAGGTCGCCTTGGCGACCGGGTTACAGAGCGAGCGCGAACTTCACCATGACCTGGCCGGCCTTGAAGCTGTGGTTGAATTGGTAGTCGTAGGTGCTTTCCAGTGACCAGCGGTTGCCGCCGGCGATCAGCAAGCCAGCGCCCAGGTCAGCCATGTCCCGCCCCGTCTTGACGCCGGTGGTGGTGAATGACGGTCCACCGCTGGCAAACGCCGCGGTATTGCTCATGGTTCGGCCACTGAACGAATGCAGCCAGTTGGCATGGACCTCGGGCCGCACGGTCAGGGAACCGGACGTGGCCAGGTCGCGGGCAAATTTCACACCCAGGCCAGACTGCAGGAAATCGTACTTCTGCGCCTCGACCCTGAGGTTGACGGCATCGCCGCCGAACTCGCTGTAGCCAGGCGTTTTCAGGCGGGTGTACTGCAACGTGGCGGTCGGCGTGACGACCGAGCGTCCATCGCCCACGTAGAAGTGATAGCCGGTGCCGGCGAAAGCGGTGTACTGATGGCCGCTGTAGCTGGCCTGCGCCCTCTCGTCGAAGCCCGGAAACACGACCCGGCGTGAACTTGAGTAGTCGTCCAGTCCGTAGACCAGGGCTGCGTTGACAAACCAGGGGCCCGGGGCGTAACCGAGATAGGCGGTTGCCTGATAGGAACGGATGTTGCCGCGGCTCTCCGAGTCCAGGCCATCGAGCGTGGAACGAGCAGTCCGGACACCGATGCCTGCCGTGGTCGCCTGGCCAAGCGGAAAATCGAGACCGAGCATCGCGCCGTAGCTGTTGTCGGTATATCCCTCGTATCCGAGGTTGCCGCGCTGCGTGCCGGCGAAGCCGAATGCGGCGCCCCACACCTGCGGGCCCCGTTTGTCGGAGGTGCAGCCTGCCGCGTCGTTTCGGCGCTGTCTGTTCTGATCATCGGGTTGATCGCTTGAGCTGCAGGGCAGCTGGATGCTTTGCATATGCGACTCCCACAGGCCCTGGAACTGCTGGGTGGCGCGATAGTTCGCCTGCGGCAAGGCGAGGCTGGCGGCACTCGGCTGCAGCTGCGCCAGCGCATCGGCGACGGCGGGTGCGTCGGGCAACAGCGTGATGGCCGTCAGCAGCGGCGACGTGGCTGGCGTCAGCGGCAAGGCGTCGATGACCGGCGCGATGATCGGTGCCGTTGGGCTGCCGATCGGGGCCACCACTATTGCCAGCGGAATCTGGGTCGCGGTGATCTGCACCAGGCCGTTGGTGGTGGGCGCCGCCGAGAACAGGTAGCGCGTGGTGTTGCTGGTGGCGGTTACCGTGCTGCCACTGGTGCCGCTGGTGGCATCGACGATGTTGAACTGGCTGCCGACCGGAATCGGCCCGGTGACGGTCACATTCACCTGCAGCGCATTGCCGATGGTGGCCGCGCCGACCGGCACGATCTTGCCGTAGACCGTGGGGCTGAAGATCGTGGTGTTGATGGTGCCGGCTACCGGGATCGCGAACGCGCCGGCCACGTTGAGGGTGTTGGTATTGAGCGTATAGGCCGCGGCATTCGCCTGGCCAGTGATCAGCGCATTGCCGCCGACCACGTTGATCTGCCTGAGCCCACTCGCAGCGCCCACGGCGCCATCCAGGATGCTGTTGCCGTTGAGCGTCAGCGTGCCGGTGCCGGCGCCGGCGGTATTGGTGATGGCGGCCTTGACGGTCTGGCCCGCGCCGACATTGATGAAGCCGTCACCGGCAAAATCCATGGTCGAGCCGGTGTTGCTGGTGAAGCCGCCGTTGAAATTGACGGTGCCGGTACCGGCCACCGAGAACATCGTCGAATAGACCGGCCCGTTGAAGGTGACCGTGTTGGCATTCGTGCCGGCCGATATGTTGAGGAAGGTGCTGCCGGTCGTGCCGACGAATCCGGTCACCGTCGAATTGTTGCTGAACAGGATGCTCGCCGTATTGGCCGCGTCGGTGGTGATCGCGCCGCCGGGGTCATTTCCGGTGTTGATGTCCTGGGCGCCTACGGTAAGCAGGCCGGGGCCTTGCGTATCGACGCCGCTGGCGACACCGACCGGGCTTACCACGCCAGGCAGTACGACGACTTCGCGAGCTACGGTCATGGGGAGCCAAGCCACCATGGCCGTGCCAAGGAGGGGAATCAAAAGTGTTTTCTTCACGGGGTGTCCCTGCAGGATTTGCGAGCGAAACTCGCGGCGATACTTTCCCACTGGGTCAGCAGGTGCATGAAAAACGCTCGTCGGTCCCCGTTTGGAGTATCACCCCGGAGGTAAACGTGTGGAACAGTGCACCGCACACCCTTCATCGCTGATATCAGCGCTGTTCCCTGCAGTGCGAGTTCTGCACGACCGCATGGATCTGGAAGTTCCCGACGGATTCCACCGTGTTCTTCGGTGGGTCGAGCGACCATGCGCGGCTGGTACCGGAATGAAAGACTTCGATGCAACTAGTTAAGAATACGTCATCGGCGCGACGCCGATGTGAAGGCCGGCTTTGCGCCGGAACGGACGTGCGCATCCACGCAGGGCCACATCGGCTGGACGCGCCGGACGGCAGATCGCCGCGCAGCGACGCGCCGGCAAGTGACCGGGGGCGTACCATGCGGCCGTTGGAGGCCTGCATCGCATGGAGGTACTTCACTATGACTGATACCCGGCAGATGCCGCTCGACCGTTCGGCCGAGGCGCTGTTCGTCACGGTTTATGCCCGCCTCAAGGCGATGGCCGCGCGGCAACTGGCCAGCCGGCGCAACGCCACCCTGGATACCACCGAGCTGGTGCACGAGTTGTATCTGCGCATGGGGCAGCGGGAGGCGTTGCATTTCGACCATCCCGCGCAGTTCTTCAGCTACGCCGCGCGCGCCATGCGTCATCTGCTGATCAATCGCGCGCGCGATCGCCTGCGCCTGTGCGCTGGCGGGCAGTGGCAGCGGATCACGCTGGACGACCGCGACCTGAAATTGGCGCTGGACACCGCCGAGCAGGCGCTGGCGCTGGATGCTGCGCTGGACGATCTCGAGCAGACCGACGCCCGCGCCGCCCAGGTCGTGGAGTTGCGCTTTTTTGCCGGGCTCAGCCTGGAGCAGGTGGGCGAGACGCTGGGGCTGGCCCGGCGCACGATCGACCGCGATTGGCGTTTCGCGCGCGCGTTTATCAAGGCCCGCATGGAGTAGCGAGCCTCGCGGGCGACGTCGCAATCGGCGCGCATTCGGGGTTTATCGCAGGCAGGGCATCGTCGGGGAGAATCCGTCTTGACATCCACACCATCGTTGCGCGAGTTGTTCGAGGCGGCGCTCCCGCTGCCCGCCGCCGCGCGTGCGCGCCTGCTGGCCGAGCGCTGTGTCGATCCGCGGCGGCGCGCGCAGATCGAGCGCATGCTGGCCGCCGACGCCGCCGGGGGCGAATTGCTGTCCACCGGCGATGCGGCCCGCGCCGCCCGGGCGATCGGTGATACCTGCGTCGCCGATGCGCTGCCGGCCGGCAGCAGCATCGGCCCGTTCACGCTGCTTGAAGTGCTGGGGGAGGGTGGATCGTCGACCGTGTTTCGCGCGTTTCGCGACGCCGACGGCGTGCGTCAGGAAGTGGCGATCAAGTTGCTGGCACGAGGCCTGTACACCGCCGATGCGCAGCGCCAGTTCCGCCGCGAACGCGAAGCGCTGGCGCGCCTGCGGCATCCCGGCATCGCGCGTCTTATCGAGGGTGGGATCACCGACGGCGGGCTCGCCTACATCGCACTGGAACTGGTCGACGGCCTGCCCATCACCCGTTACGCACGCGACCACGGCCTTGACCTGCGCGAACGGCTTGTGCTGTTCCTGCGGGTCTGCCGCGCGGTCGAGACGGCGCATCGTGCGCTGATCGTGCACCGCGACCTGAAGCCGTCCAACGTACTGGTCACGGCCGACGGCGACGTCAAGCTGCTCGACTTCGGCATCGCCAAGCTGCTCGACGAGGACGTGCCCGGCGCCCTGCGGACCCAGCATCGCGCGCTCACGCCGGCCTATGCCGCGCCGGAGCAGTTCGCGCAGCAGCCGATCACCACCTCCACCGACGTGTACGCGCTCGGCATACTGCTGGACGAGCTGATCACCGGACGCCGTCGCGCCACCGGCGATACCACGACGCCATCGTCGCGGGTCGATCCGTCATCCGTGGCCGCTGCCTACGGCGTGGCGCAGGCGCTGGTATCGATGAAGCCGTTGCGGCGCAAACTGCGCGGCGATCTGGACAACATCGTGCTGAAAGCCGCAGCGATCGAGCCGGAGCGCCGTTACGCCTCGGCCGGCGCGCTGGCCGAGGACATCGAACGCCACCTGGATCGCCAGCCGGTGTTGGCGCATCCACCCTCGCGCTGGTATCGCACCCGCAAGTTCGTCGACCGCCATCGGGGCGGCGTGGCCATCACCGCGGTGTTCGTGCTGTCCATCCTGGTCTCCTTCTCGGTGGCCCTGTGGCAGGCGCACGTCGCGCGACAGCAGGCCGCGCGCGCCAACATGGTGCGGGCTTTCGTCGAGAGCCTGTTCGCGCCGATCCGCTACGGCGTCGCCGCATCGAAACAACCCAGCCTGGACGAACTGCTGGCGCGTGGCATCACGAAACTCGACACGTCGCCGCATCTGGATGACGGTGGCCGCGTCGATCTGCTGGCGATGTTCTCTCGCCTCTACGAGAACATCGGCGATGCCGCACGATCGCGCAAGCTGGCGAACCAGGCCGTCGCCTTGTCCGAACAGGCGCTGGCACCGTCCGACATCGAGGCGATCCGTGCGCTCACCGCGCGCGGCTATTCCGAGGTGCGCATGGAGGACTACGCCGCTGGCGGCGCCGACCTGCGCCTGGCGCACCAGCGCATGCTCGCGCAGGGGATCCACGGCGAAGCGCTGATCGACCTGCTCGGTCCGCTGGGCGCGGCCGAGAACAGCGAGGGGCATGGCGACATCGCGCTCGATCTCGCCCGTGAGGCATTGGCCGAACGGATCGCCACCTGGGGCGCGGACGATCCGCGGGTCGGCATCGGCTACAACGACGTCGCCTCCGCGCTGGAAGGGCTGGAACGCTACGACGAGGCGATTCCGATGTGGCGCAAGACCTGGCAGTTCGAGCTGGCGCATTTCGGCCCGTCCAGCGACGAATCCACCCTGGCGCTGTCCGGCTGGGCCTCGTCCGCGTTTCGCGCCGGCCACTGGATGCAGGCGCATGCGCTGTTCGCGCAGGCGCTGGCGATGTACGCGAGCAACGGCAGCCAGCCGCAGCTTACCCAGGTGTATGCTGCGCAGAAGGCCTGCGTACTGGAGGGACTGCGCGCCGATCGTGCCAGTGCGCAGGCGCGCTGCAGGCGGGCGCAGGCCTGGTCCGCCGGCGGCTTCGGGGCGGACACCGCCTTGCACGGTGATTCGCTGGAAGCCACCGCCTTCGGCGATGTGGAAAGCGGCGATCTCGCCGGGGCGCGGAAACGGTTCGAAGCAGCGCGCAAGTTATATGGCAACGATCCGGCCAACCGCATGCGCGTCGGCCGCGTGGACAGCGAGCTGGCCGGTATCGCCTTGCTGGAAGGCCAACCCGCGCTGGCGCGCGGGCTGCTGCCCGGCGCCATCGCCGACCTGCGCACGCACAGCTACCAGATGCCGCCGCTGATTGCCGAGGCTCGCCTGCTGCTGGCCTGCAGCCAATCTCCCGGCCCGCAGTGTCCAGTGGATCTCTCCGCAACGGTCGATCGCGACCTCGCCGCGATCGCGTCCCGCGGCGACCCGCAACTGCTGTGGGTGCAGACGCTGCTGGCGCAGGTCGAGCTGGAGCATGGCGAACCGGGCCAGGCGAAAGTGCGGCTGGCGACAGCGATCCGGCGCGCCAGCCATGAGTTGCCGCCGGCGCACCCACGCCGGCTCGCGGCGCAGCTGTGGCTTGCCGTTGCCGCCGCGCGCGGCGGCGATTGCGCCTACGCCGCCGCGCAGACGAGCGCTGCGCGCGCAATCATCGAAGCCGGTGATCTTGGCCCGCATCCCGAGCTGGCCAGCGCCACTGCGCTGCTGCGCCGGCCCATCGCGTCCTGCGGCACCCTGCTGAACTGACCCCCGCACCTCGCCTCGCGACAGCCCCGGTGCCGACAGTCCGTACGCGCCCCGCCGCGCGCATGTCGCACTTTGCCCGCGGGCAGTGTTCTCCGTCATGCCACGACCGTATCGGCCGGGCAGCGCCTGAGGAACGCTCAACCAGCCATGGGGCAACCGTCATGTTCGATCATCGTTTCCGATTCGCCGCGCGCCGGCGACTGGCAGCCACCCTTGTGGCCATGCTCTTGGCAGCCGCCGGCGCCACCCGTGCACAGCCGGCCGATCGCCAGCCCTCGCATGCCCATCCGTTGACCACCGCCGACCCGACCGGTTGGCTGCAAACCAGCACGCCCAGCGGCCGCATCGACAGCGGCAACCCGTTCTTCCAGAGCTTCGGCAGCAACGGCCGCTCCTGCAACTCCTGCCACCGCCAGGCGCAAGGCTGGACGGTCTCGCCGGACGAGCTGCGCCAGCGCTTTGCCAGGACCAGCGGCACCGATCCCATCTTCGCCCTGGTCGACGGCGCGGTGTCGCCGGTGGCCGATGTGTCGAGCGTCTACGCGCGCCGCAACGCCTACGCCATGCTGCTCAGCCGCGGCCTGCTGCGCATCGGCATGCCGCTGCCGGCCAACGCCGAGTTCCGCCTGAGCGGGGTCGACGACCCCTATGGCTACGCCAGCGCGCGCGAGCTGTCGCTGTTCCGCCGGCCGCTGCCGGCGACCAATCTGATCTGGCTCACCGCCGTGATGTGGGATGGGCGCGAGACCTTCACGCCGTTCAAGCCGCCGATGGATGCGGGCATCGACCTGGAAAACTTGCGGGTCAGCCTCGCCTCGCAGGCGCGCCACGCCATCCTCGGCCACGAGCAGGCGGCGGCCGCGCCCGACGATGCCGTCATCGGGCGGATCGTCGACTTCGAAACGCACCTGTTCACCGCGCAGGTCGACGACAACGGCGCGGGCCGGCTCAACAGCGACAATGCCATGGGCGGCGCGAACATCCTCGCCCAGCAACGCTTCTGGGTCGGCATCAACGACACCCTCGGCAACGATCCCACCGGCGACGCGTTCGATGAAAAGTCCATGCGCCTGTTCGACGACTGGGACGATCCCACCGCACAGTTCCGCCGCGACCCGCGGGACCGCGCGCGTGCCGCCATCGCCCGCGGCGAGCAGCTGTTCAACAGCATGCCGATCGCCATCAGCGGCGTGGCCGGGCTCAACGACGTGACCGGTATCCCGGTGATCCACGGCTCCTGCAGCAGCTGCCACAACTCGCCCAACATCGGCAACCATTCGATGGCGCTGCCGGTCAATATCGGCGTGGCCGACGCCAGCCGGCGCACGGCGGACATGCCGCTGTACACGCTCACCAACCGGAGCACCGGCAAGGTCGTGCAAACCACCGATCCCGGCCTGGCCATGATCACCGGCAAGTGGGCCGACATCGGCAAGTTCAAGGGCCCGATCCTGCGCGGCGTGGCCGCGCGCGCGCCGTACTTCCACAACGGCTCGGCGGCCACCCTGGGCGACGTGGTCGACTTCTACGACACCCGCTTCAACATACACATGAGCGCACAGCAGAAGAGCGACCTGGTGGCGTTCCTGTCGGCGCTCTGACGGGCGCCGGCCGCGCTGTCCGTCTTGCTGCTCGCTCATGCTCGGCTCCGCTGCGGCTCGCGCGGAAGGGGCGATGCTGTAGGAAGCTTTTTTTGTCCGGGGCCCGAGCTCCGAGGAGCTGCAGCGCCGGGAATTTTTTGCCCGGCGGTCGGGGCTTTCCGATCCATCGCGCTCGGCGGCCGGTGCTGTTTGCGTCGCCGCGGGGCTTTCGGGGTGGTCGTTGAGGCGATGCGATCCGCGGTTGCCGCCATGAAGATCGCCGCCGCCGGAATCGTCGCCGTCGCTTCTGCGCTATATTCGGCGGGAGTTCCAGGGGGAATGGATGACCATGCAGCGCTGGCCGATCGCCGCCGCCGTGACCTGTGCCGCCGCTGCAGGCTGTAGCGAAACGCCACAAGGCATCGCGGCACAAACCGCACGCCGGCCACAGCAGGCCGGCCCGACGCATCCGCTCGTCACCGCCGCTCATCTTGCCGGCGTCGAGGCTGCGGGCCTGACCGGCGACCAGCGCGCCATGCAGGGTCATATCGAAGCCATGCATACGGACAAGATGCGTTCCATGCATCTGGCCGATCCCTCGCGCCGCATCGACCACGAAGCCGCCCGCGCCGCCGCGCGCCCGCTGCAAGAAGGCGTGCAATCCGCCGTGTGGATCGACAACGCCGACCTGCTGGTGCTGGTCGGCGGCGGTAGCCGGGGCAAGCTCACCGGACCCCGATGAATGATCGTGCTCAGCGAATCGACAACAGTATCGAGACCAGGGCCGCTCACTCCGAAACTTTTTAGTCGTGCAACCACAAGGAGAGAAACATGCGTTTGATTCGTTGGAGTTTGGCCATCCTGCTGCTCGCTGGTCTGACCGGCTGCCAGTCGTCGTTGATGGTGAAGTCGGGCGGCTCGGCGCCGCAGCCGGAGCCGGGCAAGGCGTTGGTGGTTTTCATGCGGCCGTCGTCGTTCGGCGGCGCGATCCAGTCGTCGGTGTACGACACGCATGCGAAGCAGGACAAGTTCATCGGCATCGTGTCGAGCAAGACCAAGGTCGCCTACCAGGCCGAGCCGGGAGAGCACCTGTTCATGGTGATCGCCGAGAACGCGGATTTCATGGTGGCGCATCTGGATGCGGGCAAGACCTACTACGCGCTGGTCAGCCCGCGCATGGGCGTGTGGAAGGCGCGCTTCTCGCTGTTGCCGATACACAACCAGGCCGGCGCGAAGTACAGCACGCAGTCGTCCGATTTCCGCGAGTGGATGGCCAAGACCGCCTGGGTCGACGTCACGCCGGCCGCCGAAGCCTGGTACAGCGAGCACGCTGCCGACATCACCGCGAAGAAGCTCGACTACATGCGCCGATGGAACACGGCCGATGCCGAGCAGCGCGCGGAGCTGACGCTGCCGGCCACCGATGGCATCTAGCTCACACTGCCTTTCGCTTGACCCATGAAGAACGGCGCCGTATCGCTACGGCGCCGTTCTCGTTTCCTTCAGGCGATGGGCGCCCCGCTACCCCACGCACACTTTCCGTCATTCCACGATGGTCTCCTGGACTGCAGCCACCTTCTGCGTGGCATGCGTGACGGCGGGATTGGCGACCGCTTCGCCGGGGCCAAAAAACAAAGCCAAAGAGGACTTCTCCCGCAGCCTCCCATTGGGTGACGCAGAGGCCTCCGGACGTTCGGCTGCGTCAGATGGGCGGACTGTTTTCTCCGGAGCGATCGAGTGACATCGCGGCCGATCGTTCTCTACGTTCTCTACGTATGCGAGAGCCGCAGCAGCAGCCGAACGAGCTCGGCTTGTCGCCGGGTCTGGGTCTTGTCGAACAGCGAGCGCAGATGGGTGCGCATGGTGTTGATGGTGACCCCGCCTCTTTCGGCAGCCTGAGCGAGCGACATGCCCTGCATCATCCATTGCGCGAGCTGGGCTTCGGCGGTGGTGAAACCCCATTGGTCCTGCAGGCCGGTGCGAAGGCAGGCGGCATTGCCGGGGGCGACGCTCTTGACGAAGGCGATCACCCGGATATCGAACTCGGACCATTGCGTGCCGGCGACCATGCCGGCGGGACAGAACTTGATCGTGCCCGCCACCACACCGTCGCGTGCGTGCAGGGGCTGGATGAATGGCCGGGTGGCCTGACTGGCGCAAAGCTGGGGCAGGGTGCGTCGCAGAAGCTGCTCGTCGGCGGGCCAGTGCAGGCACAGCCGACCATCGGGCCGGCGGGCGAACAGGTGGTCGGCCTCCATCTGCTGCGCCACGACGTTGCAGAATTTCAGCTGGCCGCGCGCGTTGAGCAGCAACACGCCATCGGTCAGTTGATCCAGCGCGGCGTGGAAGCTCTGGCTTTCGTGGCGCAGCCAGCCCAGCCGTTGCTGCAGCGCGTAGGCGTTGCACAAGTGCGGCAGCAGCGACCGCGCCAGTTCGCTCTCCTGCTCGCTGTAGTGGCCGGTTCGCCAGTCCCGGTTGATGGTTAGCAGGGCCATGTCCTCACGCCCCCGCGCATGCATGCATAGCGCCATGCCGTGACCGATGCGGGCCTCGTCCATGAACTCGGCGTAGAACCGCGTAGCCCTGAGTTCGGACTCGGGCATCAGCCCGCGATCGTCGGCGATGCCATCGAGCAGCAACGCATAGGCGCCGCGCTCGAACCAGGGGTGCTCATAGGACAGCGAGGGATGCAGCGCCATCAGCCGCGACGACAGGCCGACGGCCATCATCAGCTGGCCGTGCCGATGGGCGTGGTCGTGGACCTGCACGGTCACCACATGAGAGCGAAATGCCTGCGCAACCTGATCCAGGAACGGGTTCCAGTCGGGTGCACGAAGGTCCATCCCGTAAAGGGCGTCGATCAACTGCGTGCTGCGCCGGCGATCCACTTGCAGTCTCTCAGTGGGCGACATGTCCCAACGTGATGCCTCATCCGTATGGATGATGACAAGCTAAAAACCTAGCAGTAGAAAGATGGTCAACGTGTGAACCGGCAAAGTCCGGGACACCGTTGGCGGCGCCCGACGATGGACTGTCTGGCGCCGCCGGGGCGCGGTAGACAAGAACCGGCGTTACATGGGCGTGCTGGCTGCGGGCGGTCGCGGGCGGTCATGGGCGCCTGCACATGGCGCGGGGTTTTTTCGATCGCAAAAGCTTCACGCAATCAACCGGAGTCTACGGCGCACAGCGACGGCCGCTCCGCTGCCAAAGCCCATCGACACCTCCAGCCGGAGAACAACATGATTTCCCGAAGGCGTTTCCTCCAGTCCACGCTCACCGCTGCGCTGGTGCCTCTTCTGCCGCGCGTCAGTTTCGGCACCACACTGAAAGTGCGGCAGGACTGGGGCACGTTCCGTACGACGCCGATGTTCCAGGTTTATCTCAATGCGGTAAGCCGGATGAAGGCCAATACCAACTCCGCCGATCCGTCCAGCTGGGCGTACTGGGTGAACGTGCACAAGAACTTCTGTCCCCACAGCGTCGCGTACTTTCTTGCCTGGCACCGCGGGTTCCTGTTTCGATTCGAGGCGCAGTTGCGCAAGGCGGCAGCGAACACCGCCCTGACCATTCCCTACTGGGATTACTACACCACCCCGCAAATGCCCATGGAGTTCACCGACCCTACCTCTCCCCTCTATATCGCCAATCGCGCCGGCACGGATGTGACCAACGCGCTCAGCCTCAATCCCTTTGCCGACACCGTGATCAACTTCCAGCGCGGCCTGACCGACGCGTTCGAGCCGACGCTGGAAAGCCTGCCGCACAACCCGGTGCACAATCTGATCGGTGGCGCGATGGGCAGTGTCACGATATCGCCAAGGGATCCGATCTTCTGGGTTCACCACGGCAACATCGATCGGCTCTGGACGGCCTGGTGCCATGCCGGCAACGGCCGGACCATGCCGCCTCGCACCGACCCGTACTGGTCGGGGTCGTTCAATTACGGCCCAGCGGTAGCCACCATGGCGCGTACCTGGGCGATCTCCGAAACCGGCCTCGGCTATCAGTACGACAACGAAATCATGCCCACCACGTTGCCTCCGCCACCTCCGCCCGCGCAACCTGCGGCCGTGACGTTGCAGGCGCTGTCGTCGCCGGTACCCGGCGCACTGGCGATGTCGCTGGGAGGTGGCCAGGACCTCGCGCTGAACGAAAGGTCGGTCAGCATCGTGGTGCCGCTGACCCAGGCGGACCGCAATCAGGTGCGATCGCTGCTGCTGAAGCAGGCCGCGCGGAAAGTGCAGGCACAGGCCGACAACTCGTTGCGAATCGTGCTCACCGGCGTCCGCCTGACCGGGCTGGGCAAGCAAGCCGGCTACTTCTACAAGATCTACATCAACCTGCCTGCACAGCCGGGTGTATCCCAGCCGGAGACGACGTATCTGCTGGGTACGCTGGGGGCGTTCGAGATCACCGGCAAGTTGAACCATCTGGCGATGAAAGGCATGGCGATGTCGACGGCCAGCGACGGCGTGCAGCTGGTCTATCCGGCCACCGATGCGCTGGCCCAGATCGCACCGGCCAACCTCGACAAGCTGATCATTTCCTTCATCCGTGTGAACGGCAGCAAGCCGGTGAAGAAAGGCACCGTGATCACCGTGAAGGAGTTCAGGGTGGAGACGTCGGGCACGGCATCGTAAGGAGATCAGGGGCGGCGGCAGGCACGATGGCATGAGGAGCTGGATTGAAGGGTGTGGGTGGTCATGCCGGGGGCGTCGCCGATGAGCGCCCCGCACAGCCACCTGGCCTGACGCCAATCAGGCGAAGGCGGAAGACGCGTTCGCGGAAAAGCGGTCTCCCGCGTTCGCGCTGTGGCTTCAGAGGACTGCAGCGGCGCCGCGAACGCAGCGCCACTGGGAGCGCCACCGCGGGCCCCTCGCGGCGAGCCGCGGCCGCTCGGCTCATCGATTCATGCCGGCCATCGTCAGCAGCACCCCGGCGAGGCTCTTGAGGTCCTGCGCGTTGTGCTGCGCCACCCGGCGCAGATTCCGCGCGGAGCCGCCCCGCAGGTAGGTGAGCCACGCCGCAGGCGCCTCCGCGCCGGGCAGGTCGTCCTCGCGCACCACGCCAAGCAGCTGCCGTTCCGCCGTGGCCAGACGGCAGTTTTCCCATTGGCCTTTCCAGTGGCGGCGTACCGGATGAAGCAGGTCGAGATGGCCCAGGCCCAGCAACGGATTGGACATGCGCGCCAGCCGATAGCGCGTGGCCAGCAGCGGCGCGTCGTAACACTTGCCGTTGTAGCTGACGAGCACGGTGTCGTCACCGAGCCAGCCGGCGAAGGCGCGCAGCAAGGCGGACTCGGCAGCCATGCTGGTGATGGTGAGCTGACGAATGCGGAAGCGGCCGTCGAGCCAGTCGGCCGCGCCGATCATGAAGGCACGGGTGCCGGTGCCGCCGGCGAGGCCGGTGGTTTCGGTGTCGAAGTGCAGCAGGCGCCCGTGGTGCAGCGGCTCCATTCGCGCGAAGGTGGCGTCGATGACGGTCGGCGGGGTGAGCCAGTCGACGCAGGTTTCGGTATAGCGCAGGCCGGGGACAAGTTCGATGCCGGGGACGTCGCGGTCGGTGGATGCCGGAGTGCTGGTGCCGCGCTTCAGGTGGGCATGGCGTTGGAGGAGGCGACGGAGGTCGGGCGAGAGTGGCTGGTTGGGGGTGATTCTCCTAGCTTCATGCCGCGGCGCTCCCTGGCTGCTCCCGGGGAAGTCCGCGGTGGGGTGGCCGTTCGGTTTCGGTTTTACTTCGTCACGCCCGTCCCGAGCCGTGCCGAAGGGCTCAGCGTGAGCGGAGGCTGGCGAGGGAGCGCTGGAGCGAAGTGCGGACGGCGCAGGCTGTCCCGCCTCGGCGTGCAGTTGGCGAAGTCTGTCGAGCAGTGCACTCACAGCGCCACCAGCAGGGCGAGCACGCGCAACGCCAGGGCTTTCGGGGCAGTGGTGTCCGGGCCATCCGCCGCCGTGTCGGTTTGACGGCACGCGGCCGTTTCGTCGGCGGCGCTTTCCGCGGCAGCCAGCACCGGGCCGACGCAGCCGGGGCAACCGGCGCGGCAGTCGCAGCGTTCGATCAGGGCGATCGACTGGGCAATCAGATCTTCGCGGCGAAGGAACAGCGGCTCGCTCTGGCCGATGCCGCCGGGAAAGGTGTCGTAGAGGTAGACGGTTGGCGTGAACGGCGCATCCGGCGGCAGCGCCGTCGGTTGTCCGTCGCCGCTGCGCAGCTGGCCGCGGCCGTGCAGGTCGGCACTGACGAACCATGCGCCGTCACCCGAGCCCACGGCTTTCTGCAGGTCGCGCGCTTCGGCCATCACCGCCACGGTGGCCACGATGTGCAGCGCGTAGGCGGCACCGAGAAAACCGTCGAGTGCCTGCTGCCGATTCTCGAACGCCGATTCCAGCACCCGTTGCGGGAGTTGCCACCACACCGCCGTGGTGTGCAGCTCCTGGTCCGGCAGGTTGACCGGTCCGTAGCCGATGTTCTCGTGCGAGTAGAAGCGGATCTTCTTGTAGCCGGGCACGCGGCGCACCACGTGTACCTCGCCGTGATGCGCGTGGCCGCAGCCGGCGTGCGAACTGTCGAAGCAGTCGAGCACCTTGAGCTTGGTGTAGTCGATCGCATCGGTGTAGTAGTCGACGCTGGTGCGCGTGACATAGGCCTTGCGGCCCTCCCAGTCCAGCCGCTCGACCTGGTAGGGCGTGGACTGGATCATGTGGATGGCGCCTTCGTACAGCGTCACCGGCACGGCCGAATAGTCGACCTCGGCGATGATGGTCTGGCGGCCGTCGGTGCGATCGACGACCACGAAGTTGCCATCCGCCACCGAGCGCAGCGACACGGCGATGGCCGGGTAGCTGTCGGCGATCCATTCCCAGCGATCGCCCTCACGATGCAGCACGCCTTCCTCGCCCAGCACATCGAGCCACGGCGTGGCGACTTCGGTGCCGAACATCTCGTCGCCGACGAACGGCAGCTCGAACGCAGCGCAGCGGATGTGGTCGAGCAGGATCAGCGGCTGATCGGCATGGATGCGGGCGTGCTCGGGCGTGGCCCCCTGGAAGAATTCCGGATGGCGCACCAGGTATTGATCGAGCGGATCGGAGCCGGCCACCAGCACGCCCAGTGCCGCTTGCTGGCGCCGGCCGGCGCGGCCGAAGCGTTGCCAGGTCGCCGCGACGGAACCGGGGTAGCCGTTCAGCACCACGACGTCGAGCGAGCCGATGTCCACCCCCAGTTCCAGCGCGGAGGTGCTGACGATGCCGTCGATCGTGCCCGCGCGCATCTCGCGTTCCGCCGCGCGGCGTTCCTTCGGCAGGTAGCCACCGCGGTAGGCCCGGATGCGTGGTGGCTTGCGCGGATCGTGGTCGAACACGTCCTTCAGGTACTTGGTGAGCACCTCGACCATCGTGCGCGACTGCGCGAACACCAGCGTCTTCATGCCCGACTTGATCGCCAGCCGCGCGATGCGATTGGTCTGCGAGCGGGCCGAGGCGCGCAGGCCGAGGTCGGAATTCACCACCGGCGGGTTCCACAGCAGCACGTGCTTGTCGCCGGTGGGCGCGCCGCTTTCGGTGATCGCGGTGACGGCATCCTCGATCAATGCCTCGGCGTGTTCCTGCGGATTGCCGATGGTCGCCGAGGACAGGATGAACTGCGGCGTCACGCCGTAGAACGCACACACGCGCTTCAGCCTTCGGATGACATTGGACACGTGCGAGCCGAACACGCCGCGATACGTATGCACCTCGTCGATCACCACGTAGCGAAGGTTCTCGAAGAACTGCGCCCACTTGGTGTGATGCGGCAGGATGGCCTGGTGCAGCATGTCCGGGTTGCTGACCACGATGTCACCGTGCAGGCGGATCGCCTGGCGCGCATCGCCGGGCGTGTCGCCGTCGAAGGTGAACGCCTTCACGCCAAGCTCGCCGGCCTGGTTCAACTCCAGCAGCTCGGCCACCTGGTCCTGCGCCAGCGCCTTGGTCGGAAACAGGTACAGCGCCTTGGCGTGATCGGTCATCGCCGCGCTGATGACGGGCAGCGTGTAGCACAGCGACTTGCCGGAGGCCGTGGGCGTGACGATGGCGACGTGCGCTCCGGACTGCGTGGCCTTCCAGGCCGAGGCCTGGTGGCTGTAGAGCTGGTCGATGCCGCGCGAACGCAGGGCCTGCGCCAGTGCGGGCGGCAAGCCATCGGGCAGGGGCGCGAACGATCCTTCCTGGCCGGGCACCATGAACGCACTGGTGATCCTCGCGGCATAGCGCTTCGACAGCCGCTGCGCCAGCGTGCGGCCATCGCCGGGCTCGCGCAGCACGAGGTCGTCGGTGGCGTAGCGGTCAGGCAAGGCGTTCATGGCATGTCCCCGGAAATGTGGGGGCATTAGGCCGGGGCGGTGTCTCAGCGGGTGAGATGGTGTCGCCGGCTCGGTGCGACCCCGGGTGAGGCCCTTCGTACGAGAATTGACGTCGACGACTGGCGGCGTGTTTCAGTGGCCCCAGGTCGCGAACATCACCAGCGCGGCGGTGGCCATCGCGGCCGTCGCCATCCAGCCGAACAGCTTCAGCGGCCATGGCATGGTGAATTCGCCCATGAGCTTGCGGCTCGAACCCATCAGCATCATCACGACCATCAGCGGCACGGCAGCGACGCCGTTGATCACCGCGCTCCAGTACAGCGCCTTGATCGGGTCCAGCGGAGTGAGGTTGAGCGCGATGCCGAGCAGGGCGGAGCCGATCAGCACGCCGTAGAAGAAGCGGGCATCACGCGGCTTGCGTTCCAGTCCGCTGCGTTGGCCGAATGCATCGGAAACGGCGTAAGCGGTGGCGCCAGCCAGCACCGGCACCGCCAGCAGGCCCGTACCGATGACGCCGGCGGCGAACAGCGCGAACGCCAGCGGGCCGGCCAGCGGCCGCAGCGCTTCGGCAGCCTGCGCCGAGGACTGGATGTCGGTCTTGCCGTGGGCGTGCAGCACCACGGCGGCGGTGAGGATGATGAAGAACGCGATCAGGTTGGAGAAGACCATGCCGACGGTGGTGTCGATGCCGATCCGCCGCAAGGCGCTATGCGCCTGCTCGGGCGCTTCGCGCAGCGCCTTGCGCTGCCGGCTCGAGTCGATCTCCTCCACCTCCTCCGCCGCCTGCCAGCAGAACAGGTACGGGCTGATCGTGGTGCCAAGCAGGGCGACCAGGCCCATGGCGTACTTTGCATCCCAGCTGATGGGCGGCATCACGATGCTCTTCAGCACGGTTGCCCACGGCACCTCGATCACCAGCACCGTGGCCACGTAGGCGAACAGGCTCATGGTGAGGACCTTGAGAAACGGCGAGTAGCGCGTGAACGGAATGAAGATCTGCAGCACGATCGACAGTGCCGCAAAGCCAGCGGCGTACAGCAGCGCCGGGCCGCCGATCAGCAGTTTCAGCGCCGCGCCCATCGCACCGATGTCGGCCGCCAGGTTGATCACGTTGGCAATGAAGACCGATGCCACCAGCACATAGACCAGCGTGCGCGGGTAATGCCGGCGCATGCCCTCCATCAACCCGTGACCGGTGACCCGGCCGATGCCGGCGCTGATAGCCTGGATCGCGATCATCAGCGGCATCGTGACCAGCGCTGCCCACAGCATGCCATAGCCAAACGCGGCACCCACCTGAGAATAGGTGGCGATGCCGCTGGGGTCGTCGTCCGCCGCGCCGGTGATCAGGCCAGCGCCGAGGTTGGCCCATGGCGGAGTTTCCGGGCCACCGTCTTCAGTGTTGGTGCGAACGGCCATGCTGGTGTATCCGGTGCGGGAGCAGGCTAAGGTGAGGGTGGACGGCCATTGGACTGCAATGCGGGCATGGTCGCAGCCTCAGGGCTCCGCTGCGTCGGCGCGGTGAACGCCATGGCTCGTTGGCGTCGCGGCCTGCCGACGGGCAACGGCGCCGCATCGCCTCGCCGCCGCTGCCCGGATCAGCCTGGCGCGCCTCTCAGAGCGCTTCGAAAATCCCCGCCGCGCCCATGCCGGTGCCGATACACATCGTCACCATGCCGTACTTCTGCTTGCGGCGACGCATGCCGTGCACCAGTGTGGCGATGCGTACCGCGCCGGTGGCGCCGAGCGGGTGGCCCAGAGCGATGGCGCCGCCGAGCGGGTTGACCTTGCTGGCGTCGAGGCCGAGGTCGCCGATAACCGCGAGGGCCTGGGCGGCGAAGGCTTCATTGAGTTCGATCCAGTCAAGCTGGTCGCGGGTGAGGCCGGCCTGCTTGAGCGCCTTGGGGATCGCTTCCTTCGGGCCTATCCCCATCACTTCCGGCGGCACGCCGGCGACGGAGAAGCCGACGAAGCGGGCCAGCGGCTGCAGGCTGTATTCCTTTATCGCCTTTTCGCTGGCCAGCAATACAGCGCCAGCGCCGTCGGACATCTGCGAAGAGTTTCCGGCGGTGACGGTGCCACCGAACTGGCCGTTGCGGAACACGGTCTTGAGCTTGCCCAGCACCTCCAGCGTGGTGCCGGCACGCGGGCCTTCGTCGGCGCCGATGATGCGGTTGTCGGTGACGATGCCGCGGGTGGCGAGGTTGGGGTAATGGTCGTCCAGCGCGAACGGGCTGATCTCTTCGTTGAACTCGCCGGCGGCCTGGGCGGCCAGGGCGCGACGATGGCTCTCCACGGCAAACGCGTCCTGCTGTTCCCGGCTCACCTTCCATTTCTTCGCCACGTTCTCGGCGGTGATGCCCATGCCGTAGGCGATGCCGATGTTTTCGTCGTTGAAGATCGCAGGGTTCATCGCGATCTTGTGGCCCATCATCGGTACCATGCTCATGCTCTCCGTGCCGCCAGCGAGCATGAGGTGATCCTCACCGAGACGGATGCGGTCGGCGGCCATCGCCACGGCCTGCAGGCCGGACGAACAGAAGCGGTTGACGGTGACGCCGGGCACAGTGTCGGGCAGACCTGCCAGCAGCAGGCCGATGCGCGCCACATTCATGCCTTGCTCGGCTTCGGGCATGGCGCAACCGACGATGACGTCGCCGATGCGCGCCGGGTCGATGCCCGGAGCCTGCGCCATCACGGCACGGATCACGTGGGCGAGCATGTCATCGGGACGGGTGTTGCGGAACACGCCGCGCGGCGCCTTGCCGACCGGGGTGCGGGTGGCGGCGACGATGTAGGCGTCCTGGATTTGCTTACTCATGGTCTTCGGTCCTGATGGAGTGGAAACGGGGAACAGGGAACGGGGAACGTGCGGGTGGCGCTTGTTTGGGGCTGCCGACACTGACGTTTCGTTCTCTCACCCTCCAAATCAAAAGAGCTTGGGAACCGGGTTGGGCAGGGCAGTGACCACAACTTGCTGTAGTCCACACGTTCCCTGTTCCCCATTCCCTGTTCCCTCTGCCGCTCAGTTCCTGAGCGGTTTGCCGGTGCTCATGGTGTGGGCGATGCGGGCTTGGGTTTTCTCGGTCTGCGCCAGTTCCACGAAATGCTTGCGCTCGAGTGCCAGCAACCACTCCTCGTCCACCGTCGAGCCGCGTTCGATCACGCCGCCGCACAAGGTGTCGGCGATGCGCGTGGCGATGTCCACGTCGTGCTCGGAGGCGAAGTAGCCGGCCTGCAGGTTGGCCAGCGAGGCCTTGAACGTGGCGGTGCCCACGTCGCCGGCGACCGGGATGGCACGGGCCGGCAGCGGCGGGCGGTAGCCACTTTCGGCCAGTGCGTTCGCCACCTGCTTGGCGACGTAGAGCAGCTCGTAGGCATTGAACACCACCACGTCGCCGTCGCGCAGCAGGCCAAGCTGCTTCGCTTCGAACGCGCTGGCGGAGACCTTGGCCATCGCCACGGTCTCGAACACCTTCTTCAGCTCCTCGAATGGGTCGGCCGGGTTTGCCTTGGCGGCGCGCACGGCCAGTTCATGCAGGCCGCCGCCGGCCGGCAGCAGGCCGACGCCGGCCTCGACCAAACCGATATAGCTTTCCAGCGCTGCCACGGTACGGGCCGAATGCATCTGGAACTCGCAGCCGCCGCCGAAAGCCATGCCGCGCACAGCGGATACCACCGGCACCAGCGCGTACTTGATCGCCATGCTGGTGCGCTGGAAGTTCTCCACCATCTTCTCGAAATCGGCGATCTTGCCTTCCTTGAGCAGACCCAGCGCGCCCTTGAGATCCGCGCCGGCGGAGAACGGCTCGCCGGTCTGCCAGATCACCATCGCCTTGAGCTTTTCCTCGGCCAGCTTGATCGCGTGCTGCACGCCGTCGAGCACGAAGTCGTTGACCGTGTTCATCTTGGTCTTGAACGAGAGGATGCCGATGCCGTCATCGCCCAGCGTCCACAGGCGCACGCCGTCGTTCTCCCACACGGTGGTGCCCTGGTCGAACTTCTCGCCGATCAGCGGATCGGGGAACAGCTGGCGCTGGTACACGGGATGCTGCGAACGGGGCTTGTCGGCGTTGGCGCTGGCCGAGTACGAGCCATCCTTGCCGTGGACGCCTTTGCGGCCATCGGTGACCCACGCCGGCAGCGGCGCCTTGCTCATCGCCTTGCCGGCGGCGATGTCTTCGTTGATCCAGCCCGCGACCTGCTGCCAGCCGGCGGCTTGCCAGGTTTCGAACGGGCCGAGCTTCCAGCCGTAGCCCCAGCGGATCGCGAAATCCACATCGCGCGCCGTGTCGGCGATGTCGGCCAGGTGATACGCGCTGTAGTGGAACAGGTCGCGGAAGCTGGCCCACAGGAACTGCGCTTGGGGATCGCCCGACGCACGCAGCTTGCCGAACTTCTCGGCCGGATCCTTGACCGCCAGGATCGCTGCGACTTCGTCGGACGGTTTCTGCTCCGATGCGCGGTAATCCTTTGCGGATGGGTCGAGCACCACGATGTCCTTGCCGACCTTCTTGTAGAAGCCCGCTCCGGTCTTCTGACCCAGCGCGCCACGATCGATCAGATCCTGCAACCACACCGGCGCCTTGAAGTAGGGGTGCCACGGATCTTCGGGCAGGGTGTCGGCCATGGTCTTGATGACGTGCGCCATGGTGTCGAGCCCGACGACGTCGGCGGTGCGGTAGGTGGCGCTCTTCGGGCGGCCTACGGCCGGGCCGGTCAATGCGTCGACGGTATCGAAACCCAGCTTGAACTGCTCCGTGTGATGCATGGCGGCCAGCATCGAGAACACGCCGATGCGGTTGCCGATGAAGTTCGGGGTGTCCTTGGCGATCACCACGCCCTTGCCGACCGTGGTGACGAGGAAGGCTTCGAGGCCTTCGATCACGGCTGGGTCGGTGAGTCTGGTCGGAATCAGCTCGACCAGATGCATGTAGCGTGGCGGGTTGAAGAAATGCACGCCGGAGAAGCGGTGGCGCATCTCTTCGGGCAACGCTTCGGCCAGTTGGTTGATCGACAGGCCGGAGGTGTTGGAGGCGATGATGGCGGTCTTCGACAGATGGCCTGCGATCTTCTTGTAGAGATCGAGCTTCCAGTCCATCCGCTCGGCGATGGCCTCGATCACGAGGTCGACATCCTTCAGATGATGGAGGTCATCGTCGTAATTGGCTGCGACGATCGCCGCGGCGAGGTTCTTGTCGGCCAGCGGGGCCGGCGACAGCTTGCCGAGGTTGGCGATGGCCTTCAGCGCGATACCGCTCTTCGGACCTTCTTTCGCGGGCAGATCGAACAGCACGGTTTCGACGCCGGCATTGGTCAGGTGCGCGGCGATCTGCGCGCCCATGACGCCCGCGCCCAGCACGGCGGCCTTGCGTATGCGCAGTGTGGGGCTGGTTGACGAGGCAACGGTCATTGGCTTCTCCGGGGAACAAACAGAAATGGATGATTGAGGCGGGAAATCAGGGGTGGCTCAGGCCGGCTGCGGCAAAACGAATGAGATGCTGCGCGGTCTGCTCGCGATGGGCGTGCTCGCTGACGTCACTCTTGCGCTGGATCATGCCGAAGCCGGACATCGCGTGAGTCAGAGCACCTGTGACCAGGTCGATGCGCCAATACAGCTCCGGCTTGCTCAGCTGCGGCAGCAGCCGGGCGAACTCGGCGGTGAACTGACGCATCACGTGGCCATAGTTTGCCGACAGGAACTGGCGCAGGGTGTCGTCATGTTCGGCGAAGGCGCGTGCCAGCACGCGCATGAACAAGGAGCCGCTACCATCGTGCGAAAGGTCAAGCGCCGGGCGGATGTAGGCATCCAGCACGTCTTCCACGCTGGTGTCGGGAGCGCCGGCAATCCTGGAGAGCGCGGCCAGCCGGCTGGCGTTCAGCGCATCCAGCCGGCGGCGGAACACCTGCTCGACCAGCTTTTCCTTGGATCCGAAGTGGTAGTTGACCGCCGCCAGATTGACACCGGCCGCGGCCGTCAACTGGCGCAACGAGGCGCCATCGAAGCCGCGCTGCGCAAACAATACTTCGGCGGCGGCGAGTATCCGTTCCTTGGTCGAGCCAGAGCTGTTCACTGCGGAGCACCCATCAGCCGAATGGCTAGTTCAAACGATCGTTTGAGGATACGCGGAGGGCTCCGCAGCCGTCAAACCGGGGCGGTTGCAAAGCGCAGGTTATTTGCGTATGAGTTAGAATCTGTCAAACTTTCATGAGCTAAGGCCTCAATCCTTGTCAGGTTTAGCTCATCTGCCGGCCCTAACTGGCCACGACCCTTTTCCTTAATCCGTTTCCCCCGGAGCAGACCCGTATGGCGCTGGAGCGCACCCTTTCCATCATCAAGCCCGACGCCGTTGCCAAGAACGTCATCGGTGAAATCTACGCACGCTTCGAAAAGGCCGGCCTCAAGATCGTGGCCGCGAAGATGAAGCAGTTGTCGCGCAAGGAAGCCGAAGGCTTCTACGCGGTGCACCGCGAGCGTCCGTTCTTCAAGGCACTGGTCGACTTCATGATCTCCGGCCCGGTGATGATCACCGCGCTCGAGGGTGAAAACGCCGTGTTGGCCCATCGCGATCTGATGGGTGCCACCAATCCGAAGGAAGCCGCGCCCGGCACGATCCGCGCCGACTTCGCCGATTCCATCGACGCCAATGCCGTGCATGGCTCCGATGCGGTCGATACCGCCAAGGTGGAGATTGCTTATTTCTTCGCCGCGACGGACGTGCTGTCGCGCTGAGCGATTCCATAGTTGTGAGGCATGCGTTGTGAACCAGGTCGTTGTGAATCCACCTGCCAAGGTCAATCTGCTCGATTTCGATCGCCAGGGTCTGCGTGATTTCTTCACGCAGATCGGCGAGAAGCCGTATCGCGCCGAGCAGGTGATGAAGTGGATCTACCACGATCTGGAAGACAACTTCGAAAACATGACCGACGTGGGCAAGGCGCTGCGCGCCAAGCTCACTGAGGTCTGCTATATCGGGGTGCCGAAGACCTTGCTGGACAAGGCCGCCACTGACGGCACCCACAAGTGGCTGCTGGGCATGGACAGCGGCAACGCGATCGAGACGGTATACATCCCCGAACCGACCCGCGGCACCTTGTGCGTTTCCTCGCAGATCGGTTGCGCGCTGAACTGCAGCTTCTGCTCTACCGGCGCGCAGGGCTTCAACCGCAACCTGTCCACGGCCGAGATCATCGGCCAGGTATGGGTGGCGGCGAAGTATCTGGGCAACGTCACCCACCTGAACCGTCGCATCACCAACGTGGTGATGATGGGCATGGGAGAACCACTGGCCAACTTCGACAATGTCGTGCGGGCGATGCGCCTGATGCGCGACGACCTCGGTTTTGGGCTGGCGGCCAAGCGCGTCACGCTGTCCACTGCAGGCATGGTGCCGCTGATCGATCAGTTGTCTGACGCCATCGACGTGTCGCTGGCGGTATCCCTGCATGCGGCGAACGACGAGCTGCGCACCGAGCTGGTGCCGATCAACAAGCGCTACCCGATCGCCGAGCTGTTGGCAGCCTGCCAGCGCTGGGTCGCGCGCAAGCCGCGCACCTCGATCACCTTCGAATACACCTTGATGAAGGGTATCAACGACCAGCCCGAGCACGCCCGCCAGTTGATCAAACTGATGCGCAAGCTGCCCACCTGCAAGGTCAACCTGATTCCGTTCAACCCGTTCCCCGGCACGCGATACCAGCGCTCGGATGCGAACGACATCCGCGATTTCCAGACGCAGCTCCTCAACGCCGGTGTGCTGACCATGTTGCGGCGTACCCGCGGTGATGATATCGATGCTGCCTGTGGCCAGTTGGCCGGACAGATCACCGATCGCACGCGGCGCAGTGCCGATCTTCGCAAGCGGCAGGATGAGGGGATATTGCATGCGAGTTGACCGGGTACTCGTTTTCAGCCTGCTGCTGCCGCTGGCGGGTTGCGTCACCACGCGTACGGATAGCAGCAGTCTCGGCAAGAGCATGCCGCAAAGCAGCAAGGCGGACCAGGCGGTGGATGCCGCGCGCATCCATACCGAGCTGGGCCAGCGCTACATGGCCAATGGCGACCTCGAGACGGCGCTTGAGAAGCTGACCAAGGCTTTGCAGTTCGATCCGAACTATGCACCGGCCCATACGGTGATCGCCGTCCTGTACGAGCGCATTCACAAGCTGCCCGAGGCCGAGGAGCATTACCGCAAAGCGGTGGCCCTGGAGCAGGGCAAGGGTGCTCCCAACAACAACCTGGGCGTGTTTCTGTGCCACGCAGGCAGAGCTGCCGAGGCGAATGGGTATTTTCGCAAGGCGGTGGCCGATCCGTTCTACCAGACGCCCGACGTGGCGCTGACGAACGAAGGCGTGTGTCAGTTGCGGGCCAACGATGTAAAGGGGGCCGAGGCGAGTTTTCGTGACGCCATCGCGCGAAATCCCAATAACGCAGAGGCACTCTTCCAGCTTGCCAACACGCTCTATCTGAATAAGGATATGTTTCGCGCCAGGGCTTTCATCCAGCGGTTCGACGCACTGGGTAAACCTACGGCCGCCTCACTGAAGCTTGGTCACGACGTCGAATCCCGTCTGGGCAACCCGGAAGGTGCCCTTGTCTACAGCAAGCGATTGCTCAGCCAGTTCCCGGATTCGGAGCAGGCGCACACTCTCGAACCTGCCGCCAGCCCATGACATCCACGCAGTCCGATCCGAACGAACAACACGAGTCGAGCAAGGTCGATTTGTTCGGCGCTCATTTGATTTGTGGAGACCAGCCTTCCTCACAGCCCCACGGCGTGAGTTTCGGCAGTCGGCTGCATGCGGCGCGTGAAGCTCGTGGATGGGATCTCGAGGCTTGTGCGCATGCCCTGAAGCTGCCCGCCCGAGTGTTGCGCCAATTGGAGCGCGATCAGTACGACGGCATCGACTCGAAGATCTACCTGGGCAGCTATATCGCCAAGTACGGCCACCATCTCGGCATCAACGAGGCAACGATCCAGGTCGAAGTGGATCGCATTCGCCAGATCGAACCACCGCTGGTGGCCACTGGTGGTATCTCGCATTCCCGCTTTCTGTTCGATCGCTATGCCACAGCAGCGACTTACGTCGTGCTTACTGCGGTGATCGTGGTGCCGATGATCTGGCTTGGCGTGCGCGGCACCATCGATCGCGACCTCAGCCACCTGGCGCCGCTGGATGCAACACCGGTGGCTCAGGTGGACGCGCCGGCCGCAAAGGTTGCCGTCAGCCAAGCCCCGGGTAGCCTCCTGACGGCACCGGCGACTTCGCCCAAAATCATGCTCCCGAAGGTGCAGGATCAGGATCAGCCGCTGATGGCATCGATGGCGGCGTTCCCCAGTCTTGAGAGCGCCAACCTGTCGTCGCCGGTCAAGCCTGCTGCGGTCGATGCCGGCACCGGTGGCCATAGCCTGACGCTCAACCTCAATGCAGCCAGCTGGGTCGAAGTGACCGGATCGGACGGCGCTCGCCTGGAGTACGGCCTCTTGCCAGCCGGCAGCAGCAAAACTTATCGCAGCGATCAACCTCTGGAAGTGCGCATCGGCAACGCCAATGCTGCGCAGATCAGCATCGACGGCCAGTCGGTGACCCTGGATGATTTCCGCCGCGCCAACGTGGCCCATTTCCGCTTGCAGATGCAGGACGGCAAGGCTTCCGCCGCAAGCCTCTGATCACCGGCCCGGACGCTCCGGGCAGTGCATTTCGGGTATGCTTGCCCATTGGTCGTCCGGTAACGGACGAACGCGAGCGGCCGGATAAAATCGGCGCCAACATAATCCAGAGTTTTCCTTTGCTTACCGCGCAGGCCAGTGCACGCGCTTGCGGGTGCGCAGCCTTCTGAAAGGTGATTGCATGGCATTTGAAGAATACGACAAGTACGAACAGAGCGAGCTGGTTCAGAAGTGGCTGCGCGAGAACGGCGTGTCGATCATTGTCGGTATCGCGATCGGTCTGGTCGGCATTTTTGGGTGGCAGCAATGGCGCAACCATCAGGCGCGTCATGAAAGTGAAGCTTCGCAGCTCTACCAGCAGGTGCAGATCGCACAGGCATCCGGCAAGACGGATAGGGCCGCGCAATTGACCGAACAGTTGATGAAGGACTACGCGAAGTCACCGTACGCCGTCTTCGCAGTCAGCAACCGGGCCAGGCAACAGGTGCAGGCCAAACAGCTGGACAAGGCCGAGGCCTCGCTGGAGTGGGCACAGGGTCATGCCGTCGATCAGGCCCTGAAATCGTTGACGTTGCTGCGCATCGCGCAAGTCGAGATGGCGCGCGACAATGGCAAGGCTGCTTTGGCCACGCTGGATCGTCTCCCGCCGGGTGACTATCCCGGCCTGGCGCAGGAACTCCGCGGTGATGTGCTGGTCAAGCTTGGACGTTCCGACGATGCACGCAAGGCCTACCAGATGGCTTTGTCGAAGCTCGGCGGAGAGGCGCCGCAACGCGGGGCGCTGCAGATGAAACTCGATGATTTGGCTGTGGCCGGGAAGCAGGGTGCATGAAACGATTTCTACTGATCACGCTGGCTTCTTTGGTAACCCTCGCCGGTTGCCACTCGTTCAAGAAGGAGAACGTCCAGCCGCCGACACCGCTGGCCAAGGATTTCAAACCCACCTTGCAGGTGACCCGTCTGTGGCGCACCAGCGTGGGCGATGGCGCGGGCGTCAGTGGCGCGCGCCTCCGGCCTACCGTGGTCGATGGCGTGCTCTACGCCGACAGCACCGACGGCAAGCTGGCCGCAATTGATGCGGCCAGTGGCAAGACCTTGTGGTCGAAGAGCTCTCGCACGCATGGGTGGTTCGGCTGGGGCGACAAGAAGCGCAAGGACGCCCTCTATGCCGGCGGACCGGCAGTCGCCGGCGATCTGCTCGCCGTGGGAACCCTGGATGGCCATGTCTATGGCGTGAACGCCAAGGACGGCAGCCCGCGCTGGGAAGCCGAGCTGAACGCGGAAGTGCTGGCCTCGCCGGTGATCGTCGGCGATCTGGTCGTCGTGCGTACCGGCGATGGACGGGTTTACGCGCTGGATAGTGCCAGCGGCGCGCGCCGCTGGGCGTATGACCAGGGCAGCGTTCCGCTGCTGAGCCTTCGTGGCAACGGCCCGTTGCTGGCTGCCAACGGCGTGCTGTTTTTCGGCAGCGACGACGGCAAACTCGTCGCGTTGCGGCAGGACAATGGCTCGAAGCTGTGGGAGCAGAAGCTGTCCAGCGGCGAAGGCCGCACTGAGATCGACCGTTTGAACGACGTCGATGGTGCGATCCTGCTCGACGGCCCCGTCCTCTACGGCACCGCCTATCACGGCAATCTGGTGGCCGTGGATGGGCCCAGCGGCCGGCCGCTGTGGTCACACCCCTTCTCCAGCTTCGGCTCGTTGGCGGTCAGTGGCAATGCGATTTTCGGCGTCAATGACCAATCGCAGGTGTGGGCGTTCGACAAGAACGGCGGCGCCGACATGTGGAAGAACGATGCCCTGAAGTACCGCTGGCTTACCGGTCCCGCCGTGCAGGGCAATTATGTCGTGGTAGGCGACATGGAAGGTTACGTGCATTGGTTGCAGACGGGCGACGGTGCCCTGGCCGCACGCGAGCGTCTGTCGAAGAAGGCGATCCGCGCCCAACCGCTGGTGGTGGGCGACATAGTCTACGTCGAGGACGTGGAGGGCCGCATCGGCGCCTACCGTCTGTCTGCGCACTGATCGCTGGAACGAAGTACATATCATGCTGCCCGTCGTTGCGCTGGTTGGTCGTCCGAATGTCGGTAAATCGACCCTTTTCAATGTACTGACGCGCAGCCGTGACGCCTTGGTCGCCGATATGCCGGGCGTTACCCGCGATCGCCACTACGGCGTCTGCCGCAGCGGTGAGCGGCCCTTCGTGGTGGTCGACACCGGTGGCTTGTCCGGTGTCGAGGAAGCCATGGATGTGCTGACCGCCAGGCAGGTTCGCCTGGCGATCGAGGAAGCGAACGTGCTGGTGTTCGTGGTGGATGCGCGCGAAGGCCTGCTGCCGCAGGATTACGCGATCCTGGGCGAGCTGCGCCGCAGCGGCAAAACCATCATTGCGGCCGTCAACAAGACCGATGGGCTGGAAGAGGAAGCCGTGCTGGCGGAGTTCTCCGCCTTCGGCGTCGGCAAGATCCTGCCGTTGTCGGCCGCGCACAATCGCGGCACCGGCGATCTGATCGACTTGATCCTACCCCTGCTGCCAGCCGACGAGGAAAGCGCGACGGAAGCGGAGGGTGAGGGTGGCAGCATCCGGGTCGCCATCGTCGGCCGCCCTAACGCCGGCAAGTCGACCCTGATCAACCGCCTGCTGGGTGAAGATCGACTGATCGTCTCCGATGTGGCCGGCACCACCCGCGACCCGATCCGCGTGCCGCTGGAACGCGACGGCAAGCGCTACACGCTGATCGACACGGCCGGCATCCGGCGCAAGGCCCGCGTCGAGGAAGCTGTCGAGAAATTCAGCGTCATCAAGACGTTGCAATCGATTGCTGCTGCCCAGGTCGTCGTAGTGATGATCGATGCCCGCGAGAACCTCGCTGACCAGGATCTCACCCTGATCGGCTATGCGATCGACGAGGGCAGGGCGCTGGTGATCGCCATCAACAAATGGGATGGCCTGGACCAGTATCAGCGCGACGAGTGCATGCGTGCGCTGGACCGTCGACTGGTGTTCGTCGACTGGGCCAAGCAGGTGCATATTTCAGCATTGCACGGCTCGGGTCTGAGCGAACTGATGCGCGCCGTGGTGCGCGCGCATGCGTCGGCGACCAAGGTGCTGGTCTCGTCCGACCTGACCAAGACGCTGGAGAAAGCCTACGAGGGCTACCAGCCGCCGCTGGTGCATGGCCACTCGCCGAAGCTGCGTTTTGCGCATCCGGGCGGCAACAACCCGCCGACCATCGTGATCCACGGCACCCGCACCAAGCACATCGCGCCGGCGTATCAGCGCTATCTGGAAAACTTCTTCCGCAAGCGGTACAAGCTGGAAGGCACGCCGATCCGGATTGCCTTCCGCGAAGGCGAAAACCCGTACGCGGGTCGCAAGAAGGTACTGACCAAGGAACAGGAGCAGAAGGCCCGTCGCCGGGTCAGTGACCTGATCAAGCGCACGCGCTGAGCAGACCTGCCTGGACCAAACCGTAGACCACGGCGTCACGGGGCTCTCCATCGACCCGGAGTCGTTCGGGTGCCAACGCCTCGAAGCAGGCGCCGATATGGGTCGCGGTATGCCGGCTCGCGAGATTGTCAGGCAGAGCCGCGATCTCGATCCGGAGCAACGCCAGTCGGTCGAAACCCCAGCCAGCCGCCAGGGCCGCCGCCGCTGCGGCCACACCTTGCCGCTGGCGCGACTGGCGCACCCAGTAGCCCAGATTGGCGCTGCGTTCGAGCCGGTTGCGCTGATTGAGGCCCACGCCGCCCAGCAGCTCGCCCGACCTGACGTCGAACACCGGAAACGCGTAGTGTTCGGCGGCGCGCCAGCCGGACTCGCAGTGCGCGATCCACAAACGCGCATCGTCCAGCCCGTAATCCGCGTGGCACCAGGGTAGCCAACGGCCCACCGTGGCCACCGACTCCCGCGCCGCTTCGACCAGGGCAGGAGCATCGCGCTCCTGCCAGGAGCGCAGGCGCACTCTGCCGTTGGTCAATTCCAGCGCGGTCGAAATTGTCGGGCTCGGATTCGGTTTCGGTTTCGGATCCATGGACAACGCCGTTTGTACGTACCAGGCCGAGGCTGGATAATGGTGGACTTCACAGCAAGGCATCAACATGGCCGCACGCATTCTCGACGGCAAACGCATCGCGCAGGAATTGTTGGGTCGCGTGGCGTTGCGCGTGGCCGACCGGGTGGCCCGAGGCTTGGCGGCGCCCGGCCTCGCGGTGGTGCTGGTGGGCGACGACGCCGCTTCGTCGGTGTACGTGCGCAACAAGCGCAAGGCTTGCCACCAGGTCGGCTTCCGGTCCTTCGACTATGACCTGCCGTCCACTACCAGCCAGCACGAGCTGTTTGCGCTGATCGACAGGCTGAACGCCGACCCCGACGTGCACGGCGTCCTGGTGCAATCGCCGCTGCCGGATCATATCGACGAAGACGCCCTGGTCGACCGCATCGATCCCGACAAGGACGTGGACGGTTTCCAGGCGGTGAACGTGGGCCGCCTCGCCTTGCGCCGCTTTGGACTGCGCCCCTGCACACCGAAGGGCGTGATGACCTTGCTCGGCCATACCGATCGACCGGTGCGGGGCCAGCACGCGGTGGTGGTCGGCGTGTCCAATCACGTGGGGCGGCCGCTGGCACTCGAGCTGATGATCGCCGGCTGCACCACCACGTCATGCCATCGCTTCACTCGCGATCTGGCGGGCTTTGTGCGCCAGGCCGACATCCTGGTCGTGGCCGTCGGCAAGCCCGGCCTGGTCAAGGGTGAATGGATCAAGCCCGGTGCTGTGGTGATCGACGTCGGCATCAACCGGCTCGACGATGGCCGGCTGGTTGGCGATGTGGAATTCGACCCTGCCGCAGAGCGGGCCAGTTGGATCACCCCGGTGCCCGGCGGCGTCGGCCCGATGACGGTCGCCACGCTGATGGAGAACACGCTCGAAGCCGCCGAGGCGCATGCGGCGGCGCCCGGAAAAACCGGCTGATACGTAGCCCGTACAGCCGCACGGCTGGCGAGCCTCACGCCGGGGCGCGTATAATTCCCTCTTTGCAGCGGGACTTTTCGCATGCGCATCCTCGCCGAGGCCCTGACCTACGACGACGTCTACCTTGTTCCAGGCCACTCCATCGTGTTGCCGCGCGATGTGAATACATCAACGCGATTCACCCGCGACCTGCGCCTGAACATCCCCATCGTATCCGCTGCCATGGACACCGTCACCGAAGCGCGGCTCGCCATCACCATGGCCCAGAATGGCGGCATCGGCATCATCCACAAGAACATGACGGCCGAACAACAGGCCGCCGAAGTGCGCCTGGTGAAGAAATTCGAGGCCGGTGTGATCCGCAGTCCGATCACCGTCGGGCCGGACACCTCGATCCGCGAAGTGCTGAGGCTGACCCACGCGCACAACATCTCCGGCGTGCCGGTGGTGGACGGTGCCAAGCTGGTCGGCATCGTCACCAGCCGCGACCTGCGATTCGAGCGCAAGCACGACGATCCGGTGCGCAACATCATGACGCGGCAGGACAAGCTCGTGACGGTGCGCGAAGGCGCCAGCCAGGACGATGTACTGCTGCTGCTGCACAAGCACCGCATCGAGAAGGTGCTGGTGGTCAACGATGATTTCCAGTTGCGCGGACTGATTACCGTCAAGGACATCCAGAAGGCGCGCGACAACCCGCATGCGGCGAAGGATCGCCACGAGGCCTTGCTGGTGGGCGCCGCCGTCGGCGTGGGCGGCGATACCGAGCAGCGGGTCGCCGCGCTGGTCGATGCCGGCGTCGACGTGCTGGTGGTGGACACCGCGCATGGACATTCGCAAGGCGTGATCGAACGCGCCGGCTGGGTCAAGAAGCACTACCCGCAGGTGCAGGTGATCGCCGGCAACATCGTCACCGGCGAAGCGGCGCGCGCACTGCTCGACGTGGGCGTGGACGCGGTCAAGGTCGGCGTGGGCCCCGGCTCGATCTGCACCACCCGCGTGGTGGCCGGCGTCGGCGTGCCGCAGATCACCGCGATCGACCTGGTCGCCACCGCGCTGAAGGACGAGATCCCGCTGATCGCCGATGGCGGCATCCGCTATTCCGGCGATATTCCCAAGGCGCTGGCGGCCGGTGCGTCCACCGTGATGCTCGGCTCGATGTTCGCCGGCACCGAGGAATCGCCCGGCGAGGTGGAATTGTTCCAGGGCCGCTCCTACAAGAGCTATCGCGGCATGGGCTCGATCGGCGCGATGCAGCTGGGCTCCAAGGATCGCTACTTCCAGGAAGAGGCCGACGCCGACAAGCTGGTGCCCGAAGGCATCGAGGGGCGCGTGCCGTACCGCGGCCCGCTGCGCAACATCATCCATCAGTTGATCGGTGGATTGCGCGCGTCGATGGGTTACCTCGGCGCAGCCAACATCGATGACGTGCGTCACAACGCGCAATTCGTCAAGGTGACCTCTGCGGGCGTCACCGAAGCGCACCCGCACGATATCCAGATCACCAAGGAAGCGCCGAATTACCGGCTGAATTCCTGATGGGCCGGGAATAGGGCTGTCGGAGTGGGGCGTCGTCGAAACGGCCTCTTCGTCCCGGCTGTTCCCTTAGACACCGGATGCATAGCGAACCGGCTTTTCCACTCCTGACTTCCCATTCCCGATTCCCGGCGATGCAATGACCAATATCCACAGCGACAAGATCCTGATACTCGACTTCGGCGCGCAGTACACGCAGTTGATCGCGCGGCGTATCCGCGAGCTCGGCGTGTACTGCGAGATATGGGCCTGGGATCACGAGCCAGCCGAGATCGCCGCGTTCGGCGCCAGGGGCATCATCCTGTCCGGTGGTCCTGAATCGACCACGCTGGAGGGTGCTCCGAAAGCGCCGCAGCAGGTGTTCGATGCGAATGTGCCGATCCTCGGCATCTGCTACGGCATGCAGACGTTGGCGGCCCAGCTGGGTGGCGCCACCGAGGCGGCAGACGCGCGCGAGTTCGGGCACGCCGAAGTGGACATCCTCGCGCCCAGCCGTCTGTTTGACGGGCTCAGCGATCGCCTGGACGGCCACAAGCTGGACGTCTGGATGAGCCACGGTGATCACGTCAGCAAGGCGCCGCCTGGTTTCGTCGTCACGGGCGCCACCGACCGCATTCCGGTCGCGGTGATGGAGAACGAGGCCCGCCGCTGGTATGGCGTTCAGTTCCATCCGGAAGTGACGCATACGAAGCAGGGTGGGGCGTTGCTCAAGCGCTTCATCACCGACATCTGCGGGTGCGCCACGTTGTGGACCCCTGCAAACATCATCGATGACCAGATCGCCCGCGTGCGCGAACAGGTCGGTACTGATCATGTGCTGCTTGGCTTGTCCGGCGGCGTGGATTCTTCCGTCGTCGCGGCGTTGTTGCACAAGGCGATCGGTGATCGGCTGACCTGCGTATTCGTCGACACCGGCCTGTTGCGCTGGCAGGAGGGCGACCAGGTGATGGCCACCATGGCCGAGCACATGGGCGTCAAGGTGATCCGCGTCAATGCGGCCGATCGCTATTTCGATGCCCTGGCCGATGTGGCCGACCCGGAGGCCAAGCGCAAGATCATCGGCGGGCTGTTCGTGGAGATTTTCGACGAGGAGTCGGAGAAGCTCATTGCCGACGGCGGCAACGTGAAGTGGCTGGCTCAGGGCACGATCTACCCGGACGTGATCGAGTCGGCAGGCAGCAGGACCGGCAAGGCTCACGTCATCAAGAGCCACCACAACGTCGGCGGCCTGCCGGCGCACATGAAGCTCAAGCTGGTCGAACCGTTGCGCGAGCTGTTCAAGGACGAGGTACGCCGTATCGGCGTGGCGCTGGGGTTGCCGCGCGTGATGGTCTATCGCCACCCGTTTCCGGGGCCGGGTCTGGGTGTGCGCATACTTGGCGAAGTGAGGCGCGAGTACGCAGAGCTGCTGGCGCAGGCCGATGCCATCTTCATTGACGAATTGCGCAAGGCGGATCTGTACGACAAGACGAGCCAGGCGTTCGCGGTGTTCCTCCCGGTGAAGTCCGTCGGCGTGGTAGGCGATGCACGCGCCTACGAATGGGTGATCGCATTGCGCGCGGTGGAAACCATCGATTTCATGACCGCGCATTGGGCACACCTGCCGTACGAGTTTCTTGGCCGGGTTTCCAACCGGATCATCAACGAGCTGCGCGGCGTATCGCGTGTCGTCTACGACATCAGTGGCAAGCCCCCGGCCACGATCGAGTGGGAATGACCAGGGCGTGCGTCTCTCGATCCGTCGGGAGACCTGCCGACAGCTACCGCAGCAAAGCGCAAAGTTCCGCAATGACTGACGAGACTCCCCATCCATCCGAAGCATTCTCGGCCGAGGATGCGAAGTACATGCAGCGCGCCTTGCAGCTCGCCGCACATGCGCGCGATGCCGAGAACGAAGTCCCGGTAGGTGCAGTGCTGGTGCAGGGCGGCGAGATCGTCGGCCTGGGCTGGAACCGCAACATCACCCTGCACGACCCGACCGCCCACGCCGAGATCATGGCGTTGCGCGCGGCGGGTGAAAAGCTGGCCAATCATCGCCTGTCCGGGGCTACGCTTTACGTAACCCTAGAGCCGTGCTCCATGTGTGCGATGGCCATGGTCCATGCGCGCATCGGCCGGGTGGTCTACGCGGCCGCGGACCCCAAGACGGGCGCTGCCGGCAGCGTGTTCGACACCCTCGTCGACGTGCGCCACAACCATCGTGTCGAGGTAGCCGGCGGCCTGCTGGCTGACGCATCCGCCGCTCTGCTGCGCGACTTTTTCCGCGCACGTCGCTGAATGCCTGCGGCGTTCAGCGCCCGCTCGCCGCGACATTCGTGTCCGGGCCGACCAACTGCAACCGCAGCCCCCACGGCGACACGAAGTTCACCGCCGTCATGCCGACGAACGGGCCAGACCGCAGCTTTTGCGACGGTCCGACAACACGAACCCCCGCGCCGCGCAGCCACTGGTCCGCGTGGGCGACGTTCCCCGAAATGAATCGAATGGGCTCGCCATCGGTTCCTGCAACGCGCTGCCGTGAAGAGGACCGGACACCGGTACGGTCGTCGACCAGTTCCACGATCGACCCGGCTTCGCAGACCAGCAACCGTGAACTGGCGTTCCTCATGCTCGACGTGGCAGGCGTCGCGCCCACGAGCTGGCAATCCAGAACGTCCTGGAAGAAGCTCACTGCCTGCGCCAGGTCCGGTACACCGATGCGCACATAATCGGCGTCATGAAAAGTGGCGGCAGGACTGCTCCAAGGCGCGAGGAAGGCGGCAACGCCCAGCGCGGCGACCGCCAACAGCGACAGCAGGGAATTTTTCATGATCCGGCACCGGAGTTCCTGTTGGCGCAAACATGGGGCTGCCCGCGCCGGGCAGAAGCTGCGGTGGTGCGCCTACTGTGTTTCCCTGCGCGAACGCTCAGCGGGAGGTTGGAGTGCCGGCCCTGTCATTTCGGTCTTTGCCCAGGGGACAGCAAGAGAGGACGCGGGGTGGTTTCCAGACGGGCCGTTGATTTCGATCAAGCGGCATAATTTCCCGGCGAGCAGAATGGGTTCCCGGTTCGACGGCGTGAAGACTCGTGGGATGTACTGACAGACTCGCGGTTCAACCAGCGCGGCGCGGCACTATGGGCCATCGACTGCTGGTGGTGTTGAGCTGGAGCTTGCTGATGCTTTCGCAGCCGTCCACTGCGGGCACGCCGGCCGGAAAACCTTTCTGGCGCCCGGACCTGGCTCCGGTGGGGCCGATGGTGATGCTGGTCAGCCTCGACGAGCAGCGGGTCTACGTGTACCGCAACGGGGTGGCGATCGGCGCGAGCCGCATCAGTTCGGGCCGGCGCGGCTACGAGACGCCTACCGGTGTTTACACGATCCTTCAGAAGGAGCGTGAGCATTATTCCAACCTTTATGAAAGCGCGCCCATGCCTTTCATGCAGCGCCTGACCTGGGACGGCCTTGCGCTGCACGCGGGCGCACTGCCGGGCCATCCCGCTTCGCACGGCTGCATCCGCCTCCCGGCGGCTTTTGCGGAACGCCTGTTCGAGATCAGTCCCCGCGGAACGGTAGTCGTGGTGACCGATGCGCGCGTGGCACCGCCGGCAATCAACCATCCGGCGGCGGTCGCGCCGCTGGGGTTGGGCGGAACACCCGTCGACCTGGCGAATGGAGGGGGCGCACCATGGCCTGCTAACGATGGGGGACCGGTGAGCATCGTGGTGAGCACCCACGACCGTGCCCTGTTTGTCCTGCAGTCGGGCCGCCTGATCGCCGGCACTCGATTGAGCGTCCCGGCGGGATTCACCGTGGGGGGCATGCTGCTGTATGTGAGGCGCGCCGAGCCCGTTGGCGCTACGGCGGAACATGATGGTGGGCTGTGGTCGGCCTATCGCGTCCTCGGCGAGGGACCCGCGCCGGCCCCGCGCGAACTGGCCAGCCGGCTCCGGGTGCCCGATGCCTTCGGCGCCCGGCTGCGCGAGCGTATCGCAGCCGGGACCACGGTGCTGGTCACCGACCTGCCGGCAGAAGGAGGGCAGCCCGTACCTTATGGCACCCTGCTCGAAGCGCAGGACGGGTCACCGGCGCGATAGCACTTCATTCAGCGGCCGCGGGGCATGCTGCCGACATCTATTGCTTTCGCCCCCAGGTCATGCCTATCCATTTCCGACGACTGTTGCTCGCCATGCTGTTGGTGCCCGCTGCGGCTGGCGCCTCCACCACATCCCCCGAAAAGCTCGTCCAGGCATTGAGCCGGGCGGCGCCGGCTGCCAATCCAAAGGTCCTGGCTCTGGCCACGCAGGCTCTGGCGTGCGTGCAGCGGCGCATGCCCGGGCAAACAACACTGAGCGTGATCGATTATTCGTTGCCCTCCACCAAGCCGCGACTGTGGGTGTTCGATCTTGCGCAACAGCCGCGCCTGTTGTTCGAGGAATGGGTCGCGCATGGTCGCAACAGCGGCGACAACCTGGCCAATCGCTTCTCCAATACGCCTGGCAGCTTGATGTCGAGCCTGGGCACGTTCGTCACCGACGGGACCTACACCGGCCACAACGGTTACTCGTTGCGTCTGAAAGGGATCGACGGCAACTTCAACGACCAGGCGGAGAGCCGCGCGATCGTCGTCCACGGCGCCAGTTATGTCAGTCCCGCATTCGCGCATAGCCAGGGGCGGCTGGGGCGCAGCTACGGTTGTCCAGCGGTACGTGCTGCCGTATCGCACAAGCTGATCGATGCGATCCGGGAACGCTCCGTGGTATTTGCCTACTATCCGGATCCACGGTGGCTGAGTGGTTCGCGGCTGCTCGGCGATTGCGGCGGCAACCAGCCGATGGCTTCGCGCTAGTCTTTCTCGGCCGGCTGCACGGACGTGGCAACAGATCTGCCGATCGTCCGCGATCACGATCGCGCTGGCCCTGTGAGGCACCCTGCCGATTCGACGTTCGGCGATGCTTGCCCTTGCATGACTCGCTGCCCCGGCTTGCCCACCCCACGGCTGTCCAGGCGGCAGGGTGCGAACGTCAGTGCGCCAGCAGCAAGGGCAGGTGCGCATGGGAGAGCACGTGATGGGTCGTGCCGCCCAGCACGAGCTCGCTGATCCGCGAGCGGCCCCACGCACCCATGACCAGCAGGTCCGCATTCATGGCTTCGGCTTTCTGGAGCAGGTGCGCTCCTGCCTCGGCGCCGGGATGGAACGAGTGCTGCTGGTGCACGGTGACTCCCTGGCGCGTCAGCCACGCGTACAGCGGGAGAGCCGGCGGTCCGAACCCGGGCAGGGTCTCCTGCCATCCGTCCAGCAGGTGCACCTGCGAGGCCTTGCGCAGCAGGGGCAGCGCCGCACGGATGGCCTCGGTGGACTCGCCCGAGCCGTTCCAGGCCACCAGCACGCGTTCCGGGACGCCGCGTACCTCGTAAGTACGGGGGACCAGCAACATCGGCGCGCTGCCGGCGAACAGCGTGTGGGTGATGTTGTCCCAGCCGACCGGTAGATCGATGTCGCCACCCGCTCCGCTGCAGACGAGCAAATCGGCCATCCGCGAACATCTCGCCAGCACGGATGCGTAGAGTCCGCGGAATACCTCCCAGGTTCCGTCCACGCCCGCCCGCCGGCACAGCTCCTGCCACCAGGGTGCTCGGTGGCGTGCCGATTCCTCCTCGGCCTGGAGAATGGTCAGCGCTTCGGGAATGGCTGTGACGGAAGGAAACTGCTGGACGATGTGGATACCGGACACGAAGGCCTGCTGTTGACCTGCCACGGCAAGACCCAGCTGGATGGCGGGAACGTCGTCCTGCATCCGGTCGACGTCGATGATCATTTCGTACATGGCGGCTCTCCGGCGAGGCTTGCATAGTCGACCGCCGGGAGAGGGCTCCGATTGATCAGGGTCAAGCGCGCCTCGGAATGGGACAACAGCGCCATGGCTCAACGGAATCCGCAAGGGCCGGCAGACCGGGGTCAGCCGCTGCGGTGCGGCGGCCCAGGGTCGCCCCCGGCACCACGCGACAGCGGGCGGAGTTGATTAGGATCAATCCGGCTCCTCCGCCGGCATGCCCCAATGCCATCCAGGGGCATATCAACGCGACGGAGTCGACAGCCCATGACCACCAGGCCGACCGCCGCTGTCGATGCAACGAGGATCCCGTGATGCCCGTCGAGTCCACCGTCGATACGCAGGCGCCCCAGGGCACCGCCAACCCCATGAGTTCCGGCACGGGATTGCCCGCCGACATCATCGCCATCGCCACGTCCGTTTCGCCGTGGAACCCGGCGGTGCAGGTGGCCGCCGAACTTGCCGCGCGCTGGCGCAGCCTGCTGACCGGCTGCTTCGTGGATGCCTCGCTTCGGATGTTGCGCGGCCCCGAAAGCGAGCCCTCGGTGCTCGGACTGCTGCTGGATACGCCAGTCCAGGATACGAAAGAAGGCGCCGACTTCCGGGCCTTCGCCAGGTCCAGGGGCGTGCCGCGCGCGTCGTGGGTGGTCGCGCACACAGGCCTGGCCCGCGTCCTGCGTGAACTGGGTGCCTGGCATAGCCTGGCTGTGCTGGAGCGCGATCTGGTGGATGAGGAAGCGATGACCGAGCTGCTCGGCGAAGCGCTGCTCACGTGCCGCCTGCCGAGTCTCATCCTGCCGACCGGCTGGAGCGGGGGCGTCCGCTTCCCGCGCGTGCTGGTGGCGTGGGACGGGAGTATCCAGGCGACGCGCGCCATCCACGCGGCGCTGCCATTCCTGCACGCTGCCGAGCGCGTGGTCCTGCTTGATGGCGGACGTCCCCACGGTCCGGAGGATGAGAGTTATCTGCCACGTTTCGAGCCCTTCGTATACATGGCCCGCCATGACATCGAGGCCGAGCCGATGTGCGTGGAACTGCCGCCGCGTGCCGCCGGGGCTGGAATGATGGAGAGGGTCGAGCGGGTGGGGGCCGATCTCATCGTCATGGGCGCATTTGGACATTCCCTCGTGCGTGAGCGCGTGCTTGGCGGCGCGACGCGCCATGTGCTCAAGCACGCGCACGTGCCGATCTTCCTGCAGCATTGATGCTGGCAGGGCTACGGAGTCGCAGGGCGTTGGCGAGGCTTGTCGCACAGCTGAAGAAGATAATTCTGGCGTTCGACGTACCCGCATGTGCACCGCCGGCGGCGCGATTTCGTGACATTGACCGACTGCCGATCGTGCTCTTGGCGGTATGGCTGGTGTTGGCCTTCGTTGCCGGCATCGCTCCTTACAGCCGTGAAGACTGGCTGCTCGAAAACGCGCTTGTTCCTATCGTGCTGGCCGCGCTCGCCGCGTTCCGGTTCAGCCATCCCTCCGTATCGCTCTCCAGGACCGCATGCGTGGCGTTGTTCGTGTTCCTGCTGCTGCATGAGATCGGAGCGCATTACACCTATTCGCTGGTCCCGTATCGCCAGTGGGCGGAGGCTGCGGGTTGGTCGCTACCCGGGCCGGCCTCGCGCAACCACTTTGACCGCGCGGTGCACTTGGCCTACGGCCTGCTGGTGGCGCAGTCGGTCGCGGAGATCCTGGCCACGCGTTGCGGCTTGCGCGGCGCCGGGTTGCGGGCAACGACGGTCGCCTGGATGGCTTTCGGGTCGATGCTCTACGAGCTGATCGAGTGGGGCGCCGCAACGGTTTTTGGCGGCGATCTGGGTATCACCTACCTGGGCACCCAGGGCGATCCGTGGGATGCGCAGAAAGACATGGCTCTGGCCCTGCTCGGCAGCCTGCTGTGGTCATGCCTGAGGTGGGTCGGCGCGGATCGCCGAGCCAGCATGGAAAAAGATCGGCATGGGCGGGGCCGTTGACGGTGCATACCTGCGCGCCGACGGCAGATTTTCGCGGCATGGCGCTCTCACCCAGTCGTCATCAACCGGCAGCTCCCCTCGCACAGAAGTTGATCTCCGTCAACCGGCGCGAGGGAGCTCGGTGGCCCAATGGCTTCCTCCCACAGACAGTCGAGGTGTGCCATGAAAGATGACCTGCGCTTGAGGGACGACATCCTGGACGAGCTCAACTTCGAGCCGAGCGTGGATGCGTCGAATATTGCGGTCACGGCCAAGGATGGCGTGGTGACGTTGCGCGGCCACGTCACCAACTATGCCCAGAAGCTCGCCGCCGAGCGCGCGGCGTGGCGGGTGGCTGGCGTAAAGGCCATCGCCCAGGACATCGAAGTTCGACTGCCCGGCGACAAGAAGCTCAGCGACGAGGACATCGCCAAGCGTGCGCTCGACATCCTCGATTGGGACGTCCTGGTGCCGTCGGACCGGCTCCACGTCAAAGTCGCCACTGGCTGGATCACGTTGACCGGCGAGGTGCCCTGGAACTACCAGCGCGTGGCGGCCGAGACCGCGGTGCGCAAACTGTCGGGTATCACCGGCGTTTCCAACAACATCATGGTCGAGCCGCATGTGCAGGCCGGAGACGTGCGCAAGAACATCGTCGACGCGCTCAAGCGGCATGCGGAAGTGGAAGCCGATCGGATCAAGGTGGAGATCCATGCCAACGGGGTGGTGGCGATCGATGGCCGGGTGGACGACTGGGAAGAGCGCCAGGCCGTGGAGCGTGCGGCGTGGTCCGCGCCCGGCGTGCGTACCGTGGAGAACCGGGTGCGGATCGCCTGATTGTTCCAAGCTCGAGGGGCGCCTGGCGCCCCTCATTCTTGTCAGTCCCGGCCGCGGCGGGATGTCGTGTCGGCGGCCTCAATGCTTGAGGAACACCGGCACGCGGCTCTGGGACAACACTGCGCTGGTGGTCGGGCCCAGGCAACGGTCTCCGAGGCGACGTCTTCCGCTGGCCCCCATCACGAGCAGGTCGGCACGCTGGTCAGCGGCATAGGCGAGAAGTTGCTCGCTTGCGCTCTCGTCCGCTGCTGCGATGGTGCCGACCGTGGTGACGACCACCCCGTGCGCCCGCAGATGCGAAAGCGCATTCGACTTGGCACTGCTCGCCTGCAACAGGGTTACCGATTCGGCGCCGCGCAACAACGGCAGCGCACCATGCAGGGCGCGGTTCGACGCCGCGCTGTCATTCCAGGCCACCACCGCATGTACCACGCGCCCAGGCGCGACGTTGGCATCAGGCACTGCAATGCAGGCAGTCCCGGAAAGCAGCACCTCGCAGAACAGGCGTTCGCCCGCGCTGGAAGATGGCGCAAGGCCCTGCAGCACCAGGACGTCGGTCCAATTGCCCGCAAGGACCAGCGCGTCTGCCAACGGTCCGATCGCCACCTGCCAGCGAGCTTCGCGCGCGCCCAGCTGGCCTGCCCATTCCGCAAAGCGGCGACCGGCAAGTATCGCCTGGTGAAGCTCCTCCTGCGCGTAGGCAGTCACTTCTTCGGCCAGCAAGGGAGGGCCCGGCGCGGAGCCATCCCGCGCGGTGACGTAAAGGCCAGTCAGGGTCGCCCGCGTCGATGCCGCGAGCTGCGCGGCATAACGCACGCTGGCATGCCAGTTCCGGAAACCCGGGCAGTGGACCACGATGTCGCGCACTGAAAGAGCCCTCGCCGACGCCGCAGCACTTGGTTCGGTCGCGGCAGTGAATAGCGTGCTGTTGTCGACGCGAGGCCAACTTGATCCAAGTCACTGCCCATGACGTCCCGCTCCGATCGTCGCGGCGTTTGACCTGTATCACCTCGGCCCCCGCCGGCAGGGCCTAGCGTGACTGCCGGCCGTCGCCATGGGGCGGCGCACCGGCTTGGAGCACCCGCCATGTACGACATCCTCATCAACACCATCGATTTCGAGAGCTGGCCCCGCGCCGCGCAGTACGGCACGCAGCTGGCGGGCCTGATGCAGGCTTCGGTCACCGGCGCCTACGTCTACCCGTCACCGCTCTTTGCAACACCCAGCTTCAGCACCCCCGAACTCATCGATGTGTTGATCGAAGCGGCCCGCACACTCGAAGCGAGCGCGCTCGGCGCCGAACGGTCCTTCATCGCCTGGGCAAACGGCATGGGCGTCGAGCATGCCGCCTGGGTGGTGGGGCAGGGCAACCTTTCCGATGCGCTGGTGCAGATCGCATGCTGGCACGACTTGCTCGTGGCCGAGCGGAATCCGGACCGGACCTGGGCCACTCCCTCCGATCTCGCCTCGCTGATTCTCACGGTGGGCCTGCCGTGCATCGTGGTGCCACCCCGGCCGGTGCAGGCCGTTTCGTTGTCGCGCATCGCCATTGCGTGGAACGGCGCACCCGAGGTGATACGCGCCGTGCACGCCGCGTTGCCCCTGTTGAAGCAGGCCAGCGAAGTGCTGTTGCTGCGCGGAGCCCCCAACGAAACTTTCCAGGAGGTCTCCTGGAAGCCGCCCTTCGACATCGACGCTTACCTCAACCGCCACGGCATTCACGCCCGCTCGCAGGATCTCGCCGGCGCGGAACGCGGTGTCGGGGAAGCGCTGCTGGAACAGGTTGGCCGCTTCCACGCCGACCTGCTGGTCATGGGTGCCTACGGCCGCAGCCGCTTCAGCGAGTGGGCGCTGGGCGGCACCACCCGGCACGTGCTCTGGAATGCACAGCTGCCTGTGCTGTTCCGCCATTGACGCGCAGCCATGCGCGCCATGACGCTCGAAACCATACGCGAACCGCTGGTGCTCAGGCAGGGTGCGGCTCCCGAGCCGGGGCCCGGCGAGGTGCGGCTGCGGGTCGAGGCCTGCGGCGTGTGCCGCACCGATCTGCACGTGGTCGATGGCGAGTTGCCGCACCTGCAGCTGCCCGTCGTGCCCGGACATGAGGTGGTGGGTCTCGTCGATGGGATCGGCATCGGTGTCGAGCGGCTTGCCCTGGGCCAGCGTGTGGGAGTGCCCTGGTTGGGCTCGGCCTGCGGCATCTGCGACTACTGCCGCCACGGCCGCGAGAACCTGTGCGATTCACCGGCCTTCACCGGCTATACGCGACCGGGCGGCTACGCCAGCCACCTGGTCGCCCGCGCCGACTTCTGCATTCCCCTGGGCGAGGTCGATCCCGTCGCCACCGCGCCGTTGCTGTGCGCTGGCCTGATCGGTTGGCGGGCGCTTTGCAGGACCGGGCAGGCGCAGACGATCGGAATCTACGGCTTCGGCGCGGCCGCCCACCTGACGACCCAGGTTGCGCAGCACCAGGGGAGGCGGGTGCTGGCGTTCACCCGCCCCGGTGACCTCGTTGCGCAAGCGTTTGCGCGTGCGCAGGGAGCGGCATGGGCAGGCGATTCCGATGCCTCGGCGCCTGAGCTGCTGGATGCGGCGATCATCTTCGCGCCGGCCGGCGAGCTCGTGCCTCGAGCACTGCAAGCCGTGCGCAAGGGCGGGCGCGTGGTGTGCGGTGGCATCCACATGTCCGACATCCCGACGTTCCCGTACCGCCTGTTATGGGAGGAACGCGAACTGGTATCGGTCGCCAACCTGACCCGGGCGGATGCACATGCCTTCTTCGCCGAGGCAGGCGGCGCGGGCATCCACGCCACCACGCGACGCTATCCGCTGGAGGCGGCAAACGACGCACTGGAGGACTTGCGCCACGGAAGGCTCAGCGGGGCGGCGGTACTTGTGCCGTAACCGGGTGTACAAGGCGAAGCAACTGTTACCGATCGTTACGCGGGGTTGCGCGATCGTCGTCATGCGGTGGCAGAGGCTGGCTAGTCTGGCATCCTCGTCCCGATCTCCCGGAAGCCCGCCATGAACGCCCTTGCCAGCCGGATCCAGGCCCCTGCGCACATTGCCATGCTGTCGCCGCCGGCCTCGATCAGCCCGCTGGACATCGAGCGGCTCTCGAGGCATGTCCAGGTCGTTCGCCGCAAGCTGGCGACCGGGCAGCATGCCTACCGCGCAGGCCAACCGTTCCACGCCATCTTTCTGGTGCACGCGGGGTTTCTGAAGGTCTGCGAGTTATCCGAGGATGGCCGCGAGCGGGTGACCGGGTTCCGCATGCGTGGCGACCTGATCGGTGTGGAATCCATCGGGTTGACCCGTTACTCCTGCGACGCGGTGGCGCTGGACGACAGCGAGATCTGGGAGTTGCCCTACCCGCCGGTACTGCTTGCCTGTTTGCAGATTCCCGAACTGCAGGAGCGCCTGACGGCGGCGCTTGCCGAGGAAATCCGCAACGATCGCGCCTGGATGCTGGCGCTCGGAACACTCACCGCCGAACAGCGCGTGGCTGCCTTCCTGCTGGACATGGCCGAACGTCACATGTGGCTGGGTTTCAGCCCGCGGCACTTCCTGCTGCGCATGGGACGCGCCGATATCGCAAGTTTTCTCGGACTCAAGCATGAAACGGTAACCCGTGCCCTTTCGAAACTGGACCGGCTGCACTGCATCGAGGTGCGGCGACGCGAGGTGCGGCTCCTGGATCCGAACGGCTTGCGGCGCATGACCGGGCAGGGGGACAGCGTGCACTGATCGGGTGCCGTCATGCCGCTCCGGCTTCAGCTGCCAGCGGCGGCGATTCGCCCGGTTGCTCCATCCGCCGGCTTGCGCAACAGTTCGATCCTGCGGCGACCGCCGCCATGGCATCGGGTGCCGCCGCAAAGAGCGCGCGGAACTGGCGCTGTTTGCCGGCAGCGCGCAGGGATGGCATGGCGCTCTACTCCTGGTGTACCGTGTCGCTGAAGATGTAGCCGGCGCCGCGCACGGATTTGATCAGGGTGGGCGCGGCCGGGTCGGGCTCGATCTTGCGTCGCAGGCGACCTATCTGGACGTCCACGGCGCGGTCGAATGGCCCGGAGCCCCGTCCATACAACTGGTTCATCAGCTCGTCCCGGGACAGTACCCGGTTGGCATGAGTCACCAGGATCCGCAACAGTTCGTACTCGCCGCTGGTCAGCGCGACCGGCTCGCCCGCTGGCGCCGTCAGTGTGCGGCTGTGGAGTTCGAACCGGTAGCCGGCAAACAGGTAGACCACGGGCCGCGATGCTGCCTGGCGGGTGCGTTCACCGGTGCGGCGCAATACGCTTCGGATGCGCGCCAGCAATTCGCGCAGCTCGAACGGCTTGGTGACGTAATCGTCGGCACCCAGTTCCAGACCCACGATGCGATCGACCGAATCGCCCCGCCCGGTCACGATGATCACCGGACCATGCCAGTGCTCGTGCAGATGCCGCGTCAGGTCAAGGCCATCCTCGCCGGGCAGGCCGAGGTCGAGCAGCACCAGATCGATCGTGTTTGCCTCGAGCAGTTCGAGCATGCCCTTGCCATTGCCGACCACGCTCACCGAAAAACCCTGGGCGGAGAGATAGCGCTTGAGCAGCGCCGCGATTTCGCTGTCATCGTCGACCACCAGCAGGTGGGCCTGCCGGAAGGACATCCCCTGCTGGTTGGGATCCTGTGCTGACACGAAAGTCCCTGACGCTTGCTGGTGCGGTTCGGTACTGGTCAAAGAACAGTGGCGCTTTTCGTGGCGGAGCCGCTCCCCTGCGTGCTGGAGGAGAGGGCATCGAAGGCCCACGTGGCGCCGTGGAAGTATGCCCCAAAATGGCGCGACGTTCCCCTGATCCGTGTCAGTGGCGCACGCATGCTGGCCCATGCCGGCATCAGGTCCGATCCGGGGGATCAAGTGATGCACGGGTGGCTGATCGACCCGATGCAGGCCGCCGCCTTTCCGGATGCGGCGCTGCCGCTGGCCAGGCGCGTGGCCGCCCCGGAACTTCCAGCACCTGCCGTTGCAGTCGCCGGCGGACCTTCCTGCCAGCAGGCGGGGAGCCGGGCGTTCGGGCGGGCGACGGCCCTACCGGAGCAGGTACTCGCGAATGCCGGAACTGTCCAGGCTGGTGAGGTTGTGCCTGAGTTCGCGGCTCAGGGCTTGCTGCAGAGTCTTGTCCAACCGCTTGTGCAAGGCTCCCAGAAAGCGGGGCGCCGCCGCGATGACGAGCGCCTGGAAGCGCTTTTCCTCGTACGCGGTGTGCAGCGCAGCCACGAGCGTCGCGGCGAAGCGCGCCGACGCTTTGTCCTTCTCGTTCGTGTGTGGCTCGATGGCGTGGCTTACCGGCCCCACGCTCTCGTGGACCCGTGGCGGCCGCTGGAAACTGTGCCCATGCACGGCATCGGGATTCACGAAACATTCCAGCTCGGTCCACGGCTCCTGACAGCGTTCGAACTCGAACAGGCGGGCCTTTTCGCCGTCGGCCACCAACACCCAGGTCTTGTTCATGGCGAGCTCGCTCCGGTTGACGTGCACGGTCAGGCTAACCAGTGGGCGCGCATGGAAGCTTGATGCAGATCAAAACGGACAAGGCATGTCGCGACGACCGACGACGTCATTTCGATGCGCGGAGCGGCCTCAGGTGGCTTGCGGCGAACCACGATGCTGGCGCGCTCGAGGGCATGGAGCGGTGGCGACTAGGTCGGGTCGCCACTGCGCCTGCTCGAAGACGAGCCGCGTCGAGCCGGCGCGCAATAGACGCCATGCAGGGTTTCGATCACCGCCTGCGCCGGGCCGGGCTCCAGGGCGTAGTGGATCGACTGCGCTTCGCGTCGCGTACGCACCAGGCCTTCGTCGCGCAGGCGGGCCAGATGCTGCGAGAGGGCGGATTGGCTCAGGTCCGGCAGCGCCTTGTGGATCTGGCCCACCGAACGCTCGCCCTCGACCAGCAGGCACAACACCCGCAGACGCTGCGGGTTGCCAAGCGCCTTGAGCAGGCCCGCCGCCTCATCGGCGCGGGCGTGCATGGCGGAAATGTTCGGCAGCGATGTCGGGGACATGGGATCGGGTGTCTGGTCCTGCTTGACTTTAGCAGTTAAGTACATTAGTTTTCTTTAAATTAGAATATGCTAAATTAAAACGATATTGATGCCGGTCAACTGCCCAAGGGCGCATCGCGCCGAGCATGTCTCCGACATTGAAAAAAGTGAGGCACCTGACATGGCCAACATCATCGTGCTCGGCGCTGGACTGGGTGGCACCGCCGCCGCCTACGAGATCCACGCAGCGCTGGGCGAAGACCACGAGGTCACCGTGGTGGGCGATGGCCCGCGCTTCAATTTCACCCCGTCCAATCCCTGGCTGGCGATCGGCTGGCGCAAGCGCGACGACATCGGTTTCGCCATCGGCGAGCGGCTGGAGCATCGCGGCATCCGCTTCATCGATGTGCCGGCGGAGAAAGTCCTGCCGGCCGAGAACCGGCTGCGCCTGCGCGACGGCAGGATCCTCGACTACGACTACCTGGTGATCGCGACCGGCCCGCGGCTGGCCTTCGATGAAGTGCCGGGGCTGGGGCCGGACGGCCACACCCACTCGATCTGCACCGCGGAGCACGCGCAACGCGCGTGGGAGGCCTACCAGGCGTTCCTGGCCAACCCCGGCCCGGTGGTGGTCGGCGCGGCGCAGGGCGCGAGCTGCTTCGGCCCGGCCTACGAGTTCGCGCTGATCCTCGATGCCGATCTGCGCAAGCGCAAACTGCGCGACCGCGTGCCGATCACCTTCGTCAGCTCGGAGCCGTACATCGGCCACATGGGCCTGGGCGGGGTCGGCGATTCGAAGGGCCTGATGGAACACGAACTCCGCCAGCGCGACATCAAGTGGATCGTCAACGCCAAGTTGCTCGCTGCCGAAGCCGGCAAGCTGAAGCTGCAGGAGGTCGACGCCAAGGGTGCGCCGGCAGGCGAGACCGAGCTGCCGTTCGCGTTCGCCATGCTGCTGCCCGCGTTCACCGGCGTGGACGCGGTGCGCGGCATCGATGGGCTGACCAATCCGCGCGGCTTCGTGCTGATCGACCAGCACCAGCGCAACCCGCGCTTCGCCAACGTGTTTGCCGCCGGTGTGTGCGTCGCAATCCCGCCGGTCGAAGCGACGCCGGTGCCGACCGGCGCGCCGAAGACCGGCTTCATGATCGAGTCGATGGTCACTGCCATCGCGCACAACCTGCGCGACGAACTGGCCGGCAAGCCGGGCGAGGCGCGCGCGACGTGGAATGCCGTATGCCTGGCCGACATGGGCAATACCGGCGTGGCGTTCGTCGCGCTGCCGCAGATCCCGCCGCGCAATGTCACCTGGGCGAAGGAGGGCAGGTGGGTGCACCTGGCCAAGCTCGCCTTCGAGAAGTACTACCTGCACAAGATCCGCAGCGGCCATACCGAGCCGGTGTACGAGAAATACGCGTTCAAGCTGCTCGGCATCGAGCGGCTCAGGCCACCCGCCAAACACCTCGAAGGAGATCTGCCATGAACATCGATCGCGTGGTGCTGGCGTTCGCCGGCAGCATGGTGCTGTTGTCGGTCGCGCTGGCCTGGTGGGTGGCGCCCGCCTGGCTGTGGCTGGCTGTGTTCGTCGGGGCCAACCTGCTGCAATCGGCATTTACCGGTTTCTGCCCGCTGGCGCGGATCCTCAAGAGCTTCGGGCTCAAGCCCGGCTGCGCCTTTCCCCGCTGACTTCATCGTCCAGGAGCCCGCCGTGTACTACCTCAAAGACACCGCCAAACCCTTCGCCCAGGCCGCCGACGACCTCGATGCCGCCGTGCGCCGCCACGGCTTCGGCGTGCTGCACGTGCATGACATCGGCGCGACGCTGCGCGGCAAGGGCGTGCCATTCGAGCGCGAGTGCAAGGTATTCGAGGTATGCAACCCGCAGCAGGCGGCGAAAGTGATGGAGACGGACATGCGCCTGAACATGGCGCTGCCCTGCCGCATCTCGGTCTATACCGACGGCGGGCGCACGCATATCGGCATGATCGAGCCGGAGCGCATGCTCGGCATGCTGTCGACCGATGCGGCGCTGCAGCCGATCGCGGCCGAGGTCGAGGCGCAGACGCGCCAGATGATCGACGAGGCCTGCTGATGCGCCTGCGCCTGCTGCTCGGTCCGGCGCTGGTCCTCGCGTTGCTGGCCGGTTGCCGGCGCAACGAGCCGCCGCCCGTCCATGCGCAAGCGCCGTCGACCGGGTTGGCCAGCCGCGTGGTGCACCTGCAGGAGGCGCCGCGCGAACAGGCCTGGGACGGCGTGGTGGAGGCGGTCAACCAGGCCACCGTGTCGGCGCAGACCGCCGCCCGCGTGGTCGAGCTGCCGTACGACGTCAACGACACCGTGCCCGAGGGCGCGGTGATCGTGCGCTTCACCGACATCGAGCAGAAATCCGCGCACAACCGGGCGCAGGCGCAGATCGCCGCGGCGCAGGCCGCCTACGACGAGGCTGCTGCGTCCTACCAGCGCGTCGCGGCGATCGCCGCGCGCGGGCTGATCTCGCGCCAGCAGCTGGACCAGGAACGCGCCCGCCGCGATGCGGCGCTGGCCGCGTTGCACGCGTCGCAGGCGCAGTTGCGCGAGATCGGCCAGCAGCTCGACTACACGGTGGTGCGCGCGCCCTATGCCGGTATCGTCACGCGGCGCTACGTGCAGGTCGGCGAGTCGGTGCAGCCGGGCCAGCCGCTGATCGCCGGCGTCTCGTTGAAGGATCTGCGCGTGACCGTGCAGGTGCCGCAGAGTGCGGCCGAAGCGATCCGCCGGCAGAACCATGCCGAGGTGCTGCTCGACGACGGCGCGCGCCGGGTCGTCGCGACCAGGCTCACCGTGTTTCCCTACGCCGATCCGGACACGCACAGCTTCAGCGTGCGGCTGGAGCTGCCCGGCGAGGACACCGGCCTGTATCCCGGAATGACGGTCAAGGTGGCCTTCGCGATCGCGCGCGAGCGCCGGCTGCTGGTCCCGGCCTCCGCGCTGGTGCAGCGCGGCGAGCTGCAGGGCGTCTACGTGCTGGCCCAGGGCGGCCCGCAGCTGCGCCAGCTGCGCACCGGCGCGCGCTACGGCGAGGCGGTGGAAGTGCTGGCCGGGCTGGACGACGGCGAGCGCATCGCCACCGATCCGGCGGCGGCCGCGCGCTGGATCGGTGCCCACCGTGGCGGGGCCGCGCCATGAGCGAGCCGTCGCTCGGCTTGTCGGGACGCATCGCGCGCGCTTTCCAGGCTTCCCCGCTGACCCCGATCCTGGCAATTGCCGCGCTGCTGCTCGGGCTGGCCGCGGCGGTGATCACCCCGCGCGAGGAAGAGCCGCAGATCGACGTGACCATGGCCAACGTGATGGTGCCGTTCCCCGGCGCCGACGTGCGCGACGTGGAAAACCTGGTGGCCTTCCCGCTGGAGCAGAAGCTGGCCGAGATCGAAGGCATCAAGCACGTCTACTCGGTGAGCCGGCCCGGCCTGGCGATGCTCACCGTCGAGTTCCAGGTCGGCGTGCCGCGGCAGAGCGCGATCGTGCGGCTGTACAACCAGGTGTTCCAGAACCAGGACTTCGTCCCGCCGGGGCTGGGCGTGGGGCCGCCGCTGATCCGGCCGATGGGCATCGACGACGTGCCGGTGATGGCGCTGACGCTGTGGAGCGATGCCCCCGCGCAGAACCCGACCCGGCTGGCCGAGGTCGCGCACACGCTGGAGACCGAACTCAAGCGCGTGCCCGGCACACGCGACGTCTATACGATCGGCGGCCCCACCCGCGCGGTGGTGGTGGAGCTCGACGCGGCGAAGCTGGCCGCCTACGGCATGGCGGTCGGCGATCTCGCCGCGGCACTCAAGGCGGCCAACGTGGTCACCCAGGCGGGCGATCGCATCGGTGCCGGCCGCGACGTGCCGGTAACCGCCGGTACCTTTCTGGCCAATGCCGGCGACGTGGCGCAACTGGTGATCGGCCTGAAGCACGGTCAGCCGGTGTTCCTGTCCGACGTGGCACGCATCCATGCCGGCGCGGACCTGCCCGGCCGCTACGTCTGGTTCGGCGCGCCGGCCGCCAGGGGCGGCCCGGCTGGCAACGCGCCGGCGGTGACCATCGCGGTGGCGAAGAAGCCGGGCAGCAACGCCGCCGACATCACCACCGCGATCGACCAGCGGCTCGCCGCGCTGCGCAACGTGGTGATCCCGGCCGACGTCCACGTCACGGTCACCCGCGACTACGGCCGGACCGCCACCGACAAGGCCGACAAGCTGATCCACAAGCTGATCTTCGCCACCGGTTCGGTGGTGCTGCTGGTGCTGTTCGCGCTGGGCTGGCGCGAGGCGATCGTGGTCGGCAGCGCGGTGATCATCACGCTGATGCTGACCCTGTTCGCCTCGTGGGCGATGGGCTTCACCATCAACCGCGTGTCGCTGTTCGCGCTGATCTTCTCGATCGGCATCCTGGTCGACGACGCGATCGTGATCGTGGAGAACATCCACCGGCACATGGCGCTCGGCGGACGCACCCTGCGCGAGGCGATCCCGGAGGCGGTCAGCGAGGTCGGCGGGCCGACCATCCTGGCCACTTTCACGGTGATCGCCGCGCTGCTGCCGATGGCTTTCGTCTCCGGCCTGATGGGGCCGTACATGCGGCCGATCCCGATCAACGCCTCGGCCGGCATGTTGCTGTCGCTGGCGGTGGCACTCATCGTCACGCCGTGGCTGGCGCTCAAGCTGCTGCGCCATCCGCCACCGCCGCGCGAAGGCGAAGGTGGCGGCGCCGGGGCGCACGAAGCATCGGGCAGCCGCCTGCTCGGCCTGTTCCAGCGCGTGATGCGGCCGTTCATCGCCGGCGAACGGGCGCGTCGGCGCCGGCGCCTGCTGTTCGCGGCGATGGGCGTGCTGGTGCTTGCTGCGGTGGCGCTGGTGGTGGTCAAGGCGGTGGTCCTGAAGATGCTGCCGTTCGACAACAAGTCCGAGTTCCAGGTGGTGGTCGACATGCCCGAGGGCTCCACTCTGGAGCGCACCAACCAGCTGCTCGGCGAGCTGGCCGGCGCGGTGGCCACGCTGCCCGAGGTCGCCAACTGGCAGGCCTACGCCGGCACCGCCGCGCCGATCACCTTCAACGGGCTGGTGCGCCAGTACTACCTGCGCAGCGGTGCCAATGTGGGCGACCTGCAGGTCAACCTGGTCGACAAAAGCGAGCGTAACCGGCAGAGCCATGCCACCGCGCTGGCAATCCGTCCTGCGCTGGCAGGCATCGGCGCGCGCTACGGCGCGTCGGTGAAGATCGTCGAGGTGCCGCCCGGCCCGCCGGTGCTGGCGCCGATCGTGGCCGAGGTATACGGCCCGGACGACGACACGATACGGCGTACCGCACTGGCGCTGGCGCAGCGCTTCAAGGCCAACGGCGACGTGGTCGACATCGACACCAGCGTCGAGGCAGCCGCGCCGCGCGAGGTGATGGTGGTCGACCGCGAGCGTGCCGCGCGGCTGGGGCTGGACCAGGCCGGCATCGCGCAGGCGCTGCGTACCGCACTGTCCGGCGAGGACGCCACCTGGCTGATGGACGGTCATGCCCGCTACGCGGTGCCGGTGCGCCTGCGCCTGCCGGCCGGCGACCAGGCGTCGCTGGCGCAGTTGCTGGCGCTGCGTGTGCGCGCCCAGGGCGGTGCGCTGGTGCCGCTGTCCGAGGTGGTCAGCGTGCGTCCGGCGACGTGGGAACAGGCGATCTACCACAAGGACCTGCTGCCCTACGCGTTCGTTACCGGCGACGATGCCGGCGCCACCGACAGTCCGCTGTACGGCATGTTCAGCCTGGTCGGCACGCTGCGCGGCCACGACGTTGCCGGCGCGCGCCTGCAGCAGCATTTCATCGCCCAGCCCGACGACATCAGCGCACCGTCGGTGAAGTGGGACGGCGAGTGGCAGATCACCTACGAGACCTTCCGCGACATGGGCCTGGCCTATTCGGTCGGGTTGCTGCTGATCTACCTGCTGGTGGTCGGCCAGTTCAAGAGCTACGTGGTGCCGCTGATCATCATGGCGCCGATCCCGCTGACCGTGATCGGCGTGATGCCCGGTCACGCGCTGGTCGGCGCGCAGTACACCGCCACCTCGATGATCGGCATGATCGCCCTGGCCGGCATCATCGTGCGCAACTCGATCCTGCTGATCGACTTCATCAACCATGCGCTCGCGGCCGGCCGGCCGCTGGCCGAGGCGGTGATCGATGCGGCTGCGGTGCGCGCCAAGCCGATCGTGCTGACCGGCGTGGCGGCGATGGTCGGCGGTTTCTTCATCATTGACGACCCGATCTTCCAGGGCCTGGCGGTGTCGCTGATCTTCGGCATCCTGGTGTCGACCGTGCTGACCCTGCTGGTGATTCCGCTGCTCTATTACGCCTGGCTGGCACACCAGGCACCGCAACCGGAAGCGTCATGAAGTGAGCGGAATGCAGCCGCATCGGATGGCCCATGGCCCAGCGGGGTGATACCGAATCCCACGCGCTTGCCCGCGGGCAGCCTGCGGCAGGTCGCCGCCACCCCGGTGCGCGCTGGTCCAGTCCACCTGCGGACGGTGCGCGACCGGCGACGGAGCCGAGACAGACTTTCTCCACAGCCCTCCATGCGCTCGATCGAGTCCGGTCAACCTCGACCATGCCCGCACAGTCGGGTTGCAGCGTAGTTGATCCGGATCAAACCCACCGCCGGCAGGGCGTCTAGGGTGAAGCCCGGGCTGGGCCGATGGGACCGGGTCAGCTCGACCAGGCCATCACCGGAGGAACCCGCCATGAATCGCGTCGCCAAGGTCATCGAAATCATTTCCGAATCGCCCGACAGCGTGGAGGACGCCGTACAGCAGGGCATCGAGCGGGCCGCCAAGACGCTGGACGGCATCAAGGGGGCGTGGATCAGCGAGACCAAGGTGGTCACCGACCCGGACGGAAGGATCATTGCGTGGCGGGTGTGCCTGCGGGTGAGCTTCATCCTCGACTGAGCATCGGTCGTTGCGGAACCCGCCTGATAGCGGCGTGCGCGCCGCACCAGGAGTCTTGCCATGAATGCGTCGTCGTCAAACCGGGACGCCTGCTTTGTCGATCGCGCGGACGCCGCGCGCCAGCTGGCCAAGGTGCTGGGCCACTACCGCGGGCTGCAGCCGCTGGTTCTTGCCATCCCGCGCGGGGGCCTGCCGATCGGCCGGATCGTCGCCAACGCGCTGGACGGCGAGCTGGACGTGGTGCTGGTGCGCAAGCTTTGCTCGCCGATCAACAGCGAGGTGGCGATTGGCGCCATCGACGAACAGGGGCGGGTGCAATTGAACGCCCTGGCGGGCGTTCTGGACGCGGAAAACCGGCATATCCGGGCCGAAGCAGCCCGGCAACTGGCCGTCATCCGCAAGCGCCGCGCCGCCTGCACCCCGGGTCGGCAGACGGTGGATGCCCACGGCCGCCTGATGATCGTGGTGGACGATGGCCTGGCAACCGGAGCGACCATGCGGGCAGCCCTGGAAGCTGTACGCCAGCAGCATCCGGCCAGACTGGTCGCTGCGGTGCCGGTGGCTGCGCCCGGAAGCCTCGACGACTTGGCCGGCCTCGCCGACGAAGTGACATGCCTGCATGCCCCGGCGCATTTCCGGGCAATCAGAGCGTTCTATCAGGACTTCGGGCCCGTCGACGACCGGGAGGTTCTGGAGCTGCTGTCTGCGCCGACCGTTGCCGTCAAATCACCTGTGAATCCGTAGGGCCTGCATGGCCGGATGTGCGCCTGCCTGGCGAACTGGCGGCACTGTTCCGATGCGCAGGGCCTGGCGCCGTCGGATCGTGGCAGCGGCGGCCGTTTCGATATCGCGACCCCGGCCGATCGGACTGGCCCCGGTGGTAGCCCGTCTCCGCCGCGACCGGCTGCCGGCTTGCCTGCCGGCGGGTTTGTCCGGCGCCGACGCGGACACGCGCACTGCCTTGGCGGCCGCCGCGGAGCGCGCGCGACCGCGCCGGCGCTGGTCATGCCAGGCGGCGAGGACCCGGGTCTTCCTGGCTCTCGATATGGCCGTCGACCACGCGGATGCGCCGGTCTGCCTGGGCCGCAAAGTCCGTATCGTGCGTCACCACGGCCACCGCACGTCCCTGCGTGTGCGCCAGCGAGAGGATCGTGCGCTGCACATTGCGGCTGGCCACGCTGTCGAGGTTGCCGGTCGGCTCATCGGCCAGCACCAGCATGGGATCGTTGGCCAGCGCGCGGGCGATCGCCACGCGCTGGCTCTGGCCGCCTGAAAGCTGGCGCGGCCACTTGTCGAACTGCGCGCCGAGGTCCAGGCCGGCGAGCAGCGCCTGCGCCCGCTCGCGGATGACGGCATCATCGTAGGCACCGAGGCGGCGCATCGGCAGCATCACGTTCTCGCCGGCGCTGAACTCCGGCAGCAGGAAATGCGACTGGAACACGAAGCCGATCTTGCACAGCCGCGCCTGCGAACGCTCCGCTTCGCCGTAGCCTGCGGTGTCCTCGCCGCCGAGCCAGACCCGGCCTTCGCTGGGCAGGTCCAGCAATCCCATCAGGTAGAGCAGCGAGGACTTGCCCGAGCCGGAGGGTCCGGTGACAGCCACGCATTCGCCGCGGTCGATACGCAGGCTGACGTCGCTGACCAGGGTGACCGGCACTTCCGCCTCCAGCCGGCGCGTCACGTGGTCGAGGCGGATCGCGTCAGCCATCAGGTGCCACCGCGCAGCACGTCCACCGGCTCGACCTTGGCCGCGCGGCGCGCCGGCAGGAAGGCGGCGGTCATCGCTGCCAGCATCGCCACGCCGCCGGCCAGCAGGAACTGCATCGGGCTCCAGTCGATCGCCAGGTAGTTGGGGTCGGTGCTGCCGGGAATGCGGAAGTGCACGCGCGCCAGCCCGGCCATGAACGCGCAGCCCAGGCCGATGCCAAAGACATTGCCGACCGCCCCAATCAACACGCCCTGCGCGAGAAACATGCGCTCGATGTCGCGGGCCCGGAAACCCATCGCGCGCAGGATCGCAATGTCGCGCTGCTTCTCCAGCACCACCGTGGAGATCACGTTGTAGATGCCGAACGCCGCCACCACCAGCACCGCGCCGACCACCGCGAACATGATCACGCTGCGGATCGCCAGCGCACTCATCAAGTCCTCCGAGCGCTCTTGCCAGGAGACCGTCTTGTAGCCGACCCGCTGCTCGATGCGCGACGCTTCGGTGCGGGCCGCGTTCGGGTCGGCCAGCTTGATCACGATGGTGTTGATCCGGTTTGGCCGTTCCAGCAGCGATTGCACGCGCTTGAGGGCGACGAACGCCTGGCGCGCGTCGACATCCGAACGCCCGGTGTGGAACAGGCCGACGATCTTGAACGTGCGCACCTGCCCGGTGGTACTGGCCACGCGCAGGTTGTTGCCCAGCGAAAAACTCATCAGTCGCGCCAGCTCGTCGCCGACCACGATGCCGTTCGGATTGACCGCCAGATCGTCGAGCGAACCGCGCACCATGTAGCGCTGGAGGGTCGATACGCGCGTGTACTCATTGGCGACGATGCCATTGAGCGAGACTGCGCGATCCTTGCCGGCGAAGGTGACCAGGGCCTGCTCGGTCAGCACCGCCGAGGCCTGCAGGCCCGGCGTGCGCCTGAGAAAGTCCAGGATCTGCGGATAGCCGCGGATGCCACGCATCTCGGTCTGCGGCACCGGATGGTGAAGTTGCACCGCGGCGCCGGGAAAGCGTTCCACCACCGGCTGCCGGCTCGGGTTGCGGTACTGGTCCTCGATGGTGATGTGCGGCGCGTTGTCGACCAGGCGGCGGATGATGTCCAGTTCCGAGCCGCGCATCATGGCCGAGATCGACAGGAAGAACGACACGCCCAGCACCACGCCGAGCAGGGAGACGATGCTCTGGCGCCTGCGTGCCAGCAGGTGCCGCGCGGCGATGGCGATGAGCAGGCGGATCATTGCTGCGATCCGCCCGATGCCACGCGCACCTTGCCGCCCTCGCGCATCGCGCCGGTCGGAGCGGCCACGACCACGTCGTCGGGCGACAGACCCGCAGCAATCTCCACTTGGCGCTCGCCGCGGATGCCGGCGGAGACACGCCGCGACTGCAGGCGGCCGGCCCGCACCAGCCACACCCGATCACCGTCCAGGGCGGTCTCCGGCAACAGCAACGCGTCATCGTGCCGGCGCACGATGATGTTCACTTCAGCCGTCATGCCAACGTGCAACGGCGTGGTTCCTTCTATCGCGATGCGCACGCGATAGCTGCGCGCGGTGGGGTCGCCCTTGGGCGTGATGCTGCGCACGCGGCCCTGGAACACCTGCCCCGGGAAGGCGTCCGCGCGGATCAGCACGGGCTGCCCAACCGCCACCCGCGCGATGTCTTCCTCGTCGACGTCGGCGGTAATCCGCGGCGGCGAGGCGACGGCGAGCCAGAACACCACCTGGCCGGGCGTCATCAGCTGGCCGATCTCGCCGTCGCGGCGGATCACGCTGCCGTCGGTCGGCGCCAGCAACCGGGCAAAGTGCAGTTCGGCCGCGGCGCGGCTGGCCGCCGAGCGTGCCGAGAGCCACTCCGCGCGGACCTTGTCGTACTGCGTGCGCGCAATCACGCCACGCGGGAGCAGGGCGGCGTAGCGCATGTACTCGGCATGGGCGAACGCCTCCTGCGAGCGCAGCTGTGCCAGGTTGCTGGCAAGGTCGGTGTCCTCCAGCCGCGCCAGCTGCTGGCCGGCACGCACGCGCTCGCCTTCATCGACATTCAGTTCGATCAGCCGCGCGGTGATGCGCGCGGCGATCGGCAGCATGATGGTGGGCTCCACCGTGCCGGTCGCGTACACCGCCTCGATCGCCACCCCGCGGTGCGCATGCGTGACCGCCATGCGTGGCGGCAGCGTCCACCATGTCGCCAGGGCGCCCAATCCCACGAGCACGATGAGGCTGATCGTCCAGGCGGCTGCGTGTTGGCGCCGCGGCGGCCGACGGGGTGCAGCCTCGGTGGCAGCCACCGGTTTCTCGAAAGGTGTGTCAGCTGGCATTGGCATGCTCCGGTTGGCGCAGGCGTGGCCATGCCGGCACGTCGAGCATAGGCAGCCGTCGGTAACTGGCCTTTGACGCACGTCAACGAGATTCCGCTGCCGCTCCCCCTTGCCCGTACGTCGTGAAAGGTTGCCTGGCCGGCGGGAAGCCGACGATCAGGCGGAGCGTGGCGGCGCACCTGCACGGATTCGCCGTCGCGGCGCTGAACTTCGCCTGCGACGTTGCGCGCAATGCTCCGCCGAAGGTGTCTCGCTGCGAATCGGCTGGACAGGTGCGCGCCGATTGATGTCGATCAAGCCGCCACGGCGGCGGGCGGCGTAGCGTCGAAGCCGGATCCGTCGGGCGACTGCCCGAAGGCCGCCCCCAACCTCAGCACCGGAGTCCCCGCCATGACCACGCTTTCCCGCTGGAATCCCCTGAAGTCGCTCGCCCGCGCCGACGTGAGCGAGTTCGACGACTTCTTCCGCAGCTTTGGCCTGCGCCCCGTGTTCAAGGACGTCCAACTCGCCCCGGAGATCCGCATCGATGTCATCGAGAACGACGATGCCTACGACATCAGCGCGGATGTGCCCGGCGTGCGCAAGGAAGACATCGACATCGCCGTCGCCGGCAACCAGGTCTCCATCACCGCCGAGAGCCGGCGCGAGTCGGAGAAAAAGAATGGCGACCGCGCGGTTGTCAGCGAGCGCTGCTACGGGCAGGCGTTCCGCTCGTTCAGCCTGTCCAGCGACGTGGACGAAGCCAAGGCCGAAGCCCGCTATGAAAACGGCGTGCTGACCCTGCACCTGCCGAAGAAGGCGGATGGCCATCAGCGGCACATCAAGGTCAGCTGACCGCGCGTCGTTGCCGCATGGGCCCTCTTATCCACGCCTTTCGCGGTGGTCGTTTCCTGCGTGTCGGGCGGTCGACCCGGATCTGCCGGGGCGATCCGCCCGGCGCAGCAGGGCAAAGTCGACGATCCTCGGGCCGCGCCCGGGCCACACCGGCAGAACGGAGTCGGGGATCCCGCTACCTGGTGGCCGCTAAGGCTTGAAATGATGCACGTATCCCACGCTGAAGCCTCCCGGCAGCCAGCCGACGATCAGTGGCGAATCGCGGTGCGACGCCCAGACTCCGATACCGGCGCCGACCGCCGCCCCAACCAGCACGTCGCTCTGCCAGTGGGCATGGACTTTCATGCGGGCGACCGCGTCGTAGGCGGGCAGCAGGGCCAGGGCATAGACGGCCGGATGATCGTCGCCGTAAGTCAGGATGAAGGGAGTCACCGCCGCGGACAGCGCTGCGACTTCCCCGCTGGGGAAGCTTTGCCCATGCTTGAAGAACCGGTTGGGATCGCTCGTCTGCGACGGGCGTTCGCGGCCGAAAGCGTACTTGAGCGCCTGCGTGCTCACGCCGGTAACCACCATGGCATCGACCGAGCGCCAGAAAGTGTCGCCGAGCTCGTCGTGGTCCCCGAAGGCAAGTGCCCCGACGCCGACGGTGACGATGCTCCCGTACAGCAGCACCTTCTGGTCGCTTCGCTTCCAGATGCCGCTGTTGTCGTAGTGGAGACGGTGATCGATACCCAGCGGACCGCCACCGGCGCAGGCGGCCTCCACGGGTACCAGCACGAGCAGCAAGAACAGGAATAAGCGCATGGCATGCCTCCGGCGTTCGAGCAAGGTTTATGGCCAGCCTGGAAAGGCGCTCAGTCGCTTTTCTTTCGACTGGCGGCCAAAGTCATCAGGCAACCGACCGCCATGACGTTGGCTGCGCAGGTGGCCGTGACGCTCCCGGCTGCCAGCGGACCGGCCACGAGGGAGGCGCCTCGGATCAGGATGATGCGCTCCGGCGAGGCCGGTGACTTGACCTCGGTCAAAGGCCTCGCCGCACCGTCCTGCATGGTGGCCGCATGAAACCCCCAGCCAACGCCACGCCGGCGCTGCATGCGGTCGACGTGGGCATCTCGTCGGCCAACGCTGGGGAGATCGCCCGCGACGGCGCCGATGCGATCGCCCACCGCCGTGCACGCCCTCTCACCCCGCTGGTATCCATGCTGCCGTGCGACGGCATGCGTATCGCCAGCTTGCGCATACGGCCTTCATGGTCGGATTTCCGACTGCGACCAGCTGCGCGCAGCCGTGGTGGGCTGGCCGGGGTGCAAGAGACGACGGGCCCAGCCGGCGGCTCGTCGACTCATCGTCAACACGAAGTAGACGTTTCCTTGCCCGCCTGTTCCCCAGGCATGAGTGAGGCTGAGGTTTGCACCGTAAGGAGATTCCATTTGTGGAACGGCTGCTGCAGGGACTCATCGATCTCATGCCGGTGGGCGTGTGGGTCGCCAACAACAAGGGACGGTTCGTGCGCATGAACCGCGCCGCGCGCCGCATCTGGCGCGCGGAGGCGCACGAGAACCTGCAGGACATGGCCTCGTTCCGGGCCTGGAGCGTGGATTCCGGCGAGGAGCTCACATCGGGGGACTGGGGCCTTCAGCAGGCGCTCCGTCATGGAAAGACCTCCGAGCGGCTGATGCGCATTCGCTGCCTCGATGGCAGTGAACGGACCATCGTCAACACGGCGGCGCCGTTGTCCGACGGCCGGGGCCGGATCAGCGGTGCGGTTGCCATCAATGAGGATGTCACCGATCTGCTCGCCATCCGCTCGCTCAGCGACAGGCGCGGAGAACTGTTGCAGACGGTGCTCGACCTCCTGCCCGTGGGCGTTTTCCGTTTCGACGAGAACGGGCGGATCGCCGAGGCGAATCCGGCGGCCCGACGTTTATGGGGACTGGACGACTACAGCCCGCTTCCGGATATCGGCAACTTCCAGACCTGGGACGTGGCCACGGGTGAACGGGTCATGCCCGGGGGGTGGGCTTCGAGCCAGGCCTTGCGCCGTGGCGAGGCCATCCGCGAGGAGCTGCTGGATATCCGCGGTTTCAACGGGTCCACGCGCACGATCTTCAACTCGGCAGCGTCGCTGCACCTGCATCAGGTGCAGCCCATCGGTGCCGTTGCCGTCAACCAGGACGTTTCCTCGCTGTACCGCACGCAGCAGCAGCTGCGCGCCGCGGTGCGGGACCGGGAAGAACTGCTGGCATTTGTCGCCCATGACCTGCGCAATCCGCTCGCCGGCCTGATGCTCCTGGCCAGTTCGATGGAACACATGGCCAGCGACTCCGCTAACCCTGCCGAGATCGCAGCGCTGGCCGGCAGCATGCAGAAGCGCGTGCGCGAACTGGCGGGCCTGGTCGACGACCTCCTGGCGATCAGTGCCGGCACGCTTGCCGATGCTTCCATGCTAGACCTGCAGAAGACGAACCCCGGGCAGGTGATCCACGACGCCGTGGAGCAGCACACCGATTTGTTCGAGGCACGCGGCATTCATCTGGTGGGCCAGGTGAACCCCGGCTTGCCTGCGGTGATGGCCGATCGGAAGCGCCTGCAGCGGGTCTGGAACAATCTGCTCGACAATGCCCTCAAGCATACCGAGCCGGGTGGCCAGGTGACTGTCGGCGCCGTAAGCCACGGCGCCGTCACCTTCCATATCTCGAACAGCGGCCTGGCGCTCTCCAAGGATCAGATGCGCGAGATGTTCCGGCCCTTCTGGCAGGCCGGGCGCGACCGCCGGGGTGTCGGACTCGGCCTGTCGATCGCGCGGGCCATCATCGAGGCCCATGGCGGCACCATCTGGGCCGAGAGCGCCCAAGGCCAGCGGGTGTGCATGAAGTTCGAGTTGCCGCGCATCGAGTTGACGCGACCGGTCCAGCAAGAGCTCAGCATGCCGGCCCCGGAAGCTTGAGGGGCGGCAACCCATCGCCGCCCCGGCCGACGCGGAGATACCGGAACGAAACCTCGCGATGTCCACTTCCTCAACCCTCGGCCAGCCAGGTGGCCGGCAGGGTCGGCTAGGAGCGCATGGACCCGGTCTCGATGAACCGCTGGTGCCAGGACAGCGCCTCGGTCAGCAGCGAGGGCGATTGCTGGCCGTAAGCGTGTGCGCAGGCGCGCTCGAAGTAGTCGGACAGAGCGGGACGGTAATCCGGATGCACGCAGCGCGCGATGATCAGGCGTGCGCGCTGCTTGGGCGACAGGCCGCGCAGGTCGGCCAGCCCCTGCTCGGTCACCAGCACCTGCACGTCCTGCGGGATGTGGTCGACATGACTGGCCTGCGGGACAAGGGTGGAAATGTGCCCGTCCTTGGCAGTGGAGGGCGTCATGAAGATCGAGATGTAGGCATTGCGCGCGAAGTCGCCGGAGCCGCCGATGCCGTTCTGGATGCGCGAGCCCATGACGTGGGTGGAATTGACGCAGCCATAGATGTCCGCCTCGATCATGCCGTTCATCGCCAGGCAGCCGAGCCGGCGAATCACCTCCGGATGGTTGCTGATTTCCTGGGGGCGCAGGATCACCCGATCCCTGAACTGCGCCGCTTCGGCGTTGAACCGGTGCGCGGCCCCCGGGCTGAGCGAGAAACCGGTCGCCGAGGCGACCTGCAGGCGTCCGGCGATGAGCAGGTCCAGCATGCCGTCCTGGATCACTTCGGTGTAGGCGGTCATCCGTTCGAACGGCCCGTCGAGCAAGCTGCCGAGCACCGCGTTGGGGATGTTGCCGACACCGGACTGGATCGGCAGCAGCGAGGCCGGCAGGCGCCCCATCTTCACCTCGTGACACAGGAACTCCAGCAGGTGGCCGGCGATGGCGCGCGCCGCCGCATCGGGTGCGCGGAACGGCAGGTTGCGGTCTGGCGATTCGGTCTCCACCACCGCGACGACCTTGTCCGGATCGCAGCGGAAACGCGGCTCGCCGACGCGGTCGCCCGGCTTGAGGATGGGAATGGGCACCCGGTGCGGGGGCAGCGCGGTGCCGTAGTAGATGTCATGCATGCCCTCCAGCGCCGCGCTTTGCCAGCGGTTGACCTCGACGATCACCTGGCGCGCCTGATCGATCCAGGTCTTGTTGTTGCCGACCGAGGAGGAGGGCACCAGCGAGCCGTCCGATGCGATGGCGCTGACCTCGATCACCGCCGTGTCCAGCGGCCCCAGGAAGCCTTGCGCGGCCATCGGCGCGACCTGGCTCAGGTGCAGGTCGAAATACTCCATCTGCCCCGTGTTGATCTGCTCGCGCACCAGCGGATCGGAGTTGTAGGGCAGGCGGAACTCGATGCCATGGGCGCGTGCCAGCGCGCCGTCGAGTTCCGGGCCGGTCGAGGCGCCGGTCCACACACGGACCTGGAATGGGCGCCCTGCGGCGTGCTCGGCCTCGATGCGCGCGGCGAGCGCCATCGGCACCGCCTTGGGATAACCCGAACCGGTGAAGCCACTCATGCCGACCGTGCTACCCGGGGCGATGAAAGCCGCGGCGTCGGCCGCCCCCATCACCTTGCCCCGCAGCCGCGTGCACTTGATCCGCTCGTCCACTGGGACTTCCTCCACCGTTGCGGCGCTTCTGCATGCCATGGAACGGTACTTGCCATTTCCTCAAAGGTCGAATCCGGATGCGGTGGAAGGCGTTGTCGAGGCCGAGCGTGGTCCGACGTTGGCACCTTCGCGACCGGGTCTTCCGGCTGGCTTTGCACCCACCGTCCGCAGCCCGGCAGGCGGCGCCTCGACGCGCTCGACGTGTGGCTGCAGGGCCGCCGCGCGGCACCCGGGTCGTCAGCGCGAAGCTCCCGCCGGCAGTGTGTCGGCCCTCCGCTGGCCATGCCGGTAGAACATCAGCCCGATGCCGATCAGCAGCACCGAGCCACCCACCACCTTGAGCAGGAACAGGCCGGGGTTGCTGCTGTTGGCGGGTGGGATCATCGAGGTGACGATCGCCAGCAAGGTGACTGCGAAACCGGTCAGCCCGGCCAGCCAGCAGCCGAGGGTGCCGCCGGGCGACAGGTTGACGCCGTCGTTGCGGCCGGCGGCGCGGCGGCGCAGCAGCGGGAAGGCCAGCAGGATGTAGAGCAGCGGCAGCAGCGACATGATGGCGGTCATGTCGACCAGGATGATGTACGCCTCGTGGATGCTGGAGCCGGACAACGCCGCGGCGAGCACCAGCGAGGTCAGGATGCCCTGGGTGAGCAGGGCCACATGGGGCGTGCCGTGCCTGGGGTGCAGGCGGCCCAGGGCGGCGGGCAGGTAGCGATCGACGCCCACGACGAAGGGCAGCCGCGCCGTGCCCGTGATCCAGGCGGAGATGGAGCCGATCGTGCCGACCGTGACGAGCGCCGCGGTCAGCGGTCCGAACATCGGCAGGCCGATCCGTTCGCCGATCGCCGCCAGCGCCTGGGGAATCCCGGCAATGATGTCGATCGTCGAGGCAGGCAGCGCGATCAGCAGGGATGCCGTGCCGGCAATATAGATGGCTGCGATGACCACGCAGGAAATCAGCGTGGCGCGCGGAATCTGCCGGCGCGGATCCTTGATTTCCCCGCCGAGTATCAGCCCGAGTTCGAGGCCCTGGAAGGCGAGGGCCATCGTCGCGAAGGTGGAAAAGGTCGCGAGCTTGCCGAAGTCCGGCGACACGTTCGCCGTGGTGATCGTCGTGGCCGGACCGAAGCGGTAAGCGGCCAGCGCGCCGGCGGCGAGGATGAGTGCCGCCGCCGACCAGGTCGCGATGCCGCCGATGTTCTGCAGCCACTTGGCGCGTTCGAGGCCGAGGATGCCGAGCCCGGTCGCGGCCCACAGCACCGTCAGGCAGTAGGCGAGGTGGTAGCTGCTGTCGCCGGCATGCGCCAGCCAGCGGTCGCCGCCGACGTGCAGGAAGATGCCGGCGCTGAACAGCAGCGCGAACGGGAAATAGACCAGGTTGGAGACCCAGTACGTCCAGCCGGCGATGAAGCCGTGCATATCGCCGAACGCCGTCTTCGACCACAGGTACAGGCCGCCCTCTCCGGGCACGCGCGAACTCAGCTCGAGCACCGCCAGCGCCAGGGGAATGAAGAAACCCACGAGGCCCAGCAGCCACAGCAGCAGGCTAGACGGCCCGACCTGGGCCGCCATCGACAGCCAGCGCAACGCCACGATCGCCGCGATGTTGAACAGCACCAGATCCCTGGTGCCGAGCACGCGACGCAGGCTCGGTTCATTTTTCTCTGCCGGCGCTGTGGCCATCGTGTGCTTTCCCCAGGTGAACATTGCAACGACAAGGCGCGGTGTTTGAAAGGTGCCAAGGAAGTTCTTTGCCCGTCGTCCCAGATTTCGCTGGACGGACGAGCTACTCAGACCGTCCCTGAATACGCCCGAGCTCGATGCCACGATGGCGGCAGGATGCATCGCCTGTCGTACATCCAAACCATCGCAGCACAGTCGCCGGAATCAGGCGGCGGTGTCTTCCGTTGCCGGCCTGCTGAAACCGTGTGCCGCAGCCGAGGCTTCATGGCCGATCTCGCGCAACGGCTTGCCCGCCATGAGGTTGCGTTCGATCTGCTCCAGCGTGACGTTCTTCGTCTCCGGGATCAGCCAGAAAGTGATCAGCAGGAACACCCCGTTGAGTGCTGCGTAAAGCCAGAACGTGGCCGCGTTGCCCACGCTGTTGAGCAGGGTCAGGAAGGTCGCGCCCACGATCATGTTGGCCACCCAGTTGGTGACGGTGGAGCAGCCGATGCCGAAGTCGCGGCCCTTCAGCGGCTGCACTTCCGAGCACAGCGTCCAGATCAGCGGACCGGCCGACATCGCGAAGCCCACGATGAACAGCAGCAGCATCGCCACCGTGAAGAGTTGCTCGGCGTGCGTGGCGATGCCCAGGTGCATCATCGCGCCGACCAGGCCCAGCCCGATCGCCATCACGCTGAAGCCCGCATACAGGATCGGCTTGCGCCCAAGCCGGTCGACCAGCCCGATCGCGATGAAGGTCGCCAGCACATTGGTCAGCCCCACCACCGCGGTAAACCACATCTGCGCCGTGGTGGCGTAGCCCATGTCCTGGAAAATGCGCGGCGCGTAGTACATCACCACGTTCATGCCGGTGAACTGCTGCATCAACTGCAACAGCACGCCCAGCCCCACCGAGCGGCGGAAGTTCGGGTTCTGCAGGAACAGGTGCCAGCCGCGCTGCGGTGTCTTCAACTGCTCCTCGATGTCGGCCACTTCGCGGGCGACATGGTCGGCATCGCCGCGCAGCTTCTGCAGCACCGCGGTGGCCTCCTGCTTGCGCCCGCGCATCATCAGCCAGCGCGGGCTGTCCGGCAGCAGGAACAGGCCGAGCAGGAACAGCACGCCGGGGATCGCGATGATCCCCAGCATCCAGCGCCAGTTGCCGCTGTAGCTGAACGCGGTATTGGACAGGAAGGCCACCAGGATGCCGATGGTGATCATCAACTGGTACAGCGAGATCATCGCGCCGCGGGTGTTCTCCGGCGCCACCTCGGCCAGGTACAGCGGCGCGGTGAAGGTGGCCACGCCGATCGCCAGGCCCAGGATCACCCGCGCCGCGATCAGCGTCTGCGGCGACCATGCTCCACCGCTGAGCAGCGAGCCGATGACGAACAGCACGCCGGCCAGGATCAGCGAACGCTTGCGCCCCAGCGCCGCCGACATCCAGCCCGCACCGAGCGCGCCGATCGCCGCGCCCAGCATCATCGAACTGACGATCCACTCGATCATGTGGTCGGAGATCTGGAACTCTTTCTGGATGAACTGGGTGGCCCCGGAGATCACCCCGATGTCCAGGCCGAACATCAGCCCGGCCAGCGCGGCCAGCGCGCAGGTGAAAATGGCGGTGGTCTTCGGTCGCACGATGGCGCTTGCTGCAATGGCGTTCATGAACTCTCCCCGGATTCGGAATGCGGTCAGCGGTGTGGATACAGATGGTCGTGCAGGGTCCCGTTCGCGGGCGATGCCTGGTTGGACGGCATCGCCCGCGAGCGGGCTCCTACGACGGCGATAGGTGTGCCTCCGGTATGCCGGCGAAACGCGCTTCGGTCAGGCCGTGCACGTCGACGGCGGTGGCGAACACGGCGCCATTCGACGGTTCATCGCGCAGGTCATCGGCCGAGAGGCCCTCGCGCGCGCTGGTGATGTACAGCGTGTCCAGCGTTGCGCCACCCAGCGCGGGTCGTGTGGGTTGCCGGGCCGGCAGGCGAACGATGGTGTCCTCGCGGCCGTTGGCGCGGTAACGCACCACGCGCGCCATGCCCCACTGCGCACTCCACACGCCGCCCTCGGCATCCACCGTCGCGCCATCGGGTTCGCCCACGATGTCGCGCAGGTCGACGAAGGTGCGCGGCGAATCCAGCGTGCCGTCGGCGGCGTAATTGCAGCACTGGATGCGTCGCGTGGGCGAGTCGCAGTAGTACATCGTGCCGCCGTCGGGGCTGAAGGCGAGGCTGTTGCCGATCGCCACCGGTGGCAGCGGCAGACGTTCCAGGCCGAGGTCGGCGTTCAAGCGGTAGAAGCCGCCGATGGCGCGTTTCGTTTCGCCGGCTGGCGGCTCGTGCAGGGTGCCGAACACGAAGCGGCCCTGGCGGTCGCACACGCCGTCGTTGAGCCGGGTCGGCAGGCCCGGCTCCACCTCGACGATCGGCAGCAACAGCCCGCTGCCGAGCTGGAAGAACGCCAGCTTCGAAGCCAGTCCCAGCAACAGCCAGCCCTCCGCCTCGCACAGCGCGAACGAGGCCAGCCGTTCGGGCAGTTGCCATTGCCGCGTGCTGCGGTCGCCTGGCGTGTAGCGCCACAGCGTGGCGGCGTGGATGTCGGTCCAGTACAGCGCCTGCGCGCGCGGGCACCACAGCACGCCTTCGCCCAGGCGGTTGCCCACCTCCAGCACGGCGCGCGCATGCAGCACTGCGCCGCTCACACCCAGCCGCCGTCGACGATGAAATCCTTGCCGGTGATCATGCGGCTGTCGTCGGCGGCGAGGAACAGCGCCACCCGCGCCACGTCGTCCGCCAGCACGTGGCCGGGCAGGCATTGCGCGTGGGCTATCTCGGCTTCGCCGGCGGCGTCCAGCCACAGGCGTCGCTGCTTCTCGGTGATCACCCAGCCGGGCACCAGGCAGTTGATGCGGATGCGCAGGCGGCCCAGCTCGCGCGCGAGCCCCGCGACCAGACCGTGGATGGCGGCCTTGGCCATGGTGTACATCGGGTAGCCGCCGTTCTTGATCAGCCAGCTGGTGGAGCCCAGGCAGATCACCGAGCCACCGCCCAGCGCGGCCATGTCCGCCACCACGGCCTGGGTGGCGAAGTACTGGTGGCGCAGGTTCACCGCCACGTTGCGGTCGAACTCGGCCGGCGTGGTCTGCGCGAAATCATGCCGCACGTCGTTGGCGGCGTTGTTGACCAGCACCGAAATCGGGCCGATCGCCGCGCGGGCCTGCGCGATCGCCTGGCCCAGCGCAGCGAGATCGGTGAGGTCGCAGGCGATGAACAACGGCCGATGGGCGACATCGGCGAGAGCATCGAGCAGCGATTGCGCCGACGCGGTATCCACGTCGAGAAAGGCCACCCGCGCACCCTGGCGCGCGAAGTGCCCAACGAAGGCCGCGCCGATGCCGCTGGCGCCGCCGGTGATCAGCACGCTGCGGTCGATCAGGCTGGGATAGCTGGCGAACGAAGGCATCAGCAGGCTCCGGACTCGGGGGAAGGTGCGGCCGGCATGCTCACCATTCGGCGACGCTGCCGTCGTCGTGGCGCCACAGCGGGTTGCGCCAGCGGTGGCCGAGCTTGGCCCGTTCGGCCACGTAGGCTTCGTTGATCTCGATGCCTAGGCCGGGGCCGCCGGGAATCGCGACATAGCCGTCCTCGTAGGCGAACACGTTGCGATCGACCACGTAGTCGAGCAGGTCGTTGGCGGCGTTGTAGTGGATGCCCAGGCTCTGCTCCTGGATGAAGGCGTTGTGGCAGACCGCATCCAGTTGCAGGTTCGCCGCCAGCGCGATCGGCCCCAGCGGGCAATGCAGCGCCAGCGCCACGTCGTAGGCCTCGGCCATCGCGGCGATCTTGCGCGTCTCGGTGATGCCGCCGGCATGCGAGGGATCGGGCTGGATGATGTCCACGCCGCCACGCTCCAGCACGCGCTTGAAGTCGTAGCGCGAATACAGCCGCTCGCCCAGCGCGATCGGCGCGGGGGCGATGCTGGCGAGCTCGGGGATAGCATCCAGATGCTCGGACAGCACCGGCTCCTCGATGAACATCAACTTGTATGGCGCCAGTTCGCGCATCAGCACCTTGGCCATCGGCTTGTGCACGCGGCCGTGGAAATCGAGGGCCAGGCCGACGTGCGGGCCGACCGCCTCGCGCACGGCCTGCACGTTCTCCAGCACGCGCTCGACCTTGGCGTAGCTGTCGACGAAGTGCATCTCCTCGGTGCCATTCATCTTGACCGCGGTAAAGCCATGCTCGACCGCGGCCCGGGCGGCATTGGCGGTGTCCGCCGGGCGGTCGCCGCCGATCCACGAATACACGCGGATGCGCTCGCGCACCGGGCCGCCGAGCAGTTCATGCACCGGGACGCCGAGATGCTTGCCCTTGATGTCCCAAAGCGCCTGGTCGACGCCTGCGATGGCGCTCATCAGGATCGGGCCGCCGCGGTAGAAACTGCCGCGGTACATCACGTTCCACAGGTCCTCGATGCGGCGGGGATCCTTGCCCACCAGGTAGTCGGAAAGTTCGTCCACGGCGGCGGCCACGGTATGCGCGCGACCTTCGACCACCGGCTCGCCCCAGCCGCAGATGCCGGCATCGGTATCGATGCGCAGGAACAGCCAGCGCGGGGGCACCAGGAAGGTGGTGAGTTTGGTGATCTTCATGCACGGTGTTCCTGCGACTTCCGAGAGACCGCCCACGCTTGCGCGAAAGCGTGGGCGCGACGGGCGACTTCACCGACATCGATGCCGGGCGCGTACAGCGCGGAACCGATGCCGAACCCTTGCGCGCCGGCCGCAACCCACGGCGCCATGTTGCCGGGGACGATACCGCCGACCGGCAGCACCGGTACCCCGGCCGGCAGGACCGCACGCCAGGCCTTGAGTCCCGCAGGCGACACCTGCTCGGCGGGAAACAGTTTCAGCCCGTCGGCACCGGCCGCCAGTGCCGCGAAAGCCTCGGTGGGTGTGGCGACCCCCGGCACGCAGACCATGCCAGCCTGCTTGGCGGCACGGATCACGGCGGTATCGGCGTGCGGCATCACGATCAGACGGCCACCGGCGGCGGCGACCTGTTTCACCTGGGCTGGCGTCATCACGGTGCCCGCGCCGATGAGGCAATCGTCGCCCAGGGCGCTGCATAAGCGACGGATGCTCTCCATCGGCTGCGGCGAGTTGAGCGGCACTTCCAGCACGCGAAAGCCGGCGTCGGCAAGTACATGGCCGATGCCCGCGGCTTCGTCGGGGCCGATGCCACGCAGGATCGCGACCAGGGGCAGGGGATCGAGCCAGGAGTTCAGCATGAAGAAGTTTCCTTGGGCGCCCTGGACGAGCCGGCGCGGGCCAGGCCGATATCGCAGGCGATCTGCCACAACCCGCGCGCGGCGACGTCCACCAGGGGCTCGGCAAGGTCGAGGTCGAAGCGTGCCGCAGCCAGCCGGTAACGCGCGCACAGCGCGGCATCGCCAATCAGCTGGAGCGGTGCATCGTGGCGGAAGCGATTCATGGCAAGACAGGAACGCAGCTCCTCTCCGATCAGCAGGCCGGAGAGGTACTCGGGCACAGCGTCCGGTGCCAACGCACCGTCGAGCATCAACGCGCGCGCGGAGAACAGCCGGCTGAATGCACCGGCGCTGCCGCTGTCGCGCACCGCGACGACGCCACGCGCAAACGCGTCAGGATCCGCCGCGGCCTCGCCCGAGCCAGCGCAGAGGATCGAATGCTGGCGCAGCAGCGCAAACAGTTCGCCCGTCATCACGGTGCAGAAATCGGCCACGGTGCCATGGCGCACGCGGGCCCACTTGCTGTGCGTGCCTGGCAGGATCCAGGTGGAATCGGGGATGAGCGCCGGGCGCAAGGCAAGGGCGCCAAGCAGCTGGGTTTCCTCGCCGCGCATTACGTCAGGTCCCTGCCGGTTGCGCAGGCCGGGAACGATATGGACGTCCAGACCATCGGCGGCGCGCAGGCTGCGGACGACGCCGCCGAGCCGCGCCGTGTCGGCGGGTAACTCCAGGTACGGCACCTCCAGCCAGCCCTGGCGGCTGCCGACCATGCCACAGGCCAGCCGGGGCAGCCGGGGCCAGCCTGCGGTGATCCCGGCCAACGCGGCATCGAAACCGCCATCCGGCAGATGGCGAGTGCCCCAGGGGCGCGCCCGGGTCTCGCGGATCTCGCCAGCCTCATCGAGCCAGTAGGCACGCAGGCTGGTGGTGCCCCAGTCGAGTGCGATCAGGCCGTTCATGGGCGCGGGCACCGCGCTGCGGTTGTCACGCGCATCATGGCGAGGCGTCCTTCCAGACCAGCGTCTGCGCCGGCGCCAGCGGCGCCTGGCCGTGCACGATTCCTGCCGCCGCGGGAAGCGCGGGTGCAAACGGCTGCGGGTTGTAGTTCACCATGAAATAGAACCCGCCGCGCCAGTCGATGAACACGCCTGGGGGCAGATCCTCGATCGCCACGCCGGCCCGCTGGTAGACGCCGCGCACGATATCGCGTTCCAGCGCACCGTCATCGGTCGACACGCCAATCATGGTGACGCTGCCCTTGCCCAGCTTGCGGGTGGTCGCCGCCGCCTTGCCGGCGTAGTAGTGATCGGCATAGGTGGCGAGCATCACGGTGCCTGGCCGTGGCGAGAGAATGTCGGCCCAGCGATGCCACGCGTGCGTCTTGCCGCCCGCGGTCACCTGTGCGCTGGCGCTCGACGGCAGCATGTCGAAGCCGTCCACATCGGCACCGATCAGGTCGAGGATCGGCGCATACCACGGTCCTTCATGGAAATGGCCGAGCTCGTTTTTCTGCCCGGTGCGGCTGGTCAGGATCAAATGGCCGCCCTGTTCGACATACCGACGCCATTTCTTAGCCAGGGCCTCGCTGACCATCTGGTAGGCCGGCGCGATCAGGAACGGGTAGCGGCTGAAATCATCGTCTTCGGCGATGAAATCCATCGGCGCGCCGGTGCTCTTCACCACCTGCGTATAGGTGTTGCGGTAGGCCCAGCTGTGCCACAAGGTGGTCTGCGGCTGGATCTCCAGATCCCAGAAAACGTCATGGCTCCACAGATAGCCGGTGTATCGCGCGGCCATTCGCGAGGGCAGTTTGGCCTGGGCGTCGAGCTTCGCTTCGAGCGACTTGATCTCGTGCATCGTGTCGACGAATTCGCGACCGGTGCGCGAGAGCGTCACGCCGTCGGTGCCGACGATGCCTTCGTGGTACATCTCGCTGCCGCGCAGCGGATGGCGATAGCGATAGGTACTGAGCAGGGACGCGCCGGAAGAGAAGGCATGCCAGATCCACATGCTGACGGCGCCAGGCATCGGCTGCGGATTGATCGCGCCCCAATTCACCTGGCCCGGCTGCAATTCCATCACGCCGAACGTGCCGGTCATGGGCCGGAAATACGCCGCGGCCTCCATCAGGTTGGCGGGCTTGCCGATGGCGTAGCTGTCGCCGCCCAGCACATTCGCACCGGCGACCGGATAGAGCGTGAAGGTCGGGAAATCCATGCCGTGGCTGCGCCGTGGATCGGTGGCCGTGGTGACATTGGTGTAGTTGGTGGTCACCCATTGTCCCGGGCGTGCGTAGCGCTTGATGAGTGCTGCCTGGGCGTCGAGGAAGTGCGCCGTGGTGTCGGCCTGGAAGCGGGCGAAATCGAGCTGCGCATGCGGGCTGAGCTTGTCTTCGGCGGCGAGCGTGGCATTGGGCAGGCGCACTTCCTTGAAACGGGCGTAGCGACTGCTCCAGAACGAGCCGCCCCAGACGGCATTCATGGCATCGATGCTGCCGTATCTCTCTCGCAGCCAGCGCTGGAACGCCTCGCGCGCGCTGTCGCTGTAATCGAGGAAGGTGCCCGGTTCGTTGTCCACCTGCCAGCCCCAGACGCGGCGGTCGTGGCCGTAACGCTGGGCCATGGCGGTGACCAGCCGCGTCACGAAGGCCTCGTATTTCGGATTGGCCAGCGACACTTCGGCGCGGATGCCGTGTTCGTGGCGTTGGCCGTGCTCGTCCACCCGGTACACCTCCGGGTAGCGCTCGCCCATCCAGCTCGGCGGCGCCGCCGAGGGTGTGCCGAGGATGACGCGCAGCCCGGCCTTGTCGGCCAGCTCGATGGCGTGATCGAGCCACTCGAAATCGAAGCGGCCTTCCTCCGGCTCAAGGTACGTCCAGCTGAACTCGGCCATGTGGGTGAAGTCGAAGCCGAGCCTGGCCATGCCATTGAAGTCGCGTCGCCACTGGCTGCGCGGCCACTGCTCCGGGTAATAGAACGCGCCAAAACTCATCGGTTCGCGCTGATGCAGCAGGGCCGCGCCCTGAACCGGCGCCGGGTGTTGCCCGCCGGGCTCGGCCGAGGTAGCCGCGGCGGTGCCGATCATCGCGGCGGCGGCCAGCACCGCCGTAAGCAAGGGCCGAAACATGGGGTGCGCCTTCGGTGAAATTCAAATGTCAACTTATACTACTATTCAGGCTCCCGCAATATTTTGTGCGCAAGCTTATGGACCTTCTGACCCCCGCCGCGGCGTTGGCGCTGGCCGACCGGCACTGGCGCATCCATGGCGATATTTGCGCGCTGCCATCCTATGCCGATCAGAACTTCCGCATCCGCGCCGAACATGGCGATTATGTGCTGAAGGTAGCGCACCCTTCGTGGTCGCGGATGGATCTGGACCTCGAGAACCAGGCCATGATGACGCTGGCCGGGCGCGAGCCGGCGTTGCAATGGCCGCGGGTGCAGCTCGCCGTGGACGGCGAGCACCTGCTGACCCTGCCGATGGCGGGGCAGGCGTGCCAGGTGCGCATGCTGAGCTACGTGCCGGGCACGACGTATGCGGAGGCCATCGTCGGCTTGCCGTTGACCCGGCGCGCGGCCTTGCACGAGAGCCTAGGCAGTGCGGTCGGCCGGCTGACGCGCGGGCTGCAGGGTTTTCATCATCCCGCTGCCGACCGCGCGCACAACTGGAACCTGCTGCGCCTGCCGACGCTGCGTGGCGAAATCGCCCATATCGAGGATGCCGGACTGCGCGCCATCGTGCAGCCGCACGTCGAGGCGTTCTGCGCCCACCTGCCGCAATGGCGGGCGGATCTGCCGATCACCGTGCTGCACAACGATGCCAACGACCTGAACGTGATCGTGGCCGATGGCGACGGGGGTGGAAAGCGGGTCAGCGCGGTGATCGATTTCGGCGACATGTGCACCAGCTTCCGCCTGGCCGACCTGGCGATCGCCTGCACCTACGCCATGCAGCACGAGGCCGATCCGGTGGCCTGCGCGCGCACCATCGTTCGCGGCTATCTGGCGCAGTGCCCCTTGCTTCGCGCCGAGCTTGAGCAACTGCATGCCTTCATTCTTGCGCGACTTTGCCATAGCGTGCTGATGGCGACGCGTGCGCATCGGGACGAGCCCGACAACCCGTTCATCCTCGTGTCGCAGCAAGGCGTGCGTGCGTTGTTGCGCGAACTCGCCGGCGTCGGCCATGACGCCATCGTCGGCCCCTTTCTGGAACCCAGCCATGATTGACCCCACCTCTTCCGGCCCGGCATCCCACGGCGTGCCGCAACGTAGCAATGCCGACATTCTGCGCCTGCGCAAGCAGCTGCTGAATCCGACCCTCAGCGTGTCCTACAACGAGCCGCTCAAGATCGTTCGCGGCGAAGGCGTCTGGCTGTATGACCAGCATGGCCAGCCCTACCTGGACATGGTCAACAACGTCTGCCATGTCGGGCATTGCCATCCGCGCGTGGTCGCGGCCGGGCAGGCGCAGATGGCGCGGCTCAACACCAACACCCGCTATCTGCACGACAATATCGTCGAGTACGCGTTGTGCCTGACGGCGACCCTGCCGGAGCCGCTGTCGGTCGTGTTCCTCACCAACTCCGGCACCGAGGCGAACGACCTCGCGCTGCGTCTGGCGCGGGCGCATACCCGCGCGCGGGGCGTGATCGTGGTGGATCACGCCTACCACGGCCATTCGCCCTCGATGGTCGAGCTGAGCCCGTACAAGTTCAATGGCAAGGGCGGGCAGGGGCAGGCATCGCATGTGGGCGTGGTGGCCATGCCTGACGTTTATCGCGGGCCTTTCCGCGAGCCTTCCGAGGCCGGTCGGCAGTACGGCGCAATGTTGCAGCCCGCCATCGAAAACCTGCGCCAGCAGGACATCGCCACGGCGGCGTTCTACTGCGAATCGCTGCTGGGTTGCGGTGGCCAGATCGTGCTGCCGGAAGGCTATCTGGCCGAAGCCTACGCGAAGCTGCGCGCAGCCGGCGGCGTGTGCCTGGCCGATGAGGTGCAGGTCGGCTTCGGCCGGGTGGGCGAACATTTCTGGGCGTTCGAACGCCAGGGCGTGGTGCCGGATATCGTCACCATGGGCAAGCCGATGGGTAACGGCCATCCCATGGGTGCCGTGGTGACCACGCCGGAGATCGCCGCCAGCTTCGTCAACGGCATGGAGTACTTCAACACCTTTGGCGGCAACCCGGTGTCCTGCGCGATCGCGCTGGCCGTACTCGATGTGATCGCCGACGAGAAGCTGCAGGAGAACGCGCGTCGCGTCGGCGGTTTCCTGCTGGACGGACTGCGCGAACTGCAGCAACGGCACGATGCCATCGGCGATGTGCGCGGGTGCGGCCTGTTCATCGGCGTCGAACTGGTGCGCGATCGCGCGGCGCGAACCCCCGACCAGCCGAAGGCCAGGGCGGTGGTGGAGGCGATGAAGGCACGTCACGTGCTGCTCTCCACCGAAGGCCCGGACGACAACGTGCTGAAGATCAAGCCGCCGATCGTGTTCAGCCAGGCCAACGCCGAAGAGTTCCTGGACAAGCTCGACCAGGGGCTGCGCGAGTCGTAGCCCGCTTGCGCGGGCCAGGTGTCGGCGACCGCCGGCTCGGTGCGTGTGCCGGTCGACGGGCGTCGGCGTGTCGCTACAGGGAGCCTGGAAAACCGGCAACGAAACGTCATCCCGGCGTTCGCCCGGGGCGACGAGCTTGAATCGGGCTTCCGGAGCCACCGATAGATCACACGTTGCGGGTACCCACGGCCACTCGCCGCTGTAAGGCAGATGCCGACCCACTTCTGCTTTTTTCTCGCATGGCCGATGAATCGGCAGCGACTAACAGCGTCACGGTCACCGGTTGCCGGAACTATTGGCCATGGCGATCGGCACAACCGCGGCAACGAAATGCAGCTCAGGCGGTTTTCCGGGAGGTTCCCTTGCGCTTCTTGCGGAGGTTGGCCAGCGAATCCTCGATCATGCTTTGCATCGCCTTGCGGGCGACGTCCGGTTGCTGGCGGCGGATCGCTTCAAGCACTTTCTGATGGCGTGGCAGGGAATACTTGAAGTCGCCGGCGGTTTTCGCCGACAACACGAAGAACATCCCGAGCGCGCTTTCGACCACCGAGAACAGCGAGATCATCAGTTCGTTGCCGGTCGCCTGCAGCACTGCGTCATGAAAGCCGAGATCTGCGGCCGCCCACTCTTCGGAGTCCCGCGCAGCTTCCATCTTCCGGTAGGCCAGGTCCACCTTGCCCAACTGGGCTGCGGTACGTCGGCGTGCCGCCGCCGCCGCTGCCGCCGGCTCGATGATCTCGCGCATCTCCACCAGTTTCTCGATGAAGTCGTCGGTCGGCATCGAGGCGCAGCGCCACGAAAGGACATCCGCATCAAGTTGGTTCCAGAAGTGCGTCGCACGTACACGAGTACCCACTCGCGGGCGGGACTCGATCAGGCCCTTGGCGGACAGCACCTTCAACGCCTCGCGCAGGGCCGTGCGGCTGACATCCATGCTTTCGGCAAGATCCTCCTCGCGGGGCAGCACATCGCCGGGGCGCAAGTCGCCGACGACAATCCGCTTGCCCAACTCACGGATCACATGGCCGTGCAGATTGCGTGAGTCCGTAGCCTTCATTGTCAACTTCTCTCCGCGGTAAGGGCGCTTCCAGCATTTCACGCAGTCATGGCATGAAGTGGCGGATCGGATGTTGCGGTGCGGTAGCACTCGAAATTTATCATACAAACGTACTGGAGGAAGGGCGTGCGCCTTGGGAATGCTCCGCCGCGCGAGTCCGGCCGCAGCGCCTTGAATGCAGGCACGCTCAAGCACGGACCTGATCCGGCCGCGAACCGCGCGGCGGGGTTCGGGCGGGCGGCAACGTGCAGGTGCGTCCTTCCTTGCACGCGTCGAGTCGCCATTCGCGGCAGGGCTTCCGCAGCGCGCGATTGCGCGCGCTCCCTTCGCTGCTCTTTCGTATTTTATACTATAGTAGTACAAATGGATTCTTCTGGGTTAGGATGCGAGCTCGCCGCTCCAGCATCCGTGGCACGGATGGCGCGAGAAGAGGCGGGGCAGTTTCAGGAACCACGCGGGAATGACTGGCGTGCAGGCATGACTGCCTCGGGTCCAGGCAAACAACCATCATCCATTTGTCTCGGGGAGGAGATTTCATCATGAGAAGTTGCAGGCAGATCAATCGTCGGGCTCTAAGTGTTGCCATCGGCGTCATGCTGGCGGCCGGTTCCGTCCAGGCACAGGACACCGCGCCGCAGGCGACGACGTCCCCGGCCTCACCATCCCAAACCACGCCAACCGACCACGGCAGGAAGAAGCCGGCCTCGCCGTCATCCGCGCAAACGCTCGACCAGATCGTGGTCACCGGCAACTCCGCCTTCGGCGGCATCAAGAAGATCGATGCCAGCTACTCGATCACCACGGCGACGAGCGAGCAGATCAAGGAACTCAATCCGATCAGCGTGGCGGACCTGCTGAAGATCTCGCCGGGCGTCTTTCCGGAATCCTCGGGTGGCCAGACCGGGGCGAACATCGAAGTTGCCGGTTTCCCGTCCGACAGTGGCGCACCGTTCGTCACCCTGCAGATGAACGGGTCGCCGCTTTTCCCGAAATGGGATTACTTCACCGACGCGATGTTCCGTCTCGATGACACCATCGACCGCGTCGAGGCCGTGCAGGGCGGCACGTCAGTCCTGTACGGCAACGGCCAACCCGGACTCATTGCGAACTTCATTCTCAAGGAGGGCTCCTCAACGCCTACCGGCAGCATCGGCGTGACCTATGGGTCGGAGGGCATGGTTCGTCTCGATGGCTTCTACGGCTTCCCCATCGGCGGCAAGGACAGCGGCTGGTACGGCAGCATCGGCGGCTTCTGGCGCAAATCCGATGGCGTGCGCGCCCCCCAGTTCCCCGCCGACAAGGGTGGCCAGCTCACCGCGACCTTGAGCCACGACCTTGCCCATGGTTCGATCATGTTCTACGCGCGGGCACTGAAGGACAAGAACCAGTTCGTCACCGACACGCCGATTTTCAACCCCGCGCCCGGCCAGTTTTCAGCCTATCCGGGTTTCAGTCCGTTGACCGGCACCTTTGGCAGCAATGCGGATCGGCACCAGTTTCTCGAGACGACGCCATGCTTCACCGCAGGTTGCAAGCCGGGCGGTGTCAACATCGACATGGCCAACGGCGAGGGCGGCGACATCCACATGCTCGGCGCCAACCTGGACCTGGAGTTCGACAATGGCTGGTCGCTGTCGGACAAGGCACTGTTCGTCGCCGGTCACATGGATATCAACGCGTTCTTCAGTACGGGTGACAATCCGACCACGCTGGGCAACTTCATTGCCGGCGCTGCATCGGACTTCGGGCTTCCCTCCAACCTCACCGCGACTGCCACTTACACCAACGGCAAGGCGGCGGACATGAACGAGAACGTGACCGTCCAGAACCCCGAGTTCATTCCCAAGAAAATCCAGTCGGCCAGCAATGAGTTTCGTCTGAGCAAGGAGCTTTTCGAGGGCAACACCCTGACGGTCGGCAACTACACGGCGGTGTACTCCATGCACCACGCCGAGTACGACGGCCTCAATCAGCTGCTGCAGGCGAAGAACAATCCCAACCCGATCGTGGTGAATCTGAGCGATGGCACGAACAACTACGCCTTGACCGACGCGCAAGGCCTGTTCTGGAACGCCAATCCGCAGTCATGGATGGCATTCAACGAACGCTGGCACGCCACGACCACGGCGTTCTTCGTTGCCGACGAATGGAACATTGGCAAGTGGCGGTTCGACGGAGGCATGCGCATCCAGCATGACAGTATCGGTGGCCGGTTCCAGAACACGACCTCCGGCGACCTCGATGCCAATCCGAACACCGTGTACAACAACAATGCCGAGTACCTGACGGACAGTTTCGATCATCCTTCGGGTTCGCGGAGCGCATCGTCGTGGACCCTGGGCGCGAACTACGCGCTGAGCGGCAACATGAGCGCCTATGCGCGCGTCAACGAAGGCGTGTTCCTGCCAAGCTTCGACGATATCGTGAACCTTGCGAGGCCGCCGGTGGAGAACATCCACAACATGGAACTCGGCTTCAAGTACCAGGCGCCATGGATCTACGCCGACATCAGTGTCTATCGGCGGCTGTTCCATGGCATACCGTACTCGATCGATCTCCCTACCGGTCAGATCAACCTCGTCTATGGCTCGGTGACCAAGGGCGTCAACACGCAGGTGACGGTCACGCCATTCGAGCATTTCTCGATTGCGTTGAGTGGCAATTACATGGACGGCCACTACTCGGGCTACAACGACTGCGTGCCTTACGTCGCGCAGGATGGCAGCGAACGGTGCGACACCATCAGCGGCATGCGCCTGTCCCGTCAGCCGAAGTTCCAGTATCGGCTGACTCCGGCCTATGTGGTGCCAACCAGCTGGGGCAGCATGAAGTTCTGGCTCACTTACGAAGGTGTGGGCAATCGTTATGGCGACCGGCTGCAGCAACAGCCGCTGGGCAACTATCACGACATCGCCATCGGTGCGATCGCCAACATCGGCCAGAACTGGATGTTGACCTTGCGTGGTACCAATATCACCAACGAGATAGGCATCACCGAAGGCAACGCCCGCCTGTTCGGCTTCGCCAGCGGCGGCGGGGTGATTCTCGCCCGCTCGATCGAAGGACGTGAGGTCAACTTCCAGGTGAAGTACAAGTTCTGAAGAGTGGGGCAACGGCTGCCGCTGTTGCCCGGCAACCCGCGTTGCACAGGTTGCATCCGCCACCGATGCAACGCGGGCGTCAGACTGCGCCTGGGCTTGATCCGGATCTTTTCACCAGCGGCCTGCAGCAAGGAGCGACACGTCATGCGCCCATTCCCGAGATCCCTGCTCGTCGCTGTGGTGGTCGCCATCCTTGGCTCAGGCGGCGGTGTCGCCCGCGCCGAGCCAGTCGAACACCGGGCCGATACCACCACAAGCTATGTCGACGTGCTCGACCTGCATGGTGCGCCACGGGCACCTGCGGATCGAAGCTTCAATATCTTTTTCGACGCCGGGGCCTGGCACGGCTATAGCCTGCCGGTTGCCGGCGATACGGCGACGGGTTTTTCCGGCCCGTTCGTGCATAGCCTGGACAATGGCCGATGGGTGGGCGCGCGCTTTGCCCAGTTGGCACTGCGCAATGCCATCAGCAAGCAGCCCATCGCCCTGAGTCCCGCCGGAAGCCATGCATTTCCGGGCTATCTGGTACGCCAGTTTTCCGGCCCCGAGCTGACAGTGCGCCAGACCCTGTTCTTTGCCGATTCCTGGCATGCGCTGGTGCGGATCGAGCTGACGGCGACGACGTCGCAAGAGGTGGATCTTTCCGTTGCCGGGCGCGTGATGTCGCCGCAGGGAGCGAAGCTGGTCGAGGATGGCGACGCGGTGACGCAGACCTTCGTCAACTCGAATTCGAAGCTGAGTACGCGACTTCACGCCGAAGGGATTTCCGCCTATCGGGTCACGTTGTCGGCGGGTGACTATCGAATCGCCCTGAACCGGCCCCTGCAGCTGAAGCCCAATCAAACCGCCACGGTTTTTGTCGAGCAGACCCTGGTCTATGACGCCCGTGCCGAGACGCCGCCGCCCGTCGATTACGCCACGGCCTGGGCCAGGAACCGCGCGCGCTGGGCCGGCTATCTGGGATCCGTCGCGCCGAGCCACATCCCCGGCTTGCCCGACGCGACGGCACGACGGGTTTCGGTGAAGGCCATGCTGACCTTGCTGGGAAACTGGCGTGCGGCGCGTGGCGATCTGCATCACGACGGCGTCATCCCTTCGTATTCCAACCCCGATTTCAATGGATTCTGGGCCTGGGATTCGTGGAAGCATGCGGCCGCGCTGGCGCGCTTTGCTCCCGATCTAGCGCGCGACCAGATGCGCGCCATGTTCGACTACCAGGCCGCCGACGGCATGGTTCCCGATTGCCTTTATCTGGACAAGGCGGGCAACAACTGGCGCGACAGCAAGCCGCCGCTGGCGGTTTGGGCGGTGTTGGAAATCTATCGCGCCACCAACGACAAGGCCTTCCTGGCCGAAATGTACGACAAGCTGGTGCGCTATCACCGCTGGTGGTTCGCGGCGCGCGATCACGATCACAACGGCGTGGCCGAATATGGTTCGACCGACGGGACCAAGGTAGCCGCAAAATGGGAAAGCGGCATGGACAACGGCGTCCGCTTCGACGCCATCGCCATGCTGAAGAACGGCGACGGCGCATGGTCCATGGATCAGGAGTCGGTCGATCTGAATGCGTACCTGTACAAGGAGAAGTCCGACCTCGCGCAGCTCGCAGCCATCCTCGGCAAGACGCAGGATCGTGCGCGCTGGCTGAAGGAGGCCACGACGATGAAGGCCGTCATCCAGGCGAGCATGTTCGACAAGACGCGTGATTACTTTTTCGATCGCAAACTCGGCAGCGGCACTCCCGTGCAGGTTTATGGTTCGGAAGGCTGGGCGCCGCTGTGGGCGGGCGTGGCAAGCCCTGCTCAGGCCAGGTCGGTGATCCGGGTGATGCTTGACCCGCGCAAGTTCGCCACCGTCATGCCGTTCGCCACACTCGCTGCAGACGACCCGCGCTTTTCCCCGATCAAGGGCTACTGGCGCGGCCCGGTATGGCTCGATCAAGCCTATTTCGGCGTTGAAGCTCTCAGGCGCTATGGCAATGACCGTCAGGCCGATGACATGGCCCGCCGCCTGGTGCTCCATGCCAAGGGTCTGACGCAGCAGGCATCCATGTATGAGAACTACGATCCGTTGACCGGCCAGGGCTATCAATCACCCAATTTCAGCTGGTCTGCCGCCAGCTACCTGCTTTTGTTGCAGTGAGTTCCACCTCGGCCCGCCCGGCGAATGGGAGAGGACGCCGACGCGATCTGACTGCTGAAGGGCATGTCGATGATCGGTCTGAGAACATGCCTGTGCCGGATCGGATGGCGGCTTTCGATGGCCAGCCGAGATCTCGCGAGCTGGGGCCACTCCCATCAGCACGCCTGCCATGCCAGTGGCGGGGTCATTCATCGTGCCGGCGGGCTTTGGCCCGCATGCGGCGGTAGAACGCCAGCGTGTGTTCGATGAAGCCCATCGCCCGCGGATGCGGCGAGCCGACGCCAACCCGCAACTGACCATTCGCCGGTTGGCCGGTCGTTGAAGATCGAGCCTGTGATGCATCTGCGTAGGTACCTGGCCGCAACGTCGCGCCATGAGCCCTCCCCACAAGCTTCCTGCCGAATTCAGCACTATTCCCGAACAAGATCGCCTAGAGCAGCCGCGTGGCCGCCACGTAGCATGGCAATCAGCTCGTCGATGCGATGAAAAACGAACTCAACAGGTGTTCATCGCCGCCACGAGTCAGGCCACGGGGGGTCTTCAATATGAGAGGGGAATATGGATATATACGCGCGAAAATCACTTTCGCGATGCGTCAGCTTGTTGCTATTGACGGTCGGAAGCAGTTTGCCGCTTTGTGCGGCACAGACTAAAACGCAAACACGATCGCCGGCGCCGGTAGCCGCCGCAGCTCGCACCACGGCACCGTCGCCAATGATTCGACATCAGCAGGCACGGCCGCTCAAGCCCAGCGAACGACCACCGCAGTCATCGTCTCGCGAACACCTTTACAGCGACTACGATCGTCCGGAACGCAATCAATCGCCGCAGCTGCGTGCAAACATGGCAGCGGCAGCTGCTGCCTGCGATGTCAACGCATTCGCGTCGGCCAGCGGAAGCAGTCTCGTCAGCCTGGTCCGCGGCTCATCGGTCGACGGCTGCATCAACACTTTGTTCAGCCTGTCGGGCGTCAGCGCGGGGCAGGTGTTCAACGAAGCCAAGATGGTCACCATCGCCAATGCCTTGCGCACCGATGCCGGCAGCTACGCCGGCGACAACAACACCGGCACCCTCCAGCTGATCCTGTTCCTGCGGGCGGGCTACTATGTGCAGTACAGCGACCCTGCCGATGTCGGTACCTACGGTACCGCGCTCAAGGGAGCGATACGGCCGGCGCTGGATGCGTTCGTGGCCAATTCGCATTTCCGTGATGTCAATGACAGCCATGGAGCCGTGCTGGCGGAATTCGTCACGTTGATCGACAGCTCGGGCGAAAACGCCCACCAGATGAATACGGTCAAGGGACTGCTCGACCGCTACAGCGCCAGCTACCACTCGTACTGGTACATGATGTCGGCAGTCAACAATGTATTCACCGTGCTGTTCCGCGGTCACTACAATGCTGATTTCGTGGCGCTCGTGAAAAGCGATGCCACTATCACGACGAGCCTTTCGGGGTTCGTGTCGCGCAATGCCGCCGAAGTCGGTACCGACAACGAGTACCTGCTGTCCAATGCCAGTCGCGAACTGGCACGGTTCATCCAGTACCCGACGCTGCAACCCACGGTGAAGCCCCAGGTCGCCAGCATCCTGTCACGCTACAGCATGACCGGTGCGGGTGCGTCGATCTGGGTCGGTACAGCCGATGTCGTTGATTTTTACGACCACGCGGACTGCAGCTATTTCGGTATCTGCAATTTCCGTAGTCAACTGGAGCAGGTCGTACTGCCGATCACGACCCAGTGCAGCCCGGACTTGCGCCTGCGCGCCCAGGCCCTCACTCCGGCCCAGGTTACCGACACCTGCAACAAGGTCATCAACGAGGAGTCGTACTTCCACAACCGGGTGAATGATGGTGGTACGCCGGTGGCGAACGACCACAACACCATGCTCGAGCTGGTGATCTTCCACTCGAGTTCGGACTACCAGACGTACTCCGGCGTGATCTTCGGCAACGACACCAACAACGGCGGCATGTACCTCGAGGGCGATCCGTCCGATCCGGCCAACCAGCCGCGCTTCGTAGCGTATGAGGCCGAATGGATGCGGCCGACTTTCGAGGTGTGGAATCTCACCCACGAATACGTGCATTACCTGGATGGCCGCTTCGACATGTACGGCGATTTCAATGCTGCCATGAGCGTACCGAGCGTCTGGTGGGTGGAGGGCCTCGCCGAATACGTGTCGTACAGCTACCGCGGCATTCCTTACCCGGAAGCGATTGCCGATGCGGGCACCCGGCAGTTCCCGCTAAGCACGGTGTTCGACAACGACTACAACAGTGGCCAGGAACGCGTCTATCGCTGGGGCTACCTGGGCGCGCGCTACATGTTCGAGAAGCAGTCGCAGGATGTCGGGAAGGTCCTTGGCTACTTCCGCCCGGGCAACTACACCGGCTACGCCGGCTACCTGCAGTCAATCCACAACACCCATGACAGCGACTGGAACCAGTGGCTGAGCTGCCTGAACGCCAACCAGGGCGATACGTCCACCTGCGGCGGGACCACTACGCCCCCGCCACCCACGGACCCGCCGCCGACCGATCCGCCGCCGACCAATCTGCCGGAATGTCCCGGATCCTCGGGTCAGCTTGCCGATGGTTGCCAGGTCAGCAATGTGCAGGCCACGCGTGCCGGCGACAGCGAGTACTTCTACATCTACCTGCCCGCCGGCACCTCGTCCCTGACGATCGCCACGACTGGCGGCACCGGCAATGCCGACCTGTACGTGAGCGGTCGTGGATGGCCATCCACGACGGACTATGACAAGCGTTCGACTGGCAGCACCAACACGGAGAGCGTCAGCATCACGCCGTCCGCTGCGGGTGGCTACTACTACGTGGCCGTGGTTGCCCAGACGCCGTATTCCGGTGTCGCGGTCAGTGCTTCACTGGGTGGCGGGTCCACCACGCCTCCGCCAGTCACCTGGCCGGAATGCACGGGCGATGCCAGCGTGCTGACCAGCGGTTGCCAGCACAGCAATGTGCAGGCCACCCGCGTGGGCGATACCGAGTACTTCTACATCATGGTACCTAACGGCACGACTGGCCTGCATGTGGAAACCGCCGGTGGCACGGGCAATGCCGACCTGTACGTCAGCGGCCGCGGCTGGCCATCGGCGACCGACAACGACATGGCGTCGGCGCACAGCAGCAACGGCGAGTCGATAGACATCGCCCAGCCCTTGGGCAACACGTATTACTACGTGGCCGTGACAGCTGCCTCACCCTATTCTGGTGTTGCAGTTAGGGCCAAGCTGACTCCATAAGAAGTGTTGCATCCCGGTAGCAGGCAAACGCATGTGTGGTTTGCCTGCTACCGGATGTTGGGCCATATGCGGCAGCTATCGGAAGCCAAAGCCTTTGGCGGTACAAGCCGTGACATCGTCCTCGCAAAAGTCTTGGGCGCAGTCGGTCGATGTGAAGCTGGTGAGCGGCAACTCCGGTCGAGGCGATCCTCCCGGCACAACCACCGCGAAGATGGCGAAGTGATCGAGCGTGGGGGAGACCCCGGCCGACTGGAGCATGGCCAAGCGCCCCCAGAAGAACAGGCAGACACGCTCAACCAAGTAGCATGGCGAGGGCTGCGGCGGCCAAAAGCCTGTGATCACCCACAACCTCGTGCACCTGGCATGGCTGCAAGAAGGCGATCCGGAGCAGCGCGAAAGGGCGAGCCACCGAAAGCCACAATATGGAATATTCTCGGCCGTGAGCTTGGCGGTGACGCGGTTGCCTCGGTTTCAACGAGCCCAAGGTAGGTTGTTCGAGGCGCCCTGAAGGAAGCGGAAGCGGAACCGACATCACGAGTGCGCACTTCACGCTCAATCCGAAGCTCGCCATTGCTTCGAACGGTTCTTGGACGCTCCCAAGCATTTCGGACTTCGCGGATGCCCGCATCAATGTCCATGAACGCCCTCGGCAACGCCCGGGGCCCGTCACGTCGCAAACGCTGGACAGATGCGTGCGCCAGGCACTCAGTCGTCTTCGCTGCCCAGGTTGAGCAGGTGGGCCGGCAGTCCGGTGCGGGTGCCCCAGTGATAGATGAACAGCGCGACCGCGGCGGCGGCCACCGAATCCCAAGGATGGCCGAGAAGACCGCGGCCGCCGAAGGTGCCCAGATAGGACAACAGGATGATCAGCGCGTAGTAGGCAAGCAGCCACAAGGACGAATACACCTCCTGGCGCAGCTTGGAGCGGCCTTCGGGCTGAGGCAGCTTGCACAGGATGTAGACCACGAACAGCGCAATCTGCAGACCCAGCAGCCACGACACCGTCTGCCAGCTCGACCAGTACACGATCAAGGTGGCCACCATGAAGGAGAGCGGGCCGAGCAGGCCGAAGCCACGCACCAGGAACGGCCGCGGCAGTTCCGGTGCGGTGCGGCGCAGGGCCCCCACGGTGATGGGCGCCACGGCATAGCTCAGCACCAGGGCAGCCGACACCACGCTGATCAGGGCCTGCCACGACGGAAACGGCAACGTCCAGAACACCGACAGCGCAAAACTCAGCCACAGCGCAGGGCGCGGGATACCGGAGTTGGCATCGACCCGCGCAAACAGTTTGAAGAACGAGCCACTGCGTGCCCATCCATAGACCACGCGGGGCGTGGCGTTCATATAGATGTTGCCGGTGCCGCTGGGCGAGATCGCGGCGTCGCATACCACCAGTGCAGCCAGCCAGCCGACGCCCAGGGTGATGGCGATATCGTGGTAGGGCAGCGAGAACATCGCACCAATCCTGCCCCAGCCCTGCGCCAGCATGGGGGTGGGAATGCTGCCCAGGAAGGCCACCTGCAGCAGCAGATAGATCACGGTGGACAACACCACCGACAGGATCAGGGCGATCGGAATCGTGCGCTGAGGGTCACGTACCTCGCTGGCCACCGAGATAATCGGCGTCAGTCCCAGATAGGCGAAGATGATGCCGCCAGCGGAGACCGCTTCCTCCACGCCACTGAAGCCGTAGGGCGCAAAACCGTGCACGCTCATGTTCTGCGGCTGGAAGTGTGAGAGCAGTATGACGATGACCAGCAGGGGTACGATGAATTTGAAGATGCTGATGAGGTTGTTGGCTCTGGCAAAGGTCTTCACGCTGAAATAGTTGAGCGCAAAGAACAGCGTCAGCAGTGCCAGCTGCACCAGCCAGCCCAGTAACGTGGGTGCGCCGCTCGCGTTGCGATTCAAGGCGGGAAACCAGGCAGCCGCATATTGGCGACAGGCCACGGTCTCGATGGCGATGAGGCTGGAAAACGCGATCAGGGTGATGAAGCCCATCAGCGAACCCAGCAACAGGCCATGCGAGTATTCCGGATATCGCACCACGCCGCCGGCGCGCGGCAACGCCGCACCCAGCTCGCAGTACACCAGGCCCAGCAGCAGCACCGCCGCACCGCCGATCAGCCAGGACAAGATTCCGGCCGGGCCGGCGATGGCGGAGACATGGCTGGCCGCGAACAACCAGCCTGAACCAAAGATGGCGCCCAGGCCGATGAAGGTCAGGTCGGCGAGGCCCAGCTGTCGATGAAACTTTCCCGTCGAGGGCATGGGACGTGGTCCGGCGGAGGCTTGGAGGAGGCCTGTGATCGCAACGCGCGATCACAGGGAAGAGTGCGGGCTTTCGGCATTGCATTGGCCTGCGCCCGCGCAGCGCCGCGGTTGTCAGGGCGACTTGCAGTCGCAGGGCTTCTCGTCGGCGTAGGGCGATTTACCGCCGCTGGCGATGAAGCGGTCGACCTGCTGCTGCAACACCGGCAGCGGCACTGAGCCCAGCGCCAGGACGGTGTCGTGGAAGGCGCGCAGATCGAAGCGCTCGCCCAGTGCTTTCTCGGCGCGTGCACGCGCGTCCACGATGGCCATTTCGCCAAGGTAGTAAGCCAGTGCCTGGCCTGGCCACGCGATGTAGCGATCGACCTCGGTCTCGATCTCGTGTTCGCCCAGCGCGGTGTTCTCGCGCATGTAGACGAGCGCCTGTTCGCGAATCCAGCCCAGATGATGGATGCCGGTATCGACTACCAGCCGGCAGGCCCGCCACATCTGGTAGCCGAGATAGCCGAAGCGGTCATAAGGCGTGTCGTAAAGGCCCATCTCCACGCCTAGCCGCTCCGAGTACAGCGCCCAGCCTTCGCCATAGGCGGAGAGGTAGGTGGCGCGGCGAAATGGCGGCAATCCTTCGTGCTCGGTTGCAAGCGGCATCTGCAGGCCATGGCCTGGCGAGGATTCGTGCAGGGTCAAGGCGGTGAGCGCGTACAGCGGGCGCGAACGCAGGTCGTAGGTGTTGACCATGTAGTAGCCGGCGCCGCCGCGTCCCCCGGTATAGTAGGGCGCCAGCTCGGCCGGCACCGGCTCGATCACGAAGCGCTGGCGTGGCAGCCGGCCGACATACTCGCCGATTTTCCCATTGACCCGATTGGCGATCCAGGCAGCCTGCTTGAGCAGTTCATCGGCGCTCTTCGGATAGAACTTCGGATCGGTGCGCAGGTAGTGCAGGAACTCGGCGAAGCTTCCGTTGAAGCCGGTTTCGCGGATCGTCTGCCCCATCTCCGCGCGCAGGCGCGCGACCTCGCGCAGGCCCAGTGCGTGGATCGCGTCGGGACTCATGTCCAGCGTGGTGTATTTGCGGATCTGGGACTGGTAGAACGCCTTGCCGTCCGGCATCGCCTCGGCGGCCAGGCTGTTGCGCGACTGCTTCATGTACACATTGCGCATGAAGCCGAGCAGCCGCGCGTGGGCCGGCGCGACTGCATCGTGGATGGCGGCGATGCCCTCCGCGCGCAGGCGCGCCTGCTCGTCCTCCGGGATGTTCACGGGCATCTGCCGGAACGGCGTGTAGAACACGCTGTCCCTGTCGCGGGCGTGGGCCACCTCGGCGATAGCCTGGTCGCGTCCAGCCAAGGTCACCCGCGGGACGCTGAAGCCGCGCGCGAGCCCGAGGCGCATGTTCGCGATCTGCTCGTCGAAGTAGCGCGGGATGTCACACAGCTGTCCGATGTAGCGGCGGTAGTCGGCTGCGTCGTGCAGCGGCCGACGCGCGGTGAAGCCGAGGTTGCCCCAGAACGAGGTGTCGCTGTTGAACGGCATCTGCCATGTGCGGAAGCGCTGGTCGGCCAGCAGGGTTTCGACTTGGTTGCGGTAGACCAGGTAACTCACGCGTTCATCGCCGTGCAATGCATCCACCGGGATGGCGTCGAGTCGCTTCATTACATCGGTCCAGTAGCGTTCGCGCGCGGCCTGGGTGGCGGCGTCGACCCGCGGCAGGTGATCGGCCGGTTGCGCGTGGGTGTCCTCATCGTCGGCACCGGCGAACTGGGCCTGTCGCCACGTCCACTCCTGGCTGGACAGCGCGTGGAAGCGCCTGGCGGCATCGTCGTTCGCGGCAGCGGCGATGGTTACGATGCCGAGGCAGGCGAGGGTGCCGAGGCGGACGATCAACTTGGACATGGTGGCGCTCCGGTGGCGCGGATCAAGGCATGCTGGTCAGGCGAAGGGCTGGTCGATGGCAGGGGAGGGCTCGGTGAACCAGGCCGCACCGTCGGCCGTTACGTGGAAATGGTCTTCCAGGCGAATGCCGAAGCGGTCGGGCAGCACGATCATGGGTTCGTTGCTGCAGCACATGCCCAGCTCCAGCGCGGTGGTATTGCCGCGTACCAGGTACGGCGTCTCGTGGACACTCAGGCCGCAGCCGTGGCCGGTGCGGTGGGGAATGCCAGGCAGGCGGTAGTCCGGTCCCAAGCCGGCTCGCTCGACCACGGCACGCGCGGCGGCATCCACCGCTTCGCACGGCACCCCGGGACGCACCGCGTCGAACGCGGCACGCTGCGCGGCCTTTTCCAACGACCAGATCCGCGCCTGTTCCTCGTTCGGGCGGCCATACACATAGCAGCGCGTGATGTCGGAGTTGTAGCCCTGCACGGTGCAGCCGGTGTCGATCAGCACCAGCTCGTTCGGGGCGAGCCGCTGTTCGCCGGGAATGCCGTGTGGATAAGCCGTGGCCTGGCCGAACTGGACGATGCAGAAGGTGGAGCCGTTGTCGGCGCCCAGGGCGCGATGTGCCTCGTCGATGAAATGCACCAGTGCATGGTTGCTGATGCCTTCGTGGAGCACGCCTGCCGCAAGCCGCTGCACTTGCAGCGTCATCGCGGTGGCCTGCTGCATCAGGGCCAGCTCGGCGATGGACTTGCGCACGCGGCAGCCGTCGATGATCGGGCTGGCGTCGACGAGGCGATGCTCGCCCAGCACGGCCTGCAGGCGCGTGGCGACGGTGTACGCCGCCGCTGGATCGAGCGCGAGGTTGCCGGCATGGCGCTCGCGCAACCCCGCCGCCACCAAGGCATGCGGATCTTCGTGTTCCTCCCACGCGCGGAGTTCGGCGTCGATCCGGAGCACGTGTTCGAGCGAGCCGGTCTCGAACCCAGGACAGATCAGAATGGGCTCGCCGCGCGCCGTCAGAAGCAGGCCGACCAGCCGCTCGCTGGCGCCCCAGGCGACACCGGTGAAGTAGCGCAGCGACGCGCCGGCGGTCACCAGCAGCGCATCCACGCCCTGCTCGCGCATCAGCACGCGCGCTCGCACAAGGCGCTGCTGGTACTCGTCGCGATCGATCGGAGCCGCAATGACTGGCCAGCGTGACAGACCGGCGCGTGCCTGCGCGAGATCGAGGCCGCCGATCTGTTGGTGGGTATGCGCGTTCGTCATGGTGCAGCACTCCGTCCGGGGTCAAGGTCGTCGTTGCGCCAGTGGCCGTCCACCTGTCGCGCGACGCCGCCGGGATTGCGGTCGCGCAGCTCCGGCGGCAGCAGCGCATCGGCGACGTTGTCGTAGCAGTGCAGCGCGGTAAAACGGCGGATGGCCGCCGGCATGCCTACCGCTGTGAAGCCGGGATGGCTGGTGCTCGGGTATGGCCCGCCGTGGTTCATCGCGGCACTCACGGCTACGCCGGTCGGCATGCGATTGGCGACCAGCCGGCCGACCCGCGGGCGCAGGACCCGCGCGAGGTTCGCCATGCCGTCGTCGCTGCCATCGGTGGCGCCGTAGAGCGTGCCGGTGAGGTTGCCTTCGAGGCTTGCCGCCAGAGCCAGCATCTCGTCGGCATCGCGCGTGCGCACCAGCAGGCTGGCCGGGCCGAACGCCTCGCGCTGCAGCTTGGCAGGATGCTTGAGGAACGCCCTTGCGCTTACCTGCAGCAAGGTGGGCCGGTAGCGGTAACCGGGTCCGGCGGAGGTGCCGCCGGCAAGACAGGTTGCGCCCCAGTCACGCAGCGCGGTCACCGCCTGGTCCAGCTGCTCCAGCACGCCGCGTGAGAACAGCACGCCCGGCGGTGCGGCATTGAACAGCCCGATGGCCGCGGTGACGAACGCGTCGCCGGCGGCATCATCCGGTACGACGACGAGGCCGGGGTTGGTGCAGAACTGCCCGCTACCCATCGTGCACGAAGTGAAGAACTCCTGGGCGAGCGCGGCGCCGCGTTCGGCCAATGCGCCGGGCAACAGGAACACCGGATTGACACTGGACATCTCCATGTACGCCGGAATGCCCGCCCGATCGGCCGCCGCCTTCAGCGCGAGACCGCCGTTGCGGCTGCCGGTGAAGCCGATCGCGCCGAGCCGTGCGTCCCCCGCCAGTCGCAAGCCCAGGTGCTGACTGAAGTGGTAAAGCAACTGGACTGATGCAGCGGGAAGGCCGGCCTGCAGCAAGGCCCGGTGAGCGAGCTCGGCCAGTCGCTGGCTGGTGGCCGGATGCGAAGGATGCGCCTTGGCGATCACTGGATTGCGCGCCGCGATGGCCGAGGCGAAATCGCTGCCGGCCACGGCATTGAACGCAAGCGGGAAATTGTTCGGACCGAAGATCAGCACGGGCTTGTGCAACGGTGCGTAGTGCGCACGCAGGCCGGCGGTGGTATCGATGACCGGCTGGGTCCAGGCGAAGCTGCGCACTGCCTGCGCGGCCAGCCGCAACTGCCGGCTGGTGCGTGGAAGCTCCACCGCCGCAAGCCGGGTTTCCGCCGGCAGCGCGGTTTCGGCGTGAGCCAGCGCGACCAGCGTTTTCGCATCCTCGTCGATAGCCTGGGCGTAGCCGTCGAGAAAGTCCGCGATACGCGATGGCGGCGCCGCTGCGAGTTCGCCGGCCGCGGCGCAAGCGCTGGCCAGTGCCGCTTCCAGGTCGCTCTCGCCGCTGACCGGAAAGGCCGGCCCGATCGCTTCGCCGGTAGCCGGGTCGACGGCACGGAAGCATTCGGACGATTCGCATGCGGCACGCCATTCGCCCGCGATCAGCAAGGACTGGGCAGCCATCTCAGAGTTCCGGGCGGGTGGCGATCGCCTGCTTGATCACGCGCATCGCGGCCTCGCGTTCGGCCCCTTCGATTGCCAACCGTGGCGCACGCACGCGCTCGTTGCCTAGGCCTACCGCCTGCTGTACCAGCTTGATCAGCTGGACAAACTTCGGCACGGTGTCGAGCCGCAACAGAGGCAGGAACCATGCGTAGAGCTCGGCGGCAGCGGCGGAACCGCCTTCGCGGGCCAGCTCGAACAGGCGCACCGATTCCTTTGGGTACGCGTTCACGAGCCCGGCGATCCAGCCGGTGGCACCCATGCTGACGCCTTCAACCAGGGCGTCATCCATGCCCACCAGCAGTTCCAGCCGATTACTGAGCAGGGATTTCAGCGCAGCGAAGCGACGCACATCGCCAGAGGATTCCTTCACCGCCTGCACGTTGGCGTGTTCAGCCGCCAGCGCGGCAATCTGCTCCGGCGAGAAGTCGGTCTTGTACGCCACCGGATTGTTGTAGAGCATGCACGGCAAGTCAGTAGCGGCGATCACCGCGCTTACGTGGGCGCTCATCTCGCGCCAGTCGGAGGAATACACGTACGGCGGCAGCACCATCAACGCGGCGCAACCCTCGGCCTTGGCCGCCTGCGCCAGCCGCACCCCCTCGTTGGTGGACAGGGCGGCGATGCCCGGGATCACCGGTGCACGGTCGCCAACCGCTGCCACGAGGGTGCGCATGATCGCGACCTTTTCGTCGAAGCTGAGCGTCGCCGCTTCGCCCAGCGAGCCCAGTGGCACGATGCCCGTGCAGCCCGCATCGAGCAGCTTGCGCGCATGTTGGGCGAGAAAATCGTGATCGACCTGGCCGTCACCGGTGAATGGCGTGGTGATGGCAGGAATGACGCCGTGCCAGAGGGTGTACTTGGTCATGCGTAGGTGCCTCGAGAGTCATCGGTAGGAAGGTTGGGAACATCGGTGGCGGCCAACGTGGACAGGCGCGCCGGAAAGAGGGGCGGGCGGATCCCGCTGCGCGGAAAGCGGCCTAGTTCGGCCAGCGCCGTGCCGCATATGCGGCCCTGGCAGGCGCCCATGCCGCAGCGCGTGGCGAGCCTGGCCGCGCGAGCGTCGGTGAAGCCATCCAGCGCCGCGAGCGTCACGTCTTCACAACGGCAGATGACGGTGTCGGCGCCGGCCAGCGCGCGCGCGCGCGCGTCGAGCGCGAAGTGCAGCGCCAGCAGGCCCGCGAAACGGCGTGCACGATGGCGCGAAGGGAGCAGGGCGGTCGCTGCTGCCGTGGATCCAGCGGCGGCATGGCCGGCCATGCTCCCCTCGATGCGTGCAGCGGCGAGCCCGGCGATACCGCACGTTTCCCCCGCTGCGTACACGTTCGCGGTACTGGTGCGCAGCAAGTCATCCACCTGCACGCAAGGATGGATGCGGGTGTGATCCAGCGCGCAGCCAAGCATGGTGGCCAGCTCGACGTTGGGTACCAGGCCGTAGCCGATCGCGAGCAGATCGCAGGGGATGCGCAATGGGCCGCGCGGATCATCGACGTCGACGCCGCATAGCGCGTCGCGGCCATGCGCCATGCGGACAACCGAGCCGCAACGATAGGGAATGCCGGCGAGTCTCGCGCGCAGAACCGCTGCTTGCGCCGCGCGTACGGGCCAGCGCCACAACTGCATCGCAAACGCGGCTACCGCCGCTGTCGGCGCCTGCTCGTAGATGCCCAGTACGTGAGCCCCATGCCGACGCAACGTGGCCGCGGCGGCCAGCAGCAGCGGGCCGCTGCCCGCCACCACGACGCGCTTGCCATGGACAGGCCAGCCCTGCTTGGCCAGCGCCTGGATGCCTCCGGCACCGGTCACGCCGGGCAGTGTCCAGCCCGGAAACGGCAGGAGCAGTTCGCGCGCGCCGGTGGCCAACACCATTGAACCAAAAGATAGTTGAACCGATACGCGCGGCGTTTCCACCAGCAGTGTTCGATGATCGGCAGCGATCACCTGATGCCGCGGCAGCCATTCCACGTGTCCGCGTGTGCGGGCGAGCAGGTTGAAGGCTTTCCGCGCAGGTTGCGGCGTGCCGTGAAGCACATCGTGGCGCCATACCTGGCCGCCATGACGGGCCTGCGCGTCAAGCAGGCCGACCCGTGCGCCATGGCTGGCGGCAGCCTGCGCTGCCGCCAGCCCTGCCGGGCCTGCACCGACCACCAGGACGTCGTAGTGCTCAGTCATCGGTCTCGACCTGCATGCCGTCTCGCACCGGGGTCATGCATGCACGTACATGCGGCGTGCCATTGATCCGTACGCGGCATTCGAAGCACACGCCCATGCCGCAGAGCGGTGCACGCGGTTCGCCGCGCACGGAGCGGCGGAAGCATACCGGGGCACCGACTGCGACCGCTGCGGCCACGCTGGCGGTCGCCGGTACGGTGAGGGCGTGGCCGTTGACCACGACGCATACGGTCTTCATGCGAGTACCCGCGCGGGCGCATAGGGCGACGGATCGATCGCGGGCGCACGGCCCATCAGCAAGTCCACCAGCAGCCGGGCGCTCCCCAGTGCGGTGGTCACGCCCAGTCCCTCATGGCCCGCTGCAACCCACACGTCGGCATGATCGGGTACGGCACCGAGATAGGGGCGACCGTCGGGCGTTGCCGGGCGCAGCCCCGTCCATGCCCTCACGGACTGCAGTTCGCGCAGCATGGGCATGAACTGGAAGGCACGCTCCAGCATGCGCCGCAGCATTGCGGGGGATATCGCCGAATCGAAAACATCGGATTCGCGCGACGAGCCGATCAGGATCTGCCCGGTCGGGCGCGGTTGCACGTTGAAGGCGACGCTGCTGCCCTCGCGGCTGTGGGCACTTTCGGCATAACCGAGTTCGAGCACCTGGTGCCGCAGCAACCCCGGGTAGCGTTCGGTAATGAGCAGATGCCCCTTGCGCGGGCGCATCGGCAACTGTGGAAGCAGGTCGGGCAAGGCACAGCCGGTTGCAACCAGGGTGGGCCCGCTGAGGACCGTGCCATCGTCCAGCGTCACGGTGGCGCGGCCCAAGCGGCAGGCGGAACGGCCCAGGTACAGTTGGGCGCCGCGTTGCTGCGCGCGTCTTACCAGGTGGAGTGCTACCCGTGGCGGATAGATCACCGCCTCGCGCGGTACCAGCATGCCGCCGCACAGGCCCGGAGCCAGCGCCGGTTCGAGATCGTACAACGCGCGCGCATCGACGGCATGGGCCTCCCCGCCGGAGGTATTGAGACGCTCGACGCGTATCGCGATGCCGGCTGCCTCCGCTTCGCTGCGGGCGATCCACAACGTGCCGCAGCGGCTGAATTCGGCTTCCGGGAGCTCGGCAAATCCCTCCCAGTGCTGCAGCGAATAGCGCGCCAGCGCAAGTTCGGCTGGATCATCGTCCATCGCCACGAGGTGCCCCATCGCGCAGGCGGTGGCGCCACCGCCGATCGGGCCCGGTTCCACGATCGCGACGCGAAGTCCGGCGGCCGTTGCCTCATCGGCGCAGCTGGCGCCGACGATGCCGGCACCAACCACGATGAGGTCGTAGCCGTTCATTCCGCGCCGCTGCCCCAGGCAAACGGGTCATCGTCATCGATCAGCAGGGTGGCTTGAGCCGTAATGTGCGCAATGCCGGTGATCTGCGGCAGCACGCCCCGAGTCCCAGGCGTGTAGTGCGCCTCGAACACGCTGCCCAGGATGCTCTCCTGACGCCAGATCTCGCATGGTGCCAGCTTGCCGTCGGCAGCGAGGCAGGCCAGCTTGGCGCTGGTGCCGGTGCCGCACGGCGATCGGTCGTAGGCCATGCCGGGGCAGAGCACGAAGTTGCGCGCATCGATGCCGGGCGTGGTGGACGGCGCGTTGATTTCGATATGGTCGATTTCGCCGGCATCCGCACCGCAGATGCCAGCCTTCTCCAGCGTGTGCCGGATCGCCTCGGTATAGGCGGTGAGCTCGCGGTGATTGCCGATGTCCAGCGGCAGCGGCGCATCCTTGGTGATGAAGAACCAGTTGCCACCCCAGGCGACATCGCCGCGCACGCTGCCGTAGCCCGGCACGTCGATGCGCAGGGCAGCGGCATGACGGTAGCTTTCGACGTTGTCGATGGAGACGCGCCCGTCTTCGTGCAGTATCACGCCCACGGTACCTACCGGCGTGTCGACGGTGTGCCGGCCGGGCGCGATGCGCCCCAGATGCGCCAGCGTGCGGACCACGCCGATGGTGCCGTGCCCACACATGCCGAGGTAGCCGACATTGTTGAAGAAGATCACCCCGGTGCAGGCGCCCGGGCTGTGGGCTGGCCGCAACAGAGCGCCGACCATGGTGTTCGACCCGCGCGGCTCGCAGGCAACCGCGCTGCGCCAGGCGTCGTGGTGGTCGCGAAAGTACTGGCGCTGTTCGGCGAGGTTGCCGCCGCCCAGATCGGGCAGGCCGCCAATGACGACCCGGGTGGGTTCGCCGCCGGTGTGCGAATCGATGACATGGATGGTATGCATGCCGCTATGTTCGTCGCGCGCGCGTTCGAACGTCTAGGCAAGCTTGCTGCAGTCAGATGCGGAATTCGGCACAATGCATGTTGGCGTCTTAGTATGCTTGTTACTGTCGGAGCATACCGTGCAGCTCGGTCGGGGATTCCGGGGAAAGCCGTATGGACGTGAAGATTTCAGCAGGTGAATTGCAGACCCTGTTCGACGCGTTGCCGGACGTTGTGTTCTTCGTCAAGGACCGCGCCGGGCGTTACACGCATGCCAATCTCACCCTCGTGCGGCGGTTGGGGCTCAAACGCCGCGAGGATGTACTCGGCCGCAATGTGACCGAGCTTTTCCCTAGCACGCTTGGTACCTCGTACGCATCGCAGGATCGCCGCGCACTGGCGGGCGAGTCCATCGAGAACCAGCTCGAGGTCCACATCCTGACCAATCGCGTGCCGGGCTGGTGCCTTACCCGCAAGTATCCGTTGCGCTCGCACGCGGGGATCTGCGGCGTGGTGGGCATCTCGCGCGATCTCAACAAGCCGGACGGAAGGCATCCGACTTATCCGAGACTCATCCGCGTGATGGACTATCTGCAGGATCACTACGCGGAAAGGGTGAGGGTACATACGCTGGCCAGTCTTGCCGAGGTGTCGGTGGCGCAACTGGAGCGGCATTTCCGGCGCGTGTTCCAGCTCACTCCGCAACAGGCGCTGACCAAGCTGCGCATCGAAGCGGCGATGCGGTTGTTGCAGGGCTGCGACAGCGTGGCGGATATCGGGCTGGCCTGCGGATTCACCGATCAGAGCGCGTTTGCGCGGCAGTTCAAGGCCACGGTGGGCATGACGCCGCGGGAGTATCGCGGTCTGTATGTTGCCGCGAAGTTCTGACCGAATCCCCGCGAACTCGAGGCCGCATGCGGATAGCGGCGCGCCATGGCATCCGGCGCTGGCGCAACTGGCCGGCCATCGGTAGTTGATCAAAATGAATTGCGCTTGGCACGTAATTTTGTGCGGAACTCCGCACGCGTGGCGCAAGAATTCGACAAGACGCTGCATGTTGCGCATCCCACCATGTGCTGGGTTCTGCGTTTTTGTTCCGGTCTCGCCAGGGGGCATCGCTTCGGACGAAGCACGCGCAGGTCAGCCTGTTCGCATGAGCGTCGCAGGTTGTGTCCGTGGGGACGGGCACAGCGGGGGAGGGCGCCGCAGAACCCCAAACACCACCCAAATAGCTTACCGATGGCTGCTCAGGATCAGGGCGTCATACGGATCCCAATGAATGATGATCTGGAGAAAGCACTGATGAACGATCATTCCCTGCTGCAGAGAGCCCCATTTCGTCGCAACATCCTGACCCTCGCTCTGGTGATGGGATTGGGTACGGCGGGTGCGGCACATAGCCAGGCGACGACAGGCACCATTTTCGGACAGGTGCCGGCTGGAGCCGGCGACGCAGTCGCGATCAGGAGCTCCTCCGGCATTACCCGCCAGGTAGCGGTGGATGCACAGGGACGCTATTCGCTAGCCGCGTTGCCGCTGGGGACCTATACCGTCACCCTGGTAAGGGATGGGGCGACGGTGGATTCGCGCTCGAATGTCACCTTGCGCGTGGGTGCAGGAACGGAGGTTTCCTTCACGGCGCCCGGTTCGACGGGCACGAAGAACCTCGAAGCAGTCACCGTGAGCGCCAATGCGCTGCCCGCCATCGACGTCACTGGCGTCGACTCGCGCACCGTGATCACCGCCGAGCAGCTGGCCCGGCTGCCACTGGCGCGCAGTGCCGAGGCCATCGCGCTGCTCGCACCTGGCGTGGTCGAAGGCAGCGGCTATTTTGACGGCCCGACCGGCGGCTCGGTGGTTTCCTTCGGCGGCTCCGCGGTCACCGAGAACGCCTATTACATCAACGGGTTCAACACGACCGACCCGCTGAGCAACTTCGGCGGCTTTGCGCTGCCCTACGGGTCGATCGACCAGCAGGAGATTCTCAGTGGCGGCTACGGTGCCGCCTACGGACGCTCCGATGGCGGCGTGATCAGTCAGGTCGGCAAGCGTGGCACCAATGAATGGCACTTCGGCGGCCAAGTGCTGTGGACGCCGGCATTCGCCCGCGGCGACCAGAAGGATATCCACTTCGTCACCGGCTCCGATCGGGGCAAGTTGTATGACAGCAACAGCCAGGACAAGTCGTGGACCACGGTGGTCAGTGCCTACGCCGGTGGCCCGCTGATCAAGGACAAGCTGTTCCTGTTCGCCTCGATGGAGGCCGAGCGGCGGCAGGGCAACACCATCGGCAACACCGATGCGCCATTCAATACCAAATATCGTAACGACTATCCCAAGTGGTATGCGAAGCTGGACTGGAACATCACGGACAGCAACATCCTGGAAGTGACTGGCGCTTCCACCAAACGATCCTATTCGGCGGATCGCCTGGCCTATGACTACGACACGGGAAGGACGGGGAACCTGGCCAACAGGGCGATCCCGACCAAGACCGGTGCGGATCTGTATGTCGGAAAGTTCACCAGCTATCTCACCGATGAACTGACCTTCTCCGCCATGTACGGGCGCATGGACGGCACCTACTTCAACCAGGTAACCAACCTGTACCCGAACATTGGACGCCTCTACAGCGCCAGCAAGCAGAATCCGGCCCTGAACGGTGGCACGACCATCATCAGTCCGCAAACTCTGGGCGCGATCAACGACCCGACCCATACGTCGCGCAATACCAACCTTCGTTTCGATCTGAGTTATCGGCTCGGCAGCCACACCCTTTCGGCCGGTATCGATAACCAGACCATCGAGGACAACAACGACGGTAACAAGATGGCTGACCCGGGCTACGGTTGGGAATACAACAAGGGCGCCGCGGGCACCCCGATCATCGGTGTGCCCGGCGCTGATCCGTACGTTGCTGCACCGGGTACCTACCCGGGTGGCGCAACCGGCTACTACGTGGCGAAGTACCGCCGCTACGGCGGTGGTTCGGTTCGCGTGGAACAACGCGCGCAGTACATCGAAGACAGCTGGCAGGTCAGTGACCGCTGGTTGCTCAAGCTGGGCCTGCGAAACGATCAGTTCACCAACTACAACCCGGGCGGCGAAGCCTACCTGCGTCTGACCAAACCCCAGTGGGCCCCACGCGCCGGCTTCAGCTGGGATGTCAATGGCGACTCCAGCTTCAAGGTCTACGGGAACGCAGGCCGCTATTTCCTGGCGCTTCCCGCGACCGTGGCGATGCGCCAGGCGGGTGCCCCGCTGTACACGCGCGAATACTTCACCTACACCGGCATCGATTCCAATGGTCAGCCGACCGGGCTCACGCCGATCGATACCAGTCGTGGCCCGGGGGCACCGATCTCGGCCAATCGCGAGTATGGCCAGTCGCATGATCCGAAGATGGTGACGGCCACCAATCTGAAGTCGGAGTACCAGGACGAATTCATCCTGGGATTCGATAAAAAACTCGGGGATGCCTGGGTCTACGGTGCCAAGGCCAGCTACCGGAATCTGCGCACCGCCATCGATGATTACGGCGACTCCGGCGCCATCGCGGCCAAGATGGATCGCATGGGTATCGACCCCAGCACCTATGACGCCAACGCGATTTCCGGTGCCTATCTGTTCAACCCGGGGCGCACCAATATTCTCAAGGTACAGAAGTACGACGGCAGCTACTACTCGGTGCCGATGACCACGGCAGATTTCGGTTTCTCGTCCGGGATCAAGCGTCATTACTACGGACTGGACCTGTTCCTCGAGCATCCGTTTGACGGGAAGTGGTACGGCAAGGTCGACTACCTGTTTTCGCGCAGCTACGGCAACAGCGAGGGCCAAGTGCGTTCGGATATCGGTCAGGTGGACGTATCCGCCACGGTGGACTGGGATTACGCACAAGTCATGGAGTACGCCAACGGCGAACTCTCCAACAGTCGCCGCCATCAGATCAAGGCGTATGGCTCCTACCAGCTGACGCCTGAGTGGATGTTGTCCGGCAACCTGGCCATCATTTCCGGTGCGCCGCGCAGTTGTCTTGGCATGTACGGCCTGGGCGAGACCAACCCGGGACTTGGCTACGGCGCCTACTACCACTGGTGTGCCGGCAAAGTGTCGCGACCGGGCGATGCCGGCCACAATCCATGGCAGTACACCGTCAGTCTGAGCACCGAGTACCGGCCCTTGTGGGCCGACAAGAAGCTCGGCTTCAATGTGATGGTCTACAACGTGTTCAACAATCGGGTGACCACGCAGACCGACCCGTTCTTCGGTGCGACCGGTGGCGAGTACACCACCTACCGCATGGCGGTATCCCAGTCCCAACCTCGCTATGTCCGTTTCGGCGTGACGTACGATTTTTAGCAGCTTGTGAAATATCCGCTGGTACGGCTTACAAATGAGCATGAATGGATCGGGTGCGCATAGCATCTGTCCGCCGCGGTAGCCGGATGGGCAGGTGTGCTGGAGTCGGCAGTCGGGAGTGCGCAAGAAAGGCACTCCCGACGTCCTCCGGATGCGTAGTTCAAAAAGTGAACGGGTTGCCAAGACAGCCTTGCTCAGACAGTTTCCCCAAGGCTCAGCCGGCACAGGACGTGGCGGCTTTTTTTTTGAAAGCCCATCGCTTGCGCAAGTTGCAAATGGATGAATGCGCGGGCGGCCATGTAGTCAGACGTTGACGTTCGATGCGTTGTTCCGCAAAGGCCGCCTGGCATCGGCTACGCCTCGCCGAAGAGCTCCTCACGCCGCTTCGCCAGCCCAAAGGGAACCCATGAACCAGACCGCCGAAACCATGCCGCCCGCCATGCCCCACTACCCGCAACTGCTAGGCCACCCGCGTCCGCTGTGGATGCTGTTCATGACCGAGTTCTGGGAGCGCTTCGCCTTCTACAGCGTGAGTTGGGCGATGGCGCTGTATGCCGTGGCGCAGTTCTACCATGGCGATCCAACAGGTCAGGGGTGGGCCGGTACGACCTTCGGCACCTACACTGCTTTGATCTTCGGCACAGGCATTTTCGGAGGCTACGTGGCCGACAAGCTGATCGGCTACCAGCGCGCAATTCTGGTCGGAGCACTGGTGATGGCAGCAGGCCTGTTCGTGCTCGCCGTACCGAGCAAGCTGGCCTTCCTGATGGGTTTGTCGATGGTGATCGTCGGCGACGGCCTGTTCAAGCCGAATATTTCTTCCATGGTAGGCCAGCTCTATGGCCGCGATGACCCGAGGCGCGATCGCGGGTTCACGCTGTTCTACATGGGCATCAACGCGGGTGCGCTCTTGGCGCCGCTGCTCACCGGCTGGCTGGCTGCCACCTTCACCGCCACACCTCTGGAACAGAACTACAAGCTGGTGTTCATCGCAGCTGGCATCGGCATGGTGCTCAGCTTCCTGTGGTTCTGGTTCGGTCGCCGCCAGCTCGGTACTGTGGGCCGGCCGCCATCAGACCGGATGGGGCGCTCACGCGTGTTAGCCGTGATGGCTGGTGCGCTGGCATCGGTACCGCTGGTGTACCTGCTGCTGTCGAGGGTCGGTACGTTGGGGTTGCAATGGTTGATCGGGGCGCTCGCGGTGGGGGTGGCCGTACTGCTGGTCAGGGAGGCGCGACTGGATGACCGCATCCGACTTGATCGCGTCTGGGCCATGCTGATCATATTCGCCTTCAATGTGTTGTTCTGGATGTTCTATTACCAGCTCGGCAGTTCGTTCAATTTTCTGGCGCAGAATCTGGTCGATCGTCAGATGTTCGACTGGGAGTTTCCAGTGAGCTGGTTCCAGTCGATCAGTCCGCTCACCATCATCCTGCTGGCCCCGGCGCTCAGTCTGGTTTGGGGTTGGTTGGATCGGTACCGGGTCGAGCCCTCGATCCCGCGCAAATTCGGGTTCGGCCTGATCTTCAATGGCCTGGGATTCCTGGTACTGATGTATGCATTGGCTCACCTGTTGGGGGGCAACGGGCTGATCCCGTTCTGGCCCTTGGCTGCCTGCTATACGTTGCAGACATTGGGGGAGTTGTGTCTGTCACCGATTGGATTGTCCATGGTTACCAAGCTGGCACCGCCGCGGTTGGTCGGGCTGGCGATGGGCGGCTGGTTCCTGTCGACGGCAGCGGGCGGCAATTTGTCGGGCCTGCTGGCCAGCTACATCAGCGGCGCGCACGGCATGACGGCGGCCTCCGCATTGTCCGGCTTCACTTTCGGGTTCTGGCTGCTTCTGGGCGCAGGTGTGGTGCTGCTACTGATCTCGCCGCGGATCAACAAACTGATGCATGGGGTGAAGTAGGCCGGCGATATGTCAGCTTGATGGGAGTTTGCAGTAAGACTTGGCGCAGCCTTCCGGCTGTAAAGTTAAGTGCGAGTACCGCAGACACGCCACTCCCGGCTTGAATGGGCGCGGATCGAGCGAGGCGCGTTATCCGGGATGGAACTCGCCAAGATCGGCATCAAGAAAATGTCTTGAGCCCCCTCTTGGCATCTACCGCGCAAACTATTTCAGGGCCGGCCATGTTCGACCGACCACGGCAAGGCGGCGCGCAGGGCGAGCACGTCAGTTTGTTCAGCAGGGCGCCGGCCCTGAATCATCACCGCCTCGATGGCGCGCAACAGCACGCGGCGCAGCGCATGCATCGCCAAGCCACTTCTGCGATACTTTGGTCTCGCGCATGGCGCGTCTCTTCTCGGCTTCCCAACTCATGGGGATGACGGCATCCTGGGCGCGCTGTTCCTTCAATCGGCACCCAAGGTGTTGATCGAACGAGAATATTCGTAGGCTACCAATTCAGTCTCTGACCCGTTTGCTCCTCAGCCTGTTCAGTTGATCAGGGAGGGGATTTTCGTGACAAGCAACTCCAGGCTTCGAACCACATTCACCGGCTACTACGGGATGAACAATTTCGGCGACGATTTGTTTGGCGTGGTTTGCAGTGCGGCAGCGCGAAACTACTGGGATGGTGATCCCAGACTTGTCGGTCCGGCGATCCGAGATGTCGACGCACGCTACACCATGCCTTCGTGGTACCCGACTTCCATCTACGGTGCATTGGGCCCGCTCGGCCGGGCCAGTCGATTCTATAGTTTCGTGCGCGGACTTTCCGATTCGGATGTAATGGTCATGGGCGGTGGCTCCATAATAGGGGGGCCACCTACATCGACATTTCGCCAGAAAATGATGATTTCTGCACGTCGTGCCGGCAAACTGCAACTCGCGGCAGTCGGCGTGTCGATCGGCCCGATCGATAATGCAGAGTTGGAAGATTCTGTCGCTGATTTCATCGGTTGCTTTGACTACATAGCGGTGCGCGACAAGCGGTCTTACGACCTTGCCGTAGAAATAGGGGACGCTAAAAAAACCCATCACGGACGCGATCTGGCAGGTCTGCTACCCCTCATCGCCGCCGTTTCGCCCAATGCCCGGGGACTGGCCGAACAGCGCGGGAGCAGTCCGATTCGTCTTGGCGTCGCGCTCTGCAATTACGAGGTCACCGACAGCAACTATGCTGCACCCGCTAAGCAGGACTTGCTGTCGTCGCTGACATGTGAATTGGTGCAACTGGCTGCTTTGCGGCCATTGCAGGTCGATATTTTCAGCCTCAACGAACATCCTGTACACGGAGATTACGCATTATCTTCGGCTTTGGAACAAAACCTTCTTGAGCGTGGTGTCGTTGCCCGAGTGCGACGTTATCGCGACCGAAGTCCTCTTTCCATGGTTCAGGCTATCGGGGAGTGCGACGCTTTCATAAGCGCGCGTCTGCATGGCGCTATCGTTGCCTATTTGCAGGGCATGCCATTCGCCATCGTCGATTACCATCCGAAATGCAATGATTTCGCCGATGAAATCGGCCTGCCGTCGACACTTCGGATTACTGCAGATGGAGGTGATGTCTCGGCTGCAATTGGCGATGCGCTTTCGAGCATGCTGAATTCTGGAAATGGGCCGACACTTTCCCGGGAGATTTATTCGCAGCAGGCACAGGATATATTCAGATGCGCTCCTTGGTCAGCTGCGTCGATGGTTCAAAGATCGGCGCGTGGCACCGCAACAAGGCCCACTGATCCAAGACCCAGTTGAGCGTTTCCGCGATCTCGCTGTCTGGGTATGGCGCAAGATACCGCCGCCTTTACTCCGGGCCGCTCGCTGATCACTGCTTGCCGGAGAAGAACGCAACGCCAAGCCTGATCGCCTGGGCGCTCCGCTACAGATGCTCGATCGGCATATCGTCGTCGCGGTGCTGGCCCCGGGGGGGCGATGCGAAGCTGGTGAGCGGCAACCCGGTCGGGTGATAGCTCCGGCAAAGCAACCGCGAAGATGGCGGAGGGATCGAGCGCGGGGAAGACCCCGGCCGACTTGTAGCCCAGAAGGACAGGGAGGCTGGACCAGAAGGCATGGCGAGGGCTGCGGCGGCTACAAGCTGCACGCGAACACGGAAAGGGGTTGGGCGTCATCGGTAATTCCCCGCAGATTAGCTGACGCCAGAAGTGGAACTTTCTCGTAGCCTTTCCCGAGGAGGTTCCATGAAAAAAATCCCGATTTACCGATAGCCAGATCCTGGCCGTACCGACGTCCCCCCGCTTTGAGTAGCGGGTGGGTTTAGAGTCCGGTGTTACTTTAACTGCTTCGCGTAGGCGGCCGGTGTCAGCCCGCCCAATGCCCTCTTCGGTCGCTCCTCGTTGTATTCCCGCCGC
>NZ_JBHSMK010000001.1:0-16402 GCF_042654965.1 Rhodanobacter umsongensis | reverse complement strand
GCCACCGAAACGTTCCGCACCGACCTTCGTCAGCGCCGCCGTCAGCGTCGTCTTGCCGTGATCCACGTGACCAATCGTGCCGACGTTGACGTGCGGCTTGGTGCGTTCGAATTTACCCTTTGCCATGACTCTGAACCTCTAGAAAAGAACGGTATGTGCTGGAAAGTCAGCCTTATCAGGCCTTCTTGATGACCTGCTCGGCGACGTTGTTCGGCGCTTCGGCGTAGTGGTCGAATTCCATCGTAAAGGTAGCGCGGCCCTGGGTCAGCGATCGGATGGTCGTCGCGTAACCGAACATCTCGCCCAGAGGGACCATCGCGTCGATGGTCTTGCCCGACGGCGTGTCGTCCTGGCCCTGGAGCAGGCCGCGACGGCGACTCATGTCGCCCATGACGTCACCGACGTACTCTTCCGGCGTCACCACTTCGATCTTCATGATCGGCTCGAGCAGCACCGGCGACGCCTTCGCAAAACCCTGCTTGAACGCCATCGAAGCCGCGAGTTTGAACGCCATCTCGGACGAGTCGACGTCGTGGTAGGAACCGAACACGAGCTTCACCTTCACGCCGACGACCGGGAAGCCGGCCAGCGGACCGCTGGTAATGGTCTCCCGCAGCCCCTTTTCAACCGACGGAATGAACTCCTTCGGGATCACGCCACCGGTGATGTCGTTGATGAAGAGGAAATCATTCTTCACGTTCGGGTCGGCACGATCTGCCTCGGTCATCGGCGACAACTCGATCACGACGTGACCGTACTGCCCCTTGCCGCCCGACTGCTTCGCGTGTTTGTAATCCGACTTGACGTCCGACAGACGAATCGTCTCGCGATAAGCCACTTGCGGCTTGCCGACATTGGCCTCGACGTTGAACTCGCGGCGCATGCGGTCCACCAGGATGTCCAGGTGAAGCTCGCCCATGCCCGAGATGATCGTCTGGCCCGACTCCTCGTCCGTGCGCACGCGGAACGAGGGATCCTCCGCAGCGAGACGACCGAGTGCGACGCCCATCTTTTCCTGGTCCGACTTGGTCTTCGGCTCCACCGCCATCGAGATCACCGGCTCCGGGAACGTCATGCGCTCCAGGGTGATGATGTGATCCTGCGCGCACAGCGTGTCGCCGGTCGTCACGTCCTTCAGGCCGACTGCGGCAGCGATGTCGCCGGCACAGACTTCCTTCAGCTCCTGACGCTCGTTCGCGTGCATCTGCAGGATACGGCCGATACGCTCTTTCTTGCTCTTGACCGGGTTGTACACGGCATCGCCGGACTTCAGCGTGCCCGAGTAGACGCGGAAGAACGTCAGCGAACCGACGAACGGATCGGTCATGATTTTGAACGCGAGCGCGGAGAACGGCGCCGCATCCTCAGCCTTGCGCGTGGCTTCGTTGTCGTCTTCGTCGATGCCAGCGACCGGCGGACGGTCGGACGGCGACGGCAGCAGCTGCACCACCGCGTCGAGCATGGCCTGGACGCCCTTGTTCTTGAACGCCGTGCCGCAGTAGGTCGGGATGATTTCGTTGGCGAGCGTGCGCTGGCGAAGACCCGCGATGATCTCAGCCTCGGTGAGGTCACCCTCTTCGAGGTACTTGTTCATCAAGTCTTCGGTCGCCTCGGCGGCGGACTCCACCATGAAGGCATGCGCTTCGGCGGCTGCGTCAGCCAAGTTCGCCGGAATCTCCCGGTATTCGAACTTCATGCCCTGGGATTCCATGTCCCAGATGATTGCCTTCATCTTGAGCAGATCCACGACCCCCTCGAAGCCGTCTTCGGCGCCGATCGGCACTTGCATCGGCACCGGATGTGCGCCGAGACGCGCCTTCAGCTGGGCAACGACCTTGTCGAAATTGGCGCCGGTGCGATCCATCTTGTTGACGAACGCGAGACGCGGCACCTTGTACTTGTTGGCCTGGCGCCACACCGTCTCGGACTGGGGCTGCACGCCACCGACCGCGCACAGCACGAATACCGCGCCGTCGAGCACGCGCAGAGAGCGCTCGACTTCGATGGTGAAATCGACGTGTCCCGGGGTATCGATGATGTTGAAACGGTGCTGATCCAGCGAACCGTCCATGCCTTTCCAGAACGCCGTCGTTGCTGCCGACGTAATGGTGATGCCGCGCTCCTGCTCCTGCTCCATCCAGTCCATCGTGGCTGCGCCGTCGTGCACCTCGCCAATCTTGTGGCTGACGCCGGTGTAGAACAGGATGCGTTCCGTGGTCGTGGTCTTGCCGGCATCGATGTGAGCCATGATGCCGAAGTTGCGGTAGCGCTCGATGGGAGTAGTGCGTGCCATGGATATTTACCCGTTTCAGGCTGCCTGCCCTGATTCCCACGTCCGTCCGGGACGTGCTCTATTTAAAAGTCCACCATGGATGGCGGTATGTTCCTCAGGCCATCGAGGAAGACGGCTTGAATCAGTACTCCGGCAGGAATGCCGGCTTGTTCTCTGCCGCCACCGGGCTCGGTTGAACCCTCACTGTCCGACTTGAATGCCAGCCAGCCTGCCGTGGGTAGATACGGCCCTGAACCCTGAGAAAGCCCGCCATGGCTGGCGGTTTGTTCCTCGCCGTCCTGGTGACGGCGAGTGCGTTACCAGCGGTAGTGCGAGAAGGCCTTGTTGGCTTCCGCCATGCGATGGGTTTCCTCGCGCTTCTTGGCTGCACCGCCGCGACTTTCCGAAGCCTCGAGCAACTCGGCGGCCAGCTTGCGCGGCATCGAGGTTTCGCCACGCTTGCGGGCAGCATCAATGACCCAGCGCATTGCCAGCGCCATGCGGCGACCCGGGCGCACTTCGACCGGCACCTGATAGGTGGCACCGCCGACACGGCGGGACTTCACCTCGACCGCCGGCGCGATGTTGTTCAGCGCCTTCTCGACCAGTGCGACCGGCTCGGCGTTCTTCTCGCCGATCTGCTGCAACGCACCGTAAACGATGCTCTCGGCCACGGACTTCTTGCCACTCTTCATCACCATGTTGATGAAACGGGCAATCAGCTGGCTACCGTGCTTGGGGTCCGGCAGAACCAGACGGGCGGGATGTGAACCTTTACGCGACATGTTTTTCGTCCGATATTTTTTGCGGACATCCCTGCCCGCCAGAAAGCGACCATCCCGGCCGCACCATTGTTTTATTGCAGCCATCCAATGACTGCGACGCCAAAGCAACCATCCGTAGCCGTACTTTCAAAACAGCGGGTGTTTACTTCTTCGGGCGCTTGGCGCCGTACTTCGAGCGCGACTGGCGGCGCTTCGTGACACCCGCGCAATCGAGGCTGCCGCGCACCGTGTGGTAGCGCACGCCGGGCAGATCCTTGACGCGGCCGCCGCGGATCAGCACCACCGAGTGCTCCTGCAGGTTGTGACCTTCGCCACCGATGTAGCTGATGATCTCGAAGCCATTGGTCAGGCGCACCTTGGCAACTTTGCGCAAGGCCGAGTTCGGCTTTTTCGGGGTGGTCGTGTAAACACGCGTGCAGACACCACGACGCTGCGGGCTGCTCTGCAGTGCCGGCGACCCGCTCTTGTAGGTCTTGGGGCTGCGCGATTTGCGCACCAACTGGTTGACTGTCGTCATGCGAAGCTGTTCCTGAAAACCTGATTCTAAAAACATTAAAGGCAGCCCGAATGAGCTCGGTCTGCCAAGAAGCGGGAATTTAACATGAGCAGCCCGCCATAGGCAAGCCGGCGCTCAGCCGTCCTGGACCCGAACACGAGGTGCGTCCCTGCACCTCTTTTCGTATGTCAGCGAGCAATACCCTGGACGGGCTTACTCGACACCGTTATCGCTACCGGCCGAAACCTCGGCAAACGAGGCTGCGGGAGTGGAACCTGAAAGCGTCTCCAGATCCGATGCGGATAAACCGCCCTGGCGACGACGCGCCGCGTGGTACGCCAAGCCCGTGCCTGCCGGAATAAGACGCCCGACAATAACATTTTCCTTCAGGCCACGCAAGGTGTCGCGCGTGCCACGAACTGCCGCCTCGGTGAGGACGCGGGTGGTTTCCTGGAACGAGGCTGCCGAGATGAACGACTCGGTGGCCAGCGACGCCTTGGTGATACCCAGCAGGATCGACTGGTATTCGGCCGGACGCTCGCCCTTGGCGATTGCACGATCGTTCTCGCCATTGATGCGCACGCGCTCGATCTGCTCGCCCCGCAGGTAGTGGCTGTCGCCCGGCTCGACGATCTCGACCTTGCGCAGCATCTGGCGAATGATCGCCTCGATGTGCTTGTCGTTGATCTTCACGCCCTGCAGGCGATACACGTCCTGGATCTCCTTGACCAGATACGAGGCCAGCGGCTCCACACCCAGCAGGCGCAGGATGTCATGCGGACTCGGCTCGCCGTCGACGACGGTTTCGCCCTTCTCCACATGCTCGCCCTCGAACACGATGACCTGGCGCCACTTCGGGATCAGCTCCTCGTGCTCATTGCCGTCGACGTCCTTGATCACCAGGCGCTGCTTGCCCTTGGTGTCCTTGCCGAAGCTGATGATGCCGGAGCGCTCGGCCAGGATCGCCGGCTCCTTCGGCTTGCGCGCCTCGAACAGATCGGCCACGCGCGGCAGACCGCCGGTGATGTCGCGGGTCTTCGAGCTTTCCTGCGGGATACGGGCAACGACGTCGCCCACGCCCACTTCGGCACCGTTCTGGATCGACACGATCGCACCGGCCGGCAGGAAGTACTGCGCGGCGATGTCGGTGCCCGGCAGCTTGAGCTCCCGGCCCTTGGCGTCTTCCAGGCGCACGATCGGGCGCAGGTCCTTCGCCTGCGCGCCGCGACGTTTCGGATCGGTGACCACCGCCGATTCCAGGCCGGTCAGCTCGTCGGTCTGGCTCTGCACGGTGACGCCATCGAGGAAGTCGATGAAACGCACCACGCCGGCCACTTCGGTGACGATCGGATGGGTATGCGGATCCCAGTTCGCCACGGTCTGGCCAGGCTTCACCGGCGCACCGTCCTTGACCGCGATGATGGCGCCGTAGGGCACCTTGTAACGCTCGCGCTCGCGGCCGCTGGTATCGATCACGCTCAGTTCGCCCGAACGCGACACCGCGACCAGATGACCCTGCTTGTGCTGCACGGACTTCAGGTTGTTGAACTTCAACGAGCCGGTGGTCTTCACCGTCACGTTGTCCACTGCCGCCGCACGCGACGCCGCACCACCGATGTGGAACGTCCGCATGGTCAGCTGGGTGCCCGGCTCGCCGATCGACTGCGCGGCGACCACACCCACGGCCTCGCCCATGTTGACCAGATGACCACGGGCCAGATCGCGGCCGTAGCACAACTTGCACACGCCATGTGCGGCTTCGCAGGTGATCGGCGAACGCACTTTCAGCACCTGTACGCCGGCCTTGTCGAGTTTCTCGACCAGGGCTTCGTTGAGCAGGGTGTCGCGCGTCACGATCGGCTGATCATCATCGCCGGGTGCGTAGACATCCTCGACCACCACACGGCCCAGCACGCGCTCGCGCAGCGGCTCGACCACGTCGCCACCTTCGACGATCGGCTGCATGATCACGCCGTTCTCGGTGCCGCAGTCGTCCATGGTGATGACCACGTCCTGCGCCACGTCGACCAGGCGGCGGGTCAGGTAACCGGAGTTGGCGGTCTTCAGCGCGGTATCCGCCAGGCCCTTACGAGCACCGTGGGTCGAGTTGAAGTACTGCAGCACGTTCAGGCCTTCGCGGAAGTTGGCCTTGATCGGGGTCTCGATGATCGAGCCATCCGGACGGGCCATCAAGCCGCGCATGCCGGCCAGCTGGCGAATCTGCGCCACCGAGCCACGCGCGCCGGAGTCGGCCATGATGTACAGCGAGTTCATCGACTTCTGGTTGACCATCTTGCCGTCGGCATCCTTCACCTTTTCGGTGCCGATGCCGTCGATCATCGCTTTCGCCACCAGTTCGCTGGTACGCGACCAGATGTCGACCACCTTGTTGTAGCGCTCGCCGGCGGTGACCAGACCCGACTGGTATTGCTGCTGGATCTCGACGACTTCCTTCTCGGCTTCTTCCAGGATCGGCTTCTTCTCGGCCGGGATCAGCATGTCGTCGATGCCGATCGAAATGCCTGCGCGCGTGGCGAACCGGTAGCCGGTGTACATCAGCTTGTCGGCGAACACCACGGTCTCTTTCAACCCCAGCAGGCGGTAGCTGGAGTTGATCAGGCGCGAGATGTTCTTCTTGGTCAGCTCGGTGTTGGCCAGTTCGAACGGCAGGCCTTCCGGCAGGATCTCTGCAAGCAGTGCACGACCGACAGTGGTGTCGACGATCTTCGTCTCGTGGGTACGCGTGCCGTCTTCGGCGATGTGCACCAGCTTCAGGCGCACCTTGACCTTGGCGTGCAACTCGACCGCACGGTTGTCGTACGCACGGCGCGCCTCGGAAATGCCCGAGAACACCATGCCGGTGCCCTTGACGTTGATCAGCTCGCGGGTCATGTAATACAGACCCAGCACGACGTCCTGGGTCGGCACGATGATCGGCTCGCCGTTGGCCGGGCTGAGGATGTTGTTGGACGACATCATCAGCGTGCGCGCTTCCAGCTGCGCCTCGATCGACAGCGGCACATGGACGGCCATCTGGTCGCCGTCGAAGTCGGCGTTGAACGCAGTACACACCAGCGGATGCAGCTGGATCGCCTTGCCTTCGATCAACTTCGGCTCAAACGCCTGGATGCCGAGACGATGCAGGGTCGGCGCACGGTTCAGCAGCACCGGATGCTCGCGGATCACCTCTTCGAGGATGTCCCACACCTGCGCTTCCTCGCGCTCGACCAGCTTCTTCGCCGCCTTGATGGTGGTGGCTTCGCCACGCGCCTGCAGCTTGGCGAAAATGAACGGCTTGAACAGCTCCAGCGCCATCTTCTTGGGCAGGCCGCACTGGTGCAGGCGCAGGGTCGGACCGACCACGATCACCGAACGACCGGAGTAGTCCACGCGCTTGCCGAGCAGGTTCTGGCGGAAGCGGCCCTGCTTGCCCTTGATCATGTCGGCGAGCGATTTCAGCGCGCGCTTGTTGGTGCCGGTGATGGCACGGCCGCGGCGGCCGTTGTCGAGCAGCGCATCGACCGATTCCTGCAGCATGCGCTTCTCGTTGCGCACGATGATGTCGGGCGCATTGAGTTCAAGCAGCCGCTTCAGGCGGTTGTTGCGGTTGATCACGCGGCGGTACAGGTCGTTCAGATCGGAGGTGGCGAAGCGGCCACCGTCCAGCGGCACCAGCGGACGCAGGTCCGGCGGCAGCACGGGCAGCACGGTCAGCACCATCCACTCCGGCTTGTTGCCGGATTCCAGGAACGCCTCGATCAGCTTGACGCGCTTGGTCAGCCGCTTCAGCTTGGTCTCGGAGTTGGTGGAGGTGATCTCTTCCTTCAGGCGGATGACTTCGCCCGGCAGGTCGAGCGACTTCAGCAGGTGGAACACCGCTTCGGCACCCATGCGGGCGTCGAACTCGTCACCATGCTCTTCGGTCGCTTCCAGGTACTGGTCTTCGCTGAGCAGCTGGCCGCGCTCGAGCGCGGTCATGCCCGGATCGATCACCACGAACGCCTCGAAGTACAGGATGCGTTCGATGTCACGCAACGTCATGTCCAGCATCAGGCCGATGCGCGACGGCAGCGACTTGAGGAACCAGATGTGCGCGGTCGGGCTGGCCAGCTCGATGTGACCCATGCGCTCGCGGCGCACCTTGGCCAGCGTGACCTCGGTGCCGCACTTCTCGCAGACCACGCCGCGATGCTTCATGCGCTTGTACTTGCCGCACAGGCACTCGTAGTCCTTCACCGGTCCGAAGATCGCGGCGCAGAACAGGCCGTCACGCTCCGGCTTGAAGGTACGGTAGTTGATGGTTTCCGGCTTCTTCACTTCGCCGTACGACCACGAGCGGATCAGCTCCGGCGAGGCCAGCGCGATCTTGATCGCGTCGAAATCCGGCGTCGCGCGCTGCTGGTTGAACAGATTGAGCAGGTCTTTCATTCGAAATCTCCGGTGACTGCGCGGATCACTTGATCTCTTCCAGATCGATGTCGATGGCGAGCGAGCGGATTTCCTTCACCAGTACGTTGAAGGACTCCGGCATGCCCGCGGACATTTCGTGGTTGCCGTCGACAATGTTCTTGTACATCTGGTTGCGGCCCTGCACGTCGTCCGATTTCACCGTCAGCATTTCCTGCAGGGTGTAGGCCGCGCCGTAGGCTTCCAGCGCCCACACTTCCATCTCGCCGAAGCGCTGGCCGCCGAACTGCGCCTTGCCGCCCAGCGGCTGCTGGGTGACCAGCGAGTACGGGCCAGTGGAACGCGCGTGCATCTTGTCGTCGACCAGATGGTTGAGTTTCAGGTAATGCATGTAGCCCACGGTGACCGGGCGATCGAACGCCTCGCCGGTACGGCCGTCATACAGCGTGGTCTGACCCGACTCGGGCAGATCCGCCAGCTTCAGCATCGCCTTGATCTCGGTTTCCTCGGCACCATCGAACACCGGCGTCGCCATCGGCACGCCTTCCTGCAGATTGGTGGCAAGAGTGAAGATCTCCTTGTCGGTGAGCGACTTCAGATCGACGTGCTGCACGGCACCGGCCACATGGGTGTTGTAGATCTGGTCGAGGAACTCACGGATCTTGGCGACCTTCTCCTGCGCTTCGAGCATCTTCTGGATCTTCTTGCCCAGGCCCTTGGCGGCCCAGCCCAGATGGACTTCCAGAATCTGCCCGATGTTCATGCGCGACGGCACGCCCAGCGGGTTCAGCACGATGTCGACCGGCACGCCGTCGGCGGAGTACGGCATGTCCTCGACCGGCACCACGTTGGAGACCACACCCTTGTTGCCATGACGGCCGGCCATCTTGTCACCCGGCTGGATGCGGCGCTTCACGGCCAGGAACACCTTGACCATCTTCAGCACGCCCGGTGCGAGATCGTCGCCCTGGGTGATCTTGCCCTGCTTTTCCTTGAAGCGCTTGTCGAACTCCTCCTTGTGGCGCTTGACCTGATCGGCCGCACGCTCGAGGAACTCGGTGACTTCCTCGTCCTTGACGTTGATCTTGAACCAGTCGTCCTTCTTCAGGCCGTCCAGGTAGGCGTCGGTGATCTCGGTGCCACGCTTGAGGCCGCCTGGACCGCTCATCGCGGACTTGCCGACCAGCTGCGTACGCATGCGGCTGTAGATCGCCCCTTCCAGGATGCGGAACTGGTCGTCCAGATCCTTGCGGATCCGCTTGACCTCGGTTTCTTCGATCTGCTTGGCGCGCTTGTCCTTCTCGATGCCGTCGCGGGTGAACACCTGCACGTCGATGACGGTGCCGTCCATGCCTGGCGGCACGCGCAAGGACGAGTCCTTCACATCGGACGCCTTCTCGCCGAAGATCGCACGCAGCAGCTTCTCTTCCGGCGTGAGCTGGCTCTCGCCCTTCGGCGTAACCTTGCCGACCATGATGTCGCCGGCCTTCACCTCGGCACCGATGTAGACGATGCCCGACTCGTCCAGACGTGCGAGCGCCTGCTCGCCCACGTTCGGGATGTCGGCGGTGATCTCCTCGGCACCCAGCTTGGTGTCACGCGCGATGCAGGACAGCTCCTCGATGTGGATCGAGGTGTAGCGGTCTTCCTGCACGACGCGTTCGGACAGCAGGATCGAGTCTTCGAAGTTGTAGCCGTTCCATGGCATGAACGCGATCAGCATGTTCTGGCCGAGCGCGAGCTCGCCCAGATCGGTCGACGAACCGTCGGCCAGCGTGTCGCCCTTAGCCACCACGTCACCCACGTTCACCAGCGGACGCTGGTTGAGGTTGGTGTTCTGGTTGGAGCGGGTGTACTTGGTCAACGTGTAGATGTCGACGCCGGCGTCGTTGTCGCCGACTTCATCCTCGGTCACGCGCACCACGATGCGGGCCGCATCGACCTGGTCGATCACGCCGCCGCGCTTGGCAGTCACGATGACGCCGGAGTCGCGCGCCACGGCGCGCTCGATACCGGTACCCACCAGCGGGGTCTGCGACCGCAGCGTCGGCACGGCCTGGCGCTGCATGTTCGCGCCCATCAGCGCGCGGTTGGCATCGTCGTGCTCGAGGAATGGCACCAGCGCCGCGGCGACCGACACGGTCTGCATCGGCGAGACGTCCATGTAGTCGACCTCGGACGCCGGACGCAGCTCGGATTCGCCACGGAAACGGCAGGACACGAAGTCCTCGATGAAGGCGCCGTGCTTGTCCAGCGGCGAGTTCGCCTGGGCAATCACGTGATCGCCCTCCTCGATCGCCGACAGATAGTCGACCTTGTCGGTCACCTTGCTGTTCGCCACCTTGCGGTACGGCGTCTCGAGAAAGCCGTACGAGTTGGTGCGGGCGTACACGGCAAGCGAGTTGATCAGGCCGATGTTCGGGCCTTCCGGCGTTTCGATGGTGCAGACGCGGCCGTAATGGGTCGGATGCACGTCACGCACTTCGAAACCGGCGCGCTCGCGGGTCAGGCCGCCCGGCCCCAGCGCGGAGACGCGACGCTTGTGCGTCACTTCGGACAGCGGATTGTTCTGATCCATGAACTGGGACAGTTGCGACGAGCCGAAGAACTCCTTCACCGCCGCGGCCACCGGCTTGGCGTTGATCAGGTCCTGCGGGGTCAGGCCATCGGCTTCGGCCAGCGACAGGCGCTCGCGCACGGCACGCTCGACGCGCACCAGGCCGATGCGGAAGGTGTTCTCGGCCATCTCGCCGACCGAACGCACGCGGCGGTTGCCGAGATGGTCGATGTCGTCGACGGTACCGTGACCGTTCTTGATGTCGATCAGCACCTTCAGCACGTCGAGGATGTCGGACGACTCGCCCTGCTCCTTGACCAGCAGCTGGGATGCCTCTTCCTTGCGCTCGCTGAAATACTTGTGGTCGTACAGCACGCCGGGGCCGAGGATTTCCTTGCGGCCGACGCGGCGGTTGAACTTCATCCGGCCCACGCCCGACAGATCGTAGCGGTCGAAGGTGAAGAACAGATTGAAGAACAGGTTCTGCGCCGCATCCTTGGTCGGCGGCTCGCCGGGACGCATCATGCGATAGATTTCCACCAGCGCCTCCAGCGGCGTCTTGGTGTTGTCGATGCGCAGGGTGTGCGAGATGTAGGCGCCCCGATCGAGGTCGTTGACGTACAGCGTCGGCACGACTTCGATACCGGCCTTGCGGAAGTTCTCCAACTGCTCGGCAGTGATCTCGTCGTTGGCCGAGGCCAGCAACTCGCCGGTCTTGCTGTCGACAATGTCGGTGGCCACGATGCGGCCGACCGGGTAGTCGTCCGGCACTTCCAGCGCCGTGATGTTTTCAGCGGCCAGCTGGCGCACGTGCCGCGCAGTGATGCGCTTGCCCGCTTCCACCAGCACGGTGCCGCCGATCGCCAGATCGAAGCTCAGCGTCTCGCCGCGCAAGCGCTCGGCGACCAGCTCCAGCGTGGTGCCACCCTTCTTGCCGAGGTGGAACACGTTGTGCTCGAAGAAGATGCCCAGCATCTCCTGGTTGTTGTAACCCAGCGCGCGCAGCAGCACCGTCACCGGCAGCTTGCGGCGACGATCGATGCGGGTGAACAGCGCGTCCTTCGGGTCGAACTCGAAGTCCAGCCAGGAACCGCGATAAGGAATCACGCGGGCAGAGAACAGCAGCTTGCCCGAGCTGTGCGTCTTGCCGCGGTCGTGGTCGAAGAACACGCCCGGCGAACGATGCAGCTGCGAGACGATCACGCGCTCGGTGCCGTTGATGATGAAGGTGCCGGTGTCGGTCATGAGCGGAATTTCGCCCATGTAGACCTCCTGCTCCTTGATGTACTTGACCACCTTCTTCGAGGCCGGGCTGTCCTTGTCATAGATGACCAGGCGCACGGTGGTACGCAGCGGCGCACCGTAGGTCATGCCGCGGTTGCGGCATTCGCGCTCGTCGAACGCCGGCTCGCCGAGGCGATAGTCGACATACTCAAGCGCTGCATTGCCCGAATAGCTGGAGATCGGGAACACCGACTTCAACGCGGCATGCAAACCCTTCTCGCCGCGCTGTTTGGGCGCGACATGCTCCTGCAGAAACTCCCGGTAGGAATCGGTCTGGATGGTCAGCAGGTTCGGCACGCCCAGTACGGGCGGACGCTTGCCAAAATCCTTGCGGATGCGTTTCTTCTCGGTAAACGAGTAGGCCATGATCGGTAGCGCCTCGGTTCGCAGTGACGCCGGTGGTGCACACACCGGCTGAATGAAAAATCAGATGTTCGACAAATCCGCGGATTTGGGAATCGAGAATGCGCAATCGACGGGCGATTTCCCATTCTCCATTCCCCTTCCCGCCTAAGCAGGCAAAGCCCGGGAGCTTTCGCCCCCAGGCTTGCTTGACGTCAAGTCGAAGCGTCGGCGTGCAAACGCCGATTACTTCAGTTCGACGGTGGCGCCGGCAGCTTCGAGGTCCTTCTTGAACTTCTCGGCATCTTCCTTCGACACGGCTTCCTTCAGGACGCCGCCGGCCTCGGTCAGATCCTTGGCTTCCTTCAGGCCCAGGCCGGTGATCGCGCGCACAGCCTTGATCACGTCGACCTTCTTGGCGCCGGCGTTCTTCAGGATGACGTCGAACTCGGTCTGCGCTTCGGCAGCCGGAGCAGCCGCGGCCGGACCGGCGACGGCGACCGGGGCAGCGGCGGTCACGCCAAACTTCTCTTCGATGGCCTTGACCAGGTCCATCACTTCCATCAGCGACTTGGCGGCTACGGCTTCAACGATCTGTTCGTTGGACAGGGACATTTGATTTACCTCTGAAATGGATTCGATTTGTTGAGTAGGTGTCGAAATCAGGCGGGTTCGGCTTCAGCCGGCGCTTCGGCGGCGACTTCGCCACCGCCCTGCTGATCGGCCACAGCCTTGATGACCCGGGCAAACATCGCAGCCGGTTCGGCCAGCACGCGGGCCAGCATGGCCAGCGCCTGTTCGCGGGTCGGCAACGCGGCCAGCACATCGACGTGTTCGGCCGGCAGCAACTTGCCTTCCACCGAGACGATTTTCGCCTTCAGCTTGTCGTTGCTCTTGGCGAATTCCTTGATCAGACGCCCGGCAGCGCCGGGTTCTTCCATCGAGAACGCGTACAGCAGCGGACCGACCAGGGCGTCCTTGACGACCTCGAACTCGGTTCCGGCCACGGCGCGCGAAGCGAGCGTGTTCTTGACGACTCTCAAGTACACACTGGTTTCACGGGCCTTCTTGCGCATCGCGGTCATCTGTTCGACCGTGGTGCCCGCGTACTCGACGGCAATCAGGGAGTGGGCCTTCGCGGCAACGTCTGCCAGTTCGGCGACTACTTCATGCTTCTGAGACAGATTTAGAGCCATTGCACTCCTCCAAATGAACTCCGCTCACGGCTCCTGCCGCTTGCGGTCCTGGGCGACGCCGTCCCTGACGTCGGGGACACGGATGTCCCGGGTGTTGGCCTTTCCAGAACACATCGAACAATTCCAGAAGGGGCAGCACCATCTGCGCAGGCCGGATTCGATCGAAACCCGATTAAGCGATCCCGCTGGCGATGACGGCGAATTCCTTGCCGAGGGCGAGCTCCCTGCCCGTCGTCATCGCGCGCTGAGCGCGCCTGCGGTCTTTGACAGCGGCACCGGCCTGAGGCCGGAGCTGCCTTCAAAAACTGCCCACGCCGGCGTTATCGCCAGCGCGGGACTTGAGTCTTACTTGGTCGCGATGGTCAGCGAGGAGGTATCGACGGCAACGCCGACGCCCATCGTGCTGGACAACGCGACTTTCTGCAGAAACTGGCCTTTCGCCGTGGACGGCTTGGCCTTCAGCAGATCCGCAATCAACGTGTTGAGGTTGTCGGCCAGCTGGCCGGCCTCGAAGCTGGCCTTGCCGATGGTGGCGTGGATGATGCCCGCCTTGTCGTTGCGGAACTTCACCTGGCCGGCCTTGGCATTCTTGACCGCCGTGGCGACGTCGGCGGTGACCGAGCCGTCCTTCGGGTTCGGCATCAGGCCGCGCGGGCCGAGCAACTGGCCCAGCTTGCCGACCACGCGCATCGCATCCGGCGTGGCGATCACGCGACCGAAGTCGAGATCACCAGCCTGCATGCGCTCGGCCAGGTCGTCCATGCCGACGGCATCGGCGCCGGCAGCCTTGGCGGCCTCGGCCTTCTCGCCCGGCGGGCAGAACACGGCAACCTTGACGGTCTTGCCGGTGCCATGCGGCAACAGCGACGATCCGCGCACGCCCTGGTCCGACTTCTTGGCGTCGATACCCAGACGGACGGCCACGTCCACCGACTCGGCGAACTTCGCGGTGGCGTTGTCCTTGACGATCTTCAGCGCTTCGTCCAGGCCATAGAACTTGCCCGGCTGCACCGCGGCCGCAGCCGACTTCATACGCTTCGTGAGCTTCGCCATGTCTTAACCCTCCACCACAAGGCCCATGCTGCGGGCGCTACCGGCAATGGTGCGCACCGCGGCGTCGAGATCGGCAGCCGTCAGATCCGGCTCCTTCTGCTTTGCCACGTCTTCCAACTGCTTGCGGGTGACCTTGCCGACCTTGTCGGTATTCGGCTTCGGCGAACCCTTGGCGGTGCCGGTGATCTTCTTCAGCAAGATCGTGGCGGGCGGGGTCTTGGTGATGAAGGTGAAGCTGCGATCGGAATATGCGGTGATGATCACCGGAATCGGCAGACCGGGCTCCAGCTTCTGCGTGGCGGCATTGAACGCCTTGCAGAACTCCATGATGTTCAGGCCGCGCTGACCGAGGGCAGGGCCGACCGGCGGCGACGGGTTGGCCTGGCCGGCCTTGACCTGCAGCTTGATGTAACCGACAACTTTCTTTGCCATGGGATTTTCCTCGCGAGTTCAGGCGCCTTGCGGCTCCTCGCTGTTCACCGGTCCGTGGATGGAAGGAAGACCTGCCTCATGCAGATCTGAAAACGCGGGCATGCCGGATCGAAAAGACCCAGCGTGAACCGCGCAGTATAGAGATTTTTTGGGTTGTCAGCAATCCCCGTGCCAAGAGCTGCCCGGACGGAAGCAGATGAACGATCGGGCCGGCTCGATCAGCGCGGCCCGAGATCCGGCCTCAGGCCTTCTCGACCTGGCCAAACTCCAGCTCGACCGGGGTCGAACGACCGAAGATCAGCACCGCAACGCGCAGGCGACTCTTCTCGTAGTTGACTTCCTCGACCACGCCGTTGAAATCGTTGAAGGGACCTTCGGTGACGCGAACCATCTCGCCCGGTTCGAACAGAACCTTGGGCCTGGGCTTTTCAACACCCTCGCGGACGCGGCTCAGGATCGCATCAGCCTCGCTGTCCTTGATCGGCAGCGGACGGTCGGCGGTGCCGCCGATGAAACCCATCACTTTCGGGGTTTCCTTGATCAGGTGCCAGCACTCGTCGTCGATGCGCGGCGCCTTGCCCTCGGTATTGGTTTCGATCTGCACCAGCACATAACCGGGGAAGAACTTGCGCTCGCTGCGACGCTTCTGGCCGCCGCGCATTTCGATCACTTCCTCGGTCGGCACCAGCACTTCGCCGAACTTCTCTTCCATCTCGGCGCGCTTGATACGCTCCTCGAGGGACCGCTTCACCTGATTCTCGAAGCCCGAATAGGCGTGTACCACATACCAGCGCTTGCTCATGCTCACCTCAGCCACCCAACTTCAGCAGCCAGTCGAGAATGACCGACTTAAGGATCAGATCGATCAGCCCCAACAGCAGCGACAGCACGATCACCACCAGGATGATGATGCCGGTCGTCTTGATCGTTTCGTCGCGGGTGGGCCACACCACCTTGCGCATTTCGAACTGCGACTCGGCGATGAAATTGCGGACCCGACGCCCCAGCGCGGTGAACGCGGCGATCGCCAGCGAGATCACCAGCGCGGCCAGCACGCCAAGCAGGCGCACCGATGGGGAAATGTTGCCGTCCCGACCCAACCAGGAATAGGCAAAGATACCGGCAACCAGCACCAGCCCCGCCAGTACCAGCTTGCCGATGTCGGCGGCGTTCGTGCCCTTGGGCTCTTCTGCCTTGGTATTCATGCACTAGTGACCAGGTGTCAGCAGCATGTCGCGCCCTGCGGCCGACCTTGCCATCGNTACTGGCGTACATGACTTGAACTGGAAACACGACGGCGAGCGGCTTGAATCCGCTCGCCCCGTGAGGATTATTTCAGCCATCCTCCCTGATGGCAAAGATCAACCCGGCATCCATGCCGGACTTTTCACAAAAGCTCTTACTTGATGACCTTGGCCACCACGCCGGCGCCGACGGTGCGGCCGCCTTCACGGATGGCGAAACGCAGGCCTTCGTCCATCGCGATCGGGTGGATCAGGCTCACCACCATCTTCACGTTGTCGCCCGGCATCACCATCTCCACGCCGTCCGGCAACTGGCAGGCGCCGGTCACGTCGG